>NZ_JBPBLR010000002.1:0-1855000 GCF_050955245.1 Halobacteriovorax sp. GFR8 | reverse complement strand
CCGTAGGGAAACCGAGTCTTAATAGGGCGAATAGTAGCAGGTCGTAGACCCGAAACGGGATGAGCTATCCATGAGCAGGTTGAAGCGAGGGTAACACCTTGTGGAGGACCGAACCCATATAGGTTGAAAACTGTTGGGATGACTTGTGGATAGGGGTGAAAGGCCAATCAAATTCCGTGATAGCTGGTTCTCTTCGAAATGCATTTAGGTGCAGCGTCTGACGAATACTGACGGGGGTACAGCACTGAATTGGCTAGGGGGCTCACCAGCTTACCAAACCATATCAAACTCAGAATACCGTTAAGTAATATCAGGCAGTGAGACTACGGATGCTAAGGTCCGTTGTCGAAAGGGTAAGAGCCCTGACCATCAGCTAAGGTCCCTAAATCGTGTCTAAGTGGGAAAGGTTGTGGAACTACTGTGACATCCAGGAGGTTGGCTTAGAAGCAGCCACCCTTTAAAGAAAGCGTAATAGCTCACTGGACTAGTGGTTCTGCGCCGAAAATGTAACGGGGCTAAAGATACGTACCGAAGCTATGGAATGAACTTTGTTCATTGGTAGAAGAGCATTGTGTTTATCGATGAAGGCGTACCGCGAGGAGCGCTGGAGATCCCACAAGAGCTGATGATGGCATGAGTAGCGATAAGGAGTGTGAGAATCACTCCCGCCGAAAATCTAAGGGTTCCTGGGCCAGGTGACTCCGCCCAGGGTTAGTCGGATCCTAAGGTGAGGCCGAAAGGCGTAATCGATGGGTAACAGGTTAATATTCCTGTACTTGGTTATATTCGTTTGACATGAGGAGTGACGGAGAAAGGTAGCAAATCCCACTGTTGGATGTGGGTTTAAGCGTGTAGGCTGTGTTGTAGGCAAATCCGCAACACGTGAAGGCTGAGGCGTGATGACGAGGGCTTGCCCGAAGTTTGTGATCCTCTGCTTCCCAGAAAAGCTTCGTATGAAGAATGTAATCAATCCGTACCGTAAACCGACACAGGTAGATGAGGAGAGAATCCTCAGGCGCTTGGGAGAACTCTTGTTAAGGAACTCTGCAAATTGGAGCCGTAACTTCGGGATAAGGCTCGCCCCTGTTGGTGACATCGCTTGCCGATGTAGCTGACGGGGGCCGCAGTGAAAAGGGGGTAGCGACTGTTTATCAAAAACATAGGACTCTGCAAACACGCAAGTGGACGTATAGGGTCTGACGCCTGCCCGGTGCTCGAAGGTTAAGAGGAGAGGTTATCCATTAGGAGAAGCTTTGAATCGAAGCCCGAGTAAACGGCGGCCGTAACTATAACGGTCCTAAGGTAGCGAAATTCCTAGTCGGGTAAGTTCCGACCTGCACGAATGGCGTAACGACTTCCCCACTGTCTCAACAAGAGACCCAGCGAAATTGGAGTGCGCGTGAAGATACGCGCTACCCGCGGAAGGACGAAAAGACCCCGTGAACCTTTACTGTAGCTTGACATTGGCTTTTGAATAGTAATGCGTAGGATAGGTGGGAGCTGTTGAGGCGTGCGTTCCGGCGTACGATTAGGCATCCTTGAAATACCACCCTTTGCTATTTGAAATCCTAACCTACCATCGTAATCCGGTGGGGGGACAATGTCTGGTGGGCAGTTTGACTGGGGCGGTCGCCTCCTAAAGAGTAACGGAGGCGCACAAAGGTTCCCTCAGGCCGCATGGAAACCGGCTGTAGAGTGTAAACGCATAAGGGAGCTTGACTGCAACACAAACAAGTGGAGCAGGGTCGAAAGACGGTGTTAGTGATCCGGTGGTTCCGAGTGGAAGGGCCATCGCTCAACGGATAAAAGGTACTCCGGGGATAACAGGCTGATCTCCCCCAAGAGTTCACATCGACGGGGAGGTTTGGCACCTCGATGTCGGCTCATCGCATCCTGGGGCTGGAGCAGGTCCCAAGGGTTAGACTGTTCGTCTATTAAAGCGGTACGCGAGCTGGGTTCAGAACGTCGTGAGACAGTTCGGTCTCTATCCTCCGTGGGCGTAAGAAATTTGAGTGAATCTGACCTTAGTACGAGAGGACCGGGTTGGACGAACCTATGGTGTATCGGTTGTGACGCCAGTTGCATTGCCGAGTAGCTAAGTTCGGAAGGGATAACCGCTGAAAGCATCTAAGTGGGAAGCCCATCATGAGATAAGATTTCTATAAGACAGCTTGTAGACTACGAGCTTGATAGGTCGCATGTGTAAGCGCAGTAATGTGTTGAGCTGAGCGATACTAATTAGTCTTTTTGCTTTATTTAACTTTTACTTTTAAGTTCACTTCTATTTGATATTGTTTTTTAAGTGTGAAAATATCGCTTAATAGACTTGCAAAGGTCGAAAAAAAGAATTAAATATACCAAGAATTAAATTTTTGGTGTGTCGATAGCGGCGGGGAAACACCTGATACCATCCCGAACTCAGCAGTTAAGCCCGCTTGCGCCGAAGGTAGTGCCAGGGTAACTTGGTGTGAGACTAGGAAGATGCACCTTCTATATAAAAAGCCAGGTCAATGATCTGGCTTTTTTTTTGCCTTTTTTTAAGATTAAATTAAATATGATATTGTCGATCCTTACTTTAAGGATTACTCGTTTCTTTTTATTTTGTATGAACTACAGGATAGAAGAAACTTTATCGAAGACTTCTTCAACGCTTATTAAGTTCATCATATCATCTTCTTTTACACGAAAACGCCATGGAACTTCATTTGGAGACTTATGGAAGTACTTTTCTAGAGCTCTAGGATAGGCATTAACACAATTATCTATTTGTCCGAATGGTCCAGTATATTCTGGAGGAACCGCCGTATAGAGACCTATTACTGGCCTATTTAAAGCAGCTGCCATGTGGGCCGGACCTGAGTCTGGTGCGATAACCATTTTTGATTTTAGAAATACATTCTTTAGTCCATTTAAAGATGTTTTTCCGCAAAGATTAATTATGTTAGCTTTTGACTCTTTTTCAATGGAGTCGCAAATATCCTTATCGCTTGGAATACCTGTAAGAACGATAGGAAGCTTTAAGTTTTCCTCAATTCGATTTGTTAACTCGATATAGCTTTTTGTAGGCCATGTTCTCTGAAGAGAAGATGCCTTCGGGTGGATAACGATAAACTTCTCTGAAGGAAGCTGTGAAACCTCTTCTTTTTTATAAGGAAGGTTAAACTCAATTTCTTTTGAATCGATACCTAAATAATCACTGAATCCAAGAAAAGCATTAACAGAGTGTTCTTTTTTGAAAGGGATTGATTCAGAGGTGAAGACTTTTTGGAGGTCACGTCCTCTTTTTGAGTCAAAACCAATCTTTCTCTTTGCTTTTATAAAAGGATAGATAAAGTTAATTCTTAAGTTTGCCTGAGTACAAAGAAGTACATCAAAATTATAAGGAGCAAATACTCTCTTTAATTTGAAGTAATCCTTTAACTTCTTTGGCTTGTCTATTTTTATAAGCTCAATATCTTCAATGCCTTCTATTAGGGGAGCAAAGGTATTGCTTGTAATATAGTAGATTTTAGCATTTGGGTAAGCTTTACGAATACGATTGAGCATTGGCAGGGTCCAAATGATATCCCCGAGGGCCGAAGTTCGCATGATGGCAATTGAGTTAATTTGATCAGATTTCATTTGGTTATTATAGTGATATTTTTTGAAAAAGAAAGGCCCACTTTTTAGCGGGCCTTAAAGTATTTAACTAATTTGAAAAATTAGAATTTTAATTGAACACCAGCTGCTGCCATTGATGCATCATTTTGAGTTGCACCAGCATCAACTTCGTATGTTAGGTAAGTGATATTGAAGTCAATATTCTTATTAAACATATATCTGTAGTGAGCTGCAATTTGAGTGTAGTCATTATTAAGATCTTTCTCGTCACGGTTTTGGTATGTTACTGTGAAAACATTTTTGTTTAGCATATAAGTGATACCAGCAAGAATACGATCGATTTCGTTATCAGCTGCAGTTGTATCATTATTCTCAATACTATAACCAAGGTTGATTTTGAAGCTTCCCATTCCAAGGTTTATACCTGCTAGTGTATAGTTACTATCTTCAGTTGCAGCACTTGCCCATTGGTCATAACCAGCGTAAAGGTCTAGATCAACCTTATCCATCTTTCTTTGGTATCTTAAAAGACCTGAGTAGTGAGTATCACCGTAGTTACCAGTTGGAGTGTTGTCATTACCATTTCCACGATCAGTTGAAAGAGCTATTGTAAGACCACCCATGCTTGGTGTTTCATATGAGAACATATCTGTTCTTGCACGGTATCTGAACCCTAGTCCACCAGATGCAGCACCATCAATTCTTGCACTTGTGTCAGAACCTGCCATTGAAGCTACTGTTGAGCTAAGTGGATCAGACTTAAGCATTACATAATCAAGTGGAGTATATGTTTGCCCCATTTTGAAAGTACCAAATGAAGTCTTCGCTCCAATTGCTGCTTGTCTCATTCTGATTCTGTAGTCATTACCAGCATTTCCCTTAGTTGAGTTAAGACCCATTTCTAGTACGTAAGTACCTTCAATTCCTTCAACTCCCCATTTTCCTTTAGCTCCAAGTCTAGACTCAGAAGAGTCAACGTCAACAAAACCTGAAAAAGAAGTTCTGTTTGAGTTTTCGTTGTCAGTGTAAAGTGCAACTCTGTTTAATTTTCCATAAATTGTTGGCGCATCAATTGTTGCTGTCGCCGCGATTGTTGGAATTGCAACTAGAGAAGCTGCAACTGTCATTAGTTTTTTCATAATTCTCTCCATGAATAAATAATCTAATATAAATATTAAAACGATAGCTAATAAGAATGGCAAGTTAAATACCTGAAAAATATAATGATGATTTAATGAAGAGGTCATGGTATAAGGCATCATGAAGAAAAATTTAGAAAATATGGTTTTACTTGGTACAGCAACTAGGCCCCATGGAATTAAGGGAGCGTTTGTATTCAACCTTGAAAATAAGGTTAATAGCGTTCTTGGAAATGGCTCGACGTTTATGGCCATGCCTCTTAGTGGAAGTAAAATTAGTAAAGATGGTGAAGAAAAAGAAATTAAGACAATCTCTTTTGGTAATAAAGTGATCGCTTATTTAAGTGGTGTTGATAATCGCAATATTACTGAAGAGATGCTTCCTTTTGAAATCTATGTGAGTCGTGATATTTTTCCAGATATTGAAGATGAAGACGAGTTCTATATGTCGGATATTGTGGGCCTAGATGTTTATGACTTAGAGAAAGAAGATATTGTTGGCAAAGTTGTGAAGTACTTCGATAATGGTGCCCATATTGTTCTCGTCACAAAAGTTAATGGAAAGCATGTGGATATCCCATTTGTTGATCATTTTGTTAAATTAGTTAATTTAGAAGAGAATCGTGTGGAATGCTATATTCCACATCTAATGTAATGAATAAAGTTTGGGTTTTAACATTATTTCCACAATTTTTCGCTGCTTTCAAAGATAGTGGCGTAATTGGTAAGTTTCTAGGAAATGAAGTTGAGTTTAATACTCTTTATCTTGGAGACTTCTCGCCTAAGAGTTTTAAAGGCGTTGATGGGGCACCGTATGGTGGAGGCCCTGGTATGGTGATTCGCGCTGATGTATTAGAGCGTGGAATTAATCATATCCTAGAGACGCAGTCGCTTGATAAGTCTCAGTTAGAGATAATATATACTTCTCCTCGTGGGGATGTTTTTGATAACGAAGAAGCAAAACAATTGGCCAAAGGCTTTCAACAGAATAATAAGCAATATGTTTTTATCTGTGGCCGCTATGAGGGAATTGATGAGCGCTTCATATCTCAGTATGTAACAAAAGTGATCTCGCTAGGGGACTATGTTCTATCTGGTGGAGAGTTGGCCGTCATGACTATTGTTGATGCCATGATGAGGTTTTTACCAAAAGCTCTTGGTAATGAAGATAGTGCAATTCTTGATTCTTTTGAGGATGGGCTAATTGAAGGACCGGTTTATACGAGACCGGCCGAGTTTAATGGTATGAAGGTTCCTAATGTCTTGTTAGAGGGAAACCATAAATTGATTGATGAATTTAATCATAGTAAAAAATTAGAATACACTAAGAAGTATAGGCCAGATTTATATAAAGCCTATATGAGAAATAAAGATTAAGGATATACTTAAAGATGAAAGATAATATTTATCTAGGACTAGTACACCACCCAATTAAAAATAAAAGAGATGATATTGTTACGACTTCTGTAACTAATCTTGATATTCACGATATTGCTAGAAGCTGTCGTACATTTGGAATTAAGAACTATTTTATTGTGACGCCACTTGAGGCCCAACATAAGTTAGTTAATCGAATCCTTGGGCACTGGGAAGAAGATGATGCTGGTGTTTATAATCCTGATCGTCAGGATGCACTTGCCATTGCGCGTCTAGTAAACTCAGTTGAAGAAGGGATTAATAAAATCAAGGAGATAGAAGGTGTTGAGCCTTTAGTTTGTGTTACTGGAGCAAATTTTGATTCAAATAACGGTGTAGAAACCGACCTGATCAATAATGCGCGCCTTGACAAAAAGCCTATCTTCCTGTTATTTGGTACAGGATGGGGTCTTCACGCACAAGTACTCGAACGGGCACATTTCGCGCTTGAGCCAATTTTTGGTGGAAGTGCAGATGGATATAATCACTTGTCTGTTCGCTCGGCAGTTGCCATCTATTTAGATCGACTGAATAGTGCCTCTGAGACTTTGAAATAGAACTTGCTTAAGAACAACACTGTGTTGGTCCTCTGAGAAGTTCAAAACGTTATTGTAGGAGTTCGTAATGAATTTAGTAGACGTTGTAAATGAAAATTACAAGAACGCAAATGTAGAGTCTTTCCCAACTTTCAAAACTGGGGATACTGTTGCTGTTCACGCAAGAATCACTGAAGGTCAGAAATCTCGTATTCAGATTTTCCAAGGTGTAGTTATTGCAATGAAAGAAGAAGGTAAACTATCTGGTCACTTCAGAGTTAGAAAAGTTTCTTCTGGAATTGGTGTTGAAAGGGTATTCCCATTCCATTCACCAAACGTAGAAAAGATTGAGATCGTTCAAAGAGGTAAATCTAGAAGATCTAAGCTTTACTACCTAAGAGATCGTTCAGGTAAATCTGCACGTATCGCAATTGACTACGATAGAAAGTAATTTAAAAAACTATTTAAGTCATAAAGAGGCCCGCTTTATAGTGGGCCTTCTTTTTTAAGCTATGTTTGAAAATCAATTTATTACAGATCATAAATTTATCTTAGCAACTGATGAAGTTGGCAGAGGCCCACTTGCTGGACCTGTTGTTACATGTGCAGTTAAGGTATCGATAGCTAACTTAGATACTCTAATTGAAACACTTAAGTCAGTTGGAGTAACAGACTCTAAGAAGTTAACACTCAAGAAGATGGAGAGTATCCTTGATCAATTAGGTGTTCAAAAATTTTTGAAAAAAAATGAACATGAATTATTTGAATATAGTGTTGAGAAAGTTACTCCTAAGAAAATTGATGAACTTAATATTTTTCAGGCAAGCTTACTAGGGATGAAAAAAAGCTGCCATAGTCTTCTTTGTGATTCAAAATCTGTAGTTCTAGTAGATGGGAAGTTTCCATTTTCATCTAAGAGAATTAAAGAGATTCACCCAATCATTAAAGGTGACTCAAAGTCGTCACTAATAGGTCTGGCCTCAATCATTGCGAAAGTATGTCGTGATCACATTATGATTAAAGAAGCTAAGAAGTATCCTCATTACGGATTTGAAAAAAATGCTGGATATCCTACCGCCGTCCATCGCAATGCCATTCAAGAATATGGTATTACCCCGATTCATCGTAAATCATTTAAAGGGGTAAAAGAATTTGTCACGCAAGAAAATTGTTAAAGGTATCTCATTAGAGATTGAAAAGTCTCGCATTGTTCACGGCGAATCTGTTCCTCTTTTGATTTGTCCTACGATGCTGCGTCGTCTGGGATGTGGCCAAGTCGATATTGCTGGGATCTATAAGTATAATGGAGAGTTTTTAATTAGGCTTTTTGAAGTAAAGTCCAGTGGCTTCATGACTAACACTCAGAAGCAAAGATTGTTAAATAGCGCTCATTTTATCTCTTCATACTTTGAAATATCGTGCACAGTGTCGCTAGTTTGAACAACATTTACCTTGCATCGAACGAGGCCTTCTTTTACAATTTTCATATGGTTAAAAAATTATTCTTAATTACTCTTTTTATTTCAACAACTTTTACTAGCTTTCAAGCTAAAGCAGACATGGATCCTCGTGTGAAAATTGTCGCATTAAATGCAGGATATGGAACTGTTGGTGGGGCGCTTCTTGGAACTGCTGCAATGGCATTCGGTTCTTCTGGCCGCTCTGTTGCGATTGGTGCATCTCTTGGACTTTATGCTGGCTTAATCTTTGGTGGTTATATTGTTGGAAGTCATGAGTATAGAAAGAATAATCGTATGCAACCAAGTCAGGAAAATTACTACTACCCTGATACGAATGATAGTCCTTATCAGGATTCTCGCTTCCAAGGCGGTGGTGGTTACAATTATCAAGGCTCAATTAATCAAGATGGCTTCTCTTTAGAAGGCCCGGCCGAAATTGGTTTTAAACAAGAACGTCCAGGCCAAGATTTTTATGTGAATCTTTTAAATTATCAGTTCTGAAAAGTACGCTTCTTCTGACCATAAAATTGTGAAAGTTCAGTATCGTCAGTTTCGAATTCGTTAATTAGGATTTCCATTGCATCAAAATTGTAGATTTTAAATACTTTTAAAAACTCTGGCGCAACATTTGAAAGTCTAACTTGGTCACGTCTTTTATTTAAGGCCTTAATTGTATCTACAAATACACCTATTCCAGACGAGCCAACAAAATTAAGGGCCGTTAGGTCAAGAGTGATTAATGAAGTAGGGTGAGTGTTAGTGATTGTTGCTAACTCCTGCTTAAGAGGAATGATATTTTCATAATCCATTCCACCTTCGATATGAACAGTGATATTTCCTGTTGAATCTGTACGTACTCTTGCTTGCATTGTCATTTAAACTCCTTCTTCTACAAAATAACAGCATCTAATAATTATTGTAACGCATGGCGCATTAAGATTTTAGATGGAAGTTATTTCTTATGTAAGTTATAAATAAAGAGAATCATTAAAAATTAGGATTGAGTTTGAGACTAACACTTGTAACAACACCAATAGGAAACCTTGGAGACATAACCGAGAATATGCGTCAGGCATTTAGAGATTGTGATCTTGTTCTTGCTGAAGATACTCGTGTTTTTCGCTCTCTTTTATCAAAATTGGAGATAGAGCGTTCAGATTTGAAAGTTGTCTCATTCAATGATCACTCTCAAGATAATCTTCCATACTTTCTTGGATTAATTAAAACTGCACAGATGCCAATTCTTGTTTCAGATGCAGGTAGTCCGATTATCTCTGATCCTGGACATATTCTAGTGAAAGAGCTTATTAAAGAAGGTGGTGAAGTAACATCGGTTGCAGGACCAAGTGCTGTTACTGTAGCTCTTGAGTTAAGTGGAATGGCCCCAAATCCATTTTGTTTTTATGGATTCCTACCACGAAAAAAAGGTGAGATTTCAACAAAGTTTCAGCAAGCTTACCAAGCAAATGTAACGTCTCTCTTTTTTGAATCTCCTCATCGTGTTCATGGTACTCTCGAGCAGCTGTCGCAAGAGTTTCCTGAGGCACAAGTAAGTGTTTGTCGTGAGTTGACAAAGAAGTTTGAAGAGTGTGTTCGTTTTTGTGCGAAGGACTTTGAAGAAGAAATGGTTAATGCAAAGGGAGAGTTTGTTCTTGTTATTTCTTGGCCTAAGTTAGAAGGGGCAAATACCGCTTCTAGTGAAGAGTTTGAGAAGTTAGCACAAAACTACCTTGGCAAGCAGACGCCAAAAAATCTTGCAAAATTACTGGCAAAAATAACTAATCGAAAGACACAAGATATATATCAAGAGCTTACTTCTAAATAATCCTTTTTTTCCAGTGTCTTATTACTAGTAAAAATTTCTAATCCAAGTTAAAATTAAATAAATTGGAGTTAGAATGATCGTTAAAGTCATTGGAGGCCACGGTGGGGTCTCTCCACAGTGTCGAGCAACATCGTATTTAGTGGATGATAAATTATTAATTGATGCAGGATCAATTGCAACAGGTATAAGTGTAAAAGAACAAACTGAGATAGATAATATTCTTATTTCACATTCTCACCTTGATCATATTTCTGATTTGGCTTTTCTGGCCGATAATTGTTTTGGTTTAAAAGATAACCCATTTTATATTTGGACTTCCAACGAAGTACAATCAAATATTCAAAAGCATTTATTAAATGACGAGATTTGGCCGGACTTTACAAAACTGCCAACCGAAAGTGATCCTACTTTAAAGTTTTCAAATATTGAATGTGGAGAAACGAAAAAGATTGGTGAGTATACTGTTCATGCGGTCAAGGTTAATCACTTCGCTGGCTCTCTGGGCTTTATTATTGAAAAGAATGACTGTGCCATTATCTTTACACAGGATACAGGTCCAACAGATGCTATTTGGGAAAAGGCCAAGACAATTAATAATATTAAAGCGATCTTTTCAGAAGTGAGCTTTCCTAATTCATACCTTCAACTAGCGACAGATAGTCGTCACCATACTGCTGAGACAATGGGGCTTGAAATCAAAAAGATGCCTAAGGATATTCCTATTTACTTAGGGCATTTAAAGCCAAATTACTTAGATCAGCTAACGAAAGAAATTGATGCTATTAATGGAGATGGCCGAATTAATATTCTTGGTTCTGAAAATAAGAGCTATAAGTTTTAAGAGATTTTTATAGTCAATTTTTTTATTTCGTGAGATATCTCTTGCCGTGAAAAATACAGATACTTTCCATTGTCAAAAACTAGAAAACACGTTTCTTACACGTCTAACTCAACTATGTGGCAAGGAGAGTTTTAGACCAAAGCTTGATCACATCAGAAACTTTCTTATTCATGATAGACGTGTCATTGAGTCGCGATCTAAGGTTATAATTGTCGGTGGGACAAATGGAAAAGGTGAAACTTGCCATAGCTTAAGCTACCTTTATAAGAGAGCTGGTTTCACGAGCTGTTTGTGGACCTCTCCTCATGTTCTTTCAATCACTGAACGATTTAAATTAAATGAAAATAATATTTCAATTGATGAGTTAACTGCATTACTTAATGAGCATGAAGAAGTTATTAAAGATCTCAAGCTATCTTTTTATGAAGCCTTATTTGTACTTTTTATAAAATTTGCTCTTAAGCATGAAACTGATTTTGTTATACTCGAGGTTGGCCTTGGGGGACGTTTTGATGCAACAAATATTTTTACAAGACCTGTTGCTGCAATAACTTCTATCGGTTTAGATCATACAGAAATTTTGGGTAGCACTTTAAAAGAAATTTTATTTGAGAAATACGGTATAACACGTATGGGTGGAAAGCTGTTTGAAAATGTAGAGCAAACTTTTCTAAAAGATATTTTAGCTCAATGGTGTGGACGTGATGATATTGCTTTAACTTCTGTCACTCAACAAAAGGATTTGCCTTACTTTGAGAAGAATAGACAAATGGCAATAGCTCTCTATCAGGAGTCGACTGGGAAAAAGCTCGATGAAGAAGTTATTTCTAAGATTGAGTGGCCTCTAACGCCTGGACGCTGGGATCGCATGAGTGTTGAAGGTAGAGATTTTGTTTTTGTTGGAGCCCACAATCAACTAGGACATAAAGAGTTATTAAAAAGTATTTCAGATTGCCAAGGACAAGAGACATATGATGTTCTCATAAGCTTTTCTTCTGGAAGAGAGGCCCAGATAAAATCCACGCTAAAGCTATACGAAACTTACCCTTGTGTTATTAAGTCCATTAATGTTTTAAGCTATGAGCACGAAAGGGCCCTTAGTAAAGAAACACTTCAACAAAACTTAAAGACAGGCACAAAAGTGTATGAATTGCACAATTTTCTCGATACAATATTAAGTACTAATGAGGAAATTGACGCAAAAAAACAATCAAATATCGAATCTCTTAGATCTGGTTCCAACAAAATACTTGTTGTGGGCTCTTATTACTTTATCGCTTGTATGCAAAAGTATCTTCGTTCTAAGTATTCAAACTAATATCTACGCAGACACTCCAAAGGTTTTGGCCTTTGGTGAAAATGATGAAGTCCAAATTCTTTCTGATAAAGCTTATCGTAAAAGTAGTGATAACTCGTATGAGGCACATGGTAATGTTATTATCAAACTTGGAACTGATACGATCTACGGTGAAAAGGCCAGTATCTCTCTAGCGACAAAAGTTGGAAAAATTTGGGGGAATGTACGTTATGCTGGGCCAAAGTTTAATCTCTATGGAACACAAATTTCATACTCTCTACAAAAGGCAGAGTTTTCTGTTAAGAATGCAAAACTAGTTGATGAAAACTTTGTTTTAAGAGGGAAGGAAATCGTTCGCCATGATAGTGGTGTCTTTAAAGCGATTGAAGCTGAGTTTACAACTTGTAAGGATTGTCCTGAGTCTTGGAGTATTCAAGGTCAAGAAGTGACAGTTGTTCCAGATGATTATATTAGCCTAAAGCATGCTTTTGTGAAAATTAATGGTGTAATCATTGTTTATATTCCATATGTTTCACTGCCAATCAGAAAGGTGAGGGAGTCAGGACTCTTATTTCCAACGATCGGCCTTGATTTTGATGAAGGCTTTTATTTCAAGCAACCAATTTTTTGGGCCATTAATGATAATAGTGACGCTACATTTTCTCCTACTGTTTTTGGAAAGCGTGGAAATGGATTAGCTGTTGAATATAGAAATACTCTTGGTAAATACTCTAATATTGAATTTGATGGAAAAACTGTAAATGATAAAATTTGGCAACCCGGAAAGCTAGATCTTGAGCCTAGTGGAAAAGATGAAATCAGAGGAGCCTACAAGCTTAATTATTTCTATCATCCAAATAATAAGTTATCATTCTGGGCAAACTCTACATACCTAACAGATCTAGATATTCAAAGTGACTATGAAGAGTATTTTGAAAAAAATATCTATATGGGAAGTGAGAAGGGATCACGACTTTCTACTGACTATATGGGAGACTCTGTTATTGCAAACTTATACTCAAGCTTTATGAGTAATAGTATCTTTAGTGACCCCGAAGGTTTTGATACAGACTATGTTCAAAATACAGCAACCCTTGGTGTAGGCCACAGGCCATTTAATATTTTTAATTCGAAAGGTATTCTATCTAAAATTAACTTTTATCAAAATTTAAAATTTGATTATTTTAAACAAGATGTTGTGAATGAAAACTTATATTATAGAAATATTCAGCGTTTCGATTATAATCCATCTTTAGAATTTGTCTTAAGACCTATTTCACATATTAATATAAAAATGGAATCAGGTCTTGATGCTCAATACTATGTCCTTCCAACTGAAAATACTGAGAAACAGAATGGGTACAAGTATGGGAACTACGTCAATACATCAATGTGGGTGGATATTGAAAAAGTTTACGGCCGTGCTTATATTCAAGAAGAGATCGTTAAGCCTGTTCTTATTGAAGATACAGAGAGAAATTTAATTGCTAAAATTCCTCGCTCAGAAAGTGAAGAGTTAGACGTAAGAAAATTATATCGTTCTTCTTATAAGCATAGTCTTAAGTTTGGTATTAATCACTTTTATTATAATGCTCAAAAATATCGTGGTAACGAAAGACTTGGTGATCAGTTCGCTCTTCTTGAGGATAATGGACGTTTTGATGAAAGAGATATTATTAGAGGTCGAAATAATACTCTTCAAGATGTATCTACTCGAACTGACCTGCCTGAGTCTAATACGATTGAATTAGTATTTAATAATAATATATTGAAGAAAACACCTAGGCCCAATTATCAGATGTTTAAGAACTTCAATTATCAACTTGATAATTACGAATATTCAAAGATTGCGTATTTTAATATCTCACAGGGTCTAATCCTTGAAGATAACGAAGAGGCAGCAACAGATACAGATGATAGATTAACAAGGCTTGCCATCTTAAGTGGACTAAATCTTAACAATTTTTCATTGAACCTCTCGGAGTATTACTTCCATACGGAGAGTAAACATATCACTTCATTAAGTATGAGACACGATTTAAAAAGGTTTCAGTATGAGCTTGGGTTTAATTATGATTCATTCTCTGAAGATCGTCGATACTTTACGATTGATGTGGACTTTGAGTTGAACGACATCTTTTCATTTAGAACAGGTTATTATTACGATTTTGAACTTGAAAGAGTTTATGAGTCCTATCTTGGTACTCGATATAATCCTTTAAATAATTGTTGGGTATTTGATATTGAATATAGGCAAAAAGATGAGTTCGTTAATAATAAGCTAAACCTCGATCAGTCGATTTCGTTAAAAATTCTTATCAATTATAACGCTAAGAATTTTGACTCTGTCTTTGGGGTAACTCTGTGAAGCTAGTCTTTATCGACTTTGAAGATAGTTTTACAAATAATATACTTTCTTACTTTAGTGAATTTGACTTTGAAATCGAAGTTATTAACTTTCGAAAACTTTCGCCTTCAAATATCACTCATTATCTTAAAAATAATTTTGTTGTGCTCGGCCCTGGTCCTGGTCATCCTGATGAGTATTTAAAACTGTTTAAAGATACGAAGATTGATTTTAAAGCTGAGCTACAAAAAGCAAGACGACTTATTGGTATATGTCTTGGCCATCAAATAATTCTTCACTTGTTTGATGAGTTAAAAGTTGTGAGAAGCTCTAGGCCGATGCATGGCCAAACAGTTGAGATGGAGATAGGAGAGGGCCAAATTTTATTTGATTGTTTTAGTGAAGTTGATAGGGAGGTTCTCTTGGGAGCTAAGCTTCAGCGATATAACTCTTTAACATTACAAATTGATAGTGGATGTTATTACTCGGGTAGCTGGGGAAGTGAAACTCAGTTTGTCTTTGATAAACACAATGAATTATTAATGGCATATAGGCCTAATCACTTTCTAACAATGCAGTTTCATCCAGAGTCTGTAGGGACTTCATGCAATAATATCCTCTTTCAAGCAATGAATAAGTTTTTCATGTAGAATTATTAAGATGAGATTTGTACTTGAAGGTATATACGATAAAAGAGGTTTTAAATTTGCCAATGAAATGGCAAAGGGAGTCTATGGTTTTGACTTTAGGCCAAGAAGCTTTAACTTCATTCAGGGTTATGTCATTGAAGAGCTTTTAAGAGAGTCTCTGCTTAAACTTGAAGATATTGTTGAACTTCACTTTGAAAACGATTCTCCAGTTATTATTGATTTGGTCATTGAACAAGTCTCAAAAATACATCCTAATATTAGAATAAACTACGGCCAAAGTGGACTGCACTCTAAAGAAGAATTGGAGAGGGCCGGTAGACCATTTTCTATTATTTTCGATATTTCAGATTCTCAAGTTTACGAAAAGATACAATCTCATTTATGTCAAAGTGTTGTTTTCTCATATGAAGATATTCATCGTATGGCAGATCAAGGCCAGCTTAATGCTTTTATTGTGAATTTCTATACAAAAGTGATGGCCACTAAGAATGAGAAGTTTGAGATAGGTGTTAAGTTAAATTGGGACTCAAACCTTTCAATTGGAATTATTGAGCAACTTGATCCTGACTATCTTAAGTATGAGATTTCATCACAAGTTGAACGATGCTATCGTAATATCGATGTTCCTAAGTTATCAGAATACTTTGGCGCTACGATAAAGGCCCTTGCTATTTAATAGCTTTTGATGAATAAATAATCTATGAATATTTTACTCTCAAACGATGATGGATACTCTGCTGAAGGAATTCAGTGTCTTTATGAAAGCCTAAAAGATATTGCCAATGTTGCTATTGTTGCTCCAGATAAAGAGCGCTCAGCGACTTCCCAGGCCCTAACTCTTCACGATCCAATTAGAGTCGAAAAAATAAATGACTATACATTTAGTTGTAATGGTTACCCTGCTGATAGCGTTTTAATTGGAATTAATTCTGTTTTAGACTTTAGGCCAGACCTTGTTATTTCAGGAATTAACCATGGTGCTAATCTTGGACAAGATATCTATTATTCAGGAACTGTCGGTGCCGCAAGGCAGGCCGTATTTCAAGGAATTAGGGCCATTGCTGTTTCAACAGTAATGAGATCAAATGATGAGGTCAGACACTTTCAGACGGCCGCTGAGATCGTTAGAAGCTTAGTAAAAGATAAGTCCGATACGCTTTTAGAAATGCCAGAGTGCTCACTTTTAAATATTAATGTACCAAATATGTCGGCCAATGATGTCGGTGAAATCGTTTGGACAACTCCTCAAATGAGAAGATACAGTGAGGAAGTGTATGAAAGGGTAGATCAAATGGGCCGCCAGTATTTTTGGATTGGTGGATCGCCTTTAGAGATCGATCCTGACACTACTTCAGATCACCATGCGATCATGAACGGAAATATTTCGTTTTCTTTCCTAAACCTTTTGAATTTTTCGTCCGATGTATTCCATGAATGGGCGGCAAAAATTTCCAAGTAATTTCTATTAGTTGATTAAATTTGTCCCCATTCAAGATTTAAACGAATGAGGACAAATGAAGAAGTCATTGCTATTTCTTGCGACATTACTGACGATACTTAGTTGTACGACCCTTAAAAATGGCCGCTATATTAAGCTAACAGATAATTATAATGCTGAGAAACTGGCAGATATTTTTAATATTCCACAATGGCAAATTGAAGAATTTAATAAGGGTGCAGCTTTTAAGAAGGGTGATACTATTTTTCTACCTTATAAAAATGGAATTCTTTATAATCGAGTTGAAGGTAGAACAATCTCTTCAATCAATTATCAAAAACTTCGCAAGAGTTCTCGTTTTCTTTGGCCGGTTCCTTCATCTAATCGTGTAACATCTGGTTATGGACATCGTTGGGGAAGACCACATGAAGGGATTGATATTGCCGCTCGCAAGGGAACCTATGTTGTATCAGCTGATGCAGGTGTTGTAGTCTTCAGTGGACGCAAGTCTGGTTACGGGAATATTACTGTTGTTTCACATGTTGGCGGGTTTTTTACTATCTATGCACATAATCATAAAAATTACACAAGAAAAGGTCAAAAGGTTGCTCGTGGCCAGGTGATTGCAGCAGTAGGTAATACTGGTAAGTCGACAGGTGACCACTTACACTTTGAGATTAGACACGATTCTAAGGCCTTTGACCCATTAGAGTTTTTTCACAAGCACTAGATCTAATAACTTAAAGTACATTAGTGCAGTGTTAACTGCGTCTTCAAGTGCTGTATGGGCAACATCTCCCATATTTAAAAACTTCATAAGCTTTGAGCCCGATTCACATTCAGCAGGTATTAATTCCATATCAATTAGGCCGTAAGCAATACATGAGAGGTCGAGTTGGCGGTGTTCAAAGTATTTTCTCATAAAGTCCCAACCAAGGTCTCTAGTCATGAATGGTAGATCTATTGCACT
Organism: Halobacteriovorax sp. GFR8; assembly: GCF_050955245.1. Taxonomy (NCBI): domain Bacteria; kingdom Pseudomonadati; phylum Bdellovibrionota; class Bacteriovoracia; order Bacteriovoracales; family Halobacteriovoraceae; genus Halobacteriovorax; species Halobacteriovorax sp. GFR8. Next base: position 1,837,481 of record NZ_JBPBLR010000002.1, on the reverse strand, counting down.
CATGGACTTACCAAATAATGTAACTTTCTTATTTCCAAAATAATCTTTAACTTCTTCAGACTCAAAATAGTTAATAAGTTCTTGCTTGAACCTTTCGAGTGTTAGGCCGTCAGTGTGGGCCTTATCGATTAATTCTTTATTGTGATCAATGACCCATTGATTTAAATTAGGCTTGAGCTCTTCAAAGCTAGGGCACTTTATATAGAAGTGTTTTTTTAGTTCTTTATTTATTGTTTTTGTTTTTGCACAAAAGGGAACCATTGCAAATTCGATGATTAAGTCTTTTTCTTCTAATCCTGTAGCTTCAATATCGAATGATAAATAACGCATAGTTTTTCCCTTTTTAAAGTTTATAAATATGAAATAGTAATAATTGAATTATACTTTTGAATGATATCTTTGACTAGTAGGGCACAAGCTAATAGGTCATCATTAATGATACAGAGTCTGCACACTTCCTCTCCATTACAGCTTGAGGCCACTGGTATTTCCTTACTTCTTAAGAACTCAAGTACTGTTAAGTTCATGTCAGCTTCATTAACAGGCAATGTCCAAGACTTTTGTGAAGCCTTGCCGTTTAGTGTTACTTGCATGTAAGTTGACCATTTCTAGGATCTTTGTAAGTACTTAATCCATTGTTAAGCTCAAGTATCGTAAGGTTTCCAAGTGCTGGAGTATAGTATTGAGCAGTGCCCTGCTCATTTTGTGTCACTCCATAGATTTCGGAAATTGTTCTTTTTGGATTTTGAAGGACAAGTGATCTTTTTGTATTCATATAGTCTTGAGCATTTGCAACCTGAGGGAAATTATTAATAAGCTCGGTTAAGACTTGAGCATTATAAGTAATGCCATTCATTAAAAGAAGGTATCTTCTACCTTGATTCTGCTCACTTATACATAGTGCTGTGTAATTATCATTTTCAAAATTTGATAAAAGAACATCTCCAATTGAGTCTCCAATTTCTGGGAGGGAACTTGTCACACCAATAACGTAGTTATTCTTATCTTTGTAATGAGAGAATGTATTGTAGTATGACTTTTTAGGCCTCTTTAAAATCGCCATTTTTGAGTCATGTAATTTAGAGTCAAATGAACAGCTATAGTTACCTCTTCTGAACAGATAGTTAGAGTTGTAACTACTGATGCTATTATGATTTTTTGTGTACTTTGTTAGTTTGTTAAGTCTCTTTAGGTAGCTAAGTCTTGCAAATAACTCGTTTTCTCGAACTCCTTGGGCCCCGCGAAAGTACAATCTCTTAAGAGCTTTGTTTTTGAATAGTTCTGCCTGATTATCTTTAATATATTGTTCGAGTGACTTTGAAGCATAGACATATTCACTCAAGTTACTCTCAATTAGTCTTAGTCTTGATCTTATGGATAATGGTTTTTTGTAAAATTTGGCCATTTGAGAAACAGCATTCATAAAGGCAAAATCATTTTGCTTCTGTGGAATACTATTGATAAAAAATTCTTTTCCTGCAACCTTTGCAATGAGTAGGGTGTGAGAGTTTAGTGTCGTCGCATGTGGTGCGAAGTAAAGTTGCGATAGAGTAAAGTTTAATATTTGATTGCGATAACTAGAGTTACTAGATTTAGAACTAATGAGCTTGCTAACTTCTTGTTCATTTTTTTCATTATCTAATAGAATATTATTATTCTTTTCAACAATTGGACATGTGTGGTTGATACTTTGTGAAGTATTGAGTTTCTTTTCAACCTCGGAGCAACTAGTTATTGCAGTCGTTGCTAGTATTAGCAATATCAAATTTTTAAATCTATTCATTTTAAGCTTTGTAATTGTCATCTTTATGAAACTCTTCATTTTCTTCGTAATATATTTCAAGCTCTGGATCATTAGCTCCAATATTATTTGAATTAAATGAATCATTAAGCTCTTGTATTACTTTCGTTACAACTTCTTGTCTTCCAGAGATCTCGACAATAATCCAAAGACCTTTCTCATTAACAGCTGTGTGGGTAATATTATAGGCCATTTCTTTTGAGTTTAAGAATTGAGTTACCTGATCAAATGCTTTTTCTTGATATGGTGTCGTTCTGGCCGGTGGAGAAGGAATAAAATACGTAAAAGTTTGTTTGTTATTTGGCGCTTTATTCCTGTTGAAAATACTCATCTATTCCCCGTAAGTTTTTGTGATTACGTTTAATTATAAACGTCCTTATTGTTAAATGGAAATGTTTACCCATTTATTTTTTTTCTGCTTTTTTCATTATTGTGCGTTATAATTTAATTGATCGACAGGATGTCGTAGCAAGAGATAGGCATGAAGCCGAAAAAATGGAGGGCCAGTTGCAGGGCCCTCTTTTTTTATTCAAAAATTTCGTTATCAAAACTCTTATTTAATTCTTTAATTGTTATTCCATCTGCTAAATTCAAAACTTTAAATTTTTCATTTTCAACTTTAAAACTTCCGCATTCAGTTACAACATAATCAACAACACTCTTTCCTGTAAGTGGCAGACTACATTGTGGTAAAAGTTTTGGCTCACCAGTTTTACTGAAGTGTCTCATCATTACAATGATATTTTTGGCACCATTTACTAGATCCATTGCGCCACCCATTCCGGTTATTTTCTTGCCAGGGATCTTCCAGTTAGCAAGTGATCCTTGCGTATCAACTTCCATGCCTCCAAGGACACAAAAATCGATATGGCCTCCTCTGATCATTCCAAAGCTCATGGAACTATCAAAGAAGCTGGCTCCTTTTTCAACAGTAATCGTTTCTTTACCGGCATTTATTAATGTTGCCGATACTTCAGATTCTGTTGGGTTGTCTCCAACTCCAAGAACGCCATTTTCACTATGAATGATATAACTATGATTCCTTGGTAGCTGTGATGGAATTATTGTAGGTAGGCCAATTCCTAAGTTTATTGTTGAATTCTCTTTGAAAAGAGTCGTTACTTCCTTTGCCATTTGCTCTTTTGTCCACATAACTAAGACTCCCTCGTTTTTAAGAATTCAATAGCATTCTCATAATCAGTACCTTGATAAACACGTTGAACAAAGACGCCTGGGATATGGACATCTTCAGGCCTTATATCACCGAGCTCGACAATCTCCTCAACTTCAACAATTGTTGTCTTTGCGGCCATGGCCATGAGAGGAGAAAAGTTACGTGCAGTTTCCTTAAACCATAGATTTCCATATGGATCAGCTTTTTGGGCCTTGATAATTGCAAAGTCTGCGTAAAGAGCTTCTTCTAGAATACAAGGACGATCAAACTTCTTTACTTCTTTTCCTTCGGCCACTTCGGTTCCGTAGCCTGTCGGTGTGTAGAAGGCACGGATCCCCATTCCTGCTGCTCTAATTCTTTCACTAAGTGTTCCTTGTGGTACGAGTTCGATTTCAATTTCGTTTGCAAACATGGCCGCCTCAAGGTCGGGATTTCCTCCCACATAAGAACAGAAGCCTTTTGAAATCATTTTCTTTTTTAAAAGCTTCACAAGGCCTCGCCCTGAGTTCCCAATATTATTTGAGATGACTTTTAGGTCATTTAATTCCATTTGAGCTAATTGATTAATTGAGTTTTCAGGGATTCCACAAAGGCCAAAGCCTCCACTCATAATTGTTGAACCGCTTGTTACATCCTTAAGCGCCTCTTTGGCACTTGGAAATATTTTACTGTACATGTGAGTCCTCGATTATTTTTAATAATTTATTTAAGCAATTTTCTAACTCAAGAGGAGAGTAGTTTAAGTACGGACAAAGTATAAGTGATCGGTTCGTCATATTAATAAATATGCCATTATCGATTAACTTATTCCATAATTGGTTAGTTTCAATAATATTATCATTAAGATCGATGGCCATAAGAAGACCAATATGCCTTACACCAGAGAAAGATTTTGAATTTTCAACCTGCTGTTTAAATGTACTTAACAATTGAAAGTTCTTATCTCTTGTTTTGATAAAATCTAGATCTGCAATTAATGTTAGAATTTCATCAAGTATACGCAGTCCAATTGGATGGCCTGCATTTGTTAGTCCACAACTTAGAGTATTATCATCAAAGAATGATGCATTCTCTTCACTAACAAAAACTGCTCCAAATGGAAAAAATCCTCCTGAGATATTCTTTGCAAGCGTAATAAAGTCAGGCCTTAGATTTTTGAAGTTTTGAAAACCGAAATTAGTTATTGTACGTCCAAAACCACAAACAACTTCATCTAGGATTAGCTTTATTCCTGTTTCTTGGCAAAGCTTAGAAAGTTCATCATAATAACTTTGCGGTGGGATAAATACGCCGTTTCCACCTGTTATTACTTCAAGGCAGATAGCTGCGATATTAGTGCTTCCTATTTTATTGATCGTTTCTCTTGTTCTAGTTAAGTCTGGGTCATTAAAGAAATTAGGAATGAATGCATGAAAGTTTGATGGGATACCGGCACCGTCGCGGCGCCAATCTCCTGTCAAAGCTAAGGCCCCTAAAGTGGCACCATGGTACGATGTTTCACATGAGAGAATGAATTGTCGACCTGTTATTTGTCTTGCCATTTTTATGGCATTTTCATTTGATTCTGCACCCGAAGTTGTGTAAAAAATTCGCCCATCAATTCCAATGAAGTCTAGAAGTTTTTGAGACACTGAGTTTTTTAAACTATATTGGCACTTAGGAATGGCCATTGGCATATTTTGGATTTGATCGATCATAGCACTTTCTATTTGCTTATTTCGAATACCAAACGATTGGTGGTAACTACCAGAGGAAAGGTCAAAAATTTTCTTTCCTTCAGGTGTGAGGTAGCCCCATTCAAACGTTTTGTAGATGTCGATTTTCTTGGCCTGGTTTTGTTTTGTCCATGTGTGAAAAAAAGGTAGGTGGGCCATAAACTCTCACTTTAAAATCTAATTTTTCATAAAATTAGGGGTAGATGAATTTCTACATATTCAAAATTTGTGTCATATTTTTTACAGCCTCTCCAGGCCTTAAATACTTGAGTCTGATAATTAAATAATGCCCCTCCGCAAGTCTGAGATGGGTCCTTTGCTCCTTCTGGTGCAAAGTGAGAACAGATTGATAAGGGATAGCCGTCGTGGGACATCAGTAGCTTCATAACGGAAGCTTCATCATTTATCTCATTTTTGTATTTATCAACCAGATTAAATCTTGCATGAGTGGTTTTACTAATATTATTTTGATCTTCAACTGTTTTTATCTTTTCACCAAGACAGTGGTTTGTATGAAAGATTAAACCTTTTGGATCAGAATTTAATATTTCTTTTTGCGTTGGTGTAATTTCATAGTTATAGGCAGATTTACCATCACTAATTAAATAGTTGTGTCCAGAAGTAATAGGTGCTTCCATAAGAAGTTTACCAATTTCTTCTAGTTTGTTTTGTTGGGCCACTTTTCTAATAAGTGCAGGCCAAATAATTCCATTAACACCATCAACGACATTAATATTATTAACGCCAATAAATTGCCCGTGATTATTTACCGCCATTAGCCCTAGGCATCCACAAACGGTATAAATTAGCTGACGTGTGCCTTTAGTCTCATCAACGATATCAATCAGCATGAGGTAATTCTTCGCACTTTGGTGCATATCCCATGTCTGAGCAGCAATACTATTAGTCTCATCAATATAAGAGACTGATGTACAGCCTTCATCTTGATTTTCATAATCGAGTTGAATGTCTCTAAAGTCTGTATAATTGTTGAGAATAATAATATCTCTAACTGATGTCTCACTTCCTTTAGCTATTCCTTCAATCTCTTGTGCTAGGGCAGCATCAAACTTCATTGTTTCTTCAAATTGGAGTTGTGCAAATTCATCGAGCTTATCTTTTAAGTGAGGAGATCTTTTTAATAAGAGGTTTGTTCGGATTTCAACTAATTCTTTGATTGCCTCTTTAAAAGCTTCACCATGCTTTAGCCCATTTTCATATGGGCCACTAGCATCGTACTTAAATATTGGTAGATTTAAATCTGTCATTAACATGTAAAATACCACTTCTTACTTGTTTGGTTACCAAAAATATTTGGCGCTTTTAGAGTGAAACTGTAAGAAGAGTCATTGATGATTTTAAACTCTTTGCTTGTCTGTACTGGCGACTTTAGATAGGCCACTGCTTGAGAAAGAGCGTAAGCATCTCCATCCCATGTTGAGATCATCATCAAAGGCCTTGATTCATAAACTTCTTCTTGAAGCATACAGATACCGATCTGTCCTGCAATATGAATATAACTGGCGTCAGGGATAATTCCATGCTCTTTTGAAAAGAGCTTCTTTTTACTGTGGAAGTATACACTCTCATTGAAGACAACTTTAGTTCCATTGTCGTGTGCTACTTTTATAACTTCTTTCAGCTCGTCGTGAGAGAAATTAACTAGAAGATCTCCAATGAAAACCGCTAAGTACTCTTTCGTTGTAAGTTTTTCTTTTAGTTGTCCTAGAGTATCAACTTTTGTATTTGGGTAGAAGTCTAAGACACCAGAAAGAGTAGCAGACATAAAACTTTGCTTACCAAAGTAGTCGTGATTAAAAGAGATTACTTTAGTTCTTTGTTTTTGATTTTTGATTAAAATTGATTTGAAGATTTTTTCAACGCATTCACTATGCCCACTTGCTGTAAAAAAGTGTTGTAGTTCCTTTGGCACAACTTCTTTAAATTCTTTTAGATTTGCCATGAAACTCTCGTCGATAAAGTTTGATAGACATACTTTGTTAACTAGTGTTGGCATACTCTCGAAAGATGCTGTATTTAAAATAGGTGAAGTTGAATATTTTAAGTCTTCACTTTTCCATTTAAGGTTTTGACGGTAGATGATGACGTCTCGATGTTCTTCATCATCCAGATAATTTTCTTTAAGTCTCATCTCAATAATTGCACCTAAAGAACAATTGATTGCAAGCATTGCTCCCGCATGGATGTCACGATTTCTTCCGTAGATATAATCATTCCCATTCGCACTTGCTAGCAGGGTTAACGCATACTTTAAATACTTACCCATTCCTTGAGACTGTTCCATATTTATAATAGTTGTATCCAACATATAAAGTGTTTTAGGGTTGTTGAAATACTTTACGAGCCTTAGTCCACTTTCATGTGGGAAGTGAGAGATTTTACCAGCGAAAGAAATACCTACTAATTGCTTTGTTTCACTTAGTAGAGCAATCGCAATTGAATCCTCGCAATGAGCGATTATCTTAAATTTTTCAATGCTTGTTTGTCTTGTCGGTTCGTAAGTATGACGTTGAATCTCTTCGATTTTATGCTTGTAGTAATCGAAGTTTTCACCATCAATTTTGATAATTTCTAAATTAAATTCTTTATTGAAAAACTCTTGAGCAAAGCTAAATGCATCTTTGTCTTGTACTTGTCCCTTGAAGGCTTCAACAAGTTTATTATGCCATAGATATTCATTTGGAGAGTTAACTTTTGTTTTAGGGTTATATTTAAGTTCAGTTGATTTGCCTTTATAAACACGATTAGCAATTTCATCGATTGCATCAAAGAGATAGTCAATATCTTCATTTGTCCAGGCAGTGTTAAGTCTAAAGCGTAGTGTATTATCTCCAGCTTGATAATAGAGTAGACCTAGATCAAAGCGATTTCCAATAAACGGAGCAATGTCTTTTGAATCTGATAAGTCAAAAGCAAAAGCAACACCAAAGCATCTTGGTGAAGAAAGTTGATCCCACTTGTTTACAAGTTCTGATAGCTTAGTTCTTGTATACTCTTCAATTGCTGCGATTTTGTAACGTAATTGATCAATAGCAATCGCTTGATAGTAACCTCTAATAACAGAGGATGTTTGAAATTCATTATTTTCCCAACATGGATTTTCCGTCAGAACAATTCCACTCTGGGCCTTTTTTGCACAAGTTATATATTCTGGGTTTAGTTGATTTCCTTGTGAGTCTTTAAGGTCAAATGTTCTGTGCCAAAAAAAATCTCGTCCTAGTCCAAAGCCTGTTTGAACCTCGTCATAGATAACTGACACTTTGTATGACTTAACAAGTAGATTAAGTGCCACATGAAAGCGATTTGTTGAGTAGCGGTCGCCACCCTCACATTGCATTGGCTCTACTAGGATTGCAAAGTGTGTATTCTCTTTTAGTACTTCATGAAGCTGTTTTAAAGATGCAATTTCTGATTTTAATAACTCATCTGCATTTTTTTCAAAGTTAGCAAGTTTTGCTTCAAAGTTTTGCGCAAATGGATTTTCCCATAGCTTTGTCCATTCTGAATCGATTTCTATAATGAATTGATCACTTTTGGTTTCTGGGTATTTAATAAATGTCGTTTCGTGACCTTCGATTTGATATGGCTCACGCTTGCTTGGGTTCCAAGTTGAAAAAAGAGTTGAAAGGAAGCGGCCGTGGAAGCTGCCTTCAAACGCAATTATTTGGTTTGCTTCTGTGTGCGCCCTTTTTTTGTAGGCCATAATTAGAGCAACCTCATTTGCTTCTGCACCTGAATTGACAAAAATAGGTGTTAGTTTTTCATTTGCGGCCTTGTCTCTTAGAAGGGCCCTGAATGAGTCAGCTATTTCAATAAATGTAGAATCAAGATAATTACCAGTCCACGCACTTTCATGCATTGTTGTACCAAAGAGTGCTGTCGCATTAAAACCAAGACCAAGTGTTGCAATTTGTGAAGCTGCATCGAGAAGGAATTCTGGCGAGTTTTTGTCGTTTGTCTCCATCGCAAGGTAAGGGCCTTGAGAGAATTTGTGATGTGGAATATATTCCTTCTTCTCAGCTGAAGTAAAGTTATCCTCATACATTGTCGCAAGTTTCTCTTTTGCATGTTCGTGGCTATTTTTTGTAATTAAGTTGATTTCCATATCTGTAACCCTTGAGTATTTTTAATTATCTAACTTCTTTAAGTATCTTCTCTTTTAAAAAATCGCTAAATTTTAGTCCAGTATTTTCCAGCATCTTCGGAAACATCGAAATACTTGTCATACCTGGAAACGTGTTGATTTCATTTAAATAGATATTGCCTTCACTTAAGAAAAAATCGATACGTGAGAGATGTCTTAGTTTGAGACACTTGAATGCTGTCTTTGCAATGATTTGCATTTGAGAGACTTGCTCATTTGTTAAGCCCGGTGCTTCAACAAATGTCTTGGCCTTTGATTGTTCACTATACTTTTGTTCATAGTCATAGAACTCATCATTTGCATTGACGATTTCACCTGGTCTAGAAGCATGGAGATTTCCATCTTGTTCGAATACTGCAATCTCTAATTCACGTCCTTTAAGTGTTCTTTCAATAAGAATGTCGTCGCTATATTCTAGGGCCTTGTTGATAGCATCAGTTAATTTTTCTCTGCTTGTTACATGATAGCAGCCAACTGAAGAGCCCTGACTTGCGGCCTTTATAAAAACGTCGTTATTCGACTTTTCAAAGAAATCGACAACTTCACTTCGCTCATAAGGTAGGTCTTTATGAATTGACATCCATTGTGTGTTTGGAATTCCTAAATGATCAAACCATAATTTAGTTGTTACTTTGTTAAAACAAATACTACTTCCTTCATGGCGAGGCCCAAAGTAGGGTAGTTTATGCATTTCTAAAAAGCATTGTATTTCTCCCGTTTCTCCAGGAGGGCCATGAATAACTGGAATGACATAATTAATATAAGGTCTTTCAGTTGCTGTTTCTAGAATTTGTCCGTTTAGGCTTACTTTTTGACCGTTTAGAGTGAGGTCACCTGACTTTGTCATTTCAACGACAATAGGATTGAGTTCTTGGATGAGGCCCACTTGTTCTTTTACGAAAGCTGCTGAGCGAAGAGAGACCTCATGCTCAGTTGAGCCACCACCACATATGATTAAGATATTTTTCCTTTCCATGGAAACCTTCTTTTAAAAGTGAATATAAAAAACCCTAAAGCTTATGCTTTAGGGTATTTTAAACTATCTAGTGCTGCTAGTTTCTCAAGCATTTCTGCATTCGTCCAATTGAACGAACCTTTCGCACCATGCTTACGTACTGCTACAGCATTATTCTCAATTTCGCGATCACCGATAACAAACATGAATGGAATTTTAGACTTTTGAATTTGGCGAGTCTTATATCCCATTGTTTCATTACGATCATCGACTTTTACACGGTAACCTTGTGCAAATAACTGATCTTTAAGTTTGTGGGCCGCTTCACCATGAGCATCATTATTAACTGGTACAATAACGATTTGTTCAGGCGCTAGCCAGAATGGGAAAACTCCCGCAACGTGCTCAGTGTAAACACCGAAAAATCTTTCAAGTGATCCAAGTAGGGCACGGTGAACAACAACTGGTCTTTCTTCTCCACCATCTGCTGTTGTAAACTTAAGGTCAAAGCGATCTGGTAGTTGAAAGTCTAGTTGAATTGTTCCTAGTTGCCACTTACGTCCAATCGCATCTGCTACTTCAATATCAATTTTTGGGCCATAGAATGCACCGTCACCTTCTTTAATTACATAATCGTGACCTGAAGCCTTTAGCGCTTCCTCAAGTGCGTTTTCTGCAATATCCCAAGTCTTATCATCGCCAGCTTTCTTTTCTGGGCGAGTTGATAAGTTAACTGTAATATTATCAAAACCAAATAGCTCGTAAGCAGTGAAGATCATCTTCATTGTTCTTTGAATTTCTTCTTGAACTTGATCAAGTGCTAGGAAGATGTGGGCGTCATCTTGGCAGAATGAACGTACACGAGTTAGACCTGCTAGTGCACCGGCCTTTTCGTTTCTATGAAGACGTCCAAAGTCTGCATAACGAAGAGGAAGATCACGGTAGCTATATTTATAGTGTTTAAACATTAGCATGTGACATGGGCAGTTCATCGGCTTTACTGCATACTCGCGATCATCAATCTTAGAAAAGAACATATCGTCTTTATAGTGCTCGTAGTGACCAGATGTATGCCAAAGTGAGCTATCTAAGATTTGTGGAGTGATAACTTCGTCGTATTCATAGATACGGTATAGTCTTCTAATATAGTTAACAAGTTCGTTAATAACGATTGTTCCTTTAGGCATGAAGAACGGAGCACCTGGAGCAACAGGCTCAAAGTGGAATAGCTCTAGCTCTTTTCCTAACTTTCTGTGGTCACGCTTTTTTGCTTCTTCAAGCATCATTAGGTGTTGCTTAAGAAGTTTCTTGTCTTGGAATGAGGCCGCGTAAATTCTTTGCATTACTTCACGCTTCTCATCTCCACGCCAGTAAGCGCCAGCGATACTTAGTAGTTTAAATCCTTGTGGAAGGTCATTTGTATTTTCAACGTGTGGCCCACGACAAAGGTCGATAAACTCACCTTGAGAGTAGCAGCTAACTTCTTCCCCCTCTGGGATTGCTTCAATAAGCTCTACTTTAAGTTCCTGACCTTGAGACTTGAAGAAATCAACCGCTTCAGTTCTTGTCATGACTTTTCTTTCAATTGGTAATTTTTCTTTGATGATCGTTTTCATCATATCTTCAATTTTTGGAAGATCTTCCTCGCCCAGGGTTCGATCCATCAGAATGTCGTAGTAGAAGCCATTTTCAATAACAGGTCCAACGCCAAATTGAACGCTCTCATTAGGGTAAAGTCTTGAAATTGCTTGCGCCATTAAGTGGGCGCTCGAGTGTCTGATTGTGTCTAAATCGTACTTGGGCATGTAATCTCCATAAAATTTTGGAATAATTCCTACTTTAAAGGCCCATAATATCAAATAATTAAAGGGTTCATCAATATTTTGAATGTAATTATTTTAGTTATTGTAAAGAGTTTTGACGGGCAGCGTGATGACATGTTATGAACATGTTGTGGTAAGATTCCACAAAATTCTCACAGCAGAATAGAAATAGGGAGTTGATATGCAGATTGTCGGGGGACAAGAATCTGGAAATAAAGTAAATGACGGCTTTAAGACTGAAGTTTTAGGCTTTCTTGGTCATGGGGAAGGGCTTATTCCTTCGCAAGATATTTTGACTAAGTTAGAAGTTGGTAAGGCATATTATCAACTTGGAAAGCTTCATTATGATAAGGCCGATCTTAATAAGGCCGAAGTAAACTTCTTAAAGGCCATCGACTGTGCTGAGTGTCCTCAGGATAATTATCGCGTTTTAAAAATTCTAAGTTTTCTTATTAGGATTGCAGCGGAGAAGTTAGAAGATGAGAAAGCTGCTAAGTATGTAAATCAAAGTGAGAATATCATTAACGATTTACAGATGAATTTAGGAAGTCTTTCAGCTGAGTATTTCTATTACGCTGGTTTGATTAAATCATATAGAAATGACTTTGCTGGTGCGTTTAGCGACTTAGAGCTTTCTTATAATAAATCCAAAGAAGAAAACGATCCAGATCTTCATTCGAAGTGTCTATTGGCCCTTGCTAATAATGCTTATAATAGAGGTGAATTTGATCTATCTCTTGATTATATGGCCCAACTAGATAACTTATTAAAAATCATTAATAAGGAATATCTTGGTGGATCAATGCATATGACTTACGGAAAAATCCTTATTGCTAAGGGTGACGTAGAAGCTTCTTTAAAGCATTTTAATCTTGCAAATATCACTCTTCAAAATAAGAAATGTTGGAACCTTTATGGTTATATCCTTTTAGGGATTGGACAGGTTGAAAAAGTAAAAGGCGACTATGATAGAGCAACACTTTATTACAACCTTGCAAAACAAGCTGTTGATTCAACAACTTTTAAACGTCTAACTAATGTACTTGATGCTGAAATTCATGAAGTAAATGATTCAAGTGTTGATATTTACCTTGATCGTAATAATAGAAAAGTAAAAGAAAAGAATATTGGTGTGATTGACTTTAAGCATCGCTTTGTTCTTCTTGAGATCCTTTTCTTACTTGCTAAGAATCGTGGTTCATTTTATGACAAAGAAGATTTAGCACGTGAGATTTGGAAAGATGAATACAACCCACTTATTCACGACAAGCTTATCTACACGTCAATCTCTCGTTTGAGAAAGCTAATTGAGCCTAAGGATAACAGTAATACGAAAAGAAAGTACATTATTCGTGGTAAAGACGGATATACTTTTAACCCTGATGTTAAGATCCGTTATCAAATGGAAACAAAGCTTACTGCTGGTAAAGCTGTTGCGAACGTTGACATTAGTTCTCCAGTTTAATTAGCATTATACTTAATGCGATTTATTCTTATTTCAATATTTATGATGAATATATGGGCCCTTAAAGATAGGGCCCTTTTCTCTGTTAATGGGCAGATTTATTTTGGCCATAATATCAATGAACTTTTAAAAGCGTATCATCAAAGTCTCTGTTTAATAGGCAAGGATAATTATATCGAAAAGTTGTCTGGATTGAGTTCAAGACTTGAGCAAGTAGAGATTGGCCCACGAAATTTAGTTGCTGGCGAAAAAGACTTGGTTTTAAGAGCATTAGTTTTATCAAAGTCATTAAATCTTGAAAACGAGTACATGGATAATCCTAAGTTAGGAAAATGCAAAATCTCAAAAGATCTGGTTGCTAAAGTATATGAAATCTACAACACCAATAAAGAACTAAAGAAGAGGTATAGTAGTTTTGTTGAATCTAGAAAGTTAGATGAAGCTTCTTCACAAGTCATTGAATATAAAGATTTCGTTTTTAAGAATATTAATGCGAGACTATTTCTATAATCATGAGTGGTTCTAATCAAAATTTACTTTCTAATATTGAACGGCCTAAACTCGAGGAACTGGCGAAGTTTGAGTCAAGTTTCTTTAATTGGCCTTGGACAAAAGAGAGTTGGCTTAGTTTGGCATCGAGTGGACGTGAGATCTCATGCATATGGGCCGGACAAGATGAAATTCAAGGAATTTGTGTTTTTGAAGTGAACGCTCCAGATTTTTGCCATTTATACAAAATAATTGTTCATCCTGACTTTAGAAGACGCTCTATAGCAAAGAAGCTGTTTAAAGACATGATGAGTCATTGCCAGAGAGCTTTTGGTGGCCAAACATTTCAGGTTTACCTTGAGGTTGAAGCTTCAAACGAAGGTGCCATCAGGTTTTATGAAGCTTTGGGACTTTCGAAAATTCATTTAAAGAAGAATTTCTATGCAGATGGAAGCAATGCTGTTATAATGCAGATAGTCGTAAATTGAAGTTGTTTTCATAAGTTATCAATGACAAACCTTGACAAGATTTCAAAATCTTTGATAATTAATAAGTACTTAGAAATTAGAAAAGTTTTTTCAATTTTTGAGTAAATAACGATTAGTTAAATATTTAACAAGATATAATCGGGTAGACTTTTAGGGCTACCCTTTTTTTTTATTTTTATAGGCTTTTTCTTAAAAGCATATGGGATGCGTTTAATGGATTTAGATATCTCTTATTCAGGTATGGAACAAAAGTTTTATGAACTTACTCAAGAAGTAGTAAGTGGCGAAGGTTATCTTCTATACGATATGGAATATATCAAAGGCTCTAAAACTCTACGTGTCTATATTATGAATAAAGAAACTAAGACGGCCGTTATCGAGGACTGTGTAAATGTTGACCGCGCTTTTAGTGAGCCAATGGAAGCACTTGAATGGATTCCTGATGATATCGTTCTAGAGGTGTCTTCACCAGGAATGTTTAGAAAAATAAAAACTAGAGAGCATCTAGAGTTAAGTCTCGGTGAGCGTATTTTAGTTCAATTGAATAAAAAATTTGGTGAACTTTTCCCAGGTGAAAAGTTTGATAAAAAGACAGCAAGTACCAAAAAGATTATTTGTGTTCTAAATAGCTTTGGTGATGACTTTATCGATGTGACTCTCGATAGTGATTTTGATTTAAAATTAAACTTAAATGATATTAATAAGATCGCACTTGAACCAGAAGTGTAATTGTTTGAGGTGAAAAATGAGTTTCTCAGAATTAAGTAAGATTATTGATGTTTTAGGAAAAGACCGTGGGATCGATAAGACAATTATCGTAAACGCTATTGAACAAGCTTTCTTAGTAACAGCAAGAAAGAAGTTTGGTATCCAGGGTGAGTACGAGACTCGTTATAATGAAGATGATGACGATGTAGAGATCTTCCAATATAAGAACGTTGTTGATGAAGTAAGAGATTCAATTATTGAAATCAATCTAGGTGATGCTAGAGAACTTGATGAAGATGTTGAAATTGGTGATCAATTAGGTATTAAGATTGAAAACCCTAATTTTACTCGTGTTGATGTTCAAACTGCACGTCAGATCATCATGCAAAAGGTTCGTGATGCTGAAAGAGAGATTCTATTCTCTGAGTTTAAGCACAGACAAGGTGATCTTGTAACAGGTATTGTAAGAAGATATGAGCGTGGAAATGTAATCGTTGACCTTGGAAAAGCAGACGCTGTTCTTTCAAGAAGAGAGCTGATTCCAGGTGAACAATTCAACCCAGGTGACAGAGTACAAGCATTCTTAACGGAAGTTGTTATGACTAACCGTGGGCCTGAAATTAGACTATCAAGAACTTCTCCTATGTTCCTTGTAAAGCTATTTGAAATAGAAGTACCTGAAATTCAAGACGGTACTATTGAAATCAAATCTGCTGCTAGAGAGCCAGGACAAAGAGCTAAAATTGCTGTTCAGTCAGTAGATAAAGATATTGATCCTGTAGGTGCTTGTGTTGGTATGAAAGGATCACGTGTTCAAAATATTGTAAATGAACTTCAAGGTGAAAAAATTGATATCGTAAGATGGAATGATGATCTGGCAACATTTGCAATCGCTGCTCTTGCACCATCTGAAATTGAAAATATCTCTATCGATCACGATTCTAAATCAATGGACGTTATCGTAGAAGAGGATCAGTTATCACTTGCAATTGGACGTCGTGGACAAAACGTTCGTCTAGCAGCAATGCTATCTGGTTATAATATTAACATTATCTCGAAGTCTAAACTTCAAGAAAAAGTTAATAAAGCAGTTGAAAACCTACTTCAAATCCCATCTGTTACAGATGCTATGGCACAAGTACTTGTTCAAAATAGTATCATGGCAATTGGTGACTTCATGGCAACTCCTGCTGAAGAGATTGCTTCAATGGCCGGTGTTGATGCTGCTGCAGCTCAAGCCGCAATTGATGAAGCTGCTAAGCTAGTTGAAGAAGGGGCAATTGAGCTTCAACCTGAAGGTGAAGAAGAATTAGTATCTGCCTCTGCAGTTCCTAAGTACCTAGGTATTATTAATAAAGAAGGTGCTGATCAGGATGAAGAAGGTGCTGATAAATTTAATGAAGCAGAAAGAAGATTAAGAGAAGAATTAGCTGCATTTAAAATTAAGTAATTTTAAAATAGAAAAGTGTAGTCATACTACGGAGAAAAAATGCCTAAGAAAATATTTGAATTGGCCAATGAACTCGGAAAGAAGCCATTAGACCTCGTAGAAGAGCTGAAGTCTCACGGATTCTCAGTAAGAAACCACATGTCTGTACTATCTGATGAAGATATTACTAAGTGGGAAGAGCTTGCTGGATCAAGTGCTGAAAAAGCATCTGCTGAGAAGGCAACTAAGAAGAAGACGGTCAAAAAGAAAGCTGCGAAAAAGGCGACAGTTAGAAAGAAGTCTGCAGCAAAAGCTGACGGTGAGAGCGAGGAAGATAAGCCTGCTAAGAAAACGGTTACTCGTAAAAAGAAAACTGTTGTACGTCGTAAAGCTTCATCAAAGTCTTCGGAGGCAACTTCTGATGATGAAAACACTGAAGCTGTAATCGAATCTTCTGAAGCTGTTGAAGTGAAAGCTGAAGAGTCTGTAAGTACTCCTGTAATGGAAGAGCCGGAGACTCCTGAGGTAAAAGAAGAAACGATTGAAGTTGAAGCTAAGGAAGTGAAAGAAGAAACTTCTATTGAAGCTAAGACTATAGAAGATGCTCCTAAGGAAAAAGAGGAAAAGAAAGAGTCGACGACTTTAGATGGTAAGCCATTTGGTCTTAGAATTGTTTCTGCTCCAACTAAGGAAGATAAAGAGAAAGCCGCTGCTCGCAAAGCGAAGAAAGCTGCTGGTAAAGACGAAAAAGCTGCAGATGATATTAATGCTAAAGCTGGTCCTGTTGGAAGTGATGAAGATCGTACAGCGAAAAAGGACAAGAATCGTCTAAGTGGTCTTGCTTCAATGTTAAGTGCGAAGAAGACGGTTAATCGTTCGCAAGCTCTTAACGAAGAGCGTGCAACAACCGAGCTTAAATCTTACTCTTCTCTTCAAGGTACTGGACGTCCAATGTACACTCAAGTTAAGAGAAAACGTCAATACTCGGGACCTTCGAAGTCAACTGAAATTACAGAAGTAAAAGAAGCAAAGAGAATCATTAAGCTACACGGTGGTGCTTATGCTGAGCAATTAGCTAAGAAACTTTCGGTAAAGCTTAAGGATATGATTGATAAGTGTCTCGATCTCAATCTACTTGTTAGAAATGGTGATTATATTGGTCTTAAATTAGCTGGGCAAATTGCAGCTTTATATGACTACAGAGTAGAAGATCAATCGTTTGATGAGGATGCAGCACTTGGGAAAGAAGAACTTTCTGAAGAGCAACTTAATAAGCTTCCGCTACGTGCTCCTGTTATCACGATTATGGGTCACGTTGATCACGGTAAGACAACTTTACTTGATTATATTAGAAATGAATCGATTGCTGCTGGCGAAGCTGGTGGGATCACTCAGCATATTGGAGCTTACTCGGTAGACGTTAAGGACTCTAAGCTGACTTTCCTAGATACTCCAGGTCACGCGGCCTTTGGTGCTATGAGACAGCGTGGTGCTGATATTACAGATATCGTAATTCTTATTGTTGCAGCAGATGATGGTGTAATGCCTCAAACTGTTGAATCAATTAAGTATATTCAATCTGCTGGTAAGCCATTGATTGTAGCGGTTAACAAAATGGACCGTGAAGGTGCTAACCCAGATCGTATTAAACAAGCTCTAACTGAGTTTAGTATTACTCCTGAAGAATGGGGTGGGGAAACTCAATTCTGTCACATCTCTGCTCTTAAGGGAGACGGTGTTGATGAGCTTCTAGAGGCAATTGCTCTACAAGCTGAAATTATGGAACTTAGAGCAGATCCGAAAGGTCCTGCCGAAGGTGTTGTTATTGAATCAAGAGTTGAGCATGGACGTGGTCCAGTTGCAACTGTTCTTGTTCAAACAGGAACACTTAAAAAAGGTGACTCAATCGTTGTTGGTGAGACTTACGGACGTGCCAGAAGTCTAACTGATCATAAAGGTAAGCAACATGCGAAAGTTGGTCCTTCAATGCCTGTCCAGATTATTGGTCTAGGTGAAGCTCCTTCTCCAGGTGATGCTCTTAACGTTGTTAAAAACGAAAGAGAAGCTAAGAAAATTGCTCAAAACCGTATTGATGAAAGAATAAGAATTGAAGCAGCTGCTCAAACTCAAGGGCCAAAAGTTTCTCTTGAAGACTTCTTTGCTACTGCTGCTACTGAAGAAGGACAAAAGAAAGATCTTAATCTTATCATTCGTTCAGATGTACAAGGTTCTTTTGAAGCAATCAAGTCTGCTATTGAAACAATTTCAAATCCAGAAGTAGAGGTAAAAGTTATTCGTGGTGGTGTGGGTCAAATCAGTGATTCTGACATTGAACTTGCGAATACTTCAGGTGCCTTCGTTCTTGGGTTTAATATGAGACCATCAACTTCTGCTCGTAAATTATCAGAGCAGTATGGAATTGATGTAAAGACTTACTCAATCATCTATGAACTAATCAATGATGTGAAACTTGCTGTTGAAGGTCTTCTTGATCCTGAGTTTACTGAAGAGTATATCGGGCGTGCAGAAGTACGTGATACATTCTCTGTACCAAAAATTGGAACGATTGCTGGTTCAGTTGTTGTTGACGGTAATATTCAAGTTGGTTGTAATGTTCGTCTTCTTAGAGAAGGTAAGATCATGTTTGATGGTAAGATGTCTTCACTTAAGAGATTTAAAGACGATGTTAAAGAAGTTAAGAATGGTTACGAATGTGGTGTTGGCTTAGAGAACTATGATGACATTAAAGTTGGCGACCTATTCGAAGCATATAAACTGAAAGAAAAGAAACGTAAGCTTGAGGATGTTTTAACAGCAGACTCACCAATTCTTTAATTCGGTTGGAGATGTCATGAGTGGCAATAAGAAAAAACTTCAGTATGAAGAACAAATTAAGAACGAAGTAAACCAATTACTTCGTCGTGGACTAGATAATTCAGCGTTTACTTTTTGTTCGATTACAAAAGTTGAAATAAGCCCAGACTTTTCTACGGCAAAGTTATTTTGGGATACATTTGATCCGGCCAAAAGAGGTGATATTGCTAAGGCGATGGACGCTTCTTTAGGTAAGATCAGAAGTCACCTTGCTAAGACTTTACAGGTAAGGCATACGCCTTCTCTAACTGCAGAGTATGACTCTCAGTTTGAAGATGAGCAGGAGATTGAAAAACTTCTGCAATCTGAAAAAGATAAAGGAAAGTCTTTCTAATGGCTTCAAGAAATAAGAAATTTAAAGGCCCAATCTTTGGGCCTTTCTTTTTTAAAGTGGATAAACCAAAAGGGATGACATCATTTGATGTGATTAGACGCTTTAAAAGAAACCTTCCGAAAAATATTGGAAAGATCGGGCACTTTGGAACTCTTGATCCATTTGCGACAGGTCTTCTCGTTATCGGTATTGGGCCTGCGACAAGACTCAATCAATACACGCAAATTGATTCTAAAGAATATATCGCAACAGGAGTCCTTGGTATCAATTCTCCAACTGGTGACTTTGATACTGAAGAAGGAACGATAGAAGAATTGGACTTCTCTGAAGTAAGTTTTGAGCAAGTAAATAAAGAACTTCAATCATTTGTTGGCCCGTATATGCAAAGCCCTCCGGCTTTTTCTGCTACTAAGCATGAAGGGAAGGCATTACATGAATGGGCCCGTGAAGGTGTCTTTATTGAAAAACCACCAGTAGAAAGAAAAATTCATGAAGTTGAGTTATTAGAAGTTCAAGGACGAAAAGTTACTTTTCGAGTATGTGTTTCTTCTGGAACTTACATACGCGTTCTTTTTGATGATCTTGCTAAAAAGCTTGGAACAAGAGGTGCTCTAGAAGATCTAAGACGAACTAATTCGGCCGGTATTGATTTAGAGAACAGTATTGATTTATCCATATTTGATGATGAAAATTTCAATGCTAACGAGTTTTTATTGAATTATACAAATCCAATTACTGAACTTATTGGCTTTGAAAAATTGGAATTAGATGAGGCCACAGCGCTTCGATTTATAAATGGCCAAACATTAAAAATGGAAGTGGCCGATGGACACTATTGGATAAGATCGCAAAATCAAACACTTGGGCTTGCTGCTGCTAATGGTGGTCTTATTAAAAGCTGTGTAGGTTTTAGTCCTGCCGCGTTAGATAAAATCGATTTAACTATGTGTAATTCCTTAGACGAATAATTTTAATTCGTGCTATACTCTAGGAAATTACAAGTGAAATTTAAGGAGATAAAGTGAATACTACTTTAATTGCATTAGCTATTGCATTATTAGTTGTAACAGGGATGGTTGTCCAACTAGGTGTTTTAAGCCTTCTTTCAGGTTCATTCTTCTTCCTATTTGGGAAGTCGAAGTTTGAAGTTCTAAAGTCTTCAGACGATGAAAGTTTTGCTTTTGGTTACCGTTGGAATAATTCGAGAGAGCCTGCAAAATTCAATCATGTTGTTGTTAGGCTATTCAACCCATTTGGTAAGAAAACACAAGTTACTGTTTCAAGTGACTTTGCTGTTCAAGATTCAGACTTCGGTATCGAAGTTAAGATGGGTCCTGCTTTTAAAGAAATTCTAGAGCTTGAGAATCTTGATTCTTCAACTGTAGAAATTGAACTTAAGTCTAAAGATGGCCTTACGCAATCTCGCACTATGAAGGGACGCAAGTTTATTGAAGCTTTCCGTGGTGCTGAGAATACTGTTGAGTCATTCAATGAGAAATATGGTTATGTAAAACCAAAGATGTTCTATCACCAAACAACTCGTTCATTTATTGCAGATTCAATTCCTCAAGGAGATATTCCTGTAGGTCTTAGAATTTCTGCTAATCCACAATTTGCTGGTGAATTCGCTGGTGCTGCTGGTGCAGGAGCTCCTGCTCAAGAAAACTTTGCAGTTTCTAAAGTGTGGATTGAAGAAGGTTGTATTGTTTGTAATGCTTGTGAAGGTATCTATCCAGAGGTCTTTGAAGTTACGGATACTAACTGTGTAATCCGTCCAGATGCACCTCTTGATAACGGACTCCTGATTCTTGAAGCTGCTGAAGCTTGTCCAACTGAAGTTATTAAATTCGATAAAGCATAATTCAAATTTAAAATTTTCAATTTATATTAGGGCCCTCTTTTGAGGGCCTTTCTGTTATACTTTTCTTATGGATAAGACTAAGTATTGTACTCTTTTAAAATCAGTTGATAATGAGCATTTTAAGCGTAGCTTTTTCTTAACAGAAGAAGCTATTGATGAATCTCTTATAACCAATGTTTTCTTTGTACCAAAGGTTGGTAATGAATGGTTATACCTCGTTAAAGACAATGGTAAGCTTGATTATCCTGGTGGTGAGCTTAAGGATGGTGAAAGTATTATTTTTGGCCTAGAGAGAATGTTAGGTCTTGAACTTGGCATTAGCATGAAAAGTATTAATAAGCTTGGGCACTGGATATTAGAAGATAAATACGAGACGCCTTTACGTGAGTATTTTCCTCATCCTGTCTCAGCTGCCGTCATCTTCACTGGAGATGTTAATTTCGTTAACTCTAATACTTTGAGAACTGCTACTATTGAAGAGGTTTGTCGAGCTTTAAAGTCAGAAGGCCGCCTCTTACAAGCAGATATTTACTTAGCCTGTGCTGAGCTTCTAAAGATGAAGGAGATACATGAATAAAATCACTCTTAGATATTTAACTCATGTGGATAAAGATGAATTCTTTGCTGCCTTACATGAGCATTGGGAAAACAATTTTGACTTTGTCCATTACTGGGAAACTCTAGCTAATAGAGAGTATGAAAAATATGTTTCGATAGCTCCGGATTTTGCAAAGGGGACTCATATTCCAAAAGAGCATGTGCCGGCGGCCTTACTCTTTGCCTTCAATGAAGAGGGGAAAATTGTAGGTCGTACTTCTATTCGCTTTGAATTAAATGATCATCTTTTAAAGGTTGGTGGCCATATTGGTTACGGAGTATGCCCTAGCTTTCGACGTCAAGGTTATGCGACTCAAATCCTTGCCGAGTCTTTAAACTTCGTTAGAGACAATATTAAGGGCCTTAAACGAGTCCTCGTGACTTGTGATGAAGGTAATATTGGTTCAGAGAAGACGATTCGTAAGAATGGTGGAGAGCTTGAGAATATTATTGAAGTTGACGGTGTGAAGAAGATGAGGTTTTGGATCGAGCTGTAGTGAGATTTGCGAAGTTGGTTACCCGAAGGCTCCCGTGGTGGTCGCCTCTGGGTTGAATTGCATCATTTTGCCATCGTGGCTTTAAATTATAACATTCTTTAATTCAATGAGTAGTCGTGAGATTTGCGAAATTGGTTACCCGAAGGCTCCCTTCGTGGTCGCCTCTGGGTTGTTCGGCATCATTTTGCCATCGTGGTTTTACACAATATAATTCTTGAGTTTAAAGAGTGTTCGCGAGGATTGCGAAGTTGGTTACCCGAAGGCTCCCGTGGTGGTCGCCTCTGGGTTGTTCGGCATCATTTTGCCATCGTGGTTTTAAATTATAACATTCTATAATTCAATGAGTAGTAGTGAGATTTGCGAAGTTGGTTACCCGAAGGCTCCCTTCGTGGTCGCCTCTGGGTTGTTCGGCATCATTTTGCCATCGTGGCAAATGACGCCTCCAAAAAGAAACCCGCCTGGACAGGGCGGGTTTCTCATTAAATGACAATTTTATCGGTAGATGGTCTGGATTATTTTCCTTCCATCGGGTTAATCATTCTGAAGTATAATCCAAGAAGTTTTACGTTTCTTTTCATATCTCCATAGAAGCTATCAACGTCTTTAGTAACTTTCATTTTCGTCATAGCTTCACCAACAAGCTGATCCATTTGTTGAATCTGAGCGAAGCTGTTTTCTTGGATATCTCTTAAGAAAACATCTCCTAGCTTGATTTGCTCGTTATTATTAAGACCTTGGATGATCTTAGTAATAACTGGTGCGAATAACTCAACTTGACCTTGCTCATTAACTGAAGGCATTGAGAAGTTATTCAGAAGGTTAGTGATCTTATTATCTAAGTATCTATCCTTATTTCCTGTTTTCGCCATTTGAATCATATCAACTGTTGAACAGTACTGCTCTGAAAGACGACATGCTTCTGCTTCAAAAGCGATTGGTACGATGGCCTGACTTAGCACTTGGTTGATATAGTCTAGTGTTACACCTTCAAGACCAATGTCATTCATCATCGCTGTAAACTGTGCTGATACAAAGTATGAACCAGCTTGCTTAACAAGTGCTCTTTGAGCAAGGAATCCAGCAATCATCTCTTTTTGATCTTGTGAAGCAAGAAGAGCATTGATTTGAGCGAAGTATTTCTGCATCTCAGATTTAATTGTTGCTGCATCTCCAAGAGCGGCTGCCATTTCAAGCTCTGTCTTTTGAGCTTTCATCGTATCTTCAGTTGCACCTTGTGCTGCTGGAGTTTGTGCAAGTTGAAGTCCTTCAATTTGCGCCTTTTCCCATTCTCCAAAGAATGTTGACCAACGCTCATCGTGAGAAATTAACTGCATCATACTTGCTTTCTGGATAACGTTACCAGCTACATATGAGTCTTGTGCATAAGGTACATATGCTTTTCTGATATCAGTTTTCTCAGCTACATAATCCTCTGGGATTTGGTAAGTTTGCCCTTCGTGCTCGAAAGTCTCAGTAAGTAGATCTCTTTGAGAAATATGGTTTACCCAAAATGCACGAGCAGGGTTAGCTGTTTGTTCAAATGTATCAATATTACCGTAAACTAGACCACCGATAGCAGCATAGTTAGTTTCAACTTCACCAACTTCAACTTTAAAAGCTCCGTTAGTTAGTGGGATATTACGTCCTGTTGCTGGGTCATATACTAGTGGAGTAACTTGACCAGAAAGAACCTCTCCAATTGTTGATTGTACAATTGAATCCTTAATATCAATTCCAAATAGGTACTGCTCTAGTAACTGGTATGGAATTCTTAGAGAGTTTGAACGGTACTTGTATGAGTACGACTCAGACTCTGTTAGTGCAATTAGAGCTGCTGCCTTATCATATTCAACACCACGGTTTTTCGCTCTATATGAATCACTATCAAGTGAGATTGCTTCATTCCACTTTGTTTCTACAACCATTGGCTTTTGAGTCGCTACCTGTAGAACTGTTCCATCATCAGCTGTAACTTCAGTTTGAGTTGGTACTAGAGTCGAAACAAATCTCTTATTTCTTTGTGCTTCAGTATCAAGTCCAGCACCTGGAGTGATATCTGGAGTCGCAACTACTGACTGTAGGAAGAATAGTGACTTGATTACACCATTTACTAGGTCGTTAGTTGTTGCATCATGAGTTGCTTGATCTGCTTGAGAGTACAACTCAGGAGTATAAATTAGGTGATAGAATACTTCTTCGTTCATCATTCTTAGCTTATAGAATTTATCCATTAGCCAACCAAATGCTGCTCCACCATAGAACTGCTTACGCTTTCCTGGGAAGTAGATATACTCGTACATCTGGCGGTAGTCTGCAATTTGGTAATCAACGATTTCTTCAAAAGATGAACCAAAGTCGTGTCTGTTACACTGTGGAGAGTTACCTGCGTCCTCATCTGAACAGAATCTAATTCTCTTAAGGCCTGCTTCTGCCATAAGTCTATGCTTAGAGATATTTGCAGGGTTACCGTTTTCTCCAACTAGTGCATCAACGACATCTTTAATTCTTACTAGGTGGTAGTATAGACCTGGTTCAAATTCAGATTCAACAGAAGATACCTTAACGTCAACACCATTGATCTCAATCGATTTCTTTTTCGAGTTAGTGTATCCTTCAAGTTCAACCATTCCTGTATAAGCTGCACGTAGTGCGTATACATCGTATGGAGCTAGACCATCGTAAGTTGCGTGGTCATCAATTGTGTAGTCCATAACTGAAGATGAAGTTCTCTTTGTTTCTTTCTCTCCTGGGAATACCCAGTTCTTCTTATCAAATGAACCAACGAAGTTGTGACGTAGACCAAGGTTGTGTCCGATCTCGTGTGCAAGAGTTGGCATCCAGATATCAATTAGGATGTCATTCTTTCCTTCGTCAGTTTTTGCCATTTCAAGAACATCGTAGTTCTTAGCAAGGTTGCTTAGAGCAAACTCAGCTGTTTCGTGGTTACAAATTGGGTTTTTATTACCCTTAGCATCGTACTCCATTGAATGCTTGATCTTCGCTTGAAGGGCCTCAATTGAGTTGTCACCGTGAATTGCTGCTTGTAGTGCAACGTCATCCTTATTAGCAATTGCTTGCCAAGCAGCATGTACTGCTTTTGCTTGTTTTTGGTTCGCTCTTGTGAAGTTAGATA
Organism: Halobacteriovorax sp. GFR8; assembly: GCF_050955245.1. Classification (NCBI taxonomy): domain Bacteria; kingdom Pseudomonadati; phylum Bdellovibrionota; class Bacteriovoracia; order Bacteriovoracales; family Halobacteriovoraceae; genus Halobacteriovorax; species Halobacteriovorax sp. GFR8. The sequence goes on along the minus strand of NZ_JBPBLR010000002.1, from coordinate 1,811,973 downwards.
GAACTTCATCTTTATCAAATGAGCTAGCTCTAAAGTCGTTCTTCATTAGACGATGAGCATCTTTGATTTTCCCCATATGAGAAGCGATATTAGGTCGCTTAATTGTATTAAGTAGATTGCTCTTTAAGTTAGTATGAGCAATACCATGACGGTGAGATTTGATCTCAGCTTTTTTCGTGCTTTGAGTTACTGTTTCACCTTCAATTTCAACTTCTACTTCATCAGAGTCAGCAACTTGAGTATCTTGTCCAGCAGCTTGAGTCTTGGCCTTGTGCTCTGCTAGAGCATCTTCGATTGCTTTCTTATTAAGCTCATCAGCAAGATTTTGAAGTTCTTTAGTAGGAGTAATATTTTTAACAAAGTTCTTCTCTGCGATCGCTTTATCAACCATCCAGTTAATTGAAGACTTCATGTTACCACCGTATAGGTAAACAGAAGCTGATTCAACAACACCGTTTCTTGGGTTGAATGATGGGCCACCAAGACCAATAATTGAGCTTGAAGTCGCTTTTTCTACCCAGTAGATATGGTTACGTTGTAGATCTCCTAAGTGAGTTTTTTCCACAACTTCGATATTTACTGAACGTGACACACCATCAAGATTGTGAGTTAGAGAAAGGTTCTTTGTTCCTGCTGGAATTGAATCATCCTTTTCAATCTTAAGAGTGATGACATCACCACGTCCTTCGTATTGAGTCCCTTTGAATGCACGCTTAAATCCAAGGTTGATATCATCAATAACTTTTTGAGAAGAAACAATAATCTTATTTCTTAGATCAAGTTCTGTTTGAGTTAGTTTTCTAATTAGTTTTCCATCTTTGTCATATTTATTTGATGGGATACCTGTAAGTACGTACTCGATATTCTTACCATTTCTGATATCAAATACCATTGGTAGATCTACAGTTGTATCAAAGTCACGAGTTTGCTCAGTGTATCCTTTTGGAACTAGCTTCGAACCTGTGAATAGACCAAAGTTAAACTTCTTCTGAACTTCGTAAGAAAGGTTTTGTTCTGGCTCTTCGAACTCTTGATTGTACTTCATGAAAGTAGTTCTTTCTTTGAAAGTCATCGTTTCATTCTGTTGTCCCCAGTAGTCTCCACCAAAGTCAGCACAATTAAATAGGTTACCCTTTTTATAAGTTGATTGAGTAGAGAAGTTAAGGAAATCATCCTTTCCATCAACAACCTGTACGATATCTCTTACTTCTGTCAGTCCGTGGGCCTTTCCGCCTCCACAAACACTCATTAGGTAAGGGTCTAGTGATGTAAGAACATCACCAATTTGGTCGTTACCAAGGTTTACAACAGCAATAGCTCTTTCATCATTGTGACTTGCTGGAACGTAAACGATTCCACCTTTGTCATTCTTACTTTCACGGAAGTATTCTGCTTCAAATGCTAGTAAAGGTTCTGTATCAAGATTTGTTGATCCTGTTTTATCAAGAAGCGGTTTTGATCTTTTAACAAGAACACGTCCTGGCTCAAAGTGGAACTTAACGATTTCTACGTGGAAAGTTGCTTTAGAACCAGCAAAGCTATAATTAAAGATGTTTGGAGAGTCTTCTAAAACTCTTCTAAAAGTAAATTCTTGGTTCTTGAATTTTTCAAGTTTTAGCCAAGCAGTTGAGAGTTCATTTCTAATTTCTGTTGGGTAGATCTCTTCAGGTTGAGAATCTTTTTCTAGTTGAATGAATTTTGCATCTTCAGCAACAGTGCTTGAAGAGATTTTTGTTTCAGCTAGAATCTCATCATTATCATCGATATCGTACTTGAATTTGACGTACTTAATCTTTTCAGAAATTTCTGAACGTAGGAAACAGTTATCAAGAGCGATCTTTGCTCTCTTTGCTGTATCAGCGTCACATCTTGAAAAGAGTAAGTTAAATCTTTCTGCACGAGCTAGCTGTTCTTCATTTTCAGTTAGGTCTTCTTTCTTAATAACTCGTGCAAAGTATGCCTTACTTTCATTGTCATCAAGAATAACCTTAATTAGGTCTTTGTTATCAAATACGTGACCATCATGCTTTGAAGTAGTGAAGGCATTTTCGTTATTAAGGATACGATCTTCAAGTTGACCTACTGTGAATAGGTTACTTTCAACCTTATCACGACGGTAGATCGTCGCGATCTCTTTTTGATCCATCCCGAAAACACCAGTATATGTTCTGTTTTCGATTAGGTAATCAACTTTATAGTGAGTTGATTCAGAGCGATCTTTTTCAACGTATCTAATGTGCCTTGTTTTTTCATCAAGGTCGTTTTTAACATTTTCTCTTTGGTAGAAGTCAACACCGTATTGAAATAGTGGAATACGGTCAAGCTTAGAAGCTTTAACAGGAAGAACGTCGCGAATAATTTTGTTTGAAACACTGAATGCTTTTGCACTTTTGTCCGCTGGTGCAATATAAGCTACAAGGTAGTTTGTCGTTAGATCAAATGTAATCTCAAATTTCTGACCTTCTTGTTCTGCGAAAACAAGGAGATCTTTTACAAGAACATTATATGTTTCATCATTAGAGCTAACAATCTTTGTCGAGTAGAGAGTCTTTGCTTCACTTCCAACACTTGTATCGATTAGATCTGTTGAAATATCGTTTTTCGAAAGCTCCTCTTGTGTAGCAATAGCTTTTGCTTCAATGACAAGCTTAGCTGCTGTAACAGAGTTCTTAGTACGGTAAGTTTCTTTGGCAAAATCAGGCTCTTTGTCCGGAAGAGTCTTTGCACAACTTGAAAGAATTGCGGCCAATGCGAATGCATGTGTAAGGCCTCTAAGCATTCCAAATTTGTTTTCATTTTTGATTTTCATTTTTTCTTCTACCTTTGTTCTTTTTGTCATTTGTTCTTCTTTCTCTTTGTCTTCGCTATGTGTGTTCTATATTTTTATTGTTAGTGATGCATAAACTGATGAATCTCTTTCATCAAATAGGTCGATCTCAACCTTTTTCCCATCAGGTGATAGGGGAGTTCCTCCAAATTCATGACCTACCTCTAGGTTGTATTTTGGCCCAAAGCTATATCCAATAGCTTGTGAGAACGAATAAGCATCTTTTGTGTTATTCTGATATGTCCAACCTTTCATATATGTTCCTCCAAGAGATAGGTATAGCTCATCCGACATGCTATAAGTCAGATATGCAACTGATGAAAGACTATATGAAGTGTTCGAGCTTCCAGTCATTGATGATTCATACTCATGGAAGTTCTTGGATGCACCAAGAATAACTAATGCAGATAGGTCCTTAATCCCAGTAACACTATCGGCTATTGATAGGCCTTCACTTAAGCTAATTCCTGCTTGAAGGTTAGAATATTTTCTCGATACCTTACTTGTTGGTAATTTAACTGATGCCGTACCAAAAGAGACAACACCTTCAAATGATTGAGAAGCCTTTCTAGTAAAGGATAGAGACGTATCACTGATTCTACTCTTACGCTCGTCAACAAAGTCTTTTGATATTGTTGTTTTAGCTGCGAAGCTTCCTTTATCTGTAATAATGTTGAAACGAAACGAGTTATACATTCCACTATAATGTCCTGCCTCAGAAGTCTTTAATAAGTCTCTTGAAACTGTCGTATCAATTCTAGCTGACCAATTTCTAGTCGCACCAGGTGCTTTTTTGACACCTTGAATACTACTAGTGCTACTTTGGGCAACAACAGATGTTGTTGTAAGCGCAAGTAAAATTAATGAGATACACTTAAATGGTGTCACTCTGTCTCCTTTTTTCGTTCCTGAAAATGATATTCGTTCAATACTTGATGCAAATAGTATGCCATTTGTTCAGTTTCGGACGAGTTCGCATTTGATGTAAATATATAACAAGACGTGAGGGAAGACGTGGAGTTTGGAAAATCTACAGGGTTGTTTATGGAGTTGACGAAATTGTGTGGAAATATAAAGGGAGGCCGTGGGACGGCCTCCGATTACATCTAGGCCCAAAAGAGAGAGGGATTATGAGGGATATTGGGGCCTAAACGATATTTGTACCAAAATTTAAAACATGGGCGCCGCGATGCAGCACTCTCATTTTTGAATATGCCTTATTAACGGAAGGGATGCTAGCGAAGATAAGTTAATTTTGTTTAAGAAGGGTAAATTAACTTTTAGAGGAATCGTTTCAGAATTCCAGATGTAATCATGTCTTTGAAGCCAGCTTCATTTTCTTGCCATACTTCTTCGACAGTGATTCCTGTGTCGATAGTAGGACATTCAAATGTGAGCACAGGTGCGGCGAGATCGACACTGCCATATGTTCCAAGTGATCCTGGAGTTGGGTAGCCGATATCATCTGCTATAGGATATTTATTGTGCCTGGCCAAAAGTTGCGCAACATCCTTACAGTCACCATTGTAGTTTACGATTGGCTTCCATGAATGAATAGATAAGATAAAGGCCGGTGGATACTCTTTAAAGAGTTTGTCTAGATATTGATTTTCAGGCTCACTTAAAGGTGCCGTTCCTGGGTTGTACTTGGCCTCTTCAAAATCACCCTCCCAACTCTGAGTAGGAAGGTTACGGTTTAGGTCTACGCCGTTGGCATTAACACGTGTGCCAGCATTAACACCATCAATATTAACAATTGGAATTACAACTAAAGGTAGATCAATCTCTACTTCGTTTTTAAGCCACGAAAAAATTTCTTTTAAGCAGTGAACTCCCTCGATTTCATCTCCGTGAACTCCTGCCATGAGGTAGATAAAGCGAGATGAATCAACTTTATTTTTAAAAGCTTCGATTTCAAGATTGTTAACTGTTTTACCTGACTCTAATTTTATAAATTCCATAAAGAAATTGTGGTGGAAGTTTCCTTTTTTGTAAATGAAGATTTATACTTATGACTTTAAAAAGGAATCCTTAAGTAATGAAAAAGAAAAGCATACTAAAAACTTTAGAATATTTGGAAAGCGTTCTCGATACTCAAGATGATCATGATGCAATTGCTCAATTAAGAGAAAGCGTTGAACTTCTTGAAGATATCGACAATGGTGTTGCAAGCGGTAATGGCCACTTCAGCATCCCAATGGAAGCAATGGGTGCATACACTGTTTATAGCGATGGTGGTTGTCGTGGAAACCCTGGGCCAGGTGCATGGGGTGCAATGGGACAAAACCCTGAGGGTGTGGTCTTCTTTGAAAGCTCAGGCTTTGAGTTTCAAACGACTAATAACCGTATGGAGCTTACTGGAGCTATTGAATCACTAAAGTCACTAGAAAATGAGTTAGAGGAAATGGGCCTTGATAATAGTCATGCGGCCTTCCTTTATAGTGATTCGAAGTATGTTGTTGACGGTATCACAAAATGGGCCCCTGGATGGAAGTCACGTGGCTGGAAAAAAGCTGACAAGAAAACTCCAGAAAATATCGATCTATGGCAGAGCTTTGATGAAGTTGTAGGAAGATTTTCAAACCTACAGTTTCGTTGGGTGAAAGGGCACAGTGGCCACCCGCAAAATGAGCATTGCGATATGTTGGCCAATAAGGCAATGGATGAAAATATTTAAGGCTTGAAAAGCGGACTAAAGCACTTTAATCTATTAAGATAAATATTAATTAGTAACTAGACTTCAATAAATTTAGACAAAGGATGTTAAATGAAGAAACTACTAGCAACAGTGGCAATTGCGCCATTACTATTTGTTTCATGTGGTAAGAAAGCTGAAGTAAAGCCTGAGACTGAAAATGATAAGATCTTTTATTCAGTAGGGCATGTTTACGGAAAGAGATTTAAAGACTTTAAACTTACTGAAAGAGAAATGAATAACCTTGTTCAAGGTGTTCGTGATGGTATGACTAAGGATGCAACTGATATTGATACAAGACAATTTGCATTCAAGTTTAGAGATATCGTAAATCAAAGAATGAGTGAAGTGTCTAAGACTGAAAAAGATGCTGGTGCAAAATTTCTTGCTGAATTCGTAGCTAAAGAAGGTGCTAAGAAGACTGAATCAGGTCTAGCTTATAAAATCATTGAAGCTGGTTCTGCAAAGAAGCCTGTGGCAACTGATACTGTAAAAGTTCACTACAAAGGTACTCTAAGAGATGGAACAGAATTTGATTCATCTTATAAGAGAAATAAGCCAATTGAATTCCCACTTAACAGAGTTATCAAAGGTTGGACTGAAGGGATGCAACTTATTGGTGAAGGTGGAAAGATTAAGTTAGTTATTCCATCTGAACTTGCTTATGGAGATCAAGGTGCTCCTCCATCAATTCCTGGTGGCGCGACACTTACTTTTGAAGTTGAACTAATCGAAGTTCTTCCTCCTGCAAAGAAATAATTCTTAAACGAATTTATCAAATAATAGATAGGCCTTCTTAAGATTTCTTAATGAAGGCCTATTTTTTTTCTCACCAAGTGACATTCAATATTCTGTGTGTTTTCCTTTTACTATTGTTTCTAATTAGGGAGGAAAGATGAAAGTAATTCTACTGATTGCCTTATTGTTACAACCTGTTTCAGAAGCTTCTTTCTTTAAGCAAAAAAGAGAGAAAGAATCGTTCTTTGCTTATATCATAAGGATTTTGATCAAGCCTTCAATTCCTCACGATGGAGAAGGCGATACTTAGAAAGCGTAACCAACAGATAGGCCAAACATTGTTTGATCAGTTGATTGTTGAAAACCATCAGCAAATTCTTCATCTGATTGGATAGCATCAAAATTTGCTTTAAAGATAAGTGACTGGGATGTTGAGACTTTATACTCAAGTCCTAAACTTACAGATGGAAGAAGCATTGCACTTCCAACTCTTACAGTGTCTTGGATACTTGTTTCAGAACGACCGAAACCCACACCAAGGGAAACAAAGTAGCTGAAACGGTAGCTCCAATTATTGTCGAATGATATTTTAAGGGCCGCTGTCCCCATCATTCTCTTTGTTTCTTGTTCAACATTTGGATTGAGGAGAGTGAGTAGGTCCAGGTCATAGCGAAATCCAATAATTGTTTGGAATGTCTGGTTGATAGGGATTGCGTAATTGAATTGGAATGTATCCCCAGTTCTTGTACCATCATTATTTGTACTAGAACTTGTTGATTCACTCAGGCCTTGGTTCTTCCCATAGAAGAACTCGAATCGATTATCGTAGCGCTGAAATTGTTTTTCTCTAAGAGACATCTCTTCCTCAGCAAGCATCTTTCTATAATTTTCATCTCCAAGAATTTTTGGAATCTCTAACCAAACTCTTTCAGGAGAGTAGTTAACAGTAACAATTTGTCCTTTCTCAAACGGTACTCTGATATTATTGTCTGTTACAATCCACTGTGAGTATTCTTTTGTTATAGAGATGGCACGAGCTGTAAAAGAGATTTCTTTCGAAGAAAATAGGGACACTTGGCCCTTAACAATATTATCTGTTCTACCTTTACGAATAACAAAAGACATCCCGTCATTGGCAATATTTTGAATAACAATTAAGTTTGTATTGAGATCGTATTTTTCAGCAAGGGCGTGATTGGCCAATGTTAGAATTGTCATAGTGACTAGTAGAGTTTGCAAAAATCTTCGAAAGCTATTCATACAAGTATTTTATAACCAATGACAAGTTAAAGAAATCATTGGCAAATACTCCTTATTTGCTCTTGATAACCTAGCACTTTGATACAGTAATATTAATAGTTTAACTTTATTTATTAATCTCCGATATGAAATTAGGGATTTATGGATATGAAACTTAATAATACTTTTTACATTCTCTTAGTTGTACTTTTTATTGCGTGTAAACCTGTTAGTAATACAGGCCGTGATAACACTAACTCTTCTGATACTTCTGATCTTACAAAAAGACATCAGATTACTCTTATTGAAGTTTCTTCAAACCAACTTATTCTCAATGGGACAAATCTTTCAACGATTAGTGCGGTTAAAACAAAGAATGGCCCACAGGTTATCAATTTAAATATCTTATCAAAGTCTGCAAATATGGTGAGGCTAGGGGTTCCTAATGGTTTAAAGATTGTTGGTGGCTTTATCTATGATCTTATTGTAACAGATGCATTCGGGCAAACTGTAACTTCTGTTAGCTTTGATGTTCAAAATAGTTCAATTTCAACAAGTAAAATTCAAGACGGTGCTATTACAAATTCTAAGTTAAGCTCACTTGGTGCTTCAAGTGCTGGCCAGGTTCTCCAGTATAATGGAGCTTCATGGGTTGCGGTAGATTATCTTGGTGGCTCTAATTATTTAGGACGTCTCATTCTTGATACAGGCGGGGGAGTCACAGCTCCTTCTGTTGCCGGAGTTAATAATGGTGACTTCTATGTTGTTAACGATGCAGCACCTGTTGCTGGTGATTTAAATGGCGATGGTAATATTGAAACTTTCACTGCAGGTGATATTATTCGTTTTAATGAATCAACGAATAAATGGGATCTACAATTAAGTAACGGGAGTTACGCTGGGCCTTGGGATATTAACGGCTCACATATTAGACGTAGTGGTTCTGGTGGAAAGGTAACAATTTCTGATGACCCATATGAAGGGCCATCAAAATTAACTGTAAGTGGAAATATTGCAGGGCCTACAACTGCGGAAGAAAGTATTCTTTTACACGTTGGTGGAAATGTTAGTTCAGGGCTTGCTTCAAGTTGGTCAAGGGCCTTATCATTCGGATTAAGACAAGAACACAATGCTACGATGGGTGTCTATGGTAGTAACACAAGTGTTGGTGGAATGAACTATTTCTTCATCGATGTTGATGGAGATGGTGACAGTTTAGCATCAAACTTCTGGAACTCTGCAGAGTTCTTCATTGATTCAGCTGGACGTACATCAATTGGTGGTGTTCCTGATCCTCTTTATCTTTTCTATGTATATGGAAACTCAGGCATCAACGGGAACTTTAATGTTACTTCCACTGTAACAGCATCGGCCTTTGTTGGAGATGGCTCAGGGATTACAAATATAAACGCTGTTAATATGACTAATTCTGGGACAACGACAATTACTGCTGGTAGTTCTGGTCCAGGTGATATTGCTTTTCAGGCAGAATCATCTGATTTTGCTCTTTACGATGCAAATGGAAATTTGTCATTTGGTCACACTTCGAACTTAGGTACATTTAATGCTACAGCTCAAATTGATGTACGAAGTGACTCAGGGGATGCTAGTGGACAATTCTACTCTTATGGCGGAAATCAGTCATCAATCAATCTAGCAAGTTCTCAAGGTCTAATAACTGCACCGTCAATGACGACAGCAAGTGATATTCTTGGTCTCCTAAACTTTGGTGGAGACACGGGAAGTGGAATTGTAAATACTGCAAGTATTCGTTCAACTGCAACAGAAAATTTTAGTGCAACAAACCTTGGGACTGAATTAAATTTTTATACGACAGCTAATACAACAAATACTCAACAAGAGAATATGAGGCTTTCTCATAATGGAAGGCTACTTGTTGGAAGTACTGCTGTCTCTGATACTTCAGGCTATCAAATGGTCGTTGGGGGTAGTACTCAATTGGCCGGTAACCTAAACGTTACTGGGATTTCACAACTTAGTAATACAATTGTTTCAGGGACTCTTTCACACTCTGGAAATCTTTCAACAACAAACCTAACTGCTAGTGGGACCATTCAAGGTAATGGAATTACTTCTACTGGTGGACTTACTAACACTGGAGCGCTTAATACAACTGGTGCGGCCGTTGTTAATGGGACTCTTCAGGTAACAGGTGATGCAACTTTTGATAGTGACATTACTGTAACTGGTGATGTTGATTTTGGTAATATCTCTGTGAACACTATTGCAGGGGATGCAACCACAAGTTCTGCATTTTTTGGACAGGTGACTTCCGCACAGAAAATTATTTCACAAGGTGGAATTGATAATGTTGTTTTTAAAGGTGGTACGTTAAATAATTTTGAAATTTTAGTTGATAATGGATCAGGTATTAAGCTTGGTAACTTAAATACAGCAGGAGCTGTTGGTTCTAATCTTCCTGTAACAATATCTACTGCAAATACAGACCGTATGACTGTTACTGCTGCAGGACGCGTTGGTGTAGGAACAACAACTCCTTCAGAACAATTTCATGTCGTAGGGAATCTAAGGGTTCAAGGCGCTACAGATTGTACACTTGGAGGCGGGGCGGGAGCAACGAATTGTACTTCTGATGAGAGACTTAAAGATAACGTGACAGAGATTGACCACGCCCTTGAGAAAATTAAGGCCCTTAAAGGTGTTGAATTTAATTGGAATGAAAAATCACTCTCTCCTGGAATGCATTCGATTGGTGTCATTGCTCAAGATGTGAAGGCACAATTTCCAACTGCAGTAATTGAAAATGCTGATGGATGGCTGTCTGTAGATTATGCAGTTCTTGTATCTCCACTAATTGAAGCGGTAAAAGAGCTAGATGAGAATATGGCCATGTATAAGGTAATGAGTGAGGGTGTTGAGGCCCAAGTATCAGCAAATACTCGCGAGATTGCCTCTCTAAAAGAAGAGAATAATAAGCTTAAAGAAGAGAATGAAGAGATGAGAGAAGCTCTTTGCTCACTAAATAAAAGCTTTAAGTTCTGTCAGTAGGTGATCGCTCTTGTCAGCTATTTAAGGCGCTTTCACTACTTATACTATTTCTAAGTATCCAATATCACATCATTTTAGAGGCGATATCAGCTATCTTCTATAATACTGAAATAACGTAAGTGTTTATTTGCGTTTATTTAAAGTTAAGAAATATTTTGGCGATAAGTTATTGGGATACTTGGGAAAGATAATGAATCGTATACTTTTAATTTCAATATTTTTAAGTGCTTTCATCGGCTGTACGCCGCAGATGAATTCTTTAAAGCAGGCAAGCTGTGATGATGGGCACTACTTTGATGAAATCACAAGAAGTTGTGTTCTTGATGTTTCTCCGAAGGCACCGGTGATTACAACAACTTCAGTATCGATGATTGAAGATGCTGCCATGACAAGTTTTCCAATTTCATTTACAGATCAGAATGGGGGAATACCTACTTCATGTACAATTGTTGATAGCTCAACTGGCCTAAACCAAACGATAACAATTGGTTCAATGACATTTGAAAGGGTAAACACTTGGCAAAATGCAATGAACTACTCAGAGCTTTATCTTGAACTTGTTGACAACCCATCTGTATCGGCCGGTTCTGAAGTCGTCTCAATTGCAACAAATACAATTACAGTTCAAATCGATGCAGGCTTTTCAACTTCGCTGCAAATTATTAACGCAATTAACTCAAGCGTAGTAATTAACCCAATCATTGTTGCAACGATTACTGGTCCAAATACGACGGAGAGTCCAACGCCTGGGATTAAAATGTTAGGTGCAACTTGTGAGTGTATTAGTGGTACATGTTCGATGAATATTGAACCTTCGCGCCACACTAATGGATCCTCATATATTGACTTCTATATTAGCGATGATGACGGCGATAGTGCTGTTTCAAGATTATATGTTGATGTGACAAATGTTGATCAAGCACCAAGTGTTGCTGCAACAAGAAGTGCAACTGTAAGTGAAGACTCACTCATTACATTTGAATTTGATAGTGAAGTTAATGAGATTCCTGTCTCTGGCTACTTTGATTATGATGGTGACTTTGCAACTTATTGTATTGCAAGCTCGATTCATGCAAGTGTACAAAACTCAAATATTTCATGTAACTGTTCACTAGGAAAATGTACATTAGCGTTTACTACTAGTGCTGATTATTTCAATGCTACTGCAGAAGATATGGTCGAGTACCAAATCTATGCAAATGGCCAGTACTCAAATACTGGAGTTGCTTCAGTACGAGTTACTGAAGTTGATGATGAGCCAGTTGCTGCAAATATTATCACTGTTACTGTAGACGAAGATAGTACAGGGACGCCTGGGGCCCAAACGGCCGTAGGGCTTTATTTTCCAACAGCATCTGATGATTCTTACATGGGATTTCCAAGTTCTGATCTACGTTATAAATTTAAAAACTTAACAAGCTATCCAGATATTCAAGGTTCTTGTACAGGAGCTCCTGGTGATACATTCCACGCTAATAGTGTGGACGATGCTACTTTTTGTAATCTCTTCTTTGATGGAGATGCAAATGGTGTCTTTACTGTCGAGTATCAAATTTCAGATTCAATACTACCTTTAACAAGTATGGCAGACTTTCATACGACAGGTTATATCAATGTTGTCATCAACGCTAAAAATGATCCACCTGTTGTGGCAGGTGGCCCTTTTTCACACACAATGAATGAGTCTTCAGACTGGAATAGTGTAAGTGAAACAATTACTCTTGGAAGTGTTTCTGATGTCGATAATACAACGTCATCTCTTACGGTTTACTTTATTGATGGAAGTGGAAACCGTATTAACACAATGGCCGGGCAAGGAACTCTTGCTGGAACTGAAGGAACAATTAAGGACTGTGCTATCTCTTCAGGTGGTGCCATCACATGTCTATATGAAACATTAAATGGTAATAGCGCTAACACAATGGGAACACCTGATGATTTCCAATTTGTTGTTAGAGATTCAAGTAATGCGGAATCAGTTGTTCAAACTCTTGATGTTGTTGTTCAAGAAACTTCTGATGCTCCTGTTATTTGTAATTATTCTGTTTATGATCGCCGTGCAGGACGTACTGAATGTGGCGTCAATAATTGTATTGGCCATGGAGCACCTAGCTTCAATCCTACTTCTCACGTAAGTGATAATCCTGTTGTCTATTTTGATCGTACTAATGGGCTATGTTATGAGTCAGTTGATACTGATGACTGGGCCGTCGCTTCTAATAATGGCGTTCAAAATGCAAGCTTTATGAGTGATGTTATTGTCGGTGAAAAGGAAGATGTTATTATTGATAATGTTATTATCAGTGAAGGTGGAAGTATTAATGAAGCTTCTCAAACGGTAACGATTGAAAATGTTGTTTCAACTAATAATGTACTTATACAACCAATGAATATTCAATTTTTAAAAGATACTGACCTAGATGGTGAATATAGTGAAGCAGGGGATCTTGCTGCTGTAAATGGGGCCATGGCCAGTGGAATAATTGACAACGGGATTTCAATCAATGAAGTTCTTAGAATCAAGATGATCCCAACGGCATCACAATACGGTGAAACGACAATTTCGTTTGATCTTGTTGATAATGGTACTGGTGCACCAAGAACATCTGTTTCTTTTAAAGTTAGAGTTGAGCCGCAAACAGTTGCTCACCACGGTTGGGCGGATGTAAAAGCTCTAGGTACTAAAGTTAACCATTTTGGTATTCGCGTGGAGTCTAATTTTACTTGCTCTCATTCTTTAACGAAATGTGACGGTGGGAAAGAGTGTTACGGGACAGTTTCGCCTGCCACTAGTAATGTCGTGCCAGATGCTGCTGGTGCCATTTATCGTACGGCGGCCAATCAGTGTTATTACTCAACAGGGACGACTTCAAATGATTGGGTATTAATTAGTAAATCAGTTGCTTGTAATATTTCAGAAGTTAATCGTGATTTTACAACAAATGGCCTTCTAGAAGATACAACAACGACATGTGATGACCTTAATAGTGCAAGTTGTATCGGTGATGTGACATATGACTCAGGTGATGCATCATCTGTTAGCGTTGTCTTTAACTCTCAAACTGAGACACTACTAGCAAGTGATAACGACGGAAAATTCTTATTTAACACTGGTTACCGTGCAACAACAGGAGAAGATTGTTTCTATTCTGATGGGACAAATTGGATTCCATATCATGGAACTTCAAGAGTAAGTCTTGAGTGGGAAAACTTCACTGTTGGTACATCTGGAGCAATTCAAGGTTATAATGTCTACCGTAAGAAGGCAGGGCCTCTTCATACTTTTAACTATAGTAACCCTTTAAATAGAGATTTAATTACTTCGTCAAATACATATATCGATAATGGTGAGAACTCGCGTTTAGCACCTGTTCCAAACCACACTTATGTCTATGAAGTAAGGCCTGTTCTAAGTTTTACGAATCAACTAGGTGATAATGAATCTTTAGAGATTACAACAAATAATAATGTAGCGAAGCTAACAGTCGTTGCTCCTCAAGAGAACTTCGCTTTTGTTCACCGTTGGATGGTTAATAAGAAAGCTTGTGAGATGATGCATTCAGACTCTTTCATTGATAGTAATTATGTATGTGAGTACAAAGGCTTTGGTGATACTGCTTCCGCTCTTGGGACTATTGGCTCAATCTATGACTTTGGAAAAGACTTACTTGTTCCTCGTTTTGAAATGGGATGTCCATACTCTAAAACAAGTTGTGATACAACAGACGGACAATGTGTTGCCCAGAATTTAGGAGCATATGATGGCCCAGATGGTTCAGTTTTCTATGAAAGATCAACTGGAACTTGTTATGTAAAAAATGGTGTGTGGCAGAATTTCTCTAATCAGACACTTGATTCAGCAGTGGCATTCCAATCATTCTTACCACCGCTAACAAATATTACAAATGCTAATGCTGTAAATGCATGTTCGACACTAACAGGGTCTCCGACTATTGTTGGATATGGAGCGGCGACATCTTATAAGCTGCCTACGCGTGATGAACAGATCGCTTATAGCGCTTGGGATGTAAGAGCAACTTCTGATGCAAATATTGAAGTTGTGGAAAGGGGACTAGCACTTAACTCTTCAAGTAAGTGTAATGCTTCAGGGGCAAGTGGGCTTGAGTCTTCATACATGGATATTGATAATTTAAGTTCATCTGATATTCACACAATTCCTGGAACAAACTCTTCTGGAATTCGCTCTCTTCATACAGGTTCTGTTTTTACACAAGAGTGTACATCGGCTTTTGGAGTACAAGATGCTGTCGGAAATGTTGCAGAAATATCTGATACTGTTTATAGCTTCAACGCTAATATCTATTCTTTCTCTTCAATCGTTTCGACTAAGGCCGATATCTATGGTGGGACAGGGGATTACTTAATGGACTCTTTCATTGGGCCATGTAATGACTCTGATGGTGATAATGATTGTGACCTTGAGCTTGATAGCCATTTATTTGAAAACGTTTCAGATTATAGTGCAAGATACTTTAACTATGTTTTTGGTATTCCTATTTCTAATGCGGCCAAGGCCACAGAAGATGCTATGCCTGGAAGTGTCATTAATGATTATACGCTAAGAATTGGCTCAACTGCAGGAATCACTAACTCTCAACTTCATGATGATGAGATCTTTAGAATCTTTAACAATACAGGTGGAGTTAACGGAAGTATGGTAAGTGGTGGTGATTATGCAAGTCTTTCTGGGGCCGGTGTCTACGCATTTGAATTTCTTCCTGATACTGATGCGAGTAGTAGAATTGGTCTGCGTTGTGTTATCGAACTTGACCCAAATCAGTATGACTAATTGGTGCCAACATCTAAAATTATGATATAATCTCCAAGTATCATGACAATGAATGATTCTTGGGAGAAGGTTATGTTCTTTGGTCGCAATCGTGCTGA
This sequence comes from Halobacteriovorax sp. GFR8, assembly GCF_050955245.1. Classification (NCBI taxonomy): domain Bacteria; kingdom Pseudomonadati; phylum Bdellovibrionota; class Bacteriovoracia; order Bacteriovoracales; family Halobacteriovoraceae; genus Halobacteriovorax; species Halobacteriovorax sp. GFR8. The sequence goes on along the minus strand of NZ_JBPBLR010000002.1, from coordinate 1,796,536 downwards.
AAAATCACAAGACTTAGGGAAGGGAAAAATCATTTCTTTTCTTAACCAAAAAGGCGGGGTTGGTAAAACAACGATGTGTTTTAATACGGCACATGCCTTGGCGCAGAAAGGTCATAAGGTTCTAGTCATTGATATGGATCCTCAGGCCAATATGAGCTACCTTTTTGGACACGAAGAAAGTCGTGATAGCATCAGTATTTTCAACCTGCTTCTTAACTCTGTAAAAGAGCTTAAGCATCTACATACTTCGACTATTTTTGAAAAGGTTGTTTTTAAGTCTGATTTAGGAGTTGATCTTCTTCCGGCTGCTCAGGAACTATCTGGGTTTGAATTATGTGTGGCGGGGATAAGCTCTCCAAGACAAATGATTTTAAAGAAATATGTTGAGCAAGCTGGCATTAGAAAACGCTACGATTATATTCTTATTGATTGTCCACCAACACTTGGACTCTTAGTTGTTAATAGTATTTGTGTGAGTGATGGAGTTATTGTTCCCTTTAGACCAGATGACTTTTCGATGAAAGGATTAGAGCACTTCTATGGAATGTTATCTGATATCGAAGATATGGATATTGTTAAGCTTCCTGAAATTATCACTCACATTCCTAATCTAATGGATACAAGACGCAAGCAAGAAGAGAGTGATCTCGATGAGATTAAAGAACTTATTCGAAAGGTGACTGGAGATGATCGTTTTATCGCTCCCTTTTTTAATAAGGCCCAGATTGTTAAGTCTCAGGCCGCAAAAAAGTCGATTTATGCTTATAATTCTAAAGAATATCAACCGCTTCATGAACAATTTAACAAAATCGCAAATTTAATTGATTCGTGGAATGATTCGACTTTATAACTATAATTAAGAGACAAAAAAAGGAGCTTTCGTGGCCGCTATTAAGAACCCATTATATGTTGTAACTAACGAAGGACGTGACGTGGAAGGAGTCACTACTTATCTTGAGTTATTGGTAAAGAAATTTGGTTTGCAACCATACCTTGATATTCTAGATTCAATGATTGCGATGCTAACAAATCAAGTTGGAAATTACGGATTTTTCATTGCTCTTCAAAACTTTATCGACCACATTGCCGCTCAAATAGAAAAAGTAGTGGAGTTTGCTTCACGCATTATCTAAAAAATGCTAGACTCCGCTACATATTGACTTAAGGAGTTCATTTTGCAAATACAAGAAAGAGTTGACGCACTTATTTCAGAATTCAACGGCTTTGGCGATTGGGAAGATCGCTATATGCACATCATCTCTCGTGGAAAAGAGATGGAATCTCTACCTGAAGATTTACAAAAAGAAGAATATAAAGTGAAAGGATGCCAGTCTCAAGTATGGCTAATTCCAGAGCTTAAAGATGGTAAGGTTTACTTTCGCGCCGATAGTGATGCCGCTATCGTAAAGGGGATTGTTTCAATTCTTGTTGGTGTTTATTCAGATGCCACACCAGATGAGATCCTTGCAACAAAGCCAGATTTTCTCGATACAATTGGACTTCGCCAGCACTTATCAATGTCTCGTGCCAATGGGCTTTCAAGTATGATCAAGCAAATTTCAATGTATGCTCTTGCGTACAAAACAAAGATACAAATGGGATTATAAGAAATGTATTTAAATAATATACGTCCAAGAAGAAATAGAAAGAATCACGCAATGAGATCTCTTATGCGTGAGACGACTCTGACTGTTGATGATTTGATTATGCCTTTATTCGTTATCGATGGGCAAAATCAAACTATACCAGTGACATCAATGCCAGGGATTAATCGCTACTCTCGTGATCTTATTGTTCAAGAAGTAAAAGAGCTTTGGAACTTAGGAATCAAGTGTGTTTCACTTTTTCCTGCCCTTGATGATTCAATTAAGGATCGCTTTGCTACTGAATCAAAGAATCCTAACGGTCTTCTTCAACAGACTATTAAAGACATTAAGAATGCTTGTCCTGATATGCTTATCATGACAGATGTTGCAATGGACCCTTACTCAAGTGACGGCCATGATGGACTTGTTTGCGAAAAGACTGGTGAGATATTAAATGATGAGACACTTGATATACTTGCGGCCATGGCACTTGCACAGGCCCAAGCGGGAAGTGATATCATCGGTCCTTCTGATATGATGGATGGGCGTATTGCGGTTATTCGTGAGGCCCTGGATAGTGATTCATTCACTAATACTCAAATTATGTCTTACACTGCCAAGTATGCTTCGGCATTCTATGGGCCTTTTAGAGATGCTCTTGATAGTGCTCCTAAAGCTGGTGATAAGAAGACTTATCAAATGGATCCGGCCAATACAATTGAGGCCTTGCGTGAAATTGAACTTGATGAAGCAGAAGGAGCAGATATCTTAATGGTTAAGCCAGGTATCAGCTATCTTGATATTATTGCTAAAATGAAAGAGCGAACAAATCTACCAGTTGCTGCTTATAATGTGTCAGGTGAGTATGCAATGGTGAAAGCTGCTGCCCAAAACGGTTGGGTCGACGGTGATGCCGTGGCAATGGAGATGTTAACGAGCTTTAAGCGCGCTGGATGCGATATGATTTTAACGTATTTCGCTAAAGAAGTGGCCGTTCAATTTGCCAAAAATTAAATCTATTTAATCTTTTACTTTAATAGGGATGTAGGCCTTAGCTCTTTTTTCGCGGGCCTGCTTCTCTTTCACTGAAGCAATTCCAACTAAAATACCGACGATGATAACAGGAATCCACATAATCACTCCTTGGTTCCTTTCCTAAGGATATTATAGCATCGTTATCGGATAATATTTGATAAATCTAAGTCAATTTTTTGTGAACTTCTCCTAAATACTTGAATCTACGTAGTCTTTTAAGATCTGGGCCGACTCTTTAGTGCCATCTTTAAACCACTTTGCCTCTGGATAACTGACAATATGGATGCCTTCACGGCATTTTCCAAGGCAGTCACTTGATGTAACCCTAACTACACCTTTTCCATATTTTTCATTGAAATAAGACTTCAATTCGCTCTTTAAGGCCATCGCGTCTTCAAGCATAGGACACTCATTCTTCTTACAGCTCTTGCAAATAAAGATGTGTTTTTTAAAGAGATTCGTGTCGTGTTCTTTTGCCATATAGAGTCCTAAGCTGTTATTATAACTAAAAATATTTAAGGAATTTATACTATGGATTTTTGCCAAATTCTATCAGCAAAACAAAAAGCATTACAAATTAATTTAGATAATAAAGTTTACGGCAGTTTCGCAGAAATTGGTGCAGGACAAGAAGTTGCACGGGAGTTCTTTAGGGCCGGTGGAGCGGCCGGTACTGTTGCTAAGACGATGTCTGCTTATGATATGCAAATCTCTGATGCGATCTACGGTGTAGAAGCGTCAGGACGCTATGTTTCACAAGGTCGTTTGCATACGATGCTAGAGACTGAATTTACAAAGATGTACAAGCGTCTTAAGGAACAAAGAGAAGAGGGAACAAAATTCTTTTGCTTTGCCGATACTGTTGCTGCAAAAAGCTACTCGGGCCGTGGTGAGTGTCATGGTTGGCTTGGTGTTCGCTTTCAACATGAAGCAGGAGCTGCGCCTTCTGATTTAATACTTCACGTAAATATGCTTGATCAAGAAAATCTTCAACAACAAGAGGCCATTGGTTTTCTTGGTGTGAATATGATTCACAGCTGTTTTTATAATACGAGTGATTCTTCTCATTTGGTTTCATCTCTTATGGATAACCTTTCTTCAAGTCGTTTAAGAATCGATATGATTGATGTTAGAGGCCCAGCCTTTGATGGTATTGATCCGCGTATTCTTTCTTTAGAACTTGTTAAGAGAAAGTTTACTTCGGCCGTGATGTTTGATGAGAATGGTAAAGTTGTTCAAATCAAGGATTACTTATACCGCAAACCTCTCGTTGTTCTAAGAGGTTCTTTTAGGCCACCAACAAAAGGAAATGTTGATGCTCTTAAGGTAGGACGAGAGCTATTATGTACAAGTGAGAAATGTGAAAACGTTGTGACTCTTTCAGAGATTTCAATGTCAAAGCTTCTTTCTCGTTCATCATCAATTGATAACGCTGACTTCTTAGCTCGAGTTGATTTGCTTGCAAAGATAAAGCAAAAAGTTTTAATTACAAACTTCGCTTCTTATTTTGAGTTAAATCAATTCTTACAACCAATTGCTAAGAATCAAATAGCCTTTATCACAAACACATATAACTTAAATGAAATTTTAAATATTAAGCACTATGAGAATACATCTTTTGGAATTCTTGGTGGTCTTGGAGAGTTATTTGGTCTTAACACTAAGTTATACCTCTATCCATGTGCAGATGATAATGACTCAAAAAAGCGCTTAAGCTTTGCAGATGTTACTTATGATAACTCGCTTGAATTCCTTGTTAAGTACCTTCGTGAGAATAAATTAATCGTTGACCTTGAAGGTTATGATCATGAAGCGTCAGGAATTTGGTCTCGTACAGTTATTGAGATGATCGAAAAAGATGAGAGTGGCTGGGAAAATATGCTTCCAGAAGAAGTCGTTGAATTAGTTAAAAGTAATAATCTGTTTAAAAATTAAGAGAACATCATGAAAAAGATTCTAAGTATTGCTCTAAGCCTCTTTGTTTTAATAAGCGCTTGTGTTTATTTTATGCTCTTAGGGTCTTTCCCGGTAATGCATGGAAGTCTTAAAATCGATGGCCTAAATGGATTAACAAAGATTTATCGTGACCATGAAGGCGTTGTTCACATCGAAGCGGATTCTCGTCATGATATGAACTACGCTCTTGGTTTTTCAATGGCCAGTGACCGTAGCTTTCAATATGAGCTTATCAGTCGTGCTGGACAGGGAAGGCTTGCCGAAATCTTAGGCCCTGATCTCGTCCCAGTTGATAAGCTATTTCGCACATTAAATTCAAAGTATATCCGTGATGGAATTTTAGCTAGTCTTGATCCTATTGTTAGGAAAGATCTTGAATCATTTATGGCCGGATATAACTACTACCTTGAAAATAATATTAGGCCAATAGAATTTTTCTTATTAGGAATTAAGCCAAAAAAAATTGATATTGAAGATATTTATGGTGTCTTCGTTTATCTTAACTATAGTTTTTCTCCATTTATGAGAAATGAAGTTGCTTATCAAAGTATTATGGCCAAAGTTAAGCATCGTGATTTCAAATACCTATTTGCAAATAATGAAGTTGATTTTTCTAAACGTCTAAGACGTGTTGTTGATACAAGTTTTATCGATTATGAATCACTTCTAAAAGGTATTGGAACTTTCACTGGCTCAAATGCTTGGGCAATCTCTGGAAAGAAGACAAAGTCTGGAAAGCCAATTCTTGCAAGTGATCCACATATTAATTTCTCTGCACCAAATATTTGGTATGAAGCAAATATAAAGAATAAAGAAGAAAGCTTTCATATGTATGGCCACTTCCTGCCACTTATTCCATTTCCGGCAATGGGGCACAATCGTAAACTTGGTTGGGGTCTAACGATTAGTTATACAGATGATGTAGATCTTTATCAGCTAGAAGATGACTACGAAGTAATTCGAATTGAAGATTCAGTTATTAATGTTAAGGGGCAAGACCCAATAGATTTTAAACTTAAGTGGAGTGAAAAAGGGCCAGTGGTGAACGAGATTGTTCAGGCCGTAAATAAAGACGCTAAGAATATTGCTGCTCATTTTAGCTTCTTTCAAGAGGGCAATAAGCCAATTGAAGGATTTTATGGACTAGGTCGTGCAAAGAACTTTGAGGAGATTAAGCAGGCCACAAGTATTGTTAAGTCGCCAGGTCTAAATATCGTTTATGCTGATGCTGACGGTAATGTTGCTAGACTTATTATGGGGGATAGCTATAAGAGGTCACATCCTTTTGAATCGGACCTTGTTCAAACACCTGATCGCAAGATCCTAGGGGCCTACTCATTTGAAGAGAAGCCACATGAGATTAATCCTGAAAGTGGTTTTGTTGTTTCTGCTAATGATGCACCTAAGACCATGAAGAATGGAATTTATCACCGTGGTGGTTGGCATTCTGATAATCGCTACAATACAATCCTAAAGTCACTTGAACTTCGTGATAATTGGGATATGGATTCTCAGAAGATGGTACAAACGGCAAGCTTCAGTACAAATAATCGTAAGATGCAAAAGATCATTCATAATGCTGTAAAAAAATATCCGATGAGTTCTCTAGAAGAAGAGGCCCTAGAAGCTTTCATGGATTGGAAAGGACACTCTCGTAAAGAGCAAGTTGGACCTACAATATTTCATGAAACTAATATGCGTATTCGTAAGCTCTTAATGGATGAGATGGGTGAGGACTATGCTAAATATTGTAAGGCCATCAATTCTTGGATTTTCTATTACCGTTTACTAGATATGCCTGATAATTCTTGGTGGGATATTGAAAAGACAGCTCCTATTGAAGACCGAGATCTTGTCATTTCTATGGCATTTAAAGAATCTGTAGAGTTTCTCAAATCAAATCTAGGAGAAGATATTAGTCAATGGCGTTGGGGACGTGTACATCAGCTTACGATGCCTCACCCATTTTCCAAGAATAAATACTTAGCGAAGTTATTTAACCATGGGCCATATGAGGCAAATGGGTCAATTAATAGTATTAATCATATTCGCCGAGTTGCTTGTGATGCTGGCCATACACCTGTTACTGGGCCTAGTACTCGTCGTTTAGTCGACTTTGCTAATGTTGATATTTCTTACGGAATTCTACCTTTAGGAAATTCTGGACATATGCTTTCTCCTTATTATGATAATCAAAGAGAGCGCTTTATGAATGATGAGTATCGTACTCAGATTTATAACTTTGACCTAATGAAGAAATCAGGCCCTAAAGTTTTAACTCTAAGGCCTTTATAGATTTTATTTTAATCGAAGTTCAGAGGAGCGATTAGGTGCGTTCCACCTATCATTTGCTAGCTCGCCAGCGATTTTCTCTGAGCGGCCAAAGTCGACTTCTTCAGGAGAGTAAGTTACCCCTGGATCTTGCTGTACATGAAGAGTTTGAGTTGGGAAGGCAAAGTTAATTCCGTGCTTCTTTGCTGCTCTTAGAATGTCTAATAAGAATTTATGCTTCTCATTTAATTCATCATCCCAACTTGGAACTTCCCAAAACATATACACTAGAATATTAAGTGAGCTTGCACCCATGCTATTAAAGTAAACCTGAAAATTATCTTTTCTCGTCATTGGATGTGCAACGATAATTTGACGAATACTCTCACAGAAGTTTTCTATCTTTTCTGGAGGAGTCGCATAGTCGATTCCAAGAGTTGTGTTAAAACGACGAAAGCGTCTGCGTCCAAGGTTGTCAATATTAGCGTTGATGAGATTTCCATTTGGAACAGATAGAAGTGAGTTGTGGAAAGTTCTGATTCGAGTCGATCTCATTCCGACTTCTTCAATGATACCCTCAATATCGTTATTAATTTTAACCCAGTCTCCAATTGTAAAAGGGTTATCAAATAGAACCGTAAATGAACCAAAAAGGTTTGAAATAGTATCCTTGGCCGCAAGAGCAAAAGCAATACCACCAATTCCCATACCAGCAAGGATTGATTTCATATCTAGCTCTAGTGCATCGCCAATGAAGATAATACCTACAGCGTAGATAAAGAATCTTGCTGTTTTTCTAATAAGTGGAACAACAATATCATCAAACTTATTTTCTGTTTCACGTGCTTTATCTTCGAGGTAGAGACAGATAACTGTTAAGAGTTGATTTAAGATAAAGACTACTGAAACTGCCATGACAATATCACAGGCCTTAACGACTAGGACAAGTGCATCTGCTGGAAGATCAATCCAAGTCGCTAGAGTTTGAAAGACATAAGCAAAGGCAAGGCTTCCAAATGGTGAAGTTAATCGATTTTGCTGCTTTTCTGTAAAGGTGATATTTCTCTTCTTGAGAATTGAAATTGTTTTTGCCGCAATATAGTGGCGAACAATCCGGTCAATAATAAAACTTAATAGTGTAATGACTAGAAGTAGAATCCAGTGAATATTTAAAAGTAAAAAACGCTGATGAAAAGTCCATGCCGGCAGATACTCTTTTAATCGATCTTTTGGTGACTGACTATAAACAACATCTTTAGCGACTTTCTTACCCTTTAATGAAAGATCATAAAAACGAAGTGAAGACATTGTTTCTTTGGTAAAGAGCCAAACCATTTTATCACCACGTTGTACTTGGCGAATGGAAATTTCCACATTGTGATCTTTATTTTCTACTTGTACGACTTCTTTTCGATAGTACCAGATTCCATCATCCACTTTTCTTGGGATCTTCTTTACATCAATATATTCGATACGATCAAAAACAGTAATAAGAGTTCTTGAGAAATCTTTTAGCTTAAAGTCTTTAACTGTATTTGGAATATGGCGTCCATCTAGTGCAAGTACTGCTTGCTCGAGCCCTTGGTCATTACCAAGCTTATAGGCCTTCATGGACTTCAAGAAATAATTCATGGTCGCACGTGGAGAGCTTAAGTCGAGGGGAGGCAGCTTTTGGGCAAAGGCCTGGGACTTAAGGATTAAAATAATGACAAGGAAAAATTGAAGAAAAAATTTATTCATAATAATCTCATTTATTTCGAAAAAATATTTTGGTTACCTTGACAATTATAAAACACGTCCCATCTTATTAGTAGAAGGGGAAAAATACCTCATGATTTTAGGTGTTTATACCCAAAAATTTGCGTGGAGGAATTTTTATGAATAAGTACGATTCAATCGTTGCAGGCAGTCTCGATATTGCCCAATCACTTCTAATGGAAAAGAAAAACACTCAACTATCTGAGTGGCACTTAGCTTACGGGCTGGTTAAGAATCCTTCTTCTTTCTCATCAAGAGCATTAAAAAATAAATTAAAAGATATAAAGTCAGAAATTGAGCGCTTACCTCAAGCTTCTCAGGAGGTCTCACTTGATAATGTAAGACCAACTGCAGGACTTAGTAAGTGGCTCACATTGGCATCTTCCAATGCTATTCAATCAGGCCGTCAGGAAGTAACAGAAACTGACCTTCTAAAGCATATTGTGACAACCCTCTCCAGTCTCAATATTGATCCGAATGTCTTTAACTCTGCTATGAATGGAGACGATGAAGAGGAGGTTCCTGCCTTCCTGACGAACCTGAATGAAATGGCGGCAGAAGGTAAGCTCGATCCAGTCATTGGACGATCAAAAGAAATTCGCGCGGTTATGGAAATCCTAGGGCGTCGTGGAAAGAATAATCCTGTTTTAGTAGGGCCAGCTGGTGTTGGTAAAACGGCCATTGTTGAAGGTCTTGCTGAAATGATTGTTAAGGGAACGGTAGCGGATGTCCTCGAAGGTAAAACGGTCTACGCACTTGATATGGGTGCACTAATGGCCGGAACTAAATTTCGTGGTGAATTTGAAGAACGCCTACAAAAGCTTCTTAAGTATATTAAGCAAAATGCGGCCACGTCGATTCTCTTTATCGATGAAATTCACCAGTTAGTTGGTGCAGGTAAAACAGATGGTGCTATGGATGCGGCCAATCTTTTAAAGCCTGCCCTAGCAAGAGGTGAGCTAAATTGTATTGGAGCAACAACAGATGAAGAGTATCAAAAGTATATTCTTGGAGATAGTGCTCTAGAGAGACGCTTTCGTGCAGTTCCTGTAAATGAGCCATCAAAAGAAGATGCAATCGAAATCTTAATGGGGATACGTGAGAAGTTGGAAATTCATCACGGAATTAAGATTTCTGATGATGCAATTTTTAACTCTGTGATCTTATCTGACCAATATATTACAGATAAGAATTTACCAGATAAGGCCATCGACCTTGTTGATGAAGCTGCAAGTGCGCTCAAACTTTCGGCAGAAGCAATGCCAGCAAAGCTCGTGGAGTTAGAAGCTGAGATTCGCTCAAAGAAAGTAAATATGCAAATTGATAAGGACAATGAAAAGTTGGCCAAGGAAGTTGAAGAGCTTGAAGAAAGATTTAATGAGCAAAAAAGCACTTGGGAAGAAGAGGTTCTTTCTCTTAAGCGAGTCTCAGAATTAAAGAATCAAAGAGACCGCCTAAACTTCGAATTAGAAGCGGCCGAAAGAAGCCAAGACTATGAGAAGGCATCAATGATTAAATACTCTCAGCTTCCAGAAGTTGAAAAAGAGCTTGAATCTTGTCATCACGACTGGGTACTAGCGACCAAAGATATTGCACTTGTGATCTCAAGACAAAAGGGGATTCCAGTAGAGAAAATTCTTAAGTCAAAACAAGCGCAAATTTTACAACTTGAAGGCTTTTTAAAGTCACGAGTTTACGGACAAGAAGAAGCATTAACTGAAATTGCTGATACAATTGTTTCTGCCCACGCAGGTCTGACAGACCCTTCTCGACCACTAGGTTCGTTCCTCCTAAAAGGTCCTAGTGGTGTGGGGAAGACTGAAACTGCAAAGGCGCTATGCGAGTTCTTGTTTGATACACAAGATAACTTAATACGTTTTGATCTTTCGGAATTTAGTGAAAAGCACTCCGTGAGTAAACTCATTGGTGCGGCCCCTGGTTATGTTGGTTATGAAGAGGGTGGTGTTCTAACTGAAGCGGTAAGGCGTCACCCTTATTCAGTGATTCTCTTTGATGAAATTGAAAAGGCCCATCATGACTTTGGGGATATTCTATTACAAATTCTTGATGATGGTAGGTTAACTGATAATAAAGGACGTACAATTGATTTTAAAAATACGATCATCCTTTTAACTACTAATGCAAAAGTCGTTGAGACGGCCTTTAAGCCTGAAGTTCTAGGAAGACTTGATTCAGTGCTAACTTACAATGCACTTGATCGCTCAATCATGAACTCGCTAATTGATAAGCAGGTACGCTTACTGAACTCGAGACTACTTGGCCGTAAGCTAAAGGTTGATCTATCAGAAAGTGTACGCGCTAGACTTAATGAGCAAGGTTACAGCGAGGCTTACGGAGCAAGACCACTTGCCTCAATCTTTAACCGATTAGTAACGAGACCTTTATCAAAAGAAATTATGGCACATGATCTGGAAGAAAAAGAGTTAAAGATCGATTATAAAGATTCTCACATTACAATAAATTAATCATGACTAAGGGCTACTTTTTAAAAGGAAGTAGCCCTTTTAAATCCTCATGATATTTCTTTACACTTATATTCTGGTTTTTGACATGATTTGCAATAGCATCATGAAGTTGTTGATTCTTTAAATGGTGCCAAGACTCAATTTCAATTGGCCTAAAGCCACGGTAAAGCTTTTGTTCTCCTTGGGCACCGGCCTCAAAAATCTCTAGCTTATTCTCAATACAATACTCCATCGCCATATAGTAACACATTTCAAAATGAAGAAACTCGTACTTGTCTTGATGAAATGGGTGAACTCCCCAGTAGCGTCCATATAGTTTAGTTGTTGATTCAAAAAATAAGGCCATGGCAATAATTGAATCTTCTTTATAGGCAAGGTGAAAAAAACAATTCTCTAGGCCGTTTAATCCAAGAAAGAAGTCGAGTGTAAGGTAGGCATAAGCTGACTTCTTATCTATAGTTGTTAAATATAGGCCGTAGATCTGTTTAAGCTCATCTGTTTTTAGTTCACTTGCACATATTTTTTTGATTTCAATATCATATGAGTGGCAGGCCTTTCGCTCTTTCTTTATGCTTTTTCTCTTGTTCTTTTTAAGCTTTGAAAGATAGTCTTCAAATGAATCGTATTCATTGATGAAATGATACTGTGTTGTGATTTGTTTAAAAAATCCTAAGTCTTGCAGACATTTATAGCTATAGTCAGTAAAGTAATAGTGCTCACTTGATAGCTCTAAATCCTGATACATCTCAAAAGACTTTGTAAGAAGTGTACTATCAAATTCTTGAGTGAATTTACTATTATTTACTGGAGTGAAAGGAATGGCGTGAATAAGCTTAGGGTAATACTCTATGCCCATTCGGTGATAGAGGTCGGCCCAGGCCCAGTCAAATATATACTCACCGTAGCTGTGAGATTTGATATATGAAATGAGTTGATTGTTAGTGGCCGTAAGGTGAGTCGGCTCCCAACCTCTTTCTGGGGATGCACTCCCACTATCTTCAATTAATTTTAGAAAGTGGGAGTTAGCAAAGGTATGCATTCTATTTATTTAGTTCTTCGCGAATCTGTAGTTCTAGCTGTTGATAGCTAAAACGCTCTAATGGTTTTCCATTGATAAAGAATGTAGGTGTTCCACGAACTCCAAGTGTCTTTCCATCTTCTGTGTCTTGCTTAATCCACTCCATAAATTTTGGATCGTGCATATCTTTTTTGATTTGATCAATATCTAGATCTAGTGTTGTTAAGTAATTCCAGATTAGGTCTGGACGTGGGTTGTGGTGATTACCCCATGCTGGTTGACTCTTAAAGAGTAAGTCAAGAGTTTGCCAGTACTGTCCTTGCTTTCTTGCCGCTTCAAGAATTGAAATTGCATAGGCCGAGTTTTTGTGAAAAGCAGCATAGCGAACAACTAGCTTAACTTTTCCTTCATATTTATTCATGATCTCTTTTACATATGGAGAAAATGCGCGACATGATTCACATTCTGGATCTAAGAATTCAACGAGAACGACTTTTGCATTGTCCGGGCCCATTGATGGAGAGTAATCACGGACAAATAATTTGTGATTCTCATTGGCCATAAATCCTAGTTTGGCCGCTTGTTGCTTTTTATAAAATGTTGCACTAATTGCAAAGACTGCAATAACAGTAATAATTGCAGCTATAATTTTATGACTTTTTTGCATTTAAGAAATCCTTGTTGCTATAAACTTCTAATAAGAATAATGAAAATAAAATAGTAAAGGCGAAGAATGCCAACATTGGAATCGAGATAAACCCAAACCAGTTAATCCATTTTTCTGAACATGGGACACCACTTACACAAGGACTCGCACTTTCCGGAATGACCTTTAGTTGAACGAGGTTGTGATAAATTGAAATGGCCCAGCCTGAAATAATAAAAGGTGCGGCGTAGAGAATACTGCGTTTATCATCTTGATAAAAGCCAATCAGTAAAATCGCTGCAAGTGGATACATTGTTATCCTCTGCCACCAACATAGAGTACACGGAACAAATTCCATGATGACACTAAAGAATAGGGAGCCTGCTGCTGCAAGTATGGCAACGATCCACATAATAAATAGGGTGTTATCTTTGACTAGTTTCATGACGAATATCATAACGAAACTTTAAACAGATGACCAAGTAATTCGTCATCTGCTTAAAGCGTTATATTGTCAATTTTTTGTAAAGTAGGCTGGGATTAAAGAGAATACTCTGGATTGAAATCCTGCTGGCCTTCATCTAAAACAACAGTAGGCTCAGAAATAACTTCTTCTGATGTATCTTCTGATGATGTATGATTAGAAGTCGTGCCCATATTAAAGAAGCGCTCAAGATTTTCTTGCATCTTTCTAAGCTCTTTCATTATTGAAGCAGATTCCTTACCTTCGTAAGTAAGTTCTTCTAAAAGAATACGAGTAAGGTTCTTATTCATTCTCTTTGAAAGATTTCTAAGGTGAGCATATTCCGCTGGTAGTGGCTCCATTGTTTCAATTTCTTGTTCTGCCTCTTGAACACCACCACGTTTTGCTGCTGCAACAATTTGTTTTACTTCTTTTACTGTTTTATCTGAAATCATTGGAAGAACACTATCTTGAACTTCTTTATCTAGCTTGATGATCTCGTTGGTAACACTGGCATTAATATGACCAAGTTGACGTGCTTTTTTTACATGCTCTGAAGCAAGAGCGTCTCTTTTAATTGCACCTTTGATCACACTCTTTGAAAGACCTGTCTTTTGCGCCGTAATGGCCGCAAATGAATCTTGATCTTGCTCTTCTTTTGCCTTCTCAAGCTTTTTCTCTTCAGTTGTTGTTGCAATAACATCAACTTCAACCTTAGTTGCTGTCGGGTTTAGCTCTTCAAAGATTTCGCGTCCACGGTTAAGACACTTTTCAAACTCAAGTTTATCTAGAGCTCTTCTAACAAGGTTTTCATCAATTGAAATTAACTCTTGCTCAAGAGACTTTCGATCAACAATATGAACAGGGACATCTTCAATTCCAAGCTCTTTCAGGGCCTGATATCTTCTAGCACCTGCTAGTAATTCATTTTCTTTATTGATTGTTAGAGGATTGATTAAACCAATATTTTCGATACTGATTTTTAATGTCTCAACATCAGTATTAGTTCTTAGGTATTCACTATTTAATTTAATATCATTGATATTAACAGTTGTTGTTTGCATGGTGTCCTCTTAATTTACAATTAATTTGTGTGTTGTGTGTGAGCCCATTTTAATGGGTAATTATATATCTGACTAGAGGTGTAAGGTATTTTTAGTAACCACGCCCTGTGTTGACGCGCTCAATGATTCGAAGCGTAAGCGTGTGGGGGATTGTTGTTAAGAGAGTTTTAAAGATTTTATTAAGAAAACCAGGAACAATATAGAATTTGTTTTTACTTAGTGCGTCCATCGTTTCTTTCACCACTTGCTGTGAAGAGATTCCACTAAAGTGCTGCTTTTCGGCCTTGCCTTGGTTGATGCGAAATTGAGTATAGACAAGCCCCGGGCATACCGAGATGACCTGCTTATTTGTTCCATTGAGGTCTCGTCCTAGGGCCAGGCTAAAGGAGTGAAGCATACTCTTTGAAGCTGCGTAAACACTCTGTCTTGGAACTGGGAAGAACGCATAAAGAGAAGCAATATTGATAACTCTAAGTTCTTCACTTTGTTGTAAAAAGTGATGAGTAAGGCGCATTGGTACTTCCACATGCACCCTTTGCATACTTACTTGTTTTTCAATGTCTGTTTCTGGGTATTTTCCGGCCACTCCAAAACCTGCATTATTCACAAGGTATGTAAGTGGAGCCTTTATTTTTGAAATAACAAATTCACAAGCGTCGTCATCTGCAAGATCCTTGATAATGATTTCACAATCTACTTGATATTTATCACGGTACTCTTTTGCATTTTGATCGAGAAGTGCAAGGTTTCGGCCATGGAGGTAGAGATGGTATCCAAGAGATGCAAAGTAGTCAGCAAAGGCCTTGCCCATACCCGTTGTTGCCCCAGTGATTAAAACACTTTTATGATTTTGATTTTGATTCATGATACCAAATTCCAATATTTCGAGGAGATTCAACTTCGTTAAAGAAGGCCATGAGTTTGGCCTCTTTTCCTCTCTCCTGTAACATGATAGCACGATCATAGAGAAGGTAAAGTTCTAGGGCACGTCCAAATTGCCAACGAACAACATTTGCTAGAAATAATTTTTCTAAGACTTCTTGATGGTCTTCAAAAAATTGATCGAGTTCTTTTGGACTTAGGTTAATTGGAATATTATTTTCAGTCAGTTTTGCAATTGCATATTCACTAAATGAAAGGGCATAGAGTCTCTTGTGAGCATCACCAATAGGGATGATGTCGATTTCTTTTCCGTAAACGGTATCGATATAGAATTGAAGACAGTAGCGATAAAACTTTACTCGCTTTTTTTGGTTGAAGTCTTCAAGTTCCATACTTTGATGGCCTCGTGTTGCCAGTGTTAAGCAATTACTTTCAATTTGAAGAGGATTGTTTTCTTTTGCAAATTGAGAGAGGTTTGTATGCTCTTTTGGGTCTAGTTTATTATAGCAGCAACCAAAATTTAGAAGACCTCTTGTTTGATTTCCACTGGCCACTTGCATATGCTTTACCGCCAAAGGGCCACATGTATGAAGACCTAGCGAGAATGAGTCCTTGCTGAAAATACGAGTATTTTCTTCTCCTTCTAAATCGATGCTAAAATCATGGTTAATGAATCTGACGTCTTTAGCACCTTCAGGTGTTGGATATTTCTTTAGACGACTTCTACCAATTTCTTGAAACTCTGTATTGATATCAAGGCTTATCATCTCCATGCCAAAGTAATGAGCAAGAGTACGGGATAAGTGCCCAACGCCCCCTCCAATATCAACAGTGTGTTTGAAGTCGCCTTCCTTATCTCTAAGCTTAGTTAAGAAGTTTGCAATTGCCAGGATCTCATCCTGCTTCTTTCCCTTAACTTTAAAGAATGCCCAACTTGGAAGTTCATCGACTCCACGAATTAGTGATTCCTCAACCGTCTCATAAACTTCATTTTCTTTTAGTGAGTTTAGGAGGGACTTAAGAGGACCTTCTTCTAGTTTTGAATAGTCTCGCAAGCAGTCAAGCTCATAGAGCTCTTCATGACTAAGTTTTCTTAAGGGAGCGATGAGTTCTTCTGGAATGATTTCATCAATTTCACCAGCACGCCAAGCCTGGAGAACTTCTTTTTGCCATAGCTGACTATATGGCCTTAAAATAGAGGCAAGGTTTAAAAATAATTGCTGGTAATTCATGCACAGCAATGTAGCACTTTTATCCATAATTTGGAAGGTAATAGTCATATGATCATCAATGAATCGCTAAATAAGTATAATAAAATCGCTGTTGTTGGCCTTGGTCTTTCTGGTCTTTCAGCTCTGCGCTTACTGACTTTCCTAGGTAAGGATATTTATTTAGTTAATCAAGGGCCCATTGAGACGTGGCCTGCCATTGAGGATTCTTCTTGTATCAAGGCCAAGGTTTCTCAGGAGGAGGCCACAGAGCTTCTAGGGGAAATGGATCTAATTATATTATCGCCAGGAATATCTAAGAAGCTTCCACTATTTTCCAAAGCGACTTGTCCGATTTGGTGTGAGATTGAGTTGGCCTATAAATTTGCAGATGCTCCAATTCTAGGAGTAACTGGAACGAATGGAAAGACAACTGTTGTCTCTTTCTTGGAGGAATGTGGTAAGCAAGATCCGACAGGGAGTTACTTTGTCGGTGGTAATATTGGAACGCCATTTTGCGATTATATTTATGAGCGCATGAGTGGAGAGCGTGAACCTGCTCAAGGGATCATCTTAGAGCTCTCAAGCTTTCAGCTTAACTTGATTGATGAGTTTCAATGTGATGTTGCTGGGCTTTTAAATCTAACTTTTAGTCACGGTGAACGCTATGATGACTTAAAAACATACGGACAAGATAAGTTCGAAATTTTTAAAAATATGGCCAATGAAGGCATTGCATTTCTTCCTAATGATTTAGAAGTCAAGAATGAGTATGCAATTCGCAATGAGCATCAATTGGACCTTTCAATTGATAAGGTTAAGGAAGAACTTTGTGAAGTTATTGATATTAATAAGCTTAAAATTTACGGTGAACATAATCTTGTGAATACATACTTTGTGTATCTCATGTGGGATGCATTTACTGGTAATATTATGGCCTTCCAAAAGGCCTGTGAGACCTTTAATGGAGTAGAGTACCGCTTGCAAATGATTAAGCAAGATAAAGGGCACTACTTCTTTAATGATGCAAAATCGACAAATTGGGAAGCAACTCTAACGGCATTAAATGGAGTTAAAGATCTTGGCAATGTGGAGCTCATTATTGGTGGTCAACTTCGTGGTCACGGGGATAATCAGTTAGAAAAGCTCTTGCCATTTAAAGATCAGATTAAAAAGATTCTCTTTTTTGGAGAGTCTGGAAAAGTATTAAGCGAATTGAATTTTGAAATTGAATCTGAATATTTTGAAAATTTAGATGAGATATTTAAAGCAGGATTTAGTGCAGATGTTATTTTATTTTCACCGGCATTTCCTTCTTTTGATCAGTACGCAAATTACGTCAAAAGAGGTGAGCATTTTACAAAATTAGCTCTTACTTAAGAACTGAAATTGTAACCTTCTGTGATTTGGAGTCTCTCATATTATCTGCAACAGTAATCTTGAATAAGAATATAATGAGAATTCCAATAATAAATTTACCTGACTTTGATTCCATAATGTGATTATCGGTACTTAGTGACAATACTTTAGTAAAATATTGTCTTTTGTTAATAAATTTTTGCTTGTGCAAATTTCTTAGATGTAACTAAGACCAATAATAGCATGCCCAGACCTGCGATCAAGGCGGCGGAATCCTTTGCTGACGGGCGTTCAGAATATTGCGTACTTATCTTTTTCTCAATTTCCTCATTAATATGACCACCGAGATTGGCACTGTCCTTAACCGGTGCAATTGAGCCACACATTGGGATTTGCTCTTTTGGGTATAGGTATGTGGCCCCGTCCCAATCATCTTGCCCAATTGTTTCTCGGCCAGTGAGGTTTCTAAAGTACATTAGAGAACTTTCTTTTGAAGAGTGCCCAAGGCCAAAAGCGTGGCCGATTTCATGTGCAAAAAGAGCAATCTTTTGTGCTCTTGTTTGGTCGTTGTAGCGAGTACCTGCGATATCATTGAGTCCAATAACAGAGCCCTGGATTTCAGTACCACTTAGATTATTTGGAAGAGTAACAGCTAAAATTCCAGTTGAAGTAAAAACTGTATTATTGCTATTACAGACTATTAGAATTTGCGTATTCGTACTTGGAACCTGACTGACGCATCCTGCTTCTCCAGCGGCACAGATTTGTTCAGTAGTATAATCTGCATCAACCGTTAAAATATTACCGCCCTTAAGATGAAGGCTACTTGTTGCAATTTTGTTCCAGTACTCGCTCGCCGCAATCTCCACCATATCCATGATTTCATCTGCGGAGTCTGTAATATTAGCACAGGCGTTGTCAGCAACATCAACACGAATTTCTGGATTTGAAAAACGAATTGGGATATTCGCATTGATCGTAAAAGCAAATGAATATGTTGATAGAAGTAGGCATAGAATAAGCTTCATTATTTATTCCCAAATGTATAGTTTATCGATAAGGCGTAGCTAAATGCTCGCTCGTCACCATCTTCAATATTGAAGGCACTTAATTGTCCATTTAAAAAGTATGTCTTATTAAAGAGGTAGTCAGCGCCAAGGATGACAATATTATTCACTGCTGTTTGATAATCTTCTGGAGTATAGAATTGTTGCGTTGACATTCCATTTCCTAGGGTTTGAATCTCTCCATCCATGGCCGTGTAAGTAAAGAAAACTCCAAGGCCCGCGTGCATTCTAAAGTTTTGATTAAATGTATGTTCAATGAGGGCATGAATCCAAAAATTCGTTACAGTAACAGCACTATCTTCACTTGATTTAGGGATTGTTAGGCCAGCTTCAAGATTAAGTGCTTTTTGCCATGGAATATCTGTACGATAATTTGCTCTGATAAAGGGGTTGAAAGTGAAGTAGTTTCTACCTCCATCAATATCGGTTTGAATCTTACCGACATACTTCGTCAAGTTCCCAACTCCAAGTGAGAATTCGCCAGGAATATTAAGGTCCTTAGCAACAATGGAGAATGGAAGTATGCATATAATGCATAGAAGTAGGGAACGAGCTATTTTCATGTCATAATTGTTAAGAAGTTTTCAAGGTTTGACAACTTCTTATTTGTTTTCAAATACTAGCATTTTCATTAAAATACCCCTAACAACTTAAAAAGGATTTTAAATATGTTCGAGAATTATAAGGTACCTAGTGAATTAATTCCAAGCGATCCACGATTTGGTGTAGGGCCATCTTTAATACCTACTGAATTTTCAGCACGCCTTGCTGAAACAAAAGCAAATCTTTTGGGAACATCACATCGCAAGCCTGCTGTAAAAAATCTTGTTAAAGAAATTCAAGAAGGATTAGCAGAATTCTATAACTTACCAGAGGGTTATGAAGTTGTTATGGGTAACGGTGGTGCGACTTTTCTTTTTGATATGATTGGACTTGGTCTTGTTCGTAAAAAAAGTGTTCATTATACATGTGGAGAGTTTTCAAATAAATGGTTTAAGTCACACAATGGAATCCCATGGATTGAAGCTCAAGAAGTTGCAAGTGAGTACGGGCAAGGTTGTGAACCACAAGGATCAGATGTACATACTGATGCAGATATGATTTGTTTCACTCTTAATGAAACATCAACGGGTGTTCAGACAACAACTATTCCAAATGTAAATGACGACACTCTTGTTGCCGTTGATGCAACAAGTGGTGCGGGACAGATCCCATTAGATATTTCAAAAATTGACTGTTATTTCTTTTCTCCGCAGAAAGTATTTGCTTCTGAGGGAGGGCTATTTGTTGCCATCATGTCCCCGAAAGCACTTAAGAGAGCATCGGAGATTAATGGAACTGATCGCTATATTCCAGGGATTATGAATTGGCAGACAGCTATTGATAATTCTGTAAAGAATCAAACTTATAATACACCAAGTATCTCAACTCTTTTCTTCCTTAATGAGCAAGTAAAACTTATGAACTCACAAGGTGGGCAGAAGAATGCAGTTGATCTTGCACGCAAGAAAGCTGATATGATCTATGGTTGGGCACAGGAAGAAAGCTTTCTAGAAGCTTATGTTACGGATGAGAAGTATCGTTCAACTTCTGTTGCGACAATCAATGTCGATGATAAGTATGAAGCGGCAGCGCTTATTAAAGTACTTGAAGCACAAGGTGTTGTTAACGGAATCGATTCTTATAGAAAGCTTGGTAAGAACCAATTTAGAATCTCTCTTTTTCACAATGTGAAATTTGAAGACCTACAAAAGCTTACAAAAATTATTTCAAGCGCAATTAATCAAGCATAAGAAAAGGAGCACGAGGTGCTCCTTTTTTATTTCATTTGAATAGTTTTTAAATCAATGGACATTGAAGAGTTTGTATAGAATTCCATAAAGTCTGTACCAAGATTATCCCAAACTTCACTTGAGGATAGGGGATTATTCTTTGTTTGGTCAGCGACGCCAAAAAATAATCCGATGATATCACCTGTGTCACTGTTCATAATTGCACTACCTGAATCTCCTGATTGAGCATCACAGGCCGTAAAGAAGACATCTCGTACCTTGTCTTTGTTGAAAATTAAATCGATATTTCCCGTTAAGTAGACACAATCCTTATCTTGAATAATACTTGCATCATATCTTCTAAGGTTGGCCTTCCCGGCACCAAAACCAACTGATACCAAACGATCTCCTGCTTTAGGTGTGGGGTAGTTTAACTTAATATCACTTATACTTTCTAGAAATGAGATGCGGTTGGTTTTCTTTACTGTAAAGTATGTATAGTCGGAGCCAGACTTTATGCTACCAGAGTCGAGAGTTCTTTCACATTTTCCACGAAACTTCTTAAACTCTTCGTTGATGATGAGGATTTTGGAGTCGTGACATTCTCTCTGGCCTGAAATGACATGATAGTTAGTTAAGAATGTATAAGATGTTTCGTCTTGCTTATAGAGAAAAGCAGTCCCAACTTTCTTTTGCCTTTCATTGACAACTTTCACTGTTCTTAGAATTAATTCTTGAATCGTAGCTTTTTGAGAAAGAAAAACTTCTTGTGTTAGCTTCTGCCTATTCCACTCATCACCACCAATATAGCGTTTGGCCATGGTCAGGTTTGTCGTCATCAAAAATATAAGTAGTAAAACTAAGTAGAACTTCCTCATACGAGGTTTTAGCTTAGAATGTAATATGGGTCTATATATCTGAAAAGTTTATAAGAAAAAGGGACACTAGAGTGTCCCTTATATTGAGTACTTAATTAGTTTTTAGCACCGTCATCTTTATTGTAGCTCTTTAGGAAGTCAGCTTTCCACTCATTGTAGCGATCATTTAAGATTGCCTCACGAGCTTCTTCGGCCATATTCTTATAGAACTCGATATTATGCATAGTTGCTAGAACTTGTCCAAGGATCTCATTTGAGTCAAATAAGTGCTTCACATAAGCACGAGTGAAGTTCTCACAACAGTAACACTTACAATTTGGCTCAATTGGAAAGAAGTCACGACGATAGTTCTTGTGACGAATTCTGATTTTTCCACGTTTTGTAAATAGAGTCCCACCGCGAGCAAATTTCGTAGGAATGATACAGTCACTCATATCGATTCCATGCTCCCAGATCATGCAAAGGTCTTCTGGATTACCAACACCCATTACGTAGCGTGGTTTATCCTTTGGCATCTTAGGCCCTGTGTACTTAACGATTTTTTCCATTAGCTCAGGTCCTTCACCAACAGATACACCACCAATGGCATAACCTGGAAGGTCACGCTTAACAAGCTCGTCAAGACACTCGTCTCTATAGTCATCGTAAGTTGAACCTTGGATAATTCCAAATAGCGCTTGCTTTGGGTTGGTCCAAGCGTCGATACAACGATCTAGCCAACGGTGAGTACGATCAATAGAGTTCTTTGTATACTCACGTGTTGCAGGATATGGAATACACTCATCAAATGCCATCATGATATCTGATCCAAGCTCTTGTTGAATTTGGATTGATGTCTCAGGTGAGAGCATAATTGCCTTACCTTTGTGATCTTTGAACTCTGCTCCTTCTTCCTTGATACTCTTTCTTTGAAGAGAGAATACCTGGAATCCACCAGAGTCTGTAAGAATTGGTCTGTCCCAATTCATAAATTTATGAAGTCCACCTGCTTTTTGAACCAGCTTTGAACCTGGTGATAAGTGAAGGTGGTATGTATTTGAAAGAATAATTTTAGTGTCCAGATCCTTTAGGAAATTTGGTGGTAGTGCTTTAATTGCACCGTGAGTACCAACTGGCATAAAAACTGGAGTTGGGATTTCTCCGTGAGGAGTTGTGATAACGCCTGCTCTTGCTCCTGAATTCTTATCTTCGTGGACAACTTTGAACTTAAAGTGTTCTTTGACTTGATCTTGAATGCGCATAGATCACCCTTTGTCGTAACTCGACTGTTGAAATATTTCTACTAACTTTAATTATTTAAAGTACTTAGCTTTAATATTTCTTTTGCCGCTTCTTGTCCAACAGTATTTGGGCTACCTTGTAAAAATTTGGCCAGATCTTTGGCAAATTTTACGAAAGAGGCGCGATTCTCACCGTTGTCCTTAAGAGAGACGAGTTGGTTGATCTCTTCAAGTTGGCTCATTAAAATTGATTTATTAGTCCCTTGATGGGCCTTCTCAACACTGTCGATATATTCAATTTTAACCTTTGGTCTTGCTAGGAAAGTGAAGCCTTCAAGCTCGCTTGATTTCATATTTCCGCCAACCTTAGCAAATTGCATAACTTGGTCTTGAGCAATATAGAGATAAACTTCATCACTACTTCCTCGATAGAATGAAGTGAATTTATTCAAGTTTCGATACTGCTTATAATCCATTTTAAATTCTGAAAATGCTTTCTTTGATTGGCCAATCGCAAGAAGGTCAACATGGACAAGATCTTTAGTCGATCGGCCTTTAATGATTTCACCGGCCCAAAATAATTTTCCAAAGTCTTCTCTTGTTAAGTAACTCGACTTTTCATCTTTATAAAATGAACTTAGGTAAGGGTAGCGATACTTAAAAAATGGGATTGAGCTAAAGCTATTTTCAAATCTTTCAAATGGCATCGAATCTGTCATTTTTACTACATATGTGTTGGCCGTGTTTTTGTTAATGATAAAATAAGCAGGTCTAGGGCCACCTACTCTAAGTACAATATGCTCTTGTGAGAACTTCTTTGAGATAAGAAGCTCTTTAATCTTTAACGGTCTCTTTCCAAGCTCTTTAGGAACATTGATTTGTGTTGGAGCTGCAGTATTGGAAAAGCCCTCTTGGATAATTGGATAACCAATTACTAGGAGAGTAAAAATAGCTAAGTTAATAAGTGAAATAAACTTGAAGCCTTTTACTCGATAAGTAATACGTCCTCGAGTGATTAGCTCTTTTAGTGAGGGAGTATCAAAAACCACAGGCATCTCAAAAAGAGGAATAAGATGTGCAATTAAGTCTAGTGGTGTTCTAAGTACGGCCTTGGCCCTTTTTGATAAGAATGAACCAGAAGTTGTTGCACCACTAATAAAGAGAGTTGGCGACACGCTAAATATTAAGTTGGAAACAAATAAGATTCCAAAAAGAACGATAAAGATTTTTGCAATATCTGGACTAAGCGAAAACTCAACATATTTTGCTAGTTCTGTATTGGCCAAATCGGCCAGCTTAACACTTAACGACTCGATGGCCTCAACTTCCACTTGTGTTGAAATAATCGTGGTTGCAAAGACTAGTGATAAGGCACTCACAAAGCGAGTAAAAGGCCCTACTAATTTATTTTCATTTTGTTTTGCTTTCTTTTTCTTCTGTTGTGCTTTTCTTATTTTTGCACCTTCATAGTCGCGGGCAGTTCCTAGCTTAAGACCTGAGGCTTTTTCTTTTGATTTAGTTGACTTTTTCTTTGTTTTTTTCTTCTTCTTGTTTTCACCTAGAGGGCGACTGATATGCTCGCTTTGTTTCGCTACCTTCTTTTCTTGTTCAGCTTCCGCATTTTGCAGGCGAGCGACATTTAGAACTTGAGTGATACTAAGAGAGTCTGTATCTTCATCTACTTTTTGTTGTGTTGGTTGATCTTCATTAGTCTCGATAATAAATGAAATATCTTCTTCGTCACTGTCGGAGTCATCATCAGATTCATCTCTTGTAAGCATATCACTACTTGTCATTTCAAATGAAGGAGAGTTGCCTTGAGTGGCGATCTTGATATCTTCAAGTGACTCTTGGTCTTCTTGGTGATGGAAATTTTGTACTTCATCAAGGCCAAGATCGTCTTCATCTTTTTCAGATGTAATTTCAAACTCGTCAGGTGTCTGTTGGGCATGAGAGAGAGTTTTTAATTTGAATTCACTTTTTTTATAGCTAAGTCTCTCTCCAACTTCCATGAAGTAAGTCGAGCCTTCTTGAAGAGGCGTTTCTTGTAATTTCGCATCCTGAATTTTTTGAATTAACTTTAGGACTAAGCAGTCGTCATCAACATGAACCTTGATGCTTCCACCATTTTCAGAAATAATTAATTCATTATTTTCTTCTTTAAAAAAGAACTCTTTAACTGAGATAATAATTTCTTGATTTTCATTAGAATTGCTGTGGATAAAACCAACCTGCATAGTCAACCTTTGTTAAATTCAAATTAAATTCCTTTTTATTTTAAAGGGATTATATAAATTTTCCTACTAATTTTTAGAATTCATTCCGTGTTAATATTGGTTAAGACAATTAAGAAGATTTAACCACGGAAGGGGACAAATAAATGAAAAAATCTTTTTTAGTAAGAGCGACTTTTGCTACGCTCTTAGCAGGACAAATGACTTTTGCGGCCGATGCTAATTATGATGTACAGGATCGTTTTCGCTTAATGGAAGACAAATTTCAAACTCAAGAATTCCTAAGAGAGCCTGGGCATGACTTTCTCGTTGATATGTCAGTTTATGCTAACACTGATCTTATGGAACTAGTTGGAGATGTATCAGATGCTTCTGATGCAGCTGATCCAGATCAAGCGGCAGCGGATGTACTTTCTGCTTATGCTGATACGGAACAAAACCTTAGATTAAATGTAGAGGTTGGAGTGCCTCTTCCATCATTTAACGCTTTCAAAGGACTTATTAGCCCAAGTGTTAGACTTGGTGTAAATATTGGTTCACTAATTGGAATTGGTGAAGAAAATATTGAAACTGATACACTTATTAATGCTATTCCAGTAGATGCAGAAACGAAGACTATTCTTCAAGATAAGCTTACTCAATCAGTTCTCGATGGTGTTCTTGCTGGAACGACTTCTACAGTTTCACAACTGGCCACAGCTTTAGGTTTATCTGGAGCGGAAAAAACTCAATTTGAAGCTGAACTTACTGACGCTCTTGGTGGAACAGCAATTCCATTTGCTGGATCTGGTACAATGGCACCAATTATTGATGCTTATGTAAAAGCAGACGTTACAGCAGGTCTTAACTTTGACTATAAGAATGAAAGACACTTTGGTTCTTTCTCTCTTTACGGTCTATATAGAGCAGACGTAAGACGTGTTCTTGATCAAGACGCAATTGCTGGTGAGGGCGATGTTATCGATACTGAAAACCTTGATCAGAATATGACTCTTTATGCGATGGCCGACATCACTTATGGTTTTCACTGGCTATCAAACTTTAGAACAATGTTTAAGATCCAAGATATCGCTCTTGCGACAGTGATTGAAAATGATGAGGGTTACCTTCCACTATATGAACCAGAAATTGGTTACCGTATGCATACTGATTATAGCTTTAATCTTTCAAATATGAGAGTTCGCCCATTTGTTGGTTTTCACATGAGAGATGGTTATGATTTCGCTGATGGAGTTTACGCTGGTACAGACGTCATGTTCCATGTTTGGAAGGAAAGACTAGCTGTTACTGTAAGAGGGATGGTTGACTCTGAACACCTAACTCTAACTCCAAGACTTAAGCTAGGATTCATGGATTTCATGTATTCTCTTAAGCAACCAATCACTTCAGAAGTACAAGGTGTGAAAATTTCAACAATTCACTCTGTAAACTTCAGACTTCACTTCTAATTTAAGAAACATTGTGTTAAATATCGGGGGATCAAAAGATCCCCCCATTTATTTCTGCGTAGACCAATGCTGGTCGCGAGCGGAGTTGTCTATTTAGGAGAGTACAAAATGGCAAAAAACACAAAAGAATTTGTTGAAATTATCGATATGGACCTGTTTTCAGGTTTCTTAAAAGAAAATAAGCTATCTAAGCCGACAGAAGTTCAGTCTGAAGCAATTCCTGAGTTTCTAGATGGCCACAACCTTCAGGTACAGGCCCAAACAGGTAGCGGAAAGACCCTAAGTTATCTTCTTCCTCTATTTCAAAAGCTAAAAGAAACAGAATCTGAGTTAAAGAACCAAAAAGCAGGTTCTCCTCGTGCCATCATCTTACTTCCAATCAAGGAACTTGCTATGCAGGTCTCTGATGAGTGTAAGAAGATCTCTCACCATGCAAAGATGCGTGTTCGTCTTGCTCTTGGTGGTGAAAAAGGTAAGAAAGTAAGCACGCTTAAAAAGCAAACTTTTGATATTCTTATTGGTGGACCTGGTCGTATTAAGTCGATGCTTGAAAAGAAGGAAATTCGTCTTGATGAGCTTGAGTATCTGATTATTGATGAAGCGGATCAGCTCCTTGATATGGGTTTCATGCGTGAACTTAAGGCAATTCGTCGCCACCTTACTTCTTCGTACCAAGCGTGTCTTGTGTCAGCAACAATGGCCGATGACTTTGACATGCTAAAGGCCGATTTCTTTTCAGGAATGGAGTTTAAGTCAATTAGTTTAGTTGGTTCACATGGACTTTCTCAAACAATTGAAACATTTAATATCGCCTTGGACTATACAGAGAAGAATGCCATGCTAGATGTTTTCGTTAAGAAAGAAGCAAAGGGTAGTGGAATTATCTTTGTTAACCAAAAAGAGAAGGCCGTTGAAGTATATAATTATATGAAGCAGGCCAATCTTGTGAAGAATCTCTATGTTTCTCATGGCGATATTACAGCAAAAGAGAGGAGTGCGAACTTTAAAAAGTTTAAAGCGACAGGTGGTATTCTAATCACAACAGATATGGCCGCTCGTGGAATTGATATTAAGACTCTTCAATGGGTACTTAATTATGACCTACCTTTTGAAGCTGTTTACTATATCCACCGTTCAGGCCGTGTGGGTCGTGCCGGAAGAGCTGGAAGTGTTTACAATTTTGTGACTAAAAAGGATCAGAAATTAATTGGCCAAATCAATGAGGCGATTAAGAATCAGGATACTCTTATGATAGATCCAATCTTTTTAAAGTCTATGGCAAAGAAATCAGGTGCAAAGAAGGCGACAAAGAAAGTTGCTCGAAGAGGGAAGCTTCCTCAAAAGAAGACCACGTCACGTACAAGCACTCGTACACCATCTCGTACATCAAAAAATTCTCGCGGCAGACGCCGTTAAATGATAAAATGCTAATATGTTTAAACGTATTAGCATTTTCTTTTTTCTTTCATCACTCTTTGTAATGTCATCATGTTCTGAAAAGGATATTTATACTCCTTTAGAAATGTTTGATATGGCCTATAAGTTTGACAATACAATTGAAGAAGTTCGCATTGGCCTAAAAGAAGAAGGTCGTCATTTAGACTGTAAGGACTATCCAGAAGGTTGTATTGTCGGCTCTCCAAAACGTTTTAAAGTTAGATTAGTTGAAATGATTGTCGTTCAGTATTTGACGTCACATGAAGCTTGTTTGGCCGCATATAAGCTTAATCAATACTATGCTCGTAATTGGCTATTTGATGATGTTGCTAGTGAGCCTGTTCTTGTCGATTTTGTTAAACAAGTCTATAAGGCCAAAAATCCACAAAAAAAAGAAGATTGTAATTAGTCCATTAGCCACTGATTAATTTCTTCGTGATACTCTTCTAATTTCTTATTTGTTCCAATGATATCACTACTGGTAATAAGAAAGCATTTATTGCTTTTCAAGCGTACTTGAATGGCGTGATTTGATGCTGTGGCACCTCTCGTTCTTAAGAGTTCGACTCTTTCTATTTCATCAAGTCCAAATTGAGTGATTTGTTTTCTAAGAAGGGAGCGGGCAACAAGCCTTGCTGTATTTCTGGGTTTACTCATCTCAAGATGACGATATTTTAGAAGTGATAAAACGATTGTTGGTGTAAAGAGAAAGAGTAGAAGATCTTTTTGACCAAGTTTATTATTGAAGGTCATGTAGCTGCCAAGTCCGACAACAACTAAAAGAATACACAATAGCGCTAGCTTTGATGGAAATGAATTAAGTGTTAAGTTTTGAAAATTCTTTTCAAGTTTTAACATATCGATCTCCTGTTGTGCCTTTCCTGTTTTATTTTTTAAAGAAGTACTTCTTAAATCCTGTTTGAAAAGCATCGATCTTTACTTCCCATGCATTAATGAATTCAGGATTTTCTTGTCTATACTCTTCTAATGTTTCCTTGAATAACATTACCCATCGTCCAAGTTCACCTAAGCGGATATTTAAGTATTCGTGGGCCTCAAGCAAGTGGGCCGCTGGACGTGGAAATTTTATTCCTAATAACTGTGCCTGCCAAAAGGCGTTGATAACCTCTAAATGCTCATTGAAGTCATCTATATTTGCTAGTGGGCCATTATTGGCGGTTATCTTTCTAAAGTGATAACCAATGAAAACATCATTAATGGCCTTGGTGTAAAATGCCCGAGTAACTTTCTCGATTAATCGGATCTTGTAATCGTTGCCTGTCATAAGTTAAGTCTACACTAAATTTTGTTCTTTAAATACCGATGAAAGTTTATGAAGAAAATAATTATATCTTTACTTTCATTACTCCTAGGTAAATTTATCTATGCAGGTCCGTTAATTTCAGTAAATAACGATACATGTTGGTATAAAGAAGACCAAGGTCGTACAAAAATTGCATCCTTTAATGATCAAGTAAGTCTTAATACAAATCGTGATGAAATATTAGGCCAAGTTGTTCAATACCTACATGAGCAAAAATTTGTGGCCGAAAAAATTGATATGATTCACACTTATGGACTGTGTGGCCCTAAGCTTTCAATGGCATTTCGTATCTCTTATGAAAAAGTCGACTACTGTCTTAGGGCAAGTTTTGAAAAAGATCTAGGTCTAAAGTTTTCAGGGGTTGGTCTTGCCCAAGAGAGTAAGGGGGCCTGTCAAAGTATAGCGAGTGATAAGCTAATCGTTTCTGTTGATCAGGGCAATATTGTCGATTTACAAAAGTTTTTAAGCGAGCATGGGCCAAGAGTTAAGAAAGTAGATAAGCTTTCTTCAAAAGTCTATGTTCTGTATTTTGATGTTCAAAAAGATGAGATTAAAGATATTAGAAAGAGTGTCATTGAAAGCGGAATCGCTAATTCAGCGGAGTTCTCAACGGGGCAATATCATATTGCAGATGAGTTTGAATTATTAAGTATTAGTTACTTTAGAAAGTAAGCACAAATAAAAAAGGCCTCTAAAAGAGGCCTTATTTTTTATCTTTTTCCAATTTCAGCAATTGTCTTTCCAAGAGATTTAGAACGCTTTAAATAAACATTCGATTTCTCTTCGTGCTCAGCTTCTTCTTTACATGCAATGCAAAGCTCAGCAGTATTTCTCGCCATAAGACGGTCAAAACCAATTTCAATATCACACTCATCGCAAAGTCCGTATTCACCTTTTTCGATTTTTGTCAGTGCTTTATTGATTTTCTTTACGTAGAAGTTTTCACGATTTCTGAAACGAATTTCCTGCGATGTTTGAACGTTTGCTACTGCCTCATCTAGAGGGTCAAGTAGTTCGTTCTTGTCCATGCAATACTGCTCTTTCTCACTGTTTTTGTTAAGAATTCTTTCTTTGTCAGCAAGTAGCGCATCTTTAAGTGCAGCTATTTGCTTGTCCGATAGATACGAGTTAGCTCTGTTCATTTCGACTCCCTTGTGCCGTGTTTCTTCCAGTGAAACAAGTTGTTTGTAACCTTAGTTTTGCGCTTAGGCAAAACAATTACGCACAACAAATATTGTGTTCGTGTGTTGTAGAAAGAATTTACTGGTCGGGGAGGTGTTAGTAAAAGGTATTTTTCTTACAAAGGATTACTTTGTCATGGAATATCAATAGTTTAGAGCTAATTATTTGGAAACGATGCTCCACAATGAGGACAAAACTTCCAAAATTGCTTATCAACCTCTGTTTTACAGCCTGAACAGGTGATTATTGCACTTAATTCTTCGAATGCTTCGTCATACATATTGGCAAAGAGATCACTTCTCATGGCCGCGATCGTCGTAGGGTGTGCTCTGAAAGTACCAGGCATTGTTGTGTTTGGAATGAATTTTGCGGGAGTTACACTTTTGTCTGGAAAAATTTGAACTTGAACCTCTTGTGAAGGCTGCATCTTATACATTTGCCTATTAGCAATATTGCGCTCGTTCTTTAGTAATTCAAAATTGTCGTTGGCGCTAAACTTTCTATCCATGAGACAAATTATAGCACACTATTGCCAGCGGCGTTCAAGCAGCTCAATAATTTCCACACAGGCCTTCTTGTGTTGATTAAAACGTGCAAAGAAGCCTGGTTTGGCCTCTAGGACGGCCTTTTTAAAATAGATTGACTGTGAACCTAGAGATTCAATCAAGCGTAGGGCCCATTCAAAGACTTCTGGGTCCTGATGACCGACAAGCTTTTCTAGGGCCTCGAGAAACTCAAATGGCAGCCTTTCGCCTCTTTTATGAAATTCATCGATAATCTGTTTTCTGGCCACCCCAAGGCATAGGGTTAGGACTTCTGGGTCGTGGCATAACGCCAAGCAATCCATGATTTCTGGGTAGATAATATGATCGAGAGTAATTGTATTATCGAGTAAACATAGAAGGGGAATAAGTGCCTCCCAATTTTCTTCGCGATTTAGCTCTTTAAAGCGGGCCTTAAAGACACTGAAGTCTTCTTTGGTATAGGTACAATTTGGTCTTTTGCCGGCCTGTAATTCAGCGATGACAGCACGAAATTGTTCATCTATATCAATCATATTTCTTCCTTTGGGCCATTTTTCATGTAGCAATTACTCGATTTACTTTTAAATATATGACATTTTAAGGCCTTATGCTATATAAATACCCTTTAAGAAGGTTTTTCAATGCAACAGTATCTTATTAACGACATTTACCGCGCTACAGAAGGAGAGGGAGTCTTTGTTGGCCGCTCACAGGTCTTCGTACGTTTTCAAGGTTGTGCCGTTGGTTGTATTAATTGTGACTCGATGGATACTTGGAGTTTTGAAATTGAACCGACATCAATTGAGTCGATCTTTGAAAAGGTATTAGAAGAATCTTATCAAGGAAAAATTGATTGGATCTCAATTACAGGTGGAGATCCTCTTCATCCTAAGCATGTTCCAAGTGTTGTGGCCCTTTCAAAGTTTTTAAAAGAGAAAGGTTTTAAGCTTAATATTGAAGCGGCTGGAACACGTGTTGTTGATGAAGTTTTTGAAAATCTCGACTATATTTCATTTGATCTTAAAACTCCTTCTACAGGTGTTCAAACTCGTTTAGCATTAATTGAAAAGCTTGCTCAGAACTATGATGGAAAATTTCAGCTTAAAGCTGTCATTGCTGATCGTAAGGACTTTGATTATACATTACGTGCTTATCGAAAGCTTGAGGAGAGTTTAGGGGCGATTGAGTTTCCTTGGGTACTTACTCCATGCTTTGAACCAAGTGAAGAATTTCCAATGCAAAGATTCATCGATATTCAAGAGTGGAATCAATTAGAAGGTGGACCTTTCAGAGTGATTGGGCAGCAGCATAAATGGATATATGGCGCTGATAAGAAAAGCGTCTAAATAACTAAGCAGCTCTTCGAGTTTTTGCCAAAGTTTCTCGTTGCTTGGCCTCTAGTAAATCAATACCATACTTTTTAATCGTACCTAGGTCAGTGATCGTGTATGAGTTTGAAACTGCTTTTGTACGATCTTCAGCTGAGAAGTTGTCACAGATAACGACAAGTTTAGTATCTTCAGGAAGTTTCTTAAGAGCAATCTTTATAATTCCTTGTACTTTTTCAAGTGAGTTTGTGCAGTAGACGACGTATTTCTTGTCATCTTTAGAGACGCTAAAGTGCCAAAGGTTGGATTTATTCTTAGACTCAACAACATGGTACTCATACGATTTAAAAACCATCGTACATTGAGTGATAAATCCTTTAATAATTTTTTTGGAATTTGCTATCTTCGCCATTAGATCTCCGCTTTACCAGTATCATATCGGTAATTCGCGCAAAATATTAAGAGTTTTTGTAAAGAAAGATGCCTAATTAGATTTTAGTTACTTAGAAGTTTAGTCCCTGATTTTTGCCCAATTCCTTTACCCATTTTAAATTGTTTTCCGGCCTTAGCGCCAAGATTCCATGCATTCGCATCAAAACTTGTTGCCTGACTTGTTTGTGATGATACGCGAGGGTAGACGCGATTTCTGTGGGCCTCTGCTAGGCCTTTAATGTGAATAAGCTCACGGGAGCTAATCTGTTTACTTTGGTGACCTTTTAACTCATTTAGAAACGACTTAGTAAAACTCTTATAGTAGGAGTTGCGTGCTCGAACACCTTTTAAATTTGATGACTTCTTTGCTTGCTTCCATAGGCCTTCCATTGCGTTAGCTGTATAGTCATAAATAAAGTGAGCGGCCTCAACATTTTCCTTGGCACCGATAATTTCAAGATAACCACCACCGCGGCCTGAACTAAAAACAGGAGAGACGGCATATTCTTTGAGAATGTCGTAGAGACAGTCGTGAAGAATATTTCGTCTTTTGAAAGAAGCGACACGTCTGACATATGTGTCTTCAAATTCTTTCATGTCAAAATCTGATCGCGTTAAATGATTAAGTTTTAATTTGTTAAGGTTATGCTTTTGAATGAGGTCGTTGGCCTTTTTCGCAGCAAGCTTGGCCTCAAATTCATTTTCCGACTTGGCAAGCTCAAGAAGTTTTTGAATCTTAGCGGTAATATTGTCGTTTGTTCTTACGAATGCCGTTAGGTTGACTTGAGATTTTGAAAAGTTCTCGTCCCACCCAAAGCGTTTAAATATATTTCTAAACTCCACGCCGTGGGCCTGTTCATGAATGCCACATTCAATATGGACTAAGAAATGGGCCAGCTCATGCTTTAGGACATTTTCTAAAAGCTTGTCGTCGTTAATCGTAAGAAAGCATTTATTAATACCAATTTGGTAGATCAATGGGTCGTAAAACCCCAGGATCTTATCAGAGTCATTTACCACAAATGTAAGTGGGTACATGACGCCTTTAAAATGAAGGCGTGAGCGCTTAAAAGATAGCCCAATGCTCGCAAAGATATCACTTGCCATGAGTCTGATTTTTTTTACAAATAATTGGGTGTTTTCGTTATAAATAAACATTAGTACTTAACACTACATCCATAAGGTTTCGTTCGCGCTGGGCTTACTTTTTTATTTTCTTTTAGCTGTTGTAGTGCGTTTTTAACATAGTTTTGAGCATTTTGAATATCTCTTTTGTCGGCCGAAGGAATGCTATCAATTGCACCCATATAATCGATGAGTCCCTTTTCATTGATTATAAATATTTCTGGTGTCGTCTTAGCATTGTAAAGCTTTCCAACTGTTCCGTCCGTATCAATGAGAAGATGAGTCGCATGAGATTTTTCAACTTGTAGGCGATTCTTCGCAGCTTGTGCATTTTTGATGTATCCCTGCTTACCAATATTAGATGAATTGATGGAAAGCCAGTGGTAACCACTTTGCTTTGCTCGTTTTTGTGTTTGCTGCATATTCATCGAATCATAGTGCTTTCTCACAAAGGGGCACCCTTCGTTATACCATTCAAGGATAACTTTCTTACCTCTATAAGATGACAGAGAAATTTGTTTCCCTTCTTGATTCTCAAGGGTGAAGTTTGGTGCCTTGTCTCCAGGGGACAAAGCAAGTGTAAGCGTTGTTATAAAGAGAGAAACTAATACTTTCATAAATGCTCCTTTCGATAATTCTACGCTGTGAGTTTAGAGCTTACAATAAATAAAGGCCTACATTTGTAGGCCCTTATTTTATCTGAATTTAATTAACTAAATTAAACAGTTGGTGTCGTCTTAGAAGTAACAGCTGCTTTTAGTAGCTCTCTGTTCATACGAGCAATATTTGTGATTTCAATTCCTTTCGGGCATGAAGCTTCACATTCTGCTTCGTTAGTACAGTTACCAAATCCAAGATCATCCATCTTCTTAACCATGTTTTGAACACGTTGAGAAGCTTCAGCTTGTCCTTGTGGGAGAAGTGCCATTTGAGAAACTTTTGCTGATACGAAAAGCATAGCAGAAGCGTTCTTACATGAAGCAACACAAGCTCCACAACCGATACATGCGGCCGCATCCATTGCTAGGTCAGCTTGTTCTTTTGGAACAAGGATTGCGTTAGCATCTTGTGCGTTACCAGTGTTAACTGAAACGAAACCACCAGCTGCGATGATTTCATCAAATGCACTACGATCAACCATAAGGTCTTTTTCAACAGGGAAAGCTCTTGCTCTAAATGGTTCGATTACAATCGTGTCACCATCAGAGAATTTTCTCATGTGAAGCTGACAAGTCGTTGTTTCAGCTTCTGGCCCATGTGCTTGACCATTGATCATTAGAGAACACATACCACAGATACCTTCACGACAGTCGTGGTCGAAAGCTACTGGCTCAACACCTTGTGGGATAAGTTCTTCGTTTAACTGATCTAGCATTTCAAGAAATGAAGCATCCGGAGAAACGTTTTCTAAAGTATAGTCGGCCATTTGACCTTTATCTTCACGATTCTTTTGACGCCAGATTTTTAGATGAAGTGTCATATTATTATTGCTACTCATATCATATACCTCTTATTTGTAACTTCTTTGTGTTAGTGGAACGTTAGGGAAGTCTAATTCTTCCACGTTTCTAATTGGCTCACTAGCTTCACCAGTGTATTCCCATACAGCTGCGTGACAGAAGTCATTGTCATTTCTTAGGGCCTCGTTCTCATCAGTTTGAGACTCTTCTCTGAAGTGACCACCACATGATTCTGGTCTTTCAAGAGCGTCGCGTGCCATTAGCTCACCAAGCTCTAGGAAGTCTGCAAGACGGTTAGCTTTTTCAAGCTCGATATTGATCCCATCTGCTGTTCCTGTAACTTTAACGTCTTTCCAGAATACTTCACGAAGTTTCTTAATCTTTTCAATACCTTCTTTAAGAGTCTTCTCGTCTCTTGCCATACCAACATGGTTCCACATGATTTGACCAAGTTCTTTGTGAATTGACTCAACTGATCTTGTACCGTTGATTGAAAGTAGCTTAGAGAATCTTTCTTTAGATTCTGTTAGTGCCTTGTCAAATTCTGGGTGATCAGTTCCTACTTTATTACCCATAAGTTTTTCAGTTGCTAAGTAGTTAGGAACTGTAAATGGTGCAACAAAGTAACCATCCGCTAGACCTTGCATAAGTGCAGAAGCACCTAGACGGTTTGCACCGTGGTCTGAGAAGTTTGCTTCACCAAGAGCAAATAGTCCTGGAACAGTTGTTTGAAGGTTATAGTCAACCCATAGACCACCCATTGTATAGTGTACAGCTGGGTAAATTCTCATTGGAACTTTATATGGGTTTTCATCAGTAATTCTTTCGTACATATCAAAAAGGTTACCGTAGCGCTCTCTAATTGCGTCTTCACCATCACGTGCGATTGCTGTCGCGAAGTCTAGGTAAACTGCTTCTTCACCAGCACGTACTGACTTACCTTGATCAATTTGTTCTTTTGCGTTTCTAGAAGCAACGTCACGAGGAACAAGGTTACCAAATGAAGGATACTTTCTTTCTAGGTAGTAATCTCTTTCTTCTTCTGGAATATCATTTGGTGCTCTGTGGTCTCCAGCTACTTTTGGAACCCAAACACGTCCGTCGTTTCTTAGAGACTCAGACATTAGAGTAAGTTTCGACTGATTTTCACCGTGTCTTGGAATACAAGTTGGGTGAATTTGAGTGAAACATGGGTTAGCAAACATTGCACCTTTTTTGTAGGCCTTCCATGCTGCTGAACCATTTGAAGTCATTGCATTTGTTGATAGATAGTAAACGTTTCCGTATCCACCTGTACACATTAGAACTGCATCTGCTGCGTGCTTTTCAAATTCACCAGTGATTACATTTCTTGTGATGATACCACGTGCACGGCCATCAACCATAACTAGGTCAACCATCTCACGACGAGTTAGCATTTGAACTTTACCACGACCTACTTCTTTCATTAGAGAAGAGTAAGCACCTAGTAGAAGCTGTTGACCAGTTTGTCCACGAGCATAGAATGTACGTGATACTTGAGCACCACCAAATGAACGGTTAGAAAGAGTTCCACCGTATTCACGAGCAAAAGGAACACCTTGAGCCGCACATTGGTCGATAATATTATTTGAAACTTCAGCTAGACGATAAACGTTAGCTTCACGCGCTCTATAGTCTCCACCTTTTACAGTGTCGTAGAATAGACGCCAGATTGAGTCACCATCATTTGGGTAGTTCTTAGCAGCGTTAACACCACCTTGAGCTGCAATCGAGTGAGCACGTCTTGCAGAGTCTTGAAGACAGAAACACTTAACATTGTAACCTTGCTCTCCAAGAGTTGCTGCCGCAGATGCACCAGCAAGTCCAGAACCAACAACGATTACTTCAAACTTACGTCTGTTGGCAGGGTTAACAAGTTTCATGTTGAATTTATGTTGAGTCCATACCTTAGTGATATCGTCACCAGCAGGAACTTTTCCATCCATTTTTTTGATATTCATATTAGTCATTACATTCCTCCCTTAACGTGACACCAAATTGCGATTGTTGAGTATCCAACAGTTAAGACAACAGCGTATAGTTTTGAAAGAAACTTGATCGCTGGCATATACTTAGGGTGGTTAAATCCAATTGATTGGAATGCTGACCAGAACCCGTGAGATACGTGAATTCCAATAACAATCATGAAAACTACATACATTCCCACATTAAGAGGAGAAGCAAAGTACTCAATTACAGTCTTGTAAAGGTCACGAACTTCCATTCCATTTAATGTTGTCATATATACAGCACCATACTTAAAGTTAATTAAGTGCATGATGATGAAGAAAAGAATTAGCATACCAGTGTATGGCATTGTTGAAGATGCGAAAGTTGCTCCACGTCCTGTTGGTTGCTTCATGTAGTAATTAACCGGACGAGCTGCTTTATTTTCCATCGTAAGTTTCAGGGCCATAAAGAGGTGAGTTAAAAAGATTACAAGAAGACCAGCTTCTGCAACGTAGATTAGTGGGTTAGAAGTAAGCGTGTAAGCGTACTTGTTAAAAGCGTCTGCCCCAACCATTAGTAAAAAGTTACCAAGCATGTGTGATAGTAGAAAACCACACAGAAGTAGTCCCGTAACTCCCATTACTTGCTTTTTAGCAACGGAGTTAGTCAAATAAAAGCGTAATGCTGACATTGATACATTTCCTTTGTCTAATTTAATAAAAATTTTAAAATGTTATTTGATTGGATTATAATCCTTTAATCACCAAAACTTAAGTGAATTTTTAAGTGAATTTCATTTTGTGATGCGCGGTGCAAATATACCCTCAAGGATTAGGAGAATTTTAAATGTTGATCCACTCTTTTTTTGATAAAGACACTAATACTCTGACTTATATCATTTACTCTTTGGTTTCAAAGAGGGCCATTGTAGTCGATCCTGTTTTAAACTTCGACTACGCAAGTGGTTCTGTGTCAACAAAAGAAGTTTTACTGATCGATGAGTTCTTAAAAGAGAAAGATCTTGAGCTTTCATATATTTTTGAAACTCATGTTCACGCGGATCATCTTTCTGGTGCATCAAGCCTAAAGAAATATTACCCTAGTGCGAAGATTGTCATTCATGAAAATATCAAAAAGGTACAAAACGTCTTTAATGAAGCTTTCCGTTCTCAAGTGAAAGAGGACGGCTCTCAATTTGATTTATTAACTCGTGAAGGTGAGGTTTTTAAGGTAGCTGATGATCTTGAAGTCGAAATTATTGAGACACCAGGGCACACTCCTGCTTGTATGAGTCTTTATATAAATAAAGAGGCACTCTTTGTGGGTGATGCTATTTTTATGCCTGATATGGGAACTGGCCGTTGTGACTTTCCAAAAGGAAGTGCAGACGACCTTTATGAATCAATTCAAAAAATTTACTCTCTCGATGATAATTGTAGTATCTACGTCGGCCATGACTACGGCCCTGGTGGGCGTGAGATTATGTTTAAGACAACTGTCGGCAAGCAAAAACGCAATAATATACAATGTAAGGCAAGTACTACTAAAGATGAGTTCTTAGACTTTAGAACATCTCGTGATGCTGTTTTAAGTGCTCCTAGACTTTTGATTCCTAGTATTCAATACAATATGAATGGGGGAGAGTTCATTTTTAGTGAAGAAGATGGCGCGCCATTTTTTAAAGTTCCAATAAAATTGTGATGTGAAAATCTAACTAGCTAATTTTATTTAAGTTTGCACTTGGAATGTCGATTAGTATTTTGTGGGAGCAAATTAAATGACAAATGAAACTCATCCAGAAATTGAGAATACAATGCAATTTACCAAAATTGGTATTGCCTTAAAAGATTGGCCTTCTCTTTCTGAGTCCGAGCGTCTGTCGACTTTTAATAGTATGTCAGAAGAAGAGGCCCAAGACTTCTTTGACTCACTTGATTCGAATTATCAAGCCGATCTTTTTGAACAATTTGACCGGGATCTTAAAAGGCGTTGGGCAAATGATTTGGCCTATGATGACTTGGCCGATATTTTACAGCTTCTTGATCATGAACAAGTTGAAGAGACTCTATCTCTCTTAGCTAAACATGCCCGCGTTGAAGTTATGGCCCTAATGGCCTACGCCGAAGACGTTGCCGGTGGTCTGATGAACTCTAATTATATTCGTCTTCGCGCGAATATGATGGTGGAAGAGGCCATTCGTTATATCCGTACCCAAACACTTAGTAATGTTGAGACGATTTATTATACTTATGTGATTGATACAGCTCAAAAACTTGTTGGAGTGGTTTCTCTGCGTGAGCTTTTTGGTGCTCGTGATGGCCAAAAGATTTCTGAATTAATGACAACAGGTGATGACCTAATTGCTATCCCTGATAATATGGATCAGGAGGAGATTGGTCGAGTTTTCAGTCGTTTCGAACAAGTCGTTCTGCCGGTTGTTGATGAAGAATTCCGAATGAAAGGGATCATCACAATTGACGATATTATTAAAGCGGTCGAAGAAGAGACGACAGAAGATATGCAAAAGATTGCGGCCGTTGAATCTCTTGATGCTCCTTACCTTGAAGTTGGATTCTTTGAAATGACAAAGAAGCGCCTTGGTTGGCTAGTTATACTTTTTATCGGCCAAATGCTTACGGCCACGGCCATGACTCATTTTGAAGCGGCCATTGCTCATACTGTTGCGCTTGTTACTTTTATTCCTCTTATTATTTCATCTGGTGGAAACTCAGGTGCTCAAGCATCAACACTTGTTATTCGCGCCCTTGCCCTTGGTGAGGTTAAAAATAGTGACTCACTTCGTGTCTTTTTTAGAGAGCTTGGATCAGGTCTTTTTATGGGATTTATTCTTGGGATCTTTGGCTTTATGAGAATCTACTTCTGGCCACATGCAAATGAAGCCTATGGTGTAAACTTTGCAAAAATCTCTCTTATTGTTGGATGTAGCATTATTTGTATTGTCATGTGGGGGACACTTGTAGGCTCAATGCTGCCATTTCTACTTAAGAAGCTTCGCTTTGACCCTGCTACGGCCTCAACTCCCTTTGTCGCAACGATTTGTGATGTGACGGGAATCATTATCTATTTCTCAATAGCTCATGCTCTTTTATAAGAAAGGCCCTCAAACGAGGGCCTTGTTTTTTATTTTGATTTTTTCTTTGCAGTTTTCTTAGCCGTTTTCTTAGCCGTTTTCTTAGCTACTTTCTTTGCTGTCTTTTTAGCTACTTTTTTGGCTGCTTTCTTAGGTGCCGCTTTCTTTGCAGTCTTTTTAGCTACCTTCTTTGCAGTCTTTTTGGCCGTTTTTTTAGCTACTTTCTTTGCAGTCTTTTTGGCCGTTTTCTTAGCTACTTTCTTTGCAGTCTTTTTGGCCGTTTTCTTAGCTACTTTCTTTGCTGTCTTCTTTGCCGTTTTCTTAGCCACTTTCTTTGCAGTCTTCTTGGCCGTTTTCTTAGCTACTTTCTTAGCAGTCTTTTTGGCTACTTTCTTTTCTACTTTTTTAGCTACTTTCTTCGTCGCTTTCTTGACGACTTTCTTTGCTTCTTTTTTAGCGTCTTGGGCTTTCTTCGTTAGGTCATTTGCCACTTTCTTCGTTGTTCGCTTAACTTCCTCAACGGCTTCTTCAACATCATCTGAAACCTCTTTTGCGGCTTTTGCCATTCTGTTAATTGCCTTCTTTGTCGACTTCTTAACATTTTGATAAGTTTCAATATGCCCAATGGCCTCAAGCTCTTTTTCGATCAGCTTATCGTATTCTGCTAGAACTTTAATTGGGTCTTTTCCAAGACGATCTAGTTCTTGTTGGAGCTCTTCTAAGAATTTCTCAACTTTATGTTTCTGGACATTTACTTTGTCGTAGCGAAAGCGAAAGAGAGCATATAGCTCGTCGTATTTCTCACTACCTTCATCTTGGATTCTTTCTAACAGGTGTCTACACTTCTTCACAATCTCATCACTTGATGATGTTAGTGCATGCTTGGCCTGTTTGTTCTTCTTTTTTAAAAAATCGTCTAAACCACTCATTTTTTCCCCCTGTAGCAAGATTATCTTGATACACGTAAATAATATTACGTTACAAGTGTATCGTATTAGAAAGTATTTTCAACACTTTAATGATGGTAATTTTTTAATAATTACTTGCTTTGAGTCACAGAATTCTCTATATATACATATATCAATCAATTGGACGCTTATGGACAACAAAATGGAAGAAGTTAAAACAGCTAAATATGATGAATCAGCGGATCGCGCAGGACTGCTCGTTTCTGTCTTATGTTGCCTACATTGCATGGCAATTCCATTACTGATTATCTTTGTTCCGTCCCTTGCCACTTTTTTTGAAAATCCACTGATTCATAGTCTCGCTATTCTCATTATTGTTCCAGTTGGTCTTTATGCTTTTATCAAGAACCTAAAAGTTCACAATGATAAGAGACCACTTTTTATTGGTATTCTTGGGATGGCCGCTATTTTAGTTGGTCACTTTAATCAATACTTCTTGGCCGAACACGCTGGTCATATGCACATGCACAGTCACTCTCATGCAATTGGGACTGTTGAAGTTGTCGCTTCAATCATTGGTGGTCTAGCTCTTATAGCTGCGCACTTACTGAATATTAAGCTTTGCCGTTGTAACCACTGCGAACACTAGTAACGTAGATTCGTTCTTTTCGAAATTTTTAAGGAAGAGTTATTCATATAGAGATCAATAGCATCGCTATATTCTTGCGCGCTTTCTAGTCCAAAAACCTTCTTAGTAAAGCTATGGCCAAAGTTAAGCCATACATGCCCAACTTTCAAAAAGAAGCGAATGCGCTTTAGTGCGGCCTTTGGTTCATAATACTTGAAGCATGCATTGATATAGGCTTTCACAAATTCACCATAGTAGCGAGCATGAAGGTGAGGGTCTTCGCTTAGAAATTGTTTTTGGAATTCATCGAGCTCATATCCTTGATCTGCCGCAAATTGTGTTATTAGCCAAGGCTTCGCCGTTAAAGAGCGTCCTAGCATAACTGCTTGGCAACCTGTTTCATTTAACATTTGAGCAATGTCACCATGATCTTGAATATCTCCATTACCAATAATTGGAAGATCGATACTTTCCTGTAAGAATTTGATTTGCTCCCAATCTGCAACACCCTTTCTTTTTTGGGCCGCTAGTCTTGGGTGTAAGATGAGCCAGTCTGCTCCAGCTTCCTTAAGGGCACAACAAAAGTCCAAAAGAAAGTTCTTATCATTTTGATGACCGGCCCTAAGTTTCACTGAGACAGGAACCGTAGCATGTCTTTTAACCATCTCAACAACACTTGATGCATACTTTGTGTCGCCCATTAAAGAAACACCGTAATTATGCTTTAGGGCCTTCTTCACAGGGCAGCCCATATTGATATCAATAGCGTTGGCTCCCCAGGCCTCTAGCTTTGGGATCGCCTTTTCAATATATCTTTCTTCATTGCAGAGTATTTGTGGGTAGAGTCCATAGTCATTTTCGCTTTTTAACGTTTCTGGTGTCTCCCCAAGAATCTGCTCAGGTAGCCTTCTTGAGTTTAGCATTTCTGTGGCCCACAAGGTTTTTACATCCTTTGGGAAGTATGGCCTGAGGGCATCTCTAAGAGCAACATGTGAAAGGCCAACCATAGGAGCAAGAAGTGCTCTAAACTCGATTAAGTCGTTAAATTTTTGCCAAGAAGGCGTCTGAGGTTGTGCCAAATTTGTTCCTTTAGATCTGCTAAGTCGAGCTCTTGTCTTTTTGCGAATTCTCGATAGATATCTGAAATTTCAAGATCACGACGGTCATCAGTTTC
Organism: Halobacteriovorax sp. GFR8; assembly: GCF_050955245.1. NCBI lineage: Bacteria > Pseudomonadati > Bdellovibrionota > Bacteriovoracia > Bacteriovoracales > Halobacteriovoraceae > Halobacteriovorax > Halobacteriovorax sp. GFR8. The sequence continues at coordinate 1,753,601 of NZ_JBPBLR010000002.1, read as the reverse complement.
AAAGAAGATATACTCTAAGTCCACTTTATTATTCAAGATGGTGCTGCTAATTTTTGCATTAGACGACTCGTAGAAGCGGGGACCAAGGCCAGTATACACTCTACGCTCATGACAGTCGTTCATATCTTTGATTGTTCCATTAAAATCATGAAGAACCCATGCTGTATGGCCCGGATAAGATTTATGAAGGCGAAATATCTCAGACAGACATCTTACATTATGAATTATAAGAGGCTTGTTTAGTTCATTGGCCAATTCAATATGCCACCTAAAGACTTTTTCTTGTGTCGCTAAATCACTATCGATAGCGCGATCAAGGCCGGCTTCTCCAACCATAAGACATGATTCCATACGACATAGCTTCTTAACTTCCTCAAAGCTATTGAGGGCCTCTTTAAGCCTCCATGGGTGAACTCCAGCGCTAAAGTATTGGCCTTCTTTAGGTAAGTCATTGATTTGCGGTGAATAGGAATAAATGCGCAAATCCTCAATAGGAGCTGTTTTGTTCGGCCCTGAATGGCCGTGAAGGTCGATAAATTTTGCACTTTCGCTTTCTTTGCTTGTCATATGGCATATATTTTAATACATTACGTTTCTAATTAAAAATTTGAAAAAAGATATTGCTTATCTTTTTAAAATCAATTATTTATTTAGGAATTATTTAATATATTTATTATAAGCGTTACAAATTGATGTAGGAGTACTTAATGTTAACAATTAGATTACAACGCGGTGGTAGAACTCACATGCCTATTTACACAATCGTTGCAGCTGACTCAAGAAATGCAAGAGACGGAAAATTCAGCGAGAAATTAGGTCAATATAACCCACAACTTAAAGAAAATAACCTTATCGATATCAAAGCTGAGAGAATCTCTGAGCTAATTGGTAAAGGTGCTACAATTTCTGATACTGTAAGAACACTTCTAAAGAAGAACAAAGTTACTCTTAACTAGTAATTTTTGTTTTTCATTTAAAAAAGCATAAACGGCATTTTTGTAGAAGGAGTTCATGATGAGTGAGTTAAAAGACTTAATCGATACAGTTAGTCGCGCATTAGTTGATATGCCAGAGCAAGTAGAAGTAAACGAGATTGTTGGAGAACAAACAACAGTTATCGAACTTAAGGTTGATAAAACTGACCTTGGTAAAGTTATTGGGAAGCAAGGGAAAACAGCTCGCGCACTAAGAACTATTCTTAATGCTGCTTCAACAAAGTTGAAAAAAAGATCTGTTTTAGAAATTATAGAATAATTTACTTGAATCAACAAATATTGTGTTTTAAAAAGACCTATCGAAAGATAGGTTTTTTTATTTTTGTTTAAACAAAAGAGAGCATATATATGATTGAATCAATGTCTATTTCACCAAATCCAGAAGTAAAACGTATTCTATTGGTAGATGACCAAATTGAAATTTTAGAGCTTTTACAAGATGCTTTACAGATGGAAGGCTACGAGGTCGATGCTTGTGCAAATGCAAGTGCTGCCTTAAGTGCTCTAGGTGAACATACGTATTCGCATGTTATCTCGGATTACCAAATGCCAGAAGTGAATGGGATGGAGCTTGCCTCGCAAGCAAAGGGAGTTCTAAAAGAGAAGATGCCTCCTTTTATTCTTGCAACTGGTGATTGTTCGATTAATTCTGATACGATTAAGGGTAAAGGTGTTAGTGGAATTCTACCAAAACCGTTTACCCTTAAGCAGGTAATAACTGTTCTACAAAATTAGAATCTAGCTATTCTTATTTACGTTCTTTGTTTGGTCTTCGATTTTGCTGGCAGTATTAGTATTGTCCTGCTGATCTTCTTCCTTAAGTCCATGCTTAAAGCCTGTAATGGCCTTTCCTAGAGACTTACCAAGTTCTGGAAGCTTCTTACCTCCAAATAGTAGAATAATGATAGCTAGGATAATTAAACTTTCTGTAATTCCAAGGCTCATATTTTCCTCATTTCAAGCTAAATTAATAAATTTTAGATAAGTCCATTGTATACTTACCTGGAGCATATTCGCTAAATCTTTTTGCACGAATATCCTTATAAATCTTCTTATTGTTGGAATTTGAGGCATATGGGTAGATACAAATCCCACCTCTAGGTGTGAATTCACCAATAACTTCAACGTATTTTGGCTTCATAAGCTTTGTTAAATCGTCACAAATTTTTTGCACACAATCTTCGTGGAAGTCACCGTGATTTCTAAAGCTGAATAGGTATAGCTTTAAAGACTTAGACTCAACCATCTTTTTATCTGCAATATAATTAATGTAGATACGAGCAAAGTCTGGCTGACCTGTTTTTGGGCATAAAGATGTGAACTCTGTGCACACAAATGTCGTCCAAGCATCACTTCCTGGATTCTTATTGTCAAAGGCCTCTAGAACCTCTGGAGCATATGTGTCAGGGTATTCTGTATTTGCTGAACCTAGTGCGAAGGCATCCAGCTCTTTTACATTTCTCCCTTTTGGAGATTGTTTAGCTTTTGATTTTGTTTTGGTTTGTTTAATAGATTTTTTCGATGCTGACATTTATCGACTCTCTTGAATTATTTTGATAGGTTATATTTACTTAATTTAACACTATCAAGGAACAATGGCAATGCGTCATGATCATTTAACATTTCCAGCTGGTAAAAAAGGTGGGCACAAGGTTACTAAAGTTGTTCTTGTTCAACTTGGATCTCCCGAGTCTCCGTCAACATCACATGTACGAAAATACTTAAAAGAATTCTTGGCAGACCCAAGAGTGGTCGATATTGATCCAAGAGTTTGGAAAATAATTTTAAATCTCTTTGTTCTCCCATTTAGGCCAAAGAGGTCAGCTGCATTATATAAAAGAATTTGGGAAGGAAGTGAGTTTCCATTAACGAGAATTACTCGTGAGTTTACTCATCGAGTGAATGAGTTAACTCCTGAGCATATTGAAGTCGAACATGCCTTCTTACTTTGTGGACCTAAGGTTGCTGACGTTTATGCAAAGTGGGAAAAAGAGCTTGATGAGAGAAAAGATCCAGCTCAAAAGTTAATTGTCATACCAATGTTTCCGCAATATTCGGAATCAACAATTGCCAGTGGAATTGATTTCTTTGGAAAACTTTTAGAGACGAAAGTTAGAATTCCAAACTTTGAAGTGATTACAAATTTTCACCGTCTCCATGCTTTTATTGATAACTCAATTGCAAAAATTAATGAGAAACTTGCCAATGAAAGCATTGATGAATTAGTGATCTCTTTTCATGGAATCCCAAAGAGGAGAGTTATCTATAAGAAAGACCCATACTATCAGCACTGCTTTGAAACTTTCGAGCTTATTAAGCAAGGTGTGGTTGGAATTGAGTCAGATAAAATTCACATGACTTACCAATCTCGCTTTGGAAGTGAAGAGTGGTTGACTCCATATACAGATGAATACACTGTGAATCTTGCAAAAGGTGGCGCAAAGAATATTGCCGTTTATTGCCCGGCCTTCGTTGCTGATTGCTTAGAAACTATTGATGAGATTGGAACTGAGCTACAAGAAGAAGTTGAAGAGTATGGTACTCACATTCATGCAATTGAATGCTTGAATGATGATGAAAATTGGGCCAAAGGCTTTGCTAATTACGTTGAAACACTTTGTGAAAACCCAAAAGATGTTGAAAAAATAGAGTATCAATTAGAAGAGGAAAAATACATGGATATGCCAAAGCAAACAATGGAATCGGAGCCATTAAGTGATAATGCTAAGAAGTCGCTTAAGATCGTCTTTTTAACTTTATTCTTAGACCTTGTGGGATTCTCGATTATCTTCCCGCTATTCCCAGCACTTGCTAAGTATTACTTAACTGTTGATGCTGATAATGTTTTCTTAAAAGCTATCTTTGGCTCTATCGATACACTAACTCAAGCTGGAGGAGCAAGTAACTTCTCGGCCATCGTACTCTTTGGTGGTGCGCTTGGAGCACTTTATTCACTATTACAATTTGTTGCCGCACCAATTTGGGGTACAATATCAGATCGTATCGGAAGAAAGCCTGTACTACTAGTTTCAGTCTTTGGTTTGTTTATCAGTTATGTTCTTTGGGCCGTTGCAGGTAATTTTACGATCCTAATTATTGCTCGCTTTATTGGCGGGATCATGGGTGGAAATATCTCGACAGCAACTGCTGTTGTGGCCGATGTGACAACTAATAAGAACCGCTCGAAAGGGATGGCCACTATTGGTATTGCCTTCGCGCTAGGATTCATCATTGGGCCTGCAATGGGTGGGATTTTATCTCTATTTGATCTAACTAAGATCTACCCTGTACTTGCTGATTACGGCGTGAATCCATTTTCGATGGCCGCAATTGTGGCAGGTGTTCTTTCATTATTTAACTTAATCAACTTATTTAATAAATTTGATGAAACACTACCAGAAGAAAAACGTGGAAAACATGAGAGTGAGCGAAGTGCAAATCCAATTACACTTTTTAAGCCACTTCCATATAAAGGTGTTAACCTAACAAACTTTGGTTACTTCTTATTTCTACTAGCATTTAGTGGGATGGAATTTACGCTAACTTTCCTTGCAGCTGAAAGATTAAGTTACTCATCAATGGATAACGCTTATATGTTTATCTTTATTGGACTTATCTTAGCACTTGTTCAAGGTGGATATGTTCGCCGTAAGGCCCATACAGTAGGTGAGAAGCGTATGGCACTTCAAGGTCTTGTGACAATTATTCCAGGCCTTGTTCTCATTGGCCTAGCTGAATCTTCTTGGCTCGTATATGCTGGTCTCTTTTTCTTAGCTGTTGGATCATCTCTAGTAATCCCATGCTTAACTTCACTTGTTTCGATGTATTCACCGGCACAAAGTCAGGGGCATGTTATTGGTGTCTTTAGATCCCTTGGAGCATTAGCAAGAGTTATTGGGCCAATCGTGGCATCTCTTGTCTATTGGCGCTATAGTTCAGCAGCACCATATTATCTGGGAAGTATCTTTTTGATCATTCCAATTCTTATGATTGCTAGACTTCCAAAACCAATCGAAGAAAAAGCGTAGTCTGCTCCGGCTCCTGCCTCCCGCAGACATACCGTACATCCTGTACATAAAAAAAAGCCTCGCTAAGCGAGGCTTTTTTGTCTTTTATTTAAACTAGGGACTAGTGTCCAGTTTTCATTTCAATTTGTGATTGCATGTAATTTTCAATTCCAACCTTCTCAATAAGTGATAGTTGAGTTTCAAGCCAATCAACGTGCTCTTCTTCTGAGTCAAGGATCTTAGATAAAAGATCACGAGAAACATAATCTTGCTTCTTTTCACAAAGCTCAATTGCTTCTTTTAGCAAAGGTACAGTTTCAGCTTCTGTTTCAAGGTCTGCTTCGATGATCTCTTTCACGTTTTGACCAATTCTAATTCTTTCAAGCTTTTGAAGGTTAGGTAGTCCTTCTAAGAATAGAATTCTCTTAATTACTTCATCAGCGTATTTCATCTCATCGATACTTGCTTTGTATTCAAGGTGGCCAATCTTATCGAGTCCCCAGTCCTCAAGCATTCTTGCATGAAGAAAGTATTGATTAATGGCCGTTAATTCTTTTGTAAGAACATTATTTAATGCTTTGATTACGTCTTGATCACCTTTCATGATTAATCCCTTTCAATAATTTACTATGGATTAATGCTATAGAAGATTGGGATGTGTTTCAAGGATTTTATTTTTTGACTGTAGTTAAGTTATTCTTAACTTCACTGGCCAGCTCTTTCTGATTAGCTTTAAGGTTTTTCTTCGCAAGGCCTGCAGAAACTTGTTCTAATAAGCAAACACCACATGAGTTACCGATACCAAGGCTATTGATAACCTCTTTCTCTGTCTGTCCCTGCTTGATTGCATTATCGAGCATATCTTGTGTAATGGCGTTACATATACAAATATACATTAACTTGTCTCCTCATTTGATCTTATCGTCAAAAGTTTTAATAATCAAACAAAAAATTGACACGTGATAAATATATTTGGTTTCTGAAATGTGATTTCAGTTATTTATGACTTTCTTCGTAAAGAGCTGTGCCATGGTCATTTGATACTTTGAGGTGAGGAGTAGTTCGTCACTATGGGCCATTCCAGGGCATCCGTTGACTTCGATTAGACGAAAGCCGCCTACTTGTTCCTCCAAGATATCAATACTGATGAAGTAGAAGTCGAGACTTTCTGCAACTGTGTGTGCGATGGAAAGTACTTGTTGTGGTGTCTTGTCTTCTTGGATAATTTCACAGCTACTAGAAGCAAAATTTAGAATATGAAAATCATTTTGTGAATTCTTTGGTAATTTTCTAATAATGAGTTTTTCTACTTTCTTTGAAGATATGCCCTTGAATAGCAGAACTCGCCATTCAGACTTCAATTCAATATAGGGCTGGATGATATAGTTGAGATCTCCTTTATCAATTAACTTCTTTCGATCATTAATGATATCTGTTGATGGATAGACACCCTTGGCCTGCTGACCTCGCGTTGTTTTGATAATCCATTTATTTTGCTTGCTGGCGTAGGTAGGGGTCTTCTTAAGTGAATAGGTCTCAATTAGTTGAGATAGACCAAGCACCTCTTTAAAGAATAACCACTGTTCAAACTTATCCCTTAGTATACGTGAACAAGTAAGAGGATTAATGATTTTTTGTCTGTCGAGTATGGCCAATTTTTCAAGGTCATCATCATTATAGTTCAATCCTGTGTTACGATTGATTACAACATCGGCCCAGGCCAACTCCTGGTTAGTTACGGAGTAAGGATCAGAGTATCGGCACGAATGAGTCGCTTCTGTGATCGCTGCTTCGAGTTGAGTACAGGCATAAAGCCTTGGGTTGGTTGTCAAAATGAGTAAGTTTTGGCTTTTCATATTGCGTAATATCTCACTAAAATATTGAATATCTATAAATTATATATGATATTATAACACTATATTAATTTGGCCTTAATGGTAGCTATGAATCGATTCTCAAAATTTAATTACACAATTCTATTTTCTTTATTTATCGTTTTACTTTCTTGTTCTGGTGTTGAGGTTATTGAAAATAACCAACATGGACATGAGACATCAAGTGCACCAGAAGTTGGCCAGCAAGGTGAAGTCGCAAGAAAAAGAATTGAGCATCCTAAGAAAGAAGCAGTCAGTAAAAATTTAGATTTCACAGATCACTCTCATAAGAATGAATTTTCAACTGTTGAAAATACAAAGCGTGTTAAGTCATTTTGTGGCGATATTGATAAGAAATTCAATAAGTATGGATGGGGGAAGTCTCACTGTGAGTCTTATAAATGGATTCACGTTAGAGACACGCACCAAGGCCGTCCAATTATGTGGACAGTTTTTGGGGATGAGGAAGAACACAAGCAAGAGCCTAAGAATATGACTTTAGTTCTATGTGGTGTTCATGGTGACGAAATCACTCCTATCAAGTTTTGTTTCGATATTTTACACCACCTTTATCATGAGGTTGCTACGATTGAAGGACAAAAGAAGTTAAAAGATAATCTTGTTGCTGTTGCCCCAATTGTCTCTCCAGACTCGTTCTTTAAGAGAAGGCCAACGAGAACAAACTCGCGTGGGATTGATCCTAATAGAAATTTTCCGACTAGGGATTGGGAGAAGAAGGCCCTACACTTATGGAAGACTCGCTATGGAGCTGCCAAGCGCAGGTATCCTGGAAAGGTTGCAAACTCAGAACAAGAGACGATCTTTCAAGTGAATATTATCTCACGTTATAACCCAAATAAGATTATTACAGTTCACGCCCCATTAACGATTCTCGACTATGATGGGCCAGTGGTTTCTAATCATATTCATGAAGAGGATGGGCTTGCGCTAAAGGCCGAAGAACTTCTTAATACAATGAGTAAGAAGGCCAATGGATATCGTGTGAAGAACTATCCTTTCTTTCCTGGAAGTTTAGGAAACTATGCTGGTAATGAGAGAAAGATACCAACTTATACACTTGAGCTTCCTTCAAGTGATAACCGCAATCATAAGAAGTATTGGAAGATGTTTCGTGAGTCAATTGACTTCGCAGTTTTCCATGCTCCAATGACTCGTACTGAAGTTACGGCCAGAAAGAATCAGATTGATTAAAGTTTAGTCATTTTAGTGACTTAAAAGCAATTTTGGGCCACTTTTTTACACTTTCATATCAATTTAAATTGACTCAAATTCCATTAGGATTTATTAGTAGCCTATGGAAAAGAACTTATGGAAATTAGCGGGCCTAGAGGCCCCACAGACGCCTTACGATATGGCAATTGTTACTGACGAAGTAAGACCTCATAGTGTTAATCTTGTTGGTTTTGGCTTTGATGGAACTGCATGTTTCAGAAAAGGGACACGCTTAGGGCCAGATGCTTTAAGAGAAGTTTCCGATGGTATCGAAACTTATTCACCATATCTTGATCTTTCTACAGAAGATTGCACTTTCTACGATCTTGGAAACCTTCCGGTTGCGGATCAACAGGAGGAGAGTTGGAAGGTTGCGACAGCTTGTTTCGAAGAGAATTTTGATCACATTAATTTAAAAGAAAACGATATTAAAATTATGACTCTTGGTGGAGAGCATTCAATTTCTTATGCTCCAATTAAAAAGTATCTTCATGACTTTGAAGACCTTGTTTTAATTCATCTAGATGCGCATGCTGATCTTCGTGATGGTTATCTTGGTTACCACTACTCACATGCTTCAATTATTAAGCGAAGCCTTGATCACTTTGGGCCAAAGCATAGTCTTATTCAATATGGAATTCGCTCTGGTACGAAAGAAGAATATGAGTATATGAATGAGAATGGAACAATTGCAAAGTCTCGCGCAGAGTTCTTAGACCGAGTTCGTGCGATCCCTGCTGATCGTCCTGTTTATTTAACTCTTGATCTGGACTACTTTGATCCAAGCTTCTTTCCAGGAACTGGAACACCGGAGCCAGGTGGAGAAGACTTTCATTCATTTATTAGTTTTGTAAAAATCCTACTAGAAAAGAATATAGTAGGTTGTGATATTGTTGAGCTAGCTCCAGAGATTGACTCTTCTGGGAATAGTTCTGTTTTTGCTGCGAAAGTTGTAAGGGAGATGATCTTACTTCTAACGAGCAAAACGAAGTCTTAGTAAGAAAAGGAAATTTAAGAAATGACAAATGAGACTTGGACAATTCAAGATTCTGACCGCCTCTACAACGTAAGTAAGTGGAGTAATGGTTATTTTAAGATCGAAGAAAATGGACAACTTAAAGCGACTCCAAACCCTAATAAGAATGTTGGAATCGTTATTAATGACGTTATTGAAGAAGCAAAAGAACAAGGAATTCAACTTCCTTTAGTAATTCGTTTTCATGATATTTTACGCTCACAAGTAAAGCTTTTAAATAATACCTTTCAAAAGGTAATTGATGATGAAGATTATCGTGGGAAGTTCTTTGGTGTTTACCCTGTAAAGGTAAACCAGATGAGAGAAGTAGTCGAAGAAATTGTTGATGCTGGTTCTCGCTACAACTACGGGCTTGAAGCTGGTTCTAAACCTGAACTTCTTTCGGCCCTTGCCTATAATAATAACGCCGACTCTCTTACAGTTTTAAATGGCTATAAAGATCGCGACTATCTAAAGCTTGCCATTCTTGGCGCAAAGCTTGGGCGTAAAGTTTTTGTTGTTATCGAAAAATTCTCTGAGCTTCGTATGCTTGTTGAACTAGGTAAGGAACATGGGGTTATTCCATTTATTGGAATTCGTGGCCGCATGTCTGTTAAGGGCCGCGGGAAATGGGAGTCAAGTGGTGGTGATAAAGCGAAATTTGGTTTAACGACTTCAGAAATTATCCTAGCGATTGAGTTCCTAAAAAAGCATGACCGCTTGGATATGTTAAAGCTTTTTCACTTTCATATTGGATCTCAAATTACTGATATTCGCTCGATTAAAGAAGCAATTGAAGAGGGCTCTCGTATCTATTGTAAGATGCAAAAGATTGGAGCTCCTCTGCAGTACTTTGATGTTGGTGGTGGACTTGGTGTTGACTACGACGGGACGAATTCGACAAACGATTCATCAATTAATTATTCAATTACAGATTATATTACAGATATCGTTTACGGACTAAAGTCTGTATGTGATTTAGAGGGTGTTGAGCATCCACATATTATCACTGAGAGTGGGCGCGCAATCACGGCACACCACAGTTGTGTTATCACTAATATTATTGGTGAAATTGATAATACAAAGATTGAGTTTTCAACTAAGCAAGAAACCGGCGAACATAATCTTGTTACAGAAATGAGACAAGTTGGTGAGGTTTTAGAGAAAACGAAGAACTGGCAAGAAGCATACAATGACGCTTTAAAAATTAAGACTGATTCAATTCATGCTTTTAAGCTTGGGATTCTTGAGCTTGAGGAACGTGCGAAAATTGAGACAATGCACCTGCGTATTCTTAAAGAAATTAATTCACTAGTTCCTGAAGAAGATTTTCAATCGGAACTAATGCAGGACCTTGAAAATACGCTAAGTGGACAATACCTTTGTAACTTTTCAGTTTTCCAATCTGCATGTGATAGTTGGGCCATTGAACAGGTACTTCCTGTTGTTCCACTAACACGTCTTAATGAAAAACCCCTTAAGAGATCAACTCTTGCAGATATCACTTGTGATAGTGATGGTAAGATTGACCGCTTCTATGATCCAGATGAAGGTTTCAAAAAGACAATTGCTGTTCATCAACTTAATGAAGGTGAGGAGTATCGCATTGGAATTTTCCTAACTGGAGCCTATCAAGATGTAATGGGTGATATGCATAATCTCTTTGGACGTGTTAACGAAGTTCACGTTTATGCAGATAGTGACGATCCAAAGGGCTTTTATATTGAAGAGACTGTTGAAGGAAATTCTGCACGTCAGGTTCTTTCAACAATGCAGTACAACCCGGAGTTTATGGCATTCAAGGTAAAACGCTATATTGACCGCCAGGTATCGCGTGGAAGAATCCGTCCTCGTGATGGTGTGTCTCTTGTAGACTTCTATGAAGATTGTCTCAAAAGCTATACTTACTTAAAATAAAACTGTCATAAGTTGTTAAAAATTATCGGTCTCTGATAATTGACTTACTTACTTTAGTGTTTGATAATTATTGTATTATTAAAAGAAAGTTTGTCAGGGATCGATAACATGTCTTTAAAAATTGAAAAGAATTCAATCAAACCACCAAAACAACCAAAATCACCAACTTCAAAATCGAATTACATCATTATATGCGCACTATCTTTAATGACACATGGTGTTCTTATCTATAATTGGCTAATTACAAGAAGCTTATACAATCTTATTTTTATGGTTGTAGCAGGTGTTCTTGCTATCGTTGCTATCATTCCTATGATTAAAGAGTATTACGCAAAAATGCGTCTTTTTAATGATAGTGAATTATTTCGCCTGGAAGTTGAAAGGCTGACAAATGAAATTAAAGAATTAAAAGATAGTAAGAAGTCACTTCAAATCAAGCTCTCACAAGAAATGGAAGCCGTTGAGAGTCAAAAAGAGCAAATCTCTCAATTTGAATTAATAAATATTGAACTTCAAAATACGATGGAAGATATTAAGGACCAACTTCTTGTGATCAATGATGGGCACAAGGGAATGGGGCCTATTGTTGATTCAGTTAATGAGTTAAGAGAAAGAGCTCTTGAGTTCATTAAGGAGCTGCCAAAGCAAAGTGATGCTAAGATTGAAACAGAAGAAGGGGATTCTAAATTTCAGGAAACTTTTGAAAAGTTTATGAATGAATTCCAAGATATGAAAGATATTATCTTTCAACTTAAGACACTAAGCTTTCGTGTTGATGTTCAAGCAAGCTTACTCAATGATTCTGAAATGACTCAGAGTAGTAGTGAACTCGAAGGACTAAGCCGTAATCTTGCAAAATTCTTCAATAATGTAATTGGCCTACTTTCAAATCTTGAAGAAACTTACCGTGGAAATCAGGATCAACTAATTGAAAAACTATCTATGTGCCGTGATGAGATTGATTCTTACTTAGATTCAAAACAAGATATTGCTTGTGAGATTGAAGAAGTTAGAGGACAAATTGAGGCGGCAAGTGAAATTATGGCAACTAAAATGGATTTAGTTGAAGAAACAATTGGCCGTGATGATGACTCTGAACTAATTGAAGAAAATACTGTAATTTCAGCTACTAATCACATATCTCAAGAATCTCAGATTATTCAATAATCGAAATATTAAAATAATTTAAGCATTTACCGATACTCTTCATATCAGCGGACAAAGCTGGTGTGAGGAGTTGTGGGAAATGCCAATTCAGGACCTATCTGATGTCGATTTAAATACATCTGAAGACACACAAGGTGGCGGTGTTCAGGAGTATAAATTTGGTGGTGTTCATGGACATAATGATCTCTCACATCTGTCTCTTTATTATAAACAGCCGATTAAGGCACTTATAGGGCGCACCGGCCTTGTTATACTAAGCTTTTTTACAATTGGACTTGTCTTGTCCTTTGTGACTTTATTTCTTAGTTATACAACTTTCGGGCGCGAGTTTTTACAAACTCTAGTCTTTAAAATTTTCTAAGAAATATCTTTTAAAATTGTTGCCGCTATCTTTTTAGGGATTGGCATAATGGATAGGCGAGAGCCTTTCTTAACTAAAGGCATCTCATCGTAGCGACTATCTACTTTCATTTCTTTTAGCGTTAATGCTTTAGAAAATTTTTCTAGAAATTTGATATCAACAAGAAACCAGCGTGGAGTTTCTTTTGTGGCCTTTGGGTCAAAGTATTTCGATTTCTCATCAAATTGTGTCTTATCTGGATGAGATTCTTTAACGACTTCAGCAAGGCCTACGATAGCTGGCTCCTTACAACTTGAGTGATAGAAGAAGACCTTGTCGCCAAGTTTCATTTCATCTCTCATGAAGTTACGTGCCTGATAGTTTCTCACTCCATCCCAAGATTCCGTTTGTTTTGGACGTCTTGCGAGATCATCAATTGAGAAAGCATCAGGTTCGCTTTTAAAGAGCCAGTATTGCATTTTAGGTCCTTCGTTTCCTAAGGGTTTTGGATTAGCCCTTCAAGGTTTTTCTTCATAAATGTTGGCAGGTAAAAAGCTGCTTTATGAAGGCCAGCGTTGTAGTAAGAGAACTCAAGTCCACTTGCTGCTACCGCTTCTTCTCTAAAGTCATTGATTGGGTGAGTGTCACCTTTTGTTGCAAAGGTAAATGACCACAGTCCACCTGGGTAAGTTAGGTTAGAGAAGTTATAGATAAATGTATTTTTGAAAATACCATTTAGAACACCTAGCATGCTCTTTTGAATTTCTGCTTCAAACCAAGGAGATTCCCCTTGAGAAACAACGATACCGTTATCGGCAAGGCACTTGTTCACATTTGTGTAAAACTCAGGGCCAAATAGAGGGGCCGCAGGTCCGATTGGATCTGTTGAGTCGATGATGATAACATCAAATTTCTCTGTCGTTTCTTGAACAAATTTAACACCGTCACCGATGATTAGATCTAGTTTTGGGTGGCCTTTAAGAACTTCGGCAGTTTGTGGAATGAACTCCATACATGCTTCACAAACGGCACCATCAATTTCAACCATTGTACATTTTTCAACTGAAGAGTGGCGAAGAACTTCTCTTGCTGTTCCACCGTCACCACCACCGATAACAAGTACGTTTTTTGGATTTGGGTGAACGAAAAGCGGCACGTGCGAAATCATATCGTGATAAGCGATCTCATCTCTTTCTGTTACCATTACTAGTCCGTCGTTCAGAAGCATTTTTCCATGCCCCTTTGTTTCGACAACATCTACTGTTTGGAATTCAGTTTTCTTTGAGTAAAGAACATTCTCTACTTTATATCTCATTCCGTAAAAATCTTTATATCTTTCTTCGATCCATAGGTTACTGTGCATAACTGTCTCCTGATTTTATTTTTTAAAGTAATTTATATGGTGTTAAGCGGTTTGTACGTAATTTGTAAAAGTGTGAAAAGTACATGATATAGCCGCATTTTAAATAGCTTTCAACTTGAGTCTTGGCCTTGTATTCCCCAGGGTTTACATTGAGTCCACAATTTCCATCTTGATTTGGACAAAACTCAATGAAGTCATAAGAGATTGGTTCCATTGCATCAATAAGAGCTCCTGCAATTTCTTTCATGTCGATATCAGTTTCAAAACTAATATATGGACACTCTTCTTGTGGAGTGATGTGACAAGTGAAGTAGTTATCATCCTTGATGGCATTTAAAGAATAGCCGTATGGATTGAAAACAAAATCATCAAGCTCAAAACCTGGTAAGATTTCATCTAATTTTAATAAGTTTCTAATTTGATCTTTTGTTACATTTTCATCTGTAAGAAGTTTTCTTGCTTCGCAAGAGATTTCATACATTAGAAGTTCGAAAGTGTGATCATCTGCAGATGGAGTGTATTCTTGGTCAAGAAAATAAATATAGTTGTGATGATCATCAATATTTCCAAAACGAAATGCTGTTCCATTAAATTTATTTTCAAGAAGTTTTATATCATCCATAAAAGTTGAGTGCTGCATATGAGAGAAGTACTCATTCTTTCTTTGAAAGATAAGTTGTTTAATCGAGTCCTTTCCATACTCACTAGTAAAGAAGTCAATGGCCTGAATTAATGTTGTTTGGCCACAAGTGATAATAAGCATCCTGTCTTCCCAAACAAAGAGAGAGGACTCCGAAAGTAGAAATGCTTTCAACTTGTCATTTTTAACACTTGAAAGGATTGTCGCTTTCGCTTTTTCAACTAGCTGGGCCCAAAAAGTATCAGGGATTTCTAGTAAGTTAAGGCCATCTTTAACGATGATTTCGGCCTTCTTTTCTGAACCTTCAAAAATCATATTTCATCCAATTTTTAAATGCGTGAGAACCTGCCCCGCATGGTGCAAGTATCCAATATTACAACTAATTTTAATATCACATCTTATTGCTTGTGAGCTCATCAGGCAAGCAATAAGGGCATAATGAGGCCCATCGTATAGAATTTATAGCCAATAATTTTGGGCATCACCCTAAAGTTTTAACCAAATTTTACCGATTAATAACCGTAAAGCATTAATGAGGGGATTATCATGCTCGCCAGTTTTTCAGAATTTAAGTTCTTTCAATCATTTAGAATTCCAGTCGAGGAAGCGGATAACTTACGTTTTCTCGTTCAGAAAGAAGATGAAGTAGGGCATCTCGAGTATATCGATGACGCTAAACTTGTTGATATTTCTGTCACTGGTTTTGGTTTTAAGACACATGAGAGGATTTCTGTTGGAACAGAATTAGAGGTTTCTCTACAGTTTAAAAAGAAACATCTTGATCTAACAGGGCGAGTTGTTCGTGCCTTTTCAAATGTTTTAGAAGATGAAGAGATTATCTACGGTGTTGAGCTTGATGTTGAAAAAGGAATTAATAAATTTCTTGAATCATATATCATGAGCTTCTCATCAGAAAGACTAAAAGATTGCCTGATTCAATCAGCATTAAAAGAGCGCTATACAGATCCAAATGAAGGATTTGAAATGTTCTCTCTTTTACTTTCTCTATTCAAGGATATTACGCACTTTGGTGATAAAGAAGGATTTCTTGATACAATGCTTGAAGAGGTGATTCGTATTTTGAATGCGCAACGCTCTTCAATCTTTCTAATCAACCCAGATACTAACGAGCTTGAGGCCATTGCCGCTTTAGGGCTTGATAAGACGGGGTTAAAATTTGATTATCGCTTAGGTGTTGCAGGTTCTGTTTTCACAACAGGTGTCGCTTTAAATATTTGTACTGAAAGTGATGAGTCTCGATTTAATAATGCCTTTGATGAGCAAAATGGATTCACGACAAAGTCTATTATTTGTTATCCAATTTATAACCGTGAAGATAAGATCATTGGTGTAATCGAGGTTATTAATAAGCGAAATGAAAACCGTTTTACAATTGAAGATGAAAAAACAATGAAAGTTTTAGCTCTTGTTTTCTCATCAGTATTCCATAGCTTTAACCCAATTTCGAATAATTCAAAGATTCGTCGTTTCTCAGCTCCATATGATCGCCAGTATGCAATCATTGGAAACACTGCTGGTGTTAAGTCCATGAGAAGTTCAATCTCTAAGCTTAAGGACCTTGATGGCCCTGTTCTTATTACAGGTGAGAAAGGTGTTGGTAAGAATCTTTATGCAACTGTTCTTCACTTTGAAGGTAAGCGCGGACTACATGAAGTTAATACTGTAAATTGTAAACTACAAGATATAAATAAATTAGAGGCCCAGCTATTTGGCCCTGATGAAGATCAGTGTGTTTTCTCGAAAACACAGGGTGGAACTGTCGTTCTTAATCATATTGAAAATCTCTCATACGAATGGCAAGAGAGATTATTTGAAGTTATTTCAAATAGAGGTACACCTGGTGGTATTGTAAGTATCGATTGTCGTATTATGGCAACTTCGATTAAGGATCTTGGAATCTTAACTGATGAAGGCCTATTCCACCGTGATCTTTTTGAGTTCTTATCACAAGCACAAATTAATATTGATCCACTTAGACGCCGTGAAGATGACATTGAAATGCTTGTTGAGTACTTCTTGAAAGTTGAGTGTAAGAGACAAGGCTTACTTCTTAAGAGTTTTTCTAAGAAGGTTATGGAACAAATCCTACAGTATGACTGGCCAGGAAATATTTATGAATTAAAGAAGTGCATTGAAAGAGCTGTGCTTTATCATCCAAAGTCACATATTATTTCTGATATTGAAATTAACGACGGAGTATCTCCTCTAGTTGATATTTCAATGAAACAAAAGCAGTTTGGACAGATTGATCACGTCACTGATTTCACGCTTCCGCTAAAAGATCGTCTTGCTCTTGTTGAGCGTGAAATGATTCTTAATGAGATTAAAAGAAACTTTGGAAACAAGTCTAAGGCCGCAAAAGAGATGGGAATCTCTCGTGAGGCACTTCGTAAGAAGTTAATTTACTCTCAAGAAGTTCTTGATAATCTTGGCGCACCTGAGGTGGAAAAAGATAAGAAAGTCGCTTAATAATTTATTCGATATAGATGAAAAGGCCTCGCGATGCGAGGCTTTTTTTATGTTTATAATTCTATAATTGGTTTCCATTCTAGCCATTCACTATTGGCCTTCTTGTGAATCTTAAAGTAGTTCTTTTTTCTCTGTGAGAATCTCTCTGGCGTTGCAAATTCAACTCCTCCTGAAAGGAGAGTCTCTAGTGATTGAGTGCTTATCTTTGCTCCTGAAAAAAGTCCAAATTCTACATCGACACCACTAATATTCCAAAACTTCGTCTCTTCTTTTAGAAGTCTGTGATAAGGTGAGTTTACAAAGATTTCAGCAATTACATTCTTTGCACGAGTGTTGAGTCTAACATCTGTGATAACACCAACTTGAATTCCACGATAGTAAACGCCTTGTCCCTTTGCAAGAGAGTTTCTGTGATCACTATAAAGGCTAAGCCTTTGTCCAAATTTATTGTGTACTTCTTTTAGAGGGGCCTGTCTTAGCGCCTTAAATCGATCTGTTTGCTTGCCTTTATTATATCTCGAACGACTGATATCCACAGCAATATAATTTCCTGTAAGAGCATCGATTGACTCAATACCGCTAAGAGAAATCTTAGGCTTTACTTCCCAAAACTTTGCTCCCTTAACTACAACATTCTCAAACTCTTTCTTTATTGTCGCCTGTACCGTAAGGGTCGACTTATTGCGATCAATTTTTGAACCAGTTACATATCCAATAACAATACTTCTAAATTTAATTGGAGTTTTAACTTTCGATACTGCGCTGCCTAGAGGAAATTCGATTTCAATCTCCTTTCCAGGGATAGTTTCCTCATAAGAAGAGTAGAGTTTATAGCTCTTTTCAAAATTTTCTTTGAGAATCGTTTCGTCGTCATTTTCAAAGTTTACAAATGAGATACCACCTTTGACTAATGAGGCCAGTGATTCTGTACGTACTTTTACTCCTGCAAGAGAAGCATCAATTTGCATTCCACTGACATTGTAAAATCTTGAAGTCGAATGAATCAGGTTTTGATAACGGCTTTCAATGAAAACTGTAATATCAACTCCATCTCTTTCTATGTCGAGGTCGTAACTTGTGACTTCTCCGACTTGAATCTTATTGTAGTAAATCGGGGAGCCATTTGAAATTGAGCCAAGTTTGTTAGCATTGAGTTTGATATAAATCCCGTCATTTCTAAGACTGCGAGGAGTTTCATTAAGAGCATCAAAATTCCTAACAAATTTTCCTTTTGCTGGGTGCATATTAATGAACTTACCACTAATAATAGTACTTAGACCTGAGATACCTGATAGGTTTACAGTTGGGCTTACGAGCCAAAATTTTGTATCTTTTGATAAGTAATCACGCATACGAGGATTCATTTCTACATGAACAGCAACGCTTGTGAGATTTTTATTAAGCTCAGTATCCTTTACACGGCCAACAACTGTTCCCTTATAGATAATTGTTGTCTTGCCTGGAATAATTCCATCTGCATTTCTAAAATTGATTGTAATATATGAGGCACGTGCCATTAAGTTTGTGTATAAAAGCCAGATCCCAATTGATACAGCAGCTACGGGAAAAAACCAAATTGGATTAATTCCTTTTTTGCTAACAACTTGAGGTTTACCGTTACTCATATCTTTCCTTATCATCCCAGATTAATCTTGTGTCCACTTCATTTGACGCCAGGATGGTTAGTATTACGACTGCTGTAAAGTAGAGCACTGCAGGCTCTGCCTTTATTTGAGAAATGAATTCAACATTAACAAGTATAACAAGGAGGGCAATAACAAAGATATCAAGCATAGACCATTTTCCAACGATATGAACAACTCGATAAAGCTTTGTTAACTTCTTCTTTTTTCTCTCATCTAAAGTATTTATATTATCAATGATATACCAAAGTGAAATGATTTTAAATATTGGGACAATTATACTGGCCGCAAAGACAATCATGGCAATAGGGTACATTTTTAATGTGATTAGGTTTAGAACACCACCTAGAATTGTTCTTGGTGTCCCTCTGTTAAACGTTAGGACCGTCATTATCGGAAGTAGATTTGCCGGTATATAGAGGGCAATGGCAGCTATGAGATAGGCCTTACAACGAGAAATACCTTCGTAATTTCTAAGCTCAATCTTAGCACCACATCTCGTACAGGTAAGAATTGAGTTTACTTTTTGGCACTTAGGACACAGTGCCTTTTGATGATCAATTCCTCTCATAAAGCTTCTTCCATAATTCATCAAAGTGAGTAACTGATTGAAGTAGAATGTTATTAACCATAAGCAAGATCAGGCTAAGAGTTCCAATAGTAAGTTCAACATCAGAGCGATCTACCATTTTTGCAACCGTAACAATAATACCCATAAAGTAGACATCAACCATAGACCATTCATGTGATGGCGCAAGGTACTTCAGAAGAGGCCTTCCGATATTTTGATTGATAAACTTATTTTTGAATACGATTGATAAATAAATGAGAAGTCTAAAGAGGGGAATTAAAATAGCAAAGAGTATAACAGATATGGCAATTGGCCAATAAGCACTCGTCGTAAAAGCAAAAACTGATTGATAAGTAGATGTTTCTAAATTGTTTCCGGCCATATGGATTTTTAAAACAGGTAAGAAAAATGCTGGGTAGAATAATAAAAGTCCGGAGATTGTTAGAACTTTTACCATGCGAAGTGTGCTATCGCCACGGTAGAGAGTATATCCACAACACTTACAAACGGCCTTTTGTCTTGGGGCAATAAGTTCAAACAAATAGAGTTCATCACACTGCGGACAAAGCAGTAGCTTTGAGTTATCCTTGAGGGTTTCCTCATCAATGGGAAGAGACGCTTTTTGTGTGTCGTCAGTGTGGTCTAGAACGTTGGCCATACTAATATTAGGCCATAAATTACCGTTATTTTTAAGAGAGCAAACCTTGCACTATAGACTAAAAGGCCTTGTGAGTATCAATTAGTTTACCATTTTGGTAGTGGCGACAATTTCCATCTGTACGCAGTTCAATATAGCCATGGATAAGTTTAGGCTTATCGACAGGATCTTCTGACTTAGTTGTCTCATCACTACTTCCAAGAGCAGCAGTTCGAACTCCAGCAGTCATCGCTGTTGCATTATCATAGAGGTTTTGAATTGTTTTTGAGTCGTAGAAACTTAAGGACCTCTTCTTTTCTCCACCACCTAATTGTGGATACATGATGGACTCTACTGATCTTGAATTGGTATGCTTAAGCCCAATTAAGTGGCCAAGCTCATGGAGAATGACAGAGGGCATGTCATAGAAAGAAGAAGTGTCATTGGTCTTATCAAAAGTGAACCAATAGTCTTGTAAATTGACAATAATATCACCGTGAACCATTCTTAGGTAATCGCCCTTATGTTCTGCAAAATAAGAGGTGATGGCAAGAACCCCAAAGCCAACATCCGCATACCAATCTTGGGTAATATAGATTCCGATTTCTCCATCATAATAATCATCAAGATCTGAGGCCGGATCGCGAGAAGCCGCTTGGCCATGGCCTAAGACAAAGTAGTCTCTAGCATCATCGGCATCATTCCATGCCTTTTGCATCTCTTCCATCATGTCGTATTCTAGGTAATCCCCGTCATCTTCGTCGGCAAGAGGCATGTTATCAGACCCGTTATCAAGATCATTGATAATATTAAAGTCATTGTGGACTTTGACTGTTAAAGGCAAGGCCGAAGAATTCCAGCGCAGTGGGAGTGTGCTAAGTGAAGGCCCCTTATCTGGTTCTGCAACGCAGGAGATAGCCGCTGCACAAAAACACGCTAATAGAAAAGTTGATTTAATAAATTTCATCCCAAACCTTTACCAATAAAAGAGCGAAACGCTCGGATATGTGCTGGTAAGCACTATTTTAATGGATATCGGTCTTTGGAATATTAAATTTAGAAAAAATAAAGAACGGGGGCCGTAAGCCCCCGTAATTATAAATACTATTTACATTTATTCTTTAGATGTGACAAATGTTGACTACTTTTGTGACTTCGCGTGATCGGCCAGAAATTGTGCCAGTCCCTTCTCTGTTAGAGGGTGACCAAAAAGTGACTTAATTACACCAAATGGCATTGTTGCAACGTCTGCACCAACCATTGAACAGTGTTTCACGTGATCTGCGTGACGAACTGAAGCTGCAAGAACTTCTGTTTCAAAGCCGTAGATATCATACATATGACGAATTTCTTGGATTAGAGTCATTCCGTCTGCACCAATATCATCTAATCTTCCAATGAATGGAGAGATGTAAGTCGCACCATTCTTAGCTGCTAATAGAGCTTGATTAGAGCTGAAACATAGAGTTACATTTGTTTTGATTCCGTTTTCGCTAAACCACTTACATGCAGCGATTCCGTCTTCTGTTAATGGAAGCTTAATAACGATATTGCTGTGAATTTTTGCAAGTTCACTTCCTTCTTTAATCATACCATCTTTGTCAGTTGCAATAACTTCTGCAGAGATTGGCCCATCGATGATTTCACAAATATCCTTGATAACTTCAACTTGTGAGCGACCTGTTTTAGCAATGATTGATGGGTTTGTTGTCACACCATCAATGATGCCCCATTTCGCTGCTTCTTTGATTTCGTTGATATCACCTGTATCGATAAAAAATTGCATTCTTTGCTCCTAAGGGAAATATAAAAATTTACTAAAGAAATTTAACATGGGCAGGGGTAATGGACAAGTTTTCTACCTCTTTTAGTAAAGACGTTTTGCGCTATAATGAACATATGAGATTAATACTTCTAGTATTTTCATTGATTATGGCCCAAGGCCAGGTGCATGCCAATGCTGATGGTTTTATCATCAAGAAGGATGATGTTCGCAATAAGAATATTAAGAAAGATTATAATGCCTATGAAAATTATATTAATGATCATGGCTTTGATACTTTCTATGATCCAAGTATCGACTATTCAAAGTTTTCTGGTCGTGTTACCGATAAAGATCCTTCTTCAACAGTTTTTAAAATTCAGGTTGAGTCACGCAATGTGAAGTTTCTTAAGCCATCTGATGTTGTCTTCTTCAATGTCGCAAGAAATATGGATAATGATCGTTGTAAGGGCCATGTTCGCGCCAGTGAAGACAAGTACATAACTATTTATGCTAAGGATCTTGAGGACTGTTGGGGTGAAAACTCAACATTAAGAAGAGGAACGATTCTTGTCTTTGATAGCAAGATGCTAGCGGCCAGAATTAAAGAGGCCTCTCGCTACCGTTTATCACTGCTTGCAAAAAAGAGAGATTTTACATTTCAGTTAAATGACGTGAATAAATTTGTATGGGGCTTTTCACAAAAACAAGTTGAAGTGGCAGCCGATTACGACAAACAAATTCTAGAACTTCAAAGAAAAAAAGATGAGGCATTGAACCTTCTTCTTTCTAAAAAGAACGATCAGGTTCGCCTACAAGCTGAACTTATTTATAAGTTAGATAAGCTTGATCAAGACCTTGACTTCTATCGAATTGAGAAAGATGAACTCTATACTGATCGCTGGCACCTTGATAAGGATGCGGGCCTGCCTGTATATGACAGACCTGTTCCAATTAAGAATTCTTACTAATCTTAAATGAGCTTGTCTTCATTCATGGCAAGTTCAATAAATTGATCATTGTAGAAATGCTTATCCATATGTTCTTTATATGGTTTTAGAGAGTATGCAGGAGAGACTCCTAGCCATTCCTTCATTGTCGTCTCATTAACTCCATTATGAAGCCAAGTGAAGATACAAGACTGACGTAGAGACTTTGGTGTAATTTGAATCATTAGCTGACTTCGCCACTCTTCAAATAATAACTCCATTCCACGGGCCGAGAGTCCACCTGAAAGAATCTTATGGGCATTGGCATTAAAGAGAAGATGAGGAAAATTGTGACCTTGCTCTTTTTTTACTTTTTCAAGTAACTCGATATATTCATAGAATAGTCGTCCAAAAATAGCAGGAAAGGTAACCGTATAGGGGTCACGCTTTTCATGCGTGATAACGGCTTTAATCTCATCTCTAAAAGAGAAGCTAGAGACTTTAATTTTTGAAAGCTCACTTACTTTAAGTCCGCCAAGATAGATGGCACTAAAAATAATTCCATTTCGCTTGGCCTTAAGTTTTTCAAGATCGTTCTTGGCCGTACGTTGATCATTTAAGAGTGTATGCCACAAACTCTTGATATGAGAGAAAGTTGCAGGCCTTGGAATGTCCAAAAACTTTGGTGAGGTTGGGATTTTTCGAACAGGGTTGGCATTAAAAACACCTTCTTCTACCAAGTGATCGAAGAAAATTCTTAAGGCCTGAACACGGCGGCGGCGTGAGTTATCAGAGCTATACTTGGCCTCAAGATATTTTCCATACTCTAGAATCTCTGGGATTGAGTAGTGTTCAATACTTGTTTGTTTTGCACTCTCAGTAACATATTGATTAAAACAGGCCAGGTCTGTTCGATAATTTTTAATTGTATTTAGGCTTCGGCCTTTGGCCTCAATCTTCTTGAAGAAGGCCTTTTGCCATTTTTCTAATTTATTTTTATTGGCAGTTGCGATTTCCATATCCATCCTTAAACTACGTATATTACTGAATATATTAACGAACCTGTTATTATTTCACAAGAAGAAGCTTAAGCTTGCAAATGGTGGCATAAAGCATTATAAATGGCCTTAACAATTCAATATTAGGTGATTTATGCTCGAGACGACCTCACTCGGCCCGAAAGGGAAGAGTAATCCATTTGCCCATGCATTTTATGTGCACACGATTGCAAATTTTAAGCAATCAGGTGACACAACTGCTAGTGGTATAATAGAGCAAAATCACAAATTCTTAATTGATACATTCCTTAAATATTCAAATATTGAAGAGAAGCTTTTAGCTACTTTCAATTTAAATTTTAAAGATAACGCACTTCTTATGCGTGCCTTTACACATAGCTCATATGCTCATGAGGCCAAGGTAAAAGTAAAAAGCTATGAGAGGCTAGAGTTTTACGGTGACTCTGTTCTTGGTGCATTTGTAACAAAGAATCTCTTTTTAAATTTTGATGAGATGAATGAAGGTCAACTTTCAAAGCTTCGTAGTGCTCTTGTTAATGAAGAGAGCCTTAGCGGCCTATCTAATTTCTTAGGCCTATCTTCTTTCCTAATCGTTGGAAAGGGAGAGTTAGAGGAAGAAGTTAATAGTGGGATTCTTTGTGACCTATTCGAATCTCTTCTTGGAGCAATTGCGATTGATCAAGGTGTTGACCGTGCTGACGAGTATTTAAATACAGTGTTGGCCATGTATGAGAAGGAAGTTGGGGAGAAGTTCTTTTGCGAAAAGAAGCTAATAGACTTCGATCCAAAGACAAAACTACAAGAGGAAACACTGGCCCGTTTTAAAAGTCTCCCTGAATATCGTGCCACAAAGATTGGACAAGAATTTAAAATTGAGCTCTATGTAAATGAGCAATATATCTGTGAGCTAATGTCTCATAGTAAAAAAAATGGAACAAAAGAAATTGCAAAGAAATGCTTAAAAAATAATTTATTAGATCGACTTTAATTTTACGGAGAAGTTATGTTATTAGAAAATCAACACCCAGACAACAAATCACTTATGGCCGCTATCGTTGGAGCTCCAAACGTAGGAAAGAGTTCACTTGTAAACTACTTACTTGGTATGGACCTTTCAATTGTAACGAGCAAGCCACAAACAACTCGTAATAAGTTTCACGCAGTATTTACAGTTGATCATACTGAAGTTGTATTAGTAGACACTCCAGGTCTACACAAGGCAAGTCAGGAACTAAATAAAAGAATTAATCAACAAGCAGTTGAAGGTGTTGATGGTGTTGATGTAAACCTTCTTCTTATTGATCTAACAAAAGATATCCTTGGGCAAATCAAGGATTTTAAAGAATATATTGGTGGCAAAGAGCTATCAAAAACTTGGCTAGTTTTCACGAAGTCAGATCGTGTTGAAAACGCAGAGGCGCTTCCTCTTGATAAAGTATTTGAACAAGCTAAAGAAGTTATTCCATCAATTGAGAAATTTTTCTGTATCTCAACTAAGGCGGGAGATAATGTTCACTTACTAACGGCTGCTCTATGTGACGAAGCGAAGCCAGGTTCTCACTACTACTTAGATGGTGCAATCTCTAATAAGTCTCAACGATTCTTTGCAACAGAGTATATCCGTGAGCAAGCTTTTGAATTATTAAAAGATGAGCTTCCATATGAAATGGCCGTTGTTATTGATGAGTACAAAGATTTTAAAGATAAGACAGGTGCATTTGCTGCTCACATTTCGGCATCAATCCTTGTAAACCGCCCGTCTCAACGTGCAATCGTTGTTGGATCAAAAGGAACAATGATTAAAGAAATTGGTATGCGTGCTCGTAAGAAAATTGCTGCCATGACTGATGGAACAGTTCACTTAAATCTACACGTAAAGGTTTCTCCTAAATGGTTTAAGAATAATTTTGTTCTAGAAGAGCTTGGTCTTCCTAGAGCAACAAACTCTGCACGTGTTTGGAAAAAAAGATAATTTAAATTTATAAAAAAAATAGGACTTTAATATGCAAAAACGATCAATGATCATTTCATTAATTGGAAGACCGAATGTTGGAAAGAGTTCCGTATTCAACCGATTAATGAAGAAACAATTTAAGGCCATTACACATGATATGCCAGGTGTTACTCGTGATCGTCACTATGGAATTACTACTTTCAGTGATGCAGACGAGGATCGCCCATTAGATGCAATTCTTGTTGATACAGGTGGATTCTATCCAACTCAAGTTGATGAGAAAGGAAAGAACGAGCAAGAGATTAATGCAAATAAATTCTTTAATATCATGACGGATCACGCTCATCAGGCAATTGAAGAGTCTGACCTTGTTCTCTTTGTTGTTGATGTAAGAGAAGGTGTACTGCCATTTGATAAGACAATTGCTAACTTCATTAGAAAACAAAAGAAGAAGATGTGGCTTATCGTAAATAAATTTGACTCTAGTGCTCAAGACGGTGATGAGTATGCATTCTATGAGCTTGGTGTAAATAATGACGAAATGTTTGTTACTTCTGCGGCCCATGGCCTAGGAATGGAAAACCTTCGTGAAAATATCCACCGTGAGATGATGGCATTTTCAGAATCAAATGATGTAATGAATATCTCAGCTTTACAAAGAGGAGTTACTCCACGTGAAAATGTTGTGGCAAAGCTTGCTCTTATTGGAGCACCTAATGCTGGTAAATCAACTCTTTTAAATCAGCTTCTAGGAAGTGAGCGTGCCCTTGTTTCTGATATTGCTGGAACAACAGTTGACCCAATTGATGGCTACTTTGATCTTTTCCTTGGAGATGATGCTAAGAAGCTTGATGAGGCAAAGGCCTTCTTCAAAAATGATAATCTTCTACGTACACAGTACGAAGATTTTAAAAAGAATAACCCTGATCTCTATAACGAGCTAATTTCATCTTATGATCTAGAAGAAGAGATTGAGACTGAATTAGATGAGTATGAACTCGAGGGCCTTGAAGATGTAATACTTGAACAAGACGAAGAGTTAGATGAAACATCTGCTACTCGTATGGAAGCTCAAGTTTTCGGTGATGAAAACACTGATGCTAACTCTGAAGAAGAGTCAAGTGAAGGCGAAGCCGAAGCGCTACTCGAAGCAGAAGCAGAAGCAGAAGGCAGCCACTGGCGCTCAATCCACATCGTCGACACTGCTGGTATTAGAAAGCAGAAGAAGATTGATGACTTTGTTGAATCTCAATCAGTATACCGCTCTCTAAGAAGTATTGCAGATAGTGATGTGTGTATCTATATGATCGATGCGGTTAAAGGTGTTTCTCACCAAGACAAGCGTCTTCTTGATATCGCTATTGAAAAGGGTGCTTCAGTTATTGTATGTCTTAATAAAGTTGATCTGATGGGAGACACTTTTAAGGATCAAGAAGCTCGTAAAGAGTGGCTTTTAAATATTCGCGATAAGATGCCTTGGCTAAACTACTGCGATATCATTCCTATCTCTGCAAAACATAAGAGAGGGCTTAAGCGTCTTAAGAAAATCCTTGCTAAGACAATCTTTATTAGAAGACAGTCAATTGCAACAGGTGCTCTAAACCGCTTCGTATTCGAACTAATTGAGAGACACCCAATTATTCTTAAGGGTTCACGTGGTAAGAGATTCCGTGTTAAGTACGCATCTCAAATTAAGGCCGATCCACCAACATTCCTATTCTATACGAATAAGTCTAAGGGGATCCCTGAAAACTACCGTCGTTATCTAAAGAATGGCCTTCGTGGTGCATTCCCTCTGGATAACACGCCAATCCACCTGATTTTCAGAACAGGAACGGATTTACAAAATCGCATGAAGAAAGTTTCAAAATAAATAGAAGGGCCCTTATTAAAGGGCCTTTTTTTTTAAGTTTTATAAAATTCCCTCTTAATTTATCTTAATTTGAAAAAGATGGCGTGTACCTTATCGATACTTTCCGATAAAGGAAGGTATGAGTAATGACTTTCCTTTTTCTCTCTTAAAAAAGCTTCCAGTAATGGATAAGAATGCCAATAAGTATAGCTTTGGCCATGTTGTTGTTATCGGTGGCAACCTAGGATATGCCGGAGCTGCACGGCTTGCGGCTGAAGGAGCTCTACGCGCCGGCGCAGGAATGGTAAGTGTGCTTACTCGAAAGGCGAACGTCTCAGGTATTCTAGCTGGACGTCCTGAACTTATGGTTCGAGGAATTGATGCCAATGAGAGAGGACTTAATCATGCAAGTCTCATTTTAGAAAAGGCGACAAGTGTTGTTCTAGGCCCAGGCCTTGGCCGAGATGAATGGGGCAAGTTCATGTGGGATCACTTCTGTCATCTCACTCATAAGAAAGTTGTGGATGCCGATGCTCTATGGTTCTTATCACAGGCCCAGAGTACAATGAAGTTGGTGAATACTGTTATCACACCACACGAAGGTGAGGCGGCTAGATTACTTAATGTCCCTCGAGAAGAAGTTTCAAAACATCGCTTATCATCAGTAAAAAAAATCATGAAATTTTCAAGCACCTGTGTTCTAAAAGGTCATAAGACTTTGGTGTCTTCACAGAATCTTGTCTATGAGAATAAAACTGGTAACCCTGTCCTTGCAATGGCCGGAACAGGGGATATCTTGGCCGGAATAATAGGAAGCTTTATAGCACAGGGCCTTAGTTTAGAGGAAGCTGCTTGTCTTGGGGTTTGGGTGCATGGCCGGGCCGCTGATTTATTATATGAAAATGAAGAAGGGGTTAGGGGAAGTGTGGCCAGTGACCTCTTCCCCTATATTAGAAAGGTTATGCTTTAACTGAGTACTTTCCACCATTTGAAAAGAAGATAGCAATATAAGCTACGGCGTAGAGTAGTGCTTTTTCTTTTGAAGCAAATGGATCATTTCCGTGAATAACAAAAGCCGCAACTAGCATCGTAATAGCAGAGATTGCTGCAAACCAACGAGTTTTAAATCCTACGATAATGAAGGCCTGACAAAAGACTTCTGCAAAAACTGTTGCAGTTAGTGAAAATGGTATCCCTAGTCCAATTGGGTCTGGAAATTTTGTAAGAAGTGTTGTGAAGTTAGCAAGCTTGCCCCAACCGTGAGCTAATAGCATCATTAGTGCTGTTGAAACTCTAAGTACTAGCCAACCTAGGTCTGAATTTAATCTGTTCATTTAACTATCCTTGTTGTGTTATCTATTTCTTTTTTTTGCGCTACCAATTCCAAACATACCCAACCATAAGAGTGAATGCGAAACCAGTCAGGTCACTCACACCTGGCCCGCCCTTTGTGGCAGGAGCATACTTAATAGTACGTACATCTTGAAGGGCAACAGAGTGAACCAATGCCTCAACATTGACGTAAGATTCTTTTATTTTTATAGGGAATTCAAGACCACCACCAAGAGCAATTCCAACTCCTCCATAAGAGTCTTCTACTTCTCCGTCTTGGTTTGTGATTTTTTCTTGTTCATACCAATATTCAAACCTTGCTGTTAAATAAGGGTTTGAGTAAGTGATGGCCGTTCCAAGGTTTGATGTATCGATATAGTAGCGATAACCAAAGTAGAATCTTAGCATGGAGATATCAACAGATGTCGGGAACTGTTGGATCCCTTGAGTTGGATAGGTAAGCGTAATGTTATGCTTAGAGTATGCAAAACCTATATTCCAAGCTGATTGAAAATCTGAAAAGTACTGAATTGTTAGGCCAAAAGTAGGTGGTAGGTCTTCATATAGCATTCCTCGATTTCCCGACCACGTCGTGTAACCAATTGCCATTGAAAACGAGAAAAAGCGGCCGTACTTATAATAGCGCTCATCTTCATAGATTTGAGATTCTTCAAGATCTTCGTTGAAGTCAGAAAAGATATCGCCACCGATATTGAGGTCATCATCTGCACCGACCATTCCTTCTTGGGCCAAAGAAAGACCTTGAAGGCATAGTAGTGTAATGAAGAATATAATTTTATTTTTAAACATTAATTTGTCCGTAATTTAATCTAGTCTTATAGATAGAAGTGGAAACCTGCTGTAATAAAGTGCTCACCCATTGTTGTCACTTCAAATTCATCAATATTCTCAAAACGAATACCAAACTCAGTACTGAAGCCAATACTGTCGACTCCTTGAAATGAGAATTCTGTTCCAAATCCTAGATCTCCTTGAAATCCTGAGTCTGAGTCTTGGCCAGGGTTCTTATTATTTAGTAAAACTGCGGCCCCTACCGCATAGAAAGTTAGATATGGTTCATCGAAAATATTGCGATAGAGGCGAACTCCACCATGCCAGCCACCGTTGTCAGCAGTGTTTACACCAAATATTGCACCATATGCAAACGTTGTGCTGCGTTGAACTTTAATTGAAAGTGATGGAATATTATTATTAACAGTATTTGAGAAGCCTATTCCTAGGCGTCCAACACGTTCCAGTGCAAGAGTGTTAAAAGAGATAATAAAAGCTGCTATTACTAGAGAAATCCTTTTCATGGTGCGTAATTTTCCTTTTTCCTAATTATGAGTAAATATATTTTAACAATACTCATGTATTTTTGACAACTTTCAATGTTCTTTATTAAAATGATAAAAATTTTTAACCAGAGGGTAATGGATGACAACACAGGTAGCGCCAAATGAAGGCCTAAATTCTGAATTAAATTCAACTGAGCTTGGAGCGTTTATCGCTCAAAACAAAGCTTTATTTCTAGGACTGATTCTCTTAATTGTAGCTGCCATTGGTGGATACGGAATCTTTTCTTACACAAAAGCACAAACTAATGAAAAAGCTGCAACTGCTTTCTATCAATTTGAGCAAGGGGCCTTAAAGAAATATCAAGAAGGTGGACTAGATGCTGCGGCAATGAGTGCAGAGCTAGGACTTCTTTTAAATGACTACGCAAGTACTTCAGCTTCATTTGCAACAAGCTTACTAGCTGTTGATTACCTTACTAATAAGGGTGAAAACAAAATTGCACTAGATATTCTTACTAAGATGCAGCCAGGAACTTCTCTACAGTCTTACTTTGTTAATTTAAGAAAGGCCGTGGTTCAAGAAGATCTTAATGATATTGATGGTGCTATTGCATCTTTAACTGAACTTAAGAATAATGAAAATAATCTAACAATGGGGCGTATAGAGCTTGATCTAGGACGTATGTACTTTCAAAAAGGTGACATGGCAAAGGCGAAAACTCACTTTGATAAAGTTCTGACTCTTACAACTCAAAACGTCTACAAATCACTAGCTAAGAGCTATTTAGCAAAAATTAAGTAATCTTATGATAAAAATTCTAACGGCCACGATTGTGGCCATTCTTCTTACTTCTTGTTCAACACTAAACAGTGTGACGACTAAGTTATCAGCAGATAAATTAGAGAAGAAACCTCTTACACTAGCTTGGGCAAAGAATTTAGAACCTAGTTACGAGAGCGGTAATCTTCCTATCTCACTGGCCTCTCCTTTAATTCACGATGGCCAATTATTTGCAGCTGATGGCCGTGGGCACTTTAATGCTTACAATGTTGAAACTGGCAGACTTCTGTGGTCTTTAAATATTAAAGGTCAGATGACAAGTGCTCCAATTGTTTATGAAAACCTATTGATCTTCGGAGACAATACAGGTCGCGTCTATGCTTACGACTTTAATAAGGGGGAGCTAGCATATGAGTTTGATTTGGATGCAGGTGTTGACTCAACTCCTGTTGTTCACAATGGTAGACTTTTTGTTCATACAAGAAATCATAAACTCTTCAATATCGACGCCTACACAGGAAGAGTCATTTGGTCATATAAGAGATCTGTTCCTTATTACTCAACAGTTCAACGAACATCAACTGCTTTAATCTCTGGTAATAAAGTCTATGCTGGCTTTGCTGATGGCTACTTCATATGCTTCTCTCTTGAAGAGGGCCAAGTCCTTTGGGAAAGACGCATGAGTGCTGGTCAGAAGTTTGTTGACGTCGACATGAGACCGACAATCTTTAACTCTAAACTAATCGTTGGCTCAGTTGATGATAAAATGGAAGTTATTGATCTGAAGTCAGGTGTTCTTTATAAGAAACTTGCTTTTCAATCAAACCGTAAAGGTGTTCTTGTTGATGGTGGTAAGCTTGCTGCATTTGGTAGTGTAAACGGTGAAGTTGTCTATATTGATTCGTCGTTTAATGAAGTAAAGCGTATTAAAGTTGATGAGCTTGCAGTTTCTTCACTGGCCGTTTGGAAAGATGGGCTTGTTGTGACAACTGTTGGCAAGACTGTTTACTATATTGATTCACGTGGGCAAATTACGCAACGATTTGATCTGGGCTCAGCATACTCTGCTGTGTTTGGGAGTATGACACAGGACGAAGATTTTCTCGCTTTTATTTCATCGAGATTTCGTCTGTATACCTTCAAGTAGATCCTAAGTATAAACTCTAAAAATTACCTTGTGCGTGTTATTTCGACAATGTTATTATTTCGTCGTTATAACGCACACAAGTTTCTAGATTTAGGGGAGATTAATGGATTTAACATTCAAAGCAAATGGTATTCTTAGTCGTGGTAAAGGCTTAACTTTTGACGATGTTTTATTAGTTCCGAGATATTCAGAGATCTCTTCTCGTCGTCATACTGATCTTAAAACAAAAATTACGAAGAATCATTCAATTGATATCCCTATTATTGCTGCCAATATGGACACGGTAACAGGCCCTGAAATGGCAATGGAGATGGGACGCTTAGGTGGTGTTGGTATCCTTCACCGTTTTATGTCTCCTGAGCAACAAGTTGAAGACGTTAAAGCAATCCAAAACTATTTTAAAGAACATTCAATCAATCTTCCAATTGCTGCGTCCGTTGGCGTTAAAGAAGAAGGTAAGAAAAGAGCAGATCTTCTTGCAGCTCTTGGTGTAGAAATTCTTACTGTTGATATCGCACATGGCGACTCAATCATGATGATGGAAGTTCTTGAGTATATTAAAAAGAACTACCCACAAATTGATGTGATCGCGGGCAATGTTGCAACTCCTGATGGGGTAAAGCGCATGATTGATAAAGGTGCAGATGCTGTTAAGGTTGGAATTGGACCTGGAAGTATGTGTACCACTCGAATTATTACAGGACACGGTGTTCCTCAGTTAACGGCCATTGCAATGTGTGTTGCTGAAGCACAGAAAGCAGGTGTCCCTGTAATTGCCGATGGAGGCCTTAAGAACTCTGGTGATATGGTAAAAGCACTTAGTGCTGGAGCTAGTTCTTGTATGGCAGGCTCACTATTGTCTGGAGCACTTGAAACTCCAGGTGAAGTCAAGGGTGGTATGAAAGAATACCGTGGGATGGCATCAAAGGCCGCACAAGTTTCTTGGCGTGGAGAGCTTCCAAAAGGTATGGCCGCTGAAGGTGTTGATACAATGATTCCATGTAAAGGACCAACTGAAGGAATTATCAATGAATTAACTGGTGGTATCCGTTCTGGAATGACTTACCTTGGTGTTGATAAACTTGTAAATATGAGTGAAGCAGCACTATTTATGGAAATGTCTTCATCAGGAATGGCCGAAAGTAAGCCACACGGAAAAAGATAAGAAAGGCCTTAGAATATGGGAAATAGTGTTCTTGACGATTTATTAAGTTATCCAAAACTTATAAAAAGAATTGAAGAAAGTGATAATCCAGCTCAAACAAAAAAGAAGGTTGTCGCCAACTTCAATGAAATGAAGGCCGACTATTCTCCATCTTATCTAAAATCGATGGCAAAATTCTTTGATGCTACTCTTCCTCGTCTATATGATGGAGTTAGCTTTAATGAAAATGAAACAGACCTCAATGCTCTTTTAGAAGAGGCCAGCGTGGTTCTTGTTCCAAACCACCAATCTCATGCTGACTATATTGCAATTAACTATAAGTTCTTTAAGCAATATAAGCGTATGCTCTACGTTGCTGGTGGTGATAACTTAAATATTTTTCCAATTGGTAAAATTTTTAGAAAGTCAGGCTGCTTCTTTATTCGAAGAAGTTTTCAAAATGATATTCTTTATAAATTTACAATGGAAGCTTATCTCTTTGCTCTTTTAAAGCGCAAGGAACCAATCGAGTTCTTCTTTGAAGGTGGAAGAACAAGGTCTGGGAAACTTAGACCCCCTAAGTACGGCCTCTATCAAATGTTACTTGAGGCCCATTCTCATCTACCTGACGCTAAAGAGCGTGGACTTGCTTTTGTTCCTGTTAGTATTGCGCATGAGTATGTTCCTGAGCAGAAGGCACTGGCAAAAGAGATGATGGGTGGAAAGAAAGTGAAGGAGTCAACAGGACAACTGTTTGGCCTCTTTAAGCTCATGGCCTATCAATTTGGAAAGATTCACATCTCTCTTGGTAAGCCACAATATGCTCATAAACTTGATGACCCTGAAAAAAATAAGGTAAATGTAAGAGAGCTTGCTTTTAAATGCTTTAGAAGTGTTGGTGATCAAATGGTAATCACACCAACAAATCTCTTAGTTTTAATTCTATTAGATGAGCCTAGTGGTGCATTGAAGTGGAATGATATTATTTTAAAAGCACAGGCGATTTTAGAATACTGTCAGCAATATGACATACCTTTTACCGAAGGCTTAAAGGCAAGTAAATTAGAGGATTCCATCGGACGTGCTATGGATATTCTCATTGGTAATAACAAAGTGGATGTTATTGGCCAAAGTGAAGGAACTTCACTTTTTTACGCAATTAAGAAAAACTGCCGCGGCGAACTTCTATTCTTTAAGAATACTATTGTTCACCACTTCATCATCCCTTGGACAATCTCACTAGCTTGGTTCAATGTCTTTAGTGGTGAGATTGATAATGTCGACGATCTTAAAACATTCTTTGTTAAGCAAAGAGATATGCTTAAGATGGAGTTCTATCTTCCAACTGTAAAAGAGTACTATGCCAAGACACTTCGTATTTTAAGTAATGCTGTTGGAAGAGAAATTACGAATCTACAAGATGCTATCGAATTTACTAATAAAGACTTATATGAAGTCGCTTCGAAACTGAGTCTTTTTGCACGTAGCTTAACATATATAAACGAAGCTTACTTCGTTTCAGCACTTACTCTTGAGAGCTTTCAAAAGGATGGTGTTGATCACTTCAAAGCGGCCGACTATATGAAACGCTTTGTTGACGTTTTTAAGGCCGAAATTCTTAGTCAGCGCATTATCCGTTTTGCTGAAAGTCAGAATGTTGAGCTTATGAAGACGGCACTTACTTACTTTGAACAAATTGGAGTTCTTGGTTACGAGGATAATTCGTATGTCATTGCAAATAGAGCGAAACTAGACGAGTTTATCCAATCGACTGAAAAAACTTTAAAAGATCAACTGAAGTTAAACTTCAAAGTTGTCTAAATAGGAGATCTTTTGCATTTAGAGTTATCTAAGAGAGAAAAAGAAATCAAGAAAGTTTTAATTATTACTTTCTTTTTAAATTTAGCTGTAGCTCTTATAAAGATTTTTGCAGGTATCGAATTTAATTTCATTTCACTTCGTTCCTCTGGTATTGAATCTGTTTTTGATGGAACCTCAAACCTACTCGGTATTGTTACAATCGCTCTTGCTTCAAAGCCACGTGATCGTAGGCATAATTATGGCCATCATAAATTTGAAAACCTTGGTGCCCTTATTATTGCCTTTATGCTCTTTGGTTCGGCAATCAAGCTAGGTCTTGATTATCATGACCTCATTATGGGAACGCAGACAAAGTATGGCCAATTTGGTCCAATCCCTGTTCTCTCAATTATTATTTCAATGATTATGAGTTTTTGGGTCTCTTCTTATGAAGGACGCAAAGGGCGCGAGCTTAACTCTCAAATTTTAACTGCTGATAGCAATCACACCTTTGGCGATATGATTATTAGCTTTGGTGTTCTTATCTCAATTGTTGCTGCTTACTTTCAGGTTTACTTAATTGATTATATTGTTGGTGGCTTAATTATTCTATATTTGATCTATCTAGGGATTCAGATTACTCTAGAAAATTTAAACGATCTTTTAGATGTGGCCCCTATTTTAAAAGATAAGTATATTTCATCTCTTGAAGATATAAAGCATGTTCGTGATATTCATAATTTTCGTGCACGTGGAAATTCGACTTGGATGCAAATTGATTTTCATCTACTTCTTGAGCCAGATCTCTCTCTAGGGGAGGCACATGATATCGCACATACTGTTGAAGACCGTCTAAGAGTCATGTTAAAAGACTATTGTCGTGATGTTGATATCTTGATTCATATGGAGCCAGATGATGAAGGACATAAGGATTAGATGATGGAGACGAAGATAGTAAAGCGCCAAATTGGAAATATCAGGTTGGCCGTAGGCCCATGGGAAGAGGACTTTTCTAAACTCTTTGCTAACGCTGCTCGATTGATGTCTGAGATTGTTCATGGTCAGCTTATTCATTTTAAAAGCGATGAGCTCTTTGTTTTTGCCGATGATACTCTAGAAAATTATAGAGTCGGTGTTCCAATGATTGGTAATCTTCAAAACAAACACCTTGAGAGTTTTGACCTTCACGCTGGTGAACTTGAGAGTTGTGAATTTGGAGTTGAAAAACTAAAAGACTATACGAGAATTAAGAATATATATACTGATCTTTGCTTATCTGAGGAGTATTTTATAAGAATTACGTCTCATGGCGGGCAATATCTGTCATTTTATGAGAAATATCTCATTCAATAATGTATACTGTGGGTATATTTTTTGTTATGTTTGCAATCCTAGTGGGCAGCCATTAGAATTGTAATTATTGAAAATAACTGATTCGCTAATAATTGGTTTATTTCCGGAGGTGATTTATTAGCAACAATTTTAGAGGTGGAAGGCCAAGAAAAGAAAGAGGCCCAAGAATTAACGAGCAAATTAGAGTTTCAGAATGTCGACTAATGAGTGATGAGGAGCAATACGGAGTTGTATCAATTGATAGAGCACGCGAAATTGCAGATGAGCTTGGTGTTGATCTAATTGAGATTGCTCCAACAGCTAAACCACCAGTTGTAAAGCTAATGGACTACGGGAAGTATAAGTATGCTCTTCAAAAGAAAGCTGCTGAAGCTAAGAAGAAGCAGGCCAAGGTTCAGCTAAAAGAAATTCAATTACGTCCAAATATTGAAGCACACGATCTTGAAACTAAACTTAAAAGAGCCTACAAGTTCTTAGAGGGTGGTGACAAGGTTAAGTTTGTTATGCAATTTAGAGGTCGTGAAATGGCCTATAAAGATATGGGGAAAGAGAAATTCGAAGCAATCCTAAATGGGGTTTGTGAAGAAGCTGGTGCAGCAATCGAGTCTCCGATCAAAATGATGGGGAATCGCATTATTACAATCGTTGCCCCTGTAAAGAAAGCTAAGTAACTAAATCTTGTAAGTGTCTGATTTTACATTGGGCACTTGTTTTTCTTTTCATCCTAAGTCCTTGATATTTTTTTTCAATTTATCGATTATTCTTTGCATTAAGTGATTAAACCTGATAAAAATATGCACTTATAGTTTTGTTGTATTTTGTTGAATTCTCGACTTACCTTAAGGTGAGTAAAATTCAAGGAGTATAAAATGCCAAAAATGAAGACTAGAAGAGCTGTTGCTAAAAGATTTAAGCCAGTAGGTAACGGAAAGTTCAAAAGAAAAAGAGCTAACCTAAGACACATTCTTGAAAAGAAGCCAACTGATGCGAAGAAAAGAGCAGGTAAAACTGACTACGTTCACGCTTCAGATGTTGCTCGTGTAAAGAGATGTCTACCTTACGCTTAATTTTCTAAGCGCAAGCGATTCAAAAAAAGAGTGAGTTGGTCGAAACTTTAAATCGACAAAATTGTTTTTTTAACCTGATTTTTGGGAAAGAACGAAAGAACCATTCACTTGGTCCCCAAACGTCAAAAAAATGGAGTAAATTATGTCTAGAGTTAGAAGAGGTTTTAAAGCAAGAGCGAGAAGAAATAAGGTTCTTAAATTAGCGAAAGGTTTTCACTTTTCAAGAAGAACTAAATACTATCACGCTTCTGAAACAGTAAAAAGAGCATTACACTACAGATACATCGGTAGAAGACTTCTTAAAAGAGATATGAGAAGACTTTGGATCGTACGTATTTCTGCAGCTGCTAAGCTTCTTGGTACTTCTTATTCAAAGTTCATGGGACAGCTTAAGAAGAACAATGTTGAAATCAACAGAAAGATGCTTGCTGAAATCGCTGCAAGAGATTTCGACGGATTCAAAGCAATCTACGAATCAACAAAATAATTCATTAAACTATTTGATTTAATAAAACACAAACAAAACTATATAGTGCTTGGGCCTCATTTTTGAGGCCCTTGTATTTTATCCCTGCATAAACTTCACTTTTACTTTCCTCGTATGAGGGGCATCTCGAAATTCACAAAGATAAATCCCTGACCAACGACCGATATCAAGTTCACCATTTTCAACGATTAATGTGAGTGACGTTTGCATAAGTATAGACTTCATATGAGAAGGAGAGTCATCAGGACCTTCAGCTGTATGAGTGATAAAAGGGAGGTTTCTTGGGGCCAGATGTTTTAGAAAGTTCTCCAGATCTAGCTTGGCGCTGGGGTCAAATGCCTCATTGATGCACAACGCGGCACTGGTGTGCTGAATTTGACACACTAGGATACCATCTGTGCTTTGTGGATCCAGATCTCTAAGACATTGTCGGATCTCTTTAGTTATGTCGTAAAAGCCTTCACCTGATGTGTTTACTATCTGCGTTTTTATAGGCATCATTAAACTCCAAACATTTTAAATATTTAGCAACTTATATATTATGACATTATTTTCAACGCTACTAAAGCAATTAAGCATTAAAGATTTTTTCGACATGGGCATTGTCGCTCTTATGATCTATCAGGTTTTAAAGATCGTAAAAGGGACGAGGGCCATTCAAGTTCTACTTGGAATGGTTTTTCTCGCTGTCCTTTATACTCTGGGGATTAAATACAATCTCTACACAGTAAATTGGATTCTCGAACATTTCTTTGATTATATCTTCATTATTTTCATTGTTATCTTTCAAGATCAGTTACGAGCAGCTCTTGCTACTGTTGGGACAGGAAGGAAGATGTTTAACTTCTTTGATCGTTCTCCAGTAAATTATGATATTGAAGAAGTTATAAAAAGTGTAACGGCCCTTTCAAAAGAGAGAACCGGCGCTCTTATTGTTATTGAAAGAAAGAATGGACTCCAAAATTATATCGATACTGGAACGATTATCGATGCGACCATTCACTCTGATCTTATCTACTCGATCTTTCAAACAATCTCACCACTGCACGATGGTGCAATTATCTTGAGAGATGGAAAGATCTTAGCAGCAGGCTGCTTCTTGCCACTTTCAAAGAATATTGAAATTGATCGTCACTTCGGGACTCGCCACCGTGCGGCCCTTGGGGTTTCTGAAGTCTCAGATGCTATCGTTATCATCGTTAGTGAAGAGACAGGTAAGATTAAATTATGTATCAATGGCCAATTTTTCTATTCACATAATGAAAATGAGCTACGCATGATGCTTAAAAAGGCGTGGGCCGGAAAGAGACTTGATCTACAATCTCAAATCGTAGGGCAGGCATAAGATGTTAAAAAAAATTAAAAGTAATAACTTATTTGAACTAATTCAAAATCAACTACTAACTCTACTGAGTATTATCTTGGCCATCTTCCTATGGTTCTATGTTGTAAACTCTGAACCTATAACAACTGAGAGAATATACAACCTAGAGGTTCTTCCTGCCACTAGTATGGATGTTACTTCTGTATCGGCAAATGAAATTCATGTTACGTTGAAAGGTGCCCGTGCATTTTTAAAAGACTTTCATGGTGATGATCATTTAAAGCTACAAGTTGATTTAAAGAAGATGAAGGTTGATCGCTCCACAAAACAAGTTAAGTACTCAATTAGTGAGACTGACTTGATTGTTCCATTTGGTGTTGAAGTCGTCGATATTAAGCCAAAACACTTAACGATAAAATTAGATAAGCTAATTTATAAAAATGTTCCAATTAAGATAAATTATATGAATAATCTCCCAAAGGAACTTAAGCTTATTTCTTCTTCAATTAATCGCTCTAAGATTAAAATTGAAGGTGCGCGTGATATCATGAGAACTGTTGGACAAGTTAAGACACGTCTTATCGACCTCTCTGAGTTATCTGGTCAAGGAGAAGTTCCAATTCAACTTGAAGACCTTCCTGAGTTTCTTCGTTACGGTGAAAGTGATACAATTAACTTCAAGTATGATATTAGACCTCAAAAGGCGAATTTAACTCTTAAGAATATTCCAATACTATTTGTTGCGCCTAATATAAAGTTTCGTTCTCGCATTAGAAAAGTCTCTTTAGATGTACTAACGACAGGCCGAGATGATATAAAGGCGAGCGAAGTTAAGGTATATGCAGAGATTCCTTCTGATATGGGAAGAAGTGCAGATATTCGCCTAAGGGCAGAGCTGCCAGAGGACGTTCATTTATTAAAAATACACCCAGAAATAATTAAAGTGAGTAGATAATGACAGAAAGAAAATTATTTGGAACAGACGGAATTAGAGGTAAGGCAAATATTTATCCAATGGTTCCAGAGATCGCGACGGCCCTTGGCCGTGCTGTAACATTTTATTTCCAAAAGAAGAATAAAAATAAGAAAACACCATTAATCATCGTAGGAAAAGACACTAGACTTAGTTGTTATATGATTGAACAAGCTTTCTCAGCTGGTGTTCTTTCACAAGGTGGACGAGTGATTTTTACAGGACCTCTTCCAACACCAGGTGTTGCTTTTGTGACAACTTCAATGCGTGCAGATGCAGGTG
Source organism: Halobacteriovorax sp. GFR8 (assembly GCF_050955245.1). Taxonomy (NCBI): domain Bacteria; kingdom Pseudomonadati; phylum Bdellovibrionota; class Bacteriovoracia; order Bacteriovoracales; family Halobacteriovoraceae; genus Halobacteriovorax; species Halobacteriovorax sp. GFR8. The sequence goes on along the minus strand of NZ_JBPBLR010000002.1, from coordinate 1,713,205 downwards.
TTATGATCTCAGCTTCACATAATGATTACGATGATAATGGAATTAAACTTTTTGACGCTCATGGATTTAAGCTCCCTGATGAAGTAGAACTTGAACTTGAAGAGCTTGTTCTAAATCCTAAGTTGATCCCACCTAAGGTCGGGGCCGAAATTGGCCGTGCTAAAAGACTTGAGGGTGTTGAAGGACGCTATGTTGTTCACGTTAAGTCTGCAATTGATGAGGAATGCGATCTAAGTGGTATGCGTGTTGTTGTTGATTGTGCAAACGGTGCCAGCTACAAAGTTGCTCCGCTTGTGATGAGTGAGCTTGGAGCTGAAGTATTTCCACTAGGCGTAAATCCTAATGGACAAAATATCAATTTAAATTGTGGAAGCTTACACCCAACACTTGCAAGTCAAGAGGTTGTAAAGCTTCGTGCTGATATGGGCTTCTGTCTTGATGGAGATGCTGATCGAATTCAAGTAATAGATAAAGATGGCGGTCTCATCAAAGGCGATAAACTTATTGGTATTTTCGCTAAGCTCTTACTTGAGCAAGGTAAGCTTAAAAAAGGTGACACTGTCGTTGGGACAATTATGTCAAACCTTGGCCTTGAAAATTACCTAAAAAAACTTGGACTTAAGTTTCACCGTACCGCAGTTGGTGATCGCTATATTATGGAATATATGAGAAGTGAAAATGCTCTACTTGGAGGAGAACCTTCTGGTCATATTATCTTCCTTGAACACGCGACTACTGGTGATGGGACACTTGCGGCCCTTAAGTCAATTGAAGCGACTTACTTCTTTAAGAAGTCGATCAATGAATTATCTCAAGAAGTTGAATTATACCCACAAGTTTTAAAGAACGTTTCTGTTTCACAAAAGAAAAAGGTAGAAGAGATGCCAACTTTTGCTGCAGAACTTAAGGCATGTGAAGAAGAATTAGGTGAAGAAGGGCGTGTGATTTTCCGATACTCAGGAACTGAGCCTCTTGCTCGTGTTATGGTTGAAGGACGTTGTGAAGACAAAATTAATGCTGTTTGTGATCGTCTTGTAAGCGCTCTTAAAAAGGAAATTGCATAATGACTGATAAAATGATTCCAAGACTTGGTGTAAATATTGACCACGTAGCAACTCTTAGACAACAAAGAGATGAAGGCTACCCAAGTGTTGCAAATGCCGCCCAAGATGTTTTAATGGCCGGTGCTGATCAAATTACAATTCACTTACGTGAAGATAGAAGACATATTCAAGATACGGACTTAACAAGTGTTATGGCCGTAACAAAGCGTTTTGAAAAACCACTTAATCTTGAAATTGGTTGTGCTAAAGAAATTGTTGAAATAGCAGCAGATTTTAAACCAGATTGGATTTGTCTTGTTCCTGAAAAGAGAGAAGAGAAGACCACTGAAGGTGGCCTAGACTTGTCTCCTGCTAATTATGACAAGGTTTCTCAAACAATGTCATACCTAAGAGAGCATTCACCTAAAACGAAGATTTCTCTTTTTGTTGAAGCCTCGACAGAGGTAATGAAGAAGGCCATTGAACTTAAGGCCGATGCTGTTGAAATCCATACTGGTGCCTTTGCGATTGATTTCCTTAAAGAAGGGGATCTAAACCCTCACTTAAATAGTTATGTAGAGTGTTTTAAAACTCTTGAAGGTTCTGGCGTTGCATTTCATGCAGGCCATGGACTAACAATGGAGAGTGTTAGACCACTTTTAGAACAAGGACTATTTGCTGAATACAATATTGGACACTGGATTGTGTCTCAGGCCGTATTTAGTGGAATCTCAAATGTTACTAAGGATATGTTAAATTTATTTAGAAACCATCCAGTTAAGTAAGGTATGGTTTGCCTTTGATTGCGTATTGATCTTTATCGTGGAAAATAAATATCTAAGCAATTAATTCTAAGGAGCACCTGTTGTTTGACTATCAAGATGTTAGGCATTGGAAAAAAGTTTACCAAAGTGATATTTCAAATATTATTGTCGAGTTAAAAGAATCATTAAATGAGCCATCGGTTGTTATTCTTGATGGCCCAGTTGGTGCTGGTAAAACGACATTTACTAATGTCTTCCTTGGTGAAGACAAGTCAGGTTCTCCAACGTATTCCCTTATCAATGACTGTGGTGATATTGTCCATGCCGACTTCTACCGTCTTGATTCAGCTGAAGAAATCATCCACCTTGAATTAGCAATGTACCTAGATGAGAAAAAATACTTTCTTGTTGAGTGGGGTAAGGATTACATCAGAGATATCTACCGCGAGCTTTCTGATGATTTCAATTATTTTCAATTAAGTATTGAAACCAACGACAAAAAAGATGATGAAGAAAACGCTTCTCGAAACTATTTTTTAAAGAAAATTATTTTTTAACATCTTCTAACAAGTGGGCAGAAATAACCGATTAACTCTGTTTGGCATATCTAGTCATCTCATTCGAAATATCTTCTAACATATAGATATTATTGACTTTTTCTTGTGTTCCATGAACTCTAGTAAAGAAAAAATATTTTTTTATAATAATTGATTAAATCAAGTTGACTTTAAGACTTGTGGGCTGACATAATATTTAGGAGAAAGATTTTAACGGAATAAATCTTTCACTTGAAAGGATAGCACGGAATGCGAGTCCTTAATTAGCACACAATTTATTTGCTTAAAGTTTAAAAACTATTTTTTTATTTAACATTTGGATTTATGGAGGAAGACCAATGAGACTCACTTCGAAAGGACGCTACGCAGTTAGAGCAATGCTTGACCTAACTACTCACAGCAACGGAAACCCTGTAAGACTTCAGGAAATTTCAGAAAGACAAAACATTTCACTACACTACCTAGAGCAACTTTTCAGAAAGCTAAGAAATGGCCAAGCTGTTAAGTCTGTAAGAGGACCAGGTGGTGGTTATGTTCTTGCTCGTTCAATGGAAGAAATCACAATTAAAGATGTTCTTGAATGTGTTGGAGAAAATATCAACCCAGCTAAAGACATCCTTGGAACAGAGGCAGAGCAAGCAAGCACTGTTGAATTCCACCTGTCTAAGAACTACTTTCAAAATCTTGGTTTCATTATGAGCGAATACCTAACGACAACTTCTTTAGGTGACCTTGTAAGAAAATCAGGTGAGGTTGAGTCAGAAGTTAGAGGTGAAGAAGCTTCTAATGAGCAAACTACTCAAACTGTAGAAGCTGCTACTCAGAACACTTCAACTGAAAGTGCATTTAGCGAGTACGCTTCAGGAATTAGATCAGGTTTAGGTGAAATTAATCAATAATTATCTCTACTTAGATTATAATGCTACGGCCCCCTTAGTTAAACCAGTCCAAGACTGGCTTTGCGAGGGGGCCGTCTACTTTGGTAATCCAGCTTCGATTCACCAAGTAGGAAAGAAATCAAAATCCTTAATCAATCAAACCATTAAAAAAATTCAAGATACTTTCAATGCGACAAAGTATGATGTCTTCTTTCACTCTGGTGCAACAGAGGCCATCAATAGTGTTGTAAAGGGTTTTTGCTTTAATGCTTTAAAAGCAAAAGAAAGTTTTCATGTCTTCTGCTTTGATGTTGATCACTCGAGTATGGTTAATCAAAAGGAGCACGTCGAGCTTCTTGGTGGTACTTTTCACGTGTTGAAAACACATGGTGGTGACTTTGATAGACAAGAAGTCGTTGAGGCCTTAAACAAATTTGAAGGTGAGAAACTCATTAACTTCACATATGTGAATAATGAGAATGGTGTCGTATGGGATCTTGATGAGGTTCTAAAAGTTAAAGAAGAAACTGGCGCTTGTGTTCATGTCGATTGTGTACAAGTTGTTGGAAAAATCAAAGACTGGGACCAATTAACTCTTGGCCTTGATTATTATACTTTCTCTGGTCATAAATTTGGCGCGCTTAAAGGTGTCGGCTTTACTCTTGTTTCAAAAGAGGCAAGTTGGACCCCATTAATTCGTGGTGGTGGCCAACAAAAGGCCATGCGATCAGGAACAGAGAATGCCTTTGGTGTTTATACAATCAATCTTGCTCTCGACTATAATCTTTCAAATTCAAATATTGAAAGAACTCAAGGCGTAAAAGATGAAATTGAAAATTGGTTAGTTGAAAACTTTGGCCAAAAAATTACTATAATTGGTGCTAAGGCAAAAATGAGAAATGCCACTACCATTTTCTTCAGTGTGCATGACAAGAATATTAATACTGTTATGATGGCCTTAGATATGGCCGGAATTTGTGCTTCAAGTGGTTCTGCTTGTGCATCTGGTATTATCAAGCCTTCACGTATTGCAAAGGCCTATGACCTTAGTGATGAAGCTGCTACGAATGTGATTCGATTTTCACTTTCTCCATTCTCTGAAGATGCACTACCTATTATTTCAAAATTAGATCCTGTTTTATCTAAATTCTTATCATAGTAACTCATAAGATATACGAACGATGCACTGCGGTGTGCACTTTGAACCCTTTCTTTAAGTTAGAAAACGAGTTCATTTTGACCTCAGTGACCTTTTTGCTCCAGTACTAAGTTGTTGATATTATTATGAGCAACCTTGGTTTGGTCATATAAAAAGTTGGCACGGTCATTGCTTTATTAATAGTATCAATGGTTGGACGGCCTTGGTTCTTTAATAAGAGTCCCAATATCACTTCTACCGGCCATGCTGAAAAACAGGAATCTGTTTTTTTCTCTTGTTCTAAAATCCTATCTTTTCTTCTTAAAGTAAAAACCAAGGCCCAATTTTCTTTTTAGTTTAAACCGGCCTCACTCAAAATTTTAATACACTCAGGACTACCGTTTCTTCTTGCATAGTCCATTGCATTTTTACCGTGCGTATCTTTAAGTTGGAGATTGGCACCTGCTTTAATTAATGCTCTTAAGACGTTTGGATTACAGTTTAAGCTCTTGTCCATGGCCATGGTGAAATGTCTATTGTTAAAGATGAGATTGGGATTAGCGCCACTTTTCAGAGCTTGGATAACGAGATCCTCGCGTTCGTCTGCCAGGGCCCCTAAGAGTTTGTGGTTGGCCTCATCTTTTTTAGAAATAATTTTTTTAGGCTTTTTTAGTGCCGCTTGCTTTTGTGCAATTGATGATTCAATTGCATTAATTGGAGTAGGTTCCTGAAATTTCTCTTGTACCGTTTTTGTACTTTCATTAGAGATATAAGTGGCAAGTCCGATTAGTAAGATGACGATTGGGATTACAGTTTTATTCATTTAGATTTCTTCTACCGTACCTTCTAGTGGTATAAAATGTCTTGGTTTCATATAATTCTTGATTTTTTTTGCACCACCAAATTCTTCAATCATAAACTCGGTCATTAGGTCTTGAACGATCTTCGCATTGTATTGGTCTTGGCCATTTGACTTAAAGACATGATGAAAGTGGCCAAAAAAGATTGGACCTTGTTGCGTTGAAATTTTTCCTGCTAAAGACTTTGTATTCATGAGGGTTCCAGTTTTTGCTAGAATGGCACCGCGATTTCTTTGTGAGTTTAGCCTCTTTGAAAGAGTTCCAATATCAATACCTGCAACAGGGAGAACATGTTCAAGAGAATTGCCTGTTTGGTGTAAGCTGTTTTCAAGTTCGAGATACGCGCTTAAGACGATGGCACATGTAGCATGGTTATCAACTCTTTTGCCGTCGACTTTAGAATCAAGGCCAGAGCCCGTATATAGCTTAATGTTCTTTTCATTCTCTTTGAACCCAACTCTCTTTTGATAGTAGTCGTTTCCGAGTTTCTCTTCGACTAAGTTTTGTAAAAACCAGCTCGAGTATTTCTCTGCTCCATAGCTCTTATAAGTAATATCAGAAAGCCAATTATGTGAGACAGAGTTTTGAAACTTTAAATAAGTAAGTAAGCCTGGAGACTTTATTAGATAAGTCCTGTTAATATTGTTGAGTGGATTTGATTTGGCATAGAGAATTCTTTTAACGCTCATTTGATATGCGGAAGCTTTAAGTGGGAGCCCTAATTCTCTTAGTCTGTCTTCTCCTGTTTTTTCTAAAAACTCATTAAGTCTTGTTCTGATTTTCTTATTACTACTCAGGTTAAAGTATTCTTGCAATTGTTCAATATTATACTCTTTTGAATACCAAGCTTCACTCATGCTCATATATGGCCTTAAAGCGATGGCAAAAATAGGAGTGTTGTCATCAAAGCTAATTGTATCGAGTTTCGTGATCCCATTTGCATTTAGTGCTGCAATTAAATAGAAGATTTTCTCTTCACTAAACATCCCATCATTTGAACCCTCTAGGTGAATGCTATTTCCATTAGAGTAGACTTTTGTTTCATAATGAAAGTTTGGGCCTAATGTTTCAAGTGCCATTAGTGAGGTAATTGGCTTACTCGTTGAGGCCAGACGGCTTTTTAAGTGTGCGTTTCTACCAAAGACTTGACCTTGATAAATATAGCAGAAGCCGTGCTCGCTCGGGTCTAAGTTAAATTCTTTTGAAAGGGATAACCACTTCGCCTCAATTGCTTGATGGTTAGACGCATGAGCAAGTGATAGTGTGATAAATATAGTAACTAGGATCTTTAAAATAAACATGAAGCCTAATTCTAAAGAATATAAATTCTTCGGTCAAGAAAGGCGTACGCAGTGTGTTGAGCTTTAAAGCTTTGCTTTCAGAATCGGTAGAATTGAAGCAAGGCCATTTGTTATCATTTCAACTGACATGGCCAAGAGGAAAAGACCCATGACTCGTGTTGTGACATTTACTCCTAATTGACCAACTTTTTCACTAATACGATTAGCGTTAATAAGGGCAATATAAATACAAAGAACGGCCAGGAAGATAATTGGAATACTTAGGGCCCAATCAAGTGGTGAGGTCAAATTCTGAGCATAGATGATGGTTGTTGAAATTGCTCCAGGGCCAGCTAATAGGGGAATGGCAAGTGGTACAATCCCGACTTCTCGAATTGAGTCATCATCCATCTCTTCTTGAGTCAGCTTAGACTCAACGTCCTTAGCATTGATCATGGAAGTTGCCATTGAGAAGATTAGTATTCCTCCTCCTACAGTGAAGGCACCAATAGAGATCCCAAAGAAGGACAAGATTTTTTTTCCAATAAATAGAGAAATGATTAAGGTAACAAATACTGCAATTGAGCAGACTCGTACCATGCTTCTTCTTTGGGTTTTTGAAAGGTTCTTCGTAAGCCCCATAAACATTGGAAGTGCACCAATTGGGTTTACGACTGATAATAATGCGACAAAGAAAGAGACCATGATACTAAATTCCATGAATTTATTATGACGACTTTCAAAGATTATTCAAGTTAGTTTTTTGTTAGCGTCATCTGCAGGAGCAGATGACGCTATTCAACCCAGCGAGTCCCAGGAAGGGACGAGTCGGGTACAGTTCTTTGAAGAGTTAAATAATTTTATATTGAATGAATATCTACGCACAACAGGGCAGGAGCAGATGACGCTATTCAACCCAGCGAGTCCCAGGAAGGGACGAGTCGGGTACAGTTCTTTGAAGAGTTAAATAATTTTATATTGAATGAATATCTACGCACAACGGGGCAGGAGCAGATGACGCTATTCAACCCAGCGAGTCCCAGGAAGGGACGAGTCGGGTACAGTTCTTTGAAGAGTTAAATAATTTTATATTGAATGAATATCTACGCACAACAGGGCAGGAGCCGGAGCTGACTGACTCAAGAATCAAAGAGCGCAGCTCGCGTGATTCGGTTACCAACCTAAAAGTGACCTTAATAAACTCTCTTAAGCTAAAGTATAGATTTGTACCTCAACCATTTAATAGTACATAAGCGATGGAAATAATTAATGTTTTTCAGGCATGTCGTAATGAAAAAAGTTTAGATTTTCTTCAAGTGTTTTTATTTTAGTTCGATAAAGAAATAACATGTTTATCTGCTGAGGTATCTATTAAGTATTTAATTTTTATTTTGTCTGTCCTTCTTTTAACTTCATGTGTTTCTCATGTCGATTTTGATTTTGAGGATGAATCTGGTTCTTCCTCAGGTGATGGAGAAGGAAAGGTTGTTACAACAACAAATTTCTCGTTCTTAATGATCAACAACACAGGGGCCGGCAACGAAGTTTATCTAAGTGAAGGCTTAGCTGCTGACACGGTTCAAATCCCTAATGCTAGTTTTTCCTATTCGAAGATGTCTAATACTGATACGCAGGCATCCGATTCAATAGGGAACCACTACACATTTTCTAATGGTATTATTGTAGCAGGTTTTAATTCTCCAAATTACGACATCATTCTTATTGATAAGAATAATAACTTTAATGTTCTGGCAACTATTCCTGGTTTTGGTGATACCCAATCAGATCCAATTTTTTTAAATCGAGCTGGAAATCAATTATTCTTTATTATTAAATCTGCTGCTTCAACTTATGATCTATGGGTGACTGATACGACAGTTGCAGGAACTAAAATGCTGAAAACTGTTACGGATACATATTACAGCTCTCCAGTCATGAAGGATCGAAATGTTTCCTTCAATGGTAAGCTGTATTTTAGAGGAGGCGATGCTGTAAATGGGCCTGAGCTATGGGTGACGGATGGCACAGTTAGTGGAACAAGAATTGTTGATGATTATATACCTGGAGCCGCGGGACTTGATCCGCGAAAGTTTATGGTTGTTAATAATTCTCTCTATATTTATTCATCTACTAATCGAACGATTTATCATATGGGAGAAGACGAAGTTATAACAGAAGTTTCGTCTTTACCTGGTACTGTTTCTAATGTGAGATTTAATGAAAATGAGTTAGCATTTAATGATTCATATTTTTGTTTTCAATTATCTGCTTCGACGGGGGGCCATCTCACTTGTGTCAATACTGACACTCAAGTTGCAGAGTCAAGATTTTATACATCAAATGCACATTTTTTAGGTGAGGAAAATGGAACGTTTTACTTTGTAGAAGATTACGATATAAATCCGGATCCGATGGTGACGGATTTAAGAAGCAGAATTTATGAAACAAGTGGAGAGATAACTTCGCAAGCACCTATTCAAATTCACGAAATGAACGCACAAGTAAACGGTATCAACTATAGTCAGACTAATTATGAAAATACCAATGGGATTATTAGCCATATAAGGTACATAGAAGATGGAGTCGGCACTAAGCATATGTTTGTCAAAATCAAGGATTCTGTCGTTACTGAAATTGATAATTTAATTTACCCATACATTACAGATCCAACGATTAATCAAATAACTCTCTATACGTCTTATCGTTCATTTAGAACAAATAATCCTGGAACCTTTGTGTATATGGTCAATGATGGTGCTCAAGTTGTAACGGTTTTGCAATCTGACGCAACAGCTGCTGGTACTCAAATTGTTAAACAAGTTGACATGGCCGATATCATTGCAAATATTTCAAGCGGCAATGCAGCTCAAGGATACGCTAAGTTTTTAGTTGGACTACTTGATGGGATGTCGATTGTGCGCCCTTATGATTTTAGTGTGGATCAGTACTTTCATGCCAATACTAGTGTGTTAAACTAATATCAGTAAAAAGGCCGGAATTATCCGGCCCATATAATATCTCAATTTAATCAGTCGTCGATATTATCCCAATCAAGATCTTTCGATATTGTGACACCAGAGATTGTTTTCTGGATCTCTTTCTTGATGAAAGGGAAGTTGATTGCTTCGAAGTTATACTCGTTTAATAGACCTTCTTCCATAACCTCATCAAACGCAATAAGGATATTCTTAGGCGCGGCCTCAACAAGGTGAGTGAAGTAGAAATCTTCTGGCAGTTCTGGAATATCAATTTGAGCGTCTTCTTGTCCTTCCAGAATTGCTTCATTCATAGCAGCTTCAGCTTGTAGTGCCATAATTTGCTTAACTGGAGACTCTTCACTTGTATCACGTACGATAAGAGAACCCTTGATGTTGGCAGGGTTTATATCTCTAGTGATATTCCAGCTGGCAATATTAAAAAAATCTAAATAGAAAGTTGATTTTCCATACTTAATTTTTCTTGGAATTTGCAGTTGTGTAAGGAACTTACGCGTTGACTCATCTTTTGACTTACGTGCAAGTTTTTGGGCAAGCTTTGCGTCTTGAACACGAATAATATAAGCACCGGCCTCTTTTGTTGACTTAAATAACATATATTGGAAGGCCACACTGAAGAGTGTGTATAATTTATGTTGTCCAAGGTGGATTCGTGACGCGTCGCTTTCGACAAGGGTTTTAACAGACTCATAAAGGTCTTGTTTACTAAGTTGAGAAGACATTCAGTTTATTCCTTTTAATTTGTGCGAAAGATTTTTTAAGAATTAGGTCATTTTTTGTCAACACGTTTGTCAAAAATAAATACTTAAATATTCTTTATTTTAAGCTCAAAAAAGCCTTATAACTCGTTGACTTGAATGGCATTTTTCACTAATATGCAACACTGATTATTATAACTTATGAACGATACTATATAAATTTGGTCATCCATTTTTATTTGGACTCAATTAAATATTAACAACCTCAAAACGGAGTTAAGAATGATTAACAACAAGCTGATGGCGAAAACGAGAAACATCGGTATTTCGGCGCACATCGACTCTGGTAAGACTACTCTTTCAGAGCGTATCCTTTTTTATTGTGACATGATCCACAAGATCGAAGATGTTCGTGGTGGTGGTGCTGGTGCAACTATGGACCACATGGAACTAGAGAAGGAAAAAGGGATTACAATTACATCTGCTGCTACGACAGCACACTGGAAAGGTATTAGCGGTAAAGGGACAACTTTTGCTGACGGTGTTGAAAAAGACACTCGTATTAACCTAATCGATACTCCGGGTCACGTTGACTTCACTGTTGAGGTTGAAAGATCACTACGTGTACTAGATGGTGCAATCCTAGTTCTTTGTTCAGTATCTGGTGTTCAGTCTCAGTCAATCACTGTTGATAGACAGATGAAAAGATATAACGTTCCAAGAATGGCTTTCTTAAACAAGATGGACCGTATGGGAGCAAACCCATTTAATGGACGTGACGCACTTAAAGAAAAACTAAACCACAATGCTGTTCTTATGCAAATCCCTATTGGTGCAGAAGATCAGTTCACAGGTGTTGTTGACTTAGTAACTAAGCAAGCAATGTACTTTGATGGTGATAACGGTGAAAACGTAAGAATCGAAGAATGTCCAGCTGAACTTGTTGAGCAAATGGAAGAACTAAGATCTGAAATGGTTGACGCTGTAGCTGAATACGATGATGAAGTAATGGAAGCATACCTAGAAGGTAATGAGCCAACTGAAGAACAACTTCACATGTGTATTAAGAAAGGTGTTCAATCTCTTCAACTTACTCCAGTTTTCATGGGGTCTGCATTCAAGAATAAAGGTGTTCAGGCACTTCTTGAAGCTGTTGCAAGATACCTTCCTTCACCACTTACTTGTGCACTACCAACTGCTGTTGATTCAGATACAGATGAGACTGTTACAATTAATCCAGATCCAGCAGAAGATCTACTTGCTATGGCATTCAAGATCACTGATGAGCAATTTGGTCAGCTGACTTATACAAGAATTTATAGAGGTACACTAAATAAAGGTGATACTGTTTATAATACAAGAACTGGTAAGAAAGTACGTATCGGACGTATGGTTCGTATGAACTCTAACGATAGAGAAAATATCGATTCAGCTCACGCTGGTGATATCATTGCTATCGTAGGTATCGACTGTGCATCAGGGGATACATTCGTAGGTAACGACGATAACTTAAACCTTTCTCTTGAAGGTATCCACGTTCCAATCCCAGTTATCGAGCTTTCGATTTCTTGTAAGGATAAGAACGAGCAAGCGAAGATGTCTAAAGGTCTTGCAAAATTCATTAAAGAAGACCCGACATTCCACGTATACACTGATGAAGAGTCAGGTGAGACACGTATCGCTGGTATGGGTGAGCTACACCTTGAAATTTACGTAGAAAGACTAAAGCGTGAGTTCGGTGCAGAAGTACAAGTTGGTGCTCCTCAGGTTAACTACCGTGAAACAATCAGAACTGAAGCTACTTTTGATTACACTCACAAGAAGCAAACAGGTGGTTCTGGTCAATTTGGTCAAGTTGTTGGTCTACTTAAGCCACTTGCTGAAGAAGACAAGGATAAAGAAGATCAAGTATTTAAATTCAATAACGAAATTAAAGGTGGATCGATTCCTAACGAATTCATCGGTGCCTGTGAAAAAGGTTTCCAAGATGTTATGGATAAAGGTCCTCTTGCTGCATTCCCAGTTATTAACTGTGAAGTATTCTTAAGAGACGGTAAGTCACACGACGTTGACTCTTCTGATATGGCATTCCGTATTGCTGCAAGACAAGCGATGAGACAAGCTATCAACAAAGCACAACCAGTTCTTATGGAACCAGTTATGAAAGTTGAAGTTACAACTCCAGATGAATTCCAAGGTTCTGTAATTGGTGACCTTTCTTCAAGAAGAGGGATGATCCAAGGTTCAGAAACTGATCCAGGTGGAGAAGTTATCATCAATGCTGAAGTACCACTTTCAGAAATGTTTGGTTACTCAAATGACCTAAGATCTATGTCTCAAGGTAAAGCATCATACACGATGGAATTCGCAAGATACGTAGACTGTCCTTCAAATATCCAAGAGACAGTTATGAAAGAACGTAAAGAAAAACTTGCTAATGAAGATTAAAAATTAATATGCCCAAAGGCATATTGAATTTTTAATCTGCTCCCAGAGCTTGAAATTCAGATTTACAATAAAGACGGCCGGTTTATACCGGTCGTTCTTTTTTCAGGAGCAATGGGAAGGTTATCGCAACGGAAGGGACGCTAGTCTAGCGCCCACCGTTTGAAATTCAAAAAAAAACCTTTAATCTCCAAACCACTTCTTTCGTTTAAAATATTTGTATATCCCGATACCAGTAGTCGCTAGTACGAGGAGGGTAAGATGATAGGCGTACTTATACTCCAGCTCTGGCATATTTTTGAAATTCATACCATAGATACCAGTGATGAAGGTTAGGGGGATGAAGATTGTTGAGAAGATCGTAAGGAAGATCATGACTTCATTTGTTTTTTTATTAATGTTACTTAAGTAGTGATCATAGAAGCTAGATACGAGCTCTAGATTTAAGCCTACTGCTTCATTAATTTGTGTACAGTGATCGCGTGTATCCTGAAAATAAAAAAGAACATCCTTGCTTAACAGATGATTATTAGTTGCAATAAGATTTTTTAAAATATCACTAATCGGGTATATTGCTTTTTTTAGATAGAGTAGTTCCTTTTTTAGCCAATATACATCATCAACGATATTTATATTTTCCTGACTTAATCCATTTTCGATATTTGAAATTTCATCATCTAGCTTTTCGATAATTATAAAGTAACTATCAATGATTATATCAATTAAGCAATAGAATAGTAGGTCCGCTTCATTGTTTCGAATTAAGCTTTCTTTATTAGTTAACTGTACTTTGATTCTCTCGAATATATCATTAGGTGATTCACTAAATAAGATCACAAGGCCATCTTTCAAAATGATACTAATTTGTTCTTTAGAAAAAGTTTCTTTACTCGCGTTGAATTCAATTGTTTTTAGACTCACATATATGTAGTCGTCGTGTACTTCTATTTTTGGACGTTGTTTAGCGTTGAGTATGTCTTCGAGTGTGAGGCCATGGATACCTACGCTTTTCGCAATAGATTTTGCAATTGCCGTATCGTGAATACCATCAATCTCTATCCAATGTATTTGAGTTTTATTCAACTTATCAAATAGTAACTCTTTAATATCAAAGAAGTGTCGTTCATTGAGTTTCTCTTTATTGAAACTAAATACATTAATTGTAACACTTTGATCAGTTGACGTATTTCCAACGTAATTAGTCTTCCATGGAGTTATGACTCTTTTTTCCATGTTTCAATTCTTGCATAGAAACTGATGGACGACGTTGTAAATTATTATTAAATAAAAGTTATCCTTTTATTTTGCATGAATGACTTTTAAGACACTACTTGAAAGAGTCTTTGCATCTACCCAAATTTGTCCCTTCTCATCAACTTCCCAGGCCGGATCATAGTTTCTATAATCGCCCCAGCTATTTCTAACAAGGTATTGACATGAGTTGTCCTTGGCCTTTCTTTGGCCAATAACAAGCACAGAATGATTACTACAGCTTCCATTCATCGCAGGTAGTGAGCGCTTAAAACTCTTTTCTTTTTCTGTTAAGACTTCGGCACAGATATCGACGATCACTGGTAGCTGGTTTCCTGACTCAAGGCTTGAACTAATATTTTGGATAATTTGTGGGTTTACTTCAGCAACTTGAAAACGTTGCTTAAACTCTTCATCGGTTTCACTATAACCAATATCACTAGGAGAGTAATCAAGATATTCAAGCTCTGGAAGGTTAAGTTCAACTTTATTGTTTTCGCATACTTTCTCAAAAATAACTTGTTCTCTTAAGTAGAAGCCTTTTTTGGAAACAGCTTCTCCTATCGTTTTATCGTCGACTATATTAAAAAACTCTTCAGTAACTCCACGAAGTTTTAATTCGTTCTTCACTGTTTCGACTTTTTCTTCAATTGATTTATTTGCATAAAATTCATAGACGAATGGTTCCCAGAATGTATTTGGATCTTTAATACCTATTGATGTCAAAAAGTTCTGATCACAGCTGTAGCCCTGTTTTAATTGTTTAAAGAGAATATTAATTTGGCCTACTCCAAGTCCTGAGCGGCCAGCGCCTCTAGAGATATTAGAGAGTAGATTTACACTGCTGCCATTTGCTCTTGTCGGAGATAGCTTTGTTTGAAGTGCTGTTGTAATCGCTGATGTAATATGTCCTCTTGCTTTTAAGTCATTTTGTATAACGGCATCGATAAATTGCGAACCTGCAAAAGCGTAACACATTTGTGAATCTTTCTTCTTTCCATACATTTGGTCATGAATTGGCAAATTCTTAAAAGGGGCATTGTCTCCCTGATCAAGACGAATTTCTTGACAGTCATTTGCATAGATAGATGTTGAAAGTAGTGTAAGTGTTGTGACGAATAATTTTTGAAGTTTGATCATCTGATAAATATACAATGGATAGTATAGAGTTTTTCATTTGATGTAGAAATTCCTTTAGTGTTCATATTTAATACAGCACTAACTTATTTTCAAAATCACAAAAGAAATTATCTTGATTTGCTATTGTAAAAAAAAAACTAACAAAGGAATCTTATGAAGCTCGCATCGACTCTTTTACTAATCACTTCATTAAACTCATTTGCACTAAGTGGACAAATTAGGGATATAAAGGCGGTCAATCAATATGATGATAATGCT
Source organism: Halobacteriovorax sp. GFR8 (assembly GCF_050955245.1). Taxonomy (NCBI): domain Bacteria; kingdom Pseudomonadati; phylum Bdellovibrionota; class Bacteriovoracia; order Bacteriovoracales; family Halobacteriovoraceae; genus Halobacteriovorax; species Halobacteriovorax sp. GFR8. The sequence goes on along the minus strand of NZ_JBPBLR010000002.1, from coordinate 1,697,897 downwards.
AAGAGAGCTCTCGTTATAGAGGGGAGTCATGCTCATTCTAAGGTTTCTCTGGGTGTTAGCAACTTTGGTGTTAAAGATGATGAATCATTAAGTGTGCGTGTGATTGATATTTCGGGGGTCGATGGATCAATTCCTGACGACTTCTATGTACGAGTTGCCATAGATGCCTATAGCCCTGAACACATTGGAAATGAAAGTATCGTTTATATACTGCCTGACTTTATTACTGAACATGGTGATGTAAGTGAAGAGCTCGTAACTGGTGATGAGATCACTTTAGAGGGGCGTGACTTAAATAATATTGAAATTGATAAAGGATATGGAAATCGTGTTATTCGTCTAGAGCTTGGTAGGGAGCGTTTTACAAAAGATTCTGTCTTTGGCACTTACGCGCTAAATCCAGCACAACTTGAAATGGTTGAGCGTGGAGAAACTCTTCGGTTAACTCTAGAAGACACGAGAAGGCATAAGAGAACACTTGCTACTGCGATAATTGAAATATCTAAAAAATAAACCTTTCTATCGTGGCCGACTAAAAGTGACCAAACTTTAAACTGATCTGTTAAATCTGTTCACTTTTTAGACGGCCTAAGTCTTTGAATACCCTTAAAAAAATTGGCACTATCATTGCTTCATCTATTCATGTGAAGAAACTTATAATCGCTCTATTCTTGATGGCCGCAAATGCACAGGCAATAAACCTTACATATATTTATGGAGGGATTACGCCACATATACAAAAGCCTACAGGTCCAAATGCTAGGCCTCTTTGTAATGAGTTATCAGAGGGAAGCGGAGTCATTTACAATGAATTGCACTCAGTACGATTCAACTATGCTTATGACTGGTCCACTGGACTACTTGTAGGGGAGAATTCGTACTGTGAGCCCATTTGGGGTGTAACCCAAAGTTATAACTTTTATCGCAATAAGTATGTTGAGATTAATGGTACAGCAGGCTTCTATCATTTTGATGAAAATGGTTTTGATTTTAGTGAAGGAGCGTACTTTGCAAATATTGGTGACTTCTACTTTGTTCCAATCATTGGTGCAGAAGTAAACTTTAGTCTTTACAAAGATAAAGACTTTCAAATATCTTTCATGAACCTGCTTACTCCAGTTATTACAAACCATTCCTTTGGAGTAACGTTTTTCTTCTAATTTACAATTATTTGACAGAGTTGTTATTTACAAATGTTCATTTTTGGTATAAGGTATAACTTATACTTAAGATAAGGTTAAAATTATGTTAGAAACAAGCCAATTACAAACACTCGTGGCCGTGGCCCGTGCAGAAAGCTTCTCTCGTGCAGCTGAGGACTTAAATGTAACTCAATCTGCCATCTCGCAATCAGTTAAGAACTTAGAGACAAAAATAGGTGTTAAGGCCTTTAAGAGGACTGGCAAGAAGGTTGTTCTAACTCAAGAAGGTGAAAAGCTTTATGAGCTTGCTACAAATTTTCTAAACGATATGGATGAGACTCTTGTCCAAATCAAAGATAATAAGGATGAGATGAAGGGGAAGATACGCATCGGTACTCTTACTGGTGTTGGGAAGTCTTGGCTTGCTAATGAACTCTTAACTTTTGCTGAGAATGAAAAAGACCTTTCAATTCATATTTCTCTAGGCTTTCAAGAAGATCTAATTAAGAGTTTTGAAGAAAATAAGATCGACTTTCTTGTACTCCCTGAAGGTGCACTACCTAAGGCCGGTGAAAAACTTCTTCTAAGTGAAGAGGCGGTAACTCTCGTTTATCCAAAGGGTAACCCTTTTAATATTACAGAACAAACATCTCTAGATGAATTAACTAAGATGCCTACGGTACTTTTCGAGCAAGGTGATCGTCTTTACTACAATTGGTGTGTGGCAAAGTATGGTAAGAAGCCTAAGAAGGTAAATGTTCGTTACTCAATTAACTCTCATGGAAATATGCTACAGGCCGTAAAGAGCGGGCTTGGTATTGCAGTTGTTCCAAATCATGTACTAAAGCGTTGGTACTATAGCGATGAAATCGAAACTCTAGGAAAGGCGTTTGAAGTTTCTAATGACCGTTTCTACATTGTCTACCACAAGGAATCGACAGAGCTAGTTCGAATTAGAAAGACCATTGAAATGCTTACTAAAGAGGCCAATCCATTTCTTTAAATCACATCATGAAGAAATATGACCTTTCAAATATTCCTAACTCAATTCAACTTTTTATTAGAAAGAGTTGGGAGAAAGGTTTTAGACTATGCCTCGTTGGAGGTAATGTTAGAGATTGGTATCTAAGAAAAAAATCGACAGACTTTGATTTTGAAATCAGACATCTTCAAAAATACGAAGGTGAAGAATGGATTAATTATCTAACAGAGAATTTCCCTGAGGCCAAGTATATTGGGATGGGAGTCTTCCGTATCAATCTTGGGGAAGCCGAAATTGAGTTTTCTTCTGCACGTTTAGAAGAATTTAATGATGATATAGGCCATAAGAATTTTACACCTAAGTTTTCAAGCTTCTTATCTTACGAGCAGTCATTCAAGCGAAGAGATATAAGAATTAATGCTATCGGTGCACAGTTCAGTGTAGTTGATGATAGGATCGAAATTGATATCATTGATCCTTTTGGGGGCCTAAAAGATATAGAAAATAAAAAAATTAATTATATCAATAAGGACTTCTTTAACGATCCCGTAAGACTTCTTAGAACAATTCGCTTTAGTATCAATACAGGCTTTGAAATAAATGAAGATCAAAATTTTAATAAGTTTGATCTGCGAAAAATTTCTCTTCATTACCTAAAGTATGAATCTTCAAAGTGTAAGGACTGTCAGCTATTTGTAGAAACATTTGTCTCTCTTGTAAAGCGCCATCATATCAAGCTACCACAGGCCTTAAGTGAAATAGTGCTACTTGATGAAAATTATCTCATTAGTGATATGAATTCAATTGAAGAAGTTGTTCTTTATAATAATGCTGGCTTTAGTGAAGAACTTTATTCTTTTTTTGCTATTAAAAAAAACCAATATAAGAAGATTCTAAATTTTATAAATGCTAGGAATGCTCTTATTGAAAAAGATTGTATCGAATTACGAATTGAATTAATCAATTCGATTAGTCGTCTCGAGGACGATAGTCGACTGAAGAACTATGACTTGTTCACAAAGATAAGAAATGAATTAGCTGAACATCGTTCTAAGGTCTCTAGGAATAAGGCGATTAAGGCCTTGGCCGAAAAAGAGCTAGGCAAAAATCTCCTAAATAAATAACGCACTAGATTTCTACCCAAATTTCATGCCATAATGTAAGAAGGAAAATCCTTCTTGGAGGAATTATGGTTGACATACATTCAATAATTGCAACTCATAAAAAGAGAGAAGTTGATTCAAGTAAGATCGATGCGAACTCTTATCCTACTCCTACGTTCTCAGATATACCTGATATATTTTTTGATGAGATTCTTGTTAATTATCGCTTAACAAGAGTTGAAATAGTTATCTTGATGTATCTTTATCGTCGTGTATGGACGAAAGCAAATCCATATCGTGAACATGGTATCTCTCAACTAATGTCGATGTCTGAAATAGTTGAAAAGCTTCAAATTTCACTCGAAGAAATCCACCAAGCAATTCTTAAACTTGAAAACTTTGGATTCATTTCTACAATTAGAGTTGGCCAATATTTTGTCAGAAGATTCTTTACCAAGGAAAATGACGAGTATCATGGTCAATATTATGATGACTTTGATGTTTAGTTTTTGTGTCAAACTTAAAAGCCCTGTAAAACCAATATGTTGTGTATTCCTTTTTTAAATCATGATATTATGTAGATAAGATCAATTGAATGGAGACAAATTGTGTCAAAGAAGATTGCTTATCTCGGTAAGGACCTCGGTTATTGGGATGACCTACAAAAAGTGTATATCAAAACATATCCAACTGAAGAAAAAAGTTTTCATCAGATTTCTTATCATGCAAATAATATCAATGAATGTATTTTTGATCTCTTCGAATTAGCTCCGTCGATTATCTATATAGATATTAAAGAAGATGAAATTCATGGCCATAACTTAGGAATGGTTTTAAAAAGAATTCATTTCTTTAAAAATACACCAGTCGTTGCAATCGTAAGTAGTGTAGCGGATGTAAAAAAGTTGATTTCAGTTCATTTTGATTTTGTTTTTGTTAAAGGGATTGAAATTCATGATGTGGTTTATCATCCTTATAAGCAACGCTTTCCTGCAGATGCTGTTTCTGCTGAGTTTGCACTTGCAAAACTAGAGGCCGCAATTAAGCTTAAAGAAATTGCTCGTGTTGGTTTCTATGGTTTAAGTTCAATGCATATTGAATGTAATAATAAGCTTGAAGAAGGTAGGATTGTTGAAGTAGAGCATGCCCTTGATAAGAAGCAAATGGACACAAATTACTTTGTTGCTCGCAAGCACGGCCTTGATAATATCTACTATGGGGCCAATGGGTGGTCAGAGCTAGAGTATCTCTTTGTTGATCCTGCTAAGCGTGAGGATGGAAGTTTTAGTTTAAATGTAGAAGACTTAAATGAGGATGAGTTAAATAGAAAGCTAAAAATTGGAAAGACTCTAAAACATTGGGTTAATGATAATTCTTCTTATGGATCACAAAAGCGCACTAAGCTTTTTATGGTTGATCCTCAAATGCATTATTTTAAAACAAATGAAAAACTTATTGATTCTTATGACTTTGTTTTTAGAATTAATGAAAACTTTGATGAAGATTACACATATATATCACGACTAAATCCGGACATTGTTGTTTACTGTTACCCTGAGTTTATTAGTGAGGAAGGCGAGCTTGATGAGGCAAAAGAAAATCATGATGTCGATCAGATGGCCAATATCGCAAAAAGTGTTGAAGAATTTCATCAAAAGCAAGATGAAATTTTAAAGAATGCAGTAAGCAATATAAAAAAACTAGGGGATAATAGTCCTTACTTTATTGTTATCAATTGTGACAGATATACTTCTAAAGAGTTTCAGGAGAGGTTTAACTATCAATTCGCTCTTGTGAATCCGACAATGATAGGGATGAATGTACTTTCTCAAATGGTGCACCAATTAGAAGAAAAACGCCTAACGAAAGAAGAACAAGAATTAAATACGAAGATTGCTGCTTTAAGAAAGAAAGATCCTATTAAGTATGCAAAACTTAATAAAAGCTACTTTAACCCTCCAAAATACTTTGTTAGTAAGAAGTCACCACTAAGTCATGCTTTAATTATTAGGGGTGCTAAATTAGTAGAAATTTCTGAATCGACTTGTTTCTTTTCTTTAGATGAAGAACTTGTACTAGGGAATTACTACTTAACTCATCCTTTTAATTTTGCAGTAAAGATCATTCCTCAAGAAGGGAATATATATAAAAAAGAAGGCAATACTTATAAGTATCAAGGGCTAATTCATGCCATTGGTGAAAAAGAGAAAATGCGCCTTCGCCAATATGTGAATGATATCTATACTCAGCATAAGAAAGAGATTCGTGAAAAAGAGGCCCAGGTAATGAAAGAGGCCAATGAAAGATTCTTAGAAGAGCAAAGAGTTGCTGCTTTATCTGAAGAGGAAGCCGCTGCTGAGGCAGAAGCACAGGCCCAGGCCCTTGAAGAAGAAAAGCTTAAGAATACCGCCCCTGAGAATATGGATCTTTTAAATGATCTTGATGCTGCTATCACGAAAAAGTCAGGTCAGTAGTCTGAGTAATTTGTTCAATTAAACTGCTAAACATTCTCTTCTTTTCTTACATCTTGTGATTTATTTTCCAACTGCCATTAAAATGAAAGGATATTTTCATGGAGGAAGATAATGAGAAATCTAATGCTAGCATTGATGCTATTAGTGTCGAGCAATGTTCTTGCTGCAAACCCAGATCGAATAAATGAAAAATTTAATAACAGATTTTCTTTTGAAAGAGATGATTCTGGAAAACTTATTGCCGTAAGAGATCGTACTATACGTACAAAATTCAAGTTCAAGGACTATGTTGAGTATATTAAAAACTCAATTTTAAATGAACAGGCCTTGATGTCACAAAGTGGACTTACCGGAAATTATGAAGCTGAGGTAGAAGGACTATTTGAAACAGGTCATAATTTTTTAGGTAATGATTTTCAAACACAGAAGAATGTTAAAAGAGTGGTGACTTCAATGCGTGCATTTGAAGGTGTTGATTTTAACGCTATTTTTGCTGATAAAGAGTTTAATAACTTAATTGAAGAGTTTGGTTCAAAGATTAAGGATTCTTTCTATTATATCGACCCAACTATTATTGCAAAGCCAGATAATGCAACATTTTTCTACCGCAAAAATGTTACTTATAAAGTCGTAAATTGGGCATTAAATCAAGCTCGTAAACGTTTATCGACAGTTCCTGCTTTAAATACAGCTTTTTATGTTATTACAGAAACTGAGAAGTTATTTAGAACAAGACGTTTCTATCACCAAAACCTACTTTTACACTATCTTGAATTTGCAGCTCCTGTGGATCTTGGCCTAACAAAAGAAGAAGTGGATCTTGTCTATTCTTCAATTTATGAGTCAAGAATTGATTGGATTGCATTTTGGGAATCGAATAGTGCTAAGCTAAACTGGCCAAGATACGGTACAGCAAGTTTCTACTCAAAATTTAGAACGGCAACAAATCGTTTTAGATCTTATAAGTCAAAGTATTCAGAAATTGGGGATCGAATCAACTACGGTTTTCAAGAAGTAACTCTTGATGGTGAGAGAGTGATTGTTAACCTATTTGATGGTAATCACACTTTTGATAAGTCGCCTGCCATCGCATACTCTTATGACCGTCCAAATCGTGTCAAGAGACTTAGAAGTGTTCTGACGTTAGCAAGCTTAGGTTTAAGCTTTGTTCCACTTCCTTCAATTATTAAGGATAATGTTGATGGCTTCATTAAGTCTTATTACAAGCAACAACAGATTACTGAAGGGGCCTTAATCGGATACTTCGAAATGAATGATGACGATTATATGCTTAGAGAAATTAGATCTCAATATATCAATCCATTTATGTAATAAAAAGGGCCTCTTAGAAGGCCCTTTTTTTTATGCTGCTTTATGATTTGATTTTATAACTGTTAAGATTAGGAAGATTGTTTGAACCGCAAAGAATGTTCCTAAGAAGTATGCTCCACCTTGAGAGAAACCGTAAGAGTGAAGTCCTGTTGCAAGGATGTAGTTAACCCCAAACCATGCCATCATAACACTCATAAAGGCTCCTGCTACTAGTACAGAAAAGCTCTTATTCGTGATCCAATTTGTATACTTTCCGTGAAGGATTGCCATATAGATACATAGAACAATTAGTGACCACGTCTCTTTCGGATCCCAACCCCAGAATCTTCCCCAAGAATAATCGGCCCAAACACCACCAAGGATAATTCCTGCTGCTAGCATGATGATACCGTATTTAAGAGTTGTGTAGATTAGATCATTGTAATATGTCTCATCTTCTACTTTGAAGTCTGTAAACGCTCTTTTGAATAGAATTGTATTTGCTAAAATCCAGCTTAGGGCCAGGGCACCGTAAGACATAATGATTGTCGTTACGTGAGTACTTAGCCAGAAGTTATCTCTTAGTACTGGAACAAGAGGACTAATTGATGGTGAAACCATATTTGTCGCAAATGTAATCATCATAAGAGTACATAGGTTGTATGCAAGTCCCATGTAGAGATATGTCTTTTCCTTCTTAAAGTGTCCAATAATCATTGAAAGAAGAAGAGCACCGTATCCAGAGAAGATAACAGTTTCATACATATTTGTAATTGGTGCACGTCCTGAAATATAGACTCTTAAAGTGATATAAACTGTTTGTACGATAATTGTTAGTGCTGAAAGAGCAAGTGCGACGCCAAACTTCTTAAAAAGAACCAGTGCTGCTAGTCCAATTAGAGTTAAAGCAAAGGCAATCTTCGTCAGTTGTAACTTGTCGAATAAGAATTCTGTTAGGTACTTATCTCCACTTACTTCGATGTAGTCTTTCTTCGCCTTAGCAAATACATCTTTAAAAGGTGTTGAAGAAACTTGTGCAAGTGCATCGACTTTCTCTTTTGTTAAAAAGCTTGTAACTGGCTCCCAAGAAATTTCATTACCCATTTTAACTGGTAGCTGCCAGTTACTTCCATTGATGATGTCTTGATAAAGAGCAATCTTATTAAGAAGCTTATTTAGTTCTTTCTTATAACCTGACTCAACCTTTTCTTTCTGATAGGCCATTCTAATTGTGACGTTTTCATCAATTAAGTCATCAAGTGCCATTGAGCTTTTTCCACCAAGAAGAGCTTTTGTATTCTTGTGCTCAATCTTTGTTTCTAGTTTAAAAGGTGCTTCTAGGCCAAAGGCCTTTGAGCTAAGAAGACAAAAAGTACCTACTGATGAGTGACCTTTGGCCTTGTACTTTCCTGTCAGGTGATGAATTACTTCCTTTGCATGTACTGTAAGCGGTTTAATACGCCCATCTTGAAGAATAGGCAGTTTTCCTAATTCGTCATTACAAAAATTAACGTTAGCAAGTGTACTTGTTGCGATAAGTAGACTTAGTAGAATCTTAATCATTTCTTGTCTCCTAATTGGTCACTATCTGCTACTTCAAGACCTAATAGGTCCTTAGTCTTTCTCTTAGGGCGGTAGTTTAGGTAGTAGTGCCATAGAGAACCTAAGACGAGTAGGAGTGAGCCTAGGTATTTAATCCAGCGACCTTGATCTAGGTTTACTGATAGGGTTGAACTATATTGTCCTGTTTCAGGATCTTGAGAGTATGAAGCCTGATAAAAAGTGAAGCCATCATACTTAAGAGGGTTATTCATATAGACATGATATGGAGTTGTAGCACCATCTGTGAATAAATTTACAAAACTCTCATAACTTGCTGGGCGATTCGTTCCGGGATCTTTATCCATTTTGAAACGAGTAAGTGTGAACTCAAATGGTAGAAGAAACGATCTTTTTGTTAAGTAGACATTTGTCTTTACACCATCAATTAGTACGGAAACTGGCTTGTCATCTGTTAACCAATACTCTTTATCTCTTACATGGATTTTAGCTGCTCTTGTCATACCTTTAACGAGTCCACCGTTTTGTTGAATTGGTAGAGTTGACTCTGGTACCATTGTTGGGACAAGGTTTTTTTCGTTGCGAACTAATTTTAGAGTGAAGCCCATCCAAGGAAGTGACATTAGACCTTGGTTATCAAAATTCTGGCTAATCCATTTGTCAGCATCTTTATCAAAGAAAGAAGCTGAGTCTCCAAATAGAAATAGGTTTGGCTTTTCTTTGAAAAGATTCTTAGAGAATACTCGGATTGGTGCATTCATTGCAGGCTTTAGATTTTGGTCAAGCGCCCAAGGGCTTAAGTCAGGGAGAAATGAATATACATTCTCACCGTCTTTAATAACAAAGAATCGTTTATTAGTTGCCGTCTCTTCAACCTTAATATTTTTCTCTTCTGCTGTGTAACACTGTGAAGTTCTTGAATCCCAAAGGATTAGGCCACTATCACTAGGTGTTGAAAAACATGGGGCAAGAGTTTTAGGTAGGTAAGTAATACTTAAAAGTCCCATGCTAAGAGAAGCTTGAAAATCAAATGCTTCAGGGTGAAGGCTTAAAGTGAAGTCTTGGGCCACGTTATCATTTGAAATGATATAGCTTGAAGAGTGCATATTATCTGAATCATTAACACTATCTTTGGCCGGGAGCCACTGCATAACTTTATCAGCAAATGGAATATATTCTTTAATTTCAATTTCTTTGTAAGTGACGTCAATACTACTATCAAATGCACTATAAGGAAGAGGTAGAACTGCTCTAGTATTTTCATCTGGACGCGTGATCTCAATAACATCTTCGTTAAGTACAACCTGTCTTGTTGGAGTCATTGGCTGCAGGTGGATGGTTCCATCTATTCCAGCAATATATGTGACAAATGAACCAATCCCGATAATGATAAGGCCAGCGTGAATTGTGTAGAAACCGTAGAGCCTTTTCTTTAACGGGAGCCTTATAAGTGCTGCAAAAAGAATACTTAGTCCCATAAAGAATTGAATGGCCATAAACCACCAAGTCTTATAGATAAGCCTTCCTACGAAGTCTGTTCCGTAATAACTTTCAACGAATGTTCCTACAATCATTGCAAGTGAGAATAGTGAAATTATAAAAACTGCGAATTTCATTGAGCCAATTGAACGCTCAAAGTACTTGTAATTGAACTTGTTACTTACCATTGCTTTTTAGCCTTTTTCCTTTGCTAAATTAAATAGCATAGTTGGTAAAGAGAGGCTATGGATTTCAAAAAGTTTTCAAAAACCTTACAAAAGTGGCGCACCTTTTATGATCTTGTACGCAATATAAACAATTGAGTAGAGAAATAGTTGATGAGTAACATAGATAAGAAATGAATGCTTCCCTAAGAACTGTGTAAATCGTATAAGACGCCACTGTGGGTAATCAATCTTATGCCAGCCAAGATGAAAGAAGGTTATTCCTAGCATTGAAATAGCGGCCCATGGAAAGACTGCGATAAAGTCTAGCGATGCGTGACTCATCTCTGGAAACGGTATGGCGTATGGGGTCATTTCAAGTACTAGAATGAGAATGGCCAATATTGCGCTGGGCCATGGTCTTTTTCTTAAGGGCGTGATTAGTAATGTTGTGAAGAAGATACAATGTAGTGTTCCAAAGTAGATCCAATTTTTTGGAAACATAAAATATGTTGAGACACTAATGATAATGGCCGCAATACCAATTTTTGCTTGGCGAATTAGATATGGACGAGGGTGAATCTTTCCAGGATGGGCCATGCATATTGATACACCTACTGAGAACATAAAAAGAGTTACTATAAGGCGCGGGAGGTAGTACCAAAACCCTGGCCTAAAGAATTCAACATCCACAAATCCAAAGACATCAAGATCATATGTGAAATGAAAGATAATCATTAAAATGACTGCTATGCCTCTCGTGAGGTCGATTAGATGATATCTTTTTTTTACTGTTTGCGAATCTTGTGTCATTTCTAAATGATAGCATAATCTCTTAATTTATGGTCAAAAGTATTCAAAGCTGTTATTTTGATTCCTATAAAAGGTGGATGATGACTATATCAAATAAAGCACAAGAGCTTCTTCGTGATCTCGATACTGCACAATATTCTCAATATATTTCAGCAAGCTTCTTTGATGAAAGCTTTATGGCAAATGAAGAAGATGCGCTAAGAAAGAAGGCCCTTATTTATAGTGCCTTGACGATTGTAAAAAAAGTTGGGCCTAGTGCCTTATTTGTTATGACATTCAGAGAAGCGGAAAGTTTCCTAAGAGATAGTACTGCCCAACATAGTTGGCCAGGAGTTTTAGATTTAAAAAAGTGGTTTGAAACGATCTTGCAAGAAATTCAAAAAGAATTTTTTGAAAATGCACTGATGAATAATAAAATAGAAGTTCTTAATTGGGAAAATTTGGCGCTAAAAGAGCGTCTTTTGAAAATGGTCTCACTTATTGAAAATGTGAACGCGACTCTGGAGAGTTATAACTTAGGTCAAATTCAATTATTTAGCATCGAAGAAAATGAGGTTTGCGTTGATGATGGCCTAGTATTTGGTGGGCTGCGTCAGCTACAGGCCGATAGCTTAAAAGAGATGATCTATGATTGTATTGCTAAGTATATGAACTTTAGCTTTCAATCTCAGCGTATAAAATTAGTTGCGCAGTGATGTATAAGCAGTTAATATTAGATAGCTATACGGTAAAGAAAATTAACAAAAAATAGATTTTATAAAAGAGGAACTAGAATGAAGTTAACGGCCCTTGCACTTATCACACTAGGTATTTTTTCAATGAATACTGTTCACGCTCAAAGCGCGGCCAAAGGTAAGACTCTATACTCACGTTGTATTTCATGTCACGGTGATAATGGAGAAGGAAAGAAGTCGATGAACGCTCCTCGTATTGCGGGACAATACGACTGGTATATTTACTCATCACTTGTTCAATTTAAAACTGGTGAAAGAAAGAACCCAGATATGTTACCATTTATTAAAGGTCTGAACGATTCAGACTTTAAGGATCTTGCTGCTTATATCTCTACGCTATAATTGTAGAAAGATCTCAGTTTTTTACAATATTATTTACTAGGAAGGAATCATGGTAAAGGCCATTCAATTAGGCGAACTAAGTTTTGAGTCAGTTACATCTCAAAAGAAAGTAAAAGACGTTTACGATTATAACGTTGAGGCATTCTCTGATAGTCCAGATTTTAAATGGACATTAGATGATATTAAGAAAGAGTTGTCAGATGGTTGGCAACTTTATTCAGTAAAATTATCTGACGAGATTATCGCTGCTGCTTTCGTTAAGAAAGAAGGTGATAAGCTTCTTTGCAAGAATACATCAATTAAGATGCAACATAGTGGAAGTGGTTTTTCTCATCGAATTATGGACTTCTTTGAACAAGCTGCCAAAGAATTTGATGTGAAAGAGATTGTACACTTTTGTTCAATTGATAACTTCAGACAATATTCACTAAATGAAAGCCATGGTTATGAGAAGACGGCACGTCGTCTTGGAAATAACGGTCACACAACAGAGTGGATCAAGCAAGTTAGTAAGTAGTTGCTGGGTAATGTCTGGTGCTTAGGGGAGACTCGTAGCGAGTCTTTCCCCAACTCTTTTCAATTCTTCCCGTTTTATTATCAATAATTGCCGTAAATGATTGCGGCATACCGTTCACGTCTCGATTGACGATATAAATACTCTTATCTGTAATCTTAAGTCTTTTTACAATTTCAAATTCACTATTCGTAAGAATTGGTAGGTTCTTTTTCACCTTATTAATAACAGCGATATCTTCTTTCGTTAGCTCTTTTGTGACATCTGCTAAGGAGTCATTTGGAGCAGAGTCATCTTTAGGGAAATCTGCTGTTGGAACAGAGGCAATCTTTCGAGAGTGTTGTTTGTGTCCATGATGGTGCTTTCGTGCTTTATAGCGCTTCTGGTTGTTACTACCTGTGGAAGAGTATTCTTTAGAATTTGATTTTCCTTCATTCTGGTATGAAGAAATAATAAAAAGTGCTGCTAAAGAGATACTACAAAATAGTAAAAACTTTTTCATCTATGCCTTCTTTTTATTGAACTTATTGTTCAATCGTAAAGTTAATATTTAAAATGCTAAATGGTTCTTCACCCGCAAATTCAAAGTCTTTAAAGTCATCATAATTGGTACTCGTTAGATCGTGGTAACAATCTTCACAATTTGCAAATGTCATACGTAGACGACATGATACTTCTGTTCCTAGAGGGATATTCTTATTGATCTCAAAGAACATAATATTTGAGTCTGTAAATAGAGGAGCTCCTTGCTCAGCTTGCATTGTTTCTTGCCAATTAGATTTAGGGGCCATGAATGGAATGTTTTGAACATTCGTACTTGGGATGGCCTTAACGAAACAATTATTTAAGTCATCTTGAGTGCGGTCTTCACCTTGACCTAGACAGTCTTTTTCGAGGAGCCCAATATCGGACTTCATTCTCTTTAAGAACTCATGTTGATTAAGAAGCTTTGTGCTTGTACCGTCATTATATGTAAGCATACATACAGGCATGATTCTTCCTGTGTCATTATAATTTGTCTCAGTTAATGGATCACAAGTCTTACCGCCTTGTGAAATAGAAGGGTATCCATCACTTAAATTTGAACAAGGTACACCGTCTTGCATGTGGGCCCAGTCTGATGCTAGCACTCTTGTTCCTGCCATGATAGAGCTTGAATTGTTATAGACACTAACAAATAGACCTACGATCTCTCCTGGTGAAACCTTACCGTTTCCGTTGTTATATCTGGCATCGACTGTTGTTACTTCTCCCACATCCATTTGATTTTGAATTGTTTGATAAACTGACGAGCGGATATCAAATACACTTAATGATGAGTATGAAGAACGTGTGTCTTTTACAAGAAGGTTTTTATTAATAAGCTCTGTTTTCTTACGATTAAGTGGATTAACTGTGATATTCGTCGTTGAAATAGAGTTGAAGTTATTATTATAAGTTCTAAAAAGTAGTAATCCGTATGAATCAAATAATTGCTCTAAGTTGTCCTTAGAAAAGTTTTGGTATGTACAAAGGTTGTACTGGCTATTCGTGATATTGTAGACATTTCTGGCCAGTGATTGAGAAAAGCGTCTGAAGTTAATTGGGTTTACCGATTTAAGCCATTCTTTCGCATAGTCTTGATCTAGGTTGATCTGACCTGTTAGTCCATCTTTTGCCTGTGCTGAAAGGTCACCAAGTTCGCCTAGTGACTCGACAAGTGCGTAGAAGACAAGCTTCTTGGCATCATCAATATTTCCTGTACAACGATTACTAAGTTCTTTTGTTAAAGCAACAAGAAGGTGACTAATGATTTGTCCATCAACGTGGATATCGTCAACACGAGCTTCTTTACTATAAACATCGTAACCAAGGTATTCTGGGTAACTCAGTCTTGAGTCTTCATCTGTTGAGATCCCTGCGATATGCATTGAATCGTTTTCTGAGATAGGGCGTGAAGCATTTGCGAATTTTCCTAATCCCCATTCTCCCATATGTTCTCTGTCATTAGTGAAGTAAGAGAAGTAATCGGCAATACCTTCATTAATCGAGTAGGCTTCATCATGGCCAAAATAACCAAGAGCTGACTCTTCAAGGCAAATCGGATTTTGTGTATTTAAACAAAATGCTGCATTAAAGGCCCTATTTCTATGGTTCATTAAGCGATCAACAATTGCATGGCCAAATTCGTGATAAATAACAGAAGGATCTTGGGCCATCTTGATATTTTGATAGCCAGGAATATAACCTAATTTGATTAGGAAGTTACTTGGATCAAAACTAGCGTTCTTTCTTAGACTTGCATCTGCATGAACGACAAGCTTTGCCTTATTTGAAGCATTCCAATAGGCCTTGTGTAAATCTGTATTTGTTGGCACAGCTGTGTCGTATGAGACCTGATTAAGGCGATCAAAGACATATGTTGTAACATCACCTAGGTATGTATCGATAACTTTTGCCGTATGATAAAAAGCATTGATTTGTAAAAACTCTGTTGTTGTAACAGGGAAGGCCCACTTTCTTGATTCATTTTGAAATGCTGAAACACCGGCATCTTCTGTCACTTCTAGACAGTCACCAATCAGTGAACAAGATTTTGTTAAATACTCATTACTTGTAATATAAACAGGTGAGCGAGTAATGAGAGTTGAGAGGTCTGTATTCTCGTCAGCAGTGTAATCGCTAAGAACGAGGGGATTTGCTGTTAAGACACGTCCATAATTTGCTGATACAGTATCTTGAGTATTGCTTAGGGCCGAACCACCTGAGCCTTCTCGTGATGAAGAGGCTTGATCGACCACACATGAAGTTGCAAGGATACTGATACACCCTAAAGTCCCTAGTGTATGAAGTAGTTCTTTTTTATTTTTAACTATACGTACCGCAAATTTCAATTAGGCCTCCCATGCCCTTGAATCAATATATTCTATTCTATCGAGTTACTGAATCATTCCATCTGACGCTAGGTCACGATCGATCTTTTCAATAAGCCCTGGAATAAATCCTTTTTGTCCATATTGAGATCCATTAATGGCCGCACAAGCTGTTCCACTATACTTCTCACCAATACGGTTCCATTCACTTTGAAGTCCTGGAGAGCTAATTTGAGTAATAATTTTCGCCTCGTAAGCAACTCCTAAAGCAACTAGCTTATCTTTTTCAAAGTCTTTTCTTTCTCTAGTGATACACTCTTCTTTTGCTGTATCGGCCTTTTTATCACATAGCTTACCAACATATTGGTCACGCCCTGATGAAAGCATCTTACAAAGACCTTTTCCATCATAGTCTCCACTAATCTCAGCTGCTCTGTTTTTAAGAGACTTAATTTGCTGAGCGATAATGATATTCTTATCAGAGATCGCCTTAAGTGCATCATCTCCAATCTGAGTGTCATTGTTAATGAAGTTTTCAATATCTTCTTTGTACTTACTTCCTTCCTCTGAAAGGTTGTCTGTAAGTTTCGTTGTTAGAGAAGTGATCAGCTGCTCATCATTTTGCCCACTGTTAGAGCAAGCACTTTGAAGTTGAGCAAGAGATTTTCCACTGTTTGATGAGTCTTTTGATTCACCATCAGAAGGAATACTTCCTTCTGCAGATGCACTTGCACATAGTTTCTTATACTCAGAAATCTGTTCAAAAATTAGAGTACTTGAAGAACCACCATTCATTGCCATTTGAAGAGGTGACTGTCCTCCTGATTGTGCTTGAAGGATGGAAGCAATTTCTGTTGCATCTGAGTATAGATCACTTGCATTATTGTCTCCTGTACAACCAGGGCCTGGACTTGAGTCCTGTAGTCCTTTTAGTTTGTAGCAGAACTCAACTTGTTGTTGTGATGCTTCTGCGGCTTTTTCTGCACCTTCTTTCGCTGCTTTTTGTGCCGCTTGGTTTCTGTCATTAATAGCTGTTGCACAATTTGAAACGAATTCTTGCCATTTCCCTCTTTCTTCTTGAAGGCTTTGGTTAATCTTTTCAACTTGTGAAGCTAGGTGAGTGTTCTGATTCTCAAACCATTTGTTAAGATCAGCTCTCATGCTTGCACTATTACCATTCATTCCTGCTAGTAGGTCACGCATAAAGGCTTCAGGATCTTTTTCTAGTAAGATACCTTTTGTTTCAGCTTCATCCATTGGTTGATCAAGGTCTTGAAGTTTACCAAAAGTAAGACCAGAAGAAGCTGGGATACCATATGCTCTTGCCATTTCTGGTGTTAGGTTAGGGAACATATTCTTATATGCGTGATCAGAAACTTGTTTCATATGAGCTTGCATTTGTGCCATTAAGGCCTTTGCTTTGTTTTCATACTGTTGCATTTGAGCATTGTAAGTATCTGCTTTTTGCTTAAGTTCTGCTGTCTTTGCATTAACTAATGTTTCTGTAAAAGTAGCACATGTATTTACATTGTCTGAACAAGCTGCTGCTTGAGTTACACAAAATGATTTGCTTGATGTTTCATATACATCTGGCCCACACTTGCTAAGCTCAACTGCATTTCCATTACAATTGTAAATTAGCTCATCAATTTCCGCCATGATACTTCCGTTACCCTCTGAGGCAAGTGTTCTCTTTGTTAGAGACTGAAGTTTTTTAGCTTCAGCTTTTAGAGCTTTTGCTTCTGCACGGTATGTTTCAAGATTTGCCACATCACCAGCTGGTTTTAGGTCACCATTGTAGATAGCAACACATTCATTCTTGATATCGCTATAGTATTCCTTAGCTGATTTTGTCACACTATTTCCACTGCTGTTAGAAACTGTGATTCTAATATCATTGTTGTTAAATGAGTTAGCAACACTGTCTAGAGAAGATAGAGATGTTGGATCAGAGAATGCATTAGATGCAGCTCTTTTAAATGATGAAAGAGTGTCACCTTGATTTCCAAGTTTTACGTTATCAAATGAGTTAACTGCTTGGTTAATTGGAGTCGAGTAGGCAGCAGCATTTTTACCAGTCATACAATCGATAATGAATTTCTCTTTGTATGAATCTTCTGATTTTGAAGCTAGGCGATCAACTTTTATTAAGAAGCTTGGATCATCAAATTTTGGAAGGTCTGCATCACTTACTCCAAGACTTGAAAGCATTGTTTGCACTTTCTTAAGTTTCGCTGTTGTATTTTGAGCTGCAAAAGTTCTTGCTGATGAAAATAGGTTCGCAAATTGAGTTCCTTTAAAAAGGTCTTCTCTTAGTGCTTCATCGTAACCACCTGTCGCAAGTCTTTGAGCAACTTTTTTCTTATCAGATTCAATTTGATTTCTCATTGTGATAAGAGAGCTTCCTCTAAAGCGTTTTGCCTTACGGTCATCACTGCTCATTCTATCTTTTAGGCCAACAAGCCCACCTTGCTTCTTAATGATTTTATTCACATCATATGCTTCCACACATGAAGCTGGCATAATTTTATTAAAGTCAGTATTAATGAAGTCCTGGCTTACATTATTTCCACCACCGTTAAGTAGAGCGTGAACTTCTTTGATCTTAATTCTATTTTTCTTTTGAATCTCTGCTACTTTCTTAAGTTCTGCTTCGAATTGCTCAATCATGCGATCATACTGAGAAGTCATTGAAGCAAAGTTATCTTGAATACTCTTCATTCCATCCTCAATACATTGAGAACCAACATATGGTGGAGTATTTCTTGGTTTCAGAAAGCTTGTGTATTCATTTAAAATATTTTGTCCAAATTCTAGTGCTTGCTCAGGGATCTTAAGATTCCCACCAATACTACAGGCTCCATTTGGTGCAAGAATTGGCTCTGGAGCAAGAGGGCAGTTAAAAGCAGGGTGCATTCTTCTTGATTGAAGCTTTTGTTGAGCATCGGCCTTTGACTTATTGAAGGCCTGAAGTGCTTGGATCTCAGTGTTTGATAGGCGTCCTTGGTTGTACATTTGTTGAGAAATATCCCCAATCATGTTTAGCCCACCAATAACAGTTTTCATTCCTGAGCCGGCCGTGAACTCTGCCCAAGACTCACCATTTTTCTTAAAAGCGAATGCGCTCATCGGAATAGATGAGTGAATAAGTGTTAACGCCATTACGCTGACTTTAACTTTTTTGAAAGAGGAACCAGTTCCTTTCTTTCTTAAGTTATTTTGCTCTTTGGCCTTCGTTAATCTTTTCACTTTACTTCCCCTGTCAATTCAATGCTTTATACTTATCGACATTTTAGTAATTTTCTTTATTTTATTAATGAATTGATGCTTGACCTAATAAATTGGTTAAATAAATACACAAGGGTGCAAATAAGTCGCTGATTTTATGTAATGGAACATGAGATTTCATGGTGTTAAAATACTTCTATAATTGAGAATATTTAAAATTTGAGTGCCAAAAATAGTGGCCGTTGGTTGAATTATCTATGACATTTTATACAAATCGCTACCTAAGAATTACTGCTACCATTATCGATTTATGTCTTTGCTTATTTATAAGCTATGGGCTCTTAGGTAGTGAGTTTATTTTATCTATCACAAATGCAATTTTTAATATTAAAAATCTTGGCGCTTCAATTCAGCATCTCTATGTCTACTTGATTACATACTTTCTCTATGTATTCTATTGCTCACTATTCTTTAGTATTACACTCGGTCAATATGTTTGTGGTGTTAGACTTACGGCGGCTTCGGCCATACAAAAAAGATTATGTGCGATCATGCGTTTGATCTTATTACCAGTACGTCTCATTTTGGATATCTTCGCAAGAGGGGTTGAGTCACCAATAAGCGTGAAGCTTACGGCCTCAAGAATTACTTATAGGTCAAAAGTCTTATCTTACTTAGTCGCTACAATAATATGTGTTGTCTCAATTGGCCTCACTCCATTTAGTGCCCTAATGTATAAGCAGCAATTATTTAGTAATCAATTTGTGGATTTTGGCCTAAAAACTTTTGTTGAAGGAGAGATCACTGACTTTGAATCTTTTTCTGAAATTGGTTCTACAGTCCTCGGATTTTCAAGTTTCACAAATTTAGATAATTCAAGGTTTACCATAAGACCTAGCTTTGAAATTAGAAAAGTTGATTCAAAAACGATCTTTCGTCCACTAATATCGATTTGGGATACGAAACTTGAAAATAAAGGTATCTTTAAAATTTCATCACGATTTGATCTCTATTCTCTTGTAAAGATCGCGCGCGATAATTTGTTTCTTTTTGATCTCTATTATCCAGAGTTAAGTAAGGTGCTAGAATTGTCAAAAAGGGGAGATGATGATCTATATTACCTTAGCAGTAGAGCAAGCCTTGAGCTTTTTGAACTCATCTCAAATGCATTTCTTGTAAATTATAAGAGTATTCCAAAGCTTATTTTAAAAGGACATTTTCAATTTCTACCTTATCTTCAGCTTAAAATTGAGTTAGAGAAATTACTTGAAATTACCAATGATAACTATATTGATTTTATCAAAAGCGGTGAAAATATTCTTATTAGAAAAAAAGACTATTCAGGTGAAAATATCATTTATCGTGAAACATTCTTTAGTCTTTCTTTGTTGAAGCCTGTTGTCTACAAAAGTATTTGGGATCGAAATCTTGATAATGATAAGGCCCAAACAGCTTTCTCAAATACGCTTTTCTTTAAAGCGAGATGGGGAGAAAAAGTAAATGAACGTCTACAAACTTGGGTAAAAGATAAGATCTTTAATCCACTTGCTGGTTTTGACCTTATTTCAAATAAAACAGATATTAAATTTACTCGCGACTACACAAGAGGACTTGAAAATTACCTTGTTGAATACTATAAGATGGATGCAAAAAGGGCACTAGAGTCAAATAATGAAGATTATATTTCTAGTGTTCGTTCGGCCTTACAGCGTTTTAGTCTTGTTTTTCAATTGGCCATGGACAAAAACAAAAATTCTTATTCGAAGGCCACAATTAAAGGTTTTAATGACATCCTTCTTGCTCTAAAATTAAAAGATATTAAATTGCTTTCACAAGTCAATGTGAAGAAGGCATTAGAGAAGTCTCCAAGAAAGGGGACACGCACTAAAAAGAGTAAGCGCCAACGCAAGCGTTAAAAGTAACAAAGGAAGTTGAGAGATGACATTATGGATGGCAGTCGTCTATGGAATAATTCAAGGTCTAACAGAGTTTTTACCTGTTTCTAGCTCTGGGCATCTCGCACTTCTACCTTTTATCTATGATTTTAAAGATCCTGGAATTTTCTTTGATCTTGCCATGCACGTTGGTACGGCATTGGCCGTAGGGATTTATTTCTTTAATGATGTGAAAAGAATTGTGAAAAATGCTGTGCTCTTTCTTATTCCCGGTAAGAGCTGTGATAACTTCACTAAAAACTTTCTTATTGCAACATTCTTTACAGGATTCTTTGCACTGATTCTAAAATCAACGGCCGAAAACTATGGACGTAACGAAGTCTTTATTGCCTTTAACTTGGCCTTTTTTGGTATTCTCCTCTTTATCTCAGACCGAATTGGAAAAACAAATAAGAATATGGAAGGCTTTAGGGCCTCTTCTTCAATTGTGATAGGTCTCTCTCAAGTTCTTGCTATTTTTCCAGGAGTTTCGCGTTCCGGAATTACGATTACAGCTGCGAGGTTTTTAGGGCTATCAAAAGAAGACGCTTCTTCTTTCTCTTTTCTACTTTCACTACCATTAATCTTTGCTGCTTTCTTGTTAAAAACATATAACCTTATGGGGAACCCTCAGGGAGCACAATTTGATATGCTAAGTTGTGTAGTGGGCGTTATTGTTTCATTTGTTGTAGGACTTGCTACAATTCACTTCTTTATGAAGCTAATTAAGCGAATCCAATTTGGATACTTTTTAATATATCGACTAGTTTTAAGTGCTTTAGTTTTTTATCTTCTCAATTGATTCTTCAATTGAAATTTTTGGAGAGTAACCAAAGTCTTTTAGTGCGTTGTGGTGCTTAAAATAATGTGAGGTTCCCATTTGTAGGGCCACAAATCGTGTCATGGCAGGTTGTCCCTCATACTTGCCAATCAATTTGTAAATGAACTCACAAATTGCTCCAATATGATAAACTAGCTTTAATGAAACTTTCTTTGTTAATGGTGCAACACCCTTTGCCATTAGAATTTCATTAATAAAGTGCCATAGATTCACTGGTCGTTCTTGACCGATAAAGTAGGCCTTCCCTTGATTCTTCGCTTCTGCTACAAGTTCCTTGAGGGCCATAACGTGTGCTAATGAAGCATTTTCAACATAGTTGATGTCCACTAGATTATTGCCTTTTCCTATAATTTTTAAACGGCCACTCTTTGCTCTTTCTACCAGGGTAGGGATGATATTCTTATCCCTTTCGCCGTAAATGAGGTGTGGCCTAATTGCAGTTGTTAAAAGATTCGTCGAATTTGCTTCTAAGACAAGCCTTTCTGCAACAGATTTTGTTCTGGCATACTCATTTAAATAGACCTCTGGGTAAGCGAGGGACTCATCACCATTTTTGATCTCTTCTTTTCCAAAGACAACACTAGGTGTACTTGTATAAACGAGGTATTTAACGCCAGCTTCCTTTATTGCTTTTAGAAGGTTTCTTGTCCCGTCAATATTGATTCTCTCAAAATCCTCTTTTCTTCCCCACATTCCAACTTTACCAGCTACATGAAAAACAGCATCAATACCTTTAAGGGCATCTTTGATATCTTGAAAATTTGTTAAGTCACCTTGATGTGTTCTTATTCCAAGCTCTTGGACTTCACTTGTGTGACGTCTTGAGAAATTGATGACCTCATGGCCCTCGCTCAAAAGATCTTTCGCAATATGATGGCCAAGAAAGCCTGTTACACCAGTGACGAGAATTTTCATGTTATTACCTAAGCTTTCCTTGTTGGGCCATTTGCGCCAGGGCCTTACGATCAATTTTAATATTATGCCTAATATCGACTGGAAATTTAGAGCAAATAAAAATCTCATCGATATCTTTAGTGTGACTGTATTTATTGGCCATAATTTTTAGCTCTTGCTTAAGCCTCGACTTATTCATAACTCTGCCTGTTGGCTCAATTGTTAGCGCTGGACGGACACGGTTATTTCTTAGGATCCAAATTAGAGCAGATTTATTAACTTGGGGGTGCTTGTTAAAAATGGCCTCTGTTGAAATAGGGTAATATGTTGTTGCATGGGCCTTAACCTGATGGGCCTTTCTACCAAAGAACCAAACTCGTCCATTGGCATCGATTTTTCCAAGGTCACCCATACGATGCCAAAAAGTGTCACCATCATAAATTTTAGCTTCTCTCGTTTTATCAGGAAGCTCATGGTAGGCAGCAGTTGCAGTTTTTGAACGAACGATGATCTCACCGACCATACCAGTAGCTAGTTGCTTTGTATCTTTAATGTCTTTGATCACGCCATCGACATCCTTAATAATTCTAATCTCAACTCCTGGGCAAGCTTGACCAATGCAAGTACCACCACCTTGGGCCGTTTCAAATTGAGTGTTCGTTAAGACTTCTCGTCCATTAAAACAACTAACTGGTAAACACTCTGTTGCCCCATATGGCGTATACGTATCGGCATCTTCTCTTTCGAGGCGTGCTATTAGTTTCTCATGAACTTCATTTCTAACAGGAGCGCCAAACATCACAATATGCTTTACGCTTTTAAGAGTCTGATTGGTTTTTTCTAGATAGTCTCCAACGCGTTCCCAAATAGCAGGTGAGCCAGCAATAAATGTGGCACCATTGTCATTGATATTTTTAACAAGTGCTTCTGGGTTACACTTTGCAGGTTTACTAGGATTCATATCAGGAATCACACTAGTCATACCCATGGACATTGTAAAAAAAGAAAAGAGTGGGAAACCTGGTACATCGACATCTTCAGGTGTTAAGTTAAACAACTCTTGTAACACATCTGTTTGTCGATTAAAGATCTCATGAGTGTATTCGACACCCTTAGGTCGTCCTGTTCCTCCTGAAGTAAAGAGGATGGCCGCAAGCTCATTACCTTCTACTTTTTGTGTTTCAAAATTAAGTTGATCTCTTTCCTTTAGTGACTTGATTGTTGTTAAGTGGGGAAAGATCTTACTTTCTGTTGTGAAGAACTTCTTAATTGTTTTAAAGCTGTCCTTTTTAAACATTCTAAGAATATGAACAATATTAACAGCAATTAAGTAATCAGGCCTTGCATCTTTAATTGCTTTGAAAAGATTTTTTAATCCCATTCCCGGATCAATTAAGATAGGAATTGCACCAATTTTAAATAGAGCAAAGGTAAGGGCCGGGAAATCAAATGACGGCCTAACAAAGAGAAGAACTTTATCTCCTTTTTGGATCCCTTCTAGATTCAAAGCAGCGCTGTAGTGTGAGCTTAGGTCATTAAACTCTTTAAAAGTAAGTTCATCATAATGATAGCCGCTACCTGTTTTCCTTGGAAACTTTATACAAACCTTATCTGGTGTTTTCTGTGCCCAGTTTTCAATCCTATGCGCGATATTCATTTAAGAAACCTTTTATTTCCTTTAGACAATTTTCTTTTTCATCTTCAATAACGTAGTGGCCGGCATCTTGATACACGACATACTTCGTTTCAGCACTTTCTGGTGGATAGAAGTCTTTCCAGCGTTTTAGAAACTTCATGTTGAAGCAAAAGTCCTGTGCTCCCCAAAGAAACATCTTAGGGCATGTTACATTTTTAAGATTATCTTCAATTTGAGACAGTCTCGCATAAGTTGGGTGACTACTTGATAAAGGAATATCTTTAACAAAGCGAGCTGTAGCAATTCGGTTAGCATAATTATTATACGGGTGAAGGTAGCCTTCCTTGATATGCTTTTCTAGTGGCCTTGTTGTTGTCATAAATGTAGCAGGCCATGCAAAGGCATTAAAGGCCCTTACCATTGGCTCACCAATAACTGGAAGCTTGCAAAGTGCGATACGCTTTGGAATATCAAGAGATTTAAAGGCCGCAGTATTAAGAAGGATGACTCCTGTTACGCACTCTGGACGACTTGTCGCTACACCCATTCCAATAGCTCCTCCCCAGTCGTGAACAAGAAGCTTGAATTTCTTAATCTCTAATTGGTCGATAAGCATAAGCACATTGTTAATATGATTTTCTAATGTGTACTCATAGTCCTGAGGTTTGTCAGAAAGTCCACAACCGAAATGATCTGGAACGATACAGCGATAGTCTTGTTGTAATTCTTTTACAATATTACGATAGTAGAATGACCACGTTGGATTACCATGAAGCATGATAATAACTTCACCTTCTGGATTTCCTTCGTCTAAATAGTGATATTTCTTTCCATCAATTTCAAGAAAGTTATTTCTAAAAGGGTATTCATGTTGCCATGTATTTACTGTCATATTCATTACCATGTTACTCCTAGGACAGAGCATGAAAGCCCTGAACCTATACCCACTAGGGCGATTTTTTTACCTTTTTCAATCCCTTGAACATCACTCATTTTTGCTAATGTAATTGGAAGGGCCGCAGAGCCAGTGTTTCCAAGAGTGTCAAATGTATCAAAGGTTTCATGCTTATTAAGACCTAGTTTTCCAAGGACAACTTCTTTATGGGCCTTACCTACTTGGTGGCCAATAACAATATCGATCTCTTTAGGATCAAGTTTCGAATCATCAAAAGTTTTCTTTGCTAGGGCCTTACCATATTTTAATAGTTCTTCAGAGTCAGTTTCCATGACAAGTGACTCTGGATTGCCGTCACCTTGGCATAGCTTATTTGCTTTTGAATCACTACGATTAGTAATTGAAGTGATTTGTGGTGCGTTTGGTGCCTCACTTTTGTGAGCAAGGCAGTATGCTACACCAGCAGAACCAATAGTGAGATTTGCAAAGAATTTCTTTACAGACTTTCTCGTAATACTTTGGTCTTCATTCAATGTCTTAATTGTGTTCTCTAGTAGAGGAGCACTATTTTCACCTGAAACAATTATGGCACGTTTGATGGCACCAGTTTCAATCATATTAGCAACAATCTCCCATGCGCTAACCATTCCAAGACATGCATTTGAAATATCAAAGAGCATACATTCACTTGGCATTTCAAGATTTGCATGAATAACTGAAGCCGTTGAAGGCTCTAGGAAGTCACGGCAAACACTTGAGCTAATCAGAAGATTTACATCTGATTTTTTAATTCCTTTTTTTGAAAGCTTGTCTAAGAGAATATTACCAGCTTCAGTCGCAATAGAGCTTGGCCTAGTTGAGTTTGGCCAAAAACCTCGCGATTTTATACCTGTCATAAGCTCAAGTCTTCCATGAGGGAGTTTGAGTCTAGTATATATTGGTTCAAGAAGTTCTTCTAGTTTATCACTTGTTAGAACTTCTGGAGGTTCTATATAGGCATAGTCTTCGATAACGACATTATTATATTCCATTCGAATCTTTCCTTTTTATTCCATTAGTCCATGTAGGTTTGCCATGGAGATTCCACTTAACATAGAGCCAATAATTCCTAAGAATCCTTGGTCTGTTCCACATAAGTAAAGGCCCTCTACTGGAGTTCTTCCATCTCTTAACTTGTTTGTTGAGCCATATACACATCCACGAAGATGGCCAGTGTAGCGCTCAATTGTATGTGGCGTGAAGACATCTTTAAATTTCACATCAAGAGATGAATTTGGATAAAGTGTTTTAAGTGTTTGAAGTGATTGTTCATAGACTTCGTTCTTCATGGCCAGGTAGGCCTTGCGATCAGTGCTTACCAACTCTTTCCACTTCTCATAATTTGCCATGTAGGTAAGACGAATTACGCCTTCATCACTATCATCGCTTGCAAAATTATTTGGGAAGCAGATAACGGCACTTTTATTGTCTATAAAGTCACTTGGTCCTCGGTACTGATAATCTTCTCTTTCGTTGTAAAAAAGAATTGTATCGTTCATATCAAAGTCTTTAGGACGCTCATTAAGGCAGAGGATTGTTTCACAAAAAGTCATTGGCCCGACAGCGATTTTTTTCGATGTTTGACCTTCTGTTATGGCCATTGTTTCAGGATGTCCCATGCTTGAGATGACCTTGTCACACTCAAGAACTTCTCCATTTTCAAGTGTAACACTTGTCACTTTGTCTGAGCTTGTATTGATTGAAGAAACGCCTGCGCGAAAGCGAAGCTCTCCACCAAGCTTTTCATATTTCTCAAGTAAGAGGTTAATGATCTTTCTAACTCCACCATCTGGTCTAGCAAAGCCTTCCAGATAGATACTCTTAAACATGATAACAAATTGAGAAAAGTCCATGTCGTCTTCCCAAGCCGATCCGTAAATTAGAAGGGGAGCAAAGATCATGGAGATAAGTTTTTCATTCTTTATATATTTTCTGGCAACATCTTTTGCCATATAAGTTTCATTATTTAAGGCGACTTCATTGAAGTCTCTAATATATGCAACAAATTGATTAAACTCATCAATTGATGCAGGAAATTTATCAGCAATTTCTTGTGTTAAAACTGCAAAGTCATTCGTAAAAGTCAGACTTGTTTCTGGAAAAATGATCTTTGATTGTTTTTGTTCAATTAGGTCTAGCTCGGCCCATGGTATTCTTAATTGCTTAAGAAGTTTCGTTAGAGGCTTTCCGCGTTCTCCTCTTTGGGCAAAGTTCGTTAGGGCGTGAAGGCCAACGTCGAAATTCCTCTTTCCACGTCTGTAATAAGAATTAAGGCCTCCAGAAATTGAGTGCTTCTCAAGGCAGACAACTTTTTTGCCAAACATTGCAAGTCGAATACTTGCAGCAAGTCCACTCATTCCTGCGCCTATTACAATTACGTCATATTTTTGTGTCATATTATTTCTTTTGAAATAAGGCCACCTAAGTGGCCTTTATTAAACTTACTGGAATTTTGGTGTTAGGTAAGCAACACAAGAATTCATCGAAGCTAGCTCAGGGTAATCTTCTTGAGGTACTTCAATTGAGTGTTGTTTCTTAAGCTCCATAACGATATCAAGAAAGTCCATTGAATCTAGGTCAAGTTGATCTCTTAGAGGAGTTGCATCATCAATAGATGTAACATCATCATCAACTGCGATGTCTGCAATAATATCAACTACGATTTGTCTTACTTGTTCTGGTGTCATTTTCTTCTCCTGTAATACTTTTAATTTTAATTAAGCCTTAGCTTCGTATTTCTTTATGATTAATGTTGAATTAATACCTAACATCCCAAATGAGTTGTTAAGGATATATTTAACGTCTTTCTTTAATGGTGCTTCAAGAACTAGCTGATCCATTGCGCACTCTGGATCGATTTCATCAATTTTATGACATGGATGAACTAGCCCATCTTCAAAACTTGGAAGGTTTCCTGCAAGCTCAAGTGCTCCGGCAGCTCCCATGGCATGACCGATTAAACCTTTCGTACAATTAACAGCGACTTCTGGTGAATCTTTGAAGGCTTCTTTAATACCCGCAACTTCTTGGATATCTCCCATTTTTGTACCTGTAGCGTGTAGGTTTACAATATCGATATCGCTAATTGTAATACCTGCTTTGGCGATGGCCTTGTGGACACACTCCATTTGGCGCTCAGGGTTTGGAAGAACGAAATCTGTTGCATCACTATTTGTATGATAACCAGCGATTTCCCCGTAGATCTTTGCACCACGAGCAAGAGCGTCTTCAAGTCTTTCTAATGTATATACACATCCACCTTCTGAGATAACAATTCCATTTCTGTTATTATCTAATGGACGAGAAGCACGAGTTTGATCTTCTGGATAGTCTGCTAGTGCACCTTGTGCTTTAAAAGAAACGTGATTTCCAAATGAGTTTGATGACTCTGAAACA
Organism: Halobacteriovorax sp. GFR8; assembly: GCF_050955245.1. Lineage (NCBI taxonomy): Bacteria > Pseudomonadati > Bdellovibrionota > Bacteriovoracia > Bacteriovoracales > Halobacteriovoraceae > Halobacteriovorax > Halobacteriovorax sp. GFR8. The sequence continues at coordinate 1,669,564 of NZ_JBPBLR010000002.1, read as the reverse complement.
CCTCCAGCAAGGGCAAGGTCGACTTCACCAAGTTGAAGCATTTGAACAGCTTGAATAACTCCCATATTACCAGCGGCACATGCTGCACCAATTGTATAATGTGGTCCAGTAATTCCTAGGTTTAAAGAAACTTCTCCGGCAGGTGCGTTGGCAACTGTTCTTGGGTTATGGTGGTGAGTCCATAGCTCCGGCTTCTCATCATTATTCTTATAAAATTGGAATAATTCTTCTTCTGTTTCAACTGGGCCATGTTCTGTAATTCCTAGATAAATTCCAATACGAGACTTATCCATTGTATTAATATCTAGTCCAGCATCTTCTAATGCCTCTTTTGAGCAGTAAACAGAGATTCCACCAACACGTGTTCCGCGTTTTCTCATTTTACCTTTCTGATGCTTTCTTTCGTCAAAGTCACATTTACCAACAGGGATTTGTCCCATAAAGCGTACATCTTCATAAGTGATTCCTGACTTCTGCTCTAAAAGAGCTGAGCGGAATTCTTTTAAGCTATTTCCATTTGGTGCAGTTAGGCCCACACCCGTTATAACGACTCGTGATAGGTTCATTCATTGACTCCATTATTATGTTTTTCATTTTCTATTTTTGATACGATATTTAAGAATGAGTTCTTTAACCCTGATGTAATCCCTGATTTGATTTGATTGATATCTGTAAGAGAGTTCTTTAAGACTTTCGTCACCATCGGGAATTTCTCAATGGCCATATAAGGGTTATCGAGTTCTTTGCTGATTGAGATAATAAATTCGCTAAGAGACCTAGCAAAGCGAGTTGTTGTTAGGATATTTGTTAAGCGCTTCTTTCTTTTTTCATCATGGACAAGTTTTAGAGATTCAGCGGTGATATTTTCAAACTCTTCAATTATCTCAAGTTCGCGCTTCTTTACAATATTTGAGACGATATTGATGGCATCATCATTGGCCTCATGAATTTTCATGCGTTTAATCTCTGGATGATCATGTGAGATCACCATCTTATATGTAGCTAGAGTTTTTAAAGCGCTAGAAACTGCGGGTTGAGATAGTCCAAGAATTTTTTCGATTTCATCTGAAGCAAGTGGCCTTGAAGAGTAGACAAGAACGCCAAAAATGGCCCCCTCGATGCGCTTAAAACCAACTTTAGAAAAGAAGGCCTCATAATGAGGAAGATACTCAAGTAGTCTCTTTTCAACAATTTCAATGTCCATATCCATAGCTTCTTTCATCGTGAAACAACCTTTATATTTTAAAAATAAAATATAAGTAATATTGTCTAAGTGGTCAATCTTAAAAGGATCCTAATGCATATTTAGAGAGCATCGCATTAAATGTCACGGTGCAAGGTGCATGTTGAAACCAATTTTTCTAACAGTTTCTTAAAGCACCAGTAAAAAATCCACTTTAGGGCCAATATGGTACTAAATGTATCAAGTTTGTGAGAAAAAAGTTGGCATGAATCTTGAACTAGTTTCATTATTCTAATTTTAAAATCACGAAGATTTTATAAATGACTGGCCTTGCTGAATAGCAGAGGTTTCAATTTTTTTGAGGGAGAGTATAAATGAAAAAATTATTAGCGGTTGCAGCACTTGGTACGTTACTTGTTTCTTGCGGTGGAAGCGGAGGCTCTGGTTCATCGTCTACTTACGGAAGATACACATCTCCATACGTGACAGCACAAGGATTTGTATCGGCATTAAATAGTGTTGATCCTTACTATTATGACCTAAACACTCTTGAGAAGGATCAGTATGATTCTCTTAGAGAAGACTTCTTTGTTTACTTCGATGCTAAATATAATGAATTCGTTGCAGTTGATATTACTTACCTTAGAACTCTAGCTTATTGGGACTATTACTCAAATAATCAAGGTCTTGCTGACGAATTTCGTGATGTTCAATCAAATGATGCATGGGACTTAGGAATTATCGGTGACGGTTGGGGCGACGATTATGAAATCGTTGACTACGTTGGCTCAGATGTTTTTGGTGATCCTGTATTCCAAGGCTTTGACACTGGTTACTACTATGAGGATGAAGAAGAGACAATGGATACTGGCTTAATGGCAGCAAATGATGAAGAGCTTCAAATGTTCAACAAAGCATCTCTATATTCTCAGGCCTTCAAACTTCCTGCTGACAAGGCTCTTTCACTTGTAACAATGGAAAAAGAAATTAAGAAAATGCTTGAAAATGCCAAAGATGGTGAGCTTCTTGAGCAAGATCAACAGGCGATTGCAAATAATATCAAGCACTTTACTGGTAAATCGATTGAAGAATTTATGGCAGCTAAGAACGATCTAGGTGCTCGTGAGCAAGTTATTGATGACGTCGCTGGACACCTTGGAACAACGACTCAAAATATCGAGGACGTTATTCTTCCAGAACTACTTTCAATTGAATTATAAGCTATTGAAATTATATCCAAATACCACACATTTAAGAGGGCCTGAATAGGCCCTTTTATTTTGAACTTGTACAGCGATTAAACAGCACTTGTAGATCTTTCAAAAGATCAAACTCTAGCGCCAAATATTGTTACTTTAGAGCGTGATGAAAATTTTAAATTTAAGTATATTGATTTTAGTGATCTCGCTCTTAACGGCCAAGGCCTATGGGGCCGATGGGCTTGTCGCCATAAATGGTGAGTCTCTGCCGGCCGCTGATCTATATAGTATAGAATATGGCCCAATTGATTCAGAACAGGCCTATGAGCTACAAGCGGAGGGAGCTGATCTCTCAATGCTTTCTCCAGTTCTATCGAATTTATGGAATGGGGCCAATAATTTTTCACGTTATAAAGACGATGCGCTTTTACCAATCGGAGACTCAGATTCACTTAGCTTCTCTGGAGTAATTAGCTCTCCTGCTGGAGTCCTAAGATTTAACGCTCAAAATAGTGAAGGTAATTTTCAAGTACACCTTTCAAAAACACTCCATACAATTCTTCTTCGAAAGAATATGCTTAGAAGCTTAGGCTATATTATTCCGACTTCCAAATACCTTAAGAATATTAGAATCAACTTTAAAGACGAAAAACAAAAAGACTATTTTAAAGATGTAGAGCTCGTTATTAAGCTGGGAGCTTCTTACAAAAATTGGCTTGTTGAAGAGGGTAGTGATTACCTCATTTTAAAAGACATCTTTGTAAGACACCCTAAAGAAGATGACTTTTATGATGTTGCTCTAACATCAATCAATGATACTAAGGATCTTCGTACTCTTAGAAGTTTAATTGTTGTTTATTCACTTCTAAATTTAGAAGAGTCGATTAATAAGTTCTCATTCAACTTTTTAAAGATTAAAAATGATCATCTACTTTTTGAATATCCAAGCTCTACGGATTTCAGTGCTACCTATGATGATGTTAAGTGGATCGCAAGATTGATTGGAAATCTTAACCGCCATGATATCACACAAATTGTTAGAGAATCTCACTATCCAAAAGTTGTTGAAAAGCTTTTAATCGAAAAGATTATCGGTCGAAGAAATAATCTAATTTCGACATTAAAGATTAATGCACCTCTTATTGAGTATAAGAAAGATATCGAAGATCCTCTAGTCGAAGATGGTTTTCTTATTCCACACAATTTTGAAGGTTATGCTGGCCAGTTCAGCTTTGGGGCAAGCAAGTCACCAATGGACGATATTCCTGCTTTTCTTTTTTCAGAGGCGCAAAGTAGTACCTTTAAATGGATAACGGGAAAAATTAGTGAAGGTTTAAGTGCTTTTGACTTATCAAAGGCCAAGGTTAAGTGGTTACAAGAAGACTTTCTGGCCAATAAGGACTTTGCTCTCGATTACTTCGCTGAGCATGGAGAGTTTCCACCTCTTCCATTTTCTTCTTGGAAGTCACCTGTTGTTAGAGGAAATATTATCTTTGGCCGTGATGTTGTCGTAGGGCAAAGCCTTGGAACAGATAATTTTGTGCAACTTGCGGACACTATCGGTTTTACAACAAATTTAGGACTTTTTATTGGGCTTGAAAGGTTTATTTCACAAACAACTGGTGGATCATTATTTCCAAATATTGGAATCAATACAAGCTATACTCATGTGAGGCCTCTGCAAGATCTTAGAGAGGCGATTAAAACTCCTTATAAGAATATGTTAGTAGGAAAGACACTACGTAATATCGAAGAGAAATTAAAAGAATCAATCAATATTTCAGATCTTGATAGTGAAACAAGAAGAGACGATCTTCACTCAATCTATAATGAAATTTCTCAAAACTTTGGAATTGGAGAATCGATAATTATTTCAACATCTGTTGTTCCAGATGTAACTCTTTCCTTAAATGCACCTTTATTTGGTGTGGCCAATGGTTATGGTTCAATAAGTACTAAGTATAAAGAACTTTCAAGAATTCATATTACCCGAAAATCAAAGTATAAATTTCAAGTTTACTATGATGAGGCCTATGTAAATGAAGTTAGAGCTCGTGGAGGAATTTCATATTTAATTCCAATAATTATGAGTGAAGCAGCATCGATAAAATCGAAACTTGATTTGAAGTTCTATGAAATCAATATGGATCCAGAACAAGATGATTTAGTATTTTCACAAAATGCGGCAAAATTTCTATCTATCTTAAGAGATCGCTCTAATGAGGCCATGGGGCCGGAAGATATTCAAGTTTATAATAATTCAAAAGATAAGACTTTTAATCTAAACTTATTATTTTTCGTTTCACGCACCTTTAAATCTATCACAGAACTCTTTGTGAAAATAAAGAATCAAGTCAATATCAAATTGATCTCATCAACATTTGGAGAGATGGACGGAATTGCTGTCGGTAAATTTTTAAAGAATGTGGCATCTTATAATTTAAAGAAGTTTATTAACAACTTAGATTTGAGCTTTGATAAGAGCTACATTCCTATGATTGAAGAAGCAAAGCACTACTACAAAAACCCTGGGAAGGAGCTTTTTGGTGCTGCAACGACATATGAGACAAAGTTTGAATCGAAGCTAAGCGATATTAACGCAAAGGCTACTCTCGATAATATGAATGAATTGTATATGCATTATCGAAAGACTCATGAGAAGGCCATCATGAAGGAAAAGACAATTAAGAAGTATCTTAAGAAAGAGAGTGAGGCCTTCAATCTCGATTTTTATACGCCTTCAGATGCAAATGATGCTGGAGATATGCACTTCGTACGATTGGAAAGTAAGATTCATTTCTTTGATAAATCAGTAAAGAAGATACTTTCAATTACTTCAAAAGAACTTGATAAAATCTCAAGTAAAATGAAGATTAGAAGATGTTTCAGACGTGGTGGCCGCGATAACGATAATACTGGACGTACGATATCAGAAAAACTTCGTTGCGGAGACCTTGATCCAATAAGAAGTAAGCTTTATTGGTGTAATAAATATTTAAATAAGAATAAAACGCAAAAGGGGCTAAAGTGCTTGGCCCACGTAGGACACTACTTTGCAAAGTATGTTGATGCAAAGACTCTGCTAGACTTTTTTGGTGAAGATAATATTTATATTGAATCACAATTATCAGGTTACCGTGTCGGAAGTGAGTTAATGATGAAGCCAATTGTAGGTAATTCTTACGGGAAAATAAACTCGAGAAGTTTTGGCGGACCAATTAATAAGCTTGTTAAAGTTCTTGGAATGATTAAGGCCGAAGTGCTAGGCCTTTGGTATAGGGAGACTCTAAAATGATTTTTAATAAAGTCACAGCTCTTTCTATTCTTATGTGCTCTATTATTACTCAAAGTAGCTTTGGTATCGATTTATCGCACAGGCAGTGGAATATCAAAAATACTGGTCAATCATATATCAGAAAGTCATCAGAGCTAGGTTTTAAAAGTATTGATGGTGTTAAGGGTGTGGATATTAATTATTTCACTAAGAATCAACTTGATCAATTTGGCACTAGCAAGGTTATTGTTGCTGTTATTGATACTGGTGTGGATGTGAATCACCCTGAAATTAAAGATAATATTTGGTACTACCCAGGTTGTATTGGTAAAACAGAAGAACAGAAAAAGGCCCTACCATGTCGTGGCTATAATGTTCTTGATGGAAATGGGAATGTTTCAGATGAGATTGGTCATGGTACATTTGTTGCAGGAATTTTGGCGGCCAAAAAAAATGGTGTTGGTATTGATGGATTACTTCCTGAAAATATCGAAATCATGCCAGTTAAGGCCATCACAAATTTTAGAGGTTTTACTCATGAAGGAAAAGTTGTTTCAAGCTACTTGGCAAAGGCCATCGCTTTTGCCGTAAATAACGGCGCCCAAGTTTTAAATCTATCTTTAGGGATCCCAAAGGTTATTGAGACACCTCAGGTTGTTAGTGCAATTGATTATGCTCTAAAGAAAAATGTCATTGTTGTTGCTTCGGCCGGAAATAATAACAAACGAAGAAATATCTTTCCTTGTAATTATAATGGTGTTGTCTGTGTTGGTGGAATTGATATTCAAGGTCAAAAAGTATCTTCATCTAATTACGGTCAAACGGTTGATATCTATGCTCCAGGAGAAAAACTTGTAGGAACAATTCCTTCAAGTATGGAATCAACGGTTCTACGAGTGGGCAATTATGATATTAAAACAGGAACATCTTTTTCTATTGCACATATAACTGCGCTTGCTGCTGCTGCCAAGGTTAAAGACCTCAGTCTTAATAGCTATAATTTTTTAGCAAGATTAAAGTCTTATTCAAGGACCCTTGCTGATTCAGGTCTCCTTATTGCTGATTATCAAAAGTTTACTGATTCATTTAGCGGTAGTTCTAATAAATCTCTAGCTCCGGTCATTTTAACAAAAGACGTGGATAGTATCACAATTGATAAATTAGAAGATGATAGCTTTGGTGCCAGTCTCGATTTTGATATCTACTCTGAATATACAGTCGAAGATGCAAGTATTTGTCTGAGCTCTAAAGTGATTTACGGTGAAAAGAGATGCCAGCAAATATCGTTAAAAGAAGGTTTAAACCGAGTTCAAATAAATGCAAAATTATTAAGTCTTGATATTGATACATGGCAGAGGCTTAAATTGACGCTTCTGAAAGAAGAAGCTCTAATATCTGATAAGTCATTTGATGCTCAGTTCTTCGTGCCTCTACCGATTTCATTAAAGAAGCAGGTCTCAAAAATCGCTGCAGGTGCTCTTTTAAGAATTGCACCAAATATTAAAAGTTCTCAGTTACAAAAGGTTATTGAATTTGATGCTAATAAAAGTACGCAAGACTACTTTGTTTTAAATAATAGATCTTTAAAAAGTATTTTCTACTTATCTGAAGAGAGACAAAGCTTTGAACCATTTCAAATAAAATTCTCACAAGACATTAAAGTTATAAGTGTCATGAAAGTGGATATGAATATTGATGGAAAGCTTGATATTCTTGTCTACGGTACTTCTTCTAATAATCGAGAGTATATTCTTGAATCTTTTGATTCACGTGGAAGGCCTCTTTTTGGAGAGTACTCTCGATGGAGCTTGAATGCAACTCAGTTTGGCGGACTTGACTTTAATCGAGGGCGTCCATACTTCAACTTTATAAAAGCGCAAACTAGTAAACTCGGTAAAGTCTTAGTACCACTTGTGAGTAAGGTATTTGAGTTGCCACAAGTTGATAATAATACAGATCCAATCGACTTTTTAAATAATATACAAAAAAAGAGGCCTTATTATCTATTGCCATCCCTTGAAGATGATAAGGTGAAACTACAAATTAGAACGTTAGAATCATATCTATTTGATACAAAAATAAGAGATATGCTTGATCTTCCTTTCTTTAAAAAATTACAATTTGTTTCATTTCTTGAACAAGATAAAGAATCTCAAAATAATGGGCAAGTTAGAATTGTCTATGCTCTTGGTGAAGTAAGCTTCAATGAATATTACGAGATTATATTTGATGATATTAATAATTTTAAAATTGTTAAAAAGGGGAGATCTCTTCAAATTCATCAGTCAAATATTTCGACAGTTCGCTCGACTGTAGATGGTGACTTTATAAATGAGTATTTGATTACACGTCAGCAAGAGCTAAATAGACTATCATTTAAGCTTTCTAGTGGTGGGCGAACATTAAGGTTTGAAAGCGATTGGAACGATCCTCTTGCATCTATTTTGGCCGTCTACAAGGAAGAGCAGAATTATTCGATTTATATCGAAGGACGTTATCATATTCATCTTGTGGTAACTGATGGGAAAAAAATCATCAGTACTTCTAAGACTGCTATTAATCGAGAATCGAGTTTTCCTGGTGGAAACTTCTCTCAAATTTTTCAGATGGGACAACTGAATGCTTCTAAAGGAGCAATCTATACAGATATGCAGAGACTTTTTGGTGATAATATTCGCTTAATTACAAGTGACGAGGATAAGCTTAGCACAAAGCTTAAATATAACTATGCCATTCCTTCTCAGTGTGCACTAATCGGTCACACACAGATTGAAAAGCAGATGCAAGTAAGGCTGCACTGTATGGGCCCTGGAAAATTTTCTAGCATAATGATTTCTAATACAATGATTAAGCAGTAAATGGAAAGAAGAGTGTCGATAAGGTAAAGATCTGATGCTCTTCACTACTTCCGCTTTCACAGTCAAATTCTTCCGTGAACTCATCAATGAACTTCATTATCTTCTTCTTTGCTTCAGGAAGATCGGATCTTTTTACATTAATAAGAAAGTGCTCTAAAACCCTTTGCTCTTTTGGTAGATAGTAGCTATCGGCAGATAGATCACAAATCTCTTTATGAAGAGGTAGAAATTGTGACATATCAAGCTTGTACTGTGGAGTGTATTCTTTATTTAAATATATTTTTGAATTTTCAATATTAATGATCTTTGCACTCTTCATTTGTTTTAAAATGTGTGAGTAGTCTTCTTGTCCCTTATAGATCATTTTCTTCGCATTTAGGTCTTTAGCAGTCTTGAAGTCGCTCCATTTTAACATCTCTCTTAATAGTGCCATCTCCCATTTGAATTCAACTTGGCGATTGGCCCTTGTCACATCTGAAGTGCGCTTTTCAACAATGGCCTTAAAGGTTTCCTCGTCACCCTTTGAGTTTTTCTTAGCATCGACTAGAGTCTGGAAAAATTCTGCTTCTTTCTTATTTAGCTCAAGGTTCTTAATTAACATGGCCGTGATCTGAGGCCCAGGATGTCTTTGTCCTTTGATAATCATAGTGAGCCCTGAGACACTTGAGATCCCAAGTTCTTTGGCCCAGCGGCCAAATGTATACTTTTTATCGACAGATTTACGACTCAGATAGATATCTTCTAAGTACTGACGATAATCAATATAGCTAAATAGGTCTATACCCCTAATTTCCATAGTTTACATATCGACAGATAGAGAAAATTATTTAGTAAGTACCTAAATATATTACACACTTACTTGATGAAAATGCCGTGGTATAGGATAAATACCCCATCATACATGAGGGAAAGAAATGCTTAAATCAATTTTACTATCAATTATTATCTCATTTAATACTTTCGCACTAATTTCTAGTGAGAGGCCATATTCGTATAAAGAAAATCATATTGAAATTGATTTTAAGACTGGCTGGGGTGCAAAAACTGGCTGGGGAGCAGCGCAGATTGAAGAGATCGTGATGGATACCATCAAGCGAGACTACAGAAAAGTTTGTTTAGACGGGCAAAAGGCCGCTCTTTCTGTTGAGGCCGATGAGTTAAAATTTAATATCTATTCTCTTAATCAAGCTGAGCTAGAGAGTCCTAATGAGAATGTAATTTACTTATCTGTATTTGTTTCGATGAAAAGTCGCTTCATGTTTTCTGGAGTATTTGATAATTATCTCGTTAAAGTAGAATACGATGAGAATCTTGATCAGATTTTTGTTAGCTACAAAAACGATGATGGTGATAATAACTCTATTAAATGCTTCTAGCTCTTTGAGCTAGAGGCGAAAGCTTATCCCGGCGCCAATTGTCACACCACCAATTGAAGAAACAGTTTCTGTAACTAATTTATCCATAGAACTTGTGTAAAGGCCGCTTAACCCAGCTTGGCCATAAAAGCCAATCTTTGAATATGGCGCAAATCGAATACGCCCACCAATATTGTATCCGTAGGCCATTCCAGTTGCCTTTTCTCCAAAGTTTTCTTGCTCAAAGTCACCAGTTAGAATTATGCCTGCAAATCCTTCTGCAACAAAGCTATTGCGATTAATAAAACGAAACTGATATTGAAGCTCCCCAAGAACACTATTGATGCTACTGTAGGTCGCCGATGCAGTTAGGTAGCCTAGTGTTATCTTAAAGCCATGACGATGTTTAGGATCTCGATACTCAATTGCTAGATTAAATCGATTAAATGCAGGAGAGGTTTCATTAGCATATTTCGCCTGAAAGTCGTCCCATTCTGTACCGGCCTCAAGTCTTGCGTAATCAAGAGAGATAAAACTATTTTCTTTTAGCCTTTGGGCATCGTTTGTGAATATTGTTCTTACATCGTGATCTGTGATTTCAGGAACATGCTCGAGTTTTGTTCCCGAAACTGAGTAACTTATATCATTAGTCCTAACATAAGCAATCTTTCCTGAGACAACTAGTGGTACAATCGTCCCTTGTTTTAGGTCATTGTCTCCAACTTTGATTTTTCTCCCGCTGCGAATGTAGCCAATTGGGGCCGAAAGATTAACGTCAGCGTAGACAATTGTTTGACGTGATTTTGTCACGGCATAACGATAGGCGAGAGTACTTAATTGAGTAAGAGAAAAAATTAACACTAAAAGTTTTTTCATATATCTATTATAATCAAAATAGAATTTTTGACTACATTAGTTTAGGATTATTTATGAGATTTCCAGGTAAGAGAAGATCAAAGCATTACTTCCCAGTAAGTGCCAAGGGTCGACTTTCTTTTGAGACAGATTTTAACCGCAAAGAAAATGTTTATATCGTTGGTATCGATCAGCTTCTTGTTGATATTGAAATTGATGCTTCTTTTGAACTATTAGAAGAATTCAACCTTAAGGCCGGTGAGTCTTATGTACTATCTGATAAGGATGTTGAAGACCTTTATCAACGCTCATATGAAGAAGGGCGAATTCTTGGTCAATATGCTGGTGGCGCGGTTGGAAATACTTTACATAATTACTCGGTGTTGTCAGATGATCAGTCTTTTGCACTTGGAACAATTTGCGAAACGATAAAGGTTGGAGACTATGCCTTTAAATATATCTGCAGCACTTCTTCTAAAGTAGATTTTAGCTATCTTCAGCCATGTGCAGGTCAGATGGCCAGAGCAATGTGTTTGATTACTCCTGACAAGGAGAGAACCTTTGCTATTGGAAAGGGGATCATGAATCAGCTTACAGAAGAGTTTATTCCTGATGATCTTATTAAAAACTCAAGCGCCTTACTCGTGACGGCCTTTCTTTTAAGGGATCGTAATGCTCCTCTATATAAAGCAACTCTTAAGGCCGTAAGTATTGCCAAAGAAAATGATATACCTGTTGTTTTTGCTCTTGGGACAAGCTCTCTCATCGAAAGTGATAAAGATTTTTTCAAAAACTTTATTAGAGAAAATGTAAATGTCTTAGCAATGAATCGTGATGAGGCACAAGCATTACTTGGTATTGATGACCCGTTATTAATCGGAGAGTCGATTTTAGACCATACTGATTTAGCTCTTATTACTGATGGGGAAAGAGGTCTCTATATTGCTTCTTGGGCGTGTGAAACAAAGGCCCGTGAAACAAAAGATAAACTTCACTCTAAGTCGATTGAAAATTATAATAAACTTGAATACTCACGCTCTCAGTTAAAAGCCGATTGTAGTAGACCGGTTAAGATATATTCTCATATTAATCCATTTATGGGTGGACCTGAGAATATTGAAAATACAAATGGTGCAGGGGATGCAGCGCTTTCTGCAATCTTGCATGATATAGCGGCAAATGTTTATCATCAAAAACTGCTACCTCATTCGATTAAGCACGATGGTAAGTATTTAACGTATTCTTCAATTCACCAACTATGTAAGTATGCAAATCGCACCAGTTATGAAGTTCTAAAACAGAAATCTCCTAGACTCTCTCATAACCTTCCGGTTAAGGAGCAAAGTCTAGAAGAAAGTTATTGGGAAATGTAAGTATATTTTTTCTAAGGAAAGAGGTTTTCTCGTAAAACCTCTGGGTTCTTAGTAATAGGTCTTCCTACAACTAGATAATTTGCACCCGCTTTCATGGCCGCATCAGGTGTCATAACCCTTACTTGATCATCGTGATTATTATCAAGTCTAATCCCAGGTGTTACTTTGGTAAAACTTAGAGTATTACCTTCAAAATCTTTAACAATCTCTAAATCAAGTCCTGAACAGACTATTCCTCTTACACTTGAGGCAGCAACTTCGCTCAATAAGTTTTTTAATGCCTCCTTATGAGAGCGTCCCCAGATATTTGGTATTTCATCTTCTGAGTGTGAGGTAAGAATCGTTACTGCTAGTATTTCACAATTGGGGATGATTTTGGAAATACTCTCTTGTGCAAAATCTAACATCTTTCTTCCGCCGGTTGCATGAACTGTAAGAAAGCGAATATTTAGACCTTCAAGTGCCGCACAGGCCTTTGCTACAGTTGTTGGAATATCATGTAGTTTAAGGTCTAAAAATATTTGAACTTCAAATTTTTGTGTTAGTTCTTTTACAAAATCTTGTCCATAACGCAGATATAATTCTAGGCCTACTTTTACATTTTTAATTTGTGGATAAGCTGACAAGAGGTCGAAAACCTCCTGTCTATTCATACCGTCAAGGGCAACAAATGTTTTATCCATTTGTCATCTCCTGTAGACTTACTGGTGTTGACTTTGTTGAGTTGGCCGCGATGATCGCTTTACAGACGGCATTGATATTCTCAATTCTTGTGAAACAAGGAACCGCGTATTGGATTGCCGTATTACGGATGAATTCACCATCGGATTGAGATCGTCCTTGATTTAGTGGTGTATTTAGAACCATGGCCAGATCGTCATTTTTAATGGCCTCAAGCATGCCAATATTAGAAGCATCATCGGCCAGCTTGTCCACAAGAGTGGCCTTTATCGCACATTCTTTATTTAGAAAATTGTAGGTACCTTTTGTGGCAAAGAACTTAAAGCCTAAAGAGTCTAGCTGTTTAATATTTTGAATGAGTTGCTCATCATCTTTTCTCGCTAATGAAATGAGAACAGATTTCTTAGTAAGAAGGTCTGGGTAGTTTCCAAGATATGACTTAATCATAGCAAGGTCAGGGTTCTTGTCGATACCAAGTGTTTCACCAGTTGACCTCATTTTAGGGCCAAGAATAATTGAGTCTTGAACAAAGCGATCAAATGGGAAAGTCGATTGTTTAATGATTTTATAATCACTTTCAAAATTGTGATGGTTTTCTATTTCTTTACCAAGTAAGGCCTTCGTTGCAATGGCCGCAAGGTTGACGTCATAGGCCTTTGATAGGAATGGAATTGTTCTTGAACCTCTTGGGTTGGCCTCTATGCAGTAGATTTCGTCATTTTTAAGCGCAAATTGAAAATTAATCGGTCCCGTTATTTTCATTGTGTTGGCCATATCTGTTGCAAGTTTTCTCATTTTTTCAACGATCTCTGGACGTGCCTTTACCGGAGGTGAAATCATCCCTGAATCCCCTGAGTGAACGCCTGCATATTCAATATGCTCACAAATCGTGAAAACTGTATTTCCATCTTTATCACGAATAAGATCCACATCATATTCAAGTGCATTAGAGATATAATTTTCAACTTGAAATGCGATTGTATTTTCATGAAGTGATTTAAGAGTTTCTTCGGGAAGGTTTTCTAGATCTGCAGGCCCTTCAAAGATAAACATACTCTCTCCACCAATAACGTAACTTGGCCTGATTATCACTGGATAGCCAATTTCTGTAATAGTATTGATAAGATTCTTATAGCCTCTAACTTCCTTTGATGTTGTATGAGCAAGATCAATTTCTTTGGTCAAATGATCAAATCTCTTACGATCTTCAACACTGTCTAATAGTTCTAGGCTTGGACCTAGGAAGTTAAACTCTTGGTGTTTTGTTCTAAAAGGTGCTTCTAAGTGGGCACGGATATTTATTCCAGTTTGGCCACTAAAAGACGTGATGACATGATTTGGATTCTCAAAAGCAAGAATCTCGTAAAGGTCTTCAGAAAAAAGTGGTGTTAAATAAAGTCTGTCTGAACTGTCATAGTCGGTTGAGACTGTTTCTGGATTTGAGTTAAGAAGAATCGATTTAATTCCTTGCTCTTTTAATTCCATTGCGCTTTTAACACATGAATAGTCAAATTCAATTCCTTGACCTATGCGGTTTGGTCCTGAGCCAAAGATGGCACAACTCTCTTCTTCGATTCTTTGGACATCATTAAACTGTGTATAAGTTGAGTAGAAGTATGGAGTAAGGGCGTTGAACTCACCTGAGCATGTGTCTACAGCTTTAAAAACAGGCCTAATTCCTGATGTGATTCTCTTGTCTAGAATTTGTTCTTGGCTTTGCCCTGATAGAAGGGCAAGGTACTTATCTGAGAAACCTTGCTTTTTTAACTCATAAAGTTCTTCGTTATTATCTAAGATTTGGGTACTTTGTTTAAGCTTTAATTCCTTATCTAGAAAGCAAACCATTTGGTCAATGAACCATGGTGTAATGGCACTAACTTCGTGAATCTTTTGTGGAGTAATACCAAATCTTAATGCCTCTAGAACAGTTAGAAGAGATAGCTCTCTTTGATTCTTAAGTCTCTCAAGTAAGTAATCTTCAGTAATAGGATAAGGAGTTGTCTTGAGTTGTTCTAAACTTGGTATCTCTAGTCCTTGTTCAGTTGCTCTTAGTGCTTTCATAAAGGCTTCGTTGAAGCTTCCTCCTAGGGCGAGGACTTCACCGACAGAGCGCATTTGTGGGCCTAAAATTTGAGAGCTAGAAGGAAATTTATTAAATGGGAAAATTGGTATTTTGATTGCCACATAATCGAGTGTCGGTTCAAATGCCACCGGTGAGATACGTGTGATATCATTTAGAATTTCAAAGAGTGTTAGGCCAACCGCAAGGCCTGCAGATATTTTTGCAATAGGGTAGCCTGTGGCCTTGGAAGCTAGGGCCGAAGAGCGAGATACACGAGGGTTCATCTCAATGACAACAATATCATTCTCATCTTTTGGGTTTACGGCAAATTGCACATTGGCCCCTCCGGCCACGACATTCATGTGTTTTGCAATATTAAGAGACATTGTTCTTAGTTGTTGGTAGCAATGGTCTGAGATCGTTTGCGCAGGTGCAACCGTGATTGAGTCTCCGGTATGAATTCCACATGGGTCGACATTCTCGATTGAACAGATCACAACACCGCAACGATTTTTATCAACCATAACTTCGAGTTCTAACTCTTTCCAGCCTAGGAGTGACTTTTCCATTGTTATTGGGAATTTAATATCACTTGAAGACAGGGTTTTGGCGAGCTCTTCAAGGTTGTGAACAAGGGCCGCGCCTTTTCCTCCCAGTGCAAAGTCTCGTCTAATAATAAGCGGAAATTTTACTTGATTATCAGCTAGCTCTAATGCGTGTTCAAAGCTTTTGGCACTAAACCTCTTTCCTGATTTATAGCCCAATTTATCGAGTTCCTTTGCAAAGAGTTCGCGATCTTCTGTTTTCTCGATTGTGTCAATATTTGCACCTAAGAGTGCAACACCGTTATCTTTTAGGAAGTTTTCTTTTTCTAGATCAATACACATATTTAGTGCTGTTTGCCCTCCCATCGTGGAAAGAACGGCATCTACTTTTTCTTTTGCGATGATTTTTTTAATCGTCTCTTTTGTAATTGGTTCAATATAAGTACGGTGACTCATATCTTTATCAGTCATGATAGTGGCAGGATTTGAGTTTAGAAGAACAACTTCAAAGCCTAGCTCTCTTAGTGACTTAAGGGCCTGTGTTCCACTGTAGTCAAACTCTGATGCTTGGCCAATTTTTATAGGGCCGGATCCAATTAGTAGGATTTTCTTATATGGAGAGCTTAGTTTTCCTTCGTGATATTTTGGAAGCTCCTTAATTTCTTCAACTGAAATTTCTTTCGCACCATTTTTTAGAAAGTCTTTGATTTCGCTAAAAAAGACTGCAGCATCTTTTGGGCCAGGATTTGACTCTGGGTGAAATTGGACACTTCTAATTCGGGAGTCATAACTTCTTAGTCCCTCGAGTGAACGGTCAAATAGGGAAGTATATTCACAAAATAATTTTAATCCAAATTCATTCTCTAGTCTTTTCTTCTCAAATGATTCTTTTTCAATAGCGTAGCCATGGTTTTGACTTGTGATAAGTAGGTCTTGGTTATAGTGTGAATAAACTGGGTGGTTGGCCCCTCGTTGTCCAAAAGGAAGCTTGATCGTTTCCATTTCACAGGCCAGGCCAATTAGTTGGTGGCCAAGACAAATTCCGCGAATTGGAATTTCTGTTCTTAGCAACTCTTTTACAGTTTTGATCTCTTGCGTATAGAGCTTTGGATCTCCTGGCCCATTTGATAAAAAGACCATCCTTGGTCTATAATCCTCAACTTCATGTGCTGGCGTATTATGTGGTACAACCACAAGTGGGTGTCCTAAATTTTTTAAGTAATCAACAATGGCCTTTTTGATTCCGTAGTCGATGACAACGATTGGATTCTCTCCACTAGTGATAATTTTCTTTTCCTTAGATGACACTTTTGAGAGATCATTACATTGAAGTTCATGCATGGAAAAGTCTGGTGCCTGTTCTGATGTTGTAATGAGGCAACGATGATCCTTGGATTTACAAGATAGGTACTTCGTAAGTGCTCTTGTGTCCACATCACTAATTAGGGGGAGCTCGCAATTTTCTAGGAATCTATTATATGAGAAATTTCTTGCGATTAAACTTGCTGCGTATGGTTTGTTTGAGTTTAGGCCTTGAGAAACTTCTTCGTTAAAATCATAATTCCCAACATGGGCAGTTGTGTAGATAATATGTTGGCCGAGAAATGATGGATCTGTGGCCGTTTCTTGATAACCTGTCATTCCTGTCGTAAAGGCCGCTTCTCCAAATATACCATTTTGTAGACGAGGGTCGTTTTTGTGGAGATTTATATAGGCTTTGAAAATTGTTTGATCTGGAAAATGAAGGAAAATAGGAGTCGTTTTAAGAGATTTTTGAAAGAGTAATTCTTGAGATTGAGATAGGAATGCATGCCTATCTAAATTTGCTTTCGTCATTTTCCGTCAGTCCTTTTAGTGCAGAGATTTTATTATAGCGAGCACCGATTTTAGTGTCGCCATTAGTTATCATGGCCTCGATTATTGCCATGCGAATATAAATTGAATTTTCTACTTGTTTATGGGCCATCCAAAGATCTGAATTAACTATTTCGCTGTCTACTTCAATTCCAATATTGGCAGGTCCTGGATGGAAGATTGGAGCGACTTTTCCAACACTTAAAAGGCGCTCAACATTTATTCCCCATTGTTGATTATATGTCGACATATCAAAGCTTTCTTCATGTCGTTCATTTTGAATTCTTAGTAGATAAATTGCATCTGAGTTTTTTAATGTTTCTTCGAGATCATCACTCAATTTGATGAGATGATTTGAAGGTAAGTGAGAAGGCATAAACTCTTTTGGCCCACACAGAGTTATTTCCATTCCAAATAGTGGTAAGAGATCCATCAGTGAATGAGTAACTCTTGAATGTGTGCAGTCACCAACGATACAGATTTTTTTCCCGGCCAGCTCACCTTTGAAATATTCTTTGAGAGTAAATAAGTCCAAGAGAGCCTGTGTCGGGTGTTGATTAGTCCCATCACCACCATTAATAATTTTAATCGGTGGGTAGTCCTTAAATTGTTCCAGTAGTCTCGTCTCTGTCGTGCGTACAATACAAATATCTATTCCTTGATAGAAGAGAGTTAGTAGTGTCTGCTCCAGTGATTCACCTTTCTTTAGCGATGATTTCTCGGCGTCAAAATTGATATGGATCCCTTCAAGCTTTTTGATGGCCATTTCAAATGATAATTTTGTTCTAGTAGAGTTCTCAAGAAAAGATGTTGCGACTGAAATTTTTCTTTTAAGGGGAAGTCTGGCCGGGGAACCTAATTTAAGTTCCTGGGCGCGGTGGAGGAGTTGCTCAACTTGCTCGCGGTTTAAATCTTCTATTCCTTCCAGAATAGATGGAAATCCAATCATGACATTCCAGTAGTGTTGAGATACATTTATTGAAGAAAGAATAATAAAGAGAAACTCACTTGGCCACAAAAAAAATGATATTTTTTTATGTGGTATCGAGTTAAGGAAATTAAGTGTCTAAAAGCTCAGGCAAGAACCAATTCATTAATAATTTCAAAGAAATTCATAATCGCACCCAACTTGAAGCTTTGAAAAATGAGATCAAAGGGAATCTCTTCGAATTTCTCGTTGCTAAAGAGATTTCTGTTTTAAACAAGATTGAAGCTAATTTTCTAAAGAATATTGATCATGAACTTTTGAAAATGATGCGTGAATATGAAAGTTGGTTAAGGCTTCATGCTCGTACTCTTTTGGGTGAGTTGCCGAAGCTTGCTAGGGAAATGGCCTGCTCGATTAATGACAATATTAAGGGAAGTATCACGAATATTACAGTTGTAGGGAAATTGAGTGACCACCTTATTAAGTCTCAATTACATGAAGCGGATATTGTCGCACAGGTTCTCTATAATGGTGAAGCACGTATCATTCCTATCAGTTTAAAACTGGTTAAGAGCGGGGCCAATATTACAACAAAGTCGGCCGGGGCCAAGAGTATTTTCCAAAAGTACTT
This sequence comes from Halobacteriovorax sp. GFR8, assembly GCF_050955245.1. Taxonomy (NCBI): domain Bacteria; kingdom Pseudomonadati; phylum Bdellovibrionota; class Bacteriovoracia; order Bacteriovoracales; family Halobacteriovoraceae; genus Halobacteriovorax; species Halobacteriovorax sp. GFR8. The sequence continues at coordinate 1,650,766 of NZ_JBPBLR010000002.1, read as the reverse complement.
TAAATCCTATTCTGATATTGATTTCACTCAGCACACTTTAAATGAGTATATTGATCAAGAGTTTTCTCATTTTAATAAGAAACTCTACGAGCGCTATGATTTAGAATACTGTGGCCGCTTTGATTCACAGTGGGAAATGACTCAATTACCAGGCGAATTAGAAGGTGCGGACCGTGAGGATTTATTTGAGCTTTATCGAAGTCTTATTAAGCACTATCACAATATATTTACGGGACTACTTGAAAAAGATAAGGATAAATTTATTTCTTCCTTATTGCCACTAATGGGCCTTGGAAATAAAGATGTTGTTCAGGGTATATGTTTTTATAAACACAACACATATAAGTTAGATTTTTGTCATGTTGTCAATTATGCTCAGGCCGCTAATATTTCAATTTGTGAGCTCAATCCAGAGATTTCATCTTTTAATATTGAAATTGAAAAAGATAAGTTACAGATTCGTGTAAAGCCTATGAATAAATTCACGGCCCCATCGTATAAGATTAATTGTTCGATGAAATTTGATTACAAAAAGGATTAATATGTTTGATATCGTTCTATGCCAAAGAGATCTTGAAGAAATAAAAAAATGCTTTGGCGGCACTAGTAACTTTGAAATTCATGAGTTTGAAGGGGACTCTCAATTGAGAGGATTCTTAAATGATGGGAAAACAGTTCTTTTAATTACAACTAAAAGTAGTGTGAAGCCAGACTTATTTAATCTCTATCAGATGCCAAAAAATGGTAATTGTGAATACTATTATTTGTCTAAGTTAAACCTCAATGGAGATGAGCTCGAAGCATGTGAGAAGTACTTTCCAGAAGTAAGAGATATTTCTGTATGTGCAGATTACTATAGTGCAGGTGGAGTCTTTTATATTGATCAAATCGATCCGGTAGGTATGCCTAATTTTACGAAAGAAGTTATGCCTGTTCTAAATCGCTACTTTAGCGTAGATGATTATAAAGAAGCCTTGTTTTTAGATCGCGATGGTGTTTTAAATATTGATCACTCGTATGTTCATAAGACTTCTGAGTTAGAGCTCGTCGCTGGTGCTTATGAGTTTCTCTTAGATGACTATAATAAGAAAAGACTTAAAGTCGTTCTCACTAATCAGTCAGGTGTCTCAAAGGGAATGTTTGAATACACTGATGTCGAAAAATTTAATGCAGCTTTAAATGAATCACTTCATCATTTAATCGATGCTTTCTATATCGCTCCGTTTGAGTTCACTAAAGGTGTTGGCCAGTATAAGTATCACTCTCTTTTAAGAAAGCCCCATCCTGGTATGCTTCTAGAGGCATGTTTTGATTTCGCTATCGATCTAAAAAAATCATATATGGTAGGGGATAAAATTAGTGATCAACTTAATTTTCCTCTTCTTGAAACGATTCATCTTAAGAATCGCTATCCACTCGATGGCGTGAAGTATTTGGCGTCTAATTTTGAAGAAGTATTAAAATTTGCTAAGTCGTTGCCAAATAAGACAAATTGAGTCAAAATAGCAACTATGTAAAAGGAATTACATATGAAAGCAATAGACTCGATGGGCCTAGTGAAATTAACTTTAATTTTTGCCCTTTTTATAACATTTTTTACTTCTAATACTTTTGCTCGTCCTCTTTTGAGTTCTGAACTAGAGCTATCTCGTCAGTTAGATTCTCTTAGAGAGCAAAGTAGAGAATATATCTCTAATATAAGTTCTCGAACTAATGTGAAGGAACTTCCTATATCAAAATACCTTTCTTTTGTTATCTTAAAAAATGGTTGTGCACCATTAGAGCAAACGATTGAAGAAATAGAACTTCAAGATGAGTCCTTTCCTGATCAAAGTAAAGGGCTACACGAGAAGCTTAAGCTCTGTCGAAAATCAACGCGTGCTCTTAAGGAATTTGATGTAAGTGAGATTGACTCTAGTGTTACTCAGCGATTAAGTGAGGAATGATAAATTCAACTCATGAACTCTCATTCAATTAAATTCTACTATATTCACTCAATAAACCCTTATGTTAATTTGGCGTTTGAAGATTATCTCTTTCGTAAGCATCAATTAGAAAATAGTCAGGAGCAAATTCTCATTCTCTGGAAGAGCGCTCCAAGTATTGTTATGGGAAAGTTTCAAAACCCATGGCTAGAGTGTCAGGTAAAGAAGATCAGAGAGCTAGGGATTAATCTGGTTAGAAGGCAAAGTGGTGGCGGATGTGTTTATCACGATCTTGGGAATATGAATTACTCATTCATTAGTCCAAAGTCTTCTTATGATAAATCCAAGAATGCATCCATTATAGTTGATGGACTTAAGTCATTAGGGATTAATGCTTTTGAGAATCAGCGCCATGACCTTAGACTTCTTTATCATGATGTTGATTATAAGATCTCTGGTTGTGCTTTTAAAGAAACGAAGCACAGTGCCCTTCATCATGGCACGCTCCTTATTGATGCTAATCTAAACCAATTAAATGAGCTGCTTCGTTCAAAACTCACTGCTGAAGCTGCAATGGGTGTAAAGTCCGTTCCTTCAAAAGTGATAAACTTAAAAGAAGTTAGTGCTGATATTACTGAATCCCTAATTGTTGACTCTATTAAGCACTCCTTTGAAGTAAGCTATAATGCTAAGAGTGATTCCTTTGAGTTAACGGAACAGGAGATTTGCTCTACTGAATCTTTAATGGAGAAGATTCAAGCTAATATGAGTTGGGAGTGGATCTATGGGGCAACACCTAAATTCTCTTTCAAATGCGGGCAATACTTGGTTACTGCCAAGTATGCTAAAATCATCGCCTGTGGGCCAGAAAATCCTTCTTTGATTGATCTAATTGTCGACAAGGATTATTATTTAACTAGACACGATCTTAAGTTGACTGAACAGCAGAGTGAATTTGTCGAGCAATGTCATCGTATTCTCTTTGTTTAAACACTCGGAGCTCAAATGAGAGAAACAATTCATATTATTCCCGGAGAGGCCATTATCAACGAAGGCGAAGACAGCAATTGTATGTATCTCTTGAAAGAGGGAACCTTAGCTGTTTTTAAGAATGTAGATGGTAAAGATAAGCAAATTGGAACGATTTATAGTGGTGAGTTTGTAGGTGAAGTAAGCTTTCTTGATAAGAGAGAGCGTTGTGCTACAGTGAAGGCCATTACGGATTGTGAACTTGAAATTTTTGATGCTCAGAAGTTTAATGAGTTCATTGAATCAAGGCCTAAGTGGTTACAGAGTATGATGAAGACTCTGGCCGATAGGCTTCGATCGACTAATGAAAAAATAAAAGTATAATGAAGAGGTTTTAAAGATGAGCAGTCCAACAAATTTATTCATTAATGCTGACCAGTATCTTATTCGCGAAGGGGATGAGAGTACTGAAGTTTATATCCTAGAAGAGGGAACTCTTGGTGTCTTTAAAGTTAGAAACGATCAGGAAGTTAAGATAGGAACGATCTTTCCTGGAGAATTAGTTGGTGAGATGAGCTTCTTTGATGGTGGCCCTCGCTGTGCTACGATTAAGGCCCTGACAAATTCTAAACTAATCGTTATCCCTTCGGTGAAATTCGAAACGTATCTAAGTAAGCAGCCTAAATGGTTTCGAAATCTTCTAGAAACTTTAATCGATCGCATTCGTAAGGCCTCTAGTCGAATTAGGCCAGAAGTTTAGCTATTTTTTAATTTTCTAAAATTGTAGAGATTCTCATCTGAAATCATATTATGATCACACGATAGATGGTGAAGACTCTCTAGATTTGCTAAGACTCGAGGAACTTCTTGGAATTGATTATTATCGATATTTAGTCGCTTGAGGCATGTAAGCCACTCAAACTCATTTGGGAGAGTTTCTAATTGGTTATTTTGTAACTCAAGAGACTCGAGACCGCTTTGTTCACAACACCAATTTGGAATTGTATTAAGGTTACAATTTGCTAGTTGGAGGATCTTTAATTTTTGAAGATCACTTGCTGCCATTTCGTGAAGATCACTTAGGCCTTTAAGCTTTAAAACGACAAGATCTTGAGCATTTTTAAGAGTTAGGATGCACTGTCCATGTATCCCATCAGCATAAATATAGAGCTTCTTTAAAGCAGTGAGTTCGCTGCAGTCGACTTTTATATGACATGTGTGCTTAGCAGAGATTTCAAGTGTTTCTAGTTTAGAATATTCAGCAATATCCTTGCTGGCATCGAAAATATCCTGCTTTTTACTTAGCTTGATCAACATGCCACTATTGTAGCATAAGCTTTAAAAATTTAGAGATATTGAATAAACTTATTATTCTTATCGACTAAGATTTGTTTTGGCCTGATATCTTTTTGATCAGTCATTTGAAAGCCGATAATGATAACTTCATGACCTACGTTGATAAGGTGGGCCGCTGCTCCATTTAGGCAGATCTCTCCTGAACCACGCTCACCTTTGATAACATAAGTTTCAAGTCGTGCTCCATTTGTATTAGAGACGATGAGAACCTTTTGTCCTGGCCATAAGTCTACTAGTTCTAATAGCTCTTCATCAATCGTGATCGAGCCGATATAGTTTAGGTCGGCCTGTGTAACCACGGCCTTGTGAATTTTTGATTGTAACATTTCACGCATAAGAGCTTTTTATCAAATTAGTCTTGGCCCGCCAATGAAAAATTAAGCTTTTGTTAACTCGTTCACTACTTTTGACAATACTTATTGTTTTGATTCAGGTCCTGGTATGCCTAAAAAGTACAAGATTGATGTCATTGGCCCATGACTCATGTGATTTTGGGCATTTTTGCGCACGATGTCTTTAGCGTGGAAAGCGATACCTAGTCCGGCCTGTGCTAGCATTGGCAGATCATTTGCACCGTCTCCAATGGCAACAACTTGTTCAAGTGAGATATTTTCTTGCTGTGCAATTAAGTTAACGAGAACCGCCTTCTGGTCTGCGTTGATAATGGTACCCTTTACGCGACCAGTAAGTTCTCCACCTTCAATCTCTAATTCGTTAGCAAAGGCGTAGTCTAGATCTAATTTTTCTTTTAGATGATTAGCAAAGTAAGTGAAACCTCCAGAGATGACGGCAACCTTATAACCATATTTTTTTACTGTACGTATAAAGTCTTCAACTCCATCTGTAAGTGGAAGCTTCAAGGAAATATCTTGGAGAGTTTTCTCACTTAAACCTTTAAGGTGAGAGACTCTTTCAATTAGAGATTGATTAAAGTCGATTTCTCCATTCATGGCCCTTTCGGTGATCTCTGAAACCTTGGCCCCTATGCCGTGAACCTTGGCAAGCTCGTCAATAACTTCGGCCTGAATAAGAGTTGAGTCCATATCAAAGACAATCAGCCTCTTTGATCTTCTAAAGACGTCATCACGAATAAAGGCAATATCTGTATGATGATCATTACTTATATTTAGTAGATCAGATTTTACTTTATTTAAAGCGACCTTCTCTGGAACATCTGTTAGAACTTCAAGAGAGTTAAAGCCTTCTTTGGATACATTATCAATACGATAAATATTTATTCCGTTGATGGCCAAGCATTGGGCAACATCTGAGATGAAGTCTGCTGAGATCTTCTTAGGTGCGACGCAATTTAGAATAAAGCTATTATATGGTGTTTTGTAGGTTGTCTCTTTACCGATAATTGAATACTCAAGCTTGAGCCCCATCTCGTGTGCAGTAAAGAGTAGTTCTTTTAAAACATTTTGATTTTCATTTTTCTCTTTTCCCACTTTGATGACAAAAGAAAGTGAAAGTAAATTATGTGTGATGGCCTGGTTAATATCTGTTATGTCTGTTTTATTGTCACTGATAACCTTCATCAGACTTGCAGTAATACCAGGGCGGTCTTGTCCTGAAACAGTAATAATGATTTCTTTTAAGCTATCTTCCATGATGATTAATCCTTTACTTTTGTTTTCGCTCTTTTCGGACCTCTGAAATTTTCTTAAAAAGGCCAAAGGTATAAACTAGGGCCGAGAAGACAGAAAAGACGAATGAAAGGTAAATGAGTATTGTTCCCACTAGAGGAAAAGAAAAGCCAAATGGTTTATCCCAGGCCATTAGCATTGGAATGGCCATCATTTGAAATGTTGTCTTCCATTTACCAAGTTGGTTAACACTTACTTTTAGGCCTTTTTCCATCGCTAATAAACGTAGTGCCGTCATATACATTTCACGTAAAACAAGAACAATGACAACAATCACGTTGACGCGATCAAGGGCCTGTAAAAGAATAAGAGATGAAACAACGAGGAATTTATCTGCGATTGGGTCAAGAAATGAACCAAAGACAGTAACAATATTTCTTTTTCGGGCAATATAACCATCAAAGAAATCTGTTACAGAGGCCAGCACAAAAGTCCAAGCTGCAATATAGCCAAGTGTTTTCACTGTGGCCTTAAAAATATTTTCTTCGAATAAACAGAGGTAAAGAGTCAGACATATAACTGGAATAAGTGCGACACGAAAAATAGTGAGGCGGTTTGGTAGATTATCGATTTCCCATTCGCTGAGGATTTCTTTTTGTGAGACTGTATTTTGCGTGTTTTTTTCTGACATATTTACTCAATGAAGATTTTTCCTATTTATTAAACTTTAAACCTTCGGCCCATAAACGTCTATAATAATTAACATAAATTACTTAAATCGAATAAAAGGATAACTCGAGTTATGAAAAAGCATCTCAATCTTATTAAGACAGGTCACCAATCTATTGAAAAGCGTGTATTTCCACGTTTTCCGTTCAGTTACTTAGTTTTTAAAAGAGAAGATAATTCAAAAAATTATCAAGTTCGAGATATTTCATATGGTGGAATGAGCCTGACACTAACTGATGGTGATATGGGAGCACAGATGGATGAAAATTTCTCTGGTGAGATCCACTGGTATGACCAAAAAGTAAAAGTGAAATGCCAAGTAAAAAGAGTTGAAAAAGACAACCTTGGTATTGAGTTCATTAAAGATGATATCTTCGATAAAACCTTATTAAATTTTCTTTCTATAGCAAATGTGTCGAAAAATCTTAGGCCAATTCACGAATACGATGAGCAACTTGAGCTACCAGGTGGCCTAAAGACATGGCTTCGTTGTGATGGGCCATTTGAAATCTTTATTTGGCATCATAGAGATGGCGAAATTTCTAAAATCCAAATTCTTATGATGGATTCTATTCTTGAATGGACTGACGGTGAAGGGATTCAAACTGGGAAAGTTCTCAATGTAAGAAGCTCTGATAAGCCATTAACTCATGAAGAAGAATTCGAGTTCTTAATTGATACTCCAGTTGATCAAGACCGTTTAGACTTTGCTCGTGAATTAGTAGCGAACGTTCCAAAGAATCTCATTTCTGAAGGTGATCTTGAGTTTCTAACGCGAAAAGTTATTGGTTAATTTCTACTAAATAACATATTAGCTAGATTAAATTATTTATTTCAAAACGAAGCTTTTCAATTGAAGTTTAACTCCTTAAAATAAAGCGAAATGTTTTGAATTAAAAGGATTGATAATGAATAGAAACCTCGCTTTGGAATTTGTAAGAGTAACTGAAATGGCCGCTATTAGCTCAGCTAGGCTAATGGGACGTGGTGACGAAAAAGCCGCAGATCAGGCCGCAGTCGATGCGATGAGAACGATGCTTGATTCTGTTGATTGCGACGCTACTGTTGTTATCGGTGAAGGTGAGCGCGATGAAGCTCCAATGCTCTACATTGGTGAAAAAGTTGGTTCTGGTAATGGGCCTGAGCTTGATATTGCCCTTGATCCACTTGAGGGAACGACAGTTTGTGCAAACGGTGGTTGGAACTCAATTGCTGTTATGGCCATTGCTGAAAAAGGAAACTTTCTAAACGCTCCTGATACTTATATGGAAAAAATTGCGGTTGGTCCTGAAGGAAAAGGTCTAATCAATATTGACGATACTCCAGCAGAGAATTTAAAGAGACTTGCTGAAGCTAAGAAGTGTCGTATCCAAGATCTAACGGCCGTCATTTTAGATAGGCCACGCCACGAAGAATTAATTAGACAGGTAAGAGATGCGGGTGCACGTATCCAGCTTATCGGTGATGGTGATGTTTCAGCTGCAATTGCTTGTTCTGAACCAGATAGTGGAATTGATATTCTTTTTGGTACAGGTGGTGCTCCTGAAGGTGTTATCGCTGCAGCTGCTCTTCGTTGTATTGGTGGAGACTTTCAAGGAAGACTTAAGCCAAGAAATGACGAGGAAATCGCACGTGCTAAAACAATGGGAATTGATGATATTAATAAGATCTATACAATCGACGAGCTAGCTTCTGGTAATGTTATGTTCTGTGCAACTGGTGTTACTGATGGAAGTTTTCTTAATGGTGTAAAATTCAAGTCATGGGGAGCTGTGACGGAATCAATCGTTATGAGAAGTCAGTCGGGAACAATTAGAAGAATTACTGCTGAACATCGTTTTGATACAAAACCGCGCTACTAATTATTTGATTAAATACAAGGAAGTTGATTATGGCCAAGGCAAGCCGCACTGAAGTTTTTGATATTGATATTAATAAACTATATGACGTTATTGTTGACTTTGAATCATACCCAGAATTCGTTTTAGGTGTTAATGATATCAAGGTTCATGATATGACTGATGAAAGTGGTGTTGTTGAATATTCAATTGATATGATTAAAAAATTAAATTACCACCTTGATATGAAAATGAGCAGACCTAGTAAGGTTGCTTGGACATTTAAAAAAGGTGATCTTTTCAAAATAAATGATGGTGGCTGGGATCTAAAGGATCTTGGTGATGGTAAAACTGAGGTAACTTATAGTTTAGAAATTGAAGTGAAGGGATTTATTCCTGGATCGAAAATGATTGTTAATAAGTTAACTGAAACTTCTCTACCATCAATGATGAAGAGTTTCTACGAGCGTGCAAAAGGTCTGTGAGTCAATCATGAGCGAGTCTAAGAAAACAGATAAATCAGATGGAATTTTAGGTGATACGATAAAGAAAGTTGTCTCAATTGGTATTGGGGCAGCTTTTATGACTGAGGAATCAGTTAAGAAAGTTTTAGATGATCTACCACTACCTAAAGATATTGTTTCTGGGCTCGTGACTAATGCTAAGAAAACTAAGGAAGACTTTGTTGTTTCAGTCCGTGAAGAACTTCGTAATTACTTAAAGAATGTTGATCCAAAGACTATCGTTGAATCAATCCTTGAAGATTATGAGGTAACTGTAAGCTTCAAAAAGAAAGAAGATAAATCTGAAAAATGATCTCTGAAAATTATCAAAAAATAGTGTCTCAAGTAGGCGACAAGAATAAGCTCTTGGCCGTGACAAAATATAGTGAATTCGAAGATATAAAAACAGTCTATGACTTGGGCCATCGCGACTTTGGTGAGAATCGAGTTGAGTCTCTTATGCCCAAGGCGCAAAAGGCACTAGAACTAGGTCTCGATGATATTAGATGGCACTTTATTGGGCATATTCAATCAAATAAGATTGCAAAGATTTGCAAAGTTCCAAATCTTAAAAGTGTACAGTCTCTTGATAATTTAAAGCATATGCGTCTTTTTAATGAAAAACTTAGTTGCGCCTGTGACTTCTATATTCAAGTCAATACAAGTGGTGAAGAGCAAAAGGGAGGGCTTTGGGAGCTTGAGTCTGTTAGAGACTTCATTAGCGAGGCCAAAGAGCTAAGTCATATTCGAGTCGTGGGCCTTATGACCATGGCCGCGGCACAAGGGCCTGCCCCTCGTGAAAGTTTTCAAAAATTAGTTGATATACGTGATGCTATTGATAAGAACTTAAAATTATCTATGGGCATGAGCGGCGATATGGACGATGCCCTTGAGCTTGGTAGTGATTGCATTCGCGTTGGAAGTGCAATTTTTAAGGGATAATTATTGTATCCTTACTATCTAATTTCTAAAATCTATACTCTATCTATTTGTAATTACATCCTATATTAGCTTAGGCTTATAACTAGCATTATTGACTTTAATTTATGCGAGCTGTAATTATTTTTTATCAACTTATTTAAACCGACTTGAACAATGGAGAGTCATTATGAGTACAGCAAATAATAATGAAAGAAAGGTTCCAGAACTAAGCCTAACTTCTTACACACAAGGCTCAACTGCTGAGCAGATTAAATTTGTGGACGAATTAATGTATGGCCTTAAAGAGTACGGTTTTATTATTCTTGATAACCACACGGTTGATCAGAATAAAGTTGATGAAGCCTATGAGATGGTTAAAAAGTTCTTTTCTCTACCTGTAGAAACAAAGCTTAATTACCAAGGTCAAAATGGTGGTCAACGTGGTTACACTCCGTTTGGAATGGAACACGCAAAAGATAGTAAGCACCCAGACTTAAAAGAATTCTGGCACGTAGGGCGTGAACTTGCTGCAACTTCACAATACAAGGGTGTTTATCCTGAAAATATTTGGCCGGCAGAAGTTCCAGGTTTCAAAGAGAAATTCCTTTCTCTATATGAATCAATGGATGCTACAGCTAATATTCTTCTTGAGGCAATCGGTAAAGGTCTAGATGTTCCAGAAGGTTTCTTTTCTGAGATGGTAAATGATGGTAATTCAATCCTAAGAACAATTCATTATCCACCAACAACTGGTCACGATACAACAAATTCAATCAGAGCTGGTGCTCATGAAGATATTAACCTTATTACAATGCTAGTCGGTGCGACTTCATCTGGCCTTCAACTTCTTGATCGCGATGGAACTTGGCTAGATGTTGACTCAAAGCCTGGACAACTTGTTGTTGACTCAGGGGATATGATGGCAAGACTTACAAATAATGTACTTCCTGCTACTACTCACAGAGTAATCAACCCAGACAATTCTGGTGAAGAAAGATACTCAATGCCATACTTTGTACACCCACACTCAAAAGCGTCTCTTGCATGCCTAGAAAGCTGTGTTGGTGAAGGTAAGAAGTGGGAAGATATTACGGCAGGTGACTTCCTAAACCAACGTCTTAGGGAAATTGGTCTAATTAAGTAAAGAAATGGTTGGGGAACCAGAACAACAATATTACGAGTAATACGATTTTCTAAAGGCCTCGCTTTGCGAGGTCTTTTTTTTGATGTTCACTTATTATCTGTCTGTCTAAATAGTGAACACTTTCTAGTCTCTAAATGCTTATAATTTAATCAAGGATAGTGGCACTAGCTTTGCATGTTAATTGCCATGCTATACCTAAAGAAAACGACTTTATTAAAGTTTGTCTCAATTCTTTTATTTAATCTCGTGATTGTGGCCTCTCCTACAACAGAGTTTCACCGCGAAATTCTTTCGATGAAAAGGGCCTCATCAAAAGTACTTTCACGTTTAAGAAGTATGTCCAGAGTTAATCACTCTGAGTTTCGTCGAGATGAGTACACTTCAGCGTATTATCAATTTGAAAATATTCATACGGCAATTAAGAAATTTCATAAGAGGGTTTTAAAGAAGGGGCAATTAGGTCGCGATAAAAATGGTGAGTACTCTGATGAGCTTGCTTATAAAGAAACTCAAGACTTTATTAAGTACCTTGATAGCTTGATACCTATTTTTGTAAAAACCAAAGGCCATGATAAATTGCCTTCATCTCGTAAGATCCTTGTTTCACAAATTTCTGCTAGTGCCCTTGCTCTTGTTGAATACTTAAAAGAAGAAGATATTTATGTCCAAGTTTCACGCTCATTACATAATATTGCAAAGACCTACCAGAAGCAGCAGGAATTTATAGCGCAAAAAGAAGAGCTCTTAGCTGACTTCTATGATGCTCAGGATGAGTTAGAAATTTCAATGACAAAAATGATTGATCATCTGTCCCAATTTATTAGACGCAACCATATGTCTAATCATGATCGTCGTCATGAGCGCTACACAAGGTCATCTTATGATTACCTAAAGCATAGAAAGATTTTTAATGAAGTCGAAGATATGCTTGAAGATTTTGATATTAACGATGAGGCCAAGTTTATAAGGCTTACACAGCTTGTGTCAGAAACTAGACAGTTAGTAAATCTTACAAAGACCAATACAAAAAATGCTCGCATCCTCCTCTCTCGTGTATACAAGGCGTTCAACTTATTTTCTTTAGAGGCAAAAAACCTAAATAGTAAATTAGTTGTTACAAGGCTTGATCCAACACTTGGGCTTAAGGAAACAGAGTATAAATTTTATCGCGCTACACAGGCGTGTTCTTTACTTGGAGGCCCAGGCAATATTCTTTTAAGAAGATCAATCGAGAGCGATATCGACTTATTTGAAGATTTTAGCCCTCGTACTTCAGGCGCGATCAAGCTTATTGAGTTTTTAAAATTTAACGATCGAAGCCTAGAGTTTAGACATGCTGAGATTATTACAGAAATAGAAAGAGATACTCGAATCAACACAATGGGATTTTACCCTCTAAGTTTTAACTGGGGTAAAGATGAAGAAGATAAGATGCCTCCATTTGTTGAAATTAAAAAAGGGTATCGTAAGTGTCACTCAGATGGCTGTGATACATATGATGACTACCGCACAAATTTTGCTTGGCTAAGAGTGAATGAGAAGAGTGCAAAGAAGATGACTCGTCGAAAAGAGAAGGCCTTAAAAAAGGTCGAAAATAAAGAAGACTATGGAAAGCTAGGCGTATGTTCGGATTTTGTTAACTGGGCATTTGGGAATGTGATTACTTCTAATTGGAATCAAATCCCAATCGTAAGAAATCTGATTCAAATTATCTATCCGCCAGAAGGACTACAAACGCCGGACAATCTCTATGACTCATATAAGACAGATGTCATTTGTGAGGTGGAACGAAGAAAACTTAAGTACCCACACTATGTGAATGCTCATCACTTAAAAGAGCAGGTATTAAGAGACTTGAATTCGCAAAATATCGCTATTAGTAATCATGCGAAGAAGACATTAAATGAATTAATTAAGAAAAATATAATGGATAACGAATTAAATTTAAACTATGACGTTATTAATTTTGAAACAAAATAAGAACAAAGACGAAAAGGAGAGAAGAGAATGAACAACAAAAAACAAAAACTTCTAGTTGCCGCGTTTTTAATGACGCAAGCACCTGCTGTTATCGCAGGTTATTACAATTCTTCAATCGAAGGTATTTCTCTAGATGGTATCTACACACCAGAGAACCTAAGTAATATTTCTAAAACTGTTTGTAAAAAAGTTTATGATGATCCAAATATGGATAAAGAACACACTCAAATGTGTGAGCGTGGTGTTCAGTCAGCTCAGCGTATGGCCGCTGTATATGCTGCTGGTGAAGGGACGCACCTTGGTTGTGTTGATGGTTATCAACAAGGTCTTTACCGTGGTTTCAATATGACTTCAAATCCTTCTGTTGATATCCTAAGAGAGGAACAACGTGCACTTAAGGGTGTTACGATTGAGAACGCTGTTGCTCTTGGAAAAGATAAAGCAGCAAAAGATTCACGTTACTCAACTGAATCAGAAATCATTTCTCGCTTCAGAGATAATGTTAGAAATGATGCTTCTCAGGCCGTTACTGCTCCTTCAAAAGACTATTCAGATGTACTTGAAGTTCCTCGTTTCGAAGGTTTCAATGATGGATATGCAAGAGATGGTAAGGGTGGATCATTCAGTGATGTAATTAACGCTGGTTGGGTTTCGTCTTCATCTGCAATTGGAAAGAGAATTCATGCTCGTGCAGTCGCTAGACAATTTGGTCTTAGATCAAGCCTAGCAGATAAGTGTTCTTCAACACCTATTTTATTCGATAAAGGTCTTCACACAGTTTCAATGTGGGATTTATTCTCTGCATATGGAGAGTACAACTTTAAAGACTATGGTTGGAAGTCGACATCACGTGCATGGAATAAGTTCAAGGCATCTGATGAGCAAGAGGCCATTGCTTACCGTAATATTCAAGATGTTAAAGAATCATACCAGCACAAAATTGGTTACCACCAAAAAAGAGTTATCGTTGAAGTTGATGTTCTTGATGCTAATGGACAACCAACTGGGGAAAAAGTACCTAAGAAAGACGCCAACGGACAATATGTTTATGAGGAAGTTGATGATTTAAACCGTCCAATTTTCGAAACACGCTACCGTACAGTTTCAGGGAAATCTGCACAAGACCTAAAAAATGTTTATGCAGACGCATTCTCTGAGTCATATAGAAACCTTGCAAAAGAACACTTTGGTAAGGCCTTCGTATCAACGCATACAATGGCACGTAACCTTGGTGAGGACTCAGGTAAGGCCGTAGGTCTAATCGTTGCTCGTGATCTTGCAAAACAACAAGCGTATGATGAAGTTTACAAGGCCCAATCTGCAACTTCATTTGCAAAAGAATATGAAAATTTATTTGTTTCTTCTTGGAATAAGAACTTTGATTATTTTGTAAATAACCCAATGGTTGAGATAACTGGTTTCGATCTATCAGGTGATGGAAACGGGATCTTTACAAGAGGGGAGTCACTTAAGTCAGTTCTTGGACTAAGAAACTTAGGACTTAAGTCTGGAAATATCAAAGTTTCTCTTGATTCTTCATCTTTTGAAGCAGGTTCAGCACGTTCAGAATACGTAACAGCTCCAGCTTCACTTAACTTTACTCATAAGTCTGCAAGTGCTCAAGGTAAGCTTTCAAATAACCTAAGTGTTTTTGATTCAGCATACCTAGTTGTTAGTATCGACGGAAGCGATATTAAGAAAGTTTATGAACTAAAGAGTACAGATTCTAAGAGAATCGAGATTCTTGATGTCGCTCCAGTTTATCAAGCAGATACTCGTATCAACTCTGTTGTAGCTGGTGATGCGACAGTATTTGTAACAGTGAAGAACCCATCAAACTCAGAAACTTCATCATCTGTTGATATCTCTGTGGCAATGAATGATGGTAAGACTTATACAGCAACAGCTTCTGCTCTGAAAGCAGGTGAGTCTAAGAGAGTTCCAGTTCGTGTAACAGGACTTGATCCACTATTCATTATCAATCAGGGGCTTTCTGGTAAAGCAACATCTAAAGTTGCTGGAAGAGTGATGAACTCACGTGCAACATCTCGTGATACTGTTGACTTTGATAGAGCAGTTGCAGATTACTTTAACTCAATCCTAACGAATTCAACAACTAACTTTGGTGATGATGGTTATAAAGAAGATCGTGTTGAAACACTAATTTCAATCATCTTAACTGCTACTGAAAGACAAATCGATACTGATTGGGATAGTAATTCAAGAGTTGCTAATACGATGATCGGTGCTCTTCAAAAAGAATACAAGGCATCAGCAGCAGCTGGAAAGCTTAATGAAGAAGCAAAAGAGACTTATAAGACTTTAGCTCAAGAGCTTGAAGGATTATATGATGATACTTTTGGATACAAGGATTATGTAAATCAACTTAAGGTATTCAACGGTGATCTAGAAACTCGTTCAAAGAAAGATCGTAAGAAAGATTAATCTAAAAAAACAAAGGCCCGCATCTTGCGGGCCTTTTTATTTTCAATAATTTTATATTTAATTATTGTGCTTCAACTACAGCTTGACCTGGCTTGAACCAACATAGTGGTCTTAGTCCAGATGTGAAGTTTTCAGTTCTGTTACAAGTACCGATGTTAGCATCATTTTGATCTACATCTGTGTAAGCGTCAACAGTACATAGTGCACCTTGGAAGTAAGTATCTAGACGACACTGTGGTGCTGGGTGATTGTCATTAGTTTTAGAAACTACAGCTGGATCTGGAGTATCAAACTTAAGCTCAGTAGTCATATTTCTTAATGCTCTGAAAAGGTTTGCTAGTGACATACCTGCCATTGAACCTCTTAAACACATTGCATATTCATTTTCGTTAACAAAGTTAGTCTGACAGTTTTTAACTGCAAAAGCTGGAACTTCAACTTCGCTCATGATTGAAGCGTTGTCGTCATTTTCCATGAACTTTCTTAGACACTTAGAAGTTGCGAAGTAATCAGCTTGACCTTCGTTTGACGCCCAAGAAGATCCCCACCAGCTTGCTTTCTTTGGTGCTCCACCTAGGTGGTGACCAAGCTCGTGACATACAACAGATGCAAACCCGTCTCTAGTGATTGTTTCGTGTCTTGCTAGACCACCAAACATTGAAACGCGCCAAGTGTTACCAATTTGCTGTGCATAAGCGTTAACTGTTCCATCTTCCCATTTTCTTTCGATTTCTAAAGTCTTACCTTTAGCAGCGATAATTGGTGCATAGATCGCTTCAATCTTATCGATGATTCCATTGAATTCACCTTCAGAAATTGTGTTGATACTTTTTACATTTGAAGGAATCCATAGGTTGTTGTCTTCTACGATTCCTGTTGTTCCGTGCTCATCACATGCGAAAGAAAAAGTCGATACACATGCAAGTAGTAGAGCTAAAATTCCTTTTTTCAAATCAGTCCTCCCTGAAAAGTATATTATTGATTTGCCAATTCTTTTTCTGGTTTAGCGTAGATATGATTTTTCTGAATTTTTTACACTATGTAAAAGTCTTTTTTTGATTTGGGCCTTAATGTAAGATTTTGTTGGTTTCTGGATGCTGTGATGCATTGTGAATATGATTGGTTTTTCACTGTGTATCTGTCTAACTTACTAAAATTATGATAAGATTTCATAAGTATGAAGAAGCTAATTTTTATCACTTTTTTTACTCTCTCAGCTGTAAGTTATGGCCAAGGTAATGATCCGCTTGTTGATCAGATCATGCAGATGCGTGATGAAATGATGAAACAGATGCAGGCCGGTGATAGCTTTGATGCTGAAATACAAAAAATGTTTGAGAGAATGCAAAAGATGGGACAGATCCAAGGGCTGCCCGATCGCTTCAATCGTCACGTGAATATGGTTGAATACTTTTGGCAGGATGCTGACACACTCGTTGTCAAAGCTTCCAAGGACGATGAAGTCAATATTGAAGTTAAAGAGGGGCTTGTCATTATTAAAGGCCAAAAAGTTATTAAGTCTCCAAATGGTATTTCAAAGTCTTCTTTTACTCAGTCTGTTCCAATACGAGCTGGCCTTGATTCGACATCTGTGAAGATGAGTGTAAAGGATGGAAATATTATTCTTGATTTTAAGATAATAGATAAATCTAAGCAGCAATAATTTCACCATTTAAATTTTCAAGAATTGAATAGAGCTTATGATTAAAGTCTTGAACGTTAAATGGCTTTGTTAAGACCTCTTCTACATTTAGTTTAGAAGCATCATGAATTTTCTCAACGTCAATGTCGCCAGAGATTAACATAATATGAGGGTAGTTATCTTTTCTCTTTCCTTCCATGCTATGTACACCATAGAGTTGCTCTATATATTGTAGGACTTCTTGACCACCCATCTCCGGTAGATTTAAGTCAATGACGATAAGGTCATAATTATCATCTCTTATCATTTTACAGGCATCGAGACCATTTGAGGCCATTGACACATTTGCGAAGTAGCCACTACTTGCAATAAGTGACTTTAATGATTCTGATATTGTTCTTTTATCGTCAATGATGAGTGCCTTCATTTTGATTTCCTTGTCTTGATTTCCGTATCAATTAAAATCGCAAAGTTGCTCTTAAATCTATAAACAATATGTCCTTATTTTAGTGCCACCTACAATTTTTTATAACTAAATTAATTCATAAGATTTATTAACGTTCTTAAACTGTTGAAATAACGAGTAAATCCCACAACTAAGTTTGAGTAGAGGACTAAAGTATCACTCATAAGTTACCGATAAATAAATTATGAAAAGCTTCGCTGTGACGTTAATTACATTGATTGTGACAACTTATGCCTTTGGAATTAAGGAGACTTATTTTCATAAGCGAGAGTTTGATATTCCAAAAAGAGACTTGTCGATTATCGCAACTGACAAAGGTTTCTTTCCTTCGAAAGTAACAGCATTTGTAGGGGAGAAGCTTAACCTCTATGTGACATCAGCTACAAACTTACCAAGTTGCCTTATTTTAAAAGAACACGAAGTATACGTTGAGGCCAAAAAAGGTGAAGTTAGGGAAGCTTCTGTTTTTCTTGATTCCCCTGGCCGCTTCAAATTCTATTGCCCTTCAGGACAGATAAGTGGGACTTTAACTGTCATTGAACATCCACGTGAAAAGGCAAAGAAAGACGAGCAAAAAAGAGAGATTGCATCTCGTGAAAGTGAACGAGTGCGTGTCTGGCGTCCAAAAGACGACTAGAGTATTTTATAAGAAGTTGATTGTGAGGGATTATGTCTTCGGTATTTAGCGATGCGATTAAGAATTTACTTTATCCAATTGGTGACCTTCTAGAAGATGAGGGTGTATCAGAAGTTATGATCAATGGCCCTCATGAAATCTTTGTTGAAAAGAAGGGGCTTGTTTTCAAAGTTCCAAATCAATTTGAAGATGAATCATCTTTAATCTCTGCAATGCGTGCCATAGCCCAATCAGTAAATCGTACAATTGATGAAGACAACCCTCGTTTGGATGCTCGTCTTCCAGATGGCTCTCGTATTCACGTTGTTCTGCCTCCAATGGCAAAGAATGGAACAACTGTGGCCATTCGTAAATTCTCAAAAGATAGTCTTACTTTAAAAGACCTTATTTCATTCGGATCAATGTCAGATGTCGCCGCAAGATTCTTAGATATTTGTGTCTATCTTGGAAAGAATATTCTTGTTTCAGGTGGGACTGGTTCTGGAAAGACAACGATGCTTAATGTTTTAGGTGGTCGAATTCCTAAAACTCAACGTCTTATCATTATTGAAGATGCGGCAGAGTTACAAGTCGATGCCGAACACGTAGTAAATTTTGAAACAAGAAAGGCCGATGAACTAAAAGGTATTGAAGAAGTTTCGATTCGTGATCTTGTCATTTCTGCCATGAGACTTCGTCCTGATAGAATTATTGTCGGGGAGGTTCGTGGTGATGAGGCCCTTGATCTTGTTCAAGTTATGAATACTGGTCACGATGGTTCAATGGGAACTGTTCACGCCAATAATCCAATTGATGCTTGTACGCGTCTTGAGACCCTATGTCTTATGGGTGACACAAAAATTCCACCTGATGCTGTTAGAAAGATGGTAGGAAGTGCTCTACAGATTGTCGTTCAATGTAGCCGTTATCATGATGGTGGACGTCGTACTTCACATATCTCAGAAGTCCTTGGTGTCGATAATAATGGTAATTATATTGTTCGTGATATTTTCCGCTGGGTGCAGACTGGAAAGGATCCACAAACCGGAAAATATTTAGGAGAGATGGTGCCGTGTAATTACGTGCCAACTTTCTTTGAAGATATCGTTGTTCACAAGCTGCCATTTCCAAAGTCAAACTTTTTGGCACCTGACTGGGTTAAGGATATGGTTAAGAAGAAAGCAGCTTAGAATTAAAGAGAGCTTCTAGATATCGACTTCAATTCCATCTTCATAGATTTCAACGATAAATCGATCCTGATCTAACTCCTTGGTCTTTTCCACGATCTCTTTGATATCATCTATTTCTAGCTCTGGTTCAAGCTCCATGTCGGCGCTAAATACCTTAATGATAGCAATACTCATCTTAAAGTCACTTAAGTCATTGAATTCAGATAGGGGGAATGTTACTTTGTAACCCCCTGAAAACTTATCAATATCCACGTCTATTTTCATATAATTAATTGTAATTACATTAGAATAAAATGCAATAAAATTTAAACTACGTAGATTCCTGGAATCTTGTCTAAATTTTAGTGCATAGAAAATGAACATGGCATTACTATTTTTCAACTGACACCAAAAATATCCTTTGCGCTGATATTATTAAAAGCGTCAATTAGCTTAATTTTATTTTTGAGGGAAAAATTAAATGAGAAATAGAACAAAATCATTCATCAAATCAACTCTAGTGATGACAGCAATTGCTCTTTCGGCAAATACTTTTGCACTGGAAACAATTCAGGATGATATTGATTCAATTCGTTTTCAGCTTAAGTCTGAACAGATCTATACTTTCAAAAATTATGGACAAGGACAGTATAAGGAATTGGCCTTTACAAGAATTGAGCGACCGAGACTAGAAGTTGCCCTTAACAAGAAATCTTCAACTGAGACTTTGGAAGTTGCTATTGATGAGTCTATTTTGGTGGAAAAGAACTCTCTCGTTAATATTAAATTAGAAAAGAATAATCTCGTTAATATTGAAAGTGCAGTAAATGCCAAATCTTCAGTGTTAACAAAATTAAAGAATCATCGATTAGGACTTGATAAAAATCAGGCCGCAAAAATTCTAAAAAAAGATATTGTTGCAAACCTAAATCGTGTGATTGCAAAAATTGGTTTTCGCGATAACACAAAGGTTCGTTATGAGATTAAGAATCTAGCTTTTAATTGTCCTTCTCTAAAGGGCCGTATCACAAATTGTCGTGGTAAGTATGATGTTGTTGCAACATTAAAGAATGAGAAAAAGAAAACATCAAACCTTTCAGAGATTCTTATTAACTCGACAAAGAATTTGAACAATTTTGGAACAGAGATTGAAATTAACACTTATATTGGTGAGCTTCGTTCTATCAATAAGCAACTTAATAAACTATCTGAAGGAAAGCCTAAGGGTGTTGATCTTAAGAAGCTTTATGCTCTTAAAAAAGATGTACAGTCAGAAATTCTAGATTCTTATCAGTACACGGCCATTGCTACGACAAGTGCACAAGAGTTTTTAACAAAGCTTAATTCTAAATTTAATTAGGAATTAGTTTATACTTTGTTTTAAGCTTACAAATAAATTAATAACTTCATTTAATACATCATTGTGAAGCTGACTGAAGTTAGCTTCATATTTTTTTGCTTGAGAATCAAATTCTGCACGGTTCTCTTTATTCTTAACTTCCAGTTTTAATTGATCCGCTAGAAAAGTTAATTTGATATCGAGATTATAAATCATCACTCTTAGAATAGGTGATTCTTCCCATTGTCCAAAGAAAACTTTGTAACTTAAAATTGTACTTCTATGATCAATGCGAGCGAGGGATTTTTTAAGAGTAAGCAATGTTACTTTGAGCCACTCAAGAGACTTGTCTTCATTTAGTCCAGTCTTGGGCGAAATGGTCTTTAGATAGTCAATAGAGCCATTGATCATGGCCTTAATTGCAAGGTGTTCATATTTTTTTGCATCAAAGTCTAAGGCTTCATTTTGGTATTCGATAAATTCTTTGTCCACTAAGTTCAAAGTACTCATTTGATCGAAGTGCATTAATAAGTTGCTATCTTGGGCCTCTGTATGAAGGTAGATATCGTGAAGGTTTTTACGGTCCTCTCGTAGAGGAGACTTTTCAAAATTATTATGGGCCAAGCAAACTCGCACCGGATTATTTTGTAGTGAGTCTTGCATAGACTTTAAGATCTTGTCTCTGTTATCATCATTAGATAGACGGTTTTTATTAATTCTAGTGAAAAAGTTTACGAATTTATTTTTAATACTCATAAGGGATAAAATAACGACTTTTTTAGGGATGTCTAGCATTTAAGGTGAAATATTGAAGATAGGGATTTTTGATTCAGGCATTGGTGGTCTTAGCGTGTTGCGTGAAGTCGCAAAACTTATGGATCGTTGCGAAATTTATTACCTTGCAGACCGTCTAAATGCACCTTATGGTAATAAAACAAAAGAAGAAGTATTTAACTTTTGTCGACATATTGTTGATGATTTCATCTCGCATGGAATCGACACAATCTTAATTGCCTGTAACTCTGCAACGGCCATGGCCATTAATGAGCTGCGCGCAAACTATCCTACGATTCGCTTTTTTGGAATTGAACCATTTATTAATGTGATTAATCTTAGACCTGAGCTTAAGCAGCAAAAGGGCGTTGTTTTAACGACTAAAATTACGGCCGACTCGATGCGATTTCAGAATTTGAAAGACCGTTATGACCCTCAAGGACATTTGGTTTACCGCGTATCAAAGAATCTTGCAAAGATTATAGAAGACAGCTTTGACAGCGGTCGTTTAAATGAAGAAGAAATTTCTAAAGAGATTGTCGAGTCTATTTTTCCTTCAGGTGAGAAGGAGAGTTATGACTATATTATTTTGGGATGTACTCATTACCCATTCGTAAAAGATCTTTTTAAGGCCAGTGTTGGGGCCCACAGTATTTCTCCTTGCTATCATGTGGCCAAACATGTGGCCGATCAATGTGTTATTAGTGATGATGGCGACATTGTTGAATTTTTCTATTACCGCGATAGTAGAAGTCCCGATTTATGGCGCAAAGTTAAAAAACAAAATTTAGAAGGTTTTCCCTTTTTCTAAGTGACGATCCTTGAAATCGTAAGTTAAAATATAGCACATTTTAAACTAACGAAGGATTGGATATGTCTAAAATTAAATCTATAACTCCACGTCAAATCTTAGACTCACGAGGAAACCCTACTGTTGAAGTTGACTTAGTAACTGAAAATGGTTTTATGGCCCGTGCAGCGGTTCCTTCTGGGGCATCGACTGGTTCTAAAGAAGCTTTAGAGTTAAGAGATGGTGATAAATCTTACTACCTTGGAAAGTCTGTTAGAAAGGCAATTTCAAATATTAATGAATATATCGCACCAAAAATTATCGGAATGGATGTTTTTGATCTAAGAGCTGTTGACCAAGCAATGCTTGATGTTGATGGAACTGAAAATAAAGAAAAGCTAGGAGCAAATGCGATTCTTGCTGTTTCAATGTGTGTTGCTCGCGCTGGTGCACTTGAAAAAGGTAAGCCACTATATGCTTACCTAAGAGAAGACCTAGGTGTTCCAGTAGCATGTGATAAGTACCGTCTTCCTACACCAATGATGAATATTATTAACGGCGGTGAGCACGCTTCAAATAATCTTGATATTCAAGAGTTTATGATTATTCCACATATGGATAAGTCATTTAGTGAAAACTTAAGAGCTGGAGTGGAAACTTTCCACGCTCTGAAAAGTGTTTTAACTGAAAAAGGATATTCAACAAATGTTGGTGATGAAGGTGGTTTTGCACCATCTCTTAAATCACACGAAGAGGCCCTTGATCTAATCCTAAGCGCAATTGAAAAAGCGGGATATAAACCTGGTCAAGATATCTCGATTTCACTAGATGCAGCAGCATCAGAGTTTTTCAAAGACGGTAGTTACCAAATGCAAGGTAAGAGCTACTCGAGTGAAGATATGGTTGAATATTACTCAAATTTAGTATCAAAATATCCGATATATTCAATTGAAGACGGGCTGGATGAAGCTGACTATTCTGGTTGGGTAAAGCTGACTGCCAAGTTAGGGGATAAGTGTCTACTGGTTGGTGACGACTTATTTGTAACGAATAAGAAGATCCTAGCTGAAGGTATTGAAAAGAAGCAAGCAAACTCGATCTTAGTTAAGATCAATCAAATTGGTTCTCTAAGTGAAACTTTTGATACGTTAAAACTTGCTTTTGAAAATGACTTTAGAGCAATTATCTCTCACCGCTCAGGAGAAACAAGTGATGCCTTTATTGCAGATCTTGCTGTTGCGACTTCAAGTGGACTAATTAAGACAGGTTCAGCTTCAAGAAGTGACCGTCTTGCAAAATACAATCAACTGCTAAGAATTGAAGAGGCCCTTGGTAGTGAAGCAAAATACGACGGATTAATCTAAGTAAGAAATAACAAGGCCTCTAAAATAGAGGCCTTTTTTATGTCTGATTCAAAATTGAAAGAAAATAATGAAGCTCTTCATTTCCTTCATGATCTACTTAACCATACACATGGATTAAAGTTGTATCTAGAGTCACGTAATGGTCAAATGGATCAGTCTGGCCTAGAAGTCATCTATAATGAAATTGCGGCCCTTGAAAATCAGATCTCATCACAATTTTATCGTTTAAAAGATAATGGCCCCTATCGATTGGCCGACTTAGTTGAAACATGTCAGATGCAATTTGAGATCTATCAACTTAATGTCGATTTAGTTGTTGAGGTTTCTCAATGTGAGCTGGCCCCTATCGAATTTTCTTGTGATGAACAAATTTTTGAACGACTCATAAAAAATATTTCAAAGAATATCTATCTATGGTCTAGGCGTGAAGGCAAGATTGATTGTCATATCAGTGAAGCTGGAGAAAAAATCCAAATCATTCTAACAAATGAAATTGATCAGCATGCTGATTTGGATAAGACCTCTAATGGTATAGGACTTCTATCTATGAAGCGAATCGCAAGTGAGAATGGAATTGTTTTTCAAAGCTATTTAGTCGATGAGAAGTGGTTTACGAAAATCCTGATCGATAAGCTCAGGATAAGGCAAGAAAATATCGCCTGCTAGGTAAAAGAATTCTATCTATATTAAAAAGTAATAAAGAAGGTTATTCTATATAACATATGGAATTTATAAAGATCTTTATTACGTTAACGACTTTACTTGCCGCTGGTCCCCTGGCACTGGCGAATCCTCGTATCTATCAATCAGATGCCACAGCATTAAATAAGGGTGCATCTAAAGTTAAGATAGAGGGAAGTTTTTCTTCAACTCTTTCACAAGTTGATAGCGATGGAAATGAAGTCGTTTATAATGATGACGTTAGCTATAATCTTCTTGATGGAAATATTGATTACCAATATGCCATCATGTCAAAATTTCAACTTCTAGCAGGTCTTAAAGGCCGCTATATCAGTAGTGGCGATACAAATGAGACTCAAACTACTGCAGGACTTGAGTCTTTTTATATTGGGGCCTTCTATGGCCTAGATAAAAAACACGGAAGAGATTTTGCTCTTAGTGCAATCTATCGTTTTAGGCCTTATACGGTCGATACATACTCTGGTTCAGCACCAAGTGATGAGCTGATCCTAGGTGATGGTGGAAATGATATCGAAGTAAACTTCTTAGCAAAGTTTGAATCAACAAAGTGGACATCATACGATTTTAAGATTGGTTATCGTATCCCTGGGGCCCCTATTTCATCTGAAGTTACTTTTGATGCTCGTCTTGTTAAGCACTATGTTGACTGGGCATTTTGGTTTTCTGCTAATGGTGTTTATTCACTAGGCGGAGATGAATACACTGACACTCCTAATGCAAAACCTGTTGTGGCAAGCGGTTACACTTCAAGATGGAATTCAATTAATCGTCAATTTGTAAATATTGATGCTAGTGTGCAAACGATATTTGGAAATAAGTATCTGGCCTACGCTACTGTTGGGACAAAGGTTTTAGGAACGTCTACAGACAAAGATTTCTATACAGCGCTTGGGCTTAGTTGGACAACTGGTGGTGTGACAGCACAACAAAAATTTGAAGAAAGCTTCAAAGAGTACTCAGTTGAGGCCAACGTTATTAAGGTTTCACCAAGAGGTGTTTTTATCAAGATTGATCATGGATCACTTGATGACATCCAGGCCGGAAATATTGTTGATATTTACAAAACAGACTACTTTGGTGGCAATATCTTGGTTGCTCAAGGAAAGGTTTATGAAGTCTCGAGTGCATCAGCTATTGTTAAGGTGGTAGCTCGTTATCGTAAAGTGCCAATAGAAAAAGGCTTCGCTGCTAGAATTAAGTAGTTGAAATGAGGAAATATTTAGTAATTGATATAATTGTAAGTTAAGCTAAAATATTGAATATAAACATAAAAAGGATATTATCGATGATGAAGCAAATCTTAATTGCTTTCTACCTACTGGCAACATCAGCTGTAATTGCAAAACCTTATACTTCTAACTTTCTTGAGTTTGAACTACCAAATGGTTGGGAATGTTCAATTGAGGGAAGTGAGTATGTTTGTCAGTCGACAAATGACAGAAGAAAGAAAGAGGCCATCATTATTTTCGCGGCAAAGCACCGTGGTAAGCAAGATGATCTTATTCAATACAAGGCCTATCTTGAGCAGGCCAAAACATTCAAGCTTCCTGGTGGTAAAACGCAAATCTCTGAGCCTTCGTATACAAGAATGAAGAAGATTCAAGGTCAAGGTCACACTTGGGTTGATTCTCTTCACTTATCAAGTGAAGTTCCAGGCTTCTTTACTCGCTATCTTGCGACAGTAAAAGGAGAGTTAGGAGTTGCGGTAACATTCTCTGTTGCTAAAGAGCACTACCAAACTTATAAACCAATCTTTGATAAGATCATCGAAACAATGCAGGTATTCTCTCGTATTAAGAATAATGCTGATGGACTTAAGCTTGCAGGTAATAAGGGAGAAGCTGTTCCAGGTGCCTCAGGTGACTTCTTAGATAATGAAGCTGGCCTTAATGATATTGGTGTCGGTGGCCAGAGACAAAAAGGAAAAGGCGCTGGTGGTGATGACATGACTCTTTATCTCATCATTGCACTTGTTGTTGGAGCAGGTGTCTTTATCGCAAAGAATCGCAAAAAGAAAGGTTCTAAAAAGAAGAAAGGTAAAAAGAAGAAAAAGAAATCATAGAAAATAAAAGGCCTCTCACATGAGAGGCTTTTTTTATTCTGATTTAAGACAAGCTTGAATGGCCTTTTTAAAATTTAAATTCGTGGCAACACTCGTACCGAGATTTGTTGCATAACCATAATGACTATTTGAGCACCCCCCATGAGAGTGAACGCCAATAATCTTTCCTGACTTTAAGTTAATGATACTTGAACCAGAATTTCCTCCTGTGGTATCAACTTTATGGCGGATAACTCCAGTCCTTCCAACACTTTCAAGGTATCCAATTCCATTTTGTTGAGCAAATGATCTCTCTACTTCAACATCATAACCGTGGCCAGTAATCGATATAAGGGCCTTGCTTTCAGGAACTGTATAGTCTAGCTCATAAAAGCCTTGGGCATCTCCTGCGCTTTCTTTTGTGTGAGTATTAGGTAGAAGCTTCATGACTGCCCAATCATTTCCTGGGCCGGCGTTACTATAAACTACCGAGCTCTCATTTACTTTATATACATCTTCCTTAGCTGAGTAGTTGAGGCCTTCTTCATCCGAAGCGGGTGTGTTAAACTCAATTAGTTTAAAGTATTTATGACAATGTCCTACTGAGATAGCACAGTTTTTAGAAATCATGGTCACGGTACAACCATCAGTTGCAGTTTCACTATAGAGTGCGCGACCTACTTTTGGATCTTGTGAAGGGATTCGATCATCAATTCCACAGATTGATTTCTCTAGGGCGAATATTGAAGGTGATAATAGTATTAAAAGGATAGGAGTTAATCTATTCATGGAAATCCTTGTTATGTTGCGATGGGTTAATTTAGGGGATTTCTGAATTCTTATCAACGCTTTGTGTAGACTTTATAGATAAAAAAAGGCCCAATAAGGGCCCTTTCTCATATACTAAATATTAAATATTTGATTTATTCGCTAGCAAGGCAGTTTTCAACTGCTGCTTTAAATTCTGGGTGTAATTGAAGTACCGTTCCTGCATTCGCATTTGATTCATTACTTCCATAACAACCACCATGAGAATGTACACCAATAATTTCACCAGTATTTAAGTCAAGGATACTTGAACCTGAGTTTCCACCCATTGTATCAACTCTGTGGTTTAAAATTGCAGCTCTGTAGCTACCATAATAATCACCACCAATTTCAGTTAATGGCCCAATATTATTTTGTTGAGCAAATTTTCTTTCAAATTCATTATCATTTCCGTAACCAGTGATTGAAAGTAGGGTACCTTCAGCTGGAGCTTCTTTTGCAATAGGGTAGAAGCCTTGTGCTTGCCCTGGAAGAAGGCCAGTCGTCTTATGTGGTTTGATTTTAAATACGGCCCAGTCATCACCTTGGCCATTGCTCTTATATTTAATTGATGCCTTGTCTGCTTGGTAGATATCTTTTGGATCAGGGTGTGCAATACCTCTTCTTGTTGAAGGAGGGGTATTAAATTCAATTACATTGAATGTAGCGGCACAGTGACCTACTGAAATTGCACATGAGTTTGATACTAATGTAACCGTACAACCGGCCTTATCTCTAGCTCTTTCTAGTGAGCGTCCTACTTTTGGATCACTTGATGGTACGCGCTCATCCATTCCACAAATTGTCTTATCCATGGCAAAGATTGAGAATGGCAATAATGCGCTTATGATTAATTTTTTCACTATTCTCTCCTTAGTTCGTGAAGAAATATAGTAGGGCCTTGGAGAGTAAACGACAAATATGTAATTGAGTTAGTAAGAAGTTGTTAGAAAGTTAAGATTTGAATATTTTTTTAAGAAGATTTAAATAATTTTCTTTCTTCATAAAGTGAATATTATGAGAAGCATCTTTGATTACATAACTTTGAAAATTGACGTGATTAGATTCAATATAGGTATCGCAAAACGATTGATACTTCTTATCTAATTCACCGCATATGTAATGATAGGAGATACCTTGTGGTAATTCACCTAGGTCTCTTAAGTCTCTTTGATTGGCAACTGAGAGCATTTCTGAGACTTGTGACCAGCTTTCGACATATTTAACAAATTCAATTTCTTTTTGTTTTAGCATTTTAGTTGCACTAGGTGAGAGCTTGATATCCTTAAAGACACCTTGGTCATACCATTTGTGGAAGAATGTTTCGGCCTGTGCATCATTAAATAATTTTGAATCGTGATGTAGACGCTTTTTTCTATCTTCTTTGTTGCCTATAAAACCAGGTGCTCCCGATTCATTAACGAAATTCTTTATCGCTTTGGTATTTACCAATCTCTTGTCGCGTAGGATTTCATTGAAAAGGCGGCCAGACATTGAATAAGTAATGAAGTGAATTTTTTTGTCGGTCTTTGCATCGATTTCTACGATTGAAGAAATTAATTTCTCTTTAAAGGTATCAAGAGATTTTAGCTTTCTATTTTTTCCATGCCCTGGAAGATCGATATAGATGAGTAAGTAGTCCTTGGCCAGATGCTTTGTCACTTCTTCAAGCTCAAGTGCGTTACCCATAAAGCCGTGACTTATAAAGATAATATCTCCGTGAGGATCTCCTTGGGCACTGATATAGAGATCTTCATTAAAGTTCATAAAAAGCAAATTCATGAGAGACTTAATTTTTTCTCGGCCGATTTTTACACCGACTTGCAGCTCTTTTAGGTCATTGGCCTTGTATAGTAAGTGAGGCCTCTCAAATGAGATGAGTTCATCTTCAATAATTTTTTGAGCATCACCAAGTGAATGGTTATCGCAGAAGGTGAGAGCAATAAGGTTCTCATACTTCTCATTCTTTATAGGGGCCACATAAGCATTATTAAAATATTTTGATAATTTCTCTTCAATGATTTCGGGATTAATATTTTCAGCGGCCTTTTGAAAAACAAAGTCGCTTCGCCCTAAGATAGTGTAATTGCCATTTTCATCTAGTTTAATGAGATCATTGGTAATGTATTTTTGATTAAAGTCATCACCATATAAGTATCCAATGGCGATACTCTTTCCTTCTAAGACGCATTTTGAATCGATGATGCTCACCTTGCCATCCATCGGTTTCCCACAGGTGCTTAAGAGTTTATTATCTTTTGTAAAAGGTGTCGCTAAAAATTGCGCACAACTTTCACTTGCTCCAAATGAGTTTGAAAGATAAATGCCAGAACTTGTGGCCTTTTGAATAAGGGCAGTTGAAACTTTTGAGCCTCCAAGAACAATTCCTTTTAATTGATTCATCCTTTTGATCATTTGGTCTGATTCCATAAGCCTTGCAAGTTGCAGTTGGACAAGTGAGCAAATTGATATTTGTGGATTTTTTAAGAGGTCATTTTCGAGTTGCCCTGCATCGACAATTGTTAATGAACTTCCTGCCACAAGACTTCGCCATGCAATCATGATCCCACCAATATGAAAGAGAGGCAGGGATAAGGCCCAATTGTCTTGTTGGTTAATTTTATAGTGATTAACAGTTGCTCTTGCACTATTTAATAATGATTCTAGGCTAAGCCTTACGCCTTTAGGTTTACCTGTTGATCCCGTTGTATAGATAACACTAGCACATGATTGATGGGACTTTATCTTTTTAGGCCCTGCTTGAGGTAGGTTATCAAGAGCATAGTCTGAAGCCGAAGATTCAAGTCTTCTGTGATCAACTAATATTGGTGTCACCCCATTCTCAATTAAACTAAAGTAATTAAGGAGAAAAGAGATATTGTTTTCTGGTAGCCAAGAGAGAACTTTAAAATTTGAGTCTTCAATAGCTACCTTGGCTATTCTTTGGCGTAATTCTTCATATGTAAGGACACATTTACCATTTTCATAGATAAAAGGCCCATTGGTATCTTTAATAAGCTTGGAAATATAACCAGTGTTATTCATAACTGCGCATTAGCCCAACAACCACACCTGCAATACGAAAGTCATTAGCTTCTGTAATTATAAAAGGTGAGAGGCGATCATTTGCTGGATGTAGCTCTACTGAGTTCTTCTTCTTAAAGAAGTTTTTAACAGTCGCTTCATTATCAACAAGTGCAATTACCGTTTGTCCTTGGTTGGCATTTTCTTGGGCACGGCAAACGAGGATATCACCTTCATGAATACCGTCGTTAATCATTGAGTCACCTTGTACGTTAAGGGCAAAGTACTTACCAGGACGAGACACCATATGATTTGGCACGAGAGTGTGCTCACTTGGGTTTTCAATGGCCTCAATAGGGTTTCCGGCCGCTACATCTCCTAGAAGTGGGACTTCACTAAAGTTCGCATTTGAATTCGTCAAGGCCGACATTTGCTGATCAAGCTCTTTTGATGAAAGTTGTTCTTCGTCTAAAATTTTAATTCCACGTCGAGCATTCCAGTCGACTTCGATTTTTCCGGCCTCTTGAAGATAGTGCATATACTTATTTACGGAACCGAAAGACTTTAATCCAAAATGTTCCTTAATTTCTTTCTGAGTAGGTGCATAGCCTTCAGCCTGAAAGTAATTCTTTATATAGAGATAAACTTGGTTTTGTTTCTTTGTTAATGCCATATCAATATGTTATGCGTAAGATTTGCGTAAGTCAATATAAGTTTTATTCACATTATTTGTGAATATATTTCACGGTTTTTGTGAAAAAAACTTACAATCAAATTTCATCCCTTTCTTGAATTGACGTAGGGCCTTGAAATAGCTACTTATAGGTCATCAAATTTAAGGGAGGGTTCATGAAATCGTTTACAAGTTTAAGTCGTTTGGCAGTTATCGCTACATTACTATTTAGTACGAATGCATTCTCTCTAGATGCTGGAGCGCTAAATAAAGCGAAGTTCGAAAAACTCGATGCAAGAGATCAAGAACAGTATCTTGAAATCGTTGATCGTGAAGTAACTGAAGTTTATCCTCGTTATGATCTAGTTTATAGCAAGCTAACAAACGAGAAGAGTAGCGCAGGACTTGGTGAAGTCTTTATGACAGTTGATAAAATCTTGGCCCTAGGGCAAAAGATTTGGAAAATTGTTGATGCAGGAAAGCCTGTTAGCAGCACTAAATTTACAAAGCCAATTAGTATCATTCCAAATATGGAAGATGTAAATGGAACATTCTCTTCAATGTCTCATTGGAGAGCACCAATTGTTCGCTCATTTAAAGTTGCTTATCGCAATGGATTTGGATCAGAAGTTATTTCATTTGTTTACACAGTTGTTTTTCAATACGGTGGAAAGTTTGAAGGGAAGGGTTCTTATATTACAGGGCTCTTTGTAAGCGCTAGTAATGTGAGTGTTTCTTGGGGATTCAACTTTTCAGCTTCAAGTGAGATTATGTCGATTGCAAACCAAGGAAGCATGGATTCACCAGTAGCTTCTGCAGTAGTTAATATCAATTACAAAGCTTCATCAGTTCTAAAATCGATTGATGAAACGGATATCTTCTACGTAAATGGTGATGGCCTACTACAAAGAATGAATTAATAATTAAAATAGAAAAGGCTTCCATTGGAAGCCTTTTTTTATAACTTATTTGCCTCTTTTAATGCATCCGTTAACATTGATTTAAATCGATCAAGCCTTTCTTCTTGCTGATTCTTATGCTTCTTAGACGATGCAGCTTCTGCGCTTAAGTTTCGTCCTTCAATTGCTGGTGCAATAATCTCTCTAATCATATACTCGCGAGCACGAACACCTGTTCTTGTTTTTGTGATTTTAGACCACTTGAAATCCTTCTTATCAATGATATTAAAAAGATCTCCAGCATTGATCGTAAACTCTCTAAAGAAACCTCGTAGGCCTCGAGAGCGCTTCTTCATACGGTTAAGTTCTGTTTGAACAAGAGCGTAGGAGAGTTGGTCTCCAAATGATCCGTCACTAGTGTCTTTCGTTAATGCATTTGCTAATAGCTTTCTAAGGTTTGGATCCTCGGCAATATTATCGATCGCTCCTTCTTCAACTTTCTTGAGAATGTATTCTTTTAGTTCACGTCCATCACGTGTTCTCATAATATCTGTTAATAGGCGGTTATTAGTAATGTCGTCTATTTTATCTAAAACAAGATTATCCGGTCCATTATAAGTGGCCAGCTCTTTTTTGAATACTTGGTTTAGGTTCATACCTAATTGCGATGTGATAAGATTCTCTAACATCTCACTTTCCATGAGGGCCTTGGTATTCTGAGCAGTCGTTGAGCTTGGGTTATCAAGACTATGTCTTTGCATTGCAATTGTCGTGTTGTGAATTGCTTGATCACAGATTGCTGTATTATTATCACATGAATACTTAAGAGTAGAGCCAACTAATTCAAGTGTTGAGATAAGCTGGGCATTAGGCATTCCATCACTAGAACCTTCCTCTTTAAAACCTGCTTCTTGAGACTTTGCAGGGATCGTTAAAAGAATATCCATGACCTTGCCAAGCTGATCAGGGTTCTGATCACCATAGACTTGAACAAAGCGTTCCTTCACTTCTTCTTTGGCCTGCTCTTCAAGTTTAGTAACACAAGTATTCATATTCGCTGTGGCCTCTTCAAGACTAGGCTTATTTGGCCGATCAATACATCTTTCAAATTCACGGTAAGCTTGAGATCTTGTGAAGTCTTCTAAAGTACCATTTGGATTTGCAAATTTATTAAGATCAGTAAGTAGTGTTTTTGCAATACTCTTCGCAATATTCCCTATCTCACCACTTAGGCAATCCTTAGCGTTTTCTTGTGCCTTTTCATCATCTTCTACAGAATTAAGGCACTTCATTAAATCACTTGAAGAAGATTCAGTAAGCGCTTTCACTTTATTAGGTTCACCGCTAAAAAGAGGCGCAATCGTTTCTTTAATTATTTTTGGCGCTAGTGAGCGGTACGCATCTTTTACTGTCACTGACATACAGACGCTTGCTGCCTGTGTCGCATTAATTTCATCATTAATTTCTTTTTCTCTAAGAGTATGATCAAGACAAGTGTTAAGTTGTGTACTAATTTTATTCTTAGCAACTTCAAATTGTTCTTTCGTGAACTTAGATTTAAAGTCCTCTAATGTTTTATCAATAGCACTAGGAGCAACACGTTTAATTAGAAGTGGTGTTAGGGTATCAACATTGCTATCAAGGTTTCCTGGCCCACTATTATTAATATGGTTTTCAATAAAACGCTCAAGTGAGCTCAATTCTGTGGCCGGTAAGTTAAAATCTTTTACTTGTCCATGGGCCATCTCTTTTGCAATTAGACCAATAACACTTCTTTGTGTTTTGAATGTACAAGATGAGATCGTATCATTCATATTTTCTTGATAAGAACTTAATCTCGTATGTTTACCCAAATCATTTTCAAGACACGACTTCATACCATTTTGAACACGTGTAAGCTCTTGTGGAGAGATTGCGGATTCAACAACGCTATCAGCGATTCCTTTATCACTTGTGGCCTTGTAAATACTATCTTTTAAGATAGCGCCTGAGAGTGAAGTAATCGCTCCCGTTAAGCACTGGTTAATGAGATTCTCATTTACATCTTTTGTGAGGTCCCGATAAATCTTTCGCTTAGCATGTTCAACACAAATCTCGTAATCTTTTATTATTCTCTGTGAAAGTTGTACTCTTTTTTCTTCAGTTATACCGAGAGAGTCAAATTGTTTATCAAATTCGATTGCCAGTATTGACTTGGCCGCTTGTGCTGTTGCCATGGCCGTTATAAATGCAGAACACTCATTTCCATCTGTTGTCTTCTTAGCACTCATACATGCCGGCAGATGTTTGGTCTTAATATCTTCAATTAAAAGATTTTTCTCATCTTGTGATAAGCTCTCTGATATTTTTGGGTTTGTTAAGATAGCAATCTCAACAACATCGTAAGTCGCACTTACTTTTAAGCTATCAATACATTCACCAATGGTCTTCGTGAATTGTTCGGTACTCATTTTAGCAAGGACTAAATACTCTTGAGGCGTTTGTCCTTTTCCATTTACAATTGGAGCATAGCTACAGTTATTTGACTTTCTTAAGATATCTCCAACGATTGCATTGTTCTCAGTTTTTCCTGTATATGCCTTTATTGCATCATTAACACGTCCTGCACGTGTGCGATGATAACTTTCAAGAATACCTGTATAAACACATCCTTTGACAACTGAAGTGGTATCGATGATTTTTTCAAATTTATTGAAGTTTTCATTTACACACTTCATATATGCATTAGTTGATTTTGCCTTTAGAGTAGGTAGGCCATCCTCTGGTGTGAAGTTAAGTCCTATTTGTTTTTCTAATTCCTTTTCACCAATTGAAAGAGCGATATTATTGGTGAATACATTGGAACACTCAATAACTTGATCCTTACGTACAGCTTTTTCTAAACATTTATCAAGATCTTTAAGGTATGGTTCAACAAAGGCCTGTTTTTCTTGGGCATTGTTGAATGTTTTCATATCATCTAGTAAGAGATTAACGACTTCTTTTGAATATGCACTTGCTAGATCTCTAATCTTGTCGAAATTTCCAATATCCTTTTTATTGATTTCATCAAAGATTTCTTTAATTCTAGCATCACTTAAGTTTTGAGAAATTGCACCAATATTTTTGAAAGTCGTATAGAGAAATTCTTCTTTATCAAATGGGTTTATCGTACCAAAGAAATTAAAGACGCCAATGGCCCCTCTTTCGATAACACCCATTGTTTTGTCGCCAAAGTCTGCTTCTTCAATATTTGAATAACTTAATTTTGCTTCAAGAGACTTGCGGTGACATTCTTTTTCTAGTTCGCGAAATTCGTTAGTAAGCTGCTCTCTTTCTTTTGCAATTGAAGTTCTTTCGTATCCATTTAGTTTTGAGATAATTTCATTTAATTGCTCATTAAGTTCAATAGCGGGTGTAATAAGGTTTGCAATACACTCTGATGCATTATTGCAAACTACAACAGCAGAGTCTTCACTGTAAGTAGTATCTTCAAGTGTTGACACAAAATCTGACTCAAGTTGGTATTGCTCTTGTAATTTATTTATTGGTATAAATTTTCCATCACTAGAAATTATCCCAGCGAGAAGCTCTTGCTGCTTTGATTCACTTTTACAAATTATAGGTGCAGCACTGGCCGTTTTAGAAAGCTTAAGTTTTTCTATATCAATAGCTAGGTGAGTAGGCCTTACTTGTGTTGTTTTAGTTGCTGACTTTACGATACAGCCAGATAGCTTTTCATTTGTATGATGCTTTGTTGGAAAGTAGGCAATAGGCACATCAAGCTTTAAGGTCTTATGCTTTGAATCTCTTTGGTTATATCTTGCTGGCGGGATTTTGTAGCTAATACTATCGTTATGACAAGAAACGAAATAACTTGTTAATTGAAGAGCACGAGGGTTAGGGACTCGAGTACAGCTTTGTTCATAGACAATAGTATTGCGATCTAAAATGGTGGCACTACATATCGGTTGGGCCGTTGCTTGAATATTTCCACGCTTTAACACGCAGGCCGACAGCTCGTCTGAAGCGTAGACTTGAATAGAAGCTGTGATGAATATGAATAAAGTAGCAATAAAACGATACATTTCATTGATCTTTTCGGAATAATTTCTTTAATACTTGAGGGAAATATTGAGGTATTTAAAATAAATTTGGGCCAGAGATCGAATCTAAATAGCTAATAATTCCTTTGGCCGAATACTTTGCATAGAGATGGTGGAACCAATCATCAAGTACTAGAGATGCTTCACTGGAATTTGTTAAAAAACCGGCCTCTAATAAGATAGAAGGTCTTTTAGAAAGGGCCAAGACATAGAATAGGCCTGGCTTTAGGCCTCGGTCTTTCATTTTGTAATTCTTTGTTAAAAGCTTACCGAGTTGATCATGGACTTGTGTTCCAAGCTTCTTTGACTCAGGTGCAACCCTTTCAACCACAAGGTCTGTTAGGATATTATTGATAATGACCTGTTTGCCTTCAAGGTCACGGTTTTCAACAGCTTCAATCTTTGCAATGGCCGCGTCCTGGTGATTATTTAAGTAATAGGTTTCAAAGCCACTTGAGCTACTGTCTTCGGCCGCATTTAGATGAATCGAGATAAAGATGTCGGCCTTAATAATATCGGCCATATCAGCTCTTTTTTGCAATGAAACTGTTTTATCAATTGTTCTCGTTAGGTAGGCACGGTGCCTCTTTGTTTGATTGATATACTTCTTTAACTTTAGGGCAATCTTAAGAGCGACATCTTTTTCACATATAATATTTAATTTCTTTTTTCTCCATACTTTTGCCTTGGCACCACAGTCCTCTCCACCGTGACCTGGATCAATGAGAACAGTCGCTGAAAACGTCTGCGTTGTAAGTATTATGGAACAAAGAAGAAGTAAGTTTTTAATCATGTATACTTATTATATGGATAACGTTCTAGCTGTGCAAATGGATTTTATAAAGCTTGTGAATCTTTTGGTCATGAAAGTCTTCAGGGATGCTCCATTTGGTCATATCCTTGACGACAAAGCTCTGTTGAACACTCTCATTTAGTTTGAAACTACGTAGATTGTTGGAGAAGTACAAAACACCATTTTCAGCTAGAAGCTTTGTACAATATTCAACTAATATTTCATGGTCTTTTTGCACGTCAAAGACTACATCCATCTTCTTAGACTTAGACATAGAAGGAGGGTCGAGGATGATGACATCATATTTCTTTTCTTGTTTTTGTGCTTCTTCTTTCAAATATTTCAAAACATCTTCTCTGATAAAAGAATGTTTATTGATATCTAATTCGTTTAATTTAAAATTTACTTTTGCCCAGTCGAGGTAGGTATTAGACATATCAACACTTGTTACCGTGGCCCCTGCATAAGCGCTTGCAACAGATAAGCTACCTGTGTAACAGAAGAGGTTTAAAACGTTCTTTCCTATAAAATCCTCTTTTGCAAGAAGTTGCCTTAGTGGCCTGTGATCGAGGAAAAGTCCAGTATCGATATATTTATTTAAAAGAAGTTTGAATTTTAGATCACCTTCTTTAGAAACAAGTGGAGTTTCTCCTTTCGATTTTTCATATTGAAAGTCTTGGCCTTGAACCTTCCTTTCCTTAATAAAAATATGCTCTTCATTTAATTGGGTATGTTCTTTGATTGCCTCAATTAAGAGAGGAAGGTGATTCTTGTCAGCGTCAATCTTATCAATACTACGCTTGTAGATAACACAGTATTGCCCGTGAATATCAACAATAAAAGGGAAGTCTGGGATATCTCGATCATAGAGTCGAAATGAATCGATATTATTTCTCTTGGCCCATTTCTTCTTGTGTCGATAAAGCTTTTTGATACGGCCGTTAATTGCGCTCATGAGAGATCCTTTATGATTTTTAAGCAATTGATATCACAACGATTATGCTTGATTTTTAATATTTTACAAGTACCCGATTAAAGTATGCGGTTAAGTTTACCGTTAAGCATGACGATATTACGAAAGCTTATCAATTTTAACATATATATAATTGATTCACATTTTTTTCGTGAGGAGAGTTTAATGAAATTTATGGGAAGAAGTATGCTTGCGCTTTATGCGTTTGTAGCAATTTCTGGAAGTACTTATGCAAGTATCTTTACTTTTGGCGAGCTATTATTAAAGCCTGTCTCTATCAAATCTAAAATTGTAAAAGAAGGCGTTTCTGGTGGCTCTATCACTAGTTTAAAAGACTCTATTCACAATAGTGTTGCTTCACTTTCACATGGCCATGCAAGCCTAAGTGATGGCCTCGCCGCTGTCAAAGTAGATGCAACAAGAGAAGATGCAGCTAAGATTGGCCGTATCCAGGCGGCATTAAAAATGAATCACGACACAGTAACGGGTCAAGAATTCAAAGATATCGTAAATGATCTTGCTTATATCGCTTCTGTCTACGGAGAAGATTCAAGTAAGCTTCTTAATTGTTCTTATTGTAAGTCTGACCAATTAGCTAGTCTTGGTTTTAAGTCAAATATTACAGTTATTGCTGATCCTAGTTTAAAAAGATTAGTTTCTCGACTTCCTAAAAGCTCAACAGCGATTAGTCGCTATATTAGCAAAATGAGTCGAAAGGGGAATGCGAAAGATATTTCTCGCTACCTCGATTCTGGTGATCGTAAAACACTTGCTCTATTTATGAGTTTCAATGATCGTGGTGCTAAGAAAGAATATAAGCAATTCTATGAAGCCGTGGCCAAGTACAATTCTGATAAGGGTGGCAATGTGACTTTTGCGGGCCCTACAGCGAAAGGTACTTTTTGGAAAATTATCGATGGTAAATTTTCTCCTCAAAGAGCTGCAAAACTTGCTAAGGCAATTAATGAAGCGGCCAAGAAGCCTGTCTCTAAAAGAGAAGATGAGTTTTATAAGCAGCTTTATAAAATCAGCGACAAAACTCCCGAGACGGCAAATAGTATTGAAGAGTTAAAAGCTAAAAAATGTTTTTTCAAATAATTAATTTAAATAATAAAAGATAAAGGTATAGCGTATGAGTGATACTAATAAAAAATTTAAAGATCTTTATTTGCCAGTTCTCGGAACTGTTGCAATTGGGGCTGCTGCTTTCTTTGGGGTATCTCAATTAAAGCATGGTGATTATCGAAACCCATCTTCAGATGGAAATTTTAAAACGGCCTATGAAGCCTGGGCCGATCTTCAGTATTCAGGAGCATCTTACAGTGCGAAGGCACTTCTTGTTGATGACCAAACACTTCCAGGGATGCTTGGAGGGGTTACATACGGTGCAGAAAAAGAAGCCTCATCATCTCTCTTAACTAGAGTCATGTCGCCTTCTACGGCCCTTATTGAAAGGAACCTTAGAAAACTTCCTAATGAAAATAGGGAATTATTCTATCGAGACTTTTTAACAAATTATGCTAAGGACTCAAACGGCTATCGTACTTATAAAGACGTAACAACTGGCAAAAAAATTGATCTTGCTAGGGATGTTGTGGATGCACAGGGCAACCCTAAGGTCCTTGATCTAACACAGCTTAAGTCAATTGATCTACAGACGGCCAACGTATTAGAATTAGAAGCGGTCTTCTTTAACTTATTTAAGCAAATGGAAGACCGTTCGATGTCTTTCATTAAGCCTTCAATAAGACGTAAATTCTTTACAGGAAATCTTCCAGGACTTCCAAAGATTGTTGTGCCAGAAGAAGCTGGCTGGAATAATAAGCCACATAAATTTCTTGGTAATAAAAGAGATTACACTGAATGGAAGCCTAATTTTGGTAAGGCCGAAAAATTCCTAACA
Organism: Halobacteriovorax sp. GFR8; assembly: GCF_050955245.1. Classification (NCBI taxonomy): domain Bacteria; kingdom Pseudomonadati; phylum Bdellovibrionota; class Bacteriovoracia; order Bacteriovoracales; family Halobacteriovoraceae; genus Halobacteriovorax; species Halobacteriovorax sp. GFR8. The sequence goes on along the minus strand of NZ_JBPBLR010000002.1, from coordinate 1,611,310 downwards.
GATGCCCATGGTCACGGTGGTGGTAATGGAGGTTGGGAAATCAACTTTAAAGCACAGAATACTTATGGTGAGTTTGAAGAGATGGTTGCATGGTTTAGAGAGTCACTTTCTCAAGTCGTGCGTGATCCTTTAACTGGACAGAATAAGGTTCAATTATTCCAGGCCCCTGGTCACCAAAGAATTGTTTTTAGAAAGCACCCTGATCTTGATGAAGGAAAGCTTTCTGAGTTTTACCGTGCAATTCAATCATATATTGTTTTAAATGGTATTAAAGGAAACTCTGGAATTGAGTTTGCTAATTATAAGAGTGTTCAAACAGAATCAAACCTTTCTAATCTCTACCATGGTGGACGTGGGGTTATTAGACCAGATGACCAATGGAAACCATGGGTGCAAAGTACTGGTGGTTTAGGGATTGAGTTTAGAGCGGGGACGAAAAACCTTGCTCCTGCAAGATTCTATCAAACGACATTAGCCGCTCGTATTGGGGCAAATGACTTTAGTGGTATTGCAAGTATTTCTGATTATAACTTAAATAGCCCTGAATTTAGAAATTCTGAAAGTATCGCATCTCGATTTGGCATTGAAATCGATGTTGTTAAGCAAGCAATCGCTAATATGCAAAAGGCCGGAATTAAGGCCGACTACCGTGTGATGTTCTGGGGCTGGACAGAGCCTGAGGTCGCATTCATTGGTGATACAAAGCGTGAGATCATTAAAAATCTTGTTAAAGATTATACGCAAAAAGTTGCTCTTCTTGATCCTAATATGCCTGAAGCGCAATTAAAGAAAGAAATTCGTGAAATGAATCGCACTTGGGTTTCAGCATCAAAACTAATTGATGATCTTGAAGCTTATATGCGTCCAAAGAAAATGGATTATAACGAGCTTACAATGGACTTTAAGGCCAATGTAGATGCTCCTAATCGAGTTGCAAACCCGGTTGATGTTAACAAAATCGATCTTGGTATTGAATACTCTGGTAAATTTCCACTTAGACTTAAGTCGATCACTTCTAAAGAGCGTCTTGAAGATGGGAAGCGAGCTTGGGTACAAACCGTTATTGACTTATCATCTGAAGAGCGTGAAGCAATCATTAAAAGAGTTGCTCAAGATCTTTATAACGAAATTGGCGGTGAAGAAGGTGAGGCACCGGTTAAGCTAGAAGTTGACGGTCACGGGCATGGACTTGATGTTGCCTATGCGATCCGCGACAATAAAGGGCGTAAGTGGCAAGTAGAGTGGGACGGTATTGGACGCTCTTATACTCCTTCTGGTGAAATTATTGCTGATTCTCCTCGTGGGGGAACAATTGAGCTAATTACACCTAAGTTTACTCCGACAATCGAAGAAGTATCATCAGTTTATAAAGCTTTTGAAAAGAATAATGTTCTACCTTCTCTAATGGCCGGTGGGGGGCACGTAAATATTGACCTTGCTGCATTTGATGGAAACCCTAAAGCACTTGCAAGATTCTTAACAATCTTCCATGAGCATAGAGGAATCATTTCACTAATGTTTCAGCATATTAATCGTACCCACACATCTGAGCCTGTTGAGGTAAGTGAAACACTAAGAAAGGCACTAAAAGACTTCAATGGTACAGAAGAAGAGCTTAAGAAACTTCTATACAATGAAAGGTACTTTAACACTCGCTTTGGGCGTAAGACTCGTTATATCCAGCTTGATGTTTCAGCTTACTTCCAGGATGTTATTCCAGAAGAATTTGTAACAGATGACTTTGATATCTCAAATCCAACTGTTGACTGGAGAAGAACATTTAGAGTTGATCCTAAAATTAGAAAGGCCGAGTTTAGAATGTTTAATGCTCCACGTGATGCAGCTGAATCAGCAATGCAGATTCAGTTAGTAAGAGCAATGCTTGATAAGGCATTAAATAGTACTGAAGAGCTATCTGCTGAAGTTGATCAGACGACACATGTTGACTACGTTAAGAAGCCTCAAATGGCAGAAGATGATCTAAAGAAGCTATGTGATGATCTTGGGCTTGATGTAAATCAATTCCGTACAGCTGCAATGGAAGGTCTATCAATCTCTCAACTTGAGTCACAAAAAGTGTTCTTTAGAAGTATTGATGAAAAAATGGCCATTCACCCACACCAACCAGGTTGGGGGAAAGCTGTTGAAGCAAGAAGTTCAGAGAATGCTCTTAACTCAACAGGGCGCCAGTGGACACCAGGGCCTGCTGATGAGCTAAATACAATGAATAACGACCATCGTATTCGTGCAGCTCTTGCTGCTCAGGAGATGAGACAAGAGATTGTTCCAGCTCGTGAACTACCAGGTGAGTTTGTTAGAACGAATAGTTGTGAAGAGTTATTAAACGAAATTTTATAGAAAAGAAAAGGGCCTCAATCGAGGCCCTTTTTTTATGCTTGTAGATCTTGAATATAATCCATAAAGACTTGATGACGAATTGGCTTGTAGAGAATGTCATGAGCGCCTAATTCTTTAACTTCATCAAGAGAGACTTCTTGGTGGGCCGTGACAAAAATAAATTTTTTAAAGTCTAGGCCTTCGATAATTAAATTCTTTAAGAAGTCGATACCATTCATCTTAGGCATACGAATATCTGAAAAAATATAATCAAATTTTCCATTTTTAACTTTTTCTAGAGCTTCTTCACCATTATAAGCGACTTCATAATCGAGTCCGATACGATCAAACATATACTGATAGAGCTCTACTAATTCAACTTCATCTTCGACAAATAAAAACTTCAATCTAAAAATCCTGTTGTGTTGTGCTACGCTGCCTTAAAGACTCTTAATCATAGTTAATTTTTATTTGTTTATCAAGCAATTTAGTTTGGTTAAGTTAACTATTTGAAATCATTCGTTTTGAAGAATTCAACATCTGCATACTTTTCCGTCGCAAGTTTAAGATCCCATTCTGTACGATAAATAAAGCATGGTCGATCTTTAATATCAAAGGCGATATTTGCACTATAACGAGAGATAAATTCATCCTTAATTTTTTCACTAGGGAATTTTATCCATCTAATACCGTTGTAAGGGAAGCCTTCGTATTCACCTTTAACATTATATTCATCTTCAAGTCGGCGTTGGACAACTTCAAATTGAAGGGCCCCTACGGCACCTAGAATCTTCTCAGTTGAATTATGACGTCGAAATAGCTGAACTGAACCTTCTTCTGAAAGTTGTTGTAGTCCCTTGTCGAGCTGTTTTCCTTTCATTGGGTCTTTTAAGAGAACTCTCTTAAATAATTCCGGAGCAAAGCTTGGAATCCCCGTAAACTGCATGATTTCACCTTCTGTGAAAGTGTCTCCAATTTGCAGCTTTCCAGAGTCATGAATACCAATAATATCTCCTGGAATAGCATATTCTGTAATCTCACGATCCTGTGCTTGAAAGATAAGTGGTGTTGCAATTTTTATCTCTTTACCAGTTCTTGCTAGAGTAACTTTTTGTCCTCTCTCAAAGCGACCTGAACAAACGCGAATGAAGGCAACGCGGTCACGGTGCTTCTTGTCCATATTGGCCTGAATCTTAAAAACAAAACCACTAAATTTTTTCTCACTAGGATCAACTGTACGAGTTTCGCCGTTTTCAATTGGTGCAGTGATAACTTCTCGTTTACCAGGGCCTGGAGCATATCTTGAGAAAGTATCAAGAACTTCTTTGACACCAAAGTTATTAAGGGCCGACCCAAAGTACATTGGTGTCATAATTCCAGCAAGGAACTCTTCTTCATTAAACTCTGGCATAAGCTCACTAATCATCATGAGGTCTTCCTCGAGTTTATCTAACAGAACATCTCCGACAAACTCTTTGATATGATCTGCACTTAAGTCACTAGCATCAATGATATTAGGGCTAAATGGGTCTTCAGCGTCTTTAAAGCTCATGATCGTTTTATTTCTAAGGTCGTATACACCCTTGAAGTCGACACCTGAGCCAATTGGCCATGTCATTGGGACACATTGGATTGAACATGTCTTTTCAACGTCATCAATTAGTTCAAATGGATCAAGTGCATCGCGATCAAATTTATTACAGAAGGAAACGATAGGAGTGTCACGCATACGACAAACTTCCATTAACTTCTTTGTCTGTGTCTCAACACCTTTGGCCGAGTCAATCATCATCAGAACACTTTCAACTGCCGTAAGTGTACGGTATGTATCTTCAGAGAAGTCCTTGTGACCTGGAGTATCGAGAAGGTGCATGGCACGTTCGTTATATGGAAATGACATAACAGATGATGTAATTGAGATACCACGCTCTTTTTCCATCTCCATCCAGTCTGATTTTGCGTAATTACCTTGCTTACTCTTTACCATTCCAACACTACGTACAACCTGACCAAACCATAAAAGCTTTTCTGTCATTGTTGTTTTACCCGCATCTGGGTGAGAAATAATCGCAAAGGTCGCTCTTTTTAAATCTTCCATTTAACCTATATCCTAATCTTATAAATTTATGATGCGACACTGTAACACTCTTATGATCATTTGAATAGCTTGTATCAGCAGATTGATAAAGAGTATTTATAGAAGAAAAATGAGAATTTTAGTTAAATTGTAAGTTTTATTAATGGGATTTATTAGGTCAACAAACTACTTTTGTAATATTTACACGTGCAAAAATGATAGGTTGTAACATCTGAAATCGCGTCGTATAAACCACTCATTAATGTAGCAGGGATTGATGAATAAACATATCGATAAAGTTGTGTTGTTGTTCTTTGTTCCCCAAATTCGTGTTAAATTTCGTGTTGTTGTTATTCTCGAATTATTCGTATGTTTTTCAATCTCTGCTACACCTAATATATATAAAGGCCTGCATTGCAGGCCTTTTTTTCTTATTGCTTTAATTCTTTGTGCTTATCTTGAATCATTTTTACAACTTCTAGCGTGTCTTTGTGACGTAATTTCTTAGGTGAAATTTCATCACTTGGTAGATCCCAAAGCTTGTCTAGGTCGCGGTAGAACTTAAGGTTCTTATTTGCCCAAACTTCGTCAACTTTACTTACTGCCGTAAAGTGAGGAGCCGTTTGAAGAACTTCTGGAGAGTCTGAAAGTACGTTCTTGATTGCTACTAGTACATCTGTGAAGTCATCTAATTCTTTCTTTGTAAAAGATTCAGTTGGCTCAATCATTAGTCCAAAGACTTCTGGGAAAGCAACAGTCGGAGCATGAAGACCAAAGTCAAGGAAGAGCTTTCCAACTTTTGCAATGATTTGGTTCTTTAGTGTTCCAGACTTTTCAATATGAGAAAACATATCATCACTTAATGTAATGATAAACTCATGCATACGAGGTGTTTCATCTGCTCCATGTGGAAGCATTGGATAAACATCTTTCAGTTTTTGGAATAGGTAGCGTGCACTTAGGACTGCAATTTGTGACATGGCCACTACACCATCTTGGCCTAGGGCCTTAAGATATGTGTATGCACGTACTTTGTGAGCAACGTTACCATCGTGACGGTGGAAATCTCCAATACACTTTGGTGCGCGAACTTTCTTATATGATCCGTCTGCTAATTTTTCAACTTGTGTTCCAGGAATGTAGTCTACAAGCTTGCTACTTACAGCAACGATAGCATCACCTGGTCCTCCTCCACCGTGTGGAATAGTCCAAGTCTTATGTAGGTTGTTGTGACAAGCATCAACACCTAATTTCTCTAGTGAAACGATTCCTGCAATAGCATTCATATTAGCACCATCCATGTAAACAAGCCCGTCTACAGAGTGGATAAGATCTGCTACTTCTTTAAAGTTTTCTTCAAAGATACCTGCGGTATTTGGGTTTGTTACCATAATACCAGCGATACGCTCACCATCAATTTTAATGATCTCTTTTAATTGCTCAAGGTCGATCTGGCCTCTTTCGTCTGCATCTAAAGTAATGATTCCTACTTGTTTACCATCAACCTTACCAGGGACGAATCCTGCTACTGCAGCTGTTGCTGGGTTTGTACCGTGTGCTGAACGTGGGATAAGAATGACATTTTTCGTGTCGGCATTTCCTCTATCTGCATGGTAGGCCTGGAACATCTTGATTCCAACTAGTTCTCCTTGCGCACCAGCTACAGCTTGAGTTACAAGACCTGGAAGTCCTGTAATGGCCTTAAAGTCTTCTTGAATGTTATAAAGTAGCTCAAGCGTTCCTTGAGTATACTTATCGTCTAAGTCTGGGTGGGCCATGGTAAAGCCTGGAAGACCAGCTGCCCAGTCATTCACATATGGGTTATATTTCATTGTACATGAACCAAGAGGGTAGATCGCATCATCTGGAGAAACGTTAAGACTTCCACACTTGTCATAGAATGCTTTCACTTCATCAGTCGAGAAAGTTGCAATACCTGGAGCGTCCTCTCTTACATAATTATGAGGAATCTCTGGCATAAAGAATTCAGATTCACTATTTGCTGCAAAGCTTTCGTTGAAGAGTGCAATTAACTTGTCCAGCTCAACTTGTGTGTGTTGATCACCAAAAGAAACTTTTAATAGATTTCCTTCTAGGTTGTGACGTCCACTGATATCTTTACCCGCAACTAGCTCTTCACTTGAAGCAAGAATCTCACTTGCTTTCTTATCAAGTTTTAAGACAACCTCGTTGAAGTACGGAGCATCAAAAGCAAGCTCTACACCGTCAAGGTGTAAAATATTTGAAAGGAAGTATTGTGTATTTTGGCGTGCAGTCGCTAACTTGTCAGCTAATCCTTCATCTCCAAGTGCTAACAGTGCAGCACCTGCAATTGAAGCAACAAATGACTGGTTAGAACAGATATTACTAGTTGCCTTCTCACGGCGAATATGTTGCTCGCGAGTTGATAGAACCATGGCAAGACATTCTTGATTGTTCATATCAACAGCGTTACCGACGTAGCGTCCAGCTGTTTGGCGAATTTGATTCTTATTGGCATCGTTAAAACGAATTCCAAAAATCCCAAGCCCAGGGCCACCATAGTTTGCATCAAGACAGAGGTGTTGTCCCTCTCCAACGATCATTGTTGCACCGGCCTTGTCACTTCCGTATTCACTTGGCTTTTTTAAACCACCTTTTGCTAGTAGCATAGGGTCAATGATTGCAATTGAGAATACTTCGTTATCACGACATAAGTCAGTTAATGCATCAACATCTTCGAGTAGTCCAAGTGAGTTTACTTGTCCAAAAGCAAACGTTGCAATTTCTTTATTTGTCTCAAGTAGCTCTTTAACTTTATCAAAGTCAGTTAAACCACTTTCTTTGTTAATTGGTGCCCAGAGGATTTCTAGGCCAGTGTGTGCAGCATTTGTTTCAATAACACTTCTGTCTTGTGGGTAGATCGCTTCACTGACGAGAACCTTTGTTTTCTTACGTGCTAAGCGAACCCCTGTTTTAAGCGCTTCAAATAGACATGTTGATCTATCATATAATGAAGAATTGATGGCCTCAAAACCAGTCAGTGCTGTAATTGCACTTGAATAGATCCAAAGTGTGTTCAATGTCCCCTGAGATCTTTCAGGTTGATAAGGAGTATAGGCAGTCGTTAGTCCTCTAATATTACAAACGTAAGGAACGATCTCATGAATTTTAAATTGAGGAAGTCCATCACCTAGAAAGTTAGTTGGGATTTTATTCTTCTTCGATAACTCATCAAGGTTAGTAACAAGTTCGTCATAGCTTAATCCTTCTTTTAAAGGAATTTTAGATGAGAATTTTACGTCGTCTTTAATATGAGAGAATAATTCTTCTAGTGTTGTTAGACCTAGTTCGTTTAACATCTGCTTAATTTCTTCATCACTTGCACTGATATAATTCTTTGCTAATTCGCGATTAAGATCACCAGAGTTTACTTTTAAATTTCTTGGGTCAAAACCAAGTTTCTCAATAGTTGAGTTTGATACGTCTTGTGTGTGTGACATCTGTTCTCCGTATGTGTTATATCTAGATAAATTAATTCTAAAGTATGTATTTACGAAAAGTATATATAGCATAGAAAGAACAGGCCATCTACTTGATTTTAATATGAATGAGACTTCGCTAAAGACTAAAATTGATATTGTAATTGAACAGGGGTTTGATAATGATATTCAATTAGAATCTCTGAATCAAGCGCTGCACAATTATTTGCAAGCGCTCACTTGTCATGGGTTATCATTTCAATTACATAAGTCGAGCGCTTCTTTAACTGGCGTCTATTTAATTTGGAAAGATAGTGAACTTTGTCTTTTTGACCCGATAAGAGAATCCTCTCTTAAACTTGATTGGGCCGGTGACTTACAAACACATTTAAAGAGAAATTATGCTGTCACAAAAGAGCCACTTTTTCGTGCCCTAAAGCTTAAGGGCGGCGATATTGAACATAACAAAGTAGTTGATGCAACTTTAGGAACTGGTAAGGATGCTTGCTTACTCTTGAGCTTTGGCTGTCAGCTCGAATGCTTTGAAAGAAACCCTTATGTTTTTGCACTTGCTTTTTGGGCGTATCAAAAGGCCATTTGTTGTGAAAATGAAAAGATTAGGCTTATTTTTAAAAACCACATGAATATTCATTTTGGACAAGCGGCCATTGAAGAGGTCCCTGTTGCTTTTGAGCGATGCTTCTACGATCCAATGTATGAAATAACGAAGTCAAAGGCCAAGAGTGCGCTAAGTCGAAAAGAGATGGAAGTCTTTAAAGACTTAGTAGGCAAGGACGTGGATCAGGATCATTATTTATGGTCCTTATGTGCCAAATTTTCTTTAGTTTGCTTAAAAAGACCAATCAAGGCAAGTGAGGCCAAGATACCAGCTAATTGTAAGCACCAAAAAGTTGTCTACACTGGTAAATCAACCCGCTACGAACGCTACTTTCTTCCTTAATTATCTTAAGAAATCATAGTCTTTTAATAAAGTTGTTGTTATTATTTCAAGCGCTTAGTAACACAAACTCAAATTAAAGGAATTTCATGGATATTGTTATTTCTCCAGCGAAGAAACTTAATTTTGATCATTCAGAAATTAGTGTTGCTCAAGGTCTGAATCTTGAGAAACCTGCTTTTATGAAAGAGGCCACTTTGCTTGCAACAAAGATGGCAAATTTTGAAAGTGCTGATCTTTCAAAAATGATGAAATTATCTAAGGCCCTTGCAGACCTAAATGTTGATCGCTTTAATAATTTTAAGAAAACTGCTGACCTCGGTGCTGCAATTTTTAGTTTTGCAGGTGATACTTATCAAGGTCTAAATGCAAGTGAACTTAAAAAGAGTGAGCTAAACTATGCTCAAAAACACCTCAAGATCTTATCAGGACTCTATGGGATTCTTTCACCATTTGATGAATTACGTGCTTACCGTTTAGAGATGGGAACTCGTATTAATGGAGAAGGCCTAACTAATCTTTATAATTTCTGGGGCGAAAAGATTGTTGAAAAGATCAATGCTGATGCTAAGGCAAATAAGTCAAAATATCTTGTGAACCTTGCTTCTGAGGAATATTTCAAGAGTGTTAAAAAAGATAAGCTCGTTCCTGAACTTGTCAATGTACGCTTCTTAGATTTTAAGAATGGCCAATATAAGGTTATCTCTTTCAACGCTAAGAGGGCCCGAGGGATGATGGCCCGTTTTATCATTGAAAATAAGATTAAGGATATTGAAGGCCTAAAGACATTCGATAGTGCAGGCTACAAGTATGCTGAGTTTGACGAAGCAAATAATGAATTAATTTTTAAAAGAAAAGAGTCATAAATATAAAGGATTAAGTATGAAGAGTTTTGATGTATATGGAATGGGAAATGCCCTTGTCGATATGGAATTTAAAGTTAAAGACGAGTTCTTAGCAGATCACCTTATTGAAAAAGGATTAATGACTCTTGTTGAAAAAGAGAGGCAAGACCACCTTCTTGCGGCCCTTAAGGGAAGTAATGTTGGTCACTCTCGTGCTTGTGGTGGTTCTGCTGCAAATACTATTATTGGTGCGACTCAACTTGGCGCAAAGACTTTCTATTCATGTAAAGTTGCTCAAGATGAAACAGGAGAGTTTTATAAAAATGACCTGCTGGCAAATGGTGTAAAATCAAATATTGAAAACGGACTATATGACGGAGAAACTGGTAAGTGTCTCGTAATGATCTCTGAGGATGCAGAGAGAACAATGAATACGTTCCTAGGAACAACAGCAACTTACTCTGATGAGCAGCTTGACCTTTCTGTGCTTGCTGATAGTAAGTGGTTATATATGGAAGGTTATCTTGTTACTGGTGCAGCTGGAATTGCAGCTTGTCAAACAGCAAGAGATTTTGCTCGCAAAAATGATGTTAAAGTTGCTCTAACTTTTTCAGACCCAGGAATCGTTGGATTTTTCAAAGATGGTTTCAAGGAGATGATTGGTGAGCAGAAGCTTGATCTACTTTTTTGTAACGAAGAAGAAGCTAAATCATTTACTGAGAAAGATTCGATTGAAGATGCCTTTGAGGCCCTAAAGGATATTTCGCATGCATTTGCTATTACAGCTGGTGCAAAAGGTGCTTTCCTTTATAATGGAAGTGAAAGAGTCAATGTATCTGCTCCAAGTGTTTCGGCAATCGATACTAATGGTGCTGGTGACTTATTTGCTGGTGCATTCCTTTATGGAATTACGAATGGCCTAGACTTCTCTCAAGCAGGAACACTCGCTTGTGCTTGTTCTGCAAAACTAGTAACTCAATATGGGCCAAGACTAGAAAAAGAAGAAACAAAATCAATCTTAAAAGAAATTTTATAAGAAGGTATTTAAATGACACAATTAAAGCGTATTGAATTAAAAAAACTATTTGATCGTGCAAGTGATTACATCGGGACAGAGGTTGTTGTTAAAGGATGGGTTCGCTCTGTTCGTAAGTCTAAGAAGTTTTCATTTATTGTTTTAAATGATGGATCTTCGCAAGATCTATTACAGATTGTTGCTGATGCTGGTATCGAGAATTATGAAGCCCTTTCAACTATGTTAACTGGTACTTGTGTTTCTATCACAGGAAAAGTTGTTGAATCACAAGGGAAGGGACAGACAATTGAGATGCAGGCCGTAACTGGTGATATTATCGGTGCTGTTGATGAATCATACCCTCTACAGAAAAAGGGAACATCCCTAGAGCACCTAAGAGATATTGCTCACCTTAGAGTAAGAACAAATCTATTTGGAGCAGTATTTCGTGTACGCCACGCTCTTGCAATGGCAACGCATAACTTCTTCAATGAAAAAGGTTTCTTCTACCTAAATTCACCAATTATTACTGCTGTTGATGGTGAAGGTGCTGGTGAAATGTTTAACGTTTCAACTCTAGATAAACAAAACCCTGCGAAGACAGATAAAGGAGAAGTTGATTTTTCTAAAGATTACTTTGGTAAAGATGTTTCTCTTTGTGTTACTGGCCAACTTGAAGGTGAGTGTCACGCACTAGGGCTTGGTAAGGTATATACTTTTGGTCCAACTTTTAGATCTGAAAACTCTAATACAAAACGTCACCTTGCAGAATTCTGGATGATTGAGCCAGAGGTTGCTTTTGCTGACCTTGAAGATGTTGCAGAGCTTGCAGCTGACTATATCAAGTATATGATTGATTACGCGTTTACTCATTGCAAGAAAGAGCTTGAGTTCTTGTATAAGATGCCATTTACAGATGTTGATGCATCACACTTTGATACACTAGCTGCCGTACGTGATAGCGAGTTTAAGAAAATTACTTATACCGAAGCAATTGATATTCTATCAGCTTGTGGACAAAAATTTGAATTCCCAACTAATTGGGGAGAAGAGTTACAAACTGAGCACGAAAAATACTTAACAGATGTACACTTCAAGTCACCTGTTATCGTAACTGATTACCCAAAAAATTGTAAGGCCTTCTATATGAAGCAAAATGATGATGGGAAAACTGTACGTGCCATGGATGTTCTTGTTCCTGGTATTGGCGAGTTAATAGGTGGGTCTCAACGTGAAGAAGACCTTGATAAGCTTATTAAGCGCATGGATGAAATGGGAATGGAGAAAGAAGGATACTGGTGGTATCTAGAGCTACGTAAATTTGGTTCAGCTCCTCACTCTGGTTTTGGCCTAGGTTTTGAAAGAGCAATTATGTATATCACTGGTATGAGCAATATTCGTGATGTTATTGCTTTCCCTAGAACTCCAGGAAATTGTGACTTCTAATAATCGCGATCCGATTATCTTTATACCGGGGCTTAATCAGGCCCCGGCATCTTTCATCTTCTCAAACCCAAATGTTAAATTTCTTTCTCTTTCTTTTAATAAGAAAATGCAACCAAACCTTACCCAAGACCTAGAGAAGATAAGAAAAATTTTTAAAAATAATTCGAAAAGCCTCATTGTAGCACACTCTTTAGCAGCGCTCTTGATTGAGTGGGCCATTCAAAATGAGGGCCTAGAGACAAGAGGTAATAAGCTTATCTATATGGCCCCTGCTTTCTATCCGCCTAATAAACTGGCCAAGTTTGTTAAGGCATCAGCTAGAGGTATTTTAAATCACTTGCCGATTCCTTCTCTTGCTCCTCTAAAGTCACGCGCGCGCTCATATGTTGAACTAGGTGTTTACCGTGAAATACTTAGTTTAAATGAAAATATTAAGATATCAAAGTGTAAGGCCCGTGTGATTGTGGACGCGAGAGATGAGATGCTGAATATTGAATATTTGAAGGGAGTTTCTCAGTTAGAAATAGTGAGGGAAAATCAATTCCCTCACCATCGTTGTTATACTTCTTTAAAAAGAATTATTGATTAGATTTATTTCCAGAAGATTCAGGTTTCCCTTTATTATCTCCTGAAGGCTTTCGATAGTTTCCGCTCTTTGGTTTGTTGCGGTTTTTATTTCTATTACGATTTTTGCTTTGAGGCCTGTCTTGTTTAGCTTCTTGCTTGCCTTCCTGCTTTGCGTCTGTTTTTCCATCCTGCTGGCCAGGCTTTTTGTCACCTCGTCGATTAGTTGGACGTTTTTTAGGTCGATTATTATGATGACGCTTTTTTTCTACCTTCTGCTTAGGGATATTGTCTGACTCATCTTCTGTCGAATCTAGAGGGATCTTTTCAATTTCCTCGTCGTCATCGTTACCGTTATCCTCATCATCAAGTAGCTCGTGAGCATCCTCATCTTCGTCTTGATCGCTGTCATCGTTTAGGCTTTGAAGGAAGGCCTGCTTTCTTAGGCGTAATTCTTCTTCTAACTCCTCAATTCCAATGATTGTTGAAGTTTCCTTTGTGATCGACTTAAACTCAGTAGGGAAGCTCCAGTCCTTTGGTGGGCGACAACGTCTCTTATCAAATTGGTTCTTATAGTAGCGGCGAATATAGCCTCTATCTGTAAGCATTTCAAATTGTTCTAGTAGGATATGTAGTTTTAAAACCTTACCAATATCACCATTTTTCGTTCTAATATATGAGCCTTCACCTGGAAGGAACTCTCTTTTATTTGTGTAAACATCATCTTCATACTTGATACAACATTTTACTTGTCCACAGACACCGTTGATCTTTGAAGGAATAAGGGCAAGGTTTTGATTCTTTGCCATTTTTATCGAAACATTACCGTAATTTGTCAGGAAGTATGAGCAACAAGTTTGAAGTCCACATGCACCAGTGGCACCTAGTGCTGCCGCACGATCGCGAACTGAGATTTGGCGTAGCTCAATTCTCATTTTGATTTCTGCAACGAGGTCCTTAACAAGATTTCTAAAGTCTACACGCTCTGGTGCTGTAAAATAGAAAACGGCCTTTTTCCCAAACTGAATAAACTCAACGTGAGTTAAATTCATATTAAGATTATATTTTTCGATGAGACGAAGACAGACAATCTCTGCTTCATTCTCTTTTTTCATATAGCTTTTTTGTTCGTCGATATCTTCTTGTGTTGCCACTTTAGAAATTGAACGGATTGGAAGCATCGATTTATCAAATGTGACTTCATATGGGAAAGAGTTGATATAACCAACTGTCATACCACGGTCACTCATTGCGATAACTTTTTGACCATATGTGAATTTTCTCTTACCTAGTAAGAAAGGCTGACTTTTAGCATTTCCTGGAAAGCGAACTCTTACCATTGTTAGAGTTTGACCTTCTTCGAATTTACCTTCTTGCTCTTTTGCAAGTTTGTCATCGTGCTTGTTGAATTTATTAACTTTCTTCTTATCACCTGACTTATCATTGTCACGTGATTCAGATATATCTTGCTGATCTTGGTTCGTCATTTTGTCCCATCAATTTTTTTTGAGTAGTTTCAATTGTCGTATTATTGGTAGCTTATGTCTAGCCAAATTGCATTAAATCACAAGTTGAAGCAGGCGAGCTAGGCGTGATTTAGATGATCCATTGAATGGTATCTCGAAAGTCGAGTCTTTCGTGGCCTGAAGGCAAATTTGAGCGTCTTTAATACTATATTTACTGCTTTGGTTGATATGTGATGCAATAAGATGGTGAATATTGGCCTCACGAGTAGGTCCTTCTTTTATTAACTCTCTTAATTCATCTAGTTGTAAATTATTACGCTCGACTTTAGTTAGGATTTCGACTAATTGCTCATCTTCACAATTTTTTACGACATAGTCTTTAAAACTCAGCTCTTGAATTGTTTCGTTTTGTGAGTCAGTCTTGCCAAGAAGATTGATCTTGATTGTTCGAGAATCTATTGTTGGAAGAGTTTTCTCATCATTAGACTTTATGAAGATAAAAATATGGCCCTCTGGTGGCTCTTCGAGTGTCTTTAGAAGCTTATTTGCCAAGATTTGGGTGATTTTTTGTGATTGCTTAAAAATTGTGAATGAGTACTTGAGTTTAGATGGCCTAAAGCGAATGAAGTTAAAGAATTCTTCGATACAATCATCTGATACTTTATAAGTTTTTTGGTCTGTGGAAACAAAGAGAATATCTTCATGGCCACGCTCTAGGACCTCTTTTGCATGATCAATATCCCACCCATTTTCATAAGCTAGAATATTGATGATAAAGTCATTGGCCCACTTCTCAAGTAGAGTATCTTTCTTAGAGACTTCACCGTGACCTCCTGTTTGGAGAGTGTAGAAGTGGGCAAGCTTGCTTTCTTTGTAGCGCGCAAATAGTGCATTAAATGCAATATCTTTATTATCCATTTATAATCGTTTCAATTTCTTCGATTAGTTTTTGAGTCACGACTTCCAGTTGTGCACTTCCGTCAATCGTTGCAATACGATTTGGGAAGATCTTAGCGCAATAGTCATAACCTTCGATAAGGTCTTGATGGAAGCTATTGTCACGTGATTCAAAATAGTCTTTCGGCATATTTCTTAAGCGTTGTCTCTCAAGGGATTTTTCTAAGTCGATTCTTAAGTAGAACGTCTTATGAGGAACAATATTTAAAGGGAAGCTTGAGTGGATATTTAAGATATATTCCGGCCCTAGTTTTCTAGCCACACCTTGGTAGGCGATAGAGCTATCAAGAAAACGATCACAAATAACAACAGTATTAGGTGTTTCTAATTCTTTTAGAATAAGTGCGTGTAGGTTCTGAGCACGGGCACTAGCAAAGAGATGAGCTTCGGCGGCCGGGTGTAACTCAGTATTTGAAGTTAAGATAGCTTGTCTTAATTTTTCTCCAAATGCTGTCCCACCTGGTTCACGGATAACGATAACGTTAAAGCCTTTATCCTCTAGGTAGTCTTTAATTTTTACTATTTGAGTTGATTTTCCTGAGCCTTCAATACCTTCAAAGCTGAAAAAGAATGATCCAGGGAAGGCCGCTTGGCGAAAAACATTAGTTAGTTGTGAGATATCTTTAGTGTGTTCCATAGGTTAAAAGTAACATAAATAATCAATTATTGACTACATATTCTTTTAATTTTTATGGAGGCAACCTATTAGAATTGTTCACCTTCTACTGCATCTTCTGGTGTGAAGTCGTCGTATTGGCCCTCACCATCTTCTGGCATAGATCCAGCAGCAGGAGAGCGATCAAGGTATTCATCAACGATTTCTCGTGCCGCATCAAGTTCGTCATAATTATTTAATTCCTGCTCTTGAGGGTCAAAAGTTTCTTTTGATATTCTCTCGCGAACTGGGTCTAGTTCCAATGCTTCATTGGCATCATCAAAGATAACCTCTGGTGGAAGATCGGCCGGATCCATCACTGCATCTTGCATCTTTCTGTCTGCCAGGAAGTCGGCTTTTCCAATTGGATCATTACCTTTTGAAATCTGACGCTTTGGTCTTGATTTCTTTTTGAATGCATTAGGTACTTCTCTTTTCTTAGTTACGGTTCTTGTTGTTTTCGATGGTGCCTTTTTCTGCGCCTGTGCAGCAGGTGTACGCTTTGTTTGAATTCTTGCTGTTTTCTTGGCCTTGGCAACAGGTGTGTCTGGAGTTCCTGATAATTTACTAAAGACAAAGAAGACTGCAACCACAAGCACAAAGCTGGCCGCAAATGTTCCTAGACGAATCATTGTTGCAGGATCTGATTTTTCTTTTTGTTCGAAGTCATCAATGGATGCTTTATTTGGGTTTAGCTTTTGATTTCCAATATACGCCAAGTCGTAAATAAATTCACGATCATCGGAGTCTTTCTTTGCTAGGGCCATGGCCTTATCTGCATCAAGAATCGAGTTTTTGAAAATATGTCCCTGAGGAGAGTCAGGTAAGCTTTCATTTGAACGACTTCTTCTATCAAAGACTTCAAATTCGTGAATTGTTCCCCAGCTTTGCCCTTGATCAACAGAAATAAAGTCTGTGTACAGCAATTCCAGTGAGTCGAGCATTGCCATGATTTCACTGCTCTTATATGGCCCATCTTTCTTATTATTCTTTAAGATGAAAAACTGATCATCTTCATCAATTTGGAATTCCTTAATAATTTCAGGTTTTCTTCTTTGGAAGAGAGGGTGAGCTGTAATCATGCTCCACTGTTCTTCAAGCATACTCTTAACAAAAACAGATTGATTAAAGAGAGAGTAATCTTCGATAAACTCTTTAAGATCCTCTTGCCAAAATGGACCAAGTTCTTTGTCACCATCTTTGATAAAATAGACTTCATTAGGTTCGTAGAGACCCCCTGAAATCTGTTCTTTCGTCAGTAGGTATTCAGTAATCTTTTTCTTTGTACTTGTGGCCATATTTCCTCAAACCCTGATTAGATTAGTCACTTTCTATCTGGTTTATCGGAATTTTTTGCCTGTAGTTTAATAAAGTCTTAAAAAAAACAAAGCCGACTTTAGAGGTCGGCTTTGTAAGTATTTAAAATGGAGTTTTAAATTAAAAAACTGGGAAGAATGCTGAGACAATTAAAGAAGCATTCTTTAGAGTTCCATCAACGAAGTCTGGATCTTCACCTCTGAAATCAACTGGCTCTAGAGATAGCGCTGTAGAAAGTGAACAGATTGGGAACGAATACCCAATTTCAGGTGAAATAGAAAGTGTTTCACTTTCTGTGTTTCCTGATTTTCTTTTCGTTCTGTAGTACTCAATTGACATCGCTGTGTACCACTTATCATTGATATAGTAAGTAGGAGCAACTGCTGCGTAGTAATTTTCTACATAACCAGAAGTTCCAGTATTTCTAATGTAGCTTTCATAGAATGCATAAGTTCCGATCTTAAAGTTATCAGTAACTTTCTTACCACCAATTAGGTAAAGACGAGCTTTCGCATCATACCCATATTGTTCTTGAGTCGCTTTTGGGTACCAGTAGAATCTTGTTTGAGCGTAAAGGTCATATCCGTGCTTTTCGTCACTTAGGATATTCTTAACATAAAGACGCGCTTGAGTTGCACCATATTGTTGGTGAATTGTACGGCTTCCATCTTTGTTTTCTTGTGCTTTTGTGAAGTCAGTCTTCCAGTAAGGAACTAGTTTTACAGCAAAAGTTTTATCAATATTATAACCAAGATACAGATAGTTATAGAAACTATAACCGTTGAGTGTTTTTTTAAAGTTGTTTGAACCTTCTACTAGGTATTGCATATTAAAAGGTGAGTCCTTTAATTTTTGGTACCAAGAAGTTCCAGTTGATGCTTCTGAAGTTGTTGCTGCGTCAGTTGACGATGCAGTTGTTGAAGCGCTCGAGCTTGAAGATGGCACTGATACTGAAGTCGATGATGTTGCGGCCATCGTACTCACTGCCACGAATGCAATAAATGCTCCCTTTAAAATTCCCATTTTATCTCCCTCTTTCTTTTATAGACTAACGATAATCGAATTTTTTTTATTGAATTGCAACAAATGATTGTAATTTAGGCATTTAATATTTCAGTTTGTAAGAACATGTCAGAAAATTATGTTGATTTACCTAATTTGGTGTCAAATGGACCTTCTTTTGGCTTCTATATTAGGAAAAACCTCACTATAATATACCTATGTTATTGATTTTTCTTATTCAAGCAATTGTCAGAGTTGCACTTTATCCTATCTTTATTGTGCTTTATCTTTTTAAAGTAGGGCCTTTCTACGGCAGAATTTCTTTTGAAAGACGAAATTATCGTGATGAAGGTTGTAGGCCATTTATGAGATTTGGCAAAAAGGCCCATTGTGTCTTTCATTTTTCTAGTGAAGGAGAGTTTGAGCAGATTAGGCCATTGAGTGATGAGTTAATTTCATTAGGGAAAAATGTTGAGTTAATCTTTACTTCACCAAGTGTTGAACACAAGGTATTAGACTACTATCAAGCTAATCGTGAAAACGTTCGTTATCTTCGCTTGCCACTTATGATCTACTTTCCACTCCTTTCACGCCAAAATATTATTGCCTGGTCTAGTGCTAATAAAATGATGATGGTTCGCTATGACTTCTTTCCCGAGCTACTTTACTTAGGCTCCAAAATGAAAGAGTTTATTCTATTTTCCGCGACAGTTAAAAGCTCACGTATAAAAGAAAGCTCTTTAGAAGAGCTACGTTTGCCGAAAGTGAAAGGCTATATATACTCGATGTTTTCCAAAATTATTTGTGCAACAGCAGAGGATTATGAGGTCATTAAAAAGGATATTGATGAGGATAGGCTAGTGAGACCTATTGAACTTAGGATGTTACAAATTAATACTCGCCAACACTTTTTTAGGAAACATCCTTTATATGATGAATTAAATAAGGTTTTATCTTTATATGAATATGACACAAGAATATGCCTAGCACAGACTTGGTCTAATGAGATGGCCATCTTTGAAGACGTAAATTTTTGTCAGCAAATGATGGCCGGTGAACTCTTTGTCTTTATGGCCCCACATGTTTTAAAAGAAGAAAATGTTGAAGCTCTTATGAAACTTGTTAAAACTAATTGCTCTGAGCTTCCGATTCATATGCTTTCTAATGATACTATTGAAAGCGGTAAGCTTGATGAATTCATAGATAATTTTCAGGCCAAACCTGGATTAATTATATGTACCCTAAGAGGCATATTATGTGAGATTTATCCATATTTCTCAAAAGTCTTCGTAGGAGGCGGACATGGTAAAGGAATTCATTCAGTTCTTGAGCCCTTTGTCGCTGGGGCACAGATATTTTGTGGGCCAAATGTTAAGCGCTCCACTGAATATGACACGATTGTTAAATCCGGTGTCGATGTCGGGCCCATCAATGAGATGAGAAATGGATATGAGATCATGAAGACTTCAAGGGCCAATAAGATGGCCAATGAGTTGATTTCTGATATGATTGAAGAAAGCGAAATGGCAAAGCGCAAGCTAATTGCATTATTAACAAATTAAGATATCAACATATGAATAAAAAAATAAATACCCTTGTTATTGGAAATAATATTGCTAGTTTCTTAACGGCCACTCAAATTTTAAAAAGTGGTTTTGGTGCCATTTATTTGAAAGATAAGAGAATTAAGGCAAGTGACCCTTACTTTAAGTTCTTTGGCCCATTAGACCTTGCTTTCATAAAAGCATGGGCAGAAGACCTAGAGTTAGAAACGAATATATTTGATGAGGATTCATTTGTTCATTCACCGTTTTACTTAAAATATAATGGCAAGCAAACGTTATGTGCAGGCTTAAGCCCGTATTTAAATTTCTCTCAGATTTGTCGCCATTTCCCTGAACTTTATAATGAGTTTATCAATCGCCTAAGAATTGAAGACGTTGACCAAGAGAAGTTTGATCAAGACTTTACATCTTCAATTAAAAGACTTGGAGAGTCTCTATGTCGTTATAAGACATTTCATCAGGTGACTGTAAGTACTTTGCGTTCAGATCTTCCAAATTATATCTATGATATTTATGCTCTATTTAAAAAACATTTAAGAGACAATAAAGAGCTTGAAAAATTTACGAGCTGCTTTCGTTGTGTTTATACAAAGACACTGGAACAGACATTTTCAGACCTTGAAAGTATCTATTTTTTTATTCTTATGCTGTCTCCTCGCTATCGCTTTCAATGGCAAGAAGATAAAGAAGAACAGGCCACAAAAACAATTGAAAGCCTTGGTGGAAGTAGCTTTGAAGATATTGCTGAAGAGTTTAGCTTTGCAAGCAAGAGGCCTTGGGCCGTACAGCTTTCATCATTTACTGGAGTCGTGGCCCCGCAGAAAATTGCAATCTTTAGTTCAAATTTAGACAAGTTAAATATTTCTCACAATATCACAGACCTTTATCGCTGTGTAAAATTAGACTACAAACTAAGTGATAATCTAATTAGTGCCGACTATTATCACTTTAGTGAAAATTCATTTGGTGGAGATATCGCTCTTATCAGAAAAGAGATTTTAAAAGACGAAACATGCCAAATTAAAATCTTTAAACAATTTGACGACTGCCTTAAATATGATTTCTGTGAAGGGGAGTTGCATGAATTTCTACTTTCTAATGATATCATTGATGAGAATGACACTCTCATAAAAGGTCGACTAACAAATGAAACTTGCATGCTCCGTAATCATAGTGTGATTAACTCGAGCGCAAGAATTAACCTTAAGTTTAGAATGGCCGATAGTGGAAAATATGACTCTGTAAAAGGAGTCTACTACCAAGGGCCACTGAAGAAGAATAACTTAGGGATCACGCAGACTTTATTAGAGGCCCGTGACTTTAAAACTTATATATGATGAATAACTGCGATAAGAAATCCATTCTTCTTTCCCAACGCGGTCAAACCGCTGTTGAGTATATGTTACTTCTAGTAGCAGTGATCTCAATCTTATTTGCTGTCTTTAAAACTCTTGATGCGCGCTTTAAGGCCGACCCTGAAGCTTGCCAGCAGGGGAGTATAAACCCCCTTTGTTTCCTTAAAACCATTGGTATTGATGGGACAAATGAGGTTGATGCTAATAAATTTCGTACCTTCCGTCTACGCTAGACAGTCTTAACTATTTGATATTAATAGGTTTTTTTCATTTTCATGAAATTATTTCATCAGCGTTCGCTTTTGAACAGAAATATCTCGCGATGTGTTATAAGAAACTGAACTCTATTTAAAAAAAGAGACAGGGAGAACATCATGAAAACAACAATGATTAACTCGGCCGTATTAGCTGCACTTCTATTATCTAGTGCTGCCTCATATGGACAACAAGACGATCCATTACTAAGTGAAACAGATCAAGTTGTTCATACTGACGAAATTAATATCGACGGGTTCTACAAAAAGAAAAAGAAACCATCACAAGCTGACAAGATTCAGAAGCTACGTCGCCAATTAGAAGAAAAGCACGAGCAAATGATGAGAAAGAATGTTGAAGATATGCGTCTACAAGAAGAAAAGCGTATTGCAAACAAGATTCAAAAGGCCCTTGAGGGACAACTTAAAGCAATGGATGAAATCAATAGCCAACAAGCTGCACCTGCACGAGTACAAGCGGTTGCTCCTGTGGTAGCAGAACCTGTTATGCCAGAACTTAGTAATAAGTTAACTATTGAGACAGGTTATAAGAGCATTACTGGTGAACAGAAAGAATGGACAGCAGGAATTAATTTTCAAGCTTCTGTTGAAACTGTAATGTCTGAGCGAGTTTCAATTGGAATTAGCGCAGGATTTATGAATCTTACGATTCAAGGTAATGAGCTTAGTAATTATAATAATTATGGATATGGCTATTATAGCTATAATGCTGGAAGCTCGTACTCACAAAATGATGAAATTTCATATAACGAGTTTAACTTTGGTGGATATGGTAAATTTTATTTCTCACGTTCAGCTAAGATTAAACCATACTTAAGTCTTGGAACTGGAATTCACTTTGGATCATTTGAAATTCAAAACCCAGTTGATACTTTTAACGAGACTAAACAGTCAATGAAGTATGTATCAGGTAGTGCATCTCTTGGAGCAGAAGTTAATTTTGCTAAAGAATTTAGTGCACAAGTAGGCCTTTCATACGAAAAGAATATTTTTAGACTTGGAGAAGAGGCCCAATACAATGGTTCAACAAATCAAAAGGCCCTTGTTGACCAAGCTAAGAATATTGAAAATGCTGACACATTTACTTTAGGTGTTGGTCTTTCATACCTATTCTAAACAATTGTTTAAAAAACCCATGTTCTCATAAAAAGGCTCCGCTCAGGGGCCTTTTTACTTTTCATTGCCATTGATTATCCTTACAATATTAAGCAAGTAAAATAATTTGAAGAAAGGAATCATCAATGAAACCAGTCTACATTGTCGAGGCAGTGAGAACTCCTCATGCAAAAGCCGGAACTATTATTAAAGATATTCAAGCTCCTTACTTAGGTGCTTACCTAGTACGCCATATTATGGATGGAACTTCTATTGGTGACGATGAAGTTGATGAGGTCATTTTTGGAAACACGGGAACTCCTGCAAAGTATCCAAACGTTGGGCGAGTGATTGCATTAGAGGCCGGCCTTCATAAGAAAACATCTGGCTATTCAGTCCATAGAAATTGTGCTTCTGGACTTGAGGCAGCTTCACAAGCATTCATTAAAGTTGCAAGTGGACGTAGTGATGTTGTGATTGCTGGTGGTGTTGAATCAATGTCAAATATGCCATTAATCTACGGAAAGCAGATGACGGAGTTATTTGCTTCTTTAATGAAAGCAAAAACAACTGGTGATAAGTTAAAAGTTCTTTCAACTTTTAAGCCTGCATATCTTTCTCCAATTATTGCAATTGAACAAGGACTAACAGATCCATTCTGTGGCCTTAATATGGGACAAACTGCTGAGCTTCTTGCTCGTGAACTTGGGATCACTCGTGAGCAACAGGATATTTATGCAAATGAGTCTCACCATAAAGCAATTAAGGCCATCGAAGAAGGCCGTTTTGCTGATGAAATCGTACCTCTAATCTATGGTTCAAAATTAGATAAACTTCTTATGAATGATCATGGCCCACGTAAGGAATCTTCTGTTGAAGGACTTGCGAAAATGAAGCCATATTTTGATCGTAAATCAGGAACAGTTACAGTTGGTAATAGTTGTCCAATCACAGACGGTGGTTCAGCAATTCTATTCTGTTCAGAAGAAGCTGTTAAAAAATATAACTTAGAGCCTCTTGCACGAGTTGTTGATTATCACTTTCATGGTTTAGAGCCTGAACGTATGGGAATGGGGCCACTTCATGCAATGGATGGTGTTTTTAGAAGATCAAATATGACACTTGAGCAAATGGATCTCATTGAAATTAACGAGGCATTTGCTGCGCAAATTATTGCTGTTAAGAAGGCTTTTACTGATAAGAAAGTTGCTGACTTCTTTGGTATTGATAAATTATGGGGTGAAATTCCTGCTGAGAAACTGAATGTTAATGGTGGTGCCATTGCTCTTGGACACCCTGTTGGTTCAACAGGTTCGCGCTTAATCGTAACTCTTGCTCATGAGCTTAAGAAGAGAAAAGCAGGATTTGGTGTTGCTTCACTTTGTATCGGTGGTGGTCAAGGTGGTGCCATGATTATCGAGAACTTACAAAAGTAATTAATTTAGAAAATATAGGATATCGCAATGACATATAAGAGAATCAGTTTTGAAATCAAGGATAAGAAAGCATATATCGGCTTTGGTTATAATAACGAAGCTTCGATGACTGTTTTCGATGAAGAAACACTTAAAGAGCTTCAAGATATTGTTGAAGATCTACATACAAAAGAAAAAGAGCTAGATGGAGCAATCTTCTTTTCACATAAAGACAGATGCTTCATTGCAGGTGCAGATATTAAATTATTCGATACAATGCACACTGCGGCCGATGGTCAGGCCGGAGCAGAAGCAGGTCAGACAATCTTTAATCGTATCGAAGATTTAAAGATGCCAACAGTCGCTTGTATTCACGGGGTTTGCCTTGGTGGTGGACTTGAATTTGCCCTTTCATGTAAATCAAGAATCGTAAGTGACGACAAGGCAACAGGTCTTGGTCTTCCTGAAGTTAAGCTTGGTCTAATTCCTGGTTTTGGTGGGACGTTCCGTCTACCAAAAGCGGTAGGTCTTCCAACAGCTCTCGATATGATTCTTTCAGGAAAAACACTTAATGCTAAGAAAGCTAAGAGAGCAGGTTTAGCTGATGAGATTTATGCAAAAGAGCGTCTTGTTGATTTAGCTCCAAATCATTTTAAAAAGAAAGTCGATAAGCGTGGCCTTATGGATAAGATGCAGGACGCTGCAACTGATAATGTATTCACTAAGAAAATTATTTTCCAAAAAGCTCGTGAGTCTGTTTTAAAGAAAACAAAAGGTTTCTATCAAGCACCTCTTAAGATTCTTGATGTTATGGAAGCTGGAGTTATGAAAGGTCGTACATCTTACCTGACTTCTGAAGCACAAGCTTTTGGAGAGTTATGTATTGGTGAGCAATCGAAGAACTTACGCCATATCTTCTTCCTAATGGAAGGGTCTAAGAAGATGGATGATGCCAAGGGTGTTGGAAGAAAGCTTCGTCGTGGAGCTTGTCTTGGTGCCGGTACGATGGGTGGTGGTATCGCTTGGCTTATGGCCAAGAATGATATGTTTCCAATCATGAAAGATCTTAATCAGCATGGGCTTGAACTTGGTTTAAAACAAGCATCGAGTAATTTTTCTGGTGCTGTGAAAAGAAAGCGTATGTCTAAGGATGATTTTGAACGCAAGATGAGATCAATTAGTGCACAGACTGATTATCGTGGATTTGAACATACTGACCTTGTTATTGAGGCAGTTGTAGAAAATATGGATATTAAAAAGAAAGTATTTGCTGAAACTGAAACAAAAGTTCGTAAAGATACAATTCTTACTTCAAATACTTCATCTCTTTCAATTCAAGAGATGGCAAGCGCACTTGAAGACAATTCAAGATTTGCCGGGCTTCACTTCTTTAACCCTGTTCATATGATGCCACTTGTAGAAATCATTAAGCACGATGGTGTTTCAGATGAAACAATTGAGTCTCTGTATGACTGGGTTGTAAAAGTTAAGAAGACTCCTGTTGTTGTTAATGATGGGCCAGGGTTCCTTGTGAATAGAATCCTTATGCCATATATGAATGAAGCTGGCTTCTTACTTGAAGAAGGGGTTTCAATTAAGGATATCGACGATGCTTGTCTTAATTTTGGAATGCCAATGGGTCCATTCAGACTTCTTGATGAAGTTGGAATTGATGTAGGGGATAAGGTTTCTAAAATTATCTATGATGGATTAGGTGAGCGACAGGCCTCAAATGGTATTGGAAAGCAAATGCTTGAAAAGGAATTCTTTGGAAAGAAAAATGCCAAAGGTTTCTACCTTTACGATGAGAAAGGTAAGCCAACTGGTCCTAACCAAGAAGCTTGGAATATGCTTCCTAAAGCTTCTAAGAAAATGAGTGAAACAGAGATTCAAATGAGAATCTTTCTACCTATGATCAACGAAGCTGCAACAACTCTTGAAGATAAGATTGTTGCTAAGGCAAAAGACGTTGATCTTGGTCTAATCTTTGGTATCGGTTTTCCTCCATTTAGAGGTGGCCTTCTAAGATATGCAGATACTCAAGGTATTGCACGTCTTAGAGATGAGATGCTTAAGTTCTCAGAGAGTGTAAGCAAAGAGCGCTTTACTCCGTGTGCGCTTGTGAATAAGCTTGCAGATGAAAACTCAACTTTCTACGAGTTATAGATTCAATGTTTCTAAGTTTTTTTAGATTTTTTCTAAATTACTTATTTAAAGCTAAGACTCGCCAAAGGCTTCTCATCATGGCCTTGGCGAGTCTAATCATATCAAGCTTTTCACTATTAAGTGTTCAGTCTGTTCTTAAAGGGCTACAAACAAACCGCATCGAGCGTGGAAAGCAGACTCTGGGCCGCTACATTATTGATCTTCCAAAAGATCTCGATTTTAAGAAGGTCCAAGCTTATTTAGATGATAAAAACTATAAGTATTCATTTGAATATGAAATTGAAGGTTTAATTCGTCTTGAAGGTTACTTGGCCCCTGTTATTTTCCATGGGATTACTGCCGAAACGTCAACACTACGACCTAAGGCAATTGATCACTGGCCAGGTAGAGAAGAAATTCTGATGTCTCCTTATTTGGCCAGAAAGATTTACGCAGGCCTTGATGATAAGATTCAATTTATCTCGCCGGCCCATACTGATGTCTTCTTTGGAGAGCTTCCTCGATTTAAGTCTCTTATGATTGAAAACTTCACCGATTCAATGGACCCAGATATCGATGAGCTTCATGCTTGGGGGCATGCCTATAGTGCCTTCTCAATTGCAAAGTCACGTCGATACAATAAACTTAGGGTTTTTAGCGTTTTGTCTGCATCAGGTGAAAGGGATTTAGAGCAGTATTTAACTGCACAAGGTGCAAGCTTTAAAACATGGGAGCAATTGAATCAGAACCTTGTTTATGCCCTTGCTCTCGAAAATAATGTTGTTCTATTCTTATTCTTAGCAACAATTGTTCTTGTAACATTCTCGATTATTTCAGGTCTTTCAATATTTTATGCAAGAGTTAGAAATGATTTTGCTTCTTTTTGGATCCTTGGCATGAGTATGGATCAAATCAAAAAGTATGGCGGCCTTAATATTGCAATTATCACAGTTTTTGCAATAGCAGTCGGTAACCTTCTTAGTTTTATTGTGCTGACGCTTTTAGCGCAGTTTTCTCCTGTCATTATGCCAGCAATGTTTGTCGATCGTTCTCTTCCCGTGCGCTTTACGGGAACATCGTTCATTTTCTCATTCTTAGTTCCTGTGATTATTACAGTGATCTTTACACTCTTTTCGAATTGGAGATTTTTCAAGGATAATGGCAATTTCATTAGTTTTGTTAAAAAAGTAGGAACTTAATGCTTAAACGATTATTGCTATTTATAGTTTTAATTAATTTTTCTGGATGTACAGCTATGAGTAAAGTTGCTTCAGTTTTCATGTCTTCACTTGGGGCCCACCCAAATAAGAGCGAATTAAGAACATTTGAAAAGTCGGAGAACTTCGATGCTTCTAAGCAAATTTTTGTTAATCGCAGGCCTAATATTACGAAAGAACAGCCAATACAAAAAGATGGATTTGGCCTTTCTAAGTTCATTGAATTCTTAGGTAAGGGTGGAGGGCGCTATCCTGAAAAACCTCTGCCTTCAGTAAAGCCTGATATGGAAAAGTTTTTAGAAAAGTCAGATCACGTAAAGTCGATTTGGTTTGGACACTCGACGATTCTACTAAATATCGACTCTAAGATTGTTTTGATTGATCCTATTTTTTCGGGTGCATCTTCTCCAGTTCCACTCTTTGTAAAACGTTTTGCACCTCCTGTTCTCTCTTTAGAAGAACTTCCGGAAATTGACTATATTATTATCTCTCACGATCACTATGATCATCTTGATATGGCCACGATGAAATTCTTCGCTAAAAAGAAGGACGTCAAAATTATCACTCCTCTTGGAGTTGGATCACACTTAAAGAGATGGGGCATTGAAACGAATCGAGTTACTGAACTCGATTGGTGGCAAGATGTGGAGTTTGAAGACATCAAATTTACGGCAACACCTGCCCAGCATTTCTCTGGCAGAGATCAGGCCCATGAGAATACGACTCTGTGGGCTTCATGGGTTGTAAAAACCCAAAATAATAATCTCTACTTCAGTGGGGATACTGGCTACGATATTCACTTTAAAGAGATTGGAAGTCGTCTGGGGCCTTTTGATGTCGCCTTTATGGAGTCTGGCCAATATAACCCTGACTGGTTTGCTGTTCACTTATTACCTGAAGAGTGGCCTAAGGCCTACGCCGATATTAATGCTAGGTACTACTTCCCAATTCATTGGGGTGCTTTCTCGCTGTCTTTTCATCCATGGCAGGAGCCAATTGAGAAGTTAGATGAATTTTCAAATTTGGGACTTCTTAAGTTAATGGCACCAAAATTAGGAGAAATTGTCTCTTTTGATGAACAGGAATATGTTACAAAGAAATGGTGGTTCTAAAGTATTTACTCTTCATATTTAGCTTTTTGTTCTTAAGTTGTAGCTCGACTACTTATGAAAAAACGGTCGACTATGTTGATATTGATCGTTTCATGGGGGATTGGTATGTGCTTGCAGCTCGTGGGACATTTTTAGAAGATGGCCAACATAACTCTGTTGAAACATATACATGGAATGAAGAAGAGAATCGAATTGACGTTAACTTTGTCTTCAATAAAGACGCCTTTGATGGTGAAAAAGAAGTATTAAAACAGAAGGCATGGATTGAAAATCCAAAGACCAATGCCCATTGGAAAATACAGCTCTTTTGGCCTCTGAAATTTGATTATCTTGTGATCGCTCTTGATCCTAAGTACGAGTGGGTTGCCATTGGTGTCCCTAATGAAAAGTACCTGTGGATCATGTCTCGTAAATACTCTAAGGACTACGCTTCCAAAATCGTTGCCAGGGCCATCAGGGAGCTAGACTCTCTCGGATATAGCACTCGTGATCTCGTCCTCATCCCTCATCGCTAAAAGGGGCGCGGGTACTTTTCGAGATTTTCAGTAGTTAACAACGTTCATTATTTATTCATAAATATAAATATTTCAGCTTTTTACATCTGTCTCCCTCAACGAGGTATTGTGAACTTGTTTAGTTAAAGATTTATGAAGAAGAATAATGGAGAACATTTATGAAAAAATTATTACTAGTACTATTATCACTAACTGCTTTTTCGGCCCACTCTGCAACTTACAAGGGGCAAAATGAAATGGATCAGGCACTTGTTGGAAATGAGAATGTTGAAGTAACAGAAATCGTAGCAGGTGAGAAGTATAATCTTAAGATGAATTATGCTGGTCAGCTTCAAGTTGATACAACTTGTGAAAAAGACCGTGTTGAAAATGGATCTATTGTTTTTAGCTGTATGATCTATGAAGAAGAAAACCATAAAGTTGATCTCGTTTTTTGGAAGCAAATGGGAATTCAAGATATGATCACAATCGCCCTTAATACTGGAATGGGCCTAAGAGTAAATCTAGAAAGAATTGATTAATTAAATAAATGATTCAAATGAAAAAGGCCTTACAAGGGCCTTTTTTCTTACCTTTATCTTATATTCTAAAATTGCCATTAATTGTTCAGTTAATTTTATTGTGTCTATTTATTAGACATATAGTCTGCTTAAGTTGTTAATTTTCTATACAAATGTTGGCCTTGTTATTGCTCTAATATCAATACAACTTATCTTGGGAATTATATGCTAAATAAATTTGTCTTCATTATCATGACTTTGATTACGACTTCTCAAGTTCACGGGCTAACTGTAATTCGTAGTATGGAGCAACTTTGCAGTGATTTAAAAACTTTCAACAAAAATGAGCTTATTAAAAATAAGAAGATAAAAATAGCAGATGAAAATTTTGCTACGTTTTTTAAAACAGACTTTGAAGACTATTGTGGCAAAGTTAGAAAAATTGTGGATATTTCTCATTATAAGGTCTATCAAAATATTGAAGATGGTAGAATTATCGAATTAGTAATTGACCGCGAAAATACTATTCGCTTTTTGAACTATGAAACTCCTTTACCGCAACTTCACGCAAGACAATTAATGCCAAAAAATGGGGATGTGTTGCTGCCTACTTTTGTTTTTAGGCCGCTGGATATTGCGTTTAGTGAAAAGCGCGATGCTATTCTTGGTCAATCACCTTATCATTTTCACTCTACGTCTATATTAAATTCTCTGTATATAATTGATGATGTTCTTCTAAGAAATTACGATATTATCTCAAGTGTCGTTAGAGGAACTTTCTTTGGAAAAGAGGGCTTTGATTGGCTTGATTGGAAGCAGGCAAGGAATGATTCAAATATCATCATCAATGAAATTGTAAAACAGGATTGGCATAGCGGAAATATTATTGTTCAAGGAACTTCTTATGATGGCTTCATGGCGCTTGCGGCCGCCACGACATATCATCCGGCCATTAAACTTGTTATGGCCGCTAGTGCACCAACAAGTCCTCGTCGTCATTCATTGGCAAATGGTGGGCTGTACTATTCAAGTTTAAATTATGAATTACGATTTAAATCTAAAAGTTTCACAAATACAAATAAGATTAAATCGTTAATTAGTGACGATAACTCTCAAGGTGATCGAAGTATCATTACGCGCTTGAATGAGCATTATTCTTTCTTTAATACAGAGTTTGATGACTCTCAATTTTCAACATTTTATGAAAATTATGTTGCCACGATGAACAATGAAATTGCTAGTTCTTCAATTAGCAATAATGATGACCTATATAGTGCGCTTAAAGAAGTTGAAGTTCCAATTGTTATTGAGTTTGGTCACAGTCAAGATCAAGATAGTAAAGATTCTCTTGACCTATATAAAGAACTTAAGGGGCGCAGTAATATTAAGCTGATTTCCCATAATTGGGGGCATTACTCTATTGGCCTCTCTTTTGGTATGTGGGAGTTGGCAGCTGGTGGTCACTCTGATCTTGGAGTGGATAGCTATATTCAATTTTATAGATCATTGGACCCTTATACTCATCTTTATTACAGCGACTACGTAAATTATATTAAAACGAATAGGAATTCATATGAAGAATTTCGAAATGAAAATTATCCAAGACTTGTGTCTTTGAAGTTCAATGATAATGTCGCTAAAGCGACAGAAAATGTTTTTGGTACGTTTAAGTTACGATTCAAAGTTACTGGTGTTACAAAGCCTGTTTTTGTTAGAGCGACTCTTTCTATAGATCAAAACTGGATTGTTCAAAATATGCTTTCTGTAAAAGTTGATAAAGACGGGATCTATGAAGTGGAAACTCAACATTTTGATGGGGTAATAAAAGAACAGGTCTATGCTTATTTTACAATATTAAATATGAATAAAGATGACCCATCTGTAAACAATATAAAAGTTGAGGCCATTGATGTTACTAATCAAGGGCGCCCATTATAGATATGATAAAAGTTTTAAGGAGAGTTTTTATGAAGAAATACATTTGGTTTTTTATTGTTATGCTCAACTCTACAGTACTTGCCAGTAGTCTTGATTTCGAAATTCCTTCAGCTTGTGAAATTAATTTTAAACAAGCAAATAGAGCTGTTAATGATGGCGGAAAAGTTATTCAAAATAATTTTAATGTTTATACAAAAGAGCTACAAAGTATGTACAAAGGTGGAGAACCCAATCAAGAAACATGTGATAAGTATCTTCAGATCACAGATTCAATTCAATTGATTAAATTTCACTTCTACACATCAATGAATTATTTGAATTCTGCTCTACAGAGGGGATGCTCTGATAAGGAAATGACAGCTAAGATTTCAGGTTCTCTAAACTATATGAATAATGAAGTTAGTAAAATTTCTAATGTTGAGGCCAAGTATATACTTAATTTTGCTTCATATTGTGTGAGGTTAGAATAATTATACTACCTTCAATAAAGCCTGATATTGAAAAGTTTTTAGAAAAGTCAGATCACGTAAAGTCGATTTGGTTTGGACACTCGACGATGCTACTAAATGTCGACTCTAAGGGCCTAATCTGGCCCTTATTTCTTAAATTTTATCTACCTAAAATAAGTCTTTTGCTTCTCCTTAGCTGTAGCTCAACGACTTATAATAAAACCGTTGATTATGTTGATATTAATCGCTTCATGGGGGATTGGTAAGTTCTCGCAGCTAGAGGTACGTTTCTCGAAGCGGGACAACATAACTCAGTTGAGACCTACACTTGGAATAAGGAAGAAGCGCGCATTGATGTGAACTTCGTCTTTAATAAGGACTCCTTTGATGGTGAAAAAGAAGTCTTAAAGCAAAAGGCCTGGATTATTAATATTATGACAAATGCTCATTGGGAGTTTCAACTCTTTTGACCTCTTCGTTTTGACTACCTTGTTGTTATTGCTCATTAAAATGAGTAGTTTTACTGGATATCTTTTTTGCCAAAGAGAACTTCTAAAATCAATAATAAAAATTTTACAATAGTGGCGCAGTGTGTTGTTCTCTGTGTTAATGTACTTAAAAACAAGGAGACAACGATGAAAAATATTTTAAAGTTTATTCTTACACTAATGGTAATTTCAAATATTACAGCAGGTACTACTAATTGCCATCAGTATCTTGTAATGTCTGATATCGATGGCCGCCATGATATTACTGAAAAGATAATTAATATCTATGAGGAGAAGGGATATTCATTTACAAAAATTGATAACTTATATGACCTACCACAAGAAGGAAATGTTAGTTATATGACTATCTTTTCTGATTTACATAAGTATAGAGGTGCTTATACTCATGTTGTGTCCAATGATGTAGTAATGGAAAAAGGTGACATGACTTCTAAATCTGAAAATTCATTTAAAATAACTAAGAGTCCTCTAGTTGGTTCTTGGACAAAGAGTCTTTTAAGATCTGTAAAAAGAAGAGTTTCTGAGTGTAAATAATTTATTACATGATAAATTTATAAAAAAGGGCCTCATAGTAGAAGGCCCTTTTTTTATTTTTATTTTTATTAAATCATCTTTCCTATTGCTTGTGAGGCAACAATACTGCACCTATTTTACCTTAAAGCCAGCAAGTGCTGCAAATGCATTATTCTTTAAAGGTGCATCGTTTTGCTTTGGCATCTTAGGCTTTCCACCGCCACGAGGCTTGCTCTGGCGAGGGCCACCTGAAGGGCGCTCATAAGTTTTAGCTTCTTCTGCACCATCTGATTTAAGTGAAAGTGCAATACGCTTTCTATCCATATCAACATCAAGCACAACTGCAGAAACCTCTTGTCCTACTTTAAGAACATCAAGAGCATTATCAACAAAGTGGTCGGCCATTTGTGAAACGTGCACAAGACCGTTCTCTTTAATTCCAATATCAACAAAAGCTCCAAATTGGGTGATATTTTTTACGATACCTGGGTAGCGCTCACCAATTTTGATGTCTTTAATTTCACGAGCATCTTTTCTAAATTCCGTTGTCTTAAATTCTGTACGTGGATCTTGAGAAGGTGCTGTTAGTGATTTGTAGATATCGTTAACTGTAAACTCACCAAGCTCTGCAATGAGTGTCTTGTCTGACTTCAGTTGGTTTGCAACAGCATTATCTGTTGTCAGTTGCTCAAGCGTAAAGCCTTTTGATTGTGCCCAGTTTTCTAACATATCGTAGTTTTCTGGGTGAATAAATGTAGCATCTAATGGGTTCTTCCCATTGTAAACACGAAGGAAGCCAGCTGCTTGTTGGAATACCTTATCTGTAAAACGTGAAACCTTTAGGATATCACTTCGATCTGAGAATAGTCCGTTCTTGTCTCTATGCTTAACGATATTTCCAGCAACTGTTGGCCCAATACCTGAGATGAATGAAAGTAGAGGAGCTGAAGCAGTGTTGATATCAACACCAACAAAGTTTACACAACTCTCAACAACACCATCTAGTGATTTCTTTAGTCTAACTTGGTTAACATCGTGTTGGTACTGGCCAACACCAATTGATTTTGGATCAATCTTTACAAGTTCAGCAAGTGGGTCTTGGAAACGACGTCCAATTGAGATTGCACCTCTTACCGTTGCATCTTTATCTGGGAATTCTTTCTTTGCAATAGGTGAGGCAGAATAGATTGAAGCACCATCTTCTGAGATCATTGTTGCTTTAACTTTTCCATCTTTCACTGCTGTCACGTTATCTTCAACAAATTGAAGAGTCTCACGTCCAAAAGTTCCATTTCCAATTGCGATATATTCAACATTGAATTGTTCAATCATTGCATTAAGGATTGTTGCCGACTCACGAACCTGGTTTCTTGGAGGGTGAGGGTAGACAACAGTATCAACAACAAACTTACCTGTGTTATCAACAACAACAGTTTTACATCCTGTTACAACACCTGGGTCAAGTGCAAGAACTGTCTTGGAACCAAGGTATGGTTGAAGAAGTAGGTTTTTAAGGTTTACACCAAATACATCAATTGCTGATTCATCTGAAAGCTTCTTAAGCTCTCCTTTGATCTCTAGATCAAGTGATGAGTGGATATAGTTCTTATATGCTTTTGAAGCACAGTCAACTAGGGCCTTGTAGCTAGTCACACTTGTGTCTGCAAAATGCTTTGATAGAATCATATTATTTGCATACTCTTCATCAAAAACGATTTCCACTTTTAGAATTTTTTCTGTTTGAGCACGACGGATGGCAAGGAATCTGTGTGCCGCTTTTGGATCACGAAGATCAGCTACCTTTTGCTCGTACTCAAAGTAGTCTTTATATTTTTGCCAGTCTTTGATTTCTTCATAACCCTTTCTTGGAGATGATTTAATCATCGCCTGTGCCCAGTAGTCTTTACGAAGAGTTTCTTTAAGTTCTGTATCGTGAGCGATCTCTTCAATAATGATATCGCATGCACCTTTTAATACATCTTCAAAAGTTGCAATTTTCTTTTCTTTATTGATGAACTTTAGAGCTTCTTTTGCAAGCTCTGGCATTGGAAGCTTAGATGTTTTCATTAGAATTGAGAATGGCTCAAGTCCTGCTTCTTTAGCAATTTGAGCTTTTGTTTTTCTCTTTGATTTGAATGGCGCATAGATATCTTCAAGTTGGTTGATATTTGTTGCGGCCTTAATCTTCTTTTCTATCTCAGGAGTCATCATCTCTTGCTTAGTGATGGCATCAAGGATGAAAGCACGGCGTTTCTCACGCTCAATATATTCGTCGTATTTTTCTTGGATTAGACGGATTTGTTCTTCATCTAAACCACCTGTTTTGTCTTTACGGTAACGTGTGATGAATGGGACAGTACAGTCTTCCACAAGTAGCATGGCAAGTACTGCCATAATTTGTTTTGCTGTGATATCTGTGTTGTCTACACAAAAAAGGACGGCATTTTGATCGATGATGTCCATTGGGTTCTTTGCTGCTTTTTCTGTCGTCTCTGACATAATTCATACTCCATTAACTAATTTTGAATTAAAATTGTATAGTTATTGAATTTGGAATGACAATAAAAAACTCTCGTCATTTCGACTGGTTAACTTAAAAATATTGATGTAAGAAGTTATTATGACAAAGAATTTCGATTATATTGTAGTTGGTGATGGTATTGCAAGCCGCGCCATTTTATATTTTTTAACAAAGAGATACCCAAGTGCTAAGATCGCCCAAGTCTTTGACGATGAAGCATTTCCTGCGTGTTCTACTCGTACGACAAGTGTTGTTTCATTTGGGCTTTTTGAAGAAGGTATCTCAAAACTTGGTGATATTCTCTTTCACGCTCATGAATTCCTAAAAGACTTTGTTGAGAGAAATCAACCCCCAGGTGTCTATACTGCTAAACAATACTATCTGCCACCAAATATCAAAGAAGACCCTTTGAAATTTAAACAATTTGAGGCCCGCTACGGTACAGACTTTGTGAATTTTAAGAATCAGAAGATGGTAGCTAAGGATGCCTATGTGATTAATCCTCATGACTTTCTTGGCTCTTTCAAGACTGATGTTAAAAAAATAAATGCTAGAGTGACAGCAGTTAATAAAGGTGAAGTGCAAACAAGCCTTGGAAGCTTTAATGCTCATAAAATTATTCTAGCAACAAGTGCCTATACTTCATTAATCTTCAAAGATAAGAATCTACCAGAAGGAAAGCCGGTTAAAGGAACTTACTTTACTTGGGATATTGATTTGAATGAAGAGTCGTTTGTCATCTCTCGTGGCCACTTTAATCTCATCTATCGTGCTCATGATAAAATGCTACTTTTTGGAGCTAATTCAATAGAGGGACTCAATCATCTTCATTCGCCTAAAGAGGTCTACGAGAAATTAGAAATTTTTCAAGACTTATTTCCAGAGTTTACAAAGCTTGAAAGGCCAATGATTCACACAGGTATTCGCCACAAAGGTAAGAGGCGTACTCCATTTTGTGGTGAGGTCAGTGAAGGTATCTACGCTCTTAATGCCCTTTATAAGAACGGATGGAGTGCAGGGATTTCGCTTGCTAAAGACTTAGTGGATAGGCTCTAGGTTCTCTGAGCGGTTTAATCTAATCTCTTCTAGAACATAATCCCACATCTGAGATCTAAGCTTAAGAGAGTCAAGAGCAACTTGAGTTGCCTGATCTTCTTTTTCTTTAGAGTCACTAAGTTGTGTTAGAAGCTTTCCTGCAAGATCGCCGTGCTCATCACCATCTAGTTCAATATGACGAACTAAATAATGCTTAAAATAAGGAGCATCAATATTCTTTTGTTCAAGTACATTAACAAATGGTTGGAATAAATCAGGAATGAGATTCTCTCTTCCATAGAAGAATGCTGAAGCAACTGCACTTGGATGTGCATTAGTTACTAGATTTAAGTTAAATGCCGTAAACTTTGCAATCTCTTGTGGAAGCTCATCAAAAGAGAAGTCCTTTAAGAAGTTTTCAATTGGAGCAGTGTCAGCACCAACTTCTTTCATGGCATTTAAGTACATTGTGAAGTGATCAATATGGCCACCATCCAGGTCTTCATCACTTTCTTCGCCAAGAACGATTTCATTGATAAAGCGTACACACTCTTTGTCGTACTTTGAAGGCATCCATGGAGTTGTCACACATGTAACTTCTTTTTGTAGACCTTTCAAAAGAGACATAAAGTCCCATACTGCAAAGACATGCCATTTCATTAGAATTTTTACGTCTTCAATATCATTGATATTTGTATAAAGTGGGTGAGCACAAAGCTCATTATGGGCGTTTTGAATTGCTATATTGACCGTTTTCATATGCGGCCAATATAGCTTAAAATATCTTATTCTTAAAGCTTAGATTCTTAATTGTGAAACAAGTGATGGAAATCAGGTCTTGTTAATGAGCGACGTCTTCTTGGTCCGTTGCGTCGTCCACCCTGCATTTGAAGCTTCTGATTATATTTCTTATCTTCAATATATTTTATGTATCTTGCAGCATCTTCTTTACGATAAGACTCAAGTTCGTAAAACATTTCATTAAATGACAAAATTCCGCCGGCCTCTTTTTCTGCCTTAGCGATTCTTTCATAAAGTTTTTCCCCAACTTGGTCTAGTACCACGAAGAGATCAATCTGTTTCGAGCCAAGGTTGAGTGGAAACTTTTCTTCTAAATTTACACCTGCTACAAATTTGATTATCCCTCGACTAATGACTGAGCGGCGAGCAAGCCAGGCAAAGTCATTTCCTAATTTTGTGCCAAAGCTTGGGTCAAATTCGTATTTCTCTTTTTCCATCCACTCAAAAATCTTTGATAGAATCGCGTCTTTATAGCGCGTGTCTTTGAGCTTATCTGGATTCCTCCATTCTGCCACTAGATCGAATCGTGAATCAAATTGAATCTCACCTGGGCCAAAAGTTTTAAATTTTGAGATATTCTCTTTTGTAACTTTTAAACCAAAGTCTTGTAGAAAGGATAGTAGGGCCGGGTTAAATGTTGTTTTAAACTCTGGTATATCCATTTCTGTACCATTCAACTGTGAGCTGGCAACTTTGTATCCATGATAGATAACTTCCGAACAAAAGATTTGTGAGTCATCATGATAATCCATAGCAAAATCATATGGGATATTTTCCTCATTCTTCTTTGTGAATTTAGTAAAGCGCTCATGCATCTCTTTGGCCGCAAGGTGCGCTAGTTTGGCATCTTTGTGGCGAAAGACAACTGTCCTT
Source organism: Halobacteriovorax sp. GFR8 (assembly GCF_050955245.1). Classification (NCBI taxonomy): domain Bacteria; kingdom Pseudomonadati; phylum Bdellovibrionota; class Bacteriovoracia; order Bacteriovoracales; family Halobacteriovoraceae; genus Halobacteriovorax; species Halobacteriovorax sp. GFR8. The sequence continues at coordinate 1,573,377 of NZ_JBPBLR010000002.1, read as the reverse complement.
GAGTTTGCCTGGTCTAGATGAACTTGAAATGGAGCTGCCACATTACCAACTTCAATATGGGCCTCAGATGTAAAAAGCTCTCCTGTTTTCTTATCTTTATAAACTAATGTTAAGTGTGAAAATTGATGGTCATCATCGCCGATTCTTGCGATGGCAGCACTTGAATAGGCATTACCACGAGAAAGGATAATATCTCCTGACTTAAGATCTGCAGGCCCTGAAAAACTGTATTCAGGGTTAACCATAAAGTGAATAGGAGAGTCACCGTCAAAATTTAGGGTGCTAAATTGACGAGGTACTTTTGATTTTGGTCTCGATGCATAGTATGACTCAATAAAGTAGTCTTCGAGGTAGCGAAGGGCCCTGAAGATATCCTTCACTCCTTTTAGGCATTCTTTTTCATCTCGATTGAGTTCTTTTGTGCTGTTGAGCTCTTTGAGCTTCTCTTTAAGATCTAGGCGAATATTAAAAGATGCATTCACAAAATCCTGCATTTGATATTGGGAAAATTCTGAAAAGTCGATATCGGTTGATTTAATAGAAAATAGTTTGTTGTAGTAATGCTTAGTCTTAGTTGCACATTCAGCAGGGGATTTAACGCCTTTAGAGACTTGGGCATGCATTTCGTGCATCAGGGAGTCAAAGTTAGAACTTTTTAATGAGCTGGGCATTCGATAGGACTTTTGGTTGCAGGAAACTAGGAGTGTCGAGAAGATTAGCGCTCCTGCGATACCTGTAAGTTTCTGATTTTTCATACTTTTCCCCCATAAATCTGAAAATTCTAAAGAACTCAATAGTCAATATTGAACATGACTCAATAAATTTTTATCGGATTTTACCTTTTAAAACTTAAGTATTATTATCAAGTATAGAGAGATTTATTTATGACAAGCAATAAAAGTGAAGAAGTACATTATCGAATTTTAAATGCAGTAACTAAGCTAGAAGTTGCTAAGGGACACCTGAATTGGAAAATTGCCGAGGTGGCCAAGGAAGCTGATGTGACTCGCTCCCTCATTTATTATTATTTAGGTAAGGAAAAGGATGTCATCCTTAAAGAAGCAGTGAAGTACATGATTTCTCGTATCTTTAATTTGTCTCAAGAGAACTCTGTAGGAATTCGTGAGCGTATTAAAATCGTACGTAAACAAATCATCCAAATGCCATATCTACTTGCTCTTTATATGATTAATAAAGGTGCCGGCAATGAATTATCTGATATTATCGTTGAGGCCGAAGCCGAATTATTTGAACTTCTAAAGAAGAAGTACCCAAATGTGGATCCTCGTGAGCACTTAAAAATTTATCTGATGGAATTAGGGGTGTGTCTATACCGTGATGTTGACGATGACACTCTTGATTATATCTTTTCGAAATACGATAGCTTTGAAGCAAAATAATTCAAATAAAAAAAGGCCGCTTATTTAAGCGGCCTTTATATTTCTAGCAAAAGTCTACTGATGCATGATTATATTCATCAGGTGGAAGCTCACAATTATCTTCAGAGAAATTGTGGTCTCCGCCATTTTTAATTGGGTCATACTTCTCAACCGTACCTGGGATAGCTTGGTCATCGATTAAGTCATGGTTGCTATCAAATGCTTCTTTGTAATTCTTGTAAACATCTAGCATATACACATCTGGCGACTGAGTCTTTCTTTCTTTGATGTTAAACATCGAGCTTGAAGCTTTTGATAAGAAGTCAGTAAACTTATAAAGTGTCTTTCTTCCTCTAAACATCATCGTGTATTGGTTTTCAGTCATTCCAAGTCTATCTCTTAGGATTGAGTTGAATTGGAAACCTTCACCAGTAAAGTACCATGTTTCTTCTAATCTTTCTTTTCCAGCTTTTGGCTTACATACTTTGTAACGAATTGGGTTGTTTACAGCTACGTACTGTAGTGATCCACCAAGTCCGTGATTTCCACTTCCATACATTTGTGATCCTACCCATTCAGCTTTAAACTTAGAAGTCCCTTCGATCATAAAACACTGGTGTGTTCTTGCTTCAAAGTTTAGTGTAATTGCTTCAGCGTATAGGTCAATTGACTGTCCGTTATCACTTCTATTGTTGTCACCATTTGACTTATCAAGTGACCATGATGTTGACCAGTCATAACCTGCTGATACACCAACTCCTCCACCTACTGGTGATGCTTCACCAAATGGGATTTTAAAGTCTAGCTTTGCACCAACACCTGTTTTATATCCGTGTGAGAATCCAACTCTTCTGTTTTCTGTAAAGTAAGTTCCGCTTCCAGTTGATTTAGAAATTCTAATTGTATTAGAGTGACTAACTCTTGGTTTTGATAGAATTTCTTGTACGTGACTTACTGGAGTAATCATCATGAATTCCCATGGAGACTCAATACATTTTCTCATATTGTAGTCTGAGTAAGTTTTCCAGATTAGTCCTGTCTTTTCTTGGCTAAAGAATGAACCACATAGTTTTGCAAGTGTTGCAGCATCGTATTGGTCTTCGTATAGCTTAGAGAGTTCAGACGCAGTAAGCTTATTTTCTTCAATTAGTTTCTTATTAAGTCCAATGTGGTCAACCTTGATTGTTTCATCAAAAAGCTCGTGCTTCTTAAGTTCATCTGAGAAGATCGCTTCAGAGCTCTTGTTATATCTTGGAGCAAGTTTTGCAGCAATGATATCTTTCTTAGTTACACCTTTTACATCGTTAGATAATTTTTCAAGGTAGTTTTCTAGTTGAACCATTTCAGTCATTTTCTTCGTAATTTTAGTATTTGTGTAATCCTTTGCTTCAAACTCATCCGTCACTTGAAGTTGCGTGTGAAGGATTGAGTGGAATGTTTTTGATGAAGCATGGAATGTACCTGCTGCCCAAGCTGGACGAGGTGCAGTTCTTGGATCATCTCCTTCTCTTAAAATTGGTGATAGCTTAATTGCCGCATAAGTTCTTGTGTGGATATATGGCATGTCCACAAACTTGATTGGCATATCAATTCTTGCCTTAAGAAGGTTATTTTCAACATCGACTTCACGTGAAGCTACAGAGATCAGCTTAAACTTATGCTTGTTCTCGTTTGTTAAATCAATATCACCTTGAAGTGGAGCTAGAAAGTATACTTCAAGCTTAAGCTTTCCTTGGTAGAAAGGCTCAATTGGGTTCATGTGGTGTACGTAGTTACCGTAGTTAACCTTTGGGTACATCTTAACGATAAATGACTTCTCAATTACCAGGTCAAGGTTCTTGTTTAGGTGGAAACCATTGTTATTATCGTGTCCTAGGAAGCTATAGTTAACTTCATCAACGAATAGTCTTGCTCTTTGGTTGTTATTATCTTTTTCACACTTTCCTGTTCTTGAAACTTCTGCAAAGATCCATCCATTGTTTGACCATGGGTATAGACATAGTCCACGTGTAACTTTTGCATTTTGAAGTGTTTCATTTTGTACTTCAATTTCAAGGTTAAATGGAATACGACGAGTATTCGTGTATCTTTCGTGCTCAAGGTAGAACTTTATCTCACCACATCCAGACTCATCAAGTTGTCCATCTGTGATGTCATACATTTCAGTTACTGCGTGTTCTTCACCATTTTCTTGTTTTTCAAGGTTAATAAGTCTTGCCTTAACAAACTCATTTGAAAGAGAACTTCCGTTGGCCTTAAGGTTAAGACAACCGTTAACAACAACTTTTTGATCAATAATTAAGTTATCATTTCTTGGATCAACTTGACCAAATCCTTTAGGAGTGATTTTAACATTCTTAACATTGATGATCTCGTCTGAACTAAGGCGAGACTTGTTAAGTGAAGTTTTCATTACATAATTATTTCTGTGAATAATGCTGTTAGTGTATTGATTCATCGACAGTTTAAGGTCGTATGAGATATTAGCACTTGTTGCAAGAGTAATAACTCTGTCACCCATTGGAAGGTATGTATTTGGAAGAGAGTAATCCATAGTGATTGGCTCGTCCCAAAAGATACAGCTATTATTATCTGCAGTTCTTTCTACTGTTTGAAAGTTTTCACCTGAAACGTAGAACGTTTGATACTGAAGGCTTTTCCCAAGTTTTGAACTTAGACATGCTTTTACGTGAAAAGTTTTACCGTAAGCGATTCTAGACTTCATTGATGTCTTATCTTCAGTAACACCTTCTACAGTGAAACGTGAAACAGACACAAGAGCACTTTCATTTGCAGAAGCTTTTAGCTGTCTTGCAAGTTGCTGTCTTTCGTCGTTGGAAGTGTCACTTCCACAACTAACTAGCGACGTTAGTGCAAGCATTGAAATGCTTAGGAGAGTGATGTTCTTCATGTTCTTACAAAATGTCATATTCTTTCCTTAGGGAGATTGTGTAAACTTGTTCGTCACTGTAACCATCAATTAAGTACGCTGAGTCAAGGTTTCCGAGTACAGTGCGATTAATATATGTAAATTCAGTTCTAAAGCCTTTTTGAGTTTCTAATCCAAATCCTGCTGCATAACCTTTGTAGTCATTTGAAAAGATTCCGCCGCGGTAAAATGCTGGAGCAGTGTCTGCTTGGTTTTCAAATGCCAGGGCCTTAAGTGTTAGCTTCTTGTCACCCATATTTGTTTTGAAATCGATTCTATATGCGTAACCAGTATTCTTATCATCAGGAACAACTGTTTCAGTGTTTTTAATATAAGATCCAGAAAGCTTAAGAGAGTTATCTCCTAAAGCGATTTCTGCACTTGCGTTTGCAAAGATACCTGTGAAGTCATAAAGGTAAAGACTTTGATCAATTGGTGTACCGATGCTAACTGAGTTCCCCCAGTAGTAGTCTTTATTTGCAAGATCACCTGATAATTTCTTGTAACGGTAAGTACCAACAGCACCACCCATTCTTAACGTTTTTGATAGGTAAGTGATGTCTGCAGATTCAGAGAAGAATTGTGGATCACCTGAATCATCAATATTAAATGTTTCTCTTAAAATTGCATTTTGTGGCTTCGCTTGTGTTGCTTGAAGACGGAAGTAAAAATTTCCAACTTTCGTCGTAATAACTTCTCTAGCACCAATGAATGATGTACCACCATTAATGAATGGTGAGATATATTGACGCTTCGTTGAGTTATCAAGTGCACCAGCGCTGATTTTAACAAAACTTAGTGGTCTAAAATCAAAGTAACCATAGTCATAAGTAAACTTTGGCTTATAAGTTTTTACTCTCTCAGCTTCTTGTGAAGAAGAGTTACCTGACTGATAGCTAAAACCACCACTAAAGTTGAAGTCAACACTGTCGACGACTTCTGCTTCAAGATCAAGATTCATCTTTGTCTGATAAACACTTCCTTTATCAGTTCTTGAATCAAGAGCACCATAATCTGCACCAAGCTCTAGTCCCACATTCTTAAATCCAGCACCTTTTAGAGAAGAACTAAGTCCTTCTGTAAAGATTTTTGCCGAATCATTCTGTGCGAAAGCTTGGCCCTGGCTTATTAATGCCAGTAAAATTAAATGTTTAGTTACGTTTTTCGCTTTAATCATGTCGTTCCTATTTGTTTTGATACTAAAATAGATGCAGGAATGATGCCATGTATCATGAAACAAGTTCATGGGTGTAAAAAGTTTAAACTACTGAAATGTGGTGTAAGTATTGAGATTTAGTTTAATCAGTTAGTGTTAACGAGCTGAACAGTGTAAAAAAGTTGAACAAACACAGAGTTTTAGTGTTTACTTAGTCTTTGTTAATTTATTGGAATTAGATAAGGAGAGAATGGTGCGAAAGGGCAGATTTGAACTGCCGACCTACGGGATATGAATCCGTCGCTCTAACCAACTGAGCTACATTCGCACATTTCGATTGATTAGGATATTAATGACTTGCGCCTCGTATGTCAATATTATAATTTATCAAAAAGTTAAATTTTGTGAAAATAATGGCAATGAATTTTAAACCTAAACAAAAAAAATCACATTCTACGACGGAGCGAATGATCTCTCACTTTAAGAAGTTTAATCTTAAAATGGGACTTGATTTAAATTCTCCTATGGCCGTGGCCTGTAGTGGTGGTGTTGATTCAATGGTTTTGGCCCATATGCTAATTCAAGCAGGTGCAGAAAACCTACGCCTTCTGCATATTAATCATGGCACACGAAAAGAGATCGAAGAGGAAGTGAATCTCGTTTCAAGTTTCGCAAAAAAATATGGACTTGGCTTTGAAACTTATAAAGTTGAACAACTCTCTTTAAAGACAAAGAATTTTGAGTCAGTGGCACGGGCAAAGAGATATCAACTACTTTTGTCGAATCTTAGGGGTAAGGAAATCTTACTCACTGGCCACCACCTTGATGACTGCTTTGAGTGGTCACTTATGCAGCAGTTTAAATCATCTGCCAAGCATATTGATCTTGGGATGCCATATCGTAACGGTATTATCTATAGGCCGTTATTTGCATTTTCCAAAAATCATATCTTGAAATATGCCAAGCTCACTAATTTAGAGTGGCTTGAGGATCGATCAAACGAAGACACTCGTTATGAGCGCAATTTCATAAGGGATTTAACTAAAAACTCTATTGCTAAGCGCTTTCCAGGCTATCTTAAGCATTACTGTAATCGCATGAATCGACTTAAGGCCATAAAAGGCGATATGGCAGAGTCTCATCATTTTAAGGTCTTAAGAAGAGAGTGGGGAATTCTCATTGAATTTGATGGTGTTATTAATGAGGCAATAGAGCAGGAGGTCTTATCTCAGTCTGGCTCATCTAAAGGTAAAACTCATTCGCAATTTGAAAAACTTCGCTCACTTATAAAGACATCAAGTATTGGGCCTTTAACTTTTAGTGGTGGACTACGAGTTTATAATTTTAAAAATCACTTGGCCGTCGTAAGAAAAGGACAGCAGATGAGCTTTTATCGTATTCGTTCGCAGATTCCTGAAGGTGTTCCATTCTTATCAAATAACACAAGTGCGAAGCATTCTCTTAAAAAATGTCCCATAGCTTCTAGGGATGGAGACCTAAACAAGTTCTTTTCGCAAATTCTCCTTCCAGTTCATTATTCATGGCGTAAAAACGGTAAAGTTTTAGTTTGGCTTTAAATTACTAGGCTTGACACCACCGAAAATGATACCATTTTAATAACTATGAGGTTACAATGTAGCTTTATATTTTATTAAGAATTGTAATTAGTTAGTGAATATTTGATTAAATAGTTAATGTGAAAATTAATTAAAAAGGATTTTAATGAAAGGACAAAACAAAACACTCCTCCTATGGATTATCTTAATCCTTATGTTTGCGGCCATCGCTAAAATTTCTTCTGAAAGCCGCCAGGTTTATAAGCCTGTGACATACCCGGACTTCGTAAGTGCAATTAAAGGTAAGCATGTTGATAAGGTTGTACTTAAGGGTAAGGATAAGATCTTAGGTAAGTTTAAGGACGGCTATGAGAATGGTGCTTGGTTTGAAGCAACTGGAACGACAGGGGCCGAAACTTTTAAAATTTTAGAGTCACACGGAATTTACCCAGAGTACGAAGCAGAAGAGAAACAAAATGTAATTACGACTTTCTTACTGCACTGGGGACCGATGATTTTCCTATTCCTCATTGTTATCTTTTTCCTTCGCCAACTTCAAGCTGGTGGTGGAAAGGCCATGAGTTTTGGAAAGTCTAAAGCGCGTATGCTTTCACCACACGACAAGAAAGTAACTTTCTCAGATGTTTCTGGTGTTGAAGAAGCAAAAGAAGAACTAGAAGAAGTTGTGGACTTTCTTAAAGACCCAAAGAAATACACTAATCTAGGTGGTAAGATTCCTAAAGGTGTTATCCTTGTAGGTCCTCCTGGTACTGGTAAGACTCTTCTTGCAAGGGCCGTTGCTGGAGAAGCAGGTGTTCCATTCTTTTCAATTTCAGGTTCTGACTTCGTTGAGATGTTCGTAGGTGTTGGTGCATCTCGTGTACGTGACCTTTTTGAGCAAGGTAAGAAGAACGCTCCTTGTATTATCTTTATTGATGAGATCGATGCTGTTGGACGCCACCGTGGACACGGTATGGGTGGTGGACACGATGAGCGTGAACAAACTCTAAACCAACTTCTTGTTGAAATGGATGGTTTCGAATCAAATGAAGGTGTTATCCTAATTGCGGCAACAAACAGAATTGACGTACTAGATAAGGCCCTTCTGAGACCAGGTCGTTTTGATAGACGTGTAACTGTTGGACCTCCTGATGTTCGTGGACGTCTTGGAATCCTAAAAGTTCATACAAAGAAAACTCCACTTGATACGGCCGTTGATCTTGAAGTTATTGCAAAGGGGACTCCTGGTTTCACAGGTGCAGACCTTGCAAACTTAGTTAACGAAGCTGCGCTATTTGCTGCTCGTTACGGTAAGAAAGTTCTTGAAATGATCGACTTTGAACAAGCTAAAGATAAGGTTCTTATGGGGCCAGAAAGAAAGTCGATGGTACTTTCGGATCTTGAGAAAAAAGTAACTGCTTATCACGAAGCAGGTCACACTCTTGTTGGGATGAATCTTCCAAAGACAGATCCTATTCACAAGGTATCAATTATGCCTCGTGGAGGAGCTTTAGGTGTTACTCAAACTCTTCCTAACGAAGATATGCACAACCTAACTTTAGAGAAAGCTGAAAACTTTATCGCTTTCCTAATGGGTGGACGTGTTGCTGAAGAGATCGTATTTAACGAAATTTCAAATGGTGCTTCAAATGATATTGAACGTGCAACACAACTTGCTTCAAGCATGGTTTGTTCATGGGGAATGAGTTCTAAAATGGGACCTCGTAATTTCCATCAGCCAGGAAATTCTCCATTTGGATCAACTGCTCCAAGTGAAGGTGTTGGTTACTCTGAAGAAACAGCACGTGAAATCGATACTGAAATCACTCGTTTCCTTGATGAGAATTACAAGCTTGCTAAGAAGATTTTAACTGATCATCGTGATGCACTTGATAGAATTGCTGAAGGCCTAATTGTTTGGGAAACTCTTGATTCTAAACAAATTCAAGCATTAATTGCAGGTGAAGATATTGGTGTACCTCTTGTTGAAGAAGTAAGTAATAAACAAACACCGGCCGAAAAGCCAGCAGGTGAGTCAAGCGTATCTAAACCGATTGATGATCCAAAATTAGCTTAATCAAAAATGACTAAGATATCTTTTTTAGGGGTAGTGAACGCTACCTCTAATTCTTTCTCAGATGGTCACTTAAATCTCAATAAAGACTATCAGCTTAAACAAATACAGAAATTTAAAGCTGCCAATTACTCTCTCGATATTGGTGCTGAAAGTAGTGCTCCATTTAACGATCCAATTTCTTTAAAAGAAGAATGGGAGAGATTGGATAGCTATTTAAGTGATAATTTATTGACTCTTATAGGTTTTAAGACAATCTCTATTGATAGCTATAAACCTCAGACAATGAGGTTATTCTTAGAGAAGTACGAGCATCATTTTGGGCATATTATTTGGAATGATGTCTCAGGAGTCATTGATGATGAGTGTATTAAACTCTTACTCGATTACCCTGAAATTGATTATGTTCTCTGCCATACGCTAGTTCCTAGTCGTGATAAGACTCTCGATCACATGAAATACCTAGATTCAAGCTTAAGTGTGGATTCTTTAAATTCCTTCTTTGAACGAGGCCTTGAAAAATTTGAGCAAGCGGGAATTTGTCGGAATCGTATTATTCTCGATCCGTGCTTCGGTTTTTCTAAATCAACTGAGCAAAACTTAGATCTTTTGGAGAGTCTGCATGAGCTAGCACCAATTTCTAAGCGGTGGCTCATTGGGATCTCAAAGAAGTCTTTTCTTAGGCACGTCATTTTACAAGAAAGGCCTGAGTTGGATGGGGATAAACAAGCTCTTTTGGCCGCCAGTGAAGAACCTCACTGGATGTTTCTGAATCAGTTGGCACGTGATTTTAATAAGGTAGAAGAGTTGTTCTTTCGTGTTCATGAGGTTGGAAATATTACAAAATCCACGTAAAAACTCGTGTTTATTAGCATTTTGGCCTATATATATGAACATTGTTTTATCAAGGGCCAAAATGAACAGATTAAGATTTCTTCTTTCACTTACAACTCTATTCATCTCATTAAATGCATCAGCGTACTTTTCGCCGACGTTAGGGCAAGTATCTGAGTTTATCAATAATCTTGATAAGGCCATTTATGGAGAGCTCGATATCGTCGATATTGCTTCTGGGACACTTGTTCACAATCCTGCAGCTAAGGTTAATTCCCATTCTAGCGCTATTATGGTGAATCGTTGGAGTTTGGAAGAGGTTATAGATGGACGTCTATTTTCTGTAACAGGTGTTGATTTTAAGAAAACAGCAAGACTGTGTGAGGGTGAAGAGAAGTTTTTAGATCAAAAGGCCTACGGTAAGTGTAGTGCTGTTTTAGTTGGTCCTAAGCAGGTTTTAACGGCCGCTCACTGTATTCAAAACGCTCAGCTAGCTTGTGAGCGCAAAAGCTTTATCTTCGATGCTAGATCTGACTTAGGAAGTGATGGAGAGACTCAATACTTTGTTAATTCTCAAGTTTATAATTGTAAAAATATTCTAGCTTATCACCAAAGTCGTGATAAGACCTTTGACTATGCTTTAATTGAACTTGATCGCCCTGTTGAGGGTGGCAGAAAGCCTGTCGAAATTCAGCAAGAAGAGCTAAAGGTATCTGATGAAGTGTATATGATCGGACACCCAAATGGTTTCTTATCAAAGTACTCATATAATGGTTTTGTAAGAGATATTGACCCTTTATTTTATATAACTAACCTTGATGCCTTTGGTGGCAATAGTGGTGGCCCAGTATACTCAAAAGAGAGCAATAAAATGGTGGGCCTTCTTATTCGTGGCCATGATGATTTCGAATGGGATACTGAGCTCAGCTGTAATCGTGTTGTTCACTGCCAAGATGATAAATGCGATGGGGAATATGTCCTAAAAATCAGTGCTATCATTGACGATATCGAAAAGGCCCGCGATAATTAAAAGATGAAATTAGGTCATATCGTTTTATTTAGCTCAAATGCTCATTTAACTTCCACTTTTTTAAGTGAAGTTTTTGATCTTGAAGTTGAGGGAGCGTCTGACTCAGTAGTTGTTTTTAATGATGAGCTTCGCTTTCTTGTTGTCGAGCGTCCAAAGCTTGCTCAAGTTGGAAATAATATTGTCTTTGATTTTGTGGTTGATAATTACGATGAATTAATCGAACTTCAAAAAAAAGTCGAATTCGTAAACTACCGACTAGAAAGCTCTGGCGAAAATCTCAATATACTTTCAAATGAAAAAATTCCTGAAATACTTGTGCATGAAGGTGTACAATTCTTCTTTATTACTGACCCTGACAATCGTCGTTGGAAAGTTACCTTAATAGAATCCAATTAAATTTAATCTAATTTAAATTTTATTTAAGTCACAATTCTGACACCTAAATCTTCGCAAATTGGCCCTAGTGTGTGTCATTTTGACAGGTGAATCGTGGGATGTAGCTGATATCGTAAGATGAACAATTGGCACGGTTTGTGCTTATTATATTGCAGTTGCCTCAGGCAGGATGCCATAGGCCTATCTTTATAAACAAGATAAAAGAACTCAAGGATTGAGTATGCGACTTTTAGTACTTGCTTTGGCCGCCTTCAGTGCGGCCAATATTTCGGCCAACTTTATCATCAAATACAAAGACGGCAGTGTCGAAAAATCAAAAATTAATCCAAGCTCACAGTTTTCTTCTTTCGCCCTTAGTGACGATGTTGAATACGTCGAAGAAGACTTAAGACTCTTTGCTAATAGTGGAGAGTATAACGACACTTACTATCCTAGTCAGTGGCACTTCTCTAATTATCTGGACAATACTTTCTATCATGCTCGTGAGTATGCAACATCTGAAAGTGATACAAGGGTTAATGTCGCAGTTATTGATACAGGAATTACAGATCACTTTGACCTCAATGCAAACGTTGTTGGTGGTTATGATTTCATCTCTGATCCTGATAACTCTAGAGATGGCGGGGGACGCGATAGTAATCCAAATGATGAAGGGGATTATGGCTCTCCTTCGACATCTTGTAATTCTGGAACGAATGCATCAACTTGGCACGGAACTCACGTTGCCGGGATTATTGGAGCTCGTGCTAATAATAGCTACGGCGTTGTAGGTGCTGCTAAGAATATCAACCTAGTACCTGTGCGAGTCCTAGGAGCTTGTGGTGGGCTAACTTCCGACATTGCGGATGCTCTAAGATGGGCCGCTGGTGGCAGTGTCTCTGGTGTTCCTACAAACCCTAACCCTGCACGTGTTGTTAATATGTCACTTGGAGCGCGTGGTAGCTGTAGTCGCTATATGCAAGAGTCAATCGATTTTGCTCGCTCGAAGGGAGTTGTCGTGGTTGTAGCAACTGGAAACTCTAATGCTGATGCCTCATTCTACACTCCATCTAATTGTCGAGGAGTTCTAAGAGTTGGTGCAGTTGGAACGACTCGTGCACGCTCATCGTATTCAAATTATGGACGTATTGTTGATATCGCTGCACCTGGTGACAGTATTCTTTCAACAGTTAATAGTGGACAGTCAACACAGGGAACAGCTGTCTTTTCTCGCATGAATGGAACATCAATGGCCGCAGGGCTTATTTCCGCAACTGCCGCCATGATTTTTCAAGCAAACCCTTCACTTTATCCTGATCAAGTAAGAGATATCATGACAAAAACAGCTGTCAGTTTCTATTGTGATCGTAGCTCTTGTGCTAAGGGTGCTGTTGATGCTTATGAAGCAGTGTCTATGGCCTTCTCAACTACACCTAATGCTAACTTTCGCTATAATGATCCCGTCTTAGTTGGTGGAACGGCGACTCTTAATGATGGTTATAGCAGTGGGAAAAGTAGTGGTGGATCTTGTGGGACAATTGAAGATGTTAATAGCGGAAGTGGTGGTAATATGATTGCAGGCCTTCTCTTAATTATTGCAATTGTTATTGGCCATAGAGTGAGACTTATGAAGCCTTAACGGGGCTGCATTCAACTTCGATATCATTGTCTACAATTTTACAACTATCGACTTTATAGATTTGAGCACGAGAAGAGTGGCCATCTAGCTTTATGATGGCATTCTTTGGAATTTCCTCCTTAGTTAAAAGCTTCAAGTGTTTATGATCCTTTTCAATGACTCGGTATCCCTGAACAATATCACTTACTTCAAAGACTTCAATGATGTCACGGCCTAATCTATTTTCATCATTAATTATTTTATTGATCTGATTAATAACGACATCAAATCCTTGTTGTTTTAAAACGAACATGTCGATTCCCTTACGTGCTGCCTCCTCAATAACTTGGCTATCATTTTCGTTTGTAATTAGAATGAAGCTCATCTCCTTGTCGAATAGGGAAATCTCATCATAGAGCTCGATTCCGTCCATTTGAGGCATCATATAGTCGCAGATTATATAAAGCTTTTCGCCACGATTAAGCTTAATCGTTTGTATATCTTCAATGGCCTTAAAGGGATTTGTATGAAAGCGAACATGTGAATTAAATGTATTCTCGAGGCTAGTGGCAAGGAGCTTGGCAGTTTCGTAGCAGTCGTCAATAACCATGATATGCTTTTTCATAATGACAGTATAGTTGACTTAAGTACTTGCTTAGGGACAAGTCGTCTAAATTTTACTTAATTTCAATTAAGTAAGGTGTTATTTGAGGATCCTGTAAGTCGATGGGACTTACAGTGATACCTCTTGAATTTTATAGCCTTCACCGTAGACGCTTCTAATAATGAAATTAGAATTCTTAATCTTCTTTCTAATAGAGCTTATATAGGTGTCTATCATGCGATCGTTAACCTTGTGATTATCAGGTGCGATATGATTAAGTATCTTTTCTCGTGCAAGAACACTTTGTTCATTCTTTAAAAGAAGATGAATGATTTTGAATTCAGAAGATGTGAAATGAATTCTTTCTCCACGAATCTTTACTTCTTGTGATGGGATATTTAATGCAATATCGCGGTAATTTATCACTTCAAGTGCATTCTCATTGTTAACAGATTTAAGTGTTGTGCTAATAATACTCTTCACTTCTGATGGTTCAAATGGTTTGCTAATAAAGTTAATTCCACCAAGTTGGTAACCAGTAACTCTCGTATTAACATTATTCTTTGATGAAATGAAGACAATTGGTGTGTCTTTAAGCTCATCATTCATTTTTAATTGCGAGCAAATTTCAAAGCCAGACTCATTTTGTAATAAAATATCTAAGAGAATAAGATCTGGTTTTTCTTGCCAGGCCGTTGCGATGGCCTCATCCTGATTACTTGCTTCTACAATATTATAATTACTCTCTAGTAGGGCCCTGAGAAGATCTCTGATCTCTTGATCATCATCGATTATTAAGATTTTTTTCATGAATAACTCCTTTATATTCATGAATATAATGTATAAATATATCAAAAAATCTTCAGCTTAATTTAGGTAAACCTTATATAAGATTCTTAAACACTTGTTTTTAAATCTTGGTCATTTGCAAAGCTTTGAATATTGTCAAAAATGAGTTGGGCCATATCAGAACGAGCAACATCATTGGCAGAACCAATATGCGGTAAAATAAAGATATTATCGAGTTCACGTAGGGGAGAGTTATCACTTAAAGGCTCGTTGCAAACGACATCTAGCCCTGCCTTTGCTTGCTTATTTGTTTTAAAGAAATGATACATTGCCTCTTCGTCAATGATTTCACCTCTTGCCGTGTTAACTAGTAAAATATCTTTTTTCATCAAATTGAATGCATCCTGATTGATGAGTTGGTGAGTCGCTTTGTTATATGGGCAGTGAATTGAAATGATATCGCTTTCTTTAAGAAGTGTTGATAGGTCGACGTATTTTGCCTCACAGCTCTCTTCGATTTCAGCTTTCTTATTTGGCCCGCTATAGATTATTTCTTGATTGAAGGCACCTTTACACATTTTCGCAAATTGTGTTCCAATCCTACCGGCGCCAATTACTCCATGCTTTATATTAAAGAGTGACTTACCAATGAAGCCTGCTGGCTCCCATGTTTTCCATTGTTTATCGATTACATTTTGTCTTGCTGCTTCGATATTTCTAGCACTACAGAGCATTAGGGCCATGGCTAACTCTGCAGTCGCTTCCGTTAGAACATTTGGTGTGTTTGTTACACTAATTCCATTTTTATGACAGTAGTTAATATCAATATTATTAAAACCGACAGCGTACTGAGAAATCAATTTTAACTTTGGGAGTTGCGCTAAAGTATCTGCACTTAATTTATTACTAAGCATTGAGATAAGAACATCACAATCTTTTGCTTTATCAATAATATCGGCTTGTGAAATTGTGCCATTTTTTGAGCGATCCCATACCGTTAATTGGTGGCCTTCTTTTTTGAGATCTTCAAATAGGGGACCTTTGATGACATCTGTCGCAAAAATTGTTAAATGACGCATGTTTTCCTCTGCTGTGGGCCAGTGTTTTCTTCTATTCGTTTTATGTAAGACGTTGTAAGCTAACTTCATTTTACATATGCAATCTACATTTTAAAATAGATAATAGTCTTAAATTAAATTCAAATATATTTCATTGGAGGAAATTTTGAAAATATTAGCAAATATATTAGCAGTGGCACTTCTATCTAGTGCAACAAGTGCTGCAACAATCGCAATTATTGATTCTGGTACTGATATGATGCACGAGCAAATCGCTCCTAAAGCATGGATCAATCAACTTGAGATTCCTGGAAATGACCGTGATGAAGATCGTAATGGTTATCAAGATGATGTTTATGGATGGAACTTTGCTGAAAGCAATAACCAAGTTATCGACTATAAATATCTCGGCACATTAAATGACGATATGGTTAAGTTCTTTGAGCTTCAAGAAAAGTCGATGCGTGGAACAGTTACACAAGAAGAATTAACTTGGATGAGAGAAATTATTCAAGACCAAGACTTTATTAAAAGAATGACTGTCTATGGAAACTTTATGCACGGGACTCACGTTGCAGGTATTTCGGCCCAGAAGTCTGATGATGCAAAGATTCTTGCAGTTAAACTTATTCCAACAGAAGTTAAACTTCCTGGACAAAAAGTTGCAATCAACTCTTTCTTAGGTGGCTTTGTTGAAAAACTAATTAAGGCAGGGATTGATCAACTAGCAAAAGCACAAACTTCGACTTTCAATGAAATTGCTTACTATGTAGCGGATCATGGTGCACGTGTTGCCAATGGATCTTTTGGTACAGGTTACCCTCAAGCAAAGATGATTGTAGAAACAGTAATGAAAACTTTCTCTAAGAAAGAACCAAATCCTGAAACAGTAGATAAGTATGCGAAGTACTTTTTAGGTGCTCTTGTTAAGAACTCTCAATCAATGCTTCAAGCTGCTCCAAATACTCTTTTCGTATTTGCTGCTGGTAATGATGGCCTTAATAATGATATTTTTCCAACATCACCAACAAATATCCAAGGTGATAATGAGATTTCAGTTGCTGCAACAATTGACTATGATCAACTAGCTCCATTCTCTAACTACGGTGAGAAGATGGTTGACGTTGCAGCTCCTGGTGTAGGGATCCTTTCAAGTGCTCCTGGAAATAAGTACATTAAAGTTTCAGGTACTTCACAAGCTGCTCCATATGTAGCTGGTGTTGCTGGTAAGGTATTTGATATTAATCCTGAACTAACACCTTTTGAAGTTAAGAGAATTATCATGGAAACAGTTGATGTGAAATCGTTCCTAGCTGGTAAGGTTAAGACATCAGGTGTTGTTAACTCTGAGCGTGCCCATCGTGCAGCAATTCTATCTCTTTCAGCATCTGTTGATCATGCAATTGCAGCTGCCAAGAGTGAGGTACTTGATATGGAGTCACCTCGTTTAGAGAAAGGATCAAAGAGACCAATCTATATCAAAGGTTCAGTTCTTCCACTTCCTTCAAACTTTGTTATTTCAAAGTAATTAATAAAAAGGCCGCTAAATTAGCGGCCTTTTTCTTTTATAATGTATCTTTTAATTCTTGAATTGATCCTCTTTTGGCCGTACCAAATTCAGGCCTTTTATTTTTCTCACTTAGTTCTTTCTTGTTAAGCCCTTTCATATAAACCACTAGACTTAATTGCTTCTCACGCTGCGGATCTTCAACTTGATTGATGAAGGTTTGGACAAGATCAAACCCATACATCGCAGGTTTACCCATTACTAGGTTAACATCCCATTCGATTCCGTTCTTATTTTCATTTGGATTTGTTTCATAAGAGTATTGGATAAGCTCAGTACAGACGAATCTTGAGTACGAGTTACCATTAAATGAATAATCATATTTTTTGCCAATACTTTTAAATGTACGCTCTAAGGCAAGTGCTTTGTCTTTCTTTGAAAGGTTAGGGCGTAGAATCACAAGATTATCCCATGCCATTGATGGGCCGAGCTCCATAAAGATAACTCCTGGCTTTAGGCCTTCAAGTGTAACATAAGGCCTACCCTCTTTTTCGCTCTTTTCATATTCATCCATAGACTCAGGATATTTCTCTCTAAGATATGACATATAGTCATGACATTTCAGCAGTTCATCTCTACAGCGCTTTGCAAAGACTTCATTTGTTTCAACATCATCTTTGAAGTAGTTATTAAATTTTGAATACTTGCCAATAAACATAAGGCCATGAGTCCAATTACCTTTGAAGACAAGGTTTGATAACTTCCCATAACGTTGGATCGCACCAATATCTCCAGGCTCAAACTCTCTTTCAGAAATCTTCTTAAGCTCTTCAATTTTGATAGCATGCTTGATTGGAAGGGCAACGTAGCTAAAACTTTTTAAGATGAATTCTTTAATGTTATAAAAAAGATTGTAGCGGCCAGCATTCCAATTTGTTTCTTTTTGTAAGCTTTTAAAAGAGGCCAGCTCTTGGCGTGATTCATCAATATCATCTTTAATATCTTCAACAAGGGCCCTTAGGTCCTTGTCATTTCCTGCAAGCTTCGTAATTTCACTGTCAAGATTATAGAAGTCTGTAATTGTCGGTGCCTTAATAAAGCGAAGGTTATAGCGATTATACGGAGGGTCCATATGATCACGGCCACCTTGATTATGAGAACGATTTGAATCGTTTAGCTGGCGTTTTGTTTCTTTGAAGTCTTTTTCAAAATGCTTTGAATAATAATCAATGTCTTCAAAGTCGTCAGAGAAGACAGAAATAAAATTCTCCCCAGACATCATCATATAATTCATGAGAGATAGCATTGCTTTATATTTGGCCGTACGAATTCGTATTAACTCTAGGGCCTTGGCATTATTCTTCTTTCTTATATGATAAGTTATCTTTTCCAGTGCCTCATCATGTGAGTGAAGAAGGTAATCAAGTTTTTCGAATTCATTTATTAACTCTACTCTTTCGTGATAACGAACAATATAGCGCGGAGTAAATGTTGTTTGATAAGATATGTCCTTAGTCGCGAAAACAAAATCCATTAGGGCATCTTGTAATTGTTTATCAAATGAAGCTGCTGACTTTTGAAAGTCTGAACTTTGATACTCTTTGGCCATGATGGAAAAAGGCAAAGATGTGGCAATTAGAATTGATACAAATAGAGTTTTCATTCTCCGCTTATACCAAATTTATTGGTATCGAGGCCCTGGCCTGTAAAGCTTACAGACCAAGTATCAATAGGTTAGTCACTTACCATTAGTGATAACATTATGGCGATAACGGTTATTAATCCAGTTACTTACATCACTTTTGTAGTTATTTGAAAACCTGCGGTCACTGAGTCCTCCAGGTAAAACGGTATAGACATCTGGGGATGAGTGATCTGTGACCATTTTCCAAGATGGAACAAATGATGTTGTTCTACCGTGGGCCTCATAGACAGCACCTTGAGTGATTGTCGAGCGATTACCTGGAATTTCGACATTATCAATATCAAAGCCTAAAAAGAGGGGAAGCTTACCATCAAATAAGATATGCTTCATCTTATAACGATTCTTATCTCCCCAGCGCATATTCTTTGGTGCCTCAACAAGGCACTTATTTAGGGCGGCTTCGATATAGCGCTCTTTTTCTTTGCTATCTTTAAACCAAATATGGTCAATATCATTCGTGAGGAAAATTCGATCAAATAAACCGTAGAAATCTGCAATGATTGAAGTTTCATCCATGCAATATGTCGTCACTTGCTCGCCGAGTAAGTGATCACTAAAGAAGCTTTTTAGTAAGCTGCGGTAGAAGTATTCAAAGATTGTAGCATCACGATTATCGACATCATAATGTCGCTTCCACTCTAGAAGACGTTTTCCAATTTCATTCTTTTCAAAAACACTATGAAAAACATTAATATAGAGATCTGCTTGGCGTGAGAAGGTGTCTGATTGCATCGTCTTAAACATCTCAACACTATGATCCTTATTTCCAATTAAAAGCTCTTCAATTCTATCTTTGCGATATGACGCCATTGGCGCATTAATCGCTGTGGGAAATTGCTCGTCTTGAATACGATTATTGGCCGTTGCAATAACTTTGATATCTGGATTCTTAAAATGATAGAGCTGGTGGCCTTCGTAATAGCCTTGCCATATATTTTGCTTAAAAAAGCCTTCAACAGGATATAGGCCAGAGTGGGCCCTTTTTGGTAGTACCCCTGATTGATGGTAGGCGATATTTCCGCTCGAATCTGATAGTAGCCAGTTACAGCTAATGGCAACGTTTGAAACGCAACCGAAAAGATCTTCAACATTCTTAGCATAGAGAAGGTCCATGATGGCCTTTAAGGTCTTTGCACCACCTCTTTTTCGACATGACCATGCCATCGATAGGTAGTGGCCATCAATGATATTTTTGTTTTCACTGTCGACTTCAAGAAATCCCGCATGAGTTTCTCGTATATAGAGCTCGACATCTTCTTTCTTCTTTCTTTTAATTATGTCTCGTCTCACTTTGAAATCAAAGAGGTTTGATTCAAATCGATACTTATTATCGCGGACTTCTTCAATAAAATGATCAACCATATCCATGAAGCCATAAGTAAAAGAAAATGCTGTATCATCGCTTCTTCCCATAACAAAGCCTGGTACACCTGGCATAGAGATACCAAAGAAGTTTCCAACATTTTTGATATTGGCCTTCATCTCATACCAAATGGCCGGTAGGCGATTGCACTCTAAGTGTGGATCACAGGCGTGAATGGCCTCTCCCTTCATATTTGAGACCCAATTATTTGAGGCCTGAATTTTTGGGATATTTTTCAAAAATTTATAGCTTTCAGGTATTAGTGGATTATAGATCCTAACCTTACTGATAAGATTAATTTCACTATCCGTAATTGTATCAAGAGCACCTTTTGCAAGTGATTTAATACGCTCAACTTGTGTATCTTGATCATTCTTGTCGTTTAATCTCTGGGCGTTTTGTAACAATTGAATAATAAGTTTTTCTAAATCCTGTTGTCCTTGAGCAAGTCCTAGAAAGCTCATGGCCTTAATTGTAAGAATAGTATCACTAATACGCCATTCATTGGGCCTGTGACCTAAAATTTTAAATTCAAATGGGAAGCCTTCACTGATGGCCTTATTAATTCCATCTACGTAGTGTGTTAATAAGGTATTGGTCTCTTCATCGATATTTTGAATTTCTTCTTTTGCAAAGTGGTCAATTCCCAGCTCTCGCATATATTTATCTATGGCAAAAGTCTCATCACTGTCCTTTATGCACTCACAGAGGCGTCCTTGAGCGATTAGGCGCAACATCTCCATTTGCATGAAACGATCCTTGCCGTGATAGTAGCCTTGTGCGAAGAGAAAAGATTTGACGTTCTCGCATGAAATATGTCGAGTGACATTATCTAAAACATCTGAGGTATAATCTAAATTAGGTTTTTCCATATCTTAATAATGACACGTTTAGCGTTTCCTAAAAAGGAATATTTTGGGATATAATATGTAAAATTACATTCAAGGATTATTTTATGACGACGACTGATCTATCAACTGATCACTCTCAAGATCACATGAAGATACCAGATCTTGAGCACAGAAATTTTAGAAATGATGACTTTTGGAAACAGATCCCAGCATGGGCAAATGTGACAAGAGGTGAGTTCTCAGACCACCTATGGCAGCTGAAGAATTCCATTCGAAAAATTGACCAAGTTAAAAAAGTTCTTGGTGATAAAATCTCAAAAGAGTTCTTTGAAGACCTACAACAAGGTCAACATATTACTCCAATGAATATCAGAATCACTCCATATGTTTTTGCACTTATCAATTGGGATGATCCTGTCAACTGTCCACTACGTAAGCAATTCTTACCAATTGGCTCTCAGTTCTTAGAAGACCACCCAATGCATATGGCCGACTCTCTTAGTGAAGATGTCGATTCACCAGTGCCAATGCTAACTCACCGCTACCCTGATAAAGTTCTTTTTCTTCCACTTACAATTTGTCCAGTTTACTGTGCTTATTGTACACGCTCTCGTGTGATTGGTGGTTCAACTGAAACTGTTGAAAAAGAATCTTACGGTGCAAACCAAAAGCATTGGGATAATGTGTTTGCTTATCTTGCTGCACATCCAAAGGTTGAAGATGTTGTTATCTCTGGTGGGGACGCATTCATGCTTAACCCTAAGCAGATTCAATATATCGGTGAAAACCTTTTAAAGATCCCTCATATTCGTCGTATCCGTTACGCGACGAAAGGGATTGCAATTTTTCCACAAAAGATTCTTACTGATGATGCGTGGATGGATGCCCTTATTAAGGTTAATAATCTTGCCAAAGGCTTTGGTAAGCAGATGATGATTCATACTCACTTTTCTTCACCACTTGAAATTACGAAGTGGTCACAAATGGCCATGGAGCGTCTTTTCAGTGAAGGGATTCTTGTTCGTAACCAAGCGGTTCTGCAAGAAGGTGTAAATAACCATGTTGATACAATGGTTCTTTTAACTCGTAAGCTTGGGTATATGAATATCCAACCATACTATGTTTATATGCACGATATGGTTCCAGGCTGTGAGCACTTTAGAACAACTCTTGGTGAGGGTGAAGAACTTGAAAAGGCCGTTCGTGGAACGACTGCAGGATTTAACACGCCAACATTTGTTTGTGATCTTCCAGGCGGAGGTGGTAAGCGCCACGTTGCTTCTTATGAATACTATGATCAAGAAAATGGAATCTCAGTATGGCGTGCTCCATATGTGAAGCCAGATAAGTTATTTACTTACTTTGATCCAATTCATAAATTAGCACCTGATGCTCAGCAGCGCTGGAGAGATGCAGCAGCTCGCAAGGCCATGATTGATGAGGCAATTGCAAAAGTAAAATAAATCCTAACTACCTAATATTACACTTACGTGTGGCATTTTCTTGGCACACGTAAGTATCTGATATTTCATTTTAGTAACCTGAAATTCAATATTTATATTCTGCTTGAGTAATTTACTCATTATTCCGATAAAATATATATAAATTTAATCTTAAGAAAATTAAGAGGGAAATATGTTTCGTCTCATAATATTAATCACTTTTGCCACTCTGTTTAATATGCACTCATATGCTGCAAATGAAACTGATGCGTTCATAAAAGCAGAGGCCCAAAATCTTGTGGCCGTTGTTGGAAAATCTTCAAAAGTTGATGCCAAGGCCATTGATGCCTATATCAAGAAAAATCTTGAGGCATCAAGTGATGAGTACGTAAAAGTAATTGTTAATAAGCTCAACAAGACTTCAGTCAATTCTAGGCCTCTATTGATGGCCCAACTCCTATACTCAGAAAAGAAATATCTTAAAAGGGGAGAAGCCTGTTATTCAGCAACGAACCAATGTCACAAAGGGCTAATCTGTGGCCTGCCACTATACTCTAAAGATAAGAATTATTATGAGAAATGTTTAGTTGCAAAAAAAGCAAATCAGGCCTGCTCGCCAGAAACTGATATGTGTGAAGCAGGCTCATGTAAGAAAATGAGACGCCTAACTAATATCAACACTTGTAGTATTGAAAAGGACTCTTGTTCAAAAGATAGTGAATGTTGTTCAAACTCTTGCGATAAAAGAAGAAAGATCTGTCGCGCAAATTATAAGTGTTCGAGTTGTTTTGGAATGGGACAAAGACCAGATAAGGGTGGAGAGTGTTGTGAATCACTTTTCAAAAACTCTAATGGTGTTTGTGCTCCTATTCTTCCAACTTTTTCATCACTACTTGAATTAATCATTCCAAGTGCGCATGCATATACACGTGCTGGTGATTCATCTGAAATTGAGGCCAAGGTAACGGCCCTTAAGTCAAAGCTTGAAGGCCAACTTTCAGACAATCAAGTTTCAAGCTCTCGTGTCGCTACTTATATGAGTAGTATTGAAAATAACTATAGCTCTTGTTCTTCAAAGCAAGTAAGAGTTTATGATAACGATGGACCGACTCGTTATCCACGTAAGGCATGTTTTGAAGAACTTTATGCAGGTATCTCAACAGAGTACTCTCACCAGCAAGCTGTTGGTAGTAAAATGAATGAGGCCACGAAATTAATTGATAATTTTAGAAAAGAAACGCTGGCCAACCCAAAACATCCACAAAATTCTGATGATGCGTTTAATAAGTTTGCGGCCCCATATCGAAATGCAATCACTTCATGTGCAAATAAAGGCGCTCCCTTAGGAACTGATCATAGCACTCGTTTGAGATTAGTTAAGCAATGTGTGGATAATGCTAAAATTACAATTAATGATGGTGTTGTTGAGGCGAATTATATTTCTATGATGACAGGAAAAGAAACAACTGATCCTGATTATACTCTTTATAATGGACACCAAGACGCTTCTCCGTTATTTGAAGATGTCTATATTTCAGATATGAAGTCTTGTCGAGTTAATCTATTTGGTGACTTTCTATCAGCACAATCAAATGACTACTTTGAAGTTATGATGATGATGTATGCAATGGACTATACAACTGGTGGGAAAGATGAAGGTGACTTCTTTCACATCAAATCACAATATAATACCTATAAAGCAGCAAGTGGATCTTATACTGGGACAGATAATCAGCCTTATAATTGGAATGTACAAACAAATTCAATGCGCGGCTTTAACTTCTCTCGCTTTGATCCGTCTATTGTTGGCCGTGGAAGACCGTTATGGGATGAGTTTGATTACTCTGTTGGTGAGGAAGCACTTAAAGAAATTACTAATTATATTGAAGACCTTCCTAAGAACGAAAAGAAAATCTTTCTGCACCTATTCTACAATGGAAAGCTTTCTCATAAGGATCGCAATAGTATTGTAAATTACTATATGAAAGATGATGATAAATTCCTTGAGGGATTTGATGGACATGACCCTAAGTCAGGTGCTGGACGTTACAATATTCGTGACGTTGTTCGCTTTGAGGCCATTAAGTATAAGCACTCGCAATTTAAACTTTATTCAGTTTTAAAGAAGAGATCACTTGAGATGATGTGCCGTTGTGTTGATACAGTCGGGCCAATGAGTCCTGAGGATTGGCTACAGCCAGATGTTGAGGCCAACTATATCGCAAATTGTAATGGCCTTGGTAAGTATGACACTTATGTTCTAAATAATGAAAAAGAAGTCTGTGATGAAACAGGTGGTAATTGTAAGAAAGTTTCTGATAAAGACTATATGAAGACAATTACGGATAAAGAAAAGCAAGAAGTAGAGTCTCTTGGTGGAGAGTCAGCGATCGAAAAAAACTCGCTTGGAAACGCGGTTGTTAAAAATGATGGTTATTCTTTAAAAGACCGTGAACAAGACTACTTTGTTCAAACCCTTGACCAGGTTACTGCTTGTATCGGAAGTGGTGAGTGTACAAAATCTTCTCGTTACGCAGAATTTGTACAAGATGGAAAAGTAAAATTTACGGATGCGAGAAAGGAGACAGCAAAAGGCCATGGTATGGATTTTACGCTATTTCTACGTGATATGGCCCTTATGAAGATTAAGGCCATCGAAGATGCAACATTACAAAATATTAGTGCAGGTACAGCGCTTTTTGAATACACAGTTCAGTGGCTTAAGGAATATAATTGGAATTATATTAAATACAATGGAAAGAGGTACACACTTGGCAAGAAGTGTCTTTATCCAGTTTGTTGGATTATGAAGTTAATGAAATTCTTTGGACTTCATAAGAATAGCCTTATTGGAAATCTCGTCAATATTACAACTGGAGGGATTCTCTTTGGTAGTGACTACGACGTCGATCTCGATCCCGAAAGAGGGCCGGAAAATATTTGTGGGCCAAGAACAAGCTCCACTTGGAAAATTTCTCGCATACCTGTTGGCCGTAAATACAAGATTAAATGTATGAGCTTTCACTCCCAAAATAACGACGTCTGTAATAAAGAGTTAGCAGCAGGGGCCTGTACGCGAAATACTTATGCAAAAAAAGAGGGAAGTGTTGCTCTAAAGCTTCTTGATCCTTTCTTACCAGATATGTCGAGTCTGTATTCGACTAATTACTCTTCTCGTACGAAGATTCCTTTTAATGCAGGAAAACACGATATTCATAACTATTATATCTTTAATGATCGCATCACAAATTTCTACCGCGATCATGCCAGAGGTTATTTTCTATCAACTCTTGTTTCAGAAGATAATGGTGATGAAAAAGAAACTGAAGATCGTAAAAGAATGGCCGATGAATTTGCCCAATATGCTTATCGTTACCACTTCTATGCTCCGAAAGTGAGTCGACTCGATTATTATATTACACCTGGTCTGATCCCATATTTTGAAATGCTTATAGCAAAGCTTAATAACTTTATGGGACAAACTCTAGCAAACTTATCTGGGACAGCGGCCTATGCGCTAAAAATGCACAACTTCTATCATACAGTAAATGACGGAATTAATGCGTCCACAAATGTCGAGCGTAAGCAGACTCACCGTGGGATACCTGATGTTCAGCTTAGTAATGGATTTGGTCAGTTTACCAATTGGCTAAGTGGTTTCAGCACTGCTGGCTCTAACTTTCAAGATGCTTTAAATGGTAAGAAAACCCTCGATTCAACAGTTAGTGGAAAATTAGAAACAGGTGGAAATTCAACGAACTCTGCGATTTCTCGTCTGAGTAAAGGGATTAGAAAACAACTCGATCGAAATGCGAAAAGACGTACCGATACACAACTTATGAAGGACACTCTTGCAAAACGCGGCAAGAGTGGTGAATTTGCTTCTCTTCAACGTATCGCTGATAAAAGAAGTGCTGAACATAGTGCAAACCTTTCTTCACTTACTGATTCTTTCCTAAATTCGACTCTCGGAAGCTCTGCCGCTTCTCGAATTAGAAGTCGTATGGCAAATGGTGGCCAAAATGGTGATGGAAGTCTTTCTGGAGAAGGCTACTCTCAAGGAGAGATTAACCCTGATGCTCTATCTGCAAGCTCTAAAAAAGGTCGCGGTGGAAATGGTATTGGTGATGGTTCTGGCGGTGATGGGCTTAATGGTCGCGCTGGAGCTGACGGTCTTGGTGCTGATGGAGCTATACCAGCTATATCATTTGATAACTTAGACGATACTGATGGCCTATTTGATATGGATGATGGTGCCATGGTTATGCTTGGCGATCAGAAAATGACAGCTGGGCAACTAAAGAATTATATTTCAAATATTAAGGATAAACGTGCTAGACAAAATCTATTCCAGAAACAAGACAAGGAATGGGAGCGTGATGGAGTGACTCTATTTGAACTGATCTCACAGCGCTATCAGCAAACAGCTTTTCCGAAAATGCTTAAGTAGGTGCCATGCACTTTTGGTTTCGCACTCGCTAAATAAGATGAGAGCTTATATTTTTTAGAAACTTGGTAAAATGGATAGGAATTAAAAAGGTGCAGCACTTTTGATTTAGCAAATGCGAAACCAAAAGTGCATGGCACCCTATGAACCAGCAATCATTAGATCTTTAAAGAGAATCTTTGGTGTGAATAGTGAGTGATCACTTGAAGATTCGATTTTATCTCCAATTAATTCGATTTCACTTAGCATTTTAAAGAAGTTTCCACTTACTGTTACGTCTTTAAAATAACCTTCAATTTCACCGTTATTCCAAACACGTCCACTAACTCCCAGTGAAAACTCACCACTAATTGGTCTAATTCCACTGTGAAGTCCTTGTGCCGTTAGGATTTCGACATAGCGACGAGAATTAAATTCGTTTTGAGTGTTTGTCCCTGCCTCAATAATGAAGTTTGAAGTCGTTGCTCCAAGAGACGACTTTGCTCCACGAGTTGCGCAGAAATTATTTTCAAGCCCTAGCTCTTTTGCTGTGGCACTATTATGTAGGAATTGAGCAAGCTTACCATTTTCTAGTAAAGTATTTACCTGCTTCTTCTTTCCTTCACCGTCAAATGGACAAACACTATAACCACCAACATAGAAAGGATCATCTTTAAATGTTAGACGTGAGTCTGCAACGATTTCTCCTAGTTTGTCACGCCATGGGTTTGATTTATCAATGGCCGCACGTGCACTAAAAAGAAGCATGAAGCTTGATAGAATATTATCAAATAAATCGATTTCAAAATTAACGTCATAGTCACCAGTTTTAATCTGGGAAGCATCAATGAAGTTATTGGCAACTTCTAATGAAGTATTAATTACTTTATCGTAATCAAGATCTCTAAAATCTCTCTTTGTATCAGCGAAGTAGTGCATAGCATTTTTATCGCCTTTTTTTACAAGGGCCGATGTGTATGCTGTATATGCCTTTGATTGATGCGTACAAAGCACACCTTTTGAGTTACCAATTGCAAAATTAGAAACCCCTTCTGCAATTCCATTATAAGGAGCACTTTGACAGTTCTCATCACGACGTCTTACTTCTGATTCAAGATAAAGTGACTTTTCAATCATCTCATTTGCATCAGGAGCATGTTCGATATTTGCGGAAGGATTAGCATCATCAAGAATGATTCCTTCTTGAATTGTTTGGTACTCATCAACTTTAGAAAATTTTGAGTTTTCACAAGCATTGTAAAGTGTTGTGCGAATTGCTTCGTCACTTAAGTCTTCTGTGAAACTCAGGCCAACTCTTTGATCCTTGATGACACGAACACCTAGAGCACCAGTGTTAGACTTCTTGTATTCACTTAGTTCGCCTTGCTCGGCCTTAAGTGAAAATGACTCAGAACCAGAAATGATAACATCGACATTATCAATTCCCATATCCTTGGCCATGTCAAGGGTACGGTTAATATAATCTTTTTGTAGTTGTGTTTTTGTCTTACTCATTACTTACCTCCACCCACTAGAATTTCATCTACTTTTAGGGCAGGTTGTCCTACAGTTGTGTTAACACCACCAGATACTGAACCACATACACCGGCCGCAAAATCAAGGTTGTCTGAAACCATCGAGATTTGCTTAAGTGTTTCTGGGCCTGTTCCAATTAGAGTTGCACCTTTAACCGCATCACCAATTTTTCCGTTCTTAATTTCGTAACCTTCAATAACTGAGAAGTTAAATTCACCTGTTCCCGGACTAACTGAACCACCACCCATTTGAGCACAGTAGATACCGTGATCAATTGAGGCGATCATATCTTCAAATTTATCCTTGCCTGCTTCAATATATGTATTTCTCATACGTGAAGTCGGTGCGTATTTATAGTTTTCACGACGTCCTGAACCCGTGCGTTCAAATCCCGTTTTCATAGCGCCAAGTTTATCAACCATGAAACTTGTAAGCTTTCCGTCTTTAATAAGTTGAGTCTTTTGTGTCTTCATCCCTTCATCATCAATATTGATTGATCCCCAGTAGTTCTGGTTTGTTCCATCATCTACAGCACTAACTACAGTAGAAGCAATCATTTGATCCATCTTGTCCCAGAAGACAGAAGCTTTCTTAGCAACAGAAGTCGTCTCAAGAAGGTGACCACAGGCTTCATGGAAGATTACTCCACCAAAACCATTATCAATAACAACAGGCATCTTTCCTGCTGGACATGGCTTTGCTTTAAGCTTCGTTAAAACTTCTCTGGCCAGCTTTTCAGAAATATACTTTGGGTCTTGACCTTGAATGAATTCCCAACCTGACATCGCTCCAGGAGAGTATCCAGCACTATCTTGAATCGTTCCATCACTTGCAATACAAGAAGCATATAGTCTTACATAATTTCTTTCATCAGTTACATGAAGACCTTCAGAGTTGAAAATTTCAATTTCTTGAAAGCGTAGTCCTGAGTTGATAGGAACTTGTGTAATTTTATCAGAGGCCTTTCTTGTCATCTCTTCAATCTTCATAAGAAGAGGGATCTTTTGATCGAGGGAGATATTGTTTTTAAGACCTGTTTGGACAAAGTGATTTTGAATTGGCTTTTCGAAATTAAAATTCGTCGCTGTCACAATCGGATCTCGAAGATCTTTTGCACTTAGAGAAGAAACAATATCTAGCAATTCTTCTTTCTTTGTTGAGTTTGTGTAACCATAGAGAACTTTTGTTCCGTAGAATAGGCGGATACCAATTCCAAAGTTAATACCGTTTTCAATATTTTCAACATTAGAGTTCTTAATGCTGATTGATTCAAACGTTTGGCGATCGACAAAAATTTCTGCAAAGTCAGCGCCGCGAAGTAGTGCGTAGTCGATAACTTCCTTTGCAATTGTACTATCTAACATCATTGTGTTTCCTCCAAAATATTAGGATATGTTAACAAAGAATGAGGGTGATTAAAAGGCAACAAGCGTACTAGGGCCCAGATTATGCCGCTTCTGGTTCGTTTTTTTCCTGTTCCTTAAGCTTTTGCTGAACTCGTTTCACGCTTGGGCTGTGACGCTCTGAACGATCAGTGGAGCGACGAGTTGTAAGACTTGTGATACTTACGAGAAGGTCATTGTGACGCGAAGAGATTTCATCAAATTGTTCTTTATCAAGCCTGTAGAGTTCACAATAACCAAGTGCGCGCACATTAGCGTTTCGCTTAGTGTCGTGCAGGAGGGCATTTTCGCCAAAGAATTGGCCTTCGTGAAGGGTGGCCACAACATTTCCATCACTGAGGATAACCTCAACACTTCCATGGCCAATAAGATACATTTCATGGCCAGTTTCGCCAATATTAATAATGGTTTGTCCTGGGCCATAGTATTTTTGCTCAAGGGCACCAGCAACTTCTTTTAAGCAACTTGACGTTAGCGTCTTAAAGATTGGAAGGTTTCGGATGAGCTTAATATTCATATAGACAGTAAGCTCACCTTGAAGGGCCTGAGGCAATTCATTAATGATCTTATTATCATTTTCTGTAAGCCTCTTTGTCACAAGGTGGTTGTAGTAGCTATATACATTTTGTTGCAGACGTTCAGGGACGTTATAGTGCTTCATAAAACTCACAAGATCATGCATCTTCTCTCTATTTTGCTGCTTGTAGCGTTCTCCATCTTGAACCATCTTGTTGACTGTACCAATAACAAAACCGTAGACACCGACTCCTAGGATCATGATAACCATTGTAAAGAGGCGGCCTTCATTTGTTGTTGGAGTAATATCACCATAGCCAATTGTCGTAAGAGTCGTTACTGTCCAGTACATGGCCGTAATATAGTGAGTGACGCGATCTTGTATTAGTGATTGGTCAATTGGAGTGATCATAATCCAGCATAGACTAATCCAGTGAACGGCAACCATAAAGAGCGTTAGAACAGCTGTGAATTTAATCATCTTTGGCACAAAGGCAAGATTTGAAACCATCTCGAAAAGACGTGCAATTCTTACAAGACGAAATAGTCTAAAATAAGTGAAGGCATGAAAGCCTAGGGCATAACTTAGAATGTCGTATGGAACCGATGCAATGAGGTCGATTCCGATTAGGGCATACCACTTATTCTTATGGGCCTTTGATGTGAAGCTCATATTCTGTGCTCTTTTTTTACGGATTCTTAAAATAAGGTCACTTACAAATAGAGTAGAAACTAAGAAGTCACAAATTAGCTGCCAGCCTTGAATCTTGGTTTGGAAAATAAATGAGAAAGGGGCCTCAATGGCCGTAAAGATAACTGCTGCAAAAATGATCGCATTCCATAAAATCTCTTTCTTTGTAATGTGTTTATTGTTGATCATTTTGCTCTTTTAAATGAAAATCGTTAACAGTTCCTTATTAATTACTCGGTTATTTATTAATTTTCTTTAAACTTTCTTAACACTTGAGAAGAATTGTTAAATTTTTGTAAACAATAATTCATCTTATTGACCAAATTTAGAATTACTCTCTATCATGTTGGGAATATTATTTTTTAGGAGTTAATCTAAAATGCTAAGAATTGGTTTATTTTTACTAACAAATATCCTTGTTGTTGCAACGATCGGTATTGTGCTTAATCTACTTGGAATCCGTGGCTATATGACGGAAGCGGGGATGAATTATAATTCCCTTATCATCATCTGTGCCGTTTGGGGACTTGGTGGATCTTTTATTTCTTTGGCCCTGTCAAAATTTATGGCGAAGATGGCCTATCGTATGACAGAGATCTCTCCAAACGATCCAAATTACGGTTGGGTTGCTCAATCCGTGCACCAATATGCCCGTGCAAGCGGAATCAAAAACCCAGATGTTTATATTTATAATTCAAATGAAGTAAATGCCTTTGCCACAGGACCTAGTCGCAATAACTCAATGGTTGCCGTTTCTGCGGGACTTCTTCATACAATGAGTCGTGATGAAGCTGAAGGGGTAATCGGTCACGAAGTCGCTCACATTGCTAATGGTGATATGGTGACGATGGCACTGGTCCAAGGTGTCGTTAACGCTTTTGTTATGATCTTATCACGCATTGGTGCCATGGTGATTTCAAATGCTCTTCGTTCTGATGACGAAGAGGGACCGGGACTTGGGCCTTTTGCTCATATGGCACTTGTCTTTGTTCTCGACATTGTTTTTGGCCTACTTGCTATGCCGATCACGATGTGGTTTTCACGCTTTCGTGAATACAGAGCAGATGCTGGAAGTGCGAAACTTGCAGGGCGTGACAAGATGATTGCGGCCCTTCAAAAGCTGCAACAAAGTACAAAAATGGTTGATAACTCAGATCCTAATCTTACAGCATTCAAGATCTCTAGTGGGCCATCATTTGCTGAGCTTTTTAGCTCACATCCAAGTTTAGATAAGCGTATTCGCGCGCTTCAAAGCGGTCTTTAAGGTTCTTAAGACTGCTTTAATGTAAATTGCGTAAAAGCTTCTAAGATACTCATGCCCCTTTTCACATTTGAACTTGGGGCATGATTGATCACGATTCCATCACAAGGTGCTAGGATAGGGGAGATAACTTCTTCTAAGCTATCTAACTTATCAAAGTGATAGACACTCATAATCTTTTCACCTTTTTTAAACTTCTCTCCAGGTGCCTTGTGGTACTCAATAAAGCCTGCACTTGGAGAAAAGAATCCTTTATAATTTTTTAATTCACAAAAATACTGTGTATTCTTCTTTGTGTTGATCTGATCTGCATCAATGACGCCTCTTTTAACAAGATAGTTAAAAATATTGATGGCATCAATTTGGCCGGCCTTAGAGTCAATTACTTCTTCACTTCCTAATTCAAGAGTATAAGCTTCAAAAGAATTCTCACTCTTGTGAGCTTCATGAAACTTTACCCATGGATAGAAACTTGCTTCATCCATTGCTCCACCAAACTCAGGTGGAATAACTAAGTGAAATGGAAAATTTAACTCTGCCATCTTCTCTTCTAAGAAGTCTGGGCCATAGATATAGCGACAGCCAACACCTGCAGTATGAAGGTCTAAAACAATATCTGCATCACTTGCTAGCTCTTGAAGGGTAATAAAGAGATTCTTATTTTCATCAATACCGTAGGCCTTGTGATAATTTCTGTATTCAGCAATCTTGGCCTTAAGTAGCTTTTTATACGCTTGCTTATTCTCACATGCTTTAATTTCATCTTCTGTGATTAGGCCTTGTCCTTCTTTTTGATTAAAGAAGTTGAGGTACATTCGGTTCCAATTATCTCCTGTAATAGGGTTGAAGCGCCCATAGGTATAGGTTCCCATCTTGATCGAGGTTGCATAAGGATTTGCATTTGGAACCATTCGAATTCTTGCGTTTATCTGTTCATCTTCTAATAAGTTTAGAAGCTTAAAAATTGCCATATTTCCTTGTAATTCTGCGCCGTGAACATTTGCTTGAATATAGATTGTTGGAGCACTTTCATCCACTTTGTCAGGAACTAGATCATAGATATTAAGTTGGTACTGGGCGTGATTTGTTTCATCGATATTAATAATTTTCTTTTCTAAGTTCCAATTAGACATGATCAACTCCCTAGTGCCTTTTTTATAAGTCACTAAATATTCGAATTTTGACAGATAACCTCTTAATTATACATTAAAACCCGTAAGTTGTTTGAATTAATCAAAATTTAAATAATAATTAAGTAATTTTAGATGCCCAGACGATAAGGTAGCGATGGTAAAAATAAGTCGACTTTTATATTCAGCTTTTCTTGTTCTAGCAGTAGTTCTATCTACCACTACGAGCGCGAAAACGAGTCAAAGAGTTTATACTCTTGATTTAAGTAAGCCTGATTATAAGAATCTTCTTACTCTACAGTACTACCACAATTCCATTGTCGATTTTCACGAAAATATTGAAAATGCTCGTAAGTATAAGAATCGTTACACGTTTCAATTCTTAATTGATGAAGCTTATGCAGCGTCGAGTGATTGTTTCCTTGCAGGACATAAGTCAACTTTAGTTAGTGGAAAGTGTCAGATCCCAAGAAAGATCTCTTGTGAAAAAAGTTTCTTTGGTAATCGAATCCTAAAAGTTAGATGTAATCCTTTACTCTTTGGCCCTGGTCAAGATGGACGAGGTGCTTGTGTAAACGCACGCCAAAAGGGCAGTAATCGCTCGAATTTTGGTACAGCTGCTTGTAAGAACTCTGCAAGTGAATACACAACGCCACAAATTGTTAAGGATCTTTTATCTGATGAAAAGAAAATGCAGGCCTTTGATAAGTTAGCTTCTGAAGTCGAGGAGTTTTGTCGTCATAATGTTGCTGATGCAGCATGTATCGCACAAAAAGAGAGAATTGCTAAGATTAAGGACTCTGTAGCTAAGGCAAAAGAAAATCAAGAAGGTCTTGAAAAAGGTGTAGGCCTAGGTCTTTCAAAGGGTGTTGGAATTCTTTCACGATGTGAAAAAGATTACCGTGCAGAAGCTGAAGATAACACGCTTGGTACTTTCTTTATGAGTTCACGTAATATTGGAGACACTCTTGTTCAAGTTGCTTGTAGTAATGATCAAATTGTTCAAAGTGTAAGTAGTTCTGAACTTGATACACTTTCAAAGGATTTCGATCGTATTAAGAGACACTCATCAATTAAGTCTCTCTTAGATGACGGATTAAAAATCGGTAGTGAGCTTTCAATGAAGAATTATATTCTTCATAAGCTTAAGTCTAAAGGTGCAAGTGAGTCCAATTTAGATCGTGCAATTGATGATATTCTTAAAGAGGCTCAAGATTTCGGACAGGAGCCATTTCTAGGAATTCTTAATAGTGCAAAAGATGAATTTAAGAAGGCCATTGCTGAAGGTAAAATTAAAAAGACAAATAAAGGAGAGTTAAGAACTAAGGTTAACGACCTCCTTGATGGTATTAATAAGCAATGTGATAAAATTAAGAGAAAGTTCCCATGTGTGACGTCTTCTCAGGCCGGTAATTATTATACGGGGACACTTCCATATTGTGCATCTGTAAGAAGCTCTAAGAATTATAAAGACTTTATTGCTTCTGAACAGAATAACTATATTTCTAATATGATGAATTTTTCGAATGAAAATCCGGATTTTAGAAAGTATTACGCGACAAATGAATTTCGTTCAAAATTTCATGCTCCATCAAATGACTTTGCAAAAGATTGTGCTGAGAAAACTCCTTTATTTGGAGCACATAAGCCAGCTAGTGCTATTTCTACAAGTGATTTTGAGGACCTTGATAAGACAGTAAGTAAGAATATGCTTGAGGATTTAGAAGATCTAGAAGATAAAATTCCTTCTTCTTCTAAGGATATTGACGATATGGATAAAGATCTAAAGGATCTTCTTAAGTATAGGCCATATCTTGTTGCACAAGCTTTTAAAAATAATAGAGTTATTCCTGGGCTTCAGGATATGCAGGCATCATTCTTATGTAGTCAAATGCGTGATATTTATGCAAATGATGAAACATGGAAGCTTGCTAATGTCACGATGGCCGGGGCGGGGATGGCCCTATCAGGTGTCCTTGTTGCTACAGGGATCGGAAGTCCGGTCGGGATTGCACTTGCTACAGCAAGTTCTGCACTAATTGTTGGTGAGGCGGCCGTTGGTGTAAGAGAAATTAATGACGCTAATAAACAGCTTGATACAACTGATACAAAACACTCTCTTGGCCTTTCTTCAACAGAAGAAAATATGGAGGCCATTGCAGCTGCTGAGTCTCAAAAGCTTGGTGGTCAAATTTCCGTTGGACTATCGCTTGTTAGTGTCGCTGCCGATAGTGTCGCTGTTGCAAGATATGGTGCAGAGGCCTTAAGTGCGACAAGAGCTGGCCGAAGTGCTGGTTCTACTACTGGTGCCGCCATAACTAAAACAGCTAAAGGAACACAGGTTGCGACGACAACAACAAATGTATCTCCTTCACCAATTGGAATTTTAAACGCTAGAACTTCACTTAACGCACCAAAGCCTGAGGCCGTTTTAGCACTACCTCCTCCGAGAGTCCTTGGACTTCCGGCGCCAACGTCTACTAGTAAAGCAGTTGCTGTTGTTGATAATCAATCGCAAGTTCCAGCGATGCTGAGAAGACTTGAAAATCAATCAGGCGGTAAGTTAACTAATACAAGATTCTTATCTGATAAGGTTATTCCTGAGGTAAGAAGCTATATAAATGGATTTGACGAAGCCGCTAACCCAAATGTTGTTTTCTATACACGCTTAGGAAAGCGTATGGAAACATTAAAAGATGGAAAGCTTCTTGAAGATGGAAGTGGTTTATTAATCAATAAAGGTTCTGATAATTATCAGGCCATCATTGATTCAGGGCTAGGAACCGTTACTGATAAAGGTGTTGTCCTTAAGTTTGGTATTGATATTGATAATATTAAAATTCTTTCTGATGCCAAGACTGCTCAAGGCCAGGCCATGAGAGCGGAAAGACATTTTGTTTTCAAAGAGACTAAACTTCCACAAATGAATGGTGTTGTACGTAACCTTGATGATGTTAAGGATAGAATCTACGACTTTTCTGGTTTAAGTGATCTTCAAAAGGCCACAACTTATCAAAATATTGAGAGTAAAATTGCTCGTGGTGAGCGCTTAAGTGATATGGACTTACTTGCTTTGGCCTATCGTAAGGATGTTGCTAAAGGTGGTGAACAAAGGGCACAGGGGATACTTGATCTTGTTACTTCAAGAGATCCTTCAGTTGTTGATAAATTAATTAGTGGATCAAGCGCGGCCTCAACTGCTCGTCGTGAAGTCCTTAGACAGGCCGTAAGTTCAGGTAAGCCTACGACTCCACAGATTGCATCAACAACTTCAAATGCTTTAAACGCGAGACCAGCTCGTGCTCCACATGGGACTCCACAAGGTGCAATTACAGGAGAAAAAGTGTTAGCGCTCCCT
The DNA here is from genome assembly GCF_050955245.1 of Halobacteriovorax sp. GFR8. Classification (NCBI taxonomy): domain Bacteria; kingdom Pseudomonadati; phylum Bdellovibrionota; class Bacteriovoracia; order Bacteriovoracales; family Halobacteriovoraceae; genus Halobacteriovorax; species Halobacteriovorax sp. GFR8. Next base: position 1,536,786 of record NZ_JBPBLR010000002.1, on the reverse strand, counting down.
TCGCCAACACAAGCAAATCTTCCAGTTCCAGCTAAAGGGAATATCATTAAAGCAACAGGACAGCGTATTGTTGATAGTGCAAGACAACTTGCTCACACTATTGCAAGAACTGATGATAAGATCGAACTCATTAAGGCCGCTAATAAGAAAGCAAGTGACGCAAAAACGGCAAGTGATACTAAGAATGCTGTTAATGATGGAATCACAATTGAAGGTGAGTATACGGATATTACGAAGCAGGTAAATGCGCCAAAATTGAGTGGCCCAAGTCTTACATCTAACAATACTGGATCGACTACACCTGCTATCTTAAGGAATCCTGGTGTGACACAAGGTGCGGTTCACACGTCAAATGCCTCAGCAGCTATTGCTGAAGTGGTTAATACTGTTGTGGAAGAAGTTAATACAAATCAAGAAGTTGTCGTACATGAGCCCGATGTTGTTGAGCCTACTCCAACAGTAAATCCAGAACCTGACAATACAGATGTTCCTGGAGATGAAGTAGATGCTGATCTCTCAATTGACTTTAATGGGTCAAAACCGGCCATTACTGTGACTTTCACAAATGAAAAAGTTAAGGCCTGTAAGATCAAAAAGACATACTTTGAAGAAGATGAAGAAGGAAATCGCAAAGAAAAAGTAAGCACTCTCAATTCATCTCTTGAAAGCGCAAAAGAGTATGAGCTGTCTTCATATGACTATGATTATATTGTCTCTGTCGAATGTAAGGTTGGCGATGGTGATTTTAAATTAGTGACGAGCGATAGCTTTGCTGATTCAGAAATAAGTATTTCTGGACTAAGTGATGGTAAGGCCGAGTATGTTGTTACTAAGTGTGATGGTGACAATTGTGCTTCTGAAGACTCTACAGGTCCTGGACGTGGGCTTCCAAGACTCACTCCTGCACAGCTAAGACAGATGGCACCACCAAATATTCAACTAGAGAATATTCCAATTCTTAACACGCTTTAAGAGTGGAGCTATTCAACCCAGTCAGCACTTGTTTTAATTGTTCTAGGAATCATGACGTCCCCTTTATATGAGACGACTTCTGCTGGCAGATTATGACATAAGAAAAATGGCATACTTTCTGTAAAACCATAAGCACCACATTGAGTGAAAACTAGCCAGTCTCCGTAATCACAATCTTTGGGTAGTTCAAAGACACCAAGCTTGTCTAATGATGTACACAAAGGGCCATGAACATGAAATTCTCTGGTCTCTTGTGATTTTTTGTCTTCATTTAATACGCGACAAGGGAAGGCCTGATCAGTAAGGGCAGGGCGCGCAATATGATTAATCCCACCATCGAGAACCAGTATCTCTTGGCCACGTACATTCTTGCGATCAATAACTTGGCTTAAGTAGAACCCACATTCGCCAACGGCAAATCGCCCTAGCTCCATCCAAATTTTCTTTAAATTATGCTTAGTTTTTAAGCGCATAAGTGCCGCATTGATATCTTTAAAATCAATTCTCTCGTCTTGATTTTGATAGGGAATACCAAGTCCGCCGCCAAGATCAATGACTTCAGGAGTGATATTCATTTTGTTTGCTAGGGCATTGATGCGCTCACATGTCTTATCCCAGACTTCTTCGAGTCTTTTGGGATCAAGAATATTACCCCACTGAAAAACGTGAAAGCCGATGGCCTCAATATTTTCGTATTCTGATAAATCAATTTTCGCCCACGTGGACTCATCTAGGCCAAATGCCGTAATCTCATCACCACCTAGGACTGATTTTTCTTGTGAGTTCCACTCTAATTGTACTCTTAAGAGCGCGCGGGCCTTAACTCCAAGCTCACTTGCTTGTTCATTTAGCCATTTCAGTTGGTAGAGGCTTTCCACTACGACGCAATTTATTTCATGCTCTAGAAGTGTTCTGATGTATCCTCGTGACTTACTTGGGCCAGTTGATATGATGTCACTAGACTTCACACCACTGGCCACGACTTGTGTAAGCTCTCCCTTGGAAGCAACATCAACGCCGATGCCAAGGTTTCTGATAAGTTTTAAAATCGAAGACAAAGGGTTTGCCTTACAAGCATAGTAAAGCTTAATGCTCTCATCTTTATTATCTGTGATATAGCGAAGGTGTTCTTCAAGTGCATCTAGATCATAAAAGTAAAATGATGAGTCTAATCTCTTTGTTAACTTCGTTAAAACTTTTTCCATTCCAGTATTTGCCTTATCTTAAAAATGCTTCTAGCTCAAGTGAGGCATCTGATTTTTCATCACGGTATTTTACAATCATGGCACAATTCATTGAAAGTCCCATATCTCTGGCCCATGAAAGTTTTTCGTTAACAGGTCTTGTTCCTGGAACAACGATAGCACCTTCTGGAATAGGCTCTCCTGGTTCTAATCTTCTTTCATTGACACAGTCATATACCGGAACACCTTTAGATAGGATGACTCCAGGGGCGATAACAGCGCGTTTTAATACTTGAATACCTTCGACGATAACGGCCCCCGCACCAATAAAAGCATCGTCTTCAATGATTACTGGAGCAAGTCCGATTGGCTCTAGAACGCCACCAATTTGTACGCCAGCACTAAGGTGTACATTCTTTCCAATCTGAGCACAAGAGCCTACGAGTGCATGAGAGTCAACCATTGTCCCTTCATCAACGTATGCACCAATATTGATATATGCAGGTGGCATGATAATTACACCACTTGAAACGTAAGCACCACGACGAACACTTGATCCACCTGGAACCATGCGAACACCACGGTCTACAGTAAATTTTTGTGCTGGAATATTGTGCTTGTCCACAAAACCTGGCCAACCAAATTCAGATTGTTCAACATTTTTTCCGGCCTTAAAAACCTCAAGGATCATTTGTTTTACTTCAGTATTTGCAACCCATTGACCATCAACTTTAGAAGCTGATCTTAGAGTTCCACTTTCAAGTCCAAGAAGGATTTCATCTACTGTCATTGTCATTATGCTTTTCTCCATTCATTTATTTTCTTATTTGCATTTAAAACATTTGTTTCTAATTTCATATCTTTGATTGAAAGAGGTGGGCGAAGACTTGCGTCTTTAATTTGTCCATTTTCTTTCATTAACCATTTTGCTGGAACAGGGTTAGAGGCAACGAACATAGCATTGCTTGATTCGACCCACATTTTAGTTTCTTCTTCACTTAATTCGCCACTTAAGCAAGCCACAGTGTATGCATGAGTTTGGGCAGGCCACGGATTTGAAGCGACTGAAACAAGTCCTTTGGCACCAAGTGGCGCAAATTCTGGTAGCATTCCATCATCTCCACTGTATACTCGGCCTTGCTCACCAGCTGCTTCTACATATTTTGCAAATTTCTCAGGACTTCCACTTGCTTCTTTGATGGCCCAAAATTGTTTATGCTTATTAAGGCGTTTCACGGCCTCAAATGACAACTCGATCCCTGCACGAGATGGAACATTATAAAGCATAACTGGTTTATTTGAGACGTCCATAAGGGCCTTAAACCACTCATATTGGCCTTCAGCTCCAGGTTTTGCATAAAGAGGTGTCACCATAAGATAGGCATCGATTTCAAGTCCATCTAAGTATGAAACCCACTCACATGTTTCAGCAAGGTTAATGCCTCCAACACCACACATCAGTGGAACTTTTAACTCAAGATCGATAACGAAGTTTAAGATATTTTTTCTTTCTTCAAGATTGAGATTTAAGGCCTCACCAGTTGATCCCAGAATAAGGATTCCGTTTCCAGCAGCTTCTTGCTCTCTTAAAATCGACTCTAGAGAGTCAAGATCAATCGTTAGGTCTGAGTTTAGGGGAGTGATAACCGCCGTCCACAGTGGTGTTGAATTAATATAATCGTGATTTGCCATTGAAATAGCTCCTTAATTAGTTTTCTCTTATTACTTGTAATGCAATATCGCTAAAGTCGTGAAGACCTGGTGTTAAGTCTTTTACACGTTCACAGGCCCAAAGAGCTCCTGCTGCAAAAATTTTTCGATCCTTAGCTTCATGTTTAATTGTAATATATTCATTTGGAGTATCAATCTTTAATTCATGAATTCCAATAATATCGCCAGTGCGCTCACTTGTAATAGTTGAGTCATTTTCTAGCCATTCTTGCCATGAAAGGGCAGTGCCACTTGGGGCATCCAATTTCTTCGTATGATGTACTTCATGAATTTCATACTTAAGATCACTGGCAGGAAAGAGAGCTTGTGCCTTGGCCGCTATACGAATCATCTCTTTAGCTAAATTCATCCCTAAACTAAAATTAGTGGCCTTAATCCAAGGTGACTTAATTTTGCTTACTAACTCTGGTGTCCATGCAAATCCAGTAGAACCAGTTACTACGCAGATTCCTGACTCGCTTAATAATTCAAAATAGTGCTCTAAAAAAACATCTCCATTCAAAAAAGAGAGGACCATATCAAATCTATTAAGATCATCTTTCTTTAAATAATTTTTTGAGTCAAAAACTTCTAATTCTATATGTGAATATTCTGGTGATTCGCATAGTTCAATAACTTTTGAGCCAGTTTTTCCTTTTCCTAAAAGTGCAATTTTCATTAAATGAATTCCTTGTGTAATCTTTGTATTGTTTCATCAGCGTCATTCTTACCTACTAAGAAACAAAAATTGTGCTTACTGGCACCTAGGCAAATCATACGAACATTTATTCCATCAATAGCACTGAAAATTCGTGCTGCTATATTTGGCGTGTGATTAATTTCATTTCCAATAAGACTTACTAATGTTAAGTCCTTTTCTACTTTCACGCTACAAAGCTCGGCCAAACGATCAATAATCTTTTTATTTAATAAAGCACTATCATCTAAAGTAAGTGCAACAGAAATTTCTGACGTCGTGATTGAGTCAATACTGACTTTAAATTCGTTAAAGATCTTGAAAATTTCAAATAAGAAACCATGGGCCTGTAACATTTTCGGCGTCGATAACGTGACAAGGCTTTGTTCACGTCTTAATGCCATTGCGCGAATTAACGGTGCAGACTCGGTACTACTCTTAATCCATGTCCCTGGCTCATTAGGTTCGTAGCTCGATCCAACAAAGACCTTAATCCCGGCACGTAAGGCAGGAGTTAAGGTCGTTGGATGAAGTATTTTTGCACCAAAAGTTGCCAGCTCGGCCGCTTCAGAAAATGTAATTTCATTTAGAAGTTTTGCTTCTTTAACAATTCGTGGATCTGTTGTTGCAATACCTGCAACATCGGTCCAAATTTGAAGAGTATCAGCACCCATCGCCTCAGCTACGAGGGCCGCTGAATAATCAGAGCCGCCACGTCCTAAAGTTGTCGTTAGTCCCTCGCTAGTTGCTCCGATAAATCCCTGTGAAACATAGACGATGTCGCCATATTTTGCGTTAACTAATAACTGGTCTGCACGGGCCCTAGTCGCCTCAATATCAGGTGCAGCTTTTGTAAAATTGTCATCTGTTACAAGAACTTGGCGAATATCAAATAATTCGACTTTCTTAGTTGAAGCCGATTGTTCATTGATTCGAGCTAGAACCTCACTAAAAACAAGAGATGAAAGACGCTCACCAAGACTAACAAGTGAATCATAGGCACGGTCTGAGCACTCTCTTAAAAGAAGCATGCCTTTTGCGATCATATTAACTTCTGAAAGAAGTTGGGTTACATCATCTCTTAAGCTCTCAGAAGCTTGCATTTCTTGAAGGATTTCACGGTGTTTATCTTCGATTTCATGAATAAGTTCATTAACTCGGGCCTCGTTACCAGCAGGTGCTTTTTTAGAAATCTCCACAAGAAGATTTGTAACACCGTAGACGGCCGAAACGACAACCATGTTAGCGCCCTTATTAACACTGATTTGAGCACTACGAGTCATGGCCTCAAGATTTGCCATCGATGATCCACCAAATTTCGCAACAATAACTTCATTTGTTTGAGTTGACATAAGTCTCCAAAGTAAAAACGTTTAAAGCTTTAAAATTAAGATAATTGTATGTAGGAGAATAAAGAAATGCAAAAAAACATCTAGCTAAAAGATATAAGCTAACATTTGCATTTGAAGCTCTCCACATAACTAAATCCTAATTTCGTTAATTAAAATTTACTATATGACAGTCCTAAGGCTTCTCCCTTAGTGACCAATAAGACAAGCTGTACACTCTGGCCTTATTTCGGCAATATTCCCATTGTGTTGACTGATAACGGACTAAAATAGTTGTACACCCTTATCAACACGCTCTGAACACTGCGCCTCTTCAATTGAAATTAATTGTAGTGGATAGACACATTGATGTCTATACTTTTATAATTTTAGGCATAATTAAATAAAAAAGGCCGTTGCCTCTGGAGATACATATGAAAAAAGTAGGAATTATTGGTTGGCGTGGAATGGTTGGTTCTGTTCTTTTAGAGAGAATGGAGAGCGAGGGAGACTTTGCCAAAATCGATCCATACTTCTTTTCAACTTCGCAAGCTGGCCAAGCTGGTCCACTTATTTACAATGCTACTCACACGCTTAAGGACGCAAATAATATCTCTGAACTTGCAGATATGGATATTATCATCTCTTGCCAAGGCGGAGACTATACAAAGCAAGTACGCCCTGAACTTGAAAAGGTTAACTGGCCAGGCTTTTGGATTGACGCTGCTTCTGCAAAGAGAATGGATGATGACTCGCTAATCATTCTCGATCCTGTTAACCGCGATATCATTGACAAGGCCCTTAACGATGGAATTAAAAACTTTGTAGGTGGAAACTGTACTGTTAGTTTAATGCTTATGGGAATTGGAAGCCTCTTCCAAGAAGGGCTCGTTGAATGGATGAGTACAATGTCTTATCAGGCGGCTTCAGGTGGAGGTGCTCGTCATATGAAAGAACTTCTTAAACAAATGGAAGTAATTGGAAATATGGCCAAGCCTCTAATGGATGGACCAATTCTTCAACTTGATCAAAATATTTCAAATCTCTTAAAAAGTAATGAGCTAGACAGTGACTGCTTTGGTGTACCACTGGCACTTAACTTAATCCCTTGGATTGATAGTGCTGTCGAAGATGGCCAAACACGTGAAGAATGGAAAGCATTTAGTGAAACAAATAAGATCTTAGGACGTTCTGAGAATCCAATTCCTATTGATGGGACATGTGTAAGAGTCGGAGCACTACGTTCGCATTCACAAGCATTAACAGTAAAGCTTAATAAGTCAGTTGATCTTAAAACAATTGAAGATATGATTAAGAACTTTTCTGAATATACTGAGTTTGTTGAAAATACACCAGAGGCCACTCGTGAAAAGCTAAACCCGCGCTATGTTTCAGGAACACTTAAGACGACAGTTGGCCGAGTTCGTAAGATGCATATGGGAGATGAGTACCTAAATATTTTTACAAGTGGGGATCAACTTCTTTGGGGAGCAGCAGAGCCATTAAGAAGAATGCTTAATATCGTGCTATAATGACTTTATGGAATTAGATTATAATAAATTAGTAAAAGATTTTTATGAAAATGGCTTTTGCATTGTCGAAGGCCTTTTTGATTACACAGAAATTAAACGTATCAAGCGCTCATTTGATAATCTCTATGAGGCATCTCTAACGATAGATGAAACTCAGATGCTCAAGCTAGCGCAATTCGTTTTTGACAAGAATGCATTGAACCGCATTGTCTGGTGTGGTGGTTATGATGAACACCTTCTTGATATTGGTGCTGACAAGAAAATCTTAAATATAGTGAGTAAAATTCTCGAATCAAATGAAATGGTTCAGCTCATTAATCAGGCCCACTTTAAGCTGCCTGGACAAATTGTCGAGTTTAAGTGGCATCAAGATAGTGAACATCGTCGTTATGGGACAGAGATGTGGGAAGATGTTGATGGGCGAGGAAGTTACGTTCAAACAGTTATGGCCATTGATGATATGAATTCACTCAATGGACCTCTTAAGTTCATCCCTAAATCACACCTTCAAGGGCACCTAAATTATAAAGAAGACCCGAAGATTATTGATGAATTACTGGATAAACTACCAGCTATTGATCTTAAGCTAAAGGCCGGTGATGTGGCGTTCTTTGGGCCATACACTTTTCATTCGTCATCTCTTAATAAAACAGATTCACCAAGAAGAGTTTTAATTAATGGATATGCACAGCCCGGTGCAAATAAGAGAGAGTATCCGGGAGTTGGACTTGGTAGGCATTTGACTCTTTAAATACTTAACCTTAATTCACGATTATTAAGTTCATTGCTATCTTCCTTGCGCTATATTGTGACTATGCACACAATAAAACAAGGAAATAGCGATGAGCAAATCAAGTTACCAAAAATACCTTTTTCCTGCTTTAGGGGTGGTCCTTGCTATCTCATGGATATCAACTGTTACTTATCTTATTCAAACTAATACACCAGAAAGCTATCGAACGCATCTCTCTCAAGCGGCCATTGATAAAATTTATTATGGCAAAGAACGTGGCAGCGCAGAGAGGTCAATTGCTTCTGTTCCAGTAAGAGAAGATCCGCTTTTAAAAGAAGCCTATGCTCTTGGCCTAAATGCTTATCTTTGGGGGTCAACACTTGTTAGAATGGAAAATATCGCCCGCACTTATACTGACGTAACACAAAAGCAGCCTGAAACAAGCTACCGTGCACCTTTAAACGAATTTGGTCACTCTAGACGTCTGCCAGGACCAACTGATACCGATATGCCTACGGCCAATCAGGACACTCTTTATTCAAGTGCTATCTTAGACTTAAATCAGTCACCAATGGTTCTATCAGTTCCTGCAATCAAGGATCGCTACTATGTTATTGATGTATTCGATATGTGGCATAACCTCATTAAGTATGTGGGGACAAGAACAACAGGTACAAATGCGCAGAAATACTTAATTGTGGCGCCAAATACAAGTGAGATGTACAAGAAGGATAAGAATCTTTCAGCCCTTACGATCGTTGAGGCACCAACATCAAAAGTTTGGCTTTGGGGACGCACACAAATACTTAAGTCAGAAGATATGGATGAGGAGCTAACAAAGGTTCATAAAATCCAAGATCAGTATAAGCTTACAGAGTTAGATGAATACCTAGGAAAGAAAAGCCGAGTGAGAATTTATCCCCTTGAGAAGCGCGTAGGAAGCGATAGTGATCCACTAAGATTTTTTCAAGAACTAGGAGAGTACCTAAAGGTAAACCCTGTCGCTGATAAAGAAAAGGCCCTATTTGGACAATTTAAGAAAATTGGATTTACTAATGATGGTTTTAGAAAAGAGATGCTCTCACAGGCCGTTCAAGATGTCTTAGTTCAAGTGTTAAATGATGGCCCTCAAGTCGCAGCTGCTCAAATCAGAAACCCAGCTAATACAAAATTTGCAAACGGTTGGAGTTATGTTTTTGGGCTAGATAATTTTGGGGATGATTATGCGCTACGCTCGATGGTCTCTCATCCATACCTAGGAGGACAAGGAGAGAAGGAAGCTTTATATCCTCTGGCCGAAGTCGATATAAAAGGAAATAAACTTACTGGCTCTAAAATGTATCGAATTCGCTTTAAGAGTGGGCCAAAGGTTGGAGCGTTCTGGTCGGTCACTGTCTATGACAGTGTTAGCAAAATGCTTATAAAAAATGATCTCGAACGATATTCGCTGAATAATAGCAGTAATCTCACTAAGAATTCTGATGGTTCATTTGACCTATATCTGTCGAATCGTATACCGATGGATGAAAAGCAAAAGGCCAATTGGTTGGCAACTCCAAAAGGAAATTTCTATGTCATCATGAGACTATATATTCCATCACAAGAGATTCTCGATTTGAAATGGAAGGTTCCAGGCATTGAGCCTATTGAGCCAAAAGTTATTTCAATGAAGTAGGTGGTGTTATGGTTTATAAGAATTTTTTTAAGATCAGAAATACTATCCTATCAATCGTGGCCATCATTTTATGGGTGGCCATGATTACTTATATGATTGTGGAGCGTGATAAGGGTGACCGGGAACCAGCATCAGCACAAGAAAATCAACAAGAAAGGATAAAAACGAAGCCCCACAGTCTCTATCGAAATTAGTGTCACAGCTTTTTACACCCATGTAGAAATGTCATAAATTTCTGAATATAGCTAATGATTTGCTATATTTGGCCAATGCGTTTCTTATTATTACTTATCCTATTTTCAATTTTTAGCGTGAATTATTCCTATGCTCAGGATTATGGCCTACTTGAATTAAATGATGGGGTTTTGTCTAAAAGAAATGTTGAAAATTACTTAAGGCCATTTCAAACAGATGGTTGCTCATCAATTTCACCACAAGGAACATTTAATGCTCCAAAGTTATGGCAACATTGTTGTATTGAACATGACGTTAGCTACTGGATGGGTGGAACTCTGATGGAAAAAATAGCGGCCGACGAAGAACTTAGGCAATGTGTTTCAGATGTGTTCTCTAAGATATTTGGTAAGGCCATGCAAGTTGCTGTCTATATCGGTGGCAATCCATCATTTCATACAGGTTATGCTTGGGGCTATGGTTGGAACCATATTAGAGGCTATCACGATCTCTCAACACAAGATAAGTATGAAATCTCTCGAAAAATGCCTGAGGACCCACAAGGACAAGAAATCGTAGAATTAGGTTTTGATAAAGAAAGAATCCCACTTAAGAATGATAATCTTTGCTTAGAAGAAGTGAATGATTTTCTTGAAAAACGAATTAAGCAAAAGGTTGATATTAGAGTCATTGAAGAAATAGACACTTTTTTTAGCACAGGCTTTTTTATCGAAGCAAACAACTGCAAAGGCACAATCAGAGCGATTATGAAACGTGGAGTTAGTCATAATGACTGTCGTGATATACCATTTGAAAATAAATGGCAGCGTACTCTCAAGTCAATTGAGGCCACAGGTGAGTGTGCCGATATCTACGGACGCATATACTTAGCAAAGTAATCATCCATCTTATGCTTAACCTTTGGCGCTAGCCAAATTGTGGCAATCATATTTGGAATGGCCATCAAGGCGAAGCCAATATCCATAGCATTTACCATATCATCTGGTGCTGAGACTGCTCCCAAAAGCACCGTTGAGGCATAAAAGATTGCAAAGGTTAATCTTGCTCCTAAAAGAGGCACTCCACCAAAGAGAAAATCCCAACACTTCTCACAATAATTTGAACACCCGATAATAGTCGATAAAGCAAACAGAATAATTGATAGGCCTAGTAAGTGTGAACCCATAACTCCAAAATTTTTCACAAACGCCATTTGAGTGATAAGAACACCATTTGAACCCTGTAGCTCCTCAGGAGTAAGCGAGCTTAAGATAACAATTGAAGTCATCGTACAAACGATAATTGTATCAATAAATGGGCCAACCATTGCAACGAGGCCTTCGGCCACAGGCTCACTTGTTTTGGCATTTCCGTGGGCCAAAGGCGCTGAACCAACACCGGCCTCATTTGAATATGTTGCTCTTTTTATTCCTGTTTTAAAGATGTGGACAACTGCTAGGCCAGAAGCTCCTCCGACGGCCGCTCGTCCATTGATGGCCTCATTAAATATGAGATAGAACACATCCACAACACTTGATAGATTCATGATAATGATAGCAATAGCACAACCAACATAAAGTAGGCACATGGCAGGAACGATTTTAGAAGTTGCACCTCCAATTCTTCGTACACCACCCATAAGGATGTAAATTATTAATAAGGCAGCTACAATTCCTGTTATATATGTTGGAATGCTATAATTTGATTCAATAAAGGTTGCCATTTGATTCGTGTTAAAAATTCCTAGAGTACCAATGAGTCCTGCCACAGCAAAGAAGTAAGCAAGAAAGTGCATATACTTTGGAAGCGCCTCTATGATTGTATACATCGGTCCACCTTGAATTTCTCCGTGGTGATCATTCTTACGATACATAACGGCCAGCGTACACTCGAAGAACTTGGTATTCATCCCAATAAGAGCACCGACCCACATCCAAAATATTGCACCAGGGCCACCTTGTGAAATCGCTACCGCAACACCAGCAACATTTCCCATACCAACCGTTGAGGCCAGGGCATTTGTTAAGGCCTTAAAGTGTGAAATTTGTCCTTTACTCTCATCATCATGAGCGTGGTGATACTTTCCTGCAATAAGTTTTAGCGCGTGAATGAAGCCTGCAAGCATTTTTAAACGCGAAATCACCACTAGATATAAACCACCACCAACAAGTAACATCACTAATGGTAGGCCCCAAAGGATATCTACAGTTTGCGCAAGAAATACAGAAATATCCATATAATTCCCTATGATAATTGAGTAACAAAACTTATTTAAAATTTTTCCACAAAATGACATAAATGGCCAATTACTTTACGGCCCGTTACGAGTTTACAAAATTAACCATAATTAAGGCCAAGACTTTATATTGTGGCCTATGAGAATTATCTTAAGCCTATGCTTTTTAACTATATTCTTATCTTGTCACAATCAGGATGCTGAGCTTCTTATTAAATCAAATAAGATGATTTATGGTGATGATAATCGCCGTGAAGTAAGTAAGAATATTGTCTCTGATGCGACAGCTGCCATAATACATAAAGATAACTTAGAGCGCTTTGTTAGCATTAAAGAACGCTCAAACTTATGTCCCGACGAAAGATTCGCCCATCAGAATTCAATTGGTGAGTGCAGCTCTTTTTTAATTTCTGAAAACAAGATGATGACCGCAGGTCACTGTGTTTTCTTAAACAAGGGTGATCAGTATAACTTCTGTGATAACTTTGTCTTTGTTTTTGATTATACACAAGAAAATTCTACTTATAAGAAAGTTTATGAATGTGAAAAGGTAACTCATGTACTCTTTGATGTTGAGGAAGAAGCAGATGTTGCAATCATCGCATTAAAAGAATCTGTCTCACATACAAGGCCTTTAAAACTTTCGACAGATTTCCAAGAAGAAGAAAAGTTGATTACTGTAGGAAGCCCACTTGGGGCACCTTTAAAAATAGTCGATCAAGGTAAGGTTGAATATGATAATGGGCCAACTTTAGAGTACAACCTCGATGTCTTTGGTGGAAACTCTGGCTCGGCCATTTATAGTCTTGATCAAAATGCAGTAATTGGAGTCCACACATTCGGTTCAGGCTGGTCTCTCGTTAAAGACACGGCCAATAATTGTATGCGCTATAATCGCTGCCCGCAAGACTCACAGGATCCTCTATGCATGAGTAAGGGCGGATTTGCTGGTGGCATGCCTATACGTGAAATGCCAGCGTATTTTCTCAATGACCTAAATTAATAAAGTTGGCACTCTAGTTGCAACATATACCCCTAAGAAATCATTGAGAGAGGTATAAGGTGTTTAAATCTAAATTTCTACTAGCAATTCTTTTGACAGTGACTATTTTTTCGACACAAGTGCAGGCCAAGCCGATGCACAGTGGACCGATCAATTCTCGCGCCGATGAAGAATGGGGTAATGAAGAAGCACTGGTTTCACTTAAGTGGCCTCTAAAATTTCTACGCTATGATTTACAAGACCTTCTTGTTGGTGATGGAAAAGGAAGCTTTAAAGAGATTACTAAGATCGATCTCGATCCTATCAATCGCACCTTTCACCTCGATGCCACAATTATCATTCCAGACTCAATGCTCTTGTCGATGGAAGATAAGGCCGGAGATAAGCTTTTAAATGAGCACTCGATTTCACTTGTTCTAGGTTTTCCTCCATATGTACGTGGCCAATATGTAGAGCTATCAATTGAAAAATTTATTCTAGATGACGTTGATTATACAAATGGTATGCACATCGTAACGAATGTGACGGCGGCACTTTTAAGAAACCGTAGTTTACTCAATTACTTTATGGCCGATGATAAGGCCCCAACAGATTATTCTGATGAAGACCTTTCTAAAGTCATTAAAGATTTATTTGATAATGAAGAAATCGTTTTGAAAGATAATCGCGTTCGTCTGCGTTTCAACTTTATGAAACTCTCCGGCCTGACTCGCTACCGCGATCTTGAAAATCTTCAGGTTTGGTATATTGGACCTAAGAAGCTTAAGGGAACAAAGCAAGGTGCATCTTTTTTAATTGAAGGTGGTATTGGTAATCCTTCTCTTAGCTATATCAAAGGAGTTAAGGCCGAAGGAAAAGTTGCAGCTGACGAGCTTAAGAAGCTTCGTGAACAAGAATATAAGACTTACGGTTTCAGTGCTGATACAGAACTAAGACTCTCCAAAATGCATTCTAGACTGTTAGAAGCGACAGGGATTTATAATTGGAATGATCGTGAAAGAATGATCATTAACGAAATACTCAAGACTTCTATCTCAAAAGCAAGAAAAGCACTAAGTCAAAAAGACCTATACTTTATTGACGAACCTCAACTTGCCAATATTAAATTCTTTGAGCAAGCAGATGAGTTTCTAAGGGTCTCAATTGCCGATTTAAAGCTTAGACATGTTGTGGATATGGAAACTCGAAATGGAGGACGCAAAGGACCTGAGATGCCTTTTGTAAATTCTCGTATCTCGCAAAATGCAGTGTCACAATTTACGAATTTTTTCCGTGACTTTAAGCTTATTGATAAAGAGCCGCTATTTAAAGAATTGGATGTTGTCCTAGCACCACATCTACCAGGTGTTATCTTAAGAGGACGTGTGAATCTTGAGCTTAACTCATTATTTGAAATGGGACTTGAAGGCGAAGGCATTGACTTTAATAATCCAGATATTCGCCTCGATAGCAAAACTTATGGGGATTCTGTTCCATTTGAAATTTCTCTTTATACGTATATGAGAGATAAAGGTGTTCTAGAACTTGATATTAAAGATGCAACTCTTGGTAGTGGCCAAGGACGTATCCACTTAACTCCTAAGACAGATAAGGGGTACTTTCTTGAAGAATTTACGAAACTTGCTACAGCAAATATCTTAAAGACTTACCTTATAAGCGATCCACTTGCGACCAAAGAAGATGAAGTGATTGTTGATGAAGCAGAAGTAAAAAGAAAGCTTATTGAAAAGCTAGAAAGCTTCAAGGAGAACTTCCAGCGCACCCAGACTGTAAAGACTGAAGAACAAATCATTGCTGTTAAAAAACTAGACCTTCAAAGTCCATTTAACTCGATTCCAGAGGAGATGACTGAAGAGAACCTTGTGGAGTTCTTTAATAATATCCTAGGAATCGATCGCCGCACAGGAAGACTTCAGATTAACCTAGACCCTACAATTCTGAGTGAAAAGATTCTCTATGCTCAAAATAATGTTCAAGTTTGGAATATTGAGCCGATCTTCGATAAGTTAATGGATAAGACCTATATTGATCTGGCCATCGGTCACGGTGTGAGAACAAAGGATTTCTTATCAAAAATTTACAGTCGTCCAGAGAAGAAAGATAGCCTTAACTTTGTGGGGACTTCAGGTGATCTAAATAATGAAGGTCCAACTGATTACTCGTTTAAGATTAATCTTAGAGAGTTTGAATCGATGGTAAATTCAATTCTTACGGCCTCGATTGCGCCTCAAGTGAAAGAAGCAAAGGCGATGCTCTCAAACCTTGAAGAAGGAAGCGTGAATATCCTTGAGGATCTAACTGTTAGATCACAGGGAGACAATCAGCTATATCTATCAATTGCTCTTAATCAAGTTGAGAAGAAGAAGCGTTGGTTTGGCGCCAGAGTCTTTAACAATATGTTTGGTAATGAAGATAAGAATTATGTTATCGAAAATAACCGCTCATCAATTAGTGCCAGAATAAAGCTTCATGCAGTGGCATTAAAAGACTACAAGAAGGATCTTCTTGAAAAGAATGAAGATGAGATCTTCCTAGGCAATACGCTACTAAAGATTGAGCTTGAATCAATTGGCCGTACAGCAAAGAATGCTGGATTATTTGGCTCGGTTTTAAATGCCATGATAGGGGATGTGAACCTTAAAAATGGTATCGTAGGCTCTAACCTTAAAAAGCTTGTTCTAAAGATTGCTGGGCCAATGCTAAACCCTACAGATGAGAGAAATGGTAATGCAACTCTTGCTGGCTTTGCTCTTAATAATTATCTGAAGGTCTTTACAACGAAAAAAGATATCTTATTACAACTTAACCCACGTCTTGCTGGACCAGTGTGGGATTTACTCTTAGTTCAAGATCAGGACTTTAAGGGACGAAAAATTGGTATTGGAATCGATTACCCAAGTGAGACAATTAATTTTGACTTCAAGATGGTCTTTAATCCATCAACAGTTGATAAGCATGAGCTTTACCTAATTATGAAAGAGGCCAATGAAATCTCTAAATCTGTAAAAGATGGAAAGCTTAAGACGCCGGCCGACTTTCTAAAAGCTTATGATCGTCTCTTCTATAACAGTGACATCTCAAAGCTTTCATTAAAGCATCGCCTGATGAAAGTCATTAATAGTTACAATGCGCTATCTGTTTTAAATGATGAGCAGTCTCATGCAGATAATTACTCAACAACAGGTGCCGAGCTAATGCAAATTGCAACTGCTGCCAAGGTATTAAGAGATGCACTAACAAGAATAAGTGATCTTAAGCATCCAAGTAGTGTTAGATCGTATGCTGATAATGCACACAGGGTTTTAGCTGAGCTTGATGAGCGCTTTATTGGGCCATATTACCGCTTATATAATAATCGCTATAAGAAGAATAACCTTAAGATTATTAACAGCGACATCACTGACTGGACACTTTATATCCTACCTGATGCACTCTTTGCACAGAAGGCCTTTGAGTTTCTTGACTAGATAGCAAATTTAGCGAGTCGACTCTCCAAGAATATAATTTAGACCAAGAAAAATACTTTCACGATAGCCTCTTTTAGTTAAGGGGCTATCTTCTACCGCAGCTGAATACTTCGTGTACGAATAGAAGCTATTAAGCACGTACTTCTTGCCAATAGGGTAATTCACAATAAGCCTAGCACTTAGCTGATGAGAGGCCCCTGGAGTATATTCTGGACGACCTGCACGTGCTTCACTGTTAGAGACACCAAAGTAGTAACGGCTCCAATTGTCACTATACTGAGAATACGTAAGACCTGGAATTAAAACAATTTTTTCACCTTTCCAAGGTTCAATTGGAAACGCTTTTGATACTGAGACATAGTACTTGCTGGCCTCAGAGCGGCCACTGATATCATGAGTGTAGCTAAATCTCGTCATAAACCACTTCGATGGTAAGAGAAATGTTATTCCTAAATCAAGTGAGCGATCACGCTCTTTGAGTCCATCGTTGTATGTTCCTGCCTCGGCCTCCACTTTGTTAAAGTCTGGCGTAAGGGTCAGGTTTGTGAGAGGAAATAGGCGAAAGCTTGCGGCAATACCGCGAAATGAGAATCTTTTATAATTGTAGTTAATTGAAGGAACGACTGGGATATCGAATTGATCCCCAACTTTATAGAGTGAAGATGAGAAACTGGTTCCTAGACCAACTTGGTTGGTTGGAGGTGGCCTCTTACTCTTTTGCCTTTCTAACTCGTTGATCCTTTCGGTTCTTCCGTTTGAAAAAGCAGGGGCCGAAATAACAACGGCCCCTAAAGTGATTATTTTGAAAAATAATTTTTTACTACTTGGCAAACGTACTCGCATTCTTCTTCCGTGATATAGGCGAAACATGGCAGGTTTAAAACTGCTTTACTAATATAATCGGCATTACCGTGATCAATTGATCCAACACTGTGGGCAGGAGCACCTTCTTGCTTACTCATGGCACCTGGATAAATTGTCCCAAATCCTACATTTGCTTCTTTCAGAGCAGCTGTAAGCCCATCTCTAAGCTCTGGTTCAATAAGAGCAACACTACAGTAACCATTTTCACCAACGTGAGCAGGAACTGATTGCATCTTAAGAGGTAGACCTTGAAGATTTTCTTGGTAGTACTTAACGGCCTTGCGGCGTGAATCAAGTCTTGCATCAATATGCTCTAACGATAGGTTTAGAAATAGCGCTTCGTAAGCACCAATTCTTGAGTTCCAACCGATTAGACCGTGGCTATAGTGACTTGTACGTCCGTGGTTGATTAGTGTACGACAAGTATTAATTAGAGTTTCATCGTTTGAGAAGATTGCACCAGCATCACCTGAAGCTCCAAGAACCTTTGCTGGGTAGAAGCTTGTCGTTGAGATCTTAGCAGTTCCAAGAATCGATTCTCCATTGATTGTCGTTCCATAGCACTGAGCACCGTCTTCAATTAGCATCACGCCATTTTCTTCAGCAATTTGTCTGATTTCCATTGTATCTGGACATGCCCAACCATATAGGTGAACAAGAATAGCGGCCTTTGGCTTAAATTTCTCAACAGCTTCTTTGAAAGTCTCTTTATCCCAGTGAAGAGTTTCACGACTAACATCGACAGTTGCAGGGTTTGCACCAACGTTGACTACGGCCTCAAAAGTCGCCCAAAACGTCATATCAGGAACAAGAACGACATCGTTTTTTTCAACGCCACTTGCTCTTAGAGCGATTTGGATTGCATCTGTTCCGTTAGCACAACCAACTGAATACTTAGCTCCAGTCTTAGCTGCTAGCTTCTCTTCAAGCTTATTAACTTGAGGTCCACCGATAAATTGTGTGTTATCAAATAGTGTTTCAACGCCTGAAAGGAATTCTTCACGAAACCCATCTTCAAAGCGATTTAAAGTAATAAATGGTACGCCGTTTACTGACATATTTCCTCGCATTTTTAAGTAATTAGACACATTATAGGGGAAAGAATATGACTTAGGAATAGCGAAATTTGTTAAATTTGGGTCAATATAAGGGTCAAAATAGGGGATTTTCAGCACCATTTAGCATCAACAAAATCTGTACACCACTATATATAGATTTCAATATTACTCATTGCGTTCAGATTATCTGTTATACAGATAGAATGAAAACAATCTTACTTGCAGCAACTTGCCTTATCTCAACTAATTTATTGGCCTCTAATGTGATCACTTCAGAGGGAGAGTTTCGCGAGGTCATCGAAAGCGTTCTTAGTATCTACGACCAAAAGTTACCACAAGGTAAGAATCGCCAAGTCGACATTAATTGGGAGTCAAAAACCCTAAATGCATCAGTTGGATATAAAAGACACTCTGAATCTGTGCGCTTTAGTTTTCACGGAGAGTTTGTTCGCAAAAATAAGCTTTCCAAAGATGCTTTTGCTCTTATTGCTTGTCATGAAGTTGGCCATATTATCGGAGGTTATCCGAAAGTGATGCCGACACAGAAATACTCAAGTGAGGCCCAGTCTGATTACTTTGCAACGAATGAATGCTTGAAAAAATACTTTGTCGCCAATAGCGCAGAGAATGTAGATATTAGTGGTATTAGCTCAGAAAAGCTTTCGCAATGTAAGGACGATAAATTGTGTCTAAGAGGACTTGGTGCCATTAGAGATGCTTCTGTGATTTATCCAGGAAGTGATATCAATGCAAAATCAGATCATATCTCAAAGGTCACAATCTTTAATGATTACCCTCAAAATCAATGCCGCGTGGACACACTTAAGGCCGGTCTTTTAAATCAACCAAGGCCAAATTGCTGGTTTAAGTCTTATCAAGCTGAGCGCTATGAATATCAGTATGACTATGAGTATGAAGAGGCCCAGGGAGTTGCTGAAATTACAGAAGTAACCGCCACAGACTACGGTTGTCACATTCGCACAAAGTATCCTGATGTATGGATGGGAGCTTATCTAAACCCATTATCTGAAAGTGAGCTTCTAATGCGTGGTGTACGCTATGTCGGGACTAATTGTAAGTATCAGGTAGGGGATACGCTTAGTGGCGCCATGAGCCTATTTCGTGGGAATCTATATCTAAATCTGAATCCAACTGATAAGTAAATTTTAAGTTTTCTTAACTATGAACTTCGCCTCCAATTGAATAATAATTGTTAAATATTATTTACAGTTGGGGGACAAATGAAGATTTTAACTAAAATCTCGATTGCATTAACGCTTATTTCCGCAGTATCAACAATCGCAGCAACCGTTGACTTTGGTACAACAAATCACATCGCATTTCGTTGCCAAGTGGACATCTTTGAAAAAAAGGTCAACCCAGTTTCATATCGTGCCTATGCTGGGCGTCTTATTAACTCAGTATTTCACGAACAATATAATAATATTACTGGCCCAGACCTGAAGATGCTTATGGACTATGGCAATGGCCGTGCGCTTTTTTCTAACGTTATCATTGGTGGAAACGGTTACTTAAAATGGTCAGTGGTTGAAACTGATGACCGAGGTTATGGTATTACTGAGGCCAGCTGGCCAATTTCGGCCCGTGTTCTTTATAGTCCACGTCATTATGATCGTGCTAAAAATCGTAAATCAGTAGGAGAGTCAAACGATCACCTATACCGTGTAGAATGCTTTGATGTGAAACAAGCACCTGGTGACGACGATATCGTTATTGGTGTCTAAAATAGTGATTGAAAAATCCCCTTCTTTTATGAAATAATTTTTGCTTACTTATTGTTTTATAAAAGAAGGATTTTTCATGAAACTTTCCCTAGTTATTTTATCTGCTATTTTTAGCTGTTACTCATACGCACTAAATTTCGAAAATACGAAACAAAATACCTATGAAGCGGCCACTTTAATTGGTGGTGTTGGGATCAAATGTGACAACGGCTCAAATCAGGCCGTAAAGGCATTCGGATGCAAAACGCGACATCTATATCCCGTAAGATTTGAAGACTTCATTGTGGGCCAAAATTTGGAGGCCGATAAAATCATCGTGTCATATACGGATGAAAAAGGCAGAAAAAAATCAAAAACTCTCCGTTACGATATGACTAGTCAGCGCACGAAAAAATCACTGAATCTTTGGCAAAAAAACTTGCGAAAAAAACCTGTGCTACACACGGGTAAAAATATCATTAAAATGAGCGCATATTTCAAAGGCCGCTTAGTGGAAGAAAAAACACATGAAATATTTGTTGAAGACCTAGGTCAAGTTTCATGTGGATCACAGATGTTTATCTCACGTGATATGTCAGATTGTTTCTCAGCAGCAAGAGCATGCGAGAAGTTATATCAACTGACAAATTTCTGTCGTTAGAAATAATACAAAAAAAGTGACGTTCTAAAATCGATTCTAAGAGCTTCAAATAAATTACGCGACCAAGTTGTCGCGTTTTTTATGTCAAATATTGCCTAGATGTAGATAGTGATAATTGGGGTTATAATCATTATCATAAGTTAGAATATAGCCTTACCCCATATAACTGATATTATATGATATAAAATATTTTCCCCTATAGTACTCAATCCCGTCTAAATAAGTCACTCTCTGAAAGCTTTATATCCATAAATTATTCTATGTAGTTCATTATATTTCTTATCTGCGTCTTTTTTGTTTCTTAAAAGCACCTCCATGTAAATGAAAGAATACCAAGGCTTTTTGAGAGTTTCAAAAATTAAGAGTTTAATTTAGTTTATATTTCGTGCCCTAATATTTAGACATAAAAAAAGCAGAGAAAAATCTCTGCCTTAAATATATCGTTTAGAATTTTATTTCTTTCTACTTACACACATCAATCGAACGATATTTCTCGTAGTCTGAATAAGCATCACCATAACTCGAGTAGCATTTTGCGTTTAACGCATTCTTCTTGATTGAACCATCGCCCGATAATGTAAAAGCAATAATTCGGTACTGATCACAAGTATACTTACCTTCAACGGCATTCATATCATTACCTTCAAAAATTCCACAATTTAATGGAAATTGGTTTAGCGACTGACTTGCAAAAACGTTAAGTGCACATAATGTCGAAATTAAAACTAATAATTTTTTCAAATGAGACTCCTATTGACTAAAATTACAATATTTTATTTACTATGCCAGAATTCCTCAATCCAAAGGCCATATTTGTAATGTTTTTAGCTATGTCCATATATTTAACGGCCTGTCTCCCCTACAAATTCTTAAACTCAATGGCAGTATATCCATTGAAATCTATCTTCAATACGTATTGGTTTCGTGTGACATATTCGCGGTAGTCATCACAGTCATCATAGATTTCAAATTCTACTTCATTAAATTGTGCAATCAACTCCAGTGTTTCATCTAATTTGTTAGTGATGAAATCATAAGCTTTTTGCGCTAGTGAAGGCTCCATAAATTTCGACTGAAAGAAGACCTTTTCATCATTTACTTGTGCCCAAAATACGATATTTGAAACATTAGTGTAGACGCTCTTGATCTGCAGGCTTTCACGATAAGCTTTGGCCGTTGTGAGATACCCTGGTCTAATTGAAGTTACATACTCATTATATCCAAAACAGCCTGATGCATATGCATTCGTAAAAGTTAATAAATTTACAATAAATAAAGCGGCCAAAACCTTCATAAACTCTCCTATTAGTTACAAGTTGAAGTATTTATAGTTGAAACCAATTAATAGATATAATATATAATAAATATAATTATCATTCTAAATATGAATAATAGGAAATCTTATGGAATTAGGTCATTTAAAGCATTTCTACTACGTTGCAAAGTATGGAGGATTCACAAAGGCCTCTAAGAAGTTGTACGTCCAGCAGCCATCAATTAGTAAGACCGTTGCGCTTCTAGAAGATCAATTAGGAGTTAAGCTCTTAAACCGTGAAAAGCGCAAAACTACCCTAACTGATATTGGCCTAGAGATTTATAAGAAATGTGACGAAATCTTTAAGTCCATTGAAGATATTGAAACAATCGCAAGTGACGGAAAATTTGAATGCTCTGGGCCTTTGAAGTTTTGTGCCAGTGAGCCAATCGCAGCACACTTTGTTCCTCGAATTTTAAAAGAGTTCTTAATTGAATATCCGCAGGTACAACCAGCGTGTTTCACAAGCTTCTCATCTGACTTATTTAATAAGATTGAAGATGGAG
Organism: Halobacteriovorax sp. GFR8; assembly: GCF_050955245.1. Classification (NCBI taxonomy): domain Bacteria; kingdom Pseudomonadati; phylum Bdellovibrionota; class Bacteriovoracia; order Bacteriovoracales; family Halobacteriovoraceae; genus Halobacteriovorax; species Halobacteriovorax sp. GFR8. The sequence goes on along the minus strand of NZ_JBPBLR010000002.1, from coordinate 1,513,947 downwards.
AGTTTGAATTTGGACTATTTTTTCATACGCCAGACATGGCCAAATACGCTCATAAGCTTGAACTAGAAGAAGTGGCATCAATTCCCTATGATCTTGTCATAAAGGCATCAGAACATAAGAATTTGGATGTTATAAGATCTTTTATTGGTTCACGTGAAGTGGATGATATCACAACGAAGAAATACCCGACAATTACAAAGATGAATAAGGACTTTAAAAACGTCAAAATAACGATTTCATCCAATAGTTTAACTTCTCATAAGGAAATGGTGTTAGAAGGCCTAGGTGTCTCGATTTTACCTTCCATAATGGTTGAAAAAGAGCTTAAAGAGCGAAAGCTTAAAAGACTCTATCCAAAGGGAACGTTTCACTTCCCTCTTAAGTTAGTAACTAAGAAGAATTATCACCTATCTCGAAATGCTCAGGCCTGGATTAAGTCCTTAAAGGAGCAATTCCATCAGTGATCACTCATGCAGCTTGAAATGACTTGGTAGCCAGCAAGAATGATATCAATTCTCCAGGCCGACGCTCTGACAATTCTTATGACTTGGTTTTTATCTTTTTTACTAAGCTCGCAGTAACCAGCACTCAGATAACATGGAACGTGATGAGAGATGGCCGTCTTCTTGAAATCTCGGCAAGTTGTCTCGGCTGAAATTTCATTCATGCCTGAGATTAGACAGGCCTTAACATTCTCAACCCATTTCTTACCATCTTCAGAAAACTTCTCGATCCTAGAATCGAATTTATTACAATATTTTTGCCCAAAGGCCAAAGGATAACCACGCTTTCCACATACTCGCTCTTTTTCGATACAACTGTAGTATGCACAATCGTCATTTAGTTCAGCACAATCATTTGCAGCAAACGAATGCGTGGCCAAAAGAATGGAGATAAAGGTGAAAATAATTGTTTTCATAAGCAATAACTAGCAAACTTCTCATTGCTTAGTAAACTTAATGAAAAGTTTATATTCCCTTTGAGAGATTTACATACATTCAGAGTATCCCTTAATCAGAATATTCTTTAAACTTTTTGTGCTCAGTAAATCATTTGTTGAAGCATTATCTTCTACATATTTAACTGCACAACGAGTCATCTTCTCACCTGGCGTCTCACAAAGGGCTCCAACATCAAAGTGCAGAGCTAGAAGTCTTCCAAATGTTGACTGGAAAAAAAGCTGTCCAACACAGTTTACAGTTTCATAGTCGTGCTTTTGACACATCATTAAGTTGTAATCGAAACCGTATTCGGACGAAACGATAGAAGCTGTCGCGACTGCACAGTCAATAGTTTCAGATGAATGCTTCTTACATGTTTTTAGATTATCTTTAAAAGAGTTTGGAATCCAGATTGATTTCGAATTAGATAATTCAGTCGCACAATCTAAAGACCCTTGACTTTCATTAGAGCAATATTTAACCGCCGAAACGATTGTCATATTTGAGTTTTTGAATACAAGATTTTTACCGCACTCTCTTTGCTCTTGAGTATAATTCAGGCACAGCTCAACTCCGATACTTGGATTTGCTGGAGATATATCTAATCCACACTTTATATTCTCAATATCAAGTGAGTATTTTCGACATAGATTTATTACTTTTGCAAAAGAGGCACTAGAATTAGCTAATGAATTAGGTGCAGTTTCAAGGGCACACTCCACCTGAGCTTCAGTCACGTTATTAACTTCAGTACAATTTTCCTGTGCAAAAACACCAAAAGAAAGAAAAGTTGCAATAGTAAAAATAGCTATATTTGTGAACATCAAAAGTTCTCCCCCAAAAGTATATAAAATTTCAAACTACAGCACTCTAGAATGTTTATTGTAAATAATAAACGGGGCGTGTAAGGTTTACTTACTTGGGACTTTACCCAGCAAGAAAGATGGCCAAAGCAAAGGCCACTAGCAAACTAATGACGATTGCCTCAAAGAAGTAACTCTTCTTTATCTCCGGTTCTTTGAACTCACCTGTTAAGCGAAAGTGAGAATCATTGATATTGTTTATCACGTATTGAATTTTCCCTAGGGGCGTAAGTCCTGTGAAGTCATAAAGAACTTCTCGGTTTTCACAAATGGCCGTGTAAGGAACGCCACGAACACCAAAATTTTGCGCAATTTCAGGGCTCTCCATGGTATTTACTTCATAAACATTCACGTCTGGATTGTTTTCATTCAGGGCTTCAAACACAGGTGCCATTGTTTTACATGGGCCACAAGTATCAGAGAAAAACTTGATAACGAAAACACCTCTTTCACTAGATACGACAGATTCAAAATTATCACTATTTATTCTTTTTATACTCATACTAAATTCCACATAAAAACGGCCAATATTTATAGCTGACCTGATAAATTCAATCTTACTATAACCATTCACATCAAAGTTTACAACAAACTTAGTTGGTTATAAAAAAATGTATCGAGGTGGCATGTACCTCTTATTTGAAGTAGAATAGTATTTTTAACCTAAATTAAGAAAAGGCAAATATTATGAGAGGAACATTCTTCTTAAAACCATTAGAGTTGAATTTAGAGCTTGCTGGCGAAAGCTGGCCCCAGGGCGAGTTGATAAACGGAGAGCTTACGATTAAGGCCCATGGACAAGCCGATCTATCGAAAATAGGTATCCACCTCTGTGAAGTCAATATGAAGAAATTTAAGGCCAAGGATGAGTCCGCTTTTAAAGTTATTGAAACAGTTGAAGCAGGCGGTGAGCAGACAAGCTTTAGCTTTAAACTTGCTGAAAACTGTCTTATTACAGAGAAGGCCACTTCCCTTTATGTTGTCTGTGGCGATCTTGATTCTCCATTTGAATGTGGCCATCTTCAACTTGATATCCTCCCAAATAAGAATATTCTAAGCTTCATTGAAATCTTTGAAAACTTCCTGAAGTTCAAGTTTAAACCTTTAAAGAATAAGGCCGGCCTAGTACAGGCCAAGGTAACGCCACCAGATATTAAAGACTGGACAAGTATTCAGACGATGAATCTGGGGATGTCATGTGTTGAGAATAACTTAAATCTAAGCTTTGAGTTTAAAGTGAAGAAAATGTCTTATGAAGGCGGCGCTGTTGAGACTAAAGAAGTTAAGATAAAAAACGAACTTAAGCTTATGCCTAAGGATTATATCCTTTTTGAAAATACGCTAAATCAAGACTTCATTATTGGAGAGTTAAACAAGGTTCTCGATGAAGTAAGGTTTAAGCCGGTTATTTAGTAAAAGAAATTTTTAGGGGCGCGGGTACCAATGGAGATTTCCAATACTTAGCCCCAGATTTTTATTAGATCTCGCAACTTTATCCTAAGAAAGAGCAAAGACACTGCTAAAAATTCAACTTATCTCCATTTATTGGTCATTTTTTGAGAAATACACAGCAATATTCATCATAAGCGCAATGTAAGTTTTTAATATCTCGATTTGTACCCGCGCCCCTTTTAACTTTTAAATAAGCTTCTTATCATACGCAACCTGCAGGCTTCGCTCAATCAGATTATTCACAACCTCGCCAGAAGCGTTGGTTTGAAAAGGCATGGCGAACGCGAAGAAGATTTGATAGTAAGTTTCGAGTCCATCGGCAATACTGAAACGTTCAATTTCATTGCCATTAGCATCTTCTACGACTGTTGTGGCCCTAAGCCATGTGGTTTCCTTGGCCGGAATAACTGTTAGAGTCATAGCAGATAGGAATGAAGCTGGACCGGCCTCTTGATATGTTTCAATTGTGATCTTAAGCCTTCTACTTTCCTTTCTGTTTTTACAGCTTTTTAAGCTACAAATTTCAAAGTCCTTAAGCTCCACCGGGTTAAGTCCTAATGAAACACCTAGTGGTTTGTTGCTACGGTGTCCATCTGCTTTAGCGTTATAATAGCGAGGGATGACCAATACCTTTGAAAAGCGACTCTGATCGCGTTTATAGCTGGCCTCATTTTCAGCACTGAGCTTTTTTGTTGCACATGATAGTGATGAAAATAACATGATAAAAAATAGCAGTTTAGACTTCATTTCTTAGTCCTTTTTTCTTATGTTCTTCTAAGTCAGATATAACCGTATCAATTAAGACCTTCTTGTAGAGTTTAAACTCTGGGCCTTCATAGATTTTGATAATTTTCTCTATGTCTTCATCTTTCATACTTTTGATGACAAGAAAGTAATACGGCAGCGAAATTTCTCTCGAAACCTTCATCATACTAGAGAAGTTAATCTTCATAAAAGTTTTTGTTTCGTATTGAGGAATCTGATCAGTCGTCTTTTTTAGAATTTCATCAGCAACAATAAAAGAAAGCTCTAGCTCTAGGATTCTCTTGGCATATGCAATTTTCTTCTTATATGCTTTTTGGTCAACTTTCTTGAAGCTCTTTACAATCTTATTTCCATTCATGTTATTATAGAAGTTTCGTTTATGCTCATAACTCTTCCAAGCAGGATAATCACTTAGCTTATAAGCGAAGCTATAAGTCTCATCTCGCTTCGTTTTTGATTTGAGGTTTTGCTTGAACTTTGCATACAATTTATCTGCATCCAAGGAACTATAATATAAATAGGCCGAATTATTTTTAAGCTCTGGGTATTTTGATACTGGGATTTGAGAATACTGATATTTCACATTGGCCAACATTCTAAAGTAATCAATTGAGAAAGATCGGTAAGCAGTCACGTTAATAAGTCTTTCATGATCTAAAACTTCAAGTGGCCTACGAGATGGATTTGAGCATGAGCTAAGTCCAAAGATAATAATCGCAACAAATACAAATAATCTTGTATATTTCAAGAACTCCCCCTTAAGAAAACAATAATTTAATCTTAACCTCTTTTGGAGTTCTAGCGTATCAATTCATAGTATTAGAAAAGTCACTTTAGCTTCCTTTAAAGTTATCAAGCTAAGTGACTGGAATACAATATTGCCCTTAAGAGATGTACTTCAGGAGAGTAGGCCATGATAGAGAGTAATGCGGAAAAAGCTGCCAACATTCTAAGTATAGCTAAGGAATGAGCCCAATTTTTCGCTCTAGGCTTCTATCGTGTTGAAAGAATTTTACTTGGCTGCGATAAAATTCAACAACGGTCTTCTCCATTTCTGGATAGACGTTTTCTTTCATATAACTCACAAGCTCTTCGCACTTGATTTGCATATCTGGCCTATCTTGCACATATTTAAAATAGACTGTCTGTTGAACTCTTTTATAACTAATATCAAATTTTATATTTTCTGCAGGCAGGAGAGTTTTATTTCCATCCATATGAAGCCTTAGAAGAATTGAGAAAATCCAGTAGCCATTATCAGCAAGCTTAACTGCACCATGTGGAGTATAGGACACATCTTCATCTATTGGAGAGAAATACTCTCCTTCGTCTTCCTCACTAAATTGGATTGTTGGCACTAACTTGATTAAATCATACTCATTCTCAGCGATCCTTAAATAACTCTTAAATCCTTTAAATAAAGTTATGGCAAAATCAGCGGCATCGTCGTGAGTCTTAAAGAAGAGTTCACGAGATTTCTTATATTCACTACATAGATCAAGATATGACATGAATGGATAATCGGTGTATTTCATCTTCATAAGTACTTAAAAAATCTTAAATCATTGTAAAGCTTACACACTTTTTTAAAACGTCACCTGATGTAAATGAGAGAAATCGAGGATTCGATTACTTTGTCCTCACAGAAAACAAACGAGGAGAAAAACATGAAAAAATTAATCTTAGCACTTGCACTGGTATCAACACTTTCAGCATCTGTTTCAGCAAATTGTGTAGGAATTTATGAAAATACAACAATCCAACACAGTGAGAACGCTTCTAAAAACGTCTTAGCTGTTATGGGTAGTGAGTATAAAGATATGTTTCAGTTTCTTTGGGCCAGTGGAGATGGTTATTCAATCATCATGTCACCATTAGCTGCAGTATTGATGTCACCTCTTGTTCTTTATAAATCGATTCATTACAAAGGAACGTACAAATTCTATAAGAGATTCGTGTCGACGATGAATGAAAATAGTGAAGATCATAAAAAAGACTTTAAAAGATTTAAACGCTCAGTTGCAAAACGCTATAAAATTTCGAATGAAGAGTTTTTAGACGTATTAAATGACCTTAATGACAGCAGATCACTCTGTGAAGGATATAAGAGAAATACAGTTTTAACTGAGGAAGGTATCGCTTACCTAGAGTCAAGAGGATATAAGACATTTCTTCAAGCAGCACTAAATGGAAAAAGAGATCCTGTGACATTTAGAGAGCTACAGTCAAATCCAAGATACTTCACAGTTGTTTACGGCGGAGTTATTGATGCATATGATTTTAAGAAGATCGTAAGAGCAGAAATTGAAGCTCGCGGTTACGAAAAATAATTAACAAATTCAAAGGCCTCGAACTTAGTTCGAGGCTTCTTCATCTGCTTGATTATCACTGAGATAATTCACAATATTTGCTATTTCATTAATCTTTTCTTTCCTACGCTTATTATAGAGAAAGGTCATACGAGGGTCAGAGTGCCTGGCATACGTGGCCTGATCTTCAAGGCTAGCTCCATTCTCATAGAGGTTTCCAATGCCAGTAGCACGAGATGAGTGCGGCGAGATTCTATGCTTGATCCCCGCAAGCTTGGCATATTTCTGAAAGATTTGGTCAATAGTATTACGATTAAGAGGCCTAAGCACACTAGACTTACGTCCAGAAGTAAATAGAGGTTCAGTTTCATGAAATTCACGACGTGAGCTAAAGACATCCATATAGTGTTTGATATCATTAAAGGTTTCATCGGAGATATATACCTTCTGCTTCTTTCCACCCTTACTTCTTACGTGAAGATAGTTTCCGATATTATCACTAGCAAAGTCCCCTACTTTAAGTGCAATTAATTCCGACTTTCTAAGTAAGGTATAGAACATAACTTTTAGAACAGTATAGTGAAGAACGCCGCTTAGATTGTCGCTACCATCACGATTTGTTTGTGTGACACTTTCAAACAGGTCCATAACCTCACTAGCACTAAGGTCATTTGTCTTAACTTCCATAACGACTTTAGGGCGAAAGACACCTGTTGCAGGATTCTTATAGCAAAGCTCTTTTTCCACTAAAAAGTCAAAGAAGCGCTTTATGGAAGACAAATGCCTTGCGACAGTTGCATCTTTTAGTTCTTCTTTTTTCAACAGATAGTCACGGTAGGCCGAAATATGGCGCTGAGATACATCAGAGAGGCCCCCAAAGCTTTCAAATCCTTTCAGAAACGTTAGAAACTTCTTAAGGTCGCGTCTGTAAGCATCTCTAGTGTGAGCTGAATTAGACTTAGTTAAGAAGTCCTCAAAGATATCATTAATTTTCGACTGGGCACGAGTAGGCCTTATGGCCCTTGATCTAGCGTAGCTTATCTCAACCATTACTGAAACGACCTTTCATCCACAGTATGCTTATAACTCTTTGACCACGACTCAAGTGCTTCTAGAAGATTTTCCTTAGGAGAGATAACCCAAGTGTTAATTTGTGCCAATTCCTTTTTCGTAAAGACTTCTAAGAGATCGTCTTCATCAAACATGAATTCAAAATGTAGGCGTTTAAAAATATGGCGACCTTTCAAAACACGTGCTTGGTAGTGCTGGGCCTGACTATGGCGTCCATGCTTCTTATTAGAGATAAGAAGTTCTGTATCATCAATAATGAGATCAAACAGATTTCTAAGCTTAGTGAGAAGCCTCTTCTTTCTTACAAGTTCCTTATCGTATTGCTCAACTAATGTCTTAAGGATAGTTCCAAGCCCTGGCCTCTTTCTTGTTACTTTTGAAGCGACGAGATCATAGGCCCATGAAATATATTTATTCTTTATCATAAGGGTCTTATGAATGACTTCTTCATTTTCATGCTTATGTGCGAATTCGCTGTGCATACTTCCTTGAGATAAGATAAGCATGTCATATTCATCGTATTTGGGTGCTTCTATCAATGGTGTTGTTTCAGGCTTTGAAGTCCTGCCAGACAGGGATCTAAGCTCTTTCATAACCGCTCCTTGGTTACATTCTATTTTATCATTCACATGGGTAATAATTCAATTTTTCCCCACGTCGAATTTCATCTTTGATTATCTAGGCATAACTCCAATTATGCCTAGATATACTACATGTTACTTTTTGTTCAAAAACATGTCATGTTTTTAAGATTAAAATTTGTCACGGTAAATATTTTTAAGCGACATCAAAACTATCATCTGTATTTTTCTCGTATTGTTTCATGCGATGATCGACATCTAATAGCCACAGGAGCCTGATTGCTGAAGCGATATGAATAAGCCTAATAAAAGTATGTAAATAAATAAGTGACGCAAAAGCTTGATAACGAAGTTCTGCTAATGAGGTAAGATTGAGTGTCATAAAGATTAAGGCACAAATAATTGAAAGAGCACATGAGATACGTGGCCTCTTATTCTTTATAAGGAATCCACTTAATACAAAGTAAGAAATGCTCATAAGACTACCCAAGACAAACTCGGGCTCAAGTAAACTCATTCCTCGTCCTATCATCATAACGAAAGCAATTGCTGCCCATAAAGCGTGACCTAATAATATTGAAGCGGTCATAAAACGCCAAAAAGTTATTGGGTTAAAATCTACTTTTTCACTTTCGATTTTTTGTGTCTTATTATCGATTAGTATTATTGTTAAAAAACTTAGAAAGATTAAAGTTAGTGGAATAAAAGGCGTTATTCCAACAAAGCGAAATGTAAAAAAACTGATTAGGCCACTAATGGCCCCAACGAGTTGAGCCTTCTTATTAATCTCTTTCATAAACTCTCCCTACACTTAATTATTATTGTAAAGAGCGCCAGATCAAAATTTTTAACGAGAGCTATTGGCCTGCTGGAAACTTGATAATAGGCTCCCCTAGAATTTTCAATACTTGAGCCTGTTTGCCCAAAAGAACCTTAATCTCAAATTAAATTTAAAATACGTATCATATTTAAAAAGTGCCAAAAATTGTAAATATGATGAGACTAACGACATTCGCTATATAGGAGATACTTTGAAAGATGAGAGTACTTCTCTCCAAGGATCTCACATTGATCGACTTCAACAGGACACGACATAGGAATCTTATCCATGGCCTTCTTGATATTTTTTCGCATAAAGTTTGAAGTGTAGCTATTACAATTTATACCTTCATCCATTCCATCATCAACAAATTCGGCCATGTCAATTTCGGCGACGACTTGAAACTTTCCATTAATACACTTGATAATACCATCGCCTTCTAAATCATCATTAGTAAGGGGATCAATTCCTTTACCAAAGAGGTGCTGATAAAAACGCATCCCTTGAAAATTTGCGACTAGGTCACCATTTGAAACAATGCCATTAAAGAAACCACCCCACATGATCCTTTCTGAGTTTTTTCCATAACGAAGGATCTCTTTAATACTTAGGCCATGTTCCATTTTTCGAAAGTATAGATAGCCTAAGTTAAACATGTGACTAAATTTATCGCTTCCAATAAGAGCATCGTTTACCTTAAGTAATGGAGAGTAAGGAGTTAGGTTTAGAATGGGTTTATAGATAAGTGGAATATAGCGATAAATAGATTCTTTCTTTCTAGTTTTTACCAAGTACTCCTTACCAATTTTTCCTTTGTCGATATAGCGCTGAATTGGAGCTGTGACAAAGATCCCCTTTAGGCTAGCAACGAATTTCTTCTTAATCTTTCGACGAATGGTATAGTTACTACACCTCTGGCCAAAAATCCTATCTGCATGATTGGCTTCAGCTACAGCAGAACTTATCTTATTATTTACGTACTTATTTACTTGCGCTAAAGCATCTTCTTTACTTATGGCCTCATCACGATGAGTGAAGCTATCGACTTCCAAGGCAAGAGTACTAAAACTAACAAGAAATATTAAGAGTTGAGCTTTCATTCAAAAAGACTAGCCCAATGGAGGCATTGTCAGTATTTAAGAATTCTTAATTTTATAACTACGTATATTATTAAATATCTTTTCCATTTGATTTTACTGAAAGCACACCAGACTCAAAAGGATCATTAATATTAATAAAGTAATAACATTTTGAATTGTCGATCATGAATCCATTAGGTGTTTTTGAAGACATTTGCATTCGCCAGCCACGGGCCAGAATAGGAACATCGACTTTTATCAAAACTCCCTTAGTGTCATAATAGAAATTCACCATCGTCATCTTTAGAAATGTCGGGTCATCGCGAAGCTCACTGCCGTGCAAGATATTGAAGGTATAAACCATACCTGTGGCCTGTTTGGCCTTAAGGACATACGCATGCTCTGGTACTGCGAAATAATAAAATGCTCTTTCAAAATCCTTGATACACATATCTTGTTGGCCAAAACGGTTTTCAATCATGCCAAGATTATCGCGGGCCTCAATTCCCCTATCACGCCAATTTTGATCAAGCCTGTCATAATCGCTGAGTTCTTCGGAGCTGGGGGTTCTATCTTTTACTTCGCCTTTCTCGTTACTAGAACATGAGAAGGCCGAAACTAAGATGAAGGAAATCATAAATATAAGGAGAGTGAGATACTTAATCATAAGAAACTCATCGGGCACAGAACAATTTAAACAACGGTTAAAGGACTCTTTTAAGAATATTTAACCCATTAAATAGGCCCTTAAGGCCCTCTCTATTCGTTCTCGGCTCTGGCCGTAACTTAGTGGCCAGTCCTTGATCAAAGCAAAACTGATTACTAATTTTTGCCGCAACACCTATACGTCCTATTTTCTTTTGAAGAAAAGTTTTTGAAGCTCCTCTTGGATACTGAATCTCATCCCAAGACTTCTTGAGAGGCATTAGTTTATAAGTGTCTAACTGAAATTCCTTTTGAGTGTACATTAATTCTCGATAAAAACAGCGTAGAACCTTTACTGATAAGATATTGCTTTCATTATCATCACTAGTATAAAGATCCTTAATAGCTGTTAAGACTTTCAATAGAGATTCACTCATTATCGTTTTTGCTTCATTAGATATATCTAATCTTGAAATAGACCCTTGAAGTTCGGCCAATGCTTTTTCGCCGTGGCCATGAATGATGCTTTTTTCAAGTAATTGCGAATCCATATGGTCTTTATACTTACCGAAGCCAATGGCAACAGCAACAATTATAATGAGAACAGCAGAGAATGAAATTAGTATTTTATTTTGTGACATTAGTAATAATCTTCTTCATTTTTTAGAGAGTCACGAATTTTTTGAAGCTCAATAGTATGTTTAGTCCCAAGGCCTAGGTGATCATTTAAATATAGATCATCAATAATGATACTTAAAGAATCTTTTACACTAGAAGCGTAATAATCATTGTACATGTCAGTATCATTCATTCTTTTATTAAGATTTGTTTTAATTGATTCAATATTATCTTTTAAGAGTTTAAGCGTTTGTTGAGGATCTTGTTTGATATATGCTTCATGAAAAACTGAGGCAACGATACGTGCTGAAGGGTAGGCCACGTAATCAACAGAGCTTTGCGCTTCAATTTTATCAATAAGATTATTTGCCATTTCATTATCATACATTTTTTCACCCCAGTCAGAGATGATTAGAGTCGATAAATGTAGACCGATTGGATTAAAATACTCACCTTGTGAACTTGCTAATAAGGCCTGGGCCTCCAAACTATCTGGATTTTCTTTTATGTAGATAATTGTTGCACGTATTCCATTTCTAGTTAGATATGCTTGTTTTGAATAATCGAGAAAGTCTTTTACATAGCGAATATCGTTTTCACTAACATAATCACCCTGACAAACACGACAAGCGGCATCCACTCGTGCATTCTCCTCGTCTCCCTTATAAGACAAGCAACAGTCTTCACAAGCATACGAGAACTCGAATCCTTGTCCATGAGAGTAACCTAGGTTATGGAGCTGTTCATGAAAAAGCGTTTTTCTAAGCTCCTTTCTTTCAGCGTCTCCTTCAGGTGTGAATTCTAAGGAAGATGGCTGACTGGGATTAATTGCCATATAGGGGTGCTTTACTTTCCCACCAAAAGTCGCTTGTGTTTCCTCTGAAACCGAAGCATAGGCAAGAGTTCCTTCCCAATAAGCTGGATCATCAGACTTGTCGGTACACATAATCGTGACTTCCTCATTCTTTAGTAACTCTTCAAGTTCATAAGCTATGCGAGTTGAACCGACAGGCTTCTTTAGTCCTTTACCTAGCTTTTTCAGACAAGCAATACCATCATCGATTGAGCTCTTTAAGAAATTTGGAAAGTCTTGTCCCCATTTTGAAAGACAAGCATTTTCAATTCGATACCCAAAATCAGTTGGGAGGAAACCGTCATCAAAGCTTGCGCTCACTTTATTAACAAAAGCAGATAGCTCGCCTATAACAGACTTTGCTTGAGGTAAGTGACACTCCTGTTTTTGAATGAGACTTTGTGTGTTTTTATACTTGATTTCAAAGATACCATCAAAATCCTTATCGACTTCGATTGTTGCCTGAAACTGTGAATCATTTAGCTTTCGGTAACTAACCTTACGGTCAGTTTTTCCATCGCCGTTGAGATCTTGAAGAGTTTGTTTATAAATACCTTTTAAATTGAACTTAGTAATAAACTCAAATTTTCCATCACCGTTTCGATCTTCTTGAATCTCAATAAGCTCTTTTCCACGGCGAATTTCAATACGATCGACTTTGCCATCTTTATTGATATCAACTTCTTTTCGACTCAAATTCTGGGCCGCAAAAGAATTAAGAAATAGAAAAGCAATTAAGAAGTGTTTCACTCCTTAATTCTAACATATAATTAATTTACCGACGGATAAATTCTAAAGAAATCTCACGATCACTACTAAAGACAAACTTCTGTTTTGGCTTCACTTTACTTAAATCACAAGCCGCTTTTACGCGATAACTTCTTAGAATATGTGCAAGAATAAGCTTTACTTCGATGCTGGCCATCTCTCGTCCAAGACAAGTTCGTGTTCCAGTTGAATACGGTATATAGGCCTTTCTTTGTTCACTAGATAAGTTGTTAAAACGGTGTGGGTTAAATTGGTTGTGATCGTCTCCCCAGATCTGCTGATTATTCAGGATTTTACCAAGAAGAGAAAAAACAATGGTACCTTTCTTTACTTTGAAGTTTATATCTCCATTGGTTAAATCTTCATCTTCGACGGCTTCTCTAAATAAAATAGGGAAGGCCGGTCTTAAACGTAAAGTCTCCGCGACATGGTTTTCTAGCAGTTGATTTTTTATAATAGAATCTGAATTCGTAAGATCTAATAAGCTTAATTCTTTATATAATTCATCTTGGAGTTCTTCATTTTGGGCAAGAAAGTAAAGTGCCCAAGTAAGAGAAACAGCAGTCGACTCAAACGATGCTCCGACAAGCCCATAAATTTGGCCAATGATTGCTTCAGTATCAAGGCCTTGATCCTTTAAGTGAGTAATTAAAGTATAGCTCGTAGTTCCTTCTTCGACTTTTTGGCGAACAAATTGTTTCCCCTCTTTGATGAATTTAGAAAAACGAAAATTGCTCAAAGTTGGTAGGTACTTCCACATCGGCCCATAATTCATACGTTTTGTCAGTTCAGCAATTAGAAATTTTTGGAAGTAATAAAAACTATCACATTCAGCTTTTGAGTTAGTAATTTCTTCTTTTTGAATTTTAAAGTCGTGTTCGATAAAGAATTCACTTGTAATCGCTAAAGCTATTTTTCCCATTAAAACTTCGACGTCATCAACAAGAGAGTTTTTACCAAGAAGTGGAAGATCCTTTTCAAGTCTACGATTTGTAATTGTATAGAGATTCTCAAGAACCTTGGGAGTAAAAAAGTTGACTAACTCCCCTCTTAAGTCTTGCCATTGTTTACCATCGGCATCAAGTATTGAGGCCCTACCTTTATTAATATGCTTTATCTCGTTAAGGGTACTTCCCTTTAAGAATGTATTTCTTTTTTTTACAATAACGTCTTTGTAGAGATCATAATTTCCAATAACAACAATATCTTTATTAAAAATTTTAAATCGATATGAATCACCAAGCTCATTACTTTTCTCATTAAGCTGTTTAAAAAGGCAATCTTTGAAGTTTAACTCTCCAATGCTGCCGATAATTGGTAATTTTTTTAAACTTGGAATAGTGCTCATATAACCTTCTTCTAAAGACCTAGAATGTCGCCAAGGCGATCAAAAATTCCACGGGCCGTATCACTTACAGGTTTTTTTAATCCATATTCAACTGTACGAGGAGAAATAACAAAGCCAAAAACCTCATACTCTCTCGCATCTAATTCAATAGGCTCGTCTTGAATACATGACTTTTCAACTTCATCTACCTTTAGTGTGCCTGTTTTTAAGTAATTCTCAACACAATTTTTTTCTTCTTTCGTATTAATAGCGGCCGTTAATAGAACTGCCGAAGTAGTCGGAGCAGGATACTTCATATCGAGCTCACCTCTGCCAACATAATTTCTTAATACAGCTAAGCCTAATTGTACTTCTTCAGATTGAGAAACATAGGCCGAACAGGCCGCAATACTTGCGACTTTGAAAGAAGAGTAGCTTGTAGCGTACGTCATACAAGTAAATTGCACTTCAGAAGTGATCTTATTACAATATTCGACGACTTTATCATCGATATTATAATCTTCCTTAAGATAATCAACACATGCTGGAGATGGATCAATTAAGCCGGCCTTTACCTTTTGAACAATCAGCTCTTTCTTATTAACACCAATACACTCTACTTCTGCATCAATTGAACAATAGGCAACGTCTCCTGCAACATAACAGTCAGAGTTACTAAAATCGATTCTCTCGTTATTGTCACAAATTCTCTTAATACTATAAGTAGCATTGGCCTTGGCCTTCTTAGTCGCGGATAGCTTGGCCTTTGTTTCTGCAAATAACTTACCCTCTACCTTGGCTTCACCCTGCGCGCGAAGGCCTAGGTCTGCGCGGTCACCATATTCATGAAGACGAATTTCTTGGTACTCAACACTATCCATGGCCTGATCAGCGATAGAGATCGCGCCAAGACACATCGATTGAACTAAGAAAAGAGCGAAAATAGAGATTAATTTATTCATAAGTATTACCCTTTGAGAATCGTATACTTATAGGCCAGCTGTTCAAAATAAGAACGCTTCAATGCCTATAAAGTGCTAAATTCTTTAACAAATTACATATTCAGGGTAATAAACTGCAAGGGATGGGCCAAGTTAGAAATTTGTTTCGTAGCCACTTTCTTTGAATTCGAGTTCACGCCAGACACTATCCCAATCTCCATTTCGAAGAGTTGAAGGAGCTAGTCTTGATTCATTTGGTGAAGTATCATTGAGTTCATATTTCTCAAGTCCAGATATAAGGATGAGATTATCTTTATCGAATTCAATATAGAAATCTGATTTAAACGAGTGACCTTTCTTCGTCTTACCTTTGACAAGAACAAGGAGGTAATCACTTGTCTTACATTCCTTAGCAAGTCTAAGTAATAATTCACTCTTTGCGTCGTTATAAGTCTTCCTAAGATCACCGAGACTGATTCGCTTTTTTCCAATTATTGGAAAGACAATATTTTCTTTTAAGAGATATGAAACAGTTGACGGCTTGTCAGGATAGTTAGAATGATATTCTTTGAAACATTTCTTATTAAAGAAGCTTCCTCTTGTCGTTGCTGCAAGTTGCCCTCTTACTTCAGAAATATGATCGACAATATGATCATTTGAATAAGTTGAATATTCGAAGAAATCAACAACAACCTCACCTGCAAATATAGAGGCGCTCAATATTAAACTGAATATTAACTTAGTATAATTTTTCAAAACACTCTTTATTTACCACAAAAATCCTGTGTTTCAATGATCGACTAAGATTTTTGTAAAATATCTAAGATCATCGCCTTAATGATGCGCATTTGTTGGCCATCTTTAAGGTGATAGTTGGCGCCCGAGTGTCCCCACCAATCCCAACACCCATGTGGATTACGGCCAGGAATCACAGACTTCTTTGCTTGCGGAAAAAGAACAACAAGATCAAGCTTATCAGCAGCTTCTTTAATTCCTGTATCCTCAACATAGCTCATATCGATATGATCAATTGTTTGTTTACATCCGTGAAAAGCAATGTGAAGGTCACACTTTCTATTGCCCTTACAACGTGAAGGAATATATAAGTAGGCTTTGTCTTGAAGAAGTGGCGTAAATGCTCCAACATCAAATGCAGAATAATAATTTGTTTGATCGACTTCTTCAGTTTTTCCCTTAAAAGTAAATCGTCTTTGTTTCTTATCTGGGTAAAGTGATGTTAACGACTTTAGAGCACCATTATAATTGCAATTTCCAATATAAGGTACTTTTGAAACTTCACATTCAACACCCTTATTTTCAGTAGGATATGTATGTCCAGCAGCTAATGTTCCTTCGTACTCGAGCTTCTTAACACCAAAGAAAGCATATAAATCTCTAAGTTCTTCACTCACACTTGAAACAACAGTTTGATCATTTTGTCCTGAAAAAATAAAAACTCTATCGTCTTTGAGATTTGCAGTCGGATCAATAAGTCCCATCATTGCTAGGCCACTAGCGAATACATAAGACTGGTAACCACTACCCCAGATTCCCTTTCCCTTCATACAGGTATTAGTTGCCAAGGCCACTGTGCCCTTTGCACAGTAATAAGGACCTGCTGCAAAAATCGCCGCTCCTTCCACAAGACTGCTATTTGCGATGTGGAACTGATGTGCAAAGAATCCCCCTGAAGAGATACCCGAGACAGTCACCTTATCACTTAAGTTAAGTGCAAAAGTATTTGAAATTAGGACAAAAAAGATAATGATTAGTTTTTTCATTTTTGTTTTATAGAACAAAATCTATCGAATTTAAATGATTGTGAAATATTTAAAGGGGGCCTCCTCACAAAGCCCCCAATATATGCTAGAACAATCAGCAAACCCCTAAGATTTATTGATTATTCGACAACAATAAAGTTGAATTCACAGACGTATTTTCCACCGCCAAACATACCTTTCTTATAGAAATCCACATCACCAAATACATAACCAATAGTTGTATTGATGATTCTATTTCTCATTTTCATACACTCTGTGTACGACTTATCGTAGTTATTAGTGATTTTTTGCTTAATTTGCTTCTTAGAAAGAACTTGCTCGTAGCTATCTAGAGTTGTTCTGATTTCACATAGGTAGCTGCTTCCTTTCTTTCTTGTTACGAATTCAAAGTCAATTCCCTCAACTTTGACATCCTTGATTTCATCATATTCAACTTCTGCATCAAGACATGCTTTCTTTGCTTGTTCCTCTGTATCATAGCGATCAATTTCGATACTAGCTGATTGAAGCTTTGCAAAAGATGATAGTGAAAATGCTGCACATAAAATAAGAACTAAATGTTTCATAGGTTTCCCCTCTGTTTTCAATTGTTAAAAAATAATGTTTTTTTCTTGATGAAACTTATAGCGAATCCAGGCAAACTGGTCAGTTTAAGAAAAGTAAAGTTAAGAGTGAAAATATAAAAAATCTCTTAACTTTACATTATCTTGAGAATTTCATTGGAGATTTCGGTAATTTAGCGAATTTTACGAAAAAGAAAGCTAAGGCCAATAAGAATTAGAGCAAAGCAAAAAATAGCAAAGCCGATAACCTTCACGGTACGCAAAGGGTCATAATAAAGAGTTAAATTGATAGAGTTCTGGTTACTTACACCTGAGAACGATTCAAGTTTAATTAACCATGAATCACGATAAAGCTTACCATTTAACTTTACTCGTTCTTTGTTACCGTTAATAAGAATAGTTGCGACACTACTATCATCAATATCTTCTAGCCGTATATCAAATGGGAGCCTCAATGCCTTTTTCTGAAATTTTAGATCATAGAAGCGGCCATCATAATCAATAATCTCTCTCTTTTCTCCAAGTCTCATTTGGTAAATTTTTTGGGTATTTCCCTTCTCATAATATTTTAAGATATCAGAATTATTGTTTTTATAATTACTGCTATAGCGATACTCCAATTTAAGCGCAGTATCCCTTTTAAAATCCAATAAACGATACTTAAAAGAATCACCAACTAGTTCGAGTTTAGCGCGACCTAATCGACAGTTATTACCAAGAGAATAAAAACCATCTTCCTTAACTAAATATTTGTTACTAACACAAAGTTCGGCCTTGATCTCGGGGATTGATTTACGACGAAGAAAAATAGAACAGTCTGGATTAACTGTTGATAGATTATCAAGACACTTCAACATCAGTTGATTAAAGAGGATAATTTCTAAACTACCATCAACTACTGTATTCTTGTGATCTTCTTGATTTGTCGAAAGATAAAGTACTTCTGTTTTTGCATTAGAAAGATAACGAGATTGTCTCAAAATCTTAACACTATTTTCACCACGACTATCGTAATTTGCATGATACTTACGACTAAATGGTAGGTATGAAATGAGATAAACAGGGCCAAAGTCCAAGTTTAATCCCTGGGGCCTAATAGAAAAATTTAAATCAACATAGAGAGTCTCTCCTGTTTGTCGATTTCTAATTTGGGCCTGGTACTTATTGAGTTCGACAGTATTTGTTTCAGCTCCATTTGTTAAATTAATACGGCCTCTCTTAGTGACAAAAGAAGAGACAATCGTTGCTACTAATAAAACAATTAAACCAAGATGAAAAAAATAGATCCCCAAGAACTTCTTTCGAAAGGGCCACCTTTTTAACAGCCCAAGAATTAAAGAAAGAGTTATTACCGCTAAAAGAAAAGCAAAGAATGGCCCATTGAATACAAGAGTATCCGCAATCTTTGGGCCATAGAAGTAATCAACAGTTACACCTATGACCAAATATATGACAAAAATAACAAGCAGTGTGATTGTTCCGTAGACACTACTAAGAGAATGGTCGATCTTAGATAATACTTTTCTCATACAATTAGCATAACTCGGGCCTAAATTTCTGTCTATGGATGAAAAGAGCATTAAAATAAGTAAAGCGCTAAATTAACCAACCGATAAAATACAGTATGAGAAGAGCGATTCTACTGACATTTTTTTTACTTTTTGGCCAACTTGCATATGCTAGTGATAATCAGAATTTAACGTGGGTTCACGACTTCAGTTTTGATAATATTCAGGTATGGAAAAAGTCACACAAGAGACTTAGCGTAGAAGATAAGAAAGCAAATAATAAAATCGAAAAATACACTAAAGAAAAAATAAGAAAATACTTAGACCAAAGAAATAAAGTACTCAAGTATAGTGACTTCTCTGATTTCAAAACTGATTCCTTAGATTTCACAAAAAAGAAAAATTATATTCAACTTTACAAGATTGGAAGCTATCAAAACTCTAGAGCTAAAAAAATCTATCTTGCTGAAATCCATCGTCTCTACAAAGATCGCACTGTCATCACGATGTTAAGTTCAGAAAAGAAACTTACTAAAGCAGATATTAAAGACTTAAATTCAAAGTTTCAATTTGTTACGGAGCAAAGATAATGAGAAGACTCTGTACAGTTTTTATCGTGGTATTAAGCATGTCGGTACATGCATTTGTTCCAATGAGTAATTATGAACTGGACTTAAATGTTGCTCATACTCAGTGTCTTGAAATTGGAAACCTAAATATTCTAGATGAATCGAACTCTCAAAAGCTTTGTGAGATTGTAGTTAACTCTCCAATCTGTGATGATATTGAAGCAGTCGATAAAAGGAGATGTGACCCAAGCCTAGTTGTAGAAAGTAATATTGCCGTTGACTTTATTTCTTGTCTAAAAGGGCTTTGGGGTTCGGCCGTTGAGTTCATGAAATTCATAGGTTCTGTCGTTGATTATATTATTGATGATGAGTACCGCGGGGAGAAGAATGATGAACTTCTAAATACCCTCCAAAGTGCAAAGCATATGCTTGCAATGGAATGGTCACGCTCACTTAGCGAAACAGATGGCCTAGGCCCTTTGCACTATATCAATGCCGCAAAACATTTTTCAAAAACGATGGGCACAATCATTTTTAATATGCTTCAAGATATATATTATTCGACACAGGCCAACTATGCATGCCTCTCTCCAGTGGCCAGAACAAAAGCAATCTGTCAATTTGCAGGCTCTTATGTGATTCCACCAACTGTTGTAATAGCAAAGGTAGCAAAATTTCTTTTAAAGTCAGGCAAAGGTGTTAAGCGCTATACTCGTGAAGACTTCGCTAAAAATGAGCTTGAAACAAATATACATGAGAAACAAGATATTGATGAAGACGTGGTCAATACGAAAGGTCCTTACTCAGAGGAATCAAGTTTTTTAGCAAGACTCGATCTCTCTTTATCAAAGAGAGCATTTGAAAAACCAGAACAAATTACAGAAATTGCAAATGCACAAGTCGATGCGCTATTGCAGGTAGTTAAAAAAGTTGATCTACCTCATCGTATCAATGTCATTGAAATTGGTGGAAAGAAGTCAAAACGAATTCTTTTAACAGAAAGCGATTTAGCTGCTTCAAATTCTGATGCGGCCAAGGAGCTACTTGCTTATATGAAACAAAGTGGAAGAAACCAAATTGTTATTTCTCCGCAAGAAATGTATCTAAGAAATACAACTCTAATCGCGACAGATAATGCCACATTTGTCTCAAGTACTGGTTTTGCTAATTTACTACGTTTTGATGAAAAGAGTAAGCTTTCTCAAAATAGAGCATCTGCAGCGATTGAAGCAACAAGGATTGACTCTTCTGACGACAACGTCATAAGGCTTGCAAAAGAATTAAATGACCAAGGTTTTTCTGTTCGTGTTATTGAAAGCAAGGCCGTTAAAAAAGACACAAATGAAGTTGTGAAGAAAAAAGCATTACAATTTAACAAGTTTGCTGCAGATCAAAATAACCCAGCGGTTCTTAGGTTAAATCGATTTAGAAATAACGATTTTAGACAAAAGATTATTTTCTATCCTGATGATCTAAAGCCTGCACAAGGCTCTTCTAATCGTGCAACAAGGGCCGTCTCATTCAACTTCTCTAACTTAAGAGAGCTTGTGGACGGCGGCTATGCTAATACTGTTCCACACGAGTTTAGACACGCTAAGTTTGAATATAACCGCTCAATTGGAAAGGAATCTGCTTATGACTTACGAGTTCAACACTTAAAACAGGATGGAAAGCTTCATGACGGTAGAACTTACACAAACTACTTTTCAATGGAAGAAGTTTATAATCATGCTCAGGATATTCACAGTGTTACACGTAAAATAAAAAAGGACCCTCAAATTGGTCTAACACTAGCGAAGGTTTCAGCAAAGGCCGACACGATAATTAATATTTCAAGAGGCTTTAAAGTTCAAAATGATTCTCTAAATCTAAATTTGATGTCAAAAATTCTTCCTTCTCAATTGAGCAGACCAATTAGAGAACAAGGCTCATATCGAATTAATGTAGGAAGCGATAGCTTTGTAAGAGTTATCAAAGACAATAACAATTACTATTCAATTTCACTAAGAGATGGTGATGTTGAACATACAGTACCAATGGCCTCTCAACGCTCAAAAGATGTGCTAAGAAACTTTATAAGAAATGCAGATCAAGCAGCGCAAGCAAATGATATGAATGCTATTGCCAGTGAGTTAAAGACAGTGTTGAGAGAAGTTGTGGCAAAGAATAATGAGAGAAGAAGCTTAATTAAATCAATCGAACCAAAGGCCAAGGCCTTGAAAGAGGCAATTAAGACGACTGATTATTCAAATCGAAGTTTAGAAGAAATTAGAGAGCTGTCACGCCAGCTCTCTCAAGCTTCAAAGGGCCGTGCTAATTAGACTTAGTTCTTTGTACGGCCTTGTAAAATGCCTCAGGGTCAACCATCCCACCACTCTCACAAGGAAGCCTTCCATTTTTTGGGATATAGGCCGTTGCAAGAAGAAGATCCTTTAGCTTTAAAGGTGACAATTCTGGATTAAGTTTATGACCCTTTAACAATACATTTGTCACAAATGGAGCGGCCATCGATGTTCCATTTAGAGGAATCGTTCCACCACCAGACTGTGCAGAGACTACGCCTTGGCCAGGAGCAAAGATTTGTACTTTCTTATTTCCAAACTTTGAAAAACTAGCTGGCCTATAAGTATCCATTTTATCTTTTTCAAGAGTTGCTGTATTTAACGCCCCAACCTTTATCATATTGGCATAATCATAGCTTGCCGGGTAATTGTCATTTCCTTTTAGATCGAGATCAAGATTCCCTCGAGCATTTCCCGCGGCCACAACAAAGATCGTTTCAGGGTTCTCAACAAAAGTTTTTTCAAGGTAATAAAAAGATTCACGAGGTGCAGACATTGGCGCACCTGGAAAGCCAATTGCAAAACTCATATTAACAAATTTAATTTTCTTCTCTTTGATATATTCTGCGGCTTTTTCAAGGTGATCAGAAATAGCAACATCTCCGGCAAAACCAACAAGGCCATACTTGTCCAAATCCTTAAGAGCTAGGGCCGCAACGTGAGTACCGTGTGAAACAGGATATGGTGTGTGAATAAGAGAATGAGTTTCACGAATATTATTATCATCTCTTAAAAGGCTTAAACCAGCATCGTCTTGTCTTTGCCATCCCCAAGAGTCATCGACTCTCCCATTGCCATCATTATCGACGCCATCTCCAACGAGATCAAATGGTGAGTTATATAATTTATGTGTTAATGAAGGGTGCATGATATCAAAGCCTGTATCAATAATAACGACCGGCTCACGTGTCTTATCTTCAAAAATACTAAGTCTTCTTTTATACTCATCTTCTGTAAGATTAAATTTTTTAAGCTGCTCACTAACACTAAATGGAGCTGATTCATTATACTGGCCAATTAATTCACCATCAGGAGAGAATGCCCTAAACTCTGAAACGAGGTTAGCTAAAGGCGCTTTCATATTGTAGACAACTTCATAGTATTTAGTGACTTGCCCCTGTTTCCCAAGAACATCAATGCGATATGGTTTTACAAAAAAGAAGTCATCATCATTTATATCATCATATCGATAGTGTTTAATACCAATTTGCTTATATGAACTTTGCGAGATGACCCATTCTTTTAAAATAGTAGGATCATCAAGATTACCTTTTACAAGTGTCTTCGCCTTTATTTTACCTGTAACAACGCCATTTTCGTTAATAACGTATACACTTTTTAAGCGCTCATCATTGTCAAAATACTCATACTCAGCATGATATGTATAGATTCCATCAGAGCTCCATGAATCATTTGTAAGCATGCGTCCTTGAAGATCGTATGTACTCGCACCCGTTTTTGTACCCGTCTTTAAGTTTATTTCTAACGAAGACGTAAGTTTATTATTTTCACATTGATACGTCGTCTGCCAATTTCCATCTGTTACGACTTTATTTGTAGGGCACGGAGCTGCCATTGTGGCCATAAAAGTGAGTTGAGATAAAATAAGAGTTCTTGCTGTTGTGATATATTTCATGCCACGGTTTTTACCACACATAGACGCACCGCAGTTAAAACTTGAATAGATTACATGAAAAGCTTTTAAGACTATGTAATTTCAAAGAGTTAAATATCTCAAGAATACCCCATCCCCTATATTCCTGATCACTTTATATAGACGAATTCTGGCCCTTTCGCTAGTATGGCGCCATGAATGAAATCGACCTAGAGAAATTTATCAATACGCCAGGAGCAGATCACCGCTCACATTTAAATCGTCTTAAAAGAATTCAAGGACAGCTTGAGTCCCTTATCAATTTAGTGGAAGATGGTAAGTATTGTATTAATATCGTTCACCGCTCAAAAACAATTCGCGGCGCCCTTCGCGGCTTTGAAAGCTCTGTCATGGAGAATCACTTAAGGGGTTGTGTTGCTAAAGCAATTCAGTCACAAGACACAAAACTAATTGATGAAAAAATAGATCAACTTTGTACAATTATCAGAAAGGACTAACCAATCTGAAACTCTGTAAAATTTGAGACTGGTAGTTCTTCAATAATTGTCACATTCGTGACCTTGGCCGTCTCTGGGCCGACCTTTAAAAATTCTTCTAGATTAGTAATATCATCGAGTTCACCGCTGGCCAAAACTTCAACACTGCCATCTTTAAGGTTTTTAACGTAACCAGTAATTGTCGGTGTATGCTTGAGAACATACTCATAAGTACTTCGACGAAACCAAACACCTTGAACAACGCCCTCGACGCGGTATCTTCTATTAATCATAAAATCATCCTAGCATGCTCTTACTAAGTGAAGATGCAATTTTTGTTTAATTATATGTTAAGATATTAGCATGTGTTTTTCGATACAAGCGCAAACAAATTTAAAAGAGCTTTCACAAAAGCTTAATACTCCTTTAAACACAAAGGCTTATGAATCATTTCGAATGCTACAAGAGTTTGAAGCATCCATCGATCCTCTGGAGCTTAAAAAGATACTTGGCCTAAAAAGAAAGCCAAGTAGCGATGTCTTTAAAACTGCAGATAGTGAAGGACGCATTTTTCCAAATTACTTCACCAATATAATTACTCAAGAAGGCAAAGAAAGAACCATCTCTCCTATGCGCTACCGTATTCGTCCACGAGGCTCGCAAGAAGAGATTCCTACAAAGTTCAACGTCTTTAACGCTAGACTTGATTCACTTGAGAAGCGACAAACATGGGCGCCACTATTTATGAAAAACCATGGTGTGGTTGCATTTGATGCTTTCTATGAGTGGGTTGAAAAGGATGGCAAGAAGACGCTAATCAAATTCCATCCAGAAGATGGCAAGCTCATCCTTGCACCTTGCCTATGGGATGAGTGGACATCAAATGATAAGCAGATAAGTTTTAAGTCCTTTGCCATTATAACAACTGATCCACCTAAAGAAATAGAAGTCATGGGCCATGATCGCTGCCCAATATTTCTAAAGGAAGAGAATTTAAGTGATTGGCTTAATCCAAAGACCTTAAGGCCACAAGATGCTTATGAGATTCTTACCCATCCGTATCAAGAGCGCTATGATTACGAATGGGCCTAAAATATGACGGATTAAGAAATTGAGACGACTTCGTATTCGCGAGTAATATCACCTGTTTCTACATCAAAGATATCACCAACTTCCATACCTAAGGCTTCATTTCCAATTGGCGAAAAGACAGAAATCACAAGAAGTGGATTACCGTCAAGATTTAGCATTGTTCCACCGGCCGTTGGCGTGATGAAGTAGTGCCTAACTTGGTCATTAAATTTCAATTCAACAAGAGAGCCGAGAGCAATTTTATCACTATTTGGAAGCTCTTCAGAGAGTTCTTTAATCATATTGATATCGATCTCTAATTCGTCAACACGCTTTTTTTGTGCACCAGCAAGATAACCTGCTTCAATTGCACGTGTGTCATACTTTCCTTCTTGGGCCATATCGGGCTCTTGGGACATTATGCGAGTTGTTTCAAAGGCGGCCTTGGCCTTTGTTAACTCTGTTTCTAAGTTTTCGATTAATGTACTGATTATAGTTTCTTTATTCATATTAAATAATTTCGGTAAATTACCTTTAAGAAATGGTTGTATTATTTTCAACAATATACCTCAAAATCCCCTTTTGTACTATAAATTGGCCATATGAAAATCTTGCTCACCTTGCTATTAACCTTAACAACTTCTTTTGCTAATGAGCGCAATCCTCATGAATATCAGATTCTGGCCCATGAAGACCTTGGTTCAGAGGTTAAAGAACAAGACTTCTACTTCGTTGTCGTGGAAGCACTTAGGCTCTATCAAGACGAAGCACTTAAGCAGAAACGTGGAATTTCAGTTAAGACACTGGATTGGCAAACTCCGTATTTTAGTGCTTGGGCATTATATGACGAAAATGCAGATCACTATAATATCAACTTCTGGGGTGGTTTTGCGCGTATGCCTAATATGACAAAAAGGGCCTATGCTTTTACGGCCTGTCACGAGATTGGTCACGTTCTAGGCAAAGCTCCTCGTATGGAAAATAAGCACTTTTCTCAAATGAGCACAGAAGGCCAATCAGACTTCTTTGCAGCGGCAAGTTGCTATAAGAAATTTGTTATCAATAATCCTAATTACTTTGACTCTCCGATTGAATTAGATCCATACGTGGCTGCACTATGTCGCGAAAGATTTATGGCCGATAGCTTTAACCAAGAGCTTTGTTTCGAAACGATGCAAGTTGCTCAAGACTTCCCAAAGGCCATTGCACACATGAGCTCTGGGCCAAGTAAACAAATAGAAATCAAGAATTCTGACCCAACTATTGTTAATAAAACTCTAGATAGTTATCCGACGCTACAGTGTCGGATGGATATCATCAAAAATGGGGCACTCCTAGAATATAACGGTGACGAGATCTCAATAAAAAACCTCGACAAGCGTTTACCATGCTGGTTCGCAAATTCAGCTACTTCACATGTACATTGACATTTTTGGCCTAAGATTAGTTAAGAGAAACTTTGCCGTATCTATATAATTTCTTAACTTCTGATATAATTTCAGTATGCACGATCGTAATGGCGAACTCTATTCCAAATTTGAAGAAATCATCAACTCAACGACTCACAGTCTGGGAATCATTCTTGGAGTTGTAGGAACAATAATGATGATAATGAAGGCCAAAACAGGGCTGCATACATTCGCCTACACCGTATTTGGACTTTCCATTACATTTCTCTACACAATGTCTACTCTCTATCATGGGACGGCCCACAAAAAACTTAAGAATATCTTTCGTAAAATGGACCATATCGGTATTTATCTTTTAATTGCTGGTTCATATACTCCATTTCTCATGCTTGCCATTAAGGGTGAAACAGGCATGTGGATGATGATCAATATTTGGGCCCTGGCCTTTATTGGAATCTTGATCAAGGTCTTTGCCTTTAATCGTTCAGAAGTTCTTACTGTTGTCCTATGCCTCATCATGGGTTGGATGGTTATTGCCATTAGAACCGAAATGATTGCAAGCCTTAGCTTTGACTGTCTTAAGTGGATTGTCATCGGAGGGGCATGCTATATGAGCGGAGTCCTATTTTATCTACGTGAAAGCCTCTACTTAGGTCACGCAATCTGGCACGTTTGCGTTCTTTTAGGAACGACATCCCACTTTTATGCAGTGTATGCATATGTCTAATTTGTCATAATCTTCAATAGATTTTTACTATGAGCTGACATACATTCTTTATTAGATTCGTATAAATATTATTGTTATACTCTAAGAAATAAAGGAGAACGTATGAACACAATTAATCAACTAAAACTAATTCAAGCTGATGCCCAAGTATACTTCATGAAACTTCACAATATTCACTGGAATGTAACAGGGATGATGTTTCAACCAATACACCTTTTAACAGAAAAACTATACAATGAGTTTGCCGTGGTTTTTGATGATCTAGCAGAAAGACAATTACAACTTCATCAAAAACCAGTTCTAACAATGGCAAGTGCACTTGAAATTAGTCGAATTAAAGAAACGAACGAGTCGTCTTTTTCAAGTACTCAAGCACTTGAGCTTATCTTAAAAGATAACCAGTACTTCTTAGAGGCATTCAAGGAACTTTCGTCAACTGCTAGTGATGAAAACGATGCTACAACAGTAGCTTATGCAGACGAAAAAGTTGCTTGGCTAGAAAAGGAAAATTGGCAATTAAGAGCAATGCTAGAATAAAAATATAAGCTAAAGCCGAAAGTCACCCTTTCGGCTTTTCTTTATGCGCTCAACAATGACCTTGAAAATATCAATCATATGATGTTTTACAGGATCTCCATCAAGCACGGCCAGTGCATGGGCAATGGCCTCGTAAGTACAAAGAAAATTTTCTCCAGGAGATTTTCTTAATTCATAAATACTATGACCTACATCGATTAAGTGAAACTTTGGCATTTTAGCTAGAACTTCTTCACGCTTGTGGAATTTCTTCGCCTTCGACCACGAACCATCGGGAACAACTAAGCAAGGAGTTTTGCCTGTCGACCTATATTCATTCAAAGGCAATGAGTCTTCAGTTGGAAAAAGGTAGATATAATCAAATGTTTCAAAATCGAAAGAGTCAACGTCAAAAGGCGCTTCCAGATTCCCGCGTTCCATAATTTCACAATTCTTAAGTACTTTTGTTGCGAAATAGGCCGTATTACTCGTTAGCCAACGCTCAGTATAGTGCATCGGTATAATCACTTTAGTTTGATTAGCAAACGGTTTTAAAACGTCGCAAAAGCACCAATGAGTATTGATGCGACAATTTGGACAACGGGAATCTCTTGTATCTCGACGTGACTTTGACATAGGTTTGATTTATCATAATTAGTGCATTTATTCGATTTTAAAATAAAGGAAAGGTAAAAAATGAATTATTTTAGTGATGAAAGTGAATGGAAGTGGATGCTTAGAAACGCAATTGATTGGAAAACGATCATTCCAATGTACTATCCAAACTTCCCTACTGAAGATGGCTTTAATAATGAAGAAGAAATCCTAGGCTTTATGGAAGAGCTTCTAACTCAAACAGGAAGCTGGGCGGCCGATGCTGTTTACAACAGAGCTGAGGCTATTGACCAAAATGGAGCTGGCGAAGTAAAAGATGGGAGAACGATCCCAGGGCCAGAGCTAAGAGCATTTTATCAAGAAGCTACTGAGCTTGGAGCATTTGGAGTAAGCCTCCCTACTGAATTTGGTGGTATGGGACTTCCAGCAGTGGCACTTATGGTTTTACTAGAGCAATTATCTCGTGCCTGTAACTCACAGTGTACCCAACTTGCATTTTTTAGTTCGATTGCAGATATGGTTCATCGTTTTTGTGATCATGAAACTGCACAGAGAATTGTTCCAAAAATTATCGCAGGAGAACTTTCAGGATCTATGAACTTAACTGAACCAGGATGTGGCTCAGATCTTGGAATGATTAAAACATCAGCAACACCAGTTGGAGATGGAACATATAAACTTAATGGATCAAAAATCTTTATCACAAATGGTGGTGGCGGTGTAGGCTTTGTTCTAGCACGTATCAAAGGTGCACCAGAAGGTCTTCCAGGTCTTTCACTTTTCCTTTGTGAGCAAGATGAAGAAGGTATTGAAGGACCAAACTTTATCGTTGCAAAGAACGAACATAAAATGGGAATGCACGGCTCATTTACTTGTGAAATCGTTTATGAAAACTCGATTGCACGCCTAATTGGAGAGGAAGGCCAGGGCTTCAAATATATGCTTCACCTAATGAATGAGGCGCGTATTGCTGTTGGTATGCAGGCCCTTGGAGGAATCGAGGGCTGTATTGGTTATGCAAGAAAATATGCCGATGAGCGTATGCAATTTGATAAACCAATTTCAGAGCTTCCACTGATGAAGAGAAATCTTGAAGATTTTGAAACTGAAAGAGATGCACTTAGAGCACTACTTGTTGATACAATTTCTTCATATGATATTTTCCAAAAATTAGATTTGAAAAAGAAAATGACTGGAGAACTTTCTAGCGAGGAGGAAGCACAATTTAAGAACGCTTCAATCTGGACAAGAAAGCGTACACCACTTGTAAAATACTATTCTTGTGAAGCTTATACATATCTATCAACGAAGGCGATTCAAGTCCTTGGTGGATATGGGTTTATGGAAGAATATCCGATGAGTCGCTATCACCGTGATTCATTTGGGCCACTACTATATGAAGGAACAAGTCAAATTCAGGCCCTTATGGCACTTAAGGATATGATTAAGTATATCGCTAAAAATCCTGATAAGTACTTCAAAAACCTCTTTATCAAGCACCCTGCATTTAGTTGGGTAAGTGCAGAGAGCAAGGAACAAAAAGAGTTAACTTCAACTCAGTACACTTTTAAGAAAAGTCTAGTGAAGTTAATTATTAAATGCCTTAAGCCTGATAGTCTTTCTGATCTTGCAAATCCAAAAGCATGGATGAATGAGGAAAATGTCGATAAGTTAATGGTTCATGCAGAAACAATCTGCCAAGGTCTCTCTTATCTTGAGACACTAAGAGTCCTTGCCAACCATGCTTCTATTGATAAAGAACGCTATGATCTTTTTTCACGCTACATGAGACTTGTTACACCAAGACTTACTGCAATTTATAATGACTGGGATATTAGATAATTAAAAGGCCTCGAAAGAGGCTTTTTTTATTTGAGAGAATATTCTTCAATATTTTGATAATCGTATTTCACATTGCCGTTGGAACATTGTGTTTCGTATTCGATCTTTTCAATCATCGCATTTCTAGTTGCAACAGAGTTTGCTTCAATTGAATAAGTTTTCTTTTGCGACAAAATCGATTCGTTTGCTGTATTCTTAGTCACGATACTTCTCACAATAGTATTCGAGTTAGGAAAAGAGTAAACAACTCCTAGAGCTAAGAAATTTGAGTAAACTTGATTGGGATCAGCGTTATTAAAGAATGCCTGACAAAACTGTTGCATAATTCCATCTTCATCCGTATTAACAGTTTCCTCGAGTAACTTGCCAGGAATATCATATTGAGACAGAGTCGTTACTGATAATGTAATTTTATTATTAAAAACAGCATCTACTGTAGCTCTGGTTGTCGCAACATCTGGATTTCCATTACAAGAGCCACTGCGTACTTCGAACTTGATCGTGTTGATATCGTCAGTACTTGCTAGATTCATTCTCATTGCTCTTAAACGAGAACAGGCCGAACGGGCATTCGAGAGAGAAAGTTCATCAAGAGAAGGCTGAACTTCAACAATACTTCCAATTTGAGCACTCGAAAGAGGTGCAGGACCACCACCG
This sequence comes from Halobacteriovorax sp. GFR8, assembly GCF_050955245.1. Lineage (NCBI taxonomy): Bacteria > Pseudomonadati > Bdellovibrionota > Bacteriovoracia > Bacteriovoracales > Halobacteriovoraceae > Halobacteriovorax > Halobacteriovorax sp. GFR8. Next base: position 1,483,223 of record NZ_JBPBLR010000002.1, on the reverse strand, counting down.
TACTCACCACATGATGACATCACAAGTGTGCCGGCGATGGCCATTAAAATATGAAAGAATTTTGATTTTAAAACCTTATTCATCAATATTCTTCTCGGATACACTTAAGTAAACTTAAATTTCCATGGCCGTGAAATAGCTCAAATGTTAAATTTTACCTATGAAATTCAAAACAAAATTAGGCGAATACCAAGCTGTGCAAACCGCTGATGGTCATCTCACACTTCACAGTGGCCTCTATGATGAGAACTGTCATTCAACTGCTGGAGCATATGAAGAAACCCTTCATAACTATGTTTACGGCTGTGACACAATTAACCGAGCCGATAACTCACCTATAGTAATTTTAGAAATAGGACTTGGGGTAGGCCTAGGAGTTTTAGCAACATTCAATGAAGCAAAAAACTGTCAACATAAGATCAAGTTTATCTCAACAGAAATTGATCCAGAATTAGCACAATGGGTATGCAGACAGAATAAATTTTCAGATGGCGAAATAATCGACGAGAAAATTTCGTTTAGTTTGAGTGAAAACTTTGAAGTAGAAATCCTTATTGGTGATGCCAGAGAAACAATAAAGAATCTTATCCTAGACGATATTAAGATCGATTGTATTTATCAAGATGCATTTTCGCCTACTAAAAATCCTTCTTTATGGACTAAAGAATGGTTCAGGAATCTGCGTAGCTTATGCCATAGTAATTCAGTAATGACAACATATAGTGCTTCAGTCAAAATAAGAAAGGCCATATTAGATGCAGGCTTTCATGTTACGAATATGAAAGGATTTGCTAATAAGCGAACAGCCACTCGCGCCTTCACTAACGGCCAGTACATAGATGAGAAATTAGAGGGAGAACTAGCACGCTCAAAGACTCCCCCTTTTTCAGATAAGGACTTAAATGAATTTTAATACTTTTAACACACAAGAAAATATAATTTGTAAGCTCTTTAATATCAAATACCCTATCGTTCAAGGTGGTATGGTTTGGGTCTCTGGCTCAAAATTAGCGGCCGCAGTCAGCAATGCTGGAGGCCTAGGCCTCATAGGCGCCGGTTCTATGAAGCCAGATCTTTTAAGAGAGCATTTAAGAAAAGCGAAATCACTTTTAGATGAAGGTAAGCATATAGGAGTTAACGTTCCTCTTCTGTATCGTCTTGCAGAAGAACAAATTCAAACGTGTCTTGATGAAGGTATTAAAATCTTTTTCACCTCAGCAGGCTCTCCAAAGAAGTACACAAAGTTTTTAAAAGACCAAGGATGCACAGTTGTCCATGTCACTTCAAGTCCTGCTCTTGCCAAAAAGTGTGAAGATGCTGGTGTTGATGCCATCGTTGCCGAAGGCTTTGAGGCCGGAGGCCATAATGGACGAGATGAAATAACAACAATGTGCCTTATCCCACAAGTGTGCGATACAGTTAAGATCCCAGTCATTGCAGCAGGTGGAATCTTTGACGAGAGAACAATTGCAGCAGGTCTTTGCCTTGGGGCAAGTGGTGTCCAACTTGGGACGCGCTTTCTTATGACTAAAGAAAGTAGTGCTCATCAAAACTATAAAGAAATGATCTTAAAGGCCGGCCCTGGAGATACACGCCTTCAAATGAAACCATATGTTCCAGTGCGTTTACTCAAAAACAAATTTGCGATGGAGTCTCTCAAGCTTGAACTCGAATGTGCACCAGTTGAAAAACTAGTTGAGCACCTAGGAAAAGGACGCGCTAAGCTTGGTATGCTTGATGGCGATATTGACGAAGGAGAATTGGAAGTAGGCCAAGCCTCTGGCGCAATTCATGATCTGCCAAGTGTTAGTGAAGTAATGAAGAGTCTTACCACAGTTTTCAGATAAGCTACCAACCTTTCATATCACTAAATTGTCCTTCTTTGTAGCGTGCATCGAGCTCTTTATAAAAGACCTTGATGCTTTCCAACTCTTGAGCAGATATTCTCATATCAATCAACTCAGAGTATGAATATAATGTAAGACGCTTTGCCTTAGAAATGTCATTTTTGAAGTGCTTTCGATAAAGCTTGAACTGAAATGGAAACAAATCAATATTTTGAAAGTAAGTGCAACGCTCATAAAAGGAAATAAAATCATAAGTGCTATAATCCTTCTGTGGGTATATATCATCATGCTTAACAACTATATTTCTATAGTAGCCTCTTCTTTTTTCTGTATTAAAATAAAGATAAAACATTTTTTTTCTGAAATCGTAATCATCAAAATCAATATGATCTCCAATACAAAAATCAAGATTTCTATAAATTTCAATCTGTCTTTTGAGCTGCGAAACAAAGTATTTATCAACATAAAAAATTCGCTCATAATATTGTAAATAAGTAATCATAAGATCTTTTTGAACTTTATTATTCTTTATATTTTTCATAGAAAAATTATAAACATCATCTCTTATCCCATCTAAGTTCATATCAACACCAGAAAGAGAGTCTGTCTTATCTGCATTTAAAAGAGTGTAAAAATCTGGGGTACGTCTTAACTCAGAGATTACGCCGTATGCACCTAGCCCACCGGTGATAGGATTAAACAGGAAAATAAAGATGCAAGCATACACTATGGCAGAAAGTAGTAGTATAATTTTTAAGATATTTTTCTTCATTAAAAAGCCTTAGAGTAACATTATATTGTCGTGACCTCGTTTATTTGAAATAAAAACAACGGTATTAAAAAAACTAGTAAAACGTGAGTTTTCACTCGTTAACCTAATAACGAAATCATTAACACCATCATTATTAATATCACCATAACTAATAATACTAACACGCTGATCACATCTGAGACGCCTACGATCTAGGCCGGAAGAATGACAATTTATTGTAACAGTATTAAACAACTCATTATCTATTTTAGTTGTAAGCACTCCTTTCCCCTCACCAAAATCTTTAAAACCAATATAATATTTCCCATTTTCATATATTGAAACAGATCTTCCTTTCTTAGGTTGAACATCATTTTCACTCTCAAAGAAACTCATTTTCGAAATTCTTTCAATATGATTTAAATCAGATGGCCTATAATAATAAGTACATATTTCAGCAGAAAGGTGGTTCACTAAAGACTTGTAATATACTTTTCCATTTTTACCTTCTTTATCCATCACTAAAGTTGCATCATACACATCAAGCGGTCTTAGACGATCATCCATACAAATCAAACTAAATGAGCTTTTAGAATCCTTTTGAACATTATTTAAGATGTATTCATATCTTTGAGTACGAGATGAAATAATGTCTAATGCTTCAACATTATAAGATAATTTTAATTTATTATTAATTTTGATCTTCTTTTTATTCTTTGAGATAAACTCAATCGTTTCACGAAAATGATTTCCTCTAATATCCTTGTATTTTGCTGCTATTTCTTGAACTTTAGACAAGTAGCTAAGCTCTAATTTATTATACTCAAATACCTTTTTAAAATTTTTACGATATTCATTTTCGAGCTCATCTAACTCATTTTTTATTAACATTGTCAGTGAGTAATATCTTGGATCATTTACGATATATCGACTTACTTTGATAAGACTTTTAATAAGAGGACGAATTTCCTCCTTAGATACTTCTCTTTGACTAATTGATTTTGAATAAGTAAATTCATCAAGCAGTTTAAAAAATGCGTAATACAAACGATTCTTCCACGCATAGTCTATAATATTGGTCCCATCACTAAAAATATAATTATTTTTAACCATTAAGTTTTTATAATTTTCAATACTTTCATTTTTTAAAATATCTTTATAGAAACTATCCCTAGTTTCTCTGTCGACACTTTTAAGATAAGACGATAATTCGAAAATATATTTCTCCAAATATCTTTGTCTTGAGTTTCGCAGTAAGAATGACAGTGGTGAAATTGAAGTGTTCTTTTTTAAGACAAATGTTTCAGATAGAGAATACCCATGATCATATAAGAATTTTAATCGTTCCTTGCTTAGTGATACTTTGAACTTATAACTATTCGTCATTACTTTCATCACTCTATTTGCAGGTAGGCCAACCTTAATTAACTTTTGTACCTTTTCAAACACAAATTGATCAACAAATAGCTTATTCTCTATACTTCCATAGTTTTGACTTCTCTTCTTATGAGAAGCAAAATCTTCAAGTTTCACTAAAAAACGCTCTAAAGCGTCTTCACTGTATTGGTAATTCTCAATGATTGAAAAGAAGTAATCATCATACAAACTTGCTTCAAGAAGTATATCCTCACCTATTGATTTAAGAATCTCTACTTCTTCAGATATAAAAAATGAAAAGCGAAGTGCAAGATATTTTAAATAATTAGATTTATAATGACTAATGAGTTCAAGCAATGCAGGAGTATTTTTCATTTTAACTGCGTAGAGAACATATGCGAAAGCTGATAATTCATGACCAATATTATAAACAGTATTTTTGCTTATAGAGTTCTTTTCTCTCGTGATATCAAAATAGATTGATCTATATCTATCCTGTAATAGCTCTTTACTTATTCGCTTCTTTTCTGAACTTCTCTTAACTTCTAATAATTTTCTTAAATCGATAATATTATCTTTGGCCGGGCCTTTCTGTATAAGCTTTAACACTTGTTTGTCTTTACATGCTAAAAACTGATCTGACTTCATTCCATAAAATACCCGACACTGATAGACCTCAGTACTTGCTTTTATTGGCAAAACAAAGAAAGTCCCAAGTATTAATTTACAAAGTAGAATACTAGCAATTTCTAGTATATTTTTATGCATCATTACATTCCATCCATTTAAAATTAGATATCTCCCTATCGGAAAAATGAACTTTCTCTACAATAAAAACCACTTAGTACAGTAAGCTCAAATTAATTAGAATACTTGTAACTTAAAACATTATTTATAGTATAGATTGTAACCTTTTGTGGCGCCGCTCTGATCCCGAGCGTTTTAGACAGTTACTTTGTGTCACCTGTTCATCTTTAAATTTATAAATTTTTAGATAATAACCATCTAATATTGTTATGTTTTTTGGCATCAGCCTTGCTTTATATAAAGCAAGGAGGTGGAAAAAGTCCTTTATAAGGCACACACAACACACGCACATTACACAGACATTTTGACGGAGGAAAACGCAATGAATGCAATCGCGATGAATGGATTATCGTTTGGTTTCTATCGTGAATTGGCCATGACACTAGTATGGTATATTGGCTCACTCTCGTTGATGTTATCGCTATTTGTTTTTGTTATCAGACCAAAATTTGGTCTAGCGCAGGCCGAGCAAGCTGAGTTTAGAACGCAGATGGAGATTGCCAAATTTATTCACACAAGAAAATCCCAAGTAGCATTTGGGAATGAAAAAAATTGGAAGTACTTACGTAAGCAAGTCTTTCGTATCCAAGGCACGAAGTGTCTTAAGTGTGGAATCGAACACGACAATATGCATATTGATCATATTAAACCTAAATCGATTCACCCACACTTAGAGTTTATGATCGACAACCTTCAGGTTCTTTGTCCAACTTGTAATCGTGAAAAGTCGAATAAAGAAGAAGTCGACTATCGCAAAGGACATCATCTAATGGCCCTTGTAAACACGATTAAAGAAAATAAGTTATTAAGAGAAAGATACACTTATGACTTTGATAAACTAACGAACCTTACTAAAGAAAAAATGCAATTTGAATTAGCAGCATAATCAAATGAAAGAAGGGAGCTCAGGCTCCCTTTTCAATTATAGGTATTCGATCTTAGTCACAGAAAATAAAAGAACATCACTATTTGTTTCGACAATTGTGTCATTTGAAACAACCTCAGGGCCATCATTGCGATAGACAACTTCAAGAGTTCCAGCATTTTCAATTTCGTAGTCAAAACCGAGATTTGAAAATAATTGAGCGGCAATACCTTTTGAGCTATCTAGAAAGTAATGAGTGAAAGCACTAGATTTTGTGTAATCATAGCCTAGGCCATTTGAAACATTCTTCATTAAGAATTTTTTCTCATTAGCGATACAGTTAAAAACGTTAATACCATTTCGCCATTCAAGAACTTGCGTTACTTCACATTCGGCCGTGATAACAACCTCGTTTGTCATAACATTAGTCATTTCTATTTCTAATCCAAACCTCGCTGTCGAGTTCGCATAGGTAGTTAAACTCATCCCCATAAAGACAAATGATAAAACTAGAGTAAGAATTATTTTTTTCATGATACCTCCCTAATATTTCTTTAGGAATAAGGTATAGAGATTAAAATGATTAGGATATATTCAAAGCAACAATAGCTTAAGAAACTCTCCCCGATTTTGAACAATAGGTAACAAATATCGACACAAGTGAATATTTCTATTCATTTATATCGTCATCACCAGGATTAAAGAGATTGAAATTAAGAACCAAAGTCACAGCATCTTCTTCTTTGTCTTCATCCTCACTAACGATTTTTTTAAAATCTTCAAAGAACCTCAAGTAAAGCGCAATGATCTCTTGTCTGGCACTTTGACTCGTATTAAAGACCATTGAACCATAGGCATCAAGACCAGACTTATTCTCAAGATTAGAGATTGCTTTATTTAGCCAAAAGCGACGCACATCTGTCATCTGTTTGGCACTTCCTCGATCACTTAATTTAATTGTTCCGGCCTGGTAGATTCCATTAACCTTCTCAATAAGATTATTCTTCTCACATATATCAATAATCTCATTTACTTCTTTTATACTAAGCCCACTGGCCTTAGCGATAAAGGAATCCTGATGAAAGCTTAGCTTTTTATAACCTGGTAAATCTAAGCAAACTAATACATGGCCAATATTAGGGTTTTCAAAATAGTGCTTTGTAATCGCAAGTCGCATTTGATTATACTGATCTAATATTTCAATTGAACGATTTGACGTGAGCTCAAAAACAAGGGCCATTGACTCCATCTCATCAAGTCCAAAAATAATTTGTAAAAAATCATTTAGGCAAAATCCCGTTTCACCATTTTTTAAACGCCTAAGTTTAGAAGTAGAGATCCCACATGAATTTGAAATATCACTTAATGATTTATTACTGAAGAGGAAATCTAGTAATTTATCTGGATTTTGTGCACCATCTTGAAAGCGCAGATAAGATAAGAAAATAAAGTCGATGTCGATTTTAAATATCTTACAAAGTTTTAAGAAATCTGCCCAAGATACCTTAGAATGGCCCTTTTCCCATCGGTGAACAATATTTGAACTAGCATCTAATTTTTGATTAACCCAGTCTTGGCTCTTTTCTCCACGAATCGATCGAATGAGCTGCTGAGATAATTCATCATAATTTATTTCTTGCGATAAACTCATGCCTCCTTATCGGTATAAATATTTAATCTTTAAATAATCTAATACCCCTACGACAAAAACAATTGGTAAGAACCAAGGTAGCCACCAACTGATAAGGACAAAAACAAGAATTACCAAGGACTTGTGAAATACATCTAATTCAATAAATAGATCAAGTAAATGATAATCAATTCTTTTATATTTTGCATATGATAATTGATAACCAGAAACGATTAAGTAGATCAAAGAGAAAATAATGACAATAAGTAGTAACTGGTTAGTTAGACCGAACAAAGTTCCCATATGAAGATCAATTCCCCACCTCGTTAATTTAGAAGCAAGATTAAAATCTTTAAAAAAGGCACTATCAATAATCTCTAAAGTAACAGGATGAACTGTTACACTATCAACATTTGTTGGAAGAGATCTTTCGATTTCTCTCACAAACCAAGCTGAATCATTTGCACCTTTCACAATTTCAATTTTTTTTGAATCAAGCCCATATTCATAAGATTTTTTTGCGACATTTTCAAACACTAAGCTATCATTATTGTTTAAAACGTATGGCGAAGACAACTTGCGCTTAGGTGACGGAGTTTTCCAATCCATTGTAGAGCGAAGCTTTGAGATATTTTCTCCAGCACCTTTAGACCATGTTAATCCTGTGGCAGATAGAAAAATAAAAAAAACGAAAGAAAAAGCACCAATGTAAATATGTTTTTTTAACTTGCCTCGATATTTAGTACGTGCTCCACGCAAAAGGAAAATAATAAATCCACCCAGAGCGGCAAACCATAGCCAAGTAGCAGCAACCTCACTGTACCAGCGGCCATAGTCATTTAAGAGAAGATCGCGGTGAAGAAAGTCGGTGAATGATTTAACGGGTAGAGCTCCACTTGTACCATACGTGCCAAACACTCCTGTTTGTTTAAGTGTTACCGGATTAATGAAAACCGTATGTGAGACATATTCTCTGTAAAGGTCTTTTGTTTTAAAAAGGACGCGAGTTGTCTCAAATTGGCCAAAAGCAGGTCTAACTGCACTAACTTCAAATTTATTTTCGACAATAACTTTTGCTTTTTCAATTTGCTCAGATAAAGGTCGATGAACTCCGCTACTAGAGTGAGTCAACGTATCTTTATAAATAAATGGCTCAGCAATCGTTGCAAAAATATAAAATAGTCCAGTAAGGGATGCGATTAAAAAGAATGGGCCAATAAAAAAACCAACAAGGCGATGGAGGTGGATTAAAAATTTCATAGGTAATTCTAAATCGACTTCTACATACGTGTAAATATAGAAATACCCCACCTCCTATAATTAAATACCAACAGGCCTTCCACTACTTATTCATTTAAGTATTGAATAAAGCAGCCTATAGCTTCATAAGATTTACACATCGAATGTGATTCTTACGATGCCACTTAAGAATATGAAAGCTTGCACTAGCAAGTATTTTAGAGCTTGCCTTAAAACTTAGAATATAGTCATATTGAGTAGAGCGTATCTTGTGCATACCTGCGAATACTTGATTGTAAAGAAGAGTCGTATCCTCACCATAAATATCAGCGCCATCAGTTGTTCCATCAATATTTACTGCACAAGTCTTTAATTGAGGATATTCACGACGGTGATAATTTGTAATACGTGAGCTTGATTTAACGTAATCCTTAAGGACATCTTCCCTATTTGATAAAAAACGCCAAGTTATATCAAAACAATGCTTACCTTTCACATTGTCTTCAATAGAATCAATTTGTACATAACAAGCCTCACCCGTATGATGACCATTATTTGTTTCTTGTCCAAGATACAAATCACCTTGTTGAATATTTATCGTTTGAGCAAATGATGACGATAGAAATAGCAAAGCTGTAATGGTTTTAAAATTCATTTTAATGTCTCCTCTTATTAAGAATGGTTCAAAGAAGACAATATATTTTCTCTTAAATATAAGTAAACAAAAGAAAATACCCACCTAGCTATAAATATAGTTGGGGGGGTATTTGTTTACTTTATGCTTAGTTAATTGTTTTATACGAAGGATAAATATCCTCATATGAGTGAACGCCGTGATTACTATCACGCTTAAAAATATCTTTGCGCTTTAGATCCTTTACATTTTCATAGCCCGCAGCTGCAACAATTTCGCGCACGGCCTCAACGGTTGCGTGATGAAAATTGGCCACTCGCTTACCTTTTTGATCCACATTAAGCCCTTTAACAAGATCTGGATTTTGAGTTGTAATCCCTACTGGACACTTATTAGAGTTACATGTGAGGGCCTGAATACAACCAATCGCAAGCATCATAGAACGTGCACCGTAACAGGCATCGGCCCCAAGAGCAACCGCCTTTACGATATCAAATGCAGTAAAGAGCTTTCCAGCAGCGATAACCTTAATTTCATCTTTGAGTCCATACTCTTCTAAAATATTAACAACAGTTGTAAGACCTTCAATTAATGGTGTTCCAATAGAGTCGGAAAACTCTAGAGGAGCAGCACCTGTCCCACCTTCGGCACCATCGACTGCGATATAGTCAGGGTAATTATCAAGGTCTTTAAAAGTCTCAACCATTTCAATAAATTCATCTTTTCGGCCAAAGCATAATTTGATGCCCACAGGCTTGCCTCCACTTAGCTCTCTTAAGTGCTGGATAAAGGCAACCATCTCGGTTGTGTCACGAAACTCTTTGTGAGATGGTGGAGAATCAACTTCAGTTCCTTTTTTTACACCACGGATACGTGCAATTTCAGCAGTATTTTTTCTGGCCGGAAGTATTCCTCCGTGTCCTGGTTTTGCCCCTTGTGAAAGTTTAAGTTCAATCATCTTTACTTGATCATGGCCGGCCTTTACTTTGAACGTTCTTTCGCAAAAGCGTCCCTCAGGTGTTCGCGCCCCAAAATAGCCTGTTCCAATCTGCCAGATGAGGTCTCCACCACCTTTCATATGATAATCACTAATCCCACCTTCTCCTGTGTTGTGAGCGAAGTTATTTAACTTTGCACCTAAGTTTAATGCTTCAACTGCACGTGAACTTAGAGCACCAAAACTCATTGCAGAAATATTAAAGATTGAGAGGTTATACTTTTTTTCACAATGCTTACTTCCAACTAAAACTCTTAAGTCCTTTTGCACCTCATGAAATTCTTTTGGATACATTGAGTGGTTAATCCACTCATAACCTGCTTCATAAACATCCTTTTGTGTTCCAAAAGGCTTTGTACTTAGGGCCAGCTTCGCTCTTTGATAAATCACATTTCGAGTTGTACGAGGAATTGGTGTTCCATCTTCATCAGATTCGATGAAGTATTGATAGATCTTAGGACGTAAGTCTTCCATCACATAACGAAAGCGTCCAACAACAGGGTAGTTACTTTTTAACGTATGCTCACTTTGCATAAGATCGTAGAAACCGAGTAAATAGATTGGCCCAAGTATCAAGTATTGGTAGTAGAAAAATTCATTAAAGAAAACGCCTGCAAATATTGTGGCAGCATTGGAAATAAAGAAAAACCACCAAAATAGTTTACGTGGGCTAATCCCGCGACCAAGATAGGCCATATTCACCTCATTCGTGTTAAACAAATTAAATTACAATTTGTCAGTTTTATACCTTTTATGACTTACTTATCGTCAAGATTTACATTTGTTTTACAATGAAATTGCTCGTGAATTGTTAAGATTAATTAAACACAAACACGAGAGACACCTATGTGCACAAAGACTTATTCATTAAAAAACTTAAATAAAACAAACACACTCTTTCTATTAATCACACCACTGATTGCCATCGCTGGTACAATTGCATGGCTTAAACTTGATGGTTTTGATTGGAGAATCATGGCCTTATCCCTAATCTTCTATATTGCAACAGGACTTGGGATTACGGCCGGATACCACCGCCTATTTGCTCACAGATCATATCAAGCGAGTTGGCCGGTAAGACTTTTACTTCTTATCTTTGGTGCTGCTGCAGTTCAAAACTCAGCATTAAAGTGGTGCAATGACCATAGAGTTCACCACGGAAAGGTTGATACTGAACTAGATCCATACAATATCAATGAAGGCTTCTTCTATGCTCACATGGGCTGGATCCTCCTTCTTGAAGATCAAGATGAGTATAAATACTCTAAAGACCTCTTGAAAGACCCAATGGTAATGTTCCAGCATAAATTCTATCTTGGCTTTGTTGCTCTATTTAGCTTTGCACTGCCTGCGCTAATTGGTTACCTATGGGCAGGTTCTTGGCTAGGAGGCCTATTCGTTGCTGGTGTTGCTAGAATTGTTTTTGTTCACCACTGCACATTCTTTATCAATTCACTATGTCATGTTGTGGGGACTCGACCTTATGACAAAGGACAGACTGCACGTGATAGCTGGGTGATGGCCCTATTTACATATGGCGAGGGATACCATAACTTTCACCATACATTTCAAACTGACTATAGAAATGGCATCAAGTGGTACCACTTTGATCCGACAAAATGGTTAATTCGTTCTTTAAACTTCGTAGGCTTAACGTGGAATCTTAAGAGGACACGTCCTGAGTTAATTCAAGCCAGAATTCAGGCCTAAACGAAGCTAATATACCTGTTAAAGGCACATTCATATGTGCCTTTTTTTCCCCTAACTTACCCCAGATAAAAATCTTGCTAAAATTATTCTATGTTCGATTTAAAGCAAGAAGATATTGGTCACGATTTTATTCTCGATGAAGAGTTTTTTGAAAACTTCACTTCATCTCATACAAGAAAATCTTATCTAAACGATATAAACCAATTTCTTTGCTGGATTAGTGACTATTACAAACTCACTTCTTTTGATTCTATCGAGCGCATTCATGTCATCAAGTATAGAAATTATCTCTCAGAATTTGGTGGCCACAATCAAAACCCTTCGACACCAAAAACGATCAACAGAAAACTTGCAAGCCTAAGCGCATTTTTTAAATACCTTGTTGAAAAGAACCTCTTAAAAGCTAATCCTGTTGCAAGTGTCAGAAGGCCACGAAGCGAAGTCAAGTCCCCTACAAATGCTTTAAATAAGCAACAAGTCTTAGAACTACTTTACCATATGGGACAAAATGAAAGGAGTAAGTATCTCCATTTGGCCCTCTTTACGACGTTTTTCACAACAGGACTTAGAAAGAGTGAAATCTTAAATCTAAGATTTAAAGACTATCAGGAGCAAGGAAATAATAAGATCCTTCAATACCGTGCCAAAGGCGGCAAGTTAGGAAAGAAAGTCTTAAATCCTATCGCAATCAAAGCACTCGACGAATATATTGAGTGGATGAATGAAAATGAAAGAGAGACTGGAGAAAATGATTGGCTCTTTCAGCCAACAAGGAATCCAAGTGATCCAACAAATTTAAATAAGCCAATAAACCCAAGAACGATCAACGAATTGCTAGACAAATACGCACAAAAAGCAGGTATTGGTTTTAAGATTACTCCTCACTCTGCAAGGGCCACATTTATTGGAGAGCTGCTAGAAATTGGTGTTGATATTTACACGATAGCTATTGAAGTTGGCCATGCTTCAGTAAAAACAACTGGTGAATACGACAAGAGAAGAAATAAAATTAAAGAGTCTCCTACACTAAAATTAAACTGGGAATAGGCCTAGCTTCAATCAATGCGCCTCATCGTTCGTATATTTTATCAAGATATAGTAGTGTCAAAAAAATTACGGCCACAACATATGGTATACACACGTCGCATCAAACTCTCCTGATAGCACTAAAAATTAGATGACAGAATTTTTAAGACAGCATTTTTTTCTAAAAATAATACTTGTAAAAGTGCCTAAACCCCTTGTCTAATGGGTCTAGAAAGACACACCAACCTGATCAAGTATAAAAATTAGCGGCCCTCCAAAAAAAAGAAAAATCTATGGAGTCTTGTGTATTGAAATAAAAAGTTACGGGTCATACACTGAATAAGAACAACACAACACAATCTTATTAAATAACATTTAAGAGATTTTATATTTTTTTTACTAAATATAAGTTGCATGTATTTAGCACACACACGCTATTGCAAAAGTTAAGGAGGAACTTGTGACTTCACCAATTCTAGCACAGAATGACGATAGATTCGTCCTTTTCCCAATCGAGTACAATTCAATTTGGGAAATGTACAAAAGACACATGGCAGTTTTCTGGACTGCTGAAGAAATCGACTTGGCCCAAGATATTACTGACTGGGAAAAGTTAAATGACAATGAGAGACACTTCATTACTCACGTTCTTGCATTTTTTGCTGCAAGTGATGGGATTGTTAATGAAAACCTAGCAGTACGTTTCTACAATGACGTGCAAAACCCTGAAGCTAGATGTTTCTACGGATTCCAAATTGCGATGGAAAATATCCACTCTGAAACTTACTCTCTTCTAATTGATACATATGTGAAAGACGCTAAAGAAAAAGATCGTCTTTTCCACGCAGTAGATCACTTCGAGCCAGTTAAGAAGAAAGCTGACTGGGCAATGAAGTGGCTTTACTCAAAAAATACATTCGCTGAAAGACTTGTTGCATTTGCGGCCATCGAAGGAATCTTCTTCTCTGGTTCATTTTGTGCAATTTTCTGGCTTAAGAAAAGAGGCCTAATGCCAGGTCTATGTACTTCTAACGAATTCATTTCTCGTGACGAAGGTCTACACTGTGAATTTGCAGTTCTTCTACACTCACTTCTTGATAAAGAAGAACAATGTAGCAAAGAAAAGATCAAAGAGATCCTTACTGAAGCAGTTGAAATTGAAAAAGAATTCATCACTGATGCAATTCCAGTTTCTTTAATTGGTATGAACGCTGATCTTATGAAGCAATATATTGAATTTGTTGCAGACTTTTGGATGCAACAATTTGGTCTTGAAGCACACTACGGTTCAGAAAATCCATTTGATTGGATGGAGCTAATTTCTCTAGAAGGTAAAACAAACTTCTTTGAGAAGAGAGTTTCTGAATACCAAAGACCAGGTATCCTTTCTGAGAAGTCAGAAAATACATTCACACTAGACGCGGAGTTTTAAGAAATGTACGTACAAACAAGAAGTGGCGAGAGAGAGCCAATTAAATTTGATAAAATTACAGATAGAATCAATACACTTGCTTTTGGACTAGAAGGTAATGTTGATCCAACACTTATCACTCAAAAAGTAATTGAAGGAATCTACGACGGTATTACAACGACTGAACTAGATGGCCTTGCAGCTGAAACAGCAGCATATCTTGCAACAAAGCACCCAGACTACAATGTTCTTGCTGGACGTATTGCGGTTTCGAATCTTCACAAAGAAACAAGAGGTTGTTTCTCTGAGAACGTAAAGGAAATGTACAACTACGTTAACGTAGCAACAGGTGAGCACGCACCTCTTGTTTCAAAAGAATTATATGAAACAGTAGTGGCCAACGCTGAACTACTAGATAAGACAATTGTTGATAAGCGTGACTTCAACTACGACTACTTTGGATTTAAAACTCTAGAAAAGTCTTACCTTCTTAGAATGGAAGGAAAAATTGTTGAAAGACCAGGTCAGATGCTACTAAGAGTATCTGTTGGTATGCACATGAATGACATGGAAGCAGCAATTGAAACTTACAACCTAATGAGTCAGAAGTACTTTACTCACGCTACTCCTACTCTATTTAACTCAGGAACAAATAAGCCACAAATGTCTTCTTGCTTCCTACTTACAATGAAAGATGATTCAATTGATGGTATCTACGATACGCTTAAGCAAACTGCACTTATTTCACAGTCTGCTGGTGGTATCGGTCTATCAATCCACAATATCCGCGCAAAAGGTTCATTCATTAAGGGAACTAATGGTACGTCAAACGGTATCGTTCCAATGCTTAAGGTTTTCAATGATACTGCTCGCTACGTTGATCAAGGTGGTGGAAAGCGTAAAGGTTCATTCGCAGTTTACCTAGAGCCATGGCACGCAGATATCTTCGAATTCTTAGAAATGAAGAAAAATACAGGTAAAGACGAACAAAGAGCGCGTGACCTTTTCTACGCACTTTGGACTCCAGACTTATTCATGAAGCGTGTTGAAGAAGATGGACAGTGGTCTCTATTTTGCCCACACGAGTGTCCAGGTTTAGCTGATTGTTATGGTGCAGAATTTGAAGCACTTTACACTCGCTACGAAGCTGAAGGTAAAGCTAAGAAGACAATTCGTGCCCAAGACCTATGGTTTGCAGTGCTTGAATCACAAACAGAAACTGGTTCTCCGTACATGCTTTACAAAGATGCAGCCAACGAAAAATCAAACCAAAAGAATCTAGGTACAATTAAGTCTTCAAACCTTTGTACAGAAATTCTTGAGTATACAGCACCTGATGAAGTTGCCGTTTGTAACCTTGCTTCAGTTGCTCTTAACAAATTCGTTAAGACTGACAAAGAAGGGAATGTAACATACGACCACAAGCACTTATATGAAGTTGTTTACCGCATGACTAAGAACCTTAACAGAGTTATTGATGTAAACTACTACCCTGTTATTGAAGCGAAGAACTCTAATATGAGACACCGTCCTATTGGTCTAGGTGTACAAGGTCTTCAAGATACATTCTTCATGATGAGACTTCCATTTGAGTCAGAAGAAGCACTTCAGCTTAATAACGATATCTTTGAAACAATCTACTTTGCAGCTGTTACAGCTTCAAAAGATACTGCTAAGGTTGATGGGCCATATTCAACTTACGAAGGTTCACCAATGTCACAAGGACAATTCCAATTTGACATGTGGGGACACTCAGCTCACTCAGGACGTTGGGACTGGGATGCACTAAAAGCAGAGGTAGCAAAGCATGGTGTAAGAAACTCACTACTAGTTGCTCCAATGCCAACAGCATCAACTTCTCAAATCCTTGGTAATAACGAATGTTTTGAGCCAATTACTTCAAATATCTACGTAAGACGTGTTCTTTCAGGTGAATTTGCAGTTGTTAACAAGTTCTTAGTACGTGACCTAATTGATCGTGGACTATGGGATGATACTTTAAGAAATGAAATCATTGCTAATAATGGTTCAATTCAAGCAATTGAAAGAATCCCTGAGGACTTAAAAGCTCTATACAAAACAGTATGGGAAGTTAAGCAAAAAGCAGTAATTGATATGTCTGCTGGACGTGGGCCTTATATTGATCAAGGTCAGTCACTTAATATCCACCTAGAAAATCCAAACTTCGGGAAACTTTCTTCAATGCACTTCTATGCATGGAAGAAAGGGCTTAAGACAGGTATGTACTACCTACGTTCACGTGCTGCAGTTAACGCTGTTCAGTTCACAGTAAAGAACGAAGGAAAGAAAACTCCTGAGCAACTTGAGCAAGAAGCTGCGGCAATGATTTGTTCAATCGACAATCCAGAAGATTGCCAAATGTGTGGAAGCTAGAAGTTACAATTAAATTAAATTTGATCCAACTCCGGTTGAATCGAAGTGCTAGAAAGAGGGGCCAAGGGATTTGGCCCCTCACTACATTTAGAGCGTCGATATGAAAATTGAAACAAATCAAAAACAAGATAACGCAAAGTTTTGGCAAGAAGGATGGGACAAAGGCTTCACAGGTTTTCATCAAAGTGAATATAACCAGGCCATGATCGACTACTTTAGTGATCGAGATCTAAATGGAAAAACGGTACTCATTCCCCTGTGTGGTAAATCACTTGATATGATCTATCTTGCAAATAAGGGGGCAAAAGTAATTGGCGTTGAAGTTGTAAAAGATCCAGTTGAACAGTTTTTTAAAGAGAATGAAATTGATTTTAATTTAGTTGATAGTGTCTATACTTCAAAAGATGGAAAGATCGAAGTTCATAATAAAGACTTTTTCGAAATTAACGACTTAGGAAAGATCGACTTTCTATACGACAGGGCCTCAAATGTTGCTCTTCCGGTTTGCATGAGAGAAGAGAAGTACTACCCTACAATTAAGAGATTAATCCAAGAAGAAACAAAGACTCTCCTGATTACAATGGATCATGATGGCCCTCGTGACTTTGGCCCGCCATATGCAATTAATAAAGAAGAAACAAAAGAGAACTATCCAACGATTAAGTTGATTAATGAAGCAAGTTCTAAAGCAATGGAGAGATTCCAAGAAGAAGGGATCAAGAAAGTAAGACGCTATATTTGGGCCAACTAAGAAGCTGGCCCAAGATATAAAGCTAATTAGTAATCGTAACTTGCAAGAAGTTTTAGGCAGTCAGCCTCCGGTGATTCAAATTCAGCTCCATCAGACTCAATACATTCCTCTAGTCTTCCTTTAAGCTCAATCGACATCTCTTGACGTTCTTCTTCAGTCACGACTCCATCTGCAATGATTTGACCTGCTTCTTCAAACTCATCCGTCGTGAAAGCATCAGTAATGGCCTCAGTTGTTGTCACAAATGGTGAGATTGTAAGAATCGTAGATAGTTCACCTTCAGACATACCTTCTGCATGTGCATTAAGACTTAGAATTGTTAAAACAATTAGTGCAATATTTTTCATAAACTCTCCTTTTCTAAACGATTTCGTTTATTGATATCTCTTATAAGTTCTTTCGTTGTTCTTATATTCATAGCGACTGCATTAATTTTCTCAATTTTTTCCATAAAGTGATCACGATAGAATTGGTCAATTCTATTTGTGATATCATTTGCCTTAGGCTTCTTTCCTTCTCTTAAAAGTAAATTGCTCTGTCGGTACCAATTCTTATACTCGCTAGCTAGAGCTTCAAATTCATTAGCAATATCTGCATGTTCATTTTTTGAAGCAAACTGAAGTAAATTCGTATTTTCTGTAGAAAAGGCCATTGTTTCAAGAAAAACAAATGCATGTAACACAGAAGTATCCTTTGTATCTTGTCGAGAATGTTGATGATGATACATCTGGGCGTTGGCGGCCCTTGTACTTGGCGCAAGCGAAAGGTAATCTTCAAAACTTTCAACCTTAACTAATGCAAGGCTATTTAAAACCTTCTTTGATTTTTCTTTAAAAGTACGAGTCCTTTTAGTGCTTATATATCCATTGTCTTGCAATTCTTCTAAAAGACCTTTTGGCGTTGAAATATTTGATCGTAGTCTCTTATGCCCAAAAGCTGCTCTAATGAGCTTATAAGATTCCGTTGCACAGTTTGCTGAAAAGAATTTATAACGTCCCATATCTTTGCTCTTATATAAGTTAAGAGCATGGGAAATAAATCTCCTCTTACTAATGTCTGTTACTTTTATATCGTATTGATAAAGATCTCTAAGTTCTTCATAATTATATTTTTGCTTAACCTGAGAAAGACTCATGAAATCTATCTTTGCAGCATAACCGCCAAAGATCCCTTTGAAAAAGCCAGGAGATAAGTCATCAACATCTGCGGCTACACCTAGAACAAACTCGACTTGTTGCCTTACAGGACATTTCTCTTTATCGACCTTACAAGCAGCTACATAGAACATACTGTGGCCAAAGCGGCTCATGGCACTTTCACCTTTAGATGCCATCAAATATGAAAGTTTTATGATACGATTTTTATAAAAGCCAATATCTACTAAACCAGTTTTTTGGAAGATAAAAGTTGAAAAATAATTATCACATTTATTTGCACTAGGTCTAAAGCCGGCCACTTCTGCCATGAATTCATAAATTGTAAATTCATCACATCTAAAATTAGCATCGTTATAAAAGCGAGTAACATAGTGATCGAATTCTTCACTTGGATTTTTAAAATTTGTTTCAAGCTTCAGAGACTTATAAACGATCTGACGTCTTCTCGAGTCATCATAGTGGAGATGACGAATATACTTCTTCCAATTGGTAAGAGAGAGAAATTGAGATCGTTGGTCTTTATTTAGAATTCTAAAATTCAATTCATTAGCTAGTGCACTACTGGCCATCAGGCATAGGATCAAAGCAGTGATTAATTTAACACTAGATAATAACTTCATAATAATATGAATACAGTAAATAAAGGGTATCTAGTTTAAAAATGAAAGAATGTTATGGCCGTCTACAGAATAGACGGGCCATAAAGCATTGAATTAATTAGCGTTGGCACTGGCCTGAACAAAACTATAGTAGAAAACAGCATTAGGGTCGTTTGAGACCTTCTTAAGCTCTACCTTCATTTCGTCTACAGTCTGCTGGTCCACACGGCCTTCTTTTACAAGTTGAGGAGCGGCAGATAAGAGGAGCTCACACCAATAATCAATAAACTCCTTTCTCTTATCGGGGCGACGATTATCAAGGTGCCATGTTTTCGACTCCACCTTAATATTTCTAAAACCTTGTTGCATCAGAAGATTTCCAAGCTTTGCACCAATAAAAGGATCACCGCCCATATCATATTGGTAGTCGTTAAAGGCCTGCCAATATTTCCAAGTATTAGGTGAGTATGGATCAAGTAAGAAACTTGAATTCATAACTTCCGTAATATAAATTCGTCCACCAGGTCTTAAAACTCGCCTAGCTTCTGATAAAACCTTAGCTGGCTCAGGTACGTGCTCAAGAATCCAACAGAGAAAGGCCCCATCAAACTTTCTTGAATCAAAAGTCAGATTTGTCGCATCCATTTGATGAAGTTCAAATCGATCTTTAAAGGCACCATTTAAAGTACTTCCAAGGAACTCTTGTGCCGAGGCAAGTTGATGCTCGCTTCGATCAACACAAGTGATATGCATATCAGGAAACCTTCTAAGAAGGATTTCTGTTTGGGCACCAACACCACTACCGATCTCAACTAATTCTTTTACTCTTGAAAGATTCACATCTTTATAAACAGTTTGTTCTGCAAAACGGGCCTGAGCTCGCAGACGATCCTGTTCGGCCTTATCAAAACCATGCAGATATGGAAATTCGCTTGGTTTAATCTTATTTTTTTCATTATTATCAGACATAGAATACCTCAATAAAGTTTGAGTAAGTATAACATGAATGGCCCAAGCGTGATAGATTTGCTAAGTTAGATTAAATCGTTAACGGAGTAAAATATGCAATTAATCTTAGGAAGTTCATCTCAATTTCGCCAAGCACAACTAAAACAGCTAGGCCTAGAATTTACATGTATTTCTCCTAATATTGATGAAGAGTCCATCAAAACTCAAGGCCTTACTCCCCTAGAAGTCTCTCGTGAACTTTCTCTTCAAAAGGCCCAAGAAGTACTTAAAACAAATCAAGATGCAATTATTATTGGTGGCGACCAAGTTCTAAACTTCAACGGTGAAATCTTTAATAAGCCAGAAACCCCAGAAAATGCCTTTAATCACCTAAAACGCCTTCAGGGTAAAACCCATGAGCTAATTACAAGTATTGCTGTTATCTCAAAGGATAAGCAAGTTATTGAAACCGTTGTTTCAAAAATGACAATGAAAGAACTTAGTGACGAACAAATCAAGCGCTATATTGAAATCGATGAGCCTCTATGGAGTTGTGGTGCCTATAAGTTAGAGACACTTGGAATCGCTCTTTTTGATACAGTCGAATGTCCAGATCACTCATCGATTATTGGACTACCACTTATCTCACTTTCTAAAATCTTAGAAGAATTTGGGATACAGGTACTATAAATTACTGAAAAAACTGAAAAAACAAATATCAGACTAAAAAACTCCCCTACATGTACCGATAAATAATCGATATCTATAAATGTGAGGGAGTTACCATGATGAGAAAAAGCGCCATAGTTGTCGTAATGGCAACCAGCTTATTTGTTTCAAGCTGTAGTAAAGACTATGCGAATATCAATAGTAGGAAGATCTCCTCTGTTAGCCTCTACGGCCCAGAAATTGAAACCTATTATGATCATGAAGAACTAGAAAATTATCAAAATAGAATTGAAGAAATTCTCGTATGGCGACACAAGGCCATCGACTTCATCATCGATATTCAAGAGCAAAAGGTTTTAAAAAGCAATCAGATCACAACAATGCATGAAGAAGGCACTGAGACCTATAAGCGTTTTAGAGATTCAGTATGGCCAAAAGTTGAAGAAACAAAATGGATAGTCGACAAATATAATGAAATATATATTGTAACGGATCGCCCTTCTGAAATTTTAAAGAAGAAGAAAAAAGTAAGAACAAATCACAATCAAAAAAGAGATGCTAACGAAAACTATCGTTGGCAAAAGTATAAAGAAATTACGATCAATCCTACTGATGAACTTGGAAAGGCCTTAATCTATGATATGAAAATGGCCATCGCCACATCTCTTGTGATGTATGATAACTACATGATTGTTCTGTCTCAAATTCAAGAGATGAAAAAAATTCGACACCTTGTCAACTACGATAATGCTGAATTAAAAAACCAACTCGCAAAAATTACATATAGCTATAACAAATACGATAATTATAATCGTATTGAACGAGGCTTAGCTATCTATCAAGAACTTCTAAAGTATGACTATGATAATGAAGTAAGACCAGATAGAGCAAATTACTACCTTGACTCGCTTATTCAGTCATCTCAGAGCTTTGATAAATTAAACAAAGAATTTAAAAAAGGCATACTTGGAAGAAAGCTTTCAATGATCTGGCGCTATATTGGTGACTACTTCAAAGAAAGTAAGAATAACGTTACTCACGTTGTCTCTAAAGGCTTTGGAAATACAGCAGGGCTTGTTCAAACAAGACGAGGAAAGCTTTATGATCCAACACCAGAGAGAATCCAAGAACTTGAGTCTCAACTTGAGCCTCTTGATATTTTATTAGAAAAGACACCATTTAGACTGACGGATAAATTTATTCCAGGCCACTGGGGACACGTCGCTATTTGGACAGGAAACAAGGCCCAATTACAAGAATTAGGTATTTGGGACCATCCAGAAGTTGTGCCATTTCATGATGAGATCGAAAATAAAGGAAAGAGAATTATTGAGGCCCTTAGACCAGGTGTTCAATACAACACCCTTCACCACTTTATGGATATTGATGATCTTGCAGCAGTTCGCTACCAAAGAGAACTTACTCGCGAACAAAAACAAGATTACCTAATCAACGCCTTTAAACAAGTTGGTAAGGTCTATGACTTTAATTTTGATGTTGAAACAGATGAGAGAATTGTTTGTTCAGAGCTTGCTTACGTAACATTTGATGATATGGAGTGGCCAATAGCTAAAGCGGCCGGACGCTACACTATTTCACCAGATAATGTCGGTGAAAAAGTTGGAGATGATAAATCGTTTACAACAGTCCTACTTATTCATGATGGTAAAGAAGTAGCAAAGAATCTCAATGGAAACTTTGCTCAACTTATGAAAGATAGTACATTAATCAAATAGATTATAATCGATTTAAAACGGAGAATTTCCAAGCTGGGGAATTCTCTGTTTTCTCAAAGAAGGCCTCATCACTTACTCTAAATTCACTTCGATCAAATTCTGGAAAGAAGACATCGGCCTCACCTTCAAATTCAACTTCAGTAAGATAAATACGATCGGCCTTAGGAAGGTAATACTCATAAATATAAGAGCCACCAATAACAACGGCCTCTTCGACGTTGGACTCCTTAAGTTCATTTAAAACCATTTCAGGGTCAGTGAAGACATCACAACCTTCAATTTTAAGAGAAGGATCACGAGAGATAACGATATTGCGTCTCTTAGGCAGGGGCCTGCCGATCGAATCATAGGTCTTGCGTCCCATGATAATCGGCTTGCCACTTGTTATCTTTTTGAAATTTTTAAGGTCTTCGCTAATATGCCAAAGCAGATCATTGCCCTTACCTATTTCGCGATTCTTTCCTATTCCAACAATCAAAGAGAGAATCAAACTGATACCTCACCTTTAATATGTGGATGGGCCTCATAATTTTCTAAAGTAAAATCTTCATATTTAAATTCAAATATCGACTTAACTTCAGGGTTGATCTTCATTGTCGGTAGTGCATGTGGCTCACGAGTCAGTTGAAGCTGTGCCTGTTCGATATGGTTTAAGTAAAGGTGAGCGTCCCCCATTGTGTGGACAAAGTCACCTAGCTTTAAATCACAAACCTGAGCAAGCATCATTGTCATAAGTGCGTATGAAGCAATATTAAATGGAACACCTAAGAAGATATCAGCAGATCTTTGATAGAGCTGACAAGATAATTTCATATCAGGTGAAACATAGAATTGAATGAATGAGTGACATGGAGGTAAGGCCATATTATCAACATCTGCCGGATTCCACGCCGTTAAAATATGGCGACGAGAAAATGGATTTTCTTTTAAACCTTTTACAAGGTTTGCAACTTGATCAACCTCTTCTCCACTTGGAGTTTTCCAGTGACGCCACTGATATCCATAAACAGGACCTAGATCACCATTTTCATCTGCCCACTCATCCCAGATACGCACTTTATTCTCTTTAAGGTATGCAATATTTGTATCACCTTTAAGAAACCAAAGTAATTCGTGAATGATTGAGCGAAGGTGACACTTCTTAGTTGTCACTAATGGAAAGCCTTCTTCTAAATTATAGCGAGCTTGGTAACCAAAAACTGAAATCGTTCCTGTTCCTGTACGGTCTTCTTTTTTCTGACCATTTTCAAGCACGTGTCTCATTAGATCTAAGTATTGTCTCATCCGTGTGTCTCCCTAGGTTTGTGTGTAATTTGGTGTGTTTTGTCTAAAGTTAATTATACAGAATTAAGTACAATTTTAATAGCTTGCAACTCGTCAAAAAGGCCCATAAAATATGACAAATAAGGAAATTAATTATGATAAAAATTGGACTAGAGCGTCTAAGAGATGACGCAACTTTACAAAATAAAATAACAGGAAATATCGCACTTTTGTGTCACAGTGCTAGCGTTGATTCACAATTTAAGGTCGCCCCAATTATTTTCAAGGAAATTTTTGGAGATCGATTCAAAAAACTCTTTGGGCCACAACATGGATTTGTCAGTGATGTACAAGATAATATGGTTGAGACAAACCACTACACTCACCCATTCTTTGGTGTCCCTGTTTACTCACTTTATAGTGAAACTAGAAAGCCTACTAAAGAGATGCTTGAAGGTATCGATACTTTTGTTGTTGATCTTCAAGATGTAGGAACTCGCGTTTATACATACATCACAACGGTTACTTATCTTTTAGAAGAATGTGCAAAAGAAGGGATTAAGGTCGTTATTCTCGATCGACCAAATCCAGTAGGTTTAGAAAAGATTGAAGGAAATATTCTAGAGACAGAGTTTAAGTCTTTTGTGGGTGCACTTGAAATTCCTCAGCGACATGGCCTTTCTATGGGTGAATACGCAAAGTTTGCAAAGAAGAAATTAGGATTTGATGTTGAGCTTGAAGTCATTGAAGTTCAAGGTTTAACTAGATCAATGCATTGGAAAGACACGCAGCTTTCTTGGGTTAACCCATCACCAAACCTTCCGACACCAGAGGGTTCACTAACGTTTTGTGGTACCGTCCTTTATGAAGGAACAAACTTAAGTGAAGGCCGAGGAACAACTCGCTCCCTTGAGGTCATAGGTCACCCAGCAATTGAAGCCTACTCATTTGTCGACTCATTAAAGGAAACACTGAAAGAAATCGATAATGGAAGCTTCATTTTACGTCCAGTTAACTTCATGCCAACCTTCAATAAGCATGCTGGAAGTGCCTGCGGTGGTGTTCATATTCACGTCACAAATGAAAAAGAGTTTAAATCTTGGCAAGTCTCTCAGTATCTGTGTCGCGAGTTCAAGCGTGCCTTAGGAGACAAATTTGAGTGGGATGCAAAGGATTATGAGTACGCTTTTGGCAAACTTGCCATCGATCTTATTAACGGAACGGAATTTGTCAAAGACTGGGTCAATCGACTTGGGAGCATGAGTGAGCTACGAGAATTTGAAACGAGAGGCCATGCTGAATACCTAAAAGAAATCGAATCAATTAAAATTTACAAATAAAACAAAGGCCCGATTCAAATTAAATAATCGGGCCTCTTCATATCTAGTTATAAGTTTTCATTTGTCCTGAATTAAAGCGTGATAAATAATCATTCACTTTTGCTTTAAGTAGATTAGAAAAACAAACCATCCCAATAATATTAGGGAAAGCAATTGAAAGTAGCATTAAGTCTGCGAAGTCTAGAACATGACCAATTTTAAGAACAGGCCCTAAGATAATAATAAAGACATAACAAAGACGATACATCTTCACACTATTAAATCCAATCGATTTTTCAAATAGAAATAAAGTCGCTCTTTCTCCATAATAAGACCATGAGATAACTGTTGAGTATGCAAAAACACAAATTGCCATCAGTAAACAATATGGTGCCCAGTCCCCAAGAGTTGAAAATGCATAAGCAGTCATCTCAACTCCCTTACCAGCAACAGCTGGATTCTCATAAGCTCCTGTTACAAGAAGAGTTAGTGCCGTAATTGTACAAACAATATGAGTATCAATAACTGGACCAACCATAGCAACAACACCCTCTCTTACTGGCTCACTAGTTTTAGCAGCAGAGTGAGCAATGGCAGCAGAACCAAGTCCGGCCTCATTCGAGAATGACGCTCTTTGGATCCCAACAAGCATTACAGCAAAGGCACCACCAAAGGCCGCATCAGGAGTCATGGCCTCTTTAAAGATCAAAGAGAACATATGTGGAATATTGTGATAATTAGATAGAATAATTGCCAGACATGTAAAAACATAGAAAGCACACATAATCGGTACTAGCTTTGAAGTTACATTACCGATTTTTTTAATACCACCTACTAGAACAACACCGGCCAAGAAAGCTAGAACAATTCCAACAACCCATGGTGAAGCATCAGGATGTTGATCCGCAATAATTTTAAAAGTTTGGTTTGCTTGGAAAAGGTTTCCTCCACCAAATGAAGCACCAATAGTCATAACAGCATAGAAGATACCAAGAAACTTTCCAATCCAAGCAAATTTCGTAAGCTTAAACATTTGAGTAAGGTAAACCATTGGGCCACCTAACATGTCACCACTAGAAGTTTTGTGCTTAAACATTTGACCAAATGTTGATGAGGCAAATTTCATCGACATTCCAAAGAAGGCAATGATCCATAACCAAAGAACAACTCCTGGGCCACCTTTACCAATAGCTAAGGCCACACCTGCAATATTACCAAGACCAACTGTTGCAGAGAGTGCAGAGGTTAGGGCCTGAAAGTGAGTGATATCACCCTCATCTTCTGGGTTATCATATTTTCCACGAATAACATCAATAGCGTGTTTAAATAGTCGCACATTGATAAATCCCATTCGAATCGTAAAAAAGAGGCCACCAAAAACCATGACAAATAATATTAATGGCATTTGGATAAAAGGAATTTCCCAGAATAAGACTGGAAAGTATTTTCCATTAATTATGCCAAAGAATTCGTTAATTCGCTCTTGTAGATCAACTTCCGTTTGACCATAATCCTGAGCATAAGTACTTAGGCCGATGATAGAGAAAATGAGCCCCATCATCGCTCGTGACATTGCGATTTTAATCATTAAACAATCCTTTGTTTTAGTTCTACTCTCTCAAAATTTGTATGTGTTTTTTATTGTCTTACAGTAAATTTTATAGAAACTTAATTGAACTTGTCACCTTTTTTATTTTCTGGCCTATCAAAATCGTGTATTCTTATCTCTATTAAAGATTTAAAAGGAGTAAAAAGTGAGTAAGTTACCAACGCTTGATGAAGCGATTGAAATTGTAAAACCACTTGTGAAGTATTCAACAATTGATAATCAAAAACATATCGACCTTTCTGTTGCAACAGCAGATAAGAGATTTCTTAGCCAACAGGCCCTAATGGTCATCAAGAATTCAATTGAAGCTGGCCAAGCAGACGAAAAAGAAGTGAATGCTCGCCTAGGGCTATAAGCTTATTATCAGTGCAGATTTCCTGTTAAGTTATGAAAAACACGAACAGGAATCTGCGAAACTGAAAACCTGTCAATCACTAATACACCCTTGTAAGCCTTACACCTATTAAAGAATGTCATTTTAGAAAGTGCTAAAATGGAATCATGAAAGCACTACTACTTGCACTATTCATTTCATCCCACGCCCTTGCTGCTATCCCGCTTAGCGGAGATGATGAGAGATCAATTAATAATATCCCTCAAATGCTACAGCAGGACCAAAAGTTAAAAGAGATGACTAAGAAGCTGAATTTAGCAATCTTTGAATATGCAAAGATGAGAGATATTGCTGGCCAAGATTATGCTAATGAATTGCATAACATGGCAGATGAACTTACTCATCTCAATGACTTCCCTAGTGAAATTTCACCGGAATACTTAAAAGCGTTAGAAGAAGATATTGAATATATCCATCAAGATTTAATCGAGATGAGATAACCCCTCCCCCCAATGAATATGAAATAAGAAGACAAAAAAGACCGAGCTAAACTCGTTCTTTTTATTTAATCAGCTCTAAGAAATTTTTGATAGATTAATTTATAGTCCTTACCAGAGTGATCGCTAATGAAAATCTCACTCTGCTCAATGGCCATTCCGTAGTAGCGAGAGGCCTTATTGATATCAAAGCGATACTGGTATGAACGATATAAATAGTATTTTGAATCATTATGCTTAGTATAAATCCCAACGTTCAAACGATCGTCAGACACAACATTATAAACATAGTAACGAGATCCAACTAATTCTTGAACCTTCGGTGCTGGGCCAACATTATTTAATGTATAGTCACACAAAGAGGCCATATAGAGATTATTTTCAGTTGGGATTTGAGTAATAAAATTCTTAACGACTCCCCTTGTCCCTTTAAAGACAGGAGTTGTCTGATAATCATTAGGAACGTCAATATAGACACCAATATTAGAGATATCTCTAACAGTAGGGTCACCGTAAACTTTTTGACGACGAGAAAAGATAAAGTCTTCTGAAAAACGACTTCTTAAAATATTATCGTGATACTCTTCAAGAGCTTCACACATTTTAGTTAGACGAGTTAAGCTGATATCAGTTAGTAAAGTATTTGAGATTTCTAAGGCCTGACCAGCGCGAATAACACCGCGATCACTATCTCCAGCTTCTCCATAGTCGTCACAAGAAGAGAATATAAGAGCAATCAAGATAGGCCACAGAAAGCCTGAACCGATTTTTTTAAGCATTAGAAACTCCAATAAAAAATATAATACTTAACTCTTATTTTAACAAAAAAAGCAAATTGGGTTCTGTTAATTTCTTACAATTAATTAATCAATAACACGATAATCAGCTTCGATCACATCTTTATCATTTGATGAGTTTGGCCCTTGCTGAGACTGATGATTCGAACGGTGCGCCGAATGATCATATTGTTGGTATTTTTGGGGCGAAGGCTTAGAACCTGAGAGTGCACCAGAGTTTCGAAGAAACTTTCTTATCTGGATAAAGATAAAATAGAAAATGGCGGCCTTAATTAATGCTGCAAACATGCTTAAAATCTAGCATAAAAGTGGCCAAAATATCATTAAAAATCTTAACTACGTGAAATTATTTTGTTATAGTGTGAGCAATTTCGATTTATATAGTTTAAGCAGTAGGTATCATATGACACAAAAATTAAATCTTGTTCACTGGGCCGATATGACGGCAGACCGCATCATCCGCCAACATGGCGACAAAGACGACTACGTTGTTGCCAGTGGGATCACTCCTTCAGGAGTTGTTCACTTTGGAAACTTTAGAGAAGTAATCACAACTGACCTTGTAGCACGTGGATTACGCGCTCGTGGTAAGAATGTTCGCTTCATCTTTTCATGGGATGATTACGACACATTCAGAAAAATTCCAGCAAACCTTCCTAAACAAGACGAATTAGCTCAGTACCTATTTCAACCAATCGTAGATACTCCAGATCCATTTGGAGAACATGATAGTTATGCTGCTCACCACGAGCACAACTTTGAAGAACAACTTAGAAAAGTTGGTGTTGACGTTGAGCCAATCTATCAAGCAAAGAAATATCGCGCTGGTGATTATAAGGACCAGATTAAACTTGCTCTTAATAAGAGATTTGAAATTCGCGATATTCTAAACCAGTACAGAAAAGAACCATATGGTGATGACTACTATCCTGTATCTGTTTACTGTGAAAAGTATAAGACTGATAAGACGACAATTCTTTCATGGGATGGAGAAAGCAAGTTACGCTACAAGCATAATGAGCATGACTATGAAGGTGAAATCGATATTAATACAACAAGCCTTGTAAAGCTTCCTTGGCGAGTTGACTGGCCAATGCGTTGGGCATTTGAAAAGGTTGACTTTGAACCAGGTGGAAAGGATCACTCTTCACAAGGTGGATCATTTACAACAGCAAAAGACATTGTAAAGATCTTTGACTGGGAAGCACCAATTTACCTTCAGTACGATTTCGTATCAATTAAAGGCCTTGGTGGGAAGATGAGTTCTTCGAAAGGTAACCTTGTTACTGTAAATGATATTCTAAAAGTATATGAGCCAGAAATGGTTCGTTGGATCTTTGCTTCATATAAAACAAACGTCGACTTTGCGATCTCATTTGACCTTGATGTTCTTAAGACTTATGAAGATTACGATCGTCAAGAACGTCTAGCTTATGGGCTTGAACAAGGTAACGAGAAGAAAGTTGCCATGGCAAAAAGAGTTCTGGAATTATCACAAATTGGTGAGCATCCAGCTGAATGTCCATTCCAACCATCTTTTAGACACCTTTGTAATGTTCTTCAAATTAATGATGGTGACATTGAGGCCGCTCGTGCTTTCTATGCTGACCAAATTAAGAATGATAGAGACGAAAGACGCTTTAGAGAAAGAAGTGCATGTGCTCTTCACTGGCTACAAGAAAATGCTCCAGAGGAATTTAAATTTGCTATCAATAAAGAAGCAGTTGATATGCCTCTTGAGGAAAGTGTGCGTACATACCTTGATAAGCTAGTTGCTCTTTGTGAATCAGAGTGGGACTCAATTGCAGATGACAAAGAGTTCAATGATAAGATGTATGAAATTATGCACGAGCTAGAACTTAAGCCTGCAGATATTTTTGCACCAATTTATCAAAAATTAATTTCACGTGAAAAAGGGCCAAAGCTTGCAGGGTTTATCCGCACAATTGGTAAGGAACGTGTCATTAAGCTTCTAAAGTAACCGAGATTTACTTAAAGATTTTTTTAAATACTAGGCCATCCTTTGCGATGGCCTTTATTTCAATCGGATAATCCCTAAATTGTTTCAAACGTCTCGCAACCTCGAGATCACTCTTAGATAATAAACAAAGCTTAAACTTATTCTTATCGATATGACATGAACTTAGATGAGTATGGCCAATTTCGGCCTTAATTATCTCTAGGCCACACTTTCGCGCTTGAGACTCAAGCTCCAGCATTGCGTTCATAATCGTCTTATAATCAGAAACGCTTTGCGAAGTCCCCTTAAAAATTTTTGACTCTAAAATAACATCACCGGCCAAGTGAAAGCGAATTTGCATCACTTCCCTTTTGATTACACCATAAAGGGCATAAGAGTGACGCAAAAGCTTACGATCCCAAGTCGTTGGACTACAGACTAGCTGATCATTGCAGTATACCTGCTGTCCTACAGTTCTTAGGTTAACGTACTCATTGCTTAAGGCGTGAATTTTAACTCGATCAAAGAAGCTCATTTCCATAGATAAATGATCGGCGGCGCCAAAAGTAAGTGTGAATAAATTTTAAATATTGATCATAATCGGCAAAATAGTGACATTAGGGGCCCAAAATCAGTGTATTTTTGTAAAATGTATAAGTTTAAAATGTCATTTTTTGTGAAAATTCTTAGAATTTCTTACATTCGGCCTAATTTCTGGCCCGCTAAATTATTGAAATTGTCACTCTTGTTCTTTGTTCATAAAACTAAATTAACAAAATAAAAGAAACGAGAGGGGTTTTATTTATGAAAAAATTTTTAGTTGCTGCTGCTTTATTAGTTACATCTGCAATGGCCATGGCCGAGACTTGTCATGTTGATATGGTTGCCAGAAATGGACGCTCAATTGATAAATTCTCATCGTATGATTACAACTTTGAAGCTGCTTGTCGCCAGGCCCTAAGGCAATGTACACGCGAACAAGACAGAAGGTCATATGACCGCGTTGTCGCTCGTGCAACATGTACAGTTACTTCAAGAAGGCCAGTACCACCACCACACCAAAGAAAAGAAGTTTGTTCATTTAATCTAGTTAATACACAAAATGGCAGAGTTGTTAATACATTTACAGCTCAAGCAAATAACGAGCACCAAGCTTGTCGTAAAGCAGATGATAAGTGTTTTGATGCAAGATACACAAAGCAAAACCCATGGAAATTCTCTTGTGAGAAAGTTCGTGGAGGTTCTAGGCCACCAAGACCAAACCCAACAGTGACAAGATTTTGTACTGTGGATAGAATTGCAAATGGAACAATCTCAGGGCGAGTTGTTCAAACTTACACTTCAAGTGCTACAGCGCCAACAGCATATGAAGCAGAAAGTCGTGCATGTCAAAAAGCTACAAGTGACTGTTCGATGGACGCAAGATATAGCCACCGTCGTGACACTTGTATGAGAAGATACTAATCAATAATATTTCAATAAATCTAATACTCCATTAGATTTTGGTTGTAAGAAGGGGGCGCCTTTTCCAGGGCGCCCTCTTTGCGTTTTGGGCATACTTTGATAGGATAACCCCATAAAAAGTGAGGTATTCAATGACAAATAATGTCTATATAAACCGCCGTAAAAAGCTACTAGAAATGATGGATGACGGAATTGCTGTAATTGCTTCCGCTACATATGCTCATAAGAGCAATGATACTGAATTTCCATTTCGCCAAAACTCAAATTTTCGATATTTAACAGGGCTTAATGAAGCCGATAGTGCTCTTATCCTTTCAAAGAAAGATGGTGTTGAAAAACAGATTATCTTTGTTCGTCCAAAAGATGAAATTGCAGAAATGTGGGCAGGAAAAAGACTTGGGCCACAAAAAGCAAGTGAGCTTCTTGGAACAGATGAAGGTTACTCAATTGAAGAGCTTGATAAGAAATTAGAAGAACTTCTTCCTGGACACAAGAGTCTCTATGTTCACCTAAGTGAGCGCACAGATATTGCAGATAAGGCAAGAAGAATCGCTGGTTCTTTATTTCACAAGAAAAGAGCTCAACAAGAACTTCCACCAGACACATTTAAAAACGTAGGTCACCTTATTGAGAAGATGCGTTTTATTAAAGATGAAACAGAAATCGCTACGATGAGAGAAGCGATGATCGTAACAGATCGTGCTCACCGTGCGGCAATGGCACTTGCTCGTCCAGGAGTAACAGAACAAGAAGTGAATGCACTTATGACTTACCTTTTTATGAAAGGGCCAACTCAAGGAAGTGCATATGACAATATTATCGCAGGTGGAAATAATGCAAACTGCTTACACTATATCAAAAACGATGAAGTTCTAAATGAAGGTGATCTTCTTCTTATTGATGCAGGAAGTGAGTTAAATGGTTATGCAACAGATATCACGAGAACTTTTCCAGTTAGTGGAAAGTACACGGGAATTCAAAAAGAAGTTTATAATATCGTTCTTGAGTCACAACTTGCGGCCATTGAATTATCTAAACCTGGTAACAACGCAACAATGCTTCATAACAAAGTAAGTGAAATCCTAACTCAAGGTCTAATTGATCTTAAAGTTCTTGAAGGGACTGTTAGTTCAAATATTGAACAAGCAAATCACAGAAAATACTTCCCTCATGGAACAGGTCACTGGCTAGGGCTTGATGTTCACGATCAAAACCCTTACTTAATTGAAGGGACAAAAGATCCAATGACTTTCACAAAAGGTTGTATCTTTACAATTGAGCCAGGACTTTACTTCAATAATGAATTCACAAATATTCCAGAAGAGTTAAAAGGGATTGGAATTCGTATCGAAGACAATATTCTTATCACTGATGATGGATACGAGAATCTATCTCACATGATTCCTAAAACAGTTGAAGAAGTTGAAGAAGCTTGTGCAAAAGACGCAAAGGAATTCCTACTGTAATGAAAACGACAAATCTTCTTTTAATAACACTTTTTATTTTAATCGGTGCTTCTTGTGCCTCTAATGATAGACGAGATGATGAAATTCATCTCGTCCATTGGAATATTAAGGAACTTGATACAACTAAACTAAGTAAGAAGAATGATCAGCTTACGAGTGTTAAAAATATTCTAGAGAAGCTTGATTTTGATGCCATTAGCGTAAATGAGATTCAATACGACCTTCCTAATGGAAAGAATCTCGAAAAGCTCTTAGGCCAATTAAAAGAAGATACAAGTGAGTTTGCCTTTAGTTTTACTCAGGCCAACACTGGAAATAAAGCGAAGAAAGTTAATGGTAAGTATACTAAAGATCGCAAGAATGCCGACCAAGTAAATTATGGGCTTTTCCCAGGTCAGTATTCAACAGGGTTTGCTTCAAAGCATCCAATTAAAGAAGAAATTATCGTAAAAGATCTTCAGTGGAAAGAGTTTAATCCGGCCGCTGACTTTTCAAAATTTCGCGATGGTAGTGGAAAAAAACTTCCAAAAGAGATGCAACTTTTTGATAAGAGCTTCACTCACCTCGTAATTGAAGTGGCCGATAAAGAAGTACATATGATTCTTCTTCACACAGTTCCAAGCTACCACTTTGGGAATCGCCAAACGCCAAATTATGAAAGAAACCGCGACCAACTTCGTTTTCTTGAGTGGTATGTAACAGGGGCAACTAACTTTAATGTCAAACTTCCAAAGAAGTATGCTCACTTAAAACCGATTCATAAAGAAGATCGAGTGATCATTATGGGTGACTTCAACACTTCAATTTATATGAATAATCCTGGTTCTGTTGTTCTTAGAAGATTATTTAATCACCTAAGTCCTTGGCTCAAAAATCCAGGGCCAACAAATGAGCGCCAGACTTTTGCCAGCAATCGCAATCCACTAACACTAGATTATATTGCTTACAGGGGCCTAAAGCTCATGGATGCTGGAATCTATAACCCAGAGACGCTTGTTAATAAAGGCAATGTCTTTTGTACGCCCCCAAGTGAGCTACCAAAGTATATGGTTAAAGGATTAGATAAGCGTGTGACTTGTATTGATGATGATGCCATCGAGCTTAAAAAGGCAAGTGATCACTTCCCTATCTGGGCAACGTTTAGACTTTAAAAAAGGCCGAGCTTAAGCTTGGCCTAAAATATTTTATTCGTAAAATAATGATCAAAATTTAAACTATTAAGAATCTTAAACTTGGCGATTTAGAATGAAGCCACCAATAAGCTCAAGAGGCTTGATCGTTTCAGATAAGCGCTCTTCATTGAATCCACGAGAGATTAACTCGGTACGAATCTCATGAAGAATATCACTTGCTTCGTCAATTAACGCTGTTGCCTCATTTTTAATATTGGCCACATTTGCAGAGATCTCATCGAGATTAACGATTTCCTTTAGTTCGCCACCTTTTTTATAAGCATCCATCTTAAGTGGATTTGCCGCGAGGTAGTCGTAGACAACTGAGTTAACTAAGTTTTGCTCAAGATCAAGATGAGCATCTTTTAAGCTCTCTCCATCACTGAAATCAAGAGTGTCATCGACCATCTGGAATGCGATACCAATGAGGTGTCCAAAGCGTGCGGCCTTTTTTGCTAACTCTTCGTCTTCGACACCAAGATAGGCCCCTGACCAACAACACCACCCCATCACTGAAGCAGTTTTATGGAAGGCGATATTTTCAATAACTTCTTTTGAGTACTGACGGGACTCAAGCGCATCTGACTGAACCCATTCACCGATAGCAAGCTCTTGAATAACCTGAGACATGCTCTGTAGAACTTTTATTGAACCAATTTTTGATAGACTTAAAATGACGTCAGCAAGCAGGTAGTCACCAGCAAGAACGGCCTTCTTATTTGATGCTTCAACATTAATTGAAGGATTTCCTCGCCTTTGCGTTGCGCCATCAATAACGTCATCGTGCGCAAGAGAAGCGGCGTGAACCATTTCAATTGCACGGGCACAAATCGTCACATCCTCTTTTTCATGCGCATTAAAAAAATCGGCCATTAAATATGTCAACATTGGGCGCAGGCGTTTTCCACCAGATAAAACAGTTTTAGCAAGAACTTCCTTAATAGATTTAAGGCAGTTTTCAGACTTAATATCGAGGTCAATATTGACCGCTTTCTCTAAAATTTGTGGAGGGATGCTTTCAAAAAATTCGTTCATAGTTTTTTCCGTTTTAATAGTAATACCACTTGTCGAAAGGGGCCGTAAATGATTAATATAACGCAAATACTATTGATAAACACTGCACCGCAGAAGGACTAATTAAATATGAGAGGTAAAGAGCTTGCTACAAGAAAAACGAAGTCATTTGAGATCTTTGATAAGATCGCTGGTACATACGATTTACTAAATCATATCCTTTCGTTTGGTATTGATATTTACTGGCGTAAGGTGGTTATTGCCAACCTTCCAAAGAAAGAAAAGCTTCAATGCCTAGATCTTGCATGTGGAACGGGGGATTTAACAATTGCCCTTGCCCGCGCAAAAAACGTCGAGAGTGTAACAGGAATTGACCTGTCGAAAGGTATGATTGAGATCGGTAAGAAAAAAATTGTCGCAAAGAAATTAGAACATAAAGCAAAGATGCACATTGGTGATGGAGTTGAGATTCCAGCGGCCGATGAGACATTTGATGTAACAAGTGTAAGTTTTGGTATCAGAAACTTTCCTGATTTTAAAAAATCTCTACAAAATATGTACAGAGTTATTCGCCCAGGTGGAAGAAGCTTTGTCCTTGAATTTTCAATTCCAAAGAACTTCGTATTTCGTGGCATCTATTTCTTCTACTTTAGATACTTACTACCGTTTGTAGGAAACCTAATTTCAAAGCACAAGGATGCCTACACTTATCTAAATCAAACAGTTGAAGACTTTCCATATGGACAAGAATTTGCAGATGAGATGACAAAGGCAGGGTTTAAGAATGTCAGATTTATTACTCTAACATTTGGAATTGCCACTCTTTACATTGGAGAGAAGTAATTGCGTTTATCTGCTAACAACCTTCAAATTGATATTATCAATGCCCTGATTAAGCTTGATTGCTCAAGCGAGGATTTAATCAAAGGTAGCGAATATAGCCTCTATAAGTTTGAAGCTGGTTTTAATAATATTTCATCAATTATTGATCACTTTCAAACTTTTAAGAAGTTTTACTTTTTAAATAAAGACAAGGACACAGAGTTATTAGCATTAGGCTCTTGGCGTGACTTTAGCTCTCTTTATCACTACGAAGATATTGAGCGCCTAATAGAATCTCATGACTTCTTAAAAATCTGTGGCGCACAACGTTTTAAAGCTGAAGCAGACTCACTTGAGTGGCACGGCCTTGAAGATTGCTCTTACTTTGTGCCAAAGGTCTTAATTGAATCAACTCCTCAAGGCGTTGACATTAATGTGATTCTACCAAATTCTTTCTTTGCAGATGAGCAAAATAAGAAGCAAGCTCTACACGAGCTTGCGATCACTTTAGATCCAAACCCAAAGCATACCCTTACAGATTATAACCATATTACGAAGAATGTGTCTGAAACGAGTAAGAACCAGTGGAATAAAATTGTTAAGGCCGCAGTTTCAAAAATAAATCGCTCACAGATATCAAAGATTGTTCTCTCAAGAAAACTTAAGGTTTCTTTTAAGAATCCAATTTCTTCTTATGGACAATTTAAGACCCTAAAAGAGAATAATAGCCACAATAGCTACAATATCTTATTTCAATTTTCGCCTCACCAATGTTTCTATAGTGTCACACCTGAGACTCTATTTAAGCTTGATGGCAGAAAGATCTTTATTGATAGTCTTGCAGGGACGACAAAAAGAGGTGCAAATAAACAAGAGGACGATGCTCTTGAACAAACACTTCTAACAAATACAAAAGAGCTAGAAGAACACAGGCATGTTTCTAGTTATATTGAAGATACACTTGCTAATCTTGCAAGTGATATTGAAATCACAAAGAAAGAGCAAATCTTAAAGCTAAAGTATATTCAGCATATTCATACTAAGTATGAGGCCGTCTTAAATGATAATGCAAAACGTAGTGACTTGATCACTCACCTGCATCCAACTCCAGCTGTAGCGGGACTTCCAAAGCCTCTAGCGATGGACCTCATTAGTGAACTCGAGACAAATTCGAGAGGACTCTATGCCGCACCAATTGGGTATTTTTCAAAAGACAGAACTGAATTTGCTGTAGGACTGAGGTGTGCTCTTGTGGATAAAACAGACCTTCATATCTATGCTGGTTGTGGAATCGTCAAAGACTCTTCAGCTGAAAAAGAATGGAATGAAACCACAAATAAAATGAAAAACTTCACTGAAGTTATCAAGGCCAAATCATGGACAAATTTCCAATAACAGAAAACCTTTCGAGACTTTGGGCATCCATTATTGTTGATGAGTTAGCAAAGAACTCAATTACACAGTTCTACACGGCACCTGGTATGCGTAATGCCCCTGTTCTTGCAGCTGCTCACTACCATGAGTTAGTTGACACATTCTCATACTTTGATGAAAGAGCACTAAGCTATAGGGCCCTAGGGCGCTCAAAGGTCTCGGATTCAATTCCCCTACTGACTTGTACTTCAGGAACGGCCATGGCCAATTTCGCACCGGCCATTATTGAAGCAAATAAATCGGGGCTTCCACTAATTATACTGACGGCCGATAGGCCAAGTGAATTAGTTAAGACTGATTCGAATCAAACCATTGACCAACTAAGTGTTATCGCTGATCACACTTGTTATAACCTAAGTTTAGAGGCACCAAATGAAGCATTAAGTGCCACAAGACTTAGAACTTTAATTTCAACGGCCATTGGAAGGGCAAAGATCAATAAGAGACCAGTACATATTAACCTTCCTCTCAGAGAGCCACTGGACTCCACTCCAATGCCTATTTCTAAAGAATATTTAGAAAAGGCATTAGTAAGCTTTAACGCAAATGGAGCAAAGGTTATTTCAAGTGCCTATCAAACTTATCAAATGGAGTTTGAACTAGGACAAAAACTTGTTGAAGCGAAAAATATTCTTCTTGTTATCGGAAAGCTAGATGGGAAAAAAGATCTTGAGCACTACCAAGATGCCCTAATGAAAATCAAAGTCCCAAAGTATCTTGATCTTACGAGTGGACTTAAGTATCAGTTCTGCTTAGAAGACTACCTAACACCTAATTTTGATCATCCAGAAGTCTTAGATGTTTATGAGCAAAATCCACCAGATATCATTATTCATATTGGTGGCCGCTTAGTTTCTAAGCACTACTATAATTACTTAGAAAGAAATAATTGTGAGCTAATCCACGTGACAAATGTGGACTTTGATCATGACCCTGGTTTTTCGAATACACATAAAATTATCTGTGACCCACTGTCATTTTTAAATGGGCTTGTTAAGCTTGAATTAAATCAGGCCCCACCTGTTATGTGGCATGACTTTGTCGAGAAGAAAAGGACCATCATTGAAGAGGAAGAGCTTACTCAACCTTTTATTTCTAAGAATATCATTGAAAATATCGATGACAATTACGACCTACTAGTTGGTAACTCAACGATTGTACGCAGTTTTGATAACTTTGTGTCTAGCAACTACAGATCAAATGTTAATGTATTTAGTAACCGCGGTGTAAGTGGTATCGAAGGCTTTGTTGCAACTCTTGTTGGGCTTAGTGATGAGAATGATAAACCAAAACTTCTTGTTCTTGGTGACATTTCATTTAAACACGACTTAAACTCTCTTTACATGCTTGAAGAAGCGGCCAATGCTGGAAAGAACCTAACAGTAATTATTATTAATAATTTCCAAGGTGATATTTTTAACCTTCTTCCAATATCAAAAGAAAAAGAATTTCTTCCACTTCTTACAACGCCACACCAAGACCGATTCGATCGTCTAATTAAGGCATTTGATGGACTGACTTATCAGTGCTGTGAAACGAAGAATGACTTTAATAAGCTTGTGGCACAGGCCTTAAGTAGTAAAGGCGTTAATATCATCGAGGCCATCACTAATAACGAGTCGAACTTGGCACTCTTTAAAAAATTAAAAACAGTAAAAAGGTAAAATAATGAGTCAACTTGTAAAAGGATTTATAACTGCAGCAAGGCCCAAGACATTACCGGCCGGAGCCTCTCCGGTTATCATGGCCACGGCAGCGGCCTATTTTGATCAAGGTGATATAAGTTGGATTATTTTTATTATAACTTTGATATGCACTCTCCTTTTACAAATATCTTCTAATCTCATTAATGACTATTATGACACCCAAACAGGTGTTGACACACAAGAGCGCTTAGGACCACAGCGTGTGACAAGCACAGGCCTTGTAAGTCCACAGACAGTAAAGAAGTTCTTCATCGCTACACTTGCCATGGCCTTCTTGCTTGGAATCTTTCTTATGAATGTTGGGGGACTTCCAATTGTCATTGTTGGCCTTACTTCAATTCTTGGAGCTTATGCCTACACAGGTGGCCCTTTTCCGCTATCTCACTATGGACTTGGAGAGCTCCTTGCTCTTGTCTTCTTTGGCAATATTGCAGTTTGTGGTGCGTACTATCTTCAGGTAGGTACAATTAATGATTCAATTATACTACTTAGTCTCTATCCAGGACTGCTAAGTGCGGCCATTATGGCAATTAATAATGCTCGTGATATTAAAAGTGATAAGGCCGCAGGCAAGCTAACTCTTGGTATTTTACTTAATAAAGTGGTTATGAAGAATGCCTCAAGCTGGCTACCTTTAATATTTGTTGCCATTGCTTTTGCTATCTTATGCGGACATTCTCATCTTATTTTAAGAAGTGGCCAGGCCATGGCCCTGAATCTTATCCTTCTCATTTTAACTTTAGTATTTTTAAAAACATGGACCTACCCGATTAAAAATAGTCCATCACCGGCCTATAATGAAAGCCTTGCCAGAACAGGTAAATACCTTTTCATTTCAACTCTTATTTATAGTGGGGTCATGTGGCTAAGTTAGTTCTTAGACCTATATACAAAGAAGTTCATAATATGCGCCTAGCTCTTAAGGCGCGTGCTAAAGAATATAAGAAAATTGATTATTTTGAAGTGGAAGTCTCTATTGGGGAGGAAGTCTTCACTTCCTATATCACCCAATTTGCCTTCTTCTATGAAAATCAAGAACTCGAACACGAGTATGAGATCGACTACCCTCTTGAAGAATTTATCAAAGGTGACTTATTTGAAGCTCCTATAATTAATGAGAAGGAAATTCCAAATAATGTTATCTTGGCCTTTGAATATGCTCTCATTAAGTACTACCGAAAGGTAAATGGTAATCATGATTATTTTAATCAGGCCAACAGCGTGAGAATAAATTTACTTTTCCAAAAGGGCCTAGACTTAAAATTTAATTCTCATGATATTTTAAAATATAAAATTTCAACGAGCTCCAATACTCATGATGTAATTGCAGACCTAAACTCATTGGCAGCAAAAGGCGTTAAACTACGTCTTGACGGAAACCGTAGTCTTGATAGTTCAGTTTTGGAAAGCATCCTTTATAATCTAGAGCCTCAAACAATTGATGCTATTGAGTATATTGAAGAGCCATTTA
Source organism: Halobacteriovorax sp. GFR8 (assembly GCF_050955245.1). Taxonomy (NCBI): domain Bacteria; kingdom Pseudomonadati; phylum Bdellovibrionota; class Bacteriovoracia; order Bacteriovoracales; family Halobacteriovoraceae; genus Halobacteriovorax; species Halobacteriovorax sp. GFR8. The sequence continues at coordinate 1,442,347 of NZ_JBPBLR010000002.1, read as the reverse complement.
GTGACCTTGGACTTTGGGGCCAAAGCCTGTGGAGCGATCGTATTGCCCTAGCGCTCGACGAAAGTTTTGAGTTTCAATTCAGAAATAATATTCCAGAGGAAGTTCAGCATATAATTCTTAAATTTGGTGTCAATATCAATGTATTTGAGTTCTTCCAGCTAAGACGCGACAAGAGAAATTGGCAGATAATAGTCACTAGCGGACTTGAGTGCCCTCAATTATTTAACTTTGTTATTCATTTAGCAGCTTTAGAAAATAATTCCGCAGGCCTTTCGACCTTCAATTTCTATCAAAATGGGTTAAAATTATTTAAAGAATTTCAACCTGAAAAGAGTTTGCTAATAGCAAGGCCTCTTTAATTTTTGTGTTGAAGAGTTTTAACAAATTTTAAGGAGAAGTTATGTTTAAAGTACTTGGTCTAACGGCCCTGTTAGTTATGGGATCATGCTCATCGTTTAATTCACACCATTCTGGTAAGTCTTGTGATCGTGCGCAAAAGAGCTGTTGCGCTAAAAAGAAGAAAGACTGCAAAGACTCTAAGAAATGCGATGGAAAGTCATGTGATCGCAAGGACAAAAAAGCTAAGAAGAAGTCTTAATAATCGATTCTATCGATCATGTAATAGAGGGCCTGCACATTTTGCAGGCCTTTTTTTTATCCCTATTCGAGTTATAATATTGGCAGGAAAAGGAGCTTTTCATGAAAAAAATTATCTCTCTACTTACCCTGTCTACATTAGTTTTATTTAGCGTCTCGTGCTCTTCAAGCACAACTCGTGATGTCGCTTCTGAGCGAAAAGATTGTAAGGAAACATCTGTTCCTGACTACGAACAATATTACGAGAATTACGAAGACTGTAATCAGCTCTAATTTACTACAAAGACAAATTTATATTGTAAGTAATTCATACTTAACACAATTCTGTTTTTACACTTTGTCACTTAATTGATACATCTCTCTTATTAATTCGCCAATTTATAAGCCTATTTGATAAGAGAGAGTAGACAATGTTTAAAAGATCCCTACTAATTTCACTATTACTACTTAGTAGTATTACGGCCCAAGCCTACGACTTCAACGTTCGTGCCTTTATGGTTTTAGACCTAATGACACTTGAGAAGATCGGTGGCAACAGTACACGTGCTGAAATGGGTTACGGAACTGCTGATATTAAAGTTTATTTCAACCACGAGCAGTGGAGTGCAAAGTTTAAGCTTGATATTGATGCAACAGAAGAAGCAGGGACAACAGTTGACCTGATGGAAGAGGCCCTATTAACTTACCGCTTTAACAATAAGTGGAAGCTAACAGGTGGTAAGGGTAAAGTTCCTTTCTATACAATGCACTTTGGTATCACTGAAAGAAACCTAATGGATGGTGGATACCTAACTCAAACTTATTCAGGAATGAGAGCTGGATACTTCAAAAGAAAGTATCTTCTAACTCTTCGTTACGGTGGTTGGAGACAAGGTCAAACTCACGATGTGACTTTCTTTGGTTCAAACCAACAAGTAAGACGTGACAGAGATAACCAGTCTATTCCATACCTTGGTGGAGACCCGACATCTGAACTACAATATGATACTGAAAGAACTTTCAATACAAACTTCCAAAGAGGTTTTGCTTATAAGGGACGTTACAACCCTACTCAAAATCACGAGATCATCGTAGGTGCTTTCACTTACTGGCGTGATATTGATCCAGAAGCAGATCACGGATACTCACTTGCCTACCAATATGAGAATAATAGCTGGGCATTTTGGACTGAAGGACTATTTGGTTACTTCTCAAAGCATCCAAATGATCGCTACGCAACTCTTAAACAAGAGACATATAATGCTCAAGTTGGTTTCCTTTATAAGATCGATGACAAGTGGGCAGCTGGTGTTAACGCTGAGTACTCATTCGTTTACGACCAAGCTCACGATGCTGACGACTATCCTGATACAGGTGACGGAGCTTTCGGTCAGTCAAGATACAACGACGGTAACGTAAGTCGAACAACAATCTATAAGCTAGATATCGGTGCACAATACAAACTATCAAGAAAAGTACAACTTAATGGTGGTTTCCTTGTTGAGCGCCAACTAAGAGAAGAGACAAATACATCAACAGATGGAAATGCGGACGAAACGAACGGGTACGCAATTAACTTCTCACTAAGTACTTGGCTATAGGCCCAGTACTTAGAGCTTAAAAGTTTTACTTATTTAAGTTATCTTAACTAACAATCAATACGATACATCTCCTAAAATGAATTCATTTAGGAGGTGTTTCGTGGCCATTGAACAATTTATCATTATTTTATTTATTGGTGCCATCTCTGGCTGGCTAGCAGGAAGTCTCTACCGTGGAGAAACCTTTGGCCTTGTGGGTAATATCATAGTGGGCATCATGGGCTCCTTCGTAGGAAGCTTCACATTTCACCTGGTAGGCTTTGCAAGTTATGGCCTTATAGGAAGTATCGTTATCTCCACCATCGGCGCAATCGTCTTTTTAGCGACTCTCCAGCTCTTGCAAAAGTTGTGAAGATATTGAGTAATATCTTCTAATTATCTGGTGGACTAATCGTAGACCTGTGACTAAAATACGCCACATGGGCCTAATGTTTATATTTCCAGTATCAAAAGAAGAAAAAGATCGTATCACTATCAACGAAGAGGGATTAACTCTTAAGACCTACGGACTACCGATGGTTTTTTGGGGCTACCTTCTAGCAGCTGCAACAGTCGTTATTGCCATGTTTATTGGCGTTAAGGGACCGATGATTAAGCTATATAACACTGGTGATAGTATCAACCAGGCACTCGTTATTGCTGTAGCGGCCACACTATTTCTAATTCCATTTATTACACTTTGTTTCTATATGTATGAAAAATTCATTGTAAAGCAAGGTGATAAGCTTATTCTAAAGCACAGACTTTTCTTCATCCCAATATACAAGAAGGTCTATAAGCTAGAAGCAAAGGATGCTTTTTCAATTGACCACTTTATGGACTCTCCAAATGTGGCAAAGATGAAGCAAGATCCAACAATGCGTGGATTTGAAAATAAAGGCTACTTTCAACTTTTTGCGAAGCTTGAAAATGGGAAGTATATTTTTGTGGATCGTTCAAATAGAAAAGCAGACCTGAAAAAGATTCAGGCCCTGCTATCGGAATTTTAATTAGATTCTTTGTCGTCTTCTTTATAATTTTGACGAATTGTTTTTGGGCGACGTCCGCCTCCTAGGCGCTTTTCTTTTGAGCTGTCACGTCCTTCACGCTCCCAGTGGTTCTTCCAATCCTCTTTTTTAGAGTTCTTTTCTTCCCACTTGGCCTGGCGCTCAGTCATAACCTTTTCAACTTCGTCTTTCTTTCTTACTTTGAAGTTTCCAGATTGCTTAAGCTTTGAAAGTTTCTCATTTACAACTTTCTTATTCTTAGCTTCACGCTTGGCCTCAACACCTGCTTTCGTGTGCCCTGACATATCCACTGTAACTTCACCGTTAACGATTGTCTGACATGACATACGCTCTTTAGTGATGTGGAATACATTCCCTAAAAGTTTTTGCTCAACTTCCGTCGGCTCATTTAGGTTATCTGCTCCAGCAGTGATTCTCACAATACAATCAGTACATGTACCATGTCCTCCACAGCTAGAGTTAACATAAACTCCATTCTTTTTCAGATGCTCTAATAGAGACACCTCATCATCAACGTAAATTGTCTCATTTGATGGAGTAAGATTAACTTTGAACATTTTAAGCCTTCATTAAATTTATTGAGAACGAATAACTCGATTAAACCGTCTTCTTGATCTTATTCTCAATGGTTTCTAAAATTTTTCCTTTAAGAGGCTTTAGCATAAAAGATAGGTCAAGATCAACTAGACAGTAAGAATCTTCAAACTTTAACTTCAATTCAAAGCCTTTTCCTTTAGCTTGCATGGAAAAATTACCATCATTTGTTGTGACATCAGCTTTTACATTGAATTTTGCCACGTATTCAGGTGTTACGGCCTGCTTCCCTAGATTATAAGCTTCCTCTTGATTTGAGGCCTGACTATAGTTTACCTTTAAACTCATCGTAATAATCCTTATTGTACTTTTCTACTTTGTGCCTGTTGAGCCAAAACCTCCGGCCCCTCTTTCAGTATCAGTTAACTCATCCACGGCCGAGATTCTGGCCTGCCAAACTGGTGCCATAACCATCTGAGCGATACGCTCACCATGCTTAATAATGAAGTCTTCTTTACCAAAATTTCCAAGAATGATCTTAACTTCCCCACGGTAATCGCAATCGATTGTCCCTGGTGAGTTAACAACAAGAAGGTCTGTCTTAAATGAAAGTCCCGAACGAGGTCTGATTTGAACTTCATACCCATGTGGGATCTCAAAGCTTAAACCAGTTGGAACAAGAACACGAGCACCTGGAGCGATAACTAGGCTATCTTTGTTCTCAAGGTGAGCACGAAGATCTGCTCCAGCAGCTCCAGTTGTTTCATATTGTGGAAGATCGAAGCTAGAGTCGTAATGCTCTAGCTTCTTAACTTTTAAATCAACTACTCTATCGATCATAAGTCTCAATCTGCCTATTAGTCTTTTTTGTCACCACGTGGCTTTCTGTCACCGCGAGGTTTTCTATCACTTCTTGGCCTACGATCACCTCTGTCACCGTCTCTTGACTCACGTGGTTCGCGCTTAGGAGCATCTTTTTGTGCTTCAGCTTCAGTCTTACCGTCTTTTCTCTTAAGAGCTTCAACTGCTTTGATAGAAAGCTTCGCGCGTCCCATTTTATCGATTTCAAGAACCTTGATCTTAATGTCTTGACCTTCATCTAAGTAATCAGCTGCATCAGTGATTCTTTCTTCAGCGATTTCAGAGATGTGAACAAGTCCACCAACACCTGCAGCGATATCAACGAATGCACCATAGTCTTTAAGAGAAGCAACTTTCGCTTCATATACTTTTCCAACTTCAGGGCCATTCATTTGTAGAGCAACTAGTGCCATACACTCATCGATCATCTCTTGGTTAGTTGAGATAAACTTAGTTGTTCCATCTTCTTCAATTTCAATAGTAAGGTCGAAATCTTCTTGAAGCTTCTTGATATTTTTTCCACCAGGACCAATAAGGCCACCGATTTGATCTTGTTTGATCTGCATCGTCTTCATTACAGGAACACCGTCTTTAAGAGTCTTTCTCTCTACAGAGATTGTCTTTGCCATCTCTTCTAGGATGTGAAGACGACCTTCTCTTGCTTGTGCCATCGCACTTTCAACGATCTCTTTTGTAAGACCTGTGATCTTAATATCCATTTGAATTGCAGTGATACCTTCAGTCGTACCAGCAACTTTAAAGTCCATATCACCTAGGTGATCTTCATCACCAAGAATATCTGTTAGGATTTTAAATCTTTCACCATCTGTTACTAGACCCATAGCGATCCCTGCAACAGGAGCAGTTAAAGGAACACCAGCATCCATAAGGGCCATTGAACCTGAACACACAGAACCCATTGAAGAAGAACCATTAGACTCTAGAACCTCACATACAAGACGAGTTGTATAAGGGAAGTCAGTTGGCATAACTGCTTTAAGAGCACGCTCAGCTAGGTTACCGTGACCTTGCTCACGACGTCCTACACCACGTACACCACGGGCCTCACCTACAGAGAATGGAGGGAAGTTATAGTGTAGGTAGAATTGGTCTTCTTTTGTACCGATAATACGGTCACTCATTTGAGCACCTTTACTACCACCTAACGTTACAGCGGCCATAACTTGTGTTTCACCACGAGTAAATAGAGATGATCCGTGTGGAACCTTTAGAATATCTGTTTCAGTTTCAATTGTACGAACTTCAGCAAGACCACGACCAGCGATACGCTTGTCTTCATTAAGAATATCACCACGTAGCATTTCATACATTAGTTCATCAACACCTTTGTATGCTTCTTTTCCAAAAGCATCGTCTTCAGTAAGACCAAAAGCTGCTGGATCAGCTGCCATAGCATCTTTAACCTGAGTCTCGATAGCTTTAACAGCTTTTTGTCTAAGAAGCTTGTCAGTAATCTTAAGTGCTTCACGTGCTGTTGCAGTGAAGTCAGCTCTGATTTTTTCAAGCATAGTTTTATTAGCTGCTGCAGATACGAACTCACGCTTTTCTCTACCAACTTCTTTTTGAACGTCTTTAAGGAATGAAACAAATCCTTCGATCTCTTTTTGACCGTAGAAGATAGCATCAAGTACATCTTGTTCAGGAGCAACTTTAGCTTCCCCTTCAACCATAAGGATAGCATTGTCACTTGCAGCGACAACGATTTCCATATCAGACTCTTCCCACTTATCGTGATCTGGGTTGATAACAAATTCACCGTCAATACGACCAACTTTACAAGTACCAATAGGTCCTGCAAATGGAATATCTGAAATTGTAAGAGCTGCTGAAGCACCGATTGCTGCAAGAACCTCTGGGTCACCTTCTGGTGAGTAAGAGATAACTGTACAAGAAATTACAGTGTCAAACATATATCCTTCTGGAAATAGTGGTCTTAGAGGTCTATCAATTAGACGAGCATTTAGAGTCTCACCTACTGAAGGACGACCTTCTCTTTTAAGGAATCCACCAAGGAATTTCCCTGCTGAGTAAAATTTCTCAGTGTACTCTACTAGAAGTGGGAAAAAGTCTTGCCCATCTTTTACTTGAGTTGCAGAAGTTGCAGTAACAAGAACTTGTGTACCACCACTAGTTACGATAACAGATGCATCTGCTTGTTTGGCCATACGGCCAGTTTCGATAGTAATATCTTTACCACCGAAGTTGTAAGTAAACTCACGTTTGTTGTTTAACATAAAAACTCCATTTTATATTTTTGAATGTATTTAGAATTTTTTCTTTAAGAATTGAGGATGATCTTGAGAAATCCAAAGAATATGAAAACTTAAAAACCTTATTCGACTTGTGAGTTCTTAAATTTTAATATCCCTTAAATCCCTAGACTGTCCTTGTCTACTTATCAAAAAAATTCGTTACTTAATTTTAACTTTATAAATAAAAAAAAGGAAGCATAAAGCTTCCTTTCTTTTTATTTGGCTTACTTTCTTAGACCAAGTTTCTTAATAAGTGTTTTGTAGCTTTCTTCGTTGTTAGTAGCTACATACTTAAGAAGACGACGACGACGTCCAATCATCTTAAGAAGACCACGGTTAGATGAATAATCGTGGATGTGTGAACCAAAGTGAGCTTTTAGGTTGTTGATTCTTGTTGTAAGAATAGCAACTTGAACCGCTGCACTTCCGCTGTCTTTTTCACCTGCACCAAATTCTTTTCCGAATTCAGCAACGATTGCTGCAGTTTCTGCTTTTGTAATCATAATTTTCTCCGTACTTACCCAAAACCGAGCAAGGAAGTTATTTTCCAGGCCAAGTGAGGGGCGCTATAATTTTGAGCATATTATCTTATAATTTCACTCATGTAAACCTTTAAATTCTCGAGAAGTCGGGCCTCAATTTGGCGAATTCGTTCTCTAGATACCCCATAATCGTCAGCTATGGACTGGAGCGAGCGCGGAGCATCATTTAGGAGCCTCTCGCGAAAGATTTCTTGATCTCTCGGCTTTAGGCCTTGAATGAATTGGTCCAGGTTATCTTGTAATAATTTCAAGGACTGCTGAAATTCGATGTCCTCAGCAAAGTCACCAGAATCTGGGAGCAGATCACCCATTGTCGACGATGACTCTCCAACAGGAGTGTCGATACTGACTTCAGATCCCCCTTCACCTAGGCGCATATCCATCAGCGCCACGGCCTTCTCACTCACATCGAGGTTTTGGGCAATGGTCTTATGGTCTGGCTTAATCCCTTGGGCCTCGAGGCGCTCTTTTTCACGCATGAGGTTATAAAAAAGCTTCTTCTGTTCATTAGTCGAACCTAGCTTAACTAACTTAAAATTATCGAGGATAAACTTCAAGATATATGACTTAATCCACCAGGAAGCGTAATAAGAGAGTTTGGCGCCTTTATCTGGCTCAAAGAGCGAGACGGCCTTCATTAGACCGATATTTCCCTCTTGAATAAGGTCCATCACATTAGCATGAGCACTGCGATACTCCATGGCAATCTTAACAACAAGGCGAAGATTTGAGACAACAAGCTTCTTTGCCAGATCAATATCCCCTGATTCACGAAATTGCTTAACGAGTAACTTTTCTTGTTCAGGTGATAGGAGTTCGTAGCGAGAGATCTCTTTTAGGTATTGATTAAGCTTATTATCTAGCTTTGAAGGAACAGGCAGATTTGAAGCAAGGGCCGGTAAGGTCTCTTGTATTAGCTGAACTTCTTCATCAATTGTCAGCTTTTTAGGGCCAATATCAACATAGTCACCTTCCTCATCAGATATTGTATGAGGAGATTCGATAAGACCTGATTCTTCAACCGATGGGAGAACCTCGACATCGTACTTCGGTTTATCTTTGCTATTATTGTTGTCATTAACTTTTGCCATTAAGGCTATTTATCATTTTTTAGCTTCGACGGCCATAGAATCGATATTATTTAGGGTTTCTAAAGACTTAATTTCATTTAAGTCCCTTGTTGATAGATCGGTGACAATCCTTTTATTTCGTATTGCAACAAGGGCAAATGGAGCAATGCGAATATTAACACCAATCTTTAATTGTTTTGCACCGTCACCTTTAGGCAGCTCGATATAGTCAATAATATCGAATTGTCTAATTAGTTCGTTCGTCATCACTTGTGTTAGATCAGCATTCACAGAAAACTGCATTAAGGTGTCTTTAATACCTTTATAGTCATTTTCAATATAGAGACTTAGACGCTTTTTTAGCTGTTCAACTTTCTTGTCGTCATTTCCAACATGAGCGATTTTATATTGCTCATAAATCCACTTAATATCAGTGCGTGGAATATTAATATCGAAGTGCAAATTAATCATATTTGTCACATCACTGGCCTTATCAAACTCACCATGAAGAACATTGAAGTTTATTTCGGGAAAGCTTTTACGGTAGACAAAGTAATCATTCACTTCTTTATCAACTTGCATGACGAGCGCTTCTTCATAAGAAAGTTTCTTAGCGTTTGATTTAAGATAATCAAGGGCCCAGAAATCCCATAGGCCGTCATTTGATAAAGAAATATAATCTTTGATCGTTTTAGAATCATGTGTCCAAACGTTAAAGTCTGGCACTCGTGTTACAAGGGCCAGGAATTGGCCAATAAGGCGAGGCTTTTCATCCTTAAATTCATCAAGCGCTTTAACGAAATCACTATCAACTTCTGTCGAGTACTTAGGTGACGAAAAGCGGAACTTTTCACAATAGGCCAACTTGAAATCAAAATTTAGATTAGCAGAACCAACGGGACGAATAATATCTTGTTGAATTTTAGAGACACTCTTTGGGCGACAGATTTGATTACGGCAAAGGCCCCCTTTTTTATCTGAAAGCTTATCCTTAAATGCATAAGTATCAAGCCCACTTAGCTCACGAATGATGTAGCTCATGACAGCAGAAGACGATAAGAAATCAGCAAGCTTTCTTGGGTAATTGACTTGACCACCCCAAGAACAGGCATATGAGAAAACACCTGTTGTGTAATATAACTCATTAACTAGAATTTCATTTTCACTTTGTAGTTTATTTAACTTATCTGTGTAGAGTTTCTTTCTTTGATCAATTGGTAAAAAGATTTCACCTTCATCTTTAAAGTAGTTTTGAAAAAGATATTTAATAAGGCGATGGCCCATCAATGTAATATTTTGTGAACATTTCGAAACCAGAGAATTAACGAGGTTGTCATATTGCTCACTATCAAACTGAAGCTTCTTAGCATAGGTTGCAATGGCCTGCATCGAGTAATTCATCATTTTATATTGAAGAGTGGCCATAATTGTACGATAGAACTCATCTCTTTCTAGTCCATTGTTGAAATATAGTTTCGCACTATTTTCACGACAAAAATAATCAAGCTTTTCGTCCTCGAGATAGAACTTTCGATAATTATTTAAAAGGTCAAAATTCTCTTTAGAGTTTTTAACTCGTGATTGCTCTATAGATTTACCAAGATTATTAAATATCTTATCACCTTGCTTGTTAAGAACAAGGGAGTCCGCTGGTAGAGCTTGTAGCGATATGATTACCAGCAATGGGCAGGCCAACAAACGCACATACTTTAAGAATTTTGCAAAAACATCCATGTAAAATCCATTTAAACTTTCCCTTAAGTTATCGGAATTATTCCCGAAAGGTTTAATAGGAAATTTAAAAGAAATAAATATGAAAATAATTTCACTTAAGGCCATTCTCTTACTCATAAGCTTATCGTTATTAAGTGAAGTCATTCGTGCACAATCTAATGCACATATTATTTCAAGACAGGCCAAACGAGAACTAGACCCACCTTATAATATCTATCACGAAATTGAGGCCGCCTATTTCAATGAAGGGCTACAACTAGATGATCGCAAGGATTTTCTTGACCAATTAAGAGTTGCTAAATCACTTTTAATCGATGGCCACTCGAATGATGCAATTCTTGTTCTTGAAAAACTATCGGCCAAAACAAATAGTTATAAGAAACAACTTCTCATTAACCGCTTCCTTGTACTTGCATACTTCTCTGATGCACGGGCCAAGGAGACTCGTGACACGCTGGCATCTCTACAGGACAACGCTTCTTGGTTTTATCAAAATTGTACAATGAGAATGGTAAGCGCCCTTTCTATGCCAAAAGAAATGAATGATAAAATTGAGGAAATTTTCAACAATTGTATTATCAGAATCCACAACAAAAACCCTTATCAAGATAACACCTGGCTCAACCTTGTCTTAGAAAAGCGTTTAAAAGGCTTTGTTAGATCAACAAAAATCAGAGACCTGATGGCCAGCAATAATATAGACATCATAAAGACAGTCCTTCGATACGGTATTTTTTTTAAAGAACACGAAAGAGTTTTAAGGCACTATGGAACAATACCAGTTGATTTCTATGCAGACCCAATGCTTAGAACATTGGTTGCAGTCAATCTCTATAATGCAGGGAAATATGATCAAGCACTAAAGCTTGCTCAATCGATTGATAATACGAATACAAATAAAATAAAAGGCCATATGGAGATCCACAAAGATGATATCAAGACGGCCTACTCTCACTATATTTCGAATTTAATTCAAAAGCCTGAATCAATAGTAAATAATAAGCTCATACTTACAACAGCATGGCTTAGTGGAAATTTTAAGAATGCGCGAATCGCACTTTCAAAAATACCATTATCAGAGTCGCTTTCCCGTGAAAAAGAACTATTGAGAATCAATATACTTATCAAAGAAGGAAAATTTAAAGAGGCCGTTTATCTGATGAACAATCTTGATATTCGCTATAATAAGCGTCTTCCTTATGAGGCAGCAATTCTTAGTACTTACTTAAAATTATTAAATAATGATCAAAACTGGATTCAGCTAAGTGATAAGTCATGCCTTAATAAGAATATTATCAGTTGCTGGCTGCATATGCAATCTAAGCTATGGAATAATTTTACAACAGAAGTGATTAGAAAAGATCAAAAAATGGAATCAAAGACTATTCAAGATCGACTTGAGTCCATGATTACAGCTCCGACACAAAAAAAGTTTGAAGAGCCTGTACTTATTTATCAAAAAGATATTTACGAGCTAGACTTAGCACAGTACCCAGACCTAGGGCACTGATTTTCAAAGCCTAATAAAGCTAGAAAGAATAGCGGTAGCCAAAGTTAATCATAGCTCCACTCATATCCACATCACTGTCATTTCCACCACCAGAGATAGAGAAAGAGTGTGTTAAATAATCTAATTCTGCGAAGATAAAACTATAACGATTAAGCCAATAATCGAGCTTACCACCAAAGTAAAATCCCATACCACTTTCAATATCAAAGCCATCATCAGCATTGGCCAAACTATACTGAGCACCAGCTCGAGCAAAGAGATCAAGCTTTTTCAAGTTGAAAACTTTTACACCAAATTCCCCTATAAAATTGGTTAAAGTTGCACTCACAATACTTGAAGTAGCATTCAAAACAATAGGTTCTTCATCAATTGAAAGTTGTCCGCTAACATAGAATAATTCACCAAATTGATAATCGATTCCTAGATTCATCTGATAAAATCGTTCAATATTATTTGAAAGGCCTGTGTTAGCAAAATTTTCATTTAGTAACCTAAATTTGGCAAATGGACGAAAACTTCCGTTGCCCATAAGGGCCAAGCTAAGCTCAATTCCCCTCTTACCTAATTCATAATCACCACTATCATATCCAAATGTATGGCCCTGATTCACAAGAGAAAGTCCCACAATATTTGAAGAAAACCTTTCGGCCATCGTCATCTTCTTACCACTAACTTTTTTATAACTTGCAAGGAGTAAGTTTGATTTTAAAAGGTCATTTAATTCACTTTGTTTTTGAATTGACTCGTGAGTGTTATTAACCACAAGAAACCCACGATTTGGATCGAGAGTAAGATTTTTGGGAGCGATAAAGTTTCCATTAGAACTGTTGATGCGTCCAATTTCGCGTGCTTCATAGACACGATAATTCTCATTGAATGTCGCATTCTTTTCAGGTGGAATATAAATACCAGAAACTAGATCAACTAATCCTCCGGCCTTTGGCGCATACCTCTTTTGTGAGCTTGAGTACTGGCCACGATACGAGCTTCGCTGTTCAGCAGGTTTAAAAAGATTACCAGAAAGTGGATATGGAGATAAGTTTATTTCCTCACTATCAGTATCTTCAGAGTAAACAGTCATATCTAAACGATTATTCGAATAAAGCCTTGATAGTTGTAACGGGTTTAACTTAACAGGCATAGAAACTGGCCTTGATTCGTGAAATGTAGCACTATACTGGCCACGAGCAACTGTTGCCACATCCTTTAATTTTTCACCAAAAAGAACTTCATTAATCTCTTTGCTAAAGTTTTTAATTTCATTATTTGTACGAAACTTAAATTTAATTTTTTGTTCATTAAGGCTTCTTCTAAATACGAGTCTTTCACCAGCACTGAATTTATGAGAGCGGTTAATTCGCTTCATATTTGCTTTTCCAGTAAACGTCAGTGTTCCTGTTACGTTATTGTAGATATTATAGAGAACTAGAGAATCAGTATTTTCTAGGCCAACAATAGCGCTATTTGTTCTCACAAAAAGACGATCAAAACGAGAACCCCTAACCTTCCTTTGTTTTTTTACATTCAGTCTTATAATCCCAGCGTGAAGTGAGATAAAGTCTCCTTCAGGCGCATTAATAAGCTCAATTGTTACCTTTGAATTTGGGCCAATGATAAGAGAATCACCGCGATCATTTGAGAGACGTGCATAAGAGTTATCTTCAGTAATAATAAGAGTATCTTGAAGTAGGTTTATATCACTAGATATTTTAGTTGCATCAATTTGACGTGATTGATTTTTACTTATCAATGAAATGTCACCACGTCCTGAATTGAGTTTAATTGCAGCTAATGCTTGAATTGAAAGACATAGTGATAAAACAAAGAAAGTACTTTTTAAAAGCATGAATATTCCTAAATTGACTTAAATTTTTAAATTTTCAATATTGAAAGTTACTTCAATTTTACTTGAAACTATTTTTAGGTCAACAAGCAATATAGACAACTAATTAATAAAGCGATTACTTATCTTCTTTAAATTCAACACCATCAAATTGATAAACAATGGCCTTATCTTCCACAACTGTTGTGATTGATACAGGTCTTTTCCAAATCTTGTAGATATTTGCCATCGTATCTTGGGCCTGAGTTAGGTCAAGATCAACACCCTGGTGAACATGGCGAAGTAGTAACTCTCCACGATTCTTATGATTTGCAGATTCTACTTCAATAATTGGAGAACCAAAGTTCGTTAATTGATTTAGAAGCTTTGCCTTAATTTCTTTGAAATCGCGAGTTTCAATCTCATTTCGACCAGTACGTGAGTTATACTTATAAGTAAAAAGTTGCATACGATTACAGAATTCTTCAGTGAAGAACTCATCGATAAAAGTAATATCGTTATGAGTACGTCTTACTTCAAAGATCTTTTCACGTCCCATATTAGTTTCGATATGCCAATTCTCTTTCTTGTGAAGATCGGTACAATCTTGATACTCTTTACCAAATTTACCAGTATCCCAACGATACTCAATATCACGCATCAGCTCAATACCAATCTTATATGGATTAATATTTTGCTTACTCATGGCCATAACTCCAGAGTGGATATCGGCAAAATCAATGATCTCTGAACTATTTAGCGCCTTCTTTGTGAGAATTTTAGAGTGCCAATAAGAGGCCCATCCCTCATTCATAATCTTAGTCATTCTTTGAGGTAGAAAGTAATACGCCTCCTCTCTTAAGATACCAATGATATCGGCCTGCCAATCTTCAATTGGGGCATGATCAATAAGAAATTTCATGATATCACGTGTACCGCGTATCTCTTCATCTAGAAGCTCTAGAGTTGTTTTTTTAACTTCTTCCTTTCCTTCTTCAAGTCCCACTCTGGCCATTTTAGAATTCATGAAAGAGCGTAGCACTTGTGAGCGATCATCTTTGAATTCAAAATCTTCATCGGCCGATGTTTTCTGCTTTTCTTCACTTTGGAAAAGAACATTTACATCAAGTAAGTTTTCAAAAGAAAGAACCGTATCAATAAATTCTTCCACACGGTCTTGTCCATACTTGTCCATATAACGTCGAACTTTTGTCCCATGATTGGCCATAACATCCATCATGCGACGATCAGTTCCTCTAAACCAAGCATTATTCTTGAAAAAATCCGCATGGCCATAAACGTGGGCCATAACTAGCTTCTGATCAACATAGCGATTAGAACTTAGAAGATAGGCGTAACAAGGATCTGTGTTAATCACAAGTTCGTATATTTTTTGAAATCCGTATTTGTTACCTTTAGCAAGTCGGTCGTATTCTAGGCCGAATCTCCAATGTGGATAGCGAGAAGGAAAACCTCCATTTGCAGCTAGTATACAAACTGTATCATAGTCACAAACTTCAAAAACAACAGGATAGAAATCAAGTCCGTACTCGAGCGCATAACCATGTACTTCATCTCTTAATCTTGCAAGTTCACCACTAAGTGGTTTTGTTCTTTCCATACTACTTATTACTGGAGTCACGCCTTACTTACCTTTTCCTAGAAAATCTTTTATTGAATCTAAGATTGCTTCTTTATTTTTAATTTTACTTAAAATCACATCCTCATGTTTTTCACCGAACTCTTTGGCAAGGTCTTTAAAAAATTGACCTGAACCATAACGAGATTCAACTTGTCCATAGAAGAATGCATTTGAATTTGGAATGATTGAATTCTTTAAAATATCAAGACAAACCTTAGTGTCCTCGGCAGACCAGTTATCACCATCAGAAAAATGGAAAGGATAGATATTCCATTCGTCTGAATTATAATCACTAGCGATCATATCCTTACAAAGCTTAAGGGCCGACGAAATAAGAGTCCCACCACTTTCACGAGTTCTAAAGAATGTCTCTTCATCAACTTCTTTTGCCGTAGCATCGTGGATGATATAGCGAATCTCAATGTCTTTATACTGAGACTTAAGCCATAGGTTGATCCAAAAAGATTCTGTACGAACAATTTCTTTTTGTTCATCACCCATTGAACCCGATACGTCCATCATATAAATAACAACCGCAGAGTTTTCAAATTCAATCTTTGAATCGCTCGAACGGTAGCGCATATCACTTTTAATTGGAACAACGACAGGGTTTTTCGGATCATAAGTCCCCATAGCGATCTGACGCTTTAAGGCTTCTTTAAAAGATCTCTTATAGTGCTTTAATGAATCTGGCCCAACTGTACCGATGCTAGTGTAGCGATCTACAGTTGACTGCATATTCTTCTTTCCCTTTGGTTCAATCTTAGGAAGCGCAAGTTCATTGCCAAGTATTGAAGCAAGCTCATCTAAGCTCATTTCAACATCAAGGGCCTTTTCTCCTTCCCCCTCACCAGCTTCACCTGGCTCACCTTGACCTTCTTGAGGCTCTCCCTGTCCATCGACAGGATCCCCTGGTTGGCCATCACCTTGTCCTGTCCCACCCTGGCTTTTGTCACCAAAACGAAATTGTGGAGTGTTGATAGAAGGCATTGGAACCTTAAATTGGCCATTACCTTTTGGAATTGGCATCTCACCGCCGGCAATATACTTTCTTAGATTATCACGCACCTTTCCTTTAATAATTTTACGAAAACGTGCGTGGTCTCTTTTAATCGGGTGATCCATTAACTCTCCAGTTGTGGAGGTGCTAAGTCCTAAGACTTAGCACTGTCTCCTTTAGCAAAAATACTAGCGACATAATTAAGAGCATCGGTTGCTGAGATTTCACAGTAACCATAATTCTTAATTAGACGAGACTTGATAACATCAATCTTCTCTTGTGTTTCTTTATCAACAACATTTGAGATGATTGTTGTAAGCTTAATCGCATCTTTTTGATCTTCAAAAAGCTTAAGTTCAAGTGCACGGTGTAGTCTTTCATTCATTTTGTAATCAAATTGCTTACCTTCGATTGCAAGAGCACCGATGTAGTTCATGATTTCACGTCTAAAGTCATCCTTACGTGATTCAGCAATGTCGATCTTCTCTTCAATGCTTCTCATGAAACGCTCATCAGCTTCTTCAAGCTTACCTGTGTACTTGTTACGAACTTTCTCTTTTTGAGTGTAGGCCTTAACGTTATCAATATAATTTGCGCATAGAGTTTCAATTGCAGTCTCATCAAGAGAGATAGCTTTTTGAACATCGTTTTTAACGATATCAGTATACTCTTGACGAACAATTGCTAGCATCTCGCGATACTTCTCTACTGCTTCTGGATTATTTGCCATTGAATTCTTAAGTCCAGACTCTAGTTCGTTGAAAACCATAAATGGGTTTAGAGAACCAGTATGTCCATACTTAACAAGCGCATTTGAAATCTTATCTTGAATATAACGAGGAGAGATCCCTTCAAGACCTTCCCTAACAGCTTCTTTACGAAGTTCTTTTACGTTATCTTCATTATAACCTGTTAGCGTCTTACCATTATAAAGCTTAAGCTTTTGAACAAGTGTAAGATCTGCTTTCTTTGGTTCTTCCATTCTTGTTAAGACGGCCCACATAGCTGCCATATCAAGAGTGTGTGGAGCGATGTGAACATGAGGAATCTTTTCAGCGTTAAAGTCACGTTGATAGATTCTTACTTCATTATCAAGACGAGTAATATAAGGAATATCAATTTTTACAGTACGGTCACGTAGAGCTTCCATAAACTCATTATTTTGAAGCTTTCTAAATTCTGGTTCATTTGTGTGGCCTAGAATAACAAGATCAATATCTGTTTGAGCAAATTTCTTTGGCTTAATTGATTGCTCTTGAGAAGCACCAAGTAGGTCATATAAGAAAGCAACATCAAGCTTTAACATTTCGATAAATTCGATAATCCCACGGTTAGCGATATTGAATTCACCATCAAAGTTAAATGCACGAGGGTCTGAATCTGACCCATATTGAGCAATCTTTCTATAGTTGATATCACCTGTTAATTCTGTTGAATCTTGGTTCTTTTCATCTTTAGGTTGGAAAGTACCAATACCTAGACGATCTTTTTCAGAAAGAATAAGTCTCTTTACACGGATATGGTTTTCCATAACTTTCATGAAGTCACCGTCATACTTAATCATATATTCATTGAGGATATAACGGTCAGCAGGACAAACTTCACCACGAATTTTAATCTTGTGGTCTTTGTTCCCCTTATTCATATTTTCTAAGAATTCTTTTCTAACTTCATGTGGAATTAGCTTTAATGGATCTTCATGCATTGGAGATGGAAATACTTTTTGACCACCTAAAATGTCAGACTCTTCTTCATCGTACCATTCGAAAGTATATAAAGCTCCTTCATCTGTACGTGAGTAATGTTCTAGTCCTTTTTTTAAGTTTCTTGCAATTGATGATTTAGCAGAACCAACAGGCCCGTGAAGTAGTAGAACCCTTTTTTCAGTTCCGTAACCAAGAGCTGCGGCCTTAAAGAAGTTAACTAACTTCATTAGGTGTACATCAATTCCGAAAACGGCATCTTTACCATTTCCAATTGGATCATCAAAAAAGTGATAGCGAGTGATTTCTTTTTTATATTCTAGATAAGTACTCGTTCCAAAAGTCATAATCATATCGAAAATTCTTTGGAATGAATTGCGTCCGATTCTTGGGTCTTCAGCTACAAGATCTACGTAATCCTGAAAACTCCCAGTCCAGTGTAAGTGAGCAAAGTCTTCAACTTTATAGTTCTCACTCATAAAGTCTTTCATATTCATTTTAGTCATATCTTCTCCATCCATGAGTTGCATTTGATGCAAGCTAAATTCCTAAATATATTATAACGTGAAAAACTAAGTAGAAGCAAAGGTAACTATAAAAAAAATATGTAGTGACTTTTTGACACCGTAAAACAATCAGGTAATCAGTAAAATAACTAGGCAAATATTTGGCAAAATGAATGCCCAACAAAAGCATTTGACTAAAATCTGTATCCATTTGAAAATATAGGAATTACAGATTTAGCATTGTTGAGGGATTGCAAGGGTGAATATGGAAATTATTTGTGCCGGCGTATCAGATATTGGACGCAAGAGAGAGACCAACCAGGATTCAATATACGTAGGAAATTCAAGTAAACTCTATGTCGTAGCAGATGGCATGGGTGGACACTCTGGCGGTGAACTGGCCTCAACAATGGCCATCAAATATGTTGCGGAAAAAGTGAAAGAGCTCAAGGCATCAAGCACTGATAACTCTTCTGTCCTCAAAGACTCTGTTCACTATGCTAACGAAAAAATTAAAAGTTATGCTGATGCAGAACCATCTCTAAAAGGAATGGGGACAACTGTTGTTGGAATTCTCTTTGGCGAAGATAAAGCAAGCATTGCAAATGTTGGTGACTCACGTGCCTATGTCATCACTCAAGGTCAAATCTTTCAATTAACGAAAGATCATTCAGTTATCCAAGAAAAAATCAATTTTGGAATCTACACTCGCCAGCAAGCTGCGAATGATCCAAATAAGAATTACCTGTCTCGAACAGTCGGTTTTGAATCAGGGATCGAAGTCGATCTCTATGATTACAAACCGAATAAGGGAGATATTTTTCTTCTTTGCTCTGACGGGCTTCATGGAAAATTAAGCGACGAAGATATCCTATTTATCATTAGTGATATGATAAAAAAGAACGACGAACTAAGTCATCAACTCATTCACGACTGCGCTCAAACACTTGTAAGGCAGGCCAATGAACACGGTGGACAGGACAATATATCTGTTATTTTAGCGGTAGTTAATTAATCTTAACCCTCTCCTATTGAGGCCGATTATACGTCTCAACGTGTCATGGATTAATGTCTTGCAAACTGTTATCAAGAAACCTACAATAAACATCAGAAATTATTGAAAATTCAAGGAAGTAATTTTGAGTCGTTTTTACACAATTATGGTAATTCCTGAAAAGGAGAAGGGAGTTAAGTCATTTCGCATTCCACGCGTGATCTTTAACTCAGTCCTATTTTTCATCGTTATCATCGTAGCAGTTATAGGTATTCTTACTTTTGACTATATTAAAATTCTTAAACAAGTTTACGAAAACCGTCACCTAAGCATTGAGAACCGTCAACTTAAAGAGCAAATTCAGCTTTTTAATATGAAACTCAATACATTAACAGATGATATTGAACGTATTCAAAAAATTGAAAGTAAATTAAGGGTTATCTCTGGCTTTAAAGATTTTGATCTTACAAAGCCTGTGATGCAAAACTCTGATGAGCATGAGGCCCAAGAAGGCGATCACGGCCATAATCACTCGGCCCCATCGAACCCTTCTCGTAATCCGCAGTCTGTTCTCATCCCCCAACGAGACCAGGAGTTAATGGATAAAGTTAAGTCGGAGCTAATAGACCTCAAGAGTGTCGAGGAATTTAGCGACATCAATGATCTTTACGAGAGAAAGATTGCAACTAACTTTGGATTAACTTCTGGTTATAGCTTTACAAAAGAATGGAGTAGCTTAATTAAACAAAGTTTTAAGTTAGCTGAAAACTTTGCGTTTTTTGATTATCGATATTCAATCCTACGCAAGATTTCAGGTGATTTAGAGATTCGTGTAAATGAGCTCGATCAATTCTTACTTGATCGCGAGTCTTTTTTAAGATCAACACCGACGCTTCTTCCTGCACGTGGTTGGATTACTTCCTACTATGGGCCTCGTATGAGTCACTACTCAAAACGAGTAAAAATGCATGAGGGCCTAGATGTTGGTGCACCTATTGGTACCGTCATTCTTGCACCTGCGGATGGTATCGTTAAAACATCAAAGAAAAATTACGGTTTTGGAAACCACGTTGAAATAGATCATGGATACGGTATAACTACAGTTTACGGACATAATTCAGAAAACATCGTTGTAAAAGGCCAAAGGGTCAAACGGGGGCAGCCAATTGCAAAAGTTGGTAACTCCGGTTTATCCACAGGCCCCCATTTGCATTACGAAATTCGCATTAATGGAACACCGGTGGATCCACTTTATTATGTACTGGATTAATTAGGAGAAATTTAAATGTTTAATCCGCTTAAGTCTTTTTTTGGCACGAAACACGATCGCGATATCAAAAAGCTCATGCCAATCGTTAATGAAATTAATTCACTTGAAGCACAAATGGAAAAACTTAGTGATGACGAGCTTAAGGCGCAGACAACTAAGTTTAAGCAACGCCTAAGTGAAGGAGCGACTCTAGACCAACTTCTACCAGAAGCATTTGCAACGGTTAGAGAAGCTGCTAAGCGTGTCCTTGGAATGCGACCATATGATGTTCAAATCATCGGTGGGATTGTTCTTTTCAAAGGAATTATTGCGGAGATGAAGACAGGGGAAGGTAAGACTCTTACTGCAACTCTGCCTCTTTACCTAAAAGCTCTCGAAGGAAAAGGTGCTCACCTTGTAACCGTAAACGACTACCTAGCTAGTCGTGATGCTCAGGAAATGGGTGTTCTTTATAATTGGCTAGGTCTAACGACTGGTTGTATTATCGCAGATATGGAAGATGAAGATCGCCAGAAGGCATATGCTTCAGATATCACATACGGAACAAATAACGAATTTGCTTTCGACTACCTAAGAGATAATATGAAATTCTCTTTAGAGGAATATGTTCAAAGAGACTTTCACTATTGTATCGTGGATGAGGTTGACTCGATTCTAATTGATGAGGCCAGAACTCCCCTGCTAATCTCAGGACCAAGTGAAGGTGATTCAACTCTTTATGGAGTTGCAAATAAAGTTATCCCACAACTTACAGTTGAAAAACACTTCACGATTGATGAAAAATCAATGTCAGCTGTTTTTACAGAAGAAGGGATTTTAAAAGTTCAAGAGCTTATGAAAGTTGATAATCTTTATGATATCGAAAACTCTGCTCTACTTCACCACCTAAACCAAGCACTTCGTGCTCACCACTTATTCAAAAGAGACGCTAACTACATCATTAAAGACGGTGAAGTAATTATCGTTGATGAATTCACTGGACGTCTAAAAACAGGCTCTCGTTGGTCAGATGGCCTACACCAGGCAATCGAAGCAAAAGAAGGTGTTGAGATCAAGCAAGAAAACCAAACTCTTGCTTCAATTACATTCCAGAACTACTTTAAAATGTATGCAAACCTTGCAGGTATGACGGGAACGGCAGATACAGAAGCTGAAGAATTTAAAAAGATCTATGATCTTGACGTAATTGTTATCCCAACAAATCTTCCAATTGCACGTGTTGATGAAGCGGATGTTATCTATAAGAACAAGCAAGCAAAATATAGAGCAATTATTAAGCTTCTAAGAGAACTAAACGAAAAAGGCCAACCGGTTCTAGTTGGGACGATTACAGTTGACTCTTCTAACCTACTTTCACAAGAGCTAGAAAAGGCAGGAATTGAACACAATGTTTTAAATGCCAAGCAACACGGGAAAGAAGCCGGTATTATTGAAAATGCAGGTCGAAAGGGATCAGTAACAATTGCAACAAATATGGCCGGTCGTGGTACCGACATAAAAATTAATGATGAAGTAAAGGCCCTTGGTGGTTTATATATCCTTTGTACAGAAAGACACGAGTCTCGTCGTATTGACAACCAGCTTCGTGGACGTTCAGGACGTCAGGGAGACCCAGGTCGTTCAAAATTCTTCCTATCTCTAGAAGATGATCTTATGAGAATCTTTGGTAGTGATCGTATTGCGAAAGTGATGAACACTCTTGGGATGGAAGAAGATGAGCCAATTGAGCACAAAATGATCACAAATGCCATCGCTAAAGCTCAAAAGAAAGTAGAAACGCACAACTTTGAAATAAGAAAGCACCTTCTTGACTTCGATAATGTCATGAATGAACAACGTCGAGTTATCTACCGTATCCGTCGTGATATTCTTTCAGATGAAGACAACCTAGGGTTCGTTAAAGAGATGACTGAAGATGTTGCTGACAACCTTTACGAAACATATCGTCCACAAAAGAAAGTTCCTCTTGAGGACCTTCCTTGGGAAGACATGAAATCAGGATTCTGTGCAACTTTTAACACAGAATACGAAGTAAGTGCGGTTGAATGTTCAGAGAAATTCGAAGGTAATGTAAGTAAGTACTTTGAAGAAAGAGCAAAAGAAATTCTAGAAACAAAGCTTGCTGGTTATGATGAAAGACAAGTAACACTTGCTCTAAGAGAAATTCTACTTTCTACTTTTGACCAGCACTGGAAAGATCACTTAAGAAATATGGATCACCTAAAAGAAGGGATCAACCTTAAGGCCTACGCACAAAAAGATCCTCTGACTGAATATAAGAGAGAAGCTTTCAACCTATTCGAGCAAATGCGTGTTGATGTAAAAGCAAGTGTTGTTCGCAATATGTTTACTGTTCGTCTTTATACTCAAGAAGAGATTGAGGAACTAAGACGTCAACAGGAAGAGGAGCTACAAAAGCAACTTGAGATCTTAAAAGCAAAGAGAATAGCTGAAGAAGAAGGACGAGATGAGCCTGCGCAAGCACAAGCTCCTCGCTCACGTGGACAAGTGAAGGTTGGACGTAACGACGCTTGCCCGTGTGGTTCAGGAAAGAAATTTAAACACTGTCACGGATCATAACGACTATGTCAGATGGCGATAACAAGAACGATTTAACACGCATTGAGGACTTGTCTGAGTTTCTTCATCAGGGAGATGATGAGCTCGACAAGCTTCTTGCTGACCTCGATGAGTCTAATGAGGACTCAAACAATGAGAACGAAGCGGACGAAGCTGAAATCGAGTTAGCGCCATTTGAATATTCAAATAATTCAGAAGAAAATTTTGATGATGACACTTATGAGTCAGAAGAAGAATTTGATAATGACAATAATGAAGATGACTCATATGACGATGCAGAATACGCCTTTGATGAATCTGACCTTAACGACCAAGAGGATGCTTTAGAAGAAGATCTAGAAGACAATCAGGTCGATTTTCAGAACGACTTTCAGGAAGACGATCAAACAGACTTCAACGAAGACTTTGCAAGCTTTGAAGACCAAAACACTGAAGGCCAAGAAGAGACAAGTTTTGATGATTTCGAAAACTTTGAAAACGACGAAGACGAAATACTAGAAGATGAACAGCTAGAAGACCAAGAGGACGAAGAAGCTGAAATCGAGCTTTCACCTTTTGAAGAAGAAGAAACTCAAGAAGACAACAACTCCTATCAAGAAGCCCCTCAGCAAGAAGAGCTAACTGAACCAGAAATACAAGCATATGAGCAGGTGGAAACTCCACTTACAGCAACTCCTGAAACTGTAGCACCTGAAATTAAAGTGGCCCAAGACTTTGGTGAAGTCAGAGACTTTGCGGCCAACTCAACATACGGCAAGGTTGCAATTGGTGGTAATCCTCCTTTTTCCATCCTTATGCAAGGGATAACTCCTGGTCAATACGATGAGAGTATTCTTGCCATTTTGAATGAACATGGGCTCTTGGGAGATAATGAAGACCTTTATCGTACAGGCCTTGAAAGTGGACAGCTCCTTATTGCACAAATTGGTGAGTTCAGTGCTATTTACTTAGCAGGAAAATTACGTCGCTATTGTCGCGTGATCAAAGTTGGACTGGCCCATGAAATACATGCTAGCCCAAATTATGACCACAGTGACCAAAGAGGTTTAACAGGGCCACGCTCAATCAATCAGAATAAATCAAAGCATTTTGTAAGAAACAATAAAGAATTTAACCAAGAAGATGTTCTACTTAGCTCTTCGCACTTCGTTCCAGGATATCTTATCACTCACAGCTTGGGCCCAATGCAGATAAATGAAGTCATCGATGGTAACGAGTTTAATGATATTAAGTCAATTAACCTAATCGAATACTTCTCTGACCAATTTAAAGAAAGCGCTTTTAAAAAAGGTGCCAATGCAATTATTTCGATCCACTTTACAGTAAATCACCACAATAAAGACTCAGCGTCGAATGATATTATTATCATGGCCCATGGGGACTATGTCGTTTTAGAAGAAAACAAGGCATAGAAATTAGACAATTATGATTAGCAATTTAAGCGATACAAAAGATTTTTATAGCACCATTATTATTGGAGGAGGCATTGTAGGGGCCGGAGTTTTCCGAGACCTAAGCCTACATGATGTCGATACTCTTCTTGTGGATAAGAAGGACTTTGCTTCCCAAACGAGCTCTAAAAGCTCAAAAATGCTTCACGGTGGAATCCGCTATCTTGAAAATTTTGACTTTCCCCTAGTATGGGAAGCCTTACATGAGAAGAACCTTTGGCTAAAGCTTGCGCCTCACCTATGCTTTGAAGAAAAATTCTATCTACCAATCTATTCTGATTCAATTCGTCCAAAATGGATGATTAGAATTGGACTATTCTTATATGATCTTCTTTCAAGCTTTCAAAACTCTCCGTATGAGATGAAGAGTAAAATCGAAACACTTGAAACTAATGCGGATTTAAAAGAGGACGACTTAAAAGGAAGCGGTGTTTATCATGATGCTGTTGTACACGATGGCCGATTAACAATTGAAGTCCTTAGAGATGGCGCCTTTAATCCTAACTGTCATGCTCTTAATCATGTGGGCCTAGAAGATTATGAGTTTCTAGAAGATGGTACAGTCAGAGTTGTTCTAAATGATGAAATTGAAGGAATAACAAAGGAAGTCTACTGCAATGATTTGGTTTTTGCGACAGGACCTTTTACAGATAAAATCCTCGAAAAATCAAAACAAATCCACTGGCAACCACAACTTTTACCATCACGTGGTAGTCATATTTGGATCTCAAAGGAACGTTTAAAAATAAAGAGTGCAATTCTTTTAACACCAAATGATGGCCGAGTTATTTTTGTCATTCCACAGGCCGATAAAATTCTTGTCGGTACAACAGAAGCAAAAGTAGAAGAAGATTATTTTGATTTAAAAGCAACACAAGAAGAGATCAATTACTTACTCGCTAATTTAAATCAATACTTCCCAAAGGCCAAGATTGCAGAAAGTGACATAATCTCTAGCTTTGCAGGGATTCGTCCTCTCGTAAAAGATGACTCCACTGCCGCACTAGGAAAGACTGCGCGAGTTCACAAATACTTTCAACCATTGAAAAACTGTCACGTTCTCATTGGAGGAAAATATACAACCTTTAGAACGATGGCCCAGGATGTAGCAAGAGCAATAGTTCACAAGCATAAGAAACCATATATTCAAGACAAAACCCTTGCAGAATTTCGCTTTAAGATGCGCTATAATCCCTTTGAGCAGAAAGGCTTCACTGCTGAGCAGGAAGTAGAAGTTAGGAAGTATGAGTTTGTACGTTGTGAAGAAGATTTTAACAGACGCCACTAGAGAATAATGTAGCGTCTGTTAAGAGAAACTAGAAGCGTAAGTAGGCTCCAGCAATTGCTCTAAACCCACTTAAAGAGATCGTGTTTTCAACTGTCGATCCACCAGTTTCAATACTGAAAGTTGACGAGCTACTAAAGTAGTCCCCCTTAGCATAAAAACCAAATCCTGAATCAAGTGTGTACTTGATACCACCACCAAAATTCATATATGTCCCTGAACCTGATAGGCTTTCTGTTGTTGAAGATCCAGCAGACTGTGGGATTTCATTAAGTGAAGTCATCGATAAACCAAATCCAAATTCAACATAAGGAATAAAGCGATTCGTTGCAAGAGGATTGAAAATATGAAAATTAACGGCACCGCCAAAATCAATTGAAGATGAAGTTGAGTCAGAGATCCCATTGCTTCCAGAGTAGTAACCAACACTTGCTTTAAGTGAAAACTTTTGTAAAAAACTTTGAGACTTTGGAAAAAATAGCTCAAACTCTCCGGCAAAACCAAGTGAGCTTAATTCTGCATCAGTACTTACACCAACATTATCATATGTTCCGCTAAGCATATTAAAGCCTGCAGAAACATTTAAGGCCATATTCTTATCTAGAATCTTACTTGGTGTAGGCTTAGACATTGTCTGATTGCTTGAAAATGATGTTGTTTTAATGGCCTCAAGCTCACTCTGTTCTTCGTAGTTATCTTTGTAGCTACTTGAAGCTTGAGATTGAGTATAGGCACCTCTTTGTTGTGAAGCAGAACGATTGATATCAACAGGCTCCCCTATCTGCTTTCCACCTGGATACGTTGCCTGTAGAGACTTCGAACGATCATTAGTTAGTTTCACAGGAGAGGAAATCTTTAAGTTTGCAACTTTATCACGTTGTATTTCATTAGGTTTTACAATTCGATAAATACTCCACACAGAACGTGAAGGTGTGGCCTTGATACATACTGCTCTTGCAAAAACACCTGTCGTAATAAAGAACTTTGCATGATCCCCAATAACAAGGCCATCTTCTAGGCCTCGATTCATAAGAATCGTTTTCTTCGAAGTTGAAGTCTGAAGAATTCTGAAAGTTAACTTCTCATCAATATCCAGTGCCAAAGTACTAGAGCTAAATAGAGCAATTAGTGAGAAGGTTAGAATTTTTAGTAAACGTCCTGTCATATCATATCCTTAAAAAAATATACTTAAACTAGCGATAAATTTTAAATTATTAACTGTTTGGTTTAGTGCAAAATTATTAGCATCCG
Organism: Halobacteriovorax sp. GFR8; assembly: GCF_050955245.1. Lineage (NCBI taxonomy): Bacteria > Pseudomonadati > Bdellovibrionota > Bacteriovoracia > Bacteriovoracales > Halobacteriovoraceae > Halobacteriovorax > Halobacteriovorax sp. GFR8. The sequence continues at coordinate 1,415,135 of NZ_JBPBLR010000002.1, read as the reverse complement.
TTACATTAACTTCGCTTATAGGAGACAAACTTAGTAGTTCGTAGTTTAACTTGGCCCCTATACCGTAGCCAAACAGATTTCCTTTTTCATAATCTCTAAATGTAGAAATTCTCGTTTTAATTCCAAGAGTAATTGAAGGTAGCGCGACTGACTCATAGTCATAACTGTAATTTGTTAAAGAGGCAGAAGTCGTCTCACCCGTACCACGTTTCATTCCAAGACCTACAAAAGCAAGAAGTTTATTTCGAACATATGGAGCATTGTAGAAGTAGTAATTAACATGTGCACCAAAATTCATATAAGTCATGCGGCCATTGATACCACCAAGATCAACATTTAAGTTTGAAACGTCGAGACCAAAGTCCACGCTCCACTTCCTAAGGGAGTCATGTGCTCTAATAAGATGAAATTCATAAGAAGCGGCCAGGCCATAACCAAGGTTCTGGTGATTACTATCACTTTCTGTGTAATTAGGCATAAGGTTTGAAATAAAGCTTAATTGAACTTCATTACCACTTTCAATTGAAAGAACATTTTCTCTTCTAAACTTTTCGCGAGCAATACCTGATGACTTTAAGTAGCGGCTAAGCTGTTCACTATCCATATCAGCAGACCACAGTGGTCCTTCTTTATCGAGAACTGCTTTTGCCGATTTTGTCACTCGATTCTTAGCTCTTTCTCTTGCAAGACTCTCTTCCATTACATTGGGTATTGAGAGGTTTGAGTTTGCGCCAGTTAAATCAGGACTTCCACTATAGAGCATTTCCTTGTAGCCATCTTGGGCAGCAGAGATCTTATTCAATTGTTCTTGATTTTGGCGCGCCATTTGTACATCAAATTCTTTGGCCGTAAGCTTTGTTGTATCAACAGGCCCTAGCTGAGAATCGACATACTTATAACGAAGCCTACCATCTTTAACGATAATCTCGTCACCATCTCTTAACTGAGTGTTCTTTGTCACCTTATAAATTGTTGACTCTTCAATTCTTGAATCATAATTCTTATCACTAGGAGTCTCTTTATCTTGAACTAGGTCTGTTGGAACTTCACCATCAATGGCGTGTTGATTATTAAATTTTGTTTTCTTTGATTCATAGGCCTTAATTTCGTAAACAGGTTTTTTCTTATAACGGCCACTAGCGGTTTGAGATCGAATTTGTAGCGCAATAGTTTTATCTGTAGCAAAATTAGCGCGGTTTAGCTTATCTCCAGAAATTTCTTTGAAATACCAGTAAGATTCACGGTCTGATACTTTAAGAAGTTCAATACTTCCAAGATAGAGATATTTAGGTTTTTGATAGTCGCCAATACGTATTGAAACGTCTGCCACATCACCAGTTTTAAGCCCTGTAAGCTTACCGACAGAAAGCTTAATTGTGCGTCCTGACTGAGAAAGGGCCACAATTTTTGCCTGCATCATTGCATAAGTATTTGCCATCAATAAATTTAGCAAAAGTATCATTACGAATTGTTTATATTTATCCATATATTTAATTATAACGAATGGAAGTATTTGAAACAATATGGTAAGGTATGTATATTTTTACAAAATTATGCCACGGTGCACCATGAGTGAACGGAGGAAGATATGGCCAAAAGAAAGAAGAATATTCAAATTTTTCGATACGAATGCCAAATGACTGGCGAAGTTTACAAAACTACTAAGAAAGCAACTAATCCTGATGATCTTGTTAGTGTAAACGCATACTACGAAATGAATCCTGAGGAAGATGATCGTCCTGAGGAAATTAAGAAAGAATTAGGAATTGAATAAAATTTAGAAAAAAACGGAGTTTTTGAATGGCACACCACAAAGTCATTATTATTGGATCAGGTCCTGCTGGTTATACAGCGGCCCTATATGCATCACGTGCAAACCTTGAACCTCTTGTTATTGAAGGACATGAGCCAGGTGGGCAATTAACGACGACAACTGATGTTGATAACTTTCCAGGATTCCCAGAAGGGATCATGGGGCCAGAGCTTATGGCCAATATGAAAAAACAAACTCAGAGATTTGGAACACAATACCTGAGTGGTTTTGTCACTGGACTTGATACGTCAAAAAGACCTTTTACTCTTACAGTTGATGAAGATAAAACTTACACTGCAGATGCAGTTATCCTTGCAACAGGTGCTTCGGCCAAATACCTTGGTCTGCCAAATGAAAAAGAATTGATTGGTAAAGGTGTTAGTGCTTGTGCAACTTGTGATGGATTCTTCTACCGCGACCGTGTTGTTCACGTAGTTGGAGGGGGCGATACGGCAATGGAGGAAGCAACTTTCCTAACAAAATTTGCTTCTAAAGTATACGTTGTCCATAGAAGAGATGAGCTTCGTGCTTCTAAGCCAATGCAAGAGCGTGCTTTCAATAACGAAAAGATCGAATTCGTATGGGATAGCGCTGTAACAGAAATCATCGCTGATGCAACTGGTGTAACTTCAATTAAAGTAGAAAACCTAAAAACGGGTGAAGTTACAGAGAGAAAAACTGATGGCCTATTTATGGGTATCGGACATAAGCCAAATACAGACTTCCTAAAAGGTAAAGTAGATCTTGATGATCATGGCTTTATCATTACTGAGGGAAGACACCCAGATACAAGCGTTGCAGGTATTTTTGCATGTGGCGATGTACAAGACTCTTACTACCGTCAGGCGATTTCTGCGGCAGGTTCAGGTTGTCAGGCAGCAATCAGAGCAGAAAGATTCTTAGAAGAAAACGAATAATTAAAATTCATATCGTGGCCTAGGGATAAACTAGGCCACATTATCTGAAATATACAACTCAACTCTTTCAACAGTTTCATTAAACAAACGCTTTACAACCTTACTACCATTTTTAAGGCGGCCAACCATATCCTCGTAATCAATTAAAGAGCCCTTTGCCACAGACTTAAGCCCAACTGCTCCTTCTTTTAATTGCTTGGCCACAAAGAAGTAAAGATAAAGGTCAGCACACTCCTGTTCATTTAAGTCGTGTTCATCGAAGGCATTGATTTTTAAATCATTTGCCTCAATCGAAATTTGTGGTTGTATATCCCTTTCAAATAAAGGAGTGATCTCACTTGTTCTAATCGTTAGATTTCCACTACCTTTGTTAAAGATCATTAGCCTTGCAATACAGGCCTTGAGTTCTGAGATATTACCAGGCCAGTCATAATCAAGAAGCATTTTCTGAACACGATGAGAAAGACGTTTTTTAGTGGTATGATTTTTAAGGCTATATTGTGAGATAAAATAATTTGCAAAGAAGAGTATATCTTCTTTTCTCTCAACAAGTGAGATGGTTTTAAAGCTTGGAATCGTTAAATCATTCAAATAAACAGTACCAGTAAATAGAATTCTAAACGATTCTCTACTATCAACAGTCTCGATAATATAATTGGCAACCCTAGGTGAAAGTTTATCGAGGCCCTTAAAGATCACATGGCCATTAATGACACGATCTCTAATCTTATCAACAACCTCATCAATATCCTTCTTTGTCATCTTTGCATAGCAATTAACAACTTCGATATGAGTATTGGCCGTATTAGACTGGCGAGCAATTTTCTCACAAAGATAATACTTACCACTTCCCTCGCCGCCATAAATATAAACAGGGCCTTTTTCATTAGGTGCGCTATATTGATCTAAGAACGCTTGTGCACCTTTAGCAAAAACACTAATTCCCATCGATGTATTAAAAGCAACATCAGTATCGAAATCGTCTCCATAGTCACCATTATTATATTCTTCATACTCATCGATCTCATCACTCTTATAAAAATAGAGAAGGCCAATAACTCGTGCTAAAAACATGGCCTGTTTTAAATCGTTGTCAGTAAAAAGTTCATTTTTCTCTTTATTTGAAAAATTTAAAATTCCAAAGATATTTTCATTATGATCGAAAATCGGACACATCATATATGTTGAAATGGTCGTATTATTTACTACCTCGTACATATTAAAGAACTCATCACTTGATAGAGATTGAGAGAACTTAGATTTAATACCACGTGGATTGTTATACAGCTCCTCAAGTATTCCAACGATAGGATACTCAATCTCTTTGAGCTGATTAGTGTGAAAGTCAAACTCACTAAAAGTGTGTTCATCATGTCCTACAATAAATGCTCTAGCATCTCGTGCCTTAACAATTCTTTGGACTTCAATAATGAATAATTTTATCAATTCAACTTTATTGCGATAATTCTTAAAAATGTGAAATAAATCGAGAATCATTGAAACTGAAACATTATCATCGATATCTTTATCAAAAGTATTATCAGAGTCATAATTTCCGGCAACTGCTTCATTCAAAACCATATCATACATAAGGTTTCGAAGACGTCTCTTGCCCATTGAAGAGACGAGTTCTGTCATGAGGTTCATAATGCTTTCAACCTCGTAGTCAATAAACTCAAGGCCAAGATAATTATCTCCGGCATTGTTAAAATTAGGACGATATCGTCTTAACTTAACAGTTTGGAATAATCGTATTTTTTTAAACTTAATTTCTATCTTAAAAATCTGACTATCAACATACTCGCCAATGAGAACACCAATACCTGTTGTTGATATATTGTCGACGGCCACATTGAATGAGTTTGAAGTTGAGTCTCCAATCATCTCATAGAGAATACACTCTATATTATCTGACTCTTTTAGTTTAATACGATAATTTCTAAGTTTCTTCATATGAATATTTATCGTCTAGTAAAATTACTAACTTTAACTCTAAGAGATATAAAAATTCTAAAGAAATCGACGATAAGGAGATATCTGAAAACAGATCCATCATTGAGGAATAATTGAAATTTAATATTCAAAATTACAAATTTTTCAAATCATATCGCTTTCCAATTCACGAGGAAGATAAAGTTAGTGCTGAAGTTATCACAATGGAGCGTGAAAATATCAAACATAATAATGTTCGCATTGACTCAATAAATCTCTCTGGCCTAAACTTCATTTGCTCGCAAAAATATTCAATTGGCGAGAAGATTAAAATTAAAATAGCAACCAAAAGACTTTTTAATAACTGGGACTTTGAACTAACGGGGATAATCATCCGATCATTCATCTATTGTGAGGATGTGACAAAGACTATTTACGGAATTTCAATTGAGCCAAATTCTCAAACAACAGTTTTAAAATATTTTTTAAAAGATTTTTTATCACATTACCGTACGGCCAAGCTTAAAGATAAACTCTTTCAAATCTGCCAAAATAAGATAAAGATCAACCGAGACGATGGTGTTGAATTATTTTCACTCTTTCAAAGCTTAATTCAAAAAACCTATAGCGGTAAAATTATCGATATTCTAAACGAGCTTCCTAGTATTTTCCGTTGTGAAAATTACCATATCTTTCTCTTTGATGCCAAAACAGGTGAATTTGAAATCGAGAGAACTAATAGCGACGTTACACCAAGGGACCATAGCTTTAACAGTATTCTGAAAGAAGCCTATTTCAATAAAGTTATCATTAACAAAAGTTTTCATGAGAAAAAAGCAACAGGTGTCGATCTCGACATAAAAAATATTCTAATGTCCCCTATTGTTAACCATAATGGAGAAAGTATTGGCATTATTTGTATGTCCAATAGCGTATCAGGTGGGAAATTTAACTTTACGATGATTGAAAATATAAAGATTATCGCTAGCCTTATCTCATATTTTTATGCAGATAAAAAGCATACAATTAGCAGTGAAAAGGTAGAAAACAAACTACCTGATCACTTCATTTTCAGCGATAAATCACAAACTGGACAATCGATAATCAACACTCTCAACACTATTAAAAACACTAGAGAAAACCTCTACATCCACGGAGAAACAGGCCTTGGAAAGAGAGCGTATGCACGCTATATTTGTGGTGACAATGAAGAAAATGTCATTGATTTTAATGATGATGAAGTTGCCAATCATAAAAAGCTCGAACAAATAAGTGAGCTAACAAATAAGGGAATAAAAGATTTAATCGTTAAAAACCTTGAGATGCTAAGCTACGATGAACAAGCAACTTTCTACAATATTATTAGGTCTCTAAAAATTAGAATCGTAACAATTGCTACCAATGACCTAAAAGCGCTAGAGAAGAACGACATCATTTTAACAGACCTCTACAATCTCATCACAACAGTGAAACTCAATATTCCACCTCTACGACTACGTCGAGCAGAGATTGTTGAAATCGCAAAACACTATATTAAATACGAGTGCACTAAGCGTGGCATGAGTGTGAAAAAACTCTCACAAGAATCAATAAATGATTTAGAGGCCGCCAACTGGGACTTCAATAATAGCACCCTCCATTCAATAATCGTTAAGGCCCTTTTAAAATCTGAGTCAAACGAACAAGTACTTCATCTCAAGCTCAGAACAAGGGATTCAAGAAAAATCGTAAATAGCAACCAAAACACTCAACTACAGGAATACATCCTTAACACCTTAAATTCATGTGATAAGTCTATTTCTTATAAGAATACTGAAAGTATTTTTGTGGAAAATTTAATGAGAAAAAAAGCGTCTTAGATTTGACAGACCCAAAGCAAAATTGAAATAATTTTATTAACAGATCACGGATCGATCTGAGAGTTTACATTTAGTAACTAGAAACTGCATCGGATAGCAGTTTTAAAAAGACCAGGGAAGGTATCAATGAGTAATTTCTTTAAGTACAATACACTCAATATTTCACTATCTAGACAAACTCGTACATGCAACGTTGTCATCGCCAACGATGAACAGTTTTTCAATACTTCGACGTACTTAAATGAACTTGAACACTTCTTTGACTGGTTAACTAATAAAATTGAAATTCATTCAGTAGTTTTTAAATTTGCTAGTGATGATATCGAATTATTTAAAAAAGAAGAACTTAGGTTTTTCGATGAAGTAAACCTTGGTAATACGCTTCAACAACTAGCAAGACTTAGCTGGGGACAATTGCTGTTACCACAGACGATCCTTTGGTCATTTCAAAAAACCGCCTGCCCGTTTAGTCTTGAATTAGCAATGGGTGGAGATATTCGCTACTGTGCTCCCTCTTTTAGTGTGACATTTAATCAACTAGATAAGGGAATCACGCCAATGGCAGGAATGAATACCCTTACTAACGAAAAAGCAAATAGTGCAAAGCTTATGCAATACTTATTATCTTCTCAAAGTGTAAGCGCCGATGCTCTTATAAGTGCAGGCCTCGTTGGTAAAATCCTTTACAGTGAGAATGAGCTTGAAGATATTGTGACTCGTATCTCTAAGCAGTCTCCTACTGCAAGAATTCAAACAAAGAGATCATTTAACAACGCTCTTATAAAAGCAATGGAAGATGATCTTCTAGAGGAAATCACTTTTGCCAACTCAACATTAGCAACTGGTGACTTTAAAAACTACGCAAATGGGAAGGATTTCATTAATCCACGTGACTTCGCTCGTGTTTTAAAACAAACTCCCACTGTTGCAGAGGCCATCTAGCTTTGGAATGGCCCATCTCTTCTCCAAGAAGTGGGCCAAAGTACTGATTTCACATAAATTTCTCTCTCCAATATAGCTCACCATAAAATATTTACAAAAAACAGTGTAATACACTTTTTTAGTGTTATAACCTCCTCGAACAAGAAAATATAAATATTGAACGAGGAGAGAATATGAAAAAGTTAATGATTACACTATCACTACTTACAGCAACGAGCTCTTTTGCTAACTGTAAGCAAATTTCTAAGCACGTTAAAATTTATGAGTGTAGAGATATAATTGCTCAACACGTACTTAAGAAAGGAAGATGTTGGTATAACGATAATATGTATATCGAATCTTACAATGCATTTGCAGGGGTAGCATTTGTTGAAGAAGTTTACCTAAAAGATGCCAACCATAACCTTCTCACAGAAAGAAGGACTGTACTTAGTACAACGAGTGGAACTAGTACAGGAGTGCAAGCAATGGATTCTTATTGGGACTGTCGTAAGGCCATGGGAGAGCTTGAAACATACAGCTTAGAAGAAGTTAAAGATCTCTACGGAATTCAACAGTAAAAACTCAAACAAAAACAAAATGAAAATGGAGAAACAAATGAAAAATATTATTTTATTACTATCTATCTTAACGACAACAAATATCCTTGCAAGCACATGGTGTGAAAAAGGTAAGCATGACGAAAATTACAAATGCCGAGTGAGCGTTAATGAGTATGCACTATCTATTGGACAATGTAGTGCCTTTCCATGGCCAAATGGAGATGTCGAATATAGTGCTAAAGCAATGGCGGTTGAAGTCTTTCAAGAATTTGAAGTCAACGACAATAATGAAGTTGTCTCAGATATAAGATATAACTACATTACAAAACAATCAGTCTTTTCTGGCGTCTATGCCATGAGAACGATGAAGATATGTAAAGATAAAAGAAAAGTAACACCTACACACAAGCTTGCTGATATTAGAAAAATGTACGGTATTAGATAAAGACTTAAAGGCCCACTTATAAATGTGGGCCCTATTTATACTGGTCTAATTTCGAAATTAGCTAATTGTGAAGGTAGCTTAGAAATATCGCGGGCCAACCCAAGAAGAAAACCTCCCCCACCGGCACCACATAACTTCAAATAGAAGTCATTCGATTCAAGTCCCTCTGTCCAAAGATCTCGATAAAGAGCAGGAATCATCGGATTAAAATGTTCAAATTGAAACGAAGATAACTCTTTAAACTTCTTCCAAAGTTTTTCACGGTCATCATTAATATAATACTTTATACACTCATCAGATATTGGCGTTAAAACACGATCACAAAGATAAGCAAAGTCCTTAGAAGAACACTTTTCCATAAATAGGTTTACAAGTGGTTCTGTTCTTCTAGCACGCCCTGTATTTAGAAGGAAAAGACCTGGACCTTTAGAATCATTTTTTAAGACAACCTCTGTCAGTTGCTTCTTGCTATCAATTAGAAGCGGAACATTCAAGTAACTTATCAGAGGATCAACACCAGAAGAAGATCCGTGAAAGTGTGATTCCATTTCTTTAAAACAATCTTTTAAGAATGCAATATCATTTTTTTGTTCATCACTAATACGAGCATAACGATCAAAAACGGCAGCACATAGTGCCCCCGAACTTCCAACACCATACCCTTGCGGGATAGTTGATTTGAATCTAATGCCACTAGAGATATCAAAAGAAAATGATTGGTGATCAAAGTTAAAGCTTAGGTTTCCCTTCTCATTTTGTTTCTTTAGGTATTGTGAAAATGCAGACAACTCAGAATCAACTCCTGTGTTTTGCTTTTCAGGAAAGTTTAATTTTCCGTCGAAAAGTGAGTAAGGCATAGCTAATGCTTTTGATGAGCGAATAATAGAATACTCACCAAAAAGAAGAATTTTTGCGCTAAAACTTCCGACACTTTCCATTATGAATCTCGATTTAAAAATTCCACTACAACACCATTACCCATGTGATCATGGATAACAACGTTATTATGACAAAGATTAGCAACTTCCTCATCAATGAATTGGCGAACTTTAGCTTCATCTTCTTTTAGATAAAGAATATGTACATTTGGCCCGGCATCAAGAGTAAAACAAATCTTTGCACCTGTTTGTATTCTAAAATTTCTGATCTTAGCGATAATTGCTAATGTATTTGGCTCCATCAGAATAAATGATGGTTTTGAATTCATCATTAGGCCATGAAGCTCCAATGCCTCGGCCTCAACAATATCAGCAAAGCCATCAAAATCACCACTACTTAGAGCAAAACAAAGTGAGTTAAAATTATTACAGGCATTTAAAAAGCGTGTTTTTGCAAATGGATGAGTATTCATCAAAGCATGGCCAGCAGTAGAGCTTACGGCCTTCTCACTTGCACTTACAATCGCAATAGAATCACAAATTCCTTCAAAAGACTTATCATAGCTATCAAGCCCGACAGCATACTCTTGAGAGCTTCCTTGAACGGACTTACCCCAAATCGACATTTTAGGAAAAAGAGATCGAGAAGCACTACCAGAACCTAGACGGGCCATAAAAGAAGCTTTCTTTAGGTAGTATTCTTCGTCGTGGTCTTCATCAGTCACTATTTTTTCAATCTCACAAAGTGCACTAGCAAAATTTGACATCGATGCAGCAGAAGAAGCAATTCCAGACGAATGAGGAAATGAGTTCATTGAATCCATTTCAATTCGACATTCATTGATAAATGGAAAGTACTCGACTGCTCGGTTAAAAAACTTTTCGACACGGGCCTGAAACTTCTCATTAGTCTTCGATTCAAATTTAAAATCTAACTCAAATGTATCAGATTTTGAAACTTTATAAGTTGTCAAAGTATGAGCATTATCAAGTGTAATACTTAGGGAAGGATTTGAAGGCAGCTGCTCTCCATACTTTCCCCAGTACTTAATCAATGCAATATTAGAAGGGCTCTTTACATTGAAAGAGCGGCCTTCACTTAATTTTTCTATTTTATAACTTGTTAACTTAAAATTAGTGGACATTATTAGCTTCAACTTTTGGTTCATTATCGACAATTAAATCACGGTAAGGAATGATGACCTTTAGGCCTTTTTCCTCAAAGTAATTGGCAACGTACTTTTTATTATTCATTGTTGAAGCAAGAATGAAGTCTCCACCCCATGCGCCAAGAGACTTAATTTCTCCATCAAAGTCACTAAAGGCCTCTTGCTTAATTGGCTTAAGATTAAGTTGTTTTCCAATAATTTCTTCATGGGCACGGATTAAGAAATTAAATTCCTCCTGCGTTTTTGCAGAAGCAATCTGATTTGATAATTCACTGATAGTATTGATTACTTCCGGTGAATGTGGACGCAATTGATTATAATACTCAATAGCGTCGCGTGAATTTTTCTTATGACCTAAGTAAATGAAGTATAGATTATTTTTAAATGACGGGTTAAATTCAACCGGTGACCACTTTGGTCCATCACCACTTTTTTGATAGATAAGTGGATCATCACTTTGGGCACAAGCGATATCATAACCAGAGCCGCCAAGTGTGTTAAATGCTAACTCAAATGGTGAAACCATCGCCCAATCAGCTATATTATGAATTAATGTTGACGATGAACCTAGGCCCCACTCTAGAGGAAATCCAAGTTGAGTAACAACGTGTACATCAACTCCATCTCTCAAAAAGTGCTTATTCTGCTTTCTAGCTTGTCTAAGCATTTGTTGTAGAACCATCATCTCTTTCGTTGGATTTTCATTTAAGATATTGAAGTGCCAGAATTCAAAAATCACTTCAAACCATAATTTTCCAGCAGGATCATATGATTTCCAATATAGCTTTGGATCAAAAGATGCTGAATATTGAACGCGAAGAGATTGCCCAACAGTTGTTGGTAGGCCAAGTGCCTGAGCACCGTCTAGAACAAAATACTCTCCAGATAGAAGTAATTTTCCATGACCAAAGTAAAGTTGGCCATTCTTTGGAAGTTCAAGAAATTGCTCTCCTTCCAAATATTTTAAAATCGTGTTGCTTGTGTGTGTTGTGTTCATAATTTAGTTTCTTAAACTCTCTAGTTGTTCTCTTACTGCGCTAAACGAAACAACTTTGTCCGCAAAGTATTCAGCAATTTTTTCTTTCTCTTCATTATTAGCTTCAAGCTGTCCCAAGATATTCATTAAGTGCATTTTCATATGACCTTTTTGAATACCACTTGTCACTAAACTCTTTAAGGCCGCAAAGTTTTGTGCAAGTCCCACACTTGCAGTAATCATCATTAGCTCGTTTGCACTTGGACGCTCTAAAATATCAAGAGACATCTTCGCTAATGGATGCAGCTTTGTTAAACCACCAACAGTTCCCAGTGCTAGTGGAATTTCAATTTCAAATAAGAACTTATCACCATCAACTTTACAATTAGTAAGAGAGCGATACTGTCCATCTCTTGCAGCGTAAGTATGGCCACAAGCTTCAACTGCTCTAAAGTCATTACCTGTTGCAATAACAACACCATCAATACCATTGAAGATACCTTTATTGTGAGTTGTTGCACGATGAGGATCAATATGAGCAATGCGAACTGCACGAGCAAATTTTTGTACAAATGTTTTTGCATCCATTCCAAGACTATTTTCATTTAAGTCTTCAATTGAACACTCAACCCATGCACGGGCCTTACAATTCGGCGTATAATTAGAAAGGATACACATAATAACTTGTACGTGCTCTCCTAACTTTTCTTCTAAGTACTTCCCAACAGCTTCTAAAACAGAGTTAATGAAGTTGGCCCCCATCGCATCACAAGTTTCAAATGCCATCTTGATTTGATAGTAGTTTTCTTCTTTATCTGTTAGATCAACTAACTCAATCGAACGAATTCCACCACCTCTCTTATCCATATTGATAGTTAAAGGAGTTAGAGAGTTTAAAATATCAATTTTTCCATTTTCAAAAAATTCTTTAAGTTGGGCCTTGTCACCTTCATAAATAAAGTGCACTTGGCCGATTTTTTCACTGCCAATGATTTCGGCCTTAAAACCACCACGAGAACTCCAAAACTTTGCTGCCTTAGATAGGGCCGCAACAACAGAGCTTTCTTCAATAACCATTGGAACGTTATATACTTTTTGATTTAAAACAAAATTAGGAACCACACCATAAGGTAGAAAGAAATTTGAGATGGTATTCTCAGAGAATTCATCAAATGTATTTTGTAATTTTTGATCCTGATGCCAGAAAGAGAGGATCTGTTCTTTTGAACCGGCCTCAAGATTTTTTGAGATAAAGTCTACTTTCTGTTCTTTTGTTAGTTTTGAAAAACCTTGAATCAATTTCAATTTTCACTCCTTACACTAAGGTATGAATTAGCAAATGCTAGACCTGCTTTTATTTGTGTAACCTGTCGACTCACACTTTCATAATCAATCATTGCCGTCTTTAGGAACTCACTGGCCATACCAAAGATGGCATTTCCTTTTGAAAGGCTACAAAGGTAGAAACCATCAAGATATGATTTAATACCACCTGAGATGATAAAGTTCTTACACCTTACCTGCTCTCCTAATTGATCGATAATTTGATTGCTCATATTTACCATTTCTAGGGCAGTATGGCCAACATGACACAGAGGTTCATGAATAGATAAGTCATTGGAATTTCTAATATATTCAAGTTTAGAAAAATTAGTTCCGCCAAAGGCAGCAAATTCTATTGCGGCCAGATCCAACTGCATAAGAGCGGCCAAAGATTTTGGCCCCATTCCCTGTCCAACTTCTTTGACGATGATTGGAAAATCAAACTCTTCCAAACAGATTTTTATAATCTCTAGGGGTGAGCGTTTGATAATATCACCTTCTGGTTGAAACCATTCCTGCGCCGGATTTATGTGAATGATTAGGCCATTAGCACCAAGTAGATCAACAACCTCTTTGGCGCGATCAAGCTCACCATCTTCAATTAGCTCCTCTAATTGGGCCACACCAAGATTGGCATAAAAAGGCGCACTACCTGTATATTTTGAGATATCAAAGTCGCTGAAGTATTGACTGCGACCTTCATTAGAAAGAAGTTTACGACAAGAGCCTAGGCCCATCCCAATGCCAAAATCTGCACATGCTCGTGCCAGATTTTCATTTATCTTTGCGGCCACACCAGTTCCACCTGTCATTGATGAAACCCAAATTGGTAACTCTAATTGATGTCCAGCAAAGTTAAGACTGAGATCGGGCACTTCTCTATTCCCACTAAAAAGTGGTTCATAGTAAAAGCGCTTATCAGCTAAGATTTGTGCTGTCTGTGCAGCATCCGTTAATTTGATATGCTCAAGCTTACGATCGCTCGTTGCTTGGGCCTCTAAATTGTCTCTTTTCATGTACATACCTAATGATTTAGGCAATTTAGCAGATTTTATTCGAAGCAACAACATTCCATTTATGCTTTGGAAAAATCTATCTGATTTGCAAGGCCTTTAAACAATTACTTAATAATAAGAATGAACTCTTTCTTTAAACCTGAAATATCTTTAAGTAATTTCGACAACTTACCGTATTTGAGTTCCTCGTCTTCTCCATTAAGCTCCATCCCGACAAAGGCTAGACGATCACCAAAAACCTCAACAGACTCCTCAAGAAGTCTTGTTAAGCGGTATGGTGTATCCATCAGAACCTTAGGCATATTTACCTTGGTCAAATTCTTTAGAAACTCCTTGCGCTCTTCGGGCCTGCGCGGAGGAAAGCCAGCAAATGTGAAGTTTGCACAATCAATACCAGACAGAGCAACTGCAAGTGAAATTGAGTTGCTATGAGGAGTACAAGTTACTCGAATCCCCAACTCATGACATCTTTTGACGAGTTTTTGGCCTGGATCACAAAACGCCGGAAGCCCGCCATCACTCATCAGATAAGCATTCTTTCCACTTTGAATCTTTGTAATGATTTCATTTTCAATCTCAACTTGAGTGTGCTCATTAAAGAGAATAAAGTCCTCAATAATCTCACGATCAAGTCCAAAACGAATCCAACGTCTACGACAAGGCTTTAAGTCTTCAATAAGAAAGAGACTCTGCTCTCGCTTTTCAATGGCAGACTTTAATAAATTTAAAGCTGTCGTATCAAGAGGGTTTTGCTCATCAATTGGAGTTGCAATTAAATAGAGAGTTCCGTATTTACTTTGTTTGGCCATATCATTTATATATGATCAATTGGTTATAAACTCAAGATCGTGTATACAAATAATATGCAAAAAACTTCAAAAATTTATGAATTATTTCTCTCTGTAACTCCAGGCCTCGAGGAGTTCGCCAAAGATGAGCTAAAAGAGCTAATTCGTTACGAATTCTTCACATCAATAGAAATAGAGTCTGATAATGAAAAGGGACTACTTCTTAAGTCTAAAGACCTTTTCTCACTTTTGACACTGATAAAGTTTTTAAAGATCCCAACAAGGGCACTTCTAAGAGTTGAAGAATTTAAGGCTAGAGACCTTCCAAAGCTATACAAAAAGCTATCAAAGATAAATTGGAATGATTATATCCCAACGGCCGACTTTGAATTTAAAGTAAGCTCTCATAATTCACGCTTATTTGATGATCGAAAAATCATCAAGGCCGCAAAGGATGCTATTTTCGATTATCAAAAGGCACAACCCTTTAAGGCAAAGTATAATGAATTAACATGGAGTCACGCACCAATTATCTTTATTCGCTTTGAAGAAGATATGTGTCAGGTCTCTATCGATTGTTCGGGAGAGAGGCTTGATAAAAGAGGACATAAGATTTTTACGGCAAAGGCCCCTATGCGCGAGTCACTTGGAGCAGCTCTTATTCGATTCATTAATAGCAATGAAGAGAAAGACTACACTCTGCTTGACCCAATGGCCGGCTCGGGAACGATTGTCAGTGAGTACCTATTACAAGATCAAATAAACTCTAAGCGAAATTATAATTTTGAAAACTTCCCTCTTTTTAGAAAGCTTCCTGCGCAGAAGCTAAATATTACAAAAGATGAAATAAAACGCAAGGCCTTGGCAAATGATATTAATCAAGACAATATTAGGGCCATCAAAGAAAACCTTATAGGATATGATCTAGAAGTTGCCCAAGGTGACTTTTTTAAAATGGTACAAACTTCCGTAAATAACTTAGTTATTGCCTGTAATCTTCCATATGGAAAAAGAATTAAAACGCAGAAAAATATTCATGAATTTGTAAATGACTTCTTTGCAAAGTCGCAAGAGCTCGGGGCCACAAGTGCATATGCTGTGATGCCAGAAACCTTTATCATCGATAAGAAGTATAAGATCAAGAGATCACAGCGAATCAACAACGGTGGAATCTGGGTACAATTTGTAAAAGTCAGCTACAACTAATTCTTGTAGGCCATAGTCTTAACACTAACACCACTAACATGTGGAATCAGCACTAATTCACCTGTCTTTGCAGAGTCTGTCTCGCTACCGTTAGTATGTGTAATTTTATGAACTTTCGTTGTTTTCACTTTACCATCTGGTGTATTTAATCGAAGTTCATCTCCTACTTTAAGAGCAAATTCTTCTGCGCGCATTCCCTTAATAAGAATGGCCATATGAGATTTTTTCACAACATCGACAACTTCACCTAAGAAGCCTTCATCTTGGCGTTGGGTACGCTTGTTCTTAAGCTTCTTAAATAGAACATCAGATTTATTTACGTGAAAGAACCCACGTGTTGTTGAATTACCGAATTGATCTTTTACTTCTTTGGCCTTTGTTTTGTCGAAGGCATTTATCAGTGCGACAACATCACTTAGCAGGTTGTTATTTTCGAGATGACGAGTATCAACTCTTAAATCATTAACACCACACTCTTTTAATTCGTCGATATACTCTAAAAGAAATTGGTCTTTTGTATTAAACATAAATGTTCCGTGCTGATTTTCAACAATCGGAAAGCCTTTATGAGGAGACTCTTCACTTGAGCCGCTAACTTCAAGATAATTATCTTCTAAACTTTCATCTGAGTACAATGGAGAGACAAGGTTTCTTGGTGTATAGAAAAGTAAGATACGCCCAAAGACAAGTAGTTCAGTTTCAACACCCCATGAGTGTATCTCTTGGCAAAAATCTTTAATCACACTACTTGAGAGTTCAATTGAAAGAACAATCTTTCTTAGACGATCACCTACAAGTTTCTTCCAAACCTTGATCGAATTAAGATTATGGTGTCCACCAGTATCTAAAAGAAGATCAATCTTTAGATTTGGGAATTCATTTAGGCAAAAATTAACTGCACCAGGATCTCTTAAGCGGATACTTTTAAAACCTAAGTCAGCATATTTTAAGAATTGCTGCTTATACATCCCAAAGCGAGTCTCTGTCATAAGAATATCCCACTCTAAAGAGAATGCGATCCCTTCCGATTTTAAAGACGAAATTGCCTGGGCCATATCATCAACTGACAATTTTCCAATTTGAGAAAATAAGCGTGTCGCTAAGATAACTTCACTCACTGAAGATTTATTAGCAATTATACCAGGAAGATCATTAAGACTATTTAAGTAAGTTGTCGTTTTCATTAACTTACAACCTTTGCACGCACAAGATTATTCACCTCGACACCTGCAACATAAGGAATCTTAAAAAGTGCACCAGGGCGGGTGCGTTCGAAGTTCTCTCCTGCAAGATTAGAGATATGATCAATCTTTACATTCACATGAGTATTAGTAAAAGGCATAATCTCAAGAGACTCTCCTAATTCAAATGCACTTCTTACATCGACAACGATGAACTCATTGTCCACAACTTGCGCGACCTTTCCAATCGCACGATAAGTCTTATCTTCATGCTCACGATCATTATATATCGAAGTCTCATCGGCTTCCTCAACAAGAGATGCCTGAGTGTAAGCACGGTGAGTAACTTTTGTAAGCTCTTCTTCCCACTTAAGGAGATCATCGCTTAGAAAGTTTCCATGTTCTTTATAATAGGCCAAGGCCTGAGAGTAGACCATCGAAATTGTTCCAGCATACATCGGAGACTTCATACGCCCCTCAACTTTTAAAGAATCAATTCCAGCGTCAATAAAGTCTTGAAGAAGCCTAATGCCTTCAAGATCCTTAGAGCTCATAAAGTAGCTATTTAGCTCCTTCTTGCCGTCATCAATTTTATATTCAAAACGACAACTGTGAGCACACCCACCGCGATTAGAGTCACGTCCTTGCGTATAGTTGGAAATTACACAATTTCCAGAGTAGGCCATACACATTGAACCATGAACAAACATCTCGATTTCGACACCTGCTTCCTCTTTGATTTTCTTAGCATCAGCAATGGCAACTTCTCTTCCAAGAACAATACGAGTTACACCTAACTTCTTCCAAAGCTTTGCACTTTCAACATTAAGACAACTTGCCTGAGTTGAGAGATGTATTTCTAAACCTGTATTCTCGGCAATATAATTGATCACACCTGGATCTGAAACAATAACAGCATCAATGCCAACATCATCAAGCTCTTTAATAAAGTCTAAGAGGCCATCAAAATCCTTATCGTGAAAGAATGAATTTAAGACGACATAGACGAGAGCACCTCGCTCATGAGCAAACTCAACTCCTTCACGTATTTCATCAATAGTGAAATTGTCTGCCGCTTGGCGAAGTCCATATTTTTGACCACCAAGATATACGGCATTGGCACCGTAACTAATGGCCACTTTCAATTTTTCTAGGCTACCTGCCGGAGCTAAAAGCTCAGGTACCCATCTGGTGTTTTTTGCATCTTTCATAAGGTCTTCTATGTACCAGAAATTACGTATATAATAAAGTCATAGGGAAATCTTGATTAGTTTTTATGAAAAAAATATTTAACACTATATTTTATTTGGCCTGTGCGTTCATTATCACAATTTTGGGACTTCTAAGTTACCATTATCACGAGGCTCCTTTACGAGAGACACCAGCACCATATGTCATGGCACCAGAAACCTTTGGGCCAGATGAGGTTGCCTCAAATGCCGACGTTCTAATTGTCGGTGATGAAATGGGTGTTTCAATCGGCCCATTTATCAATGACATCACAACTCAACTCTCGAAGAAATTGGCCAGACCACTTTCTATTTACAATATTTCTTCTAAGGGCGAGTCCCTTTATCGCACTATTCAAAGAGTAGCGGCATTAAAGAAAGTACCTAAGATTCTTATTCTGGCCACTGGCTACTCAGAGCTACAAGAAGATATTTACCCAAAGAAGAAAGAGGCCATTAAACTTAATAATCAGAATTTTAAATTCTTTAAAAATCTTTATATCCAAAGTTTGATTAAACTTCATCCAAACCTGTCACGTTTAATTTTCTTAAATGAAGACCTTAAGCAGTTAACTTCAGAAATTGAACCAATTCAATTCGATAAATTAACACCTGAGCGCTTTAGAAGTATCTTAGAAAAGGAACTTCTTCTTTATGAGATTCGTCTCGAAAAATTCTTTCGTACCCTAAAGGCCCAAGGAGTTAATATCCTTACAGTTATTCCACCAATCAATATGGAGATAAATGATCTTAGAGTTTGTGAAGATACCAACGGCCCAGAGTTTGAAGAGGCCCTGAAAAAACTCGACACACTTCTTTCAGAATCTAAAACTAAAGAGGCCCATGTACTTGTTCAGTCTCTTGAAAAGAATATTTTGGCCAACACGAAATTTCATCAATTAAAACAAGAATTTTTTGAAAAACAGGGTGAGATAACAAAGGCCTATGATCAGGCCTTACAAAAAGTGGCCTTTGCATGTGAGGTTAAGTCTTCGCACCCACTCTTCGTTAAGCAGCTTGAAAAAATCTCTACTCATCAAAATGTTGATATAGTAAATTTTAACGAAGTTCTTAAGCAAAATTATACAAGAAACCCTTTATTTATTTCTAATAAAGTTCCACAATCTATCTATTATCCTAAACTTGTCAGTGAGCTAGTTATTAAGCTCAAGCAAATTACCCAACTAAAATAAGAGGCCATATGAGAATTGTTCATAACGAAAATGCAATCATCATTAAACAGGGAGATCAGTCTGATACAATCTACCTTGTTGAAGAGGGAGAACTTCTCGTATTTGTTGTAGACGGTAATAAAGTCAGCCCTGTTGCTACAGTTGGGCCAGGTGAGATGATTGGTGAAATGGCTTTCTTCGCCGGCACTCATCGCGCAGCCTATGTCATGGCCAAAACTAAAGTAACACTAATGGAAATTGATAGTGAAACAATAAAAGAAGAGTTACCTGATTGGCTCTTTAAAATGACAAAGAATGTAGTTGATCGCATTCACCACCTCGATAAGGTTATCGCAAAAAGTGGTATCAAAAGAAAGAAGGCCGACACTGTTAAGCCTTTAAGTATTGACGAACAAAGAGAGATTCTTGAACTTATAAAGTAAACTCAAGAAGGGCGAGTATATGGAAAAGTACAACGGCCTATTCTATTCAAAATGTAGTGTAAAAGATGTCTCTGATAAGCTTGATACAGATCTTAACAGCGGGCTGACTCAAGAAGAAGTCATAAAAAGACAAAATATCTATGGCCTTAATGAACTTTCAGTAAGGCCAAGAACATCTAAAATTACGATTCTTATAAGGCAACTAAAGAGTATCATTGTTGTCTTGCTGCTTATAGCGGCCGGCATTTCATTTTCCATAGGCCATATTGTTGAAGGCTTTACAGTTATTGCAGTCCTAGTTGTTAATACTGCCCTAGGTTATTTCACAGAACTTAAGGCCGTAAGATCCATGGAGGCGCTCAAAAAAATAGGTGTCACAAAATGTGGAGTTATTCGCCAAGGACAAATATTTCATCTAAATACAAAAGAGCTGGTTCCTGGTGATATTGTCATCTTTGAAGCCGGAGATATCTTAGGGGCCGACCTTAGAATTGCTCAGGCCAATAATATAAACGTTAATGAATCAATTTTGACTGGTGAATCAGCTCCAGTCGATAAAATCAGTGAAGCATTAGAAGAAGACACCATCTTAGCAGAACGAAGTAATATTCTTTTTAAAGGAACATCAATGACAAGAGGTTCAGGAAAAGGAATCGTCATTGCAACTGGCATGGACACTGAAGTTGGTGAAATTGCCAAAGAGGTGCAAATAGGAGCAGCTAGTAAGGATGAAACAACTCCTCTGGAAGAACGACTAAACAAGCTTGCTGGACAAATTGTTTGGTTCTCCTTAGCAATTGCCGCTCTCATAGCAGTCTCAGGAATTATGGCCGGCAAAGCACCTATGCTAATGTTAGAGACGGCCATTGCATTAGCTATTGCAACTATTCCGGAAGGTCTCCCTATTGTGGCCACCCTTGCTCTGGCCAAGGGAATGTGGCGCATGGCCGATAACAATGCGCTCATCAATAAACTAGCAGCTGTTGAAACTCTTGGAGCAACTTCAATAATCTTCACAGATAAGACAGGAACCCTCACTGAAAACAAAATGAAGGTTCAGCTTTATAAAAGCCTGAACTCTATTTTTCACATGAATAATATAGAGGCAAAAGAAGAGACAGAACTAAGAAGACTTCTTGAGATAGGAATTCTTTGTAACAACTCAGAACTGACTCAAGAAAAGAAGAGTCATAATATTGGTGATCCGATGGAAATTGCTTTACTAAGTATTGGTGAAGAGTTCGGACTTGTCAGAGCGAAGCTTCTTGAACAGAAACCTGAAGTAAAAGAAGTTCCTTTTGATAGCTCAACCCTAATGATGGCAACCTACCATATGCTTAAAGAAAAGAACGAGGAGACAATACTCGTAGCTGTAAAAGGAGCACCAGAGGCCATTATAGGCCATAGCACATATATTCGAAATCGAACTGAAGATAACGTCTTTAATGAAGAGTTAAAAAGAGAATGGATAAAAGAAAATCATGCACTAGCAAGTGATGGCCTGCGCATCCTCGCCTTGGCCGAGAAAAAGGTAAAACGCGTCGATGATGAACCTTTCAACAACCTTACTTTTTTAGGACTCGTTGCCCTTCTTGATCCTCCTCGATCGGATGTGAAAGAAGCAATCATAAAATCAAATGAAGCCGGCATTAAAACAATTATGGTCACTGGAGACCAAGAAGGCACGGCCCTAAAGATCGCCAAAGACATCGGTCTTATTGAATCTGATAATTGCTACGCTATAAATGGAAAAAACTTAGGACCAAAGCAAGACTGGAGTGAAGAGCTCATTGAAAAAATCGACAAGACCCAGGTCTTTAGTCGTGTAAGTCCCGTTCAAAAACTTGAATTAATTAAACACTTTCAATCAAAGAACGCTGTCGTTGCCATGACAGGAGACGGGGTCAACGATGCTCCAGCATTGAAGAATGCAGATATAGGTGTGGCCATGGGCCTAAGAGGAACTCAAATTGCAAAAGAAGCAGCAGATATGGTGCTACAAGATGATCGCTTCAACACTATTATCTTGGCCATCAAACAGGGACGAATTATCTACAGCAATATTCAGCGCTTCGTGGTCTATCTTCTTTCTTGTAATATTAGTGAAATTCTTATTGTTTCAATTGCCTCACTGATGAATATGCCACTGCCCCTTTTACCATTACAAATATTATTTTTAAATCTCGTCACAGACGTATTCCCGGCATTAGCACTAGGAATGGGAGAAGGAGGCCCTAGCTATTTAAAGTCATCTCCCCGTCCCCGTGACGAACAAATTATCACAAAGAGAAAATGGGCGCTGATATCTCTATACGGTATTATTCTTACAAGTTGCGTACTTTCTGGCTTCCTCTATACACTCAAGACAACAAGTGATGATCAAGAAGCATTAACTGTTTCTTTCTTAAGCCTTGCCTTTGGCCAAGTTTTCCATGTTTTTAATATGCGACTTGAGAATTCAAATATATTTGTAAATGAGATCACTAAGAATATTCATATATGGGGAGCAATATGCCTGTGTACTTTACTCTTGGTTGCGACGATTTATATTCCAGGCCTTAGAAGTATTCTCAGCTTAAAGCTTATTGAACTAGAAAGTTGGAAAATTGTGGCCTACGCGTCCCTATCACCGCTTATCATCATTCAAATTTTAACGAAATTTAAATTGGGAATTAGAATATAGGGTGTGCTCCTTTGATTTGCGCGTGCGAAACCAAAGGAGCATGGCACCTATACTAGACCTAGTTCTTTTACAGTATTTCTTTCAGTGCGAAGTTCTTCAAGAGTTGTATTAAACTTCTCTTGTCCAAAAGCATTGTGCTCTTGACCTTCAACAACCTTTAGCTCACCGTTTTCAACACGACATGGGAATGAGAAGATAAGACCTTCGTCCACTCCATACTCACCTTTTGAAGCAAGACACATAGAGAATGTCTCACCGGCCGGTGTGTCATGAGTTAGAGCGTATACACCTGCAACACATGCGTTTGCAGCTGAAGCAGCAGAAGAAGCACCACGTGCCTTAATAATTGCTGCACCTCTTTTTTGAACAGTTGAGATAAACTCACCTTGTAAGTATTCTTCATCAGAGATAACTTCTGCAGCAGACTTTCCACCGATCTTTGCATTGTAGAAGTCAGGGTATTGAGTTGCTGAGTGGTTACCCCAGATTGTCATATTAGTAACTTCAGTTACATCAACTCCTGCTTTCTGAGCAAGTTGAGTCTTAGCTCTCTTCTCATCAAGAGTTGTCATTGCGAAGAAACGTGACTTATCAAGCCCTGAAGCTTCCATTGCGATATAACAATTTGTATTACATGGGTTACCAACTACGAATAGTTTTGAATCTGGTGCAGAGTGAGCGGCCATTGCTTTACCAAGTGGACCAAAAATTCCACCGTTAACCTTAAGAAGGTCAGCTCTTTCCATTCCATCTTTTCTTGGAACAGCACCAATTGCAAGAATCCAGTTTGCATCTTTAAATGCTACTTCCATCTTGTCTGTGCAAACAATATTTTTTAACAATGGAAAAGCACAGTCATCTAATTCCATTTTTACACCCTCAAGTGCACCAAGTGCCTGAGGTAGTTCAAGAAGTTGTAGTTCAACTTCTGTATCTGGTCCAAACATTTGACCTGAAGCAATTCTAAAAAGAATCGCGTAACCAATTTGTCCTGCTGCACCTGTAACTGCAACCTTAACTCTTTTAGTCATGTAATTTCCCCTTTTGAAAAAATTAGAGAGTTGTTCTATTGAAATTGGCCAATTTTAACATAGGTGTTAGACAAGTTGTAGCTTTACTTAGCAATATTAGGGGCTATAATTAAATTTAAACGTAATTATGAATTATCAATAAGGGATTACAAATGGAGCAAGGCAACAAGAACGCCTCTAATTCATCATCATCGTCGTCTTCAGACAAACCACAAGGCCGTGGCAATAAAAGTCGTTCAAATAACCGCAGACGTCGTAAACGCCCAGCAAATGCAAGTGGTAACCCAAAGGGACAAGGGCAACAGGCAACTCAAGCTAGCAATAAACCTAGTGGAAAAGGCCCGCAGTCAAATCAATCTAAACCAAATAAAAAGGTTCAAGGTAAGTCTTCTAATCGCAATCGTAGACGCCGTGGACCAAATAAGAATCGTCGTCCAAACCCACAACATTTAAGTGGAGAGGACTTTATCATTGTAAAATACTTCAATTTACTTGAGCAGCATATCATGGCCAGACGCAAGTACTTTGATAACTTTGATCGTGTTGGTGAAAAACAAAGAGATAAGCTAGAGCGAAACTATATTGAAACTCAGAAAACATTTCTAGCTTTTAAGAGTCGATTAAAAGAAGAAGACTTAAAAGTTTTTGAAGAAAAGTTTGAATCATTAAAGATGGATTTAACTTATTCAACTAATCATGAACTACCAGTTGGTGAAGTTGAACCAGAAGTAAGTGAAGAAGAAATCGAAGATCCTCATTACCTCCAAACACAGATTGAGGCCGACTATACGGAAGATACTGAAGAGTCAGTTGGTTCTCTGGAAGATTACAAGGCCTATAAAGGGGTTTAATTAAATAAAGAGATTAAAGTTTATCAATAACAAAAGGGAGCTTTCGCTCCCTTTCTTTTTATCAATATTTTCTAACTAACAACCTTCGAAAAGGTAATCAGATTAGTAAACAAAATTCGAAGTTGTTGCCGCAGCTTCTGCACCAGTTGTTGCACCAACAACACCTGATCCATCCTTTAGATAATTATCTAAAGTCTCTTCGTGATCCTTAATGATAGCGTCTTTTAATTCCGCTTCATTGATGTCTAAGATTTCACAAACTCTACGTAGCATCTTTAGTGGGATGTTACAAAGAGCACGTTCAACGTTAGAGATAAACTGACCATTCTTATAACCAAGAAGGTGTGATAATTCTGATTGAGAGTATCCTTTTGGATGTGCTGTTCTCTTTTCTTTAATTAGCTTCGCGATGTGACTAAAACTTCTCATGTATTTCTCCTAAGTATTATATTCAAGCACTTACGATTCGTATCTTAATATATTCTAAAGCAATAAAATATTTTTGTAAACATATTAACAGATTTGTAAGAAAACTTTTTACTATATTTGCGTAAATTTATTGTCGATAGCAGATATTGTTCAATATGTTCGATTTAGCTTAACTATCTACCTGAAATTACATTACCGTTATAATACGTCGCTTCAATTAAATCTGTGTATAAGGCCCTGTCTTTGTTAGGCCTCTTAATTAATTTCTTAAGTTTTTCTTCCGTCGTAAGACTTGCACTCATCTTTTTGCTACCAAGGCCGACAAAATGTAGCTTTTTTCCTACCTCAAAATTACCACTCTCCTGTTCTAATTTCATCGAAGTCGCACCAGCAAGCGAAGCTCGATATAAACCTTGGGTATAAGAAGTATCGCGATGACCTCTTTTGTGGTTTTGCATAACAAATGAATTAATTACATCAAGCATAGAAAGGAATGGACCTCCTCCAATATCACTAGCGAGTGCCCAGTGAACCTTGAAACGATTGGCCCTTTTATAATCAAAAAGCCCCGAACCGAGACCCAGCTCTTTGATTGGAGCATTACTTGTCGGACAGTGAGCAATCATTGTTTGTTTTTCACTTAAGAGTTTTAATTCTTTTGGTGAAAGATAAATCCCATGGCCCATAATTGTTTTAGGAGTTAAAAGTCCAACTTTGTCATAGATCTCTGTGTATGTTTTAACTTTTTCAAACCCTTTAATATCCTTATAGATACTAAGTACGAAATCAATTTCATTCTCAGTTTCACTTAAATGGGTTTGAATAAATGAGCGATGTTTCTTTGCAGTCTTTGCACCAGCGGCCATTGTCACAGGATCTGTTGTAATGGCAAAGCGAGGAGTAACTGCATACTTATCCTTATACTGTTTTGCTAACGCTTCAGTTTGCGCAATTGTTTCTTCCACGCCCATTGTAAGATACTCTGGCGAATTCATCGTCATCTGCACGTTACCAAGTACATAATCACCTTTAAAATTCTTAAGTGCTTCAGAAACAGAATGAGAGTGAATTGAGCCATAGCAAGCTCCCCCAATTGTTCCGTTATTTGCAATTTTATTCGTGAATTCTTTTGCTTTTTTGCGTGCAAAAGCAAGTTTTTTGAAATTAGCTTCATATGGCCAAGTGTAATTTTCTAGCCAATGAAGTAGATTTGCCTTTGGCATTTCGCAAACGGCGTCTTGTACCCAGTGAAAGTGTGTATCATAAAGGCCAGGAATTACGTATTGGCCACTCTTATCAATAATCTCAACATTCTTCTTACGTGATAAGTAAGCTGAGAGCTGTGCTTTAGGCATACGATCGATGATTTTATAATCACCTTTTGTTGTGCGCTTTGCAACAATTGCATAATCTTCTAAAAATTCACATTTTTTATCATTTATAGGATTGAAAAAATGAGCGATAATTACTTTATAAGTAATATTATTTGATGACATGAAATCTCCTTTAATAAGCAGGTCAACATATATGAAGAAGCGTATCATTACAAGTTTTGTAGCACTCTTTACCCTATTTTTAGCGTCATTCAGCGCAGTTGCAGAAGATAGCTCAAAAGAATCTAAAGAGATAAATATCAACTCAATCGTTGCAGTTAATATTGAAGAGGCCATTACACCGGCCACTTTAAATTACCTTCAAAAGGCATTTAAAAGCATTGAAGGCCAAGACCAAACAGCTATCTTAATTAAGATAAACACGCCTGGTGGCCTAGTTAGCGTCACAAAAGAGATTATGCACTTAATTGCTAATAGTGAGAATCTCGTCATTGGTTGGGTTGGGCCAAGCTCAGCATCGGCCACCAGTGCCGGGGCCATCATCGCAAGTAGTATCCCAGTACTCTACATGGCAGATGGAACACGCATCGGTGCGGCCACGCCAATCTCAGGGACTTCAGATATAAAAGAAGGCGATATGAAAAATAAGATTGTTAACGATCTTGTTGCCCTCGTAAAATCTCAAGCTTCAGCGACAGGTAAGAATGAAAAAGTTTTCACAAAAATGATTACTGAGGCAAAGAGCTATACTGAGACAGAGGCCTTAAAAGAAAATGTCCATAATGGAATTGTTGATACAATTCAAGGTAAAGGCGGCTTAGTCAGCACTATTAATAATAAGGTATTCTATTCTCACCACAGGCCATTTAAAGTAAAGATTGCCAATAACTATGTCCTTACAACATTTGAAAAAACGCTGGGACAAAAGCTTTTAAGTTTTTTTGCGTCTCCAGATATGGCCTATATTCTTTTTCTCATAGGTGCGGCCCTTATCTATGTTGAGTTTCAGGCACCAGGTGGATTTATCGCTGGAAGTATTGGAGCAGTGGCCATCTTAATAGCGGGGATATCTTTTAATGTTCTCTCACTAAATACTGGCGCATTTCTCCTTATCATTGCGGCCTTTATTCTCTTTATTTTAGAAATATATATTACAAGTTTTGGCCTTTTAACCCTCGCAGGCATAGCCAGCTTAATCTTTGGCTCCATGTTTCTATTTCAAACAGAAGAGTCATACCTACAAATTTCTTCAACTGTTCTCTTCTCTAGTATCGGTGCAATTCTCGCCTTTATTGGCCTAATTGCTTATGTTTTTTATAAGTCCAGAAAGAGAATATTTTCTGAACCAGATGATCCTTACACAGGTATTCAGATCACAATTACAGATATTGATGGTGACAAAGTCTTCTCCCGCTACAATGGAGAATTATGGCAACTTACGGCCACTGGCGATATGTCAAAGCTTAAAGTTGGTGATAAGGTAGAGGTCATCAAAAAAGACAACTTAAAACTACAAGTAAAACTATAGAGGTATAAAATGAGTCAAAGAAAATCTTTTCGCCAATTAATGAGTTTAATCTTTTCTATGTGTCAGAATGATCTGCCAACGAAGAGCGATATCGACTGGGTAAGAAGAGAGATTAAGAAATTTTTATGGCTTAAATAATTGAAATAAAGAAAGAAAAAACTAAGGGGACGTTGAGGGACGATTGATTTTTGACAAGGAAGAGAGAGAGTTTATTAAAAATCTCCCCTTAGTTTTCTTAAATTAATATTAAACTCTCAGCTTTTTTTAGAGTCAGTTAAATGTAAAGTTTTTGTCAATTCAACGGAGGATATATGATAAATTTCGCGCCTTACTTACCATTTATAATTCTACTATTAATTTTATTGTTCAACACTGTTAAGGTTCTTAAAGAATACGAACGTGGTGTTATCTTCTTTCTAGGTCGCTTCACTTCAGTAAGAGGGCCAGGTCTAATTCTTCTTATTCCAGGATTAGAAAAAATGCAAAAAGCAGATCTTAGAACAGTAACGATGGATATTCCTTCACAAGATATTATCTCAAAAGACAACGTAACTCTTAAAGTAAATGGTGTTGTCTACTTTAGAGTCGAAGACCCAGAAAAGTCTGTTATTGCAGTAGAGAACTATCTACTAGCAACTGGTCAAATTGCTCAAACAACTCTACGTTCTGTAATTGGTCAATTCGAACTTGATGAAATTCTATCAATGCGTGAACAGATCAACGCAAGACTACAGGCAATTCTTGATGAGCACACTGAGCCATGGGGAATTAAGGTTTCAACGGTTGAAGTTAAGGCCATTGACCTACCTATCGAGATGCAAAGAGCGATGGCAAAACAAGCGGAAGCAGAAAGAGATAAGCGTGCAAAGGTTATTTCGGCACAAGGTGAATTCGACGCGGCCCTGAAGCTTGCAGAAGCTGCAAAGGTACTTAATGAGTCACCTAATGCAATTACACTTCGTTATCTTGATACAATGAAGGAGATTTCAAGTGGAGATGGAAAGTCGACGACATTCTTCCCACTACCAGTTGATTTCTTAACAAATATCATGAGTAAAGGTAACTAAGAAAATTACATATGATTTCAAAATACTTCAACTTAATACCATTTGCTGAAAATGACCTTGACCTCGAAGCCAGTGCTGAGATCAAGGTCATTGACGGCCATGTCAATTTTCACTTTTGTCTAAAAGGGGATCTCTCTCCTATTTATATACAACGCGACAATGGCAAATTAAATCGAGTTATTGGACTTTGGACCCAGACATGTTTTGAATTCTTTATTCTTAATAAAACTGATGGTGAGTATTTTGAATTTAACTTTGGAAGTGATTCAAGCTGGAATTGTTTCATCTTTAATTCTTATCGATCAGAACTAACAGAATACACAGATATTAAAATTGAAAATATCACCATTAAATCTGAAGACGAACTCTTCACTCTTAATTGTCGTTTTGAGCTAAAGAAACTTGGCCATAATTTTGAAGACCTTTCAAATCTGCGTGTATCTCCTACATGTGTCTTAACGGCCGAAGGAGATAAAACATACTACTATTCAAATAAGCACCCAGATACTTCTCCAAACTTTCACCACCCAGATAGTTTTGAAGACTTAATCTCCTAGTATTCGCTTAAATCGTCTTTTTCTTCTTTTACTTCGATATTTTTCAGAATGTAATCTAGCTTGGCGTCGTCGTCTTTAAAGTCAACTTCTCCAGATATTTGATAGTCAGCAAGATCTCTTTCTTGCTTCTTTCTCTCTTTCTTCGTCTCTATTTCAATCTTTGCCTTAAGATCATCTTTTAAAACTTCATCACGGCCTGAAAATGTTTTACCAAATTTTCTCTTAGCAAAATCATAAAGACTAAATAGCTGTGCTGTTTTATAATTTCCTTTTTCAAGGTAATAGATCATTTCACGATAGAAAGCTTCATTTTCAAGCTCATGAGACCATGCGCTATAAAGTAAGGCCATCCCCTTATACTCAAACCTCTTTTCGTACTTAAGCTTTCTAAATTCATTATACATAGCAAGCGAACTCTCCTCATCACGAGAGAGATTTAACTTAAAATTTTTCACGAGCTTATTAAGAACAACGTTATGGTCAGGATTATTCTTATTATAACGTATCGTCGCACGATAAATACGTCCCTTCTCATAAAAGTAATTCTTTAGAACTCCAATATTTTTGGCCTCATCAAAAAATTGCATAATATGAAAGGGCCCATTTTGTACAATTCGGCTTGCATCCTTATCAAACAACTGCTCACGCATCTTATAGATATAGAGAAAGTAGCCTAATTTTGAAAGTGAGTAATTTGAAAGAAGATACTTAATATCTTTGTAGCTATAAAGACTTAGCTTTTTAACCTTTATATTAAGATTTAGAACATCTAACCAAACTTCTTGATTTGATGAGGCCTTGATAAATTGAGTCACAACAGGAAGGTTGAAAATTGGGTCCATCGGTATTGCGACATTAAATTTTTCAATCTCAAAATCATTCACACTTAGAACGCGCCTATTCTTATAATCGACAATATCAAAATAAGGTTGCGCCTGTATCTTTGAAATATTTGGCCTTGGAAAGACCTTAAAGCTTACATCATCAAATGGAATATCAAATTGAAAATTTTGAAAATGAATACTCTTCCAAAATGGAGTCACACCACGAGATTTTTCATATGGTGAAAGCCCCTTGTAAAGCACCTCATATCGATTAGTGGCAATAAAGTAGTCCGATTGAATCCCTTCATCTTGGAAGGTATAATAAAATCGATATGGCATCGTAATAACAAGATAAGCACTTGATATTACGAGAACAAGAATGGTTGTTAGGAAGATTAACTTCTTCATTATGATATTTATCGGTTAACTGACCATTAAACTACATGAAAAAATTAATATTTTTTCAAAATTACCGATAAGTTAGGTGGTAAATTCGGAGAATTGAATGAAAAGACTAATTTTTATCACAGCAATTATGGCCCTTACCTCATGTGTCGCTCCAAGAGAGACCCGTTCTATTTATGATACGAATAGTGCAGGCCCTAACTCTAACCTAGGCACAGGTGGTGGCTCAGTTATCGACATTGATGACTCGGGAAGTTCAACTTCTAATGGCTCAAATGCAAATATTCCTAGTGCGATTGCTCACTGTAGCTGGTCATTAGACGGCCATACAGGTTTTGCAAATACTTCAAATTCGCACTTAGGGCCAAATACTGTTTGTCAGTCTCGTACAAACGAAACTCAAATTTATGTACAACTTAAAAACCCGGATCCAAATTCTCGAATTTGTGTCATCCCTACTTCTGAAGCATCTGGAAATTCAATTTATCTAGGATCTGCTCAATGTAAGTATATTGATAGCTCAGGGACGATCTCTCTGTTTAACTTAACTAAAAACCGTGATTATGGACGCTATCAAAACTTTAGAATCAATGGTGTGATGGTCATGAAGGAGAAGACTTATGAATTCCCTTCTCCATTTAACCGTGAGCTAATCTCTTATGATGCTTACTTTATGTGTTCTATTAATGTTGATCTTTATAATGACCGCTCTTACTGTGATGCCTTTAAGTCACTAGGTCAGTATTTCTACAAGTCATTTTAAAACTGGTCCAGAGAAATGGTGTTATCTTTTTAGTAAATAATTAGATACGCCATTTCAAACTCCCTTAATTTCCAATAACTTAAATAGATTAATCTGAGAATCAACTTGCATAACTTTCCCTATGAAAGTTATCTGCCCAAATAAAACATGTAAGAGTTTTGAGAATATCATTAAAGATGGAAGCTACTTTAGAGTTGACGACTCTAAACGCATTCAAAGGTTTCGTTGCAAAGGGTGTGGTAAACGATTTTCCAAA
Source organism: Halobacteriovorax sp. GFR8 (assembly GCF_050955245.1). Lineage (NCBI taxonomy): Bacteria > Pseudomonadati > Bdellovibrionota > Bacteriovoracia > Bacteriovoracales > Halobacteriovoraceae > Halobacteriovorax > Halobacteriovorax sp. GFR8. The sequence goes on along the minus strand of NZ_JBPBLR010000002.1, from coordinate 1,383,576 downwards.
GCGACATCAAATGATCATTATCGACTAAGAAGAAGACGTGATAGTTCAATGATTGAACATCTACTTTGCGCAAAAGTATCAATGAGACGAATTGCAAAAGTATTAAAAATGGATCGAAAAACTGTTGCAAGAAGAATGATCGTTTTAGAGAAACGAGCTTTAGGACAACATCGTAAGCTCTTAGCTTATCTAGAAAAGAAAAAAGTCACTCATATGCAATTTGATGACATGATAACAATTGAGCATACGAAAATGAAACCACTTTCGATTTCTATTGCAGTTGATAAGGACACTCGACTGATCCTTGGAGCACAAGTCTCACAGATACCGGCTTTTGGCCACCTCGCTAAGAAATCACGAAGAAAGTATGGGTACAGAAAGAGCTATCACGAAGTTGGACTTACCAAATTATTTGAGAGCATTTCTAAGACTATTGATAAAGACGCTATTATAAAATCAGACATGCATAAGTCTTATCCAAAGTTCGTTTCAAAATATCTTTCATCCTGTACCTACAAAGCATATGAAGGTGGTCGCTCATGTGTAGCTGGACAGGGGGAATTAAAGAGAAAAGGATACGACCCACTTTTTATTTTAAATCATACCTGTGCAATGTTTAGGGACTCTATTAACCGATTAGTCAGAAAAACATGGTGTTCAACAAAGTCACCTAAAATGCTTCAGAGACATATAAATATCTTTATAAGTTATTACAACTTCAAATACATTCAGTACGAAGTTAACACCATTTAAAAGTACCAGTTATTAATGGGCAAGCTTATTTCCATCAATGAGCTTGCCTGACTTATATGAATTAGACAGATCACCATCAATTGTTGGAAAAGAGATAATTGGCACAATTAAACTCTGCTCTCCTTTTTCGATTCGAGTACAAAGAGCGATATAGAAAAAACTAACACCACTTTTTTCAAATGCCTTAAAATAAGCAAAGGCCTCATCACCATCTTCATCCTTAAATTCATAAAGCTCATCATACGTCTCTATCGTAGGACGCAAGTAATCCATATAAAGAGAGAAATCTTCAAAAGGAATATCAAACTCCTTTCTATGAATCATCATTTCTGCAAGAAGCTTAGATTTTTTAAGTTCAATAAGCTCAAAGTCTTCAGGCTCTAAAATAGAATTATCTTCAATTTCACGATGATAGTCTTCAAGGGATTCAACTTCCTCACCTACCTGAAAGTCTTGAACAAAGTAGTCATTAGAAGTTGCCGTAAGGGCCAAGACAAAAGAAGGTGTGTGATTAAAAACAAAACACAGGGCCATCAAATGAATATCTTCGCCGTTATGATTTACTTTGGAAATGAAAGTAAAGATTTCTTCCTTTAGGTCATTTTCTAAACGCCAAATCTCATCAGGCTTATGTAGAACGCGGTCAACAAAATTTGGATTTTCCAAGGCCTCTAGAGCGGCCTCATCCACAATATTAAGATCTTTTCTCTTCTTTTCAATCTTTCCTGTAAAGTAGTCAATTAGTGGAGAATAGAATTTTTCAATACAGGCTTCACTACAAAAGCTTAGATTGGATCCATCTTCAACAAAGAGTAAGTCTTCAATTGAAGGAACAACTTTTTTACAATTTTTACAATAATAAATATTATCTGAAATTAACAATGACGTATCCTATTTTTAAATTGATAAATTAAGGCCTGCAAATAGCGTATTCCCGTATAAAACAGGCAGATCCCAAAGCTTTGCTGTTTCATTTAACACAGAAGAATCAGGACGAGTAACCTGAAATCCTGCCCCCATATTTAAACGAACGGAACGTGACATACGTAGAAACATTTGTGGCATTAAGTATGAGTATTTTAAATCAGAACGCAAAGAATTAGCAGTAAAGAAATCACTAGCAGCAACCTTTACTTCACCATACGTAAGAAGAAATTGAATCTCATGTGAAACCATAATTCCTAGGTTTGCTTTAATATGAGAAATATCGCCAATGGCCATCTCTTCGTCAGTATCAAGAGTGTCAGCGAATATTCTTTCGTAATCGACACCAAGGGCCGTCGCACCAAAACGCTTTTCAGTAGTAACACCTAGCATGCGATCATTTCTTTGAGTTGCGTATTCGCTCTTTCCTTTAAATCGCATCCCGAGATATGAGTCAATTATAAGTTTATTATAGTCATTGCCAACCTCGAGCCAGTTAAACCCCAGCTTCACTCCAGAATTGGCCTGCTCAAACTCAGCAGTCTCAAGAGATTGTGCACCACTTGCTGCCAGATCGAGAAAAATCCCATGAGCAAATCCCATCTTTAGATTGAAGTTAACAAAATTAATATTCTCGTCAGTGAAAAAAGACTTATGAGCAGCGTATCCTAACGAAAAATCATAATAATCAGGAAGAAAGGCCCAAAGATCAGAGCTAGAGCTTGGAGCTTGAGGGCGAGAGACTGCCCTTTCACTTCTAGCAGGTGCACTAGATCTCGTAGAAACAGGATTATATGAGTTGGTGCCAGATGACTTTGGAGAATAGTCCACCAAAGCAAGTGCAGAAAAGTTAAATAAAATAGTCAGGGTTGCAGCTGTTAAGATATTCATCAAAAACATTCCTTGTTCATAAAAAAACTAACGCCTTCTTAGCGTCTACTTAATTGTATCTTTATATTTTCTTAATTTCAATGCGAGCATATCCTACCGTAACACTCAACTAAGCCTACAATAACAACGACTTGCTGATACGCGTTCATAAATTAGGCCGAAAATACGTATAGCATCAATGGAAATGTATTCCGACTGCCAAAAGGGCCCTAAAATTTATAAAATATCTCTAGAGAATTTCAGGAGGAATGAGTTGATCGAGTTAGGATTTTTAAAACGTTATGATTCAATTAAAAGGTTAATCGATTTTGGTGCAAATGGATATTTCCCATTATTTGAAGACATTGCTATGGGAAGTAATTTTGAAGAAGTTCGTATGACTAAAGCACAACGTCTAAAAGCAAAGTCTCTACTTAAAAAAATCTCATCTCATAACAATCTTGAAAAACAACGTGTGTTATTTTCAACTTTTGATGAAATTGATCAATACATCGTGGCCCGTGCCCTAGTTGAAATGGTCGAAGGAAAGATTCTTGATGCTAATCCGCAGCTTCAGTAAAACATTATTCTTCGTTGCAACTGTTGCAATCACACTAAGCGCTAGCGCTGAGTACCGTGTCTATCAGTATATGGTTTCTTCTCGCCTAAACCCAAGAGGGCCAGCAAGTGTTGTTATTACCTCGACATTAGACCCAAACTCTTATGTGAAGTATCACGGTGGTAACCGTTCAATTCGTGTAAATCTTCTTAACACTTGGATGTGTAAAGGACATACTGGAGGAGATCCAATTTGTGATGCTCCCCTAGCAAAACTCATGGACACGACAACCCCACAAGACAACCCTGAAGCGATACAGCAAGGAGTTGATGCAGCTCTATGAGAATTGAAGATAGCAACCAATTTACGAAGCAGAATCTAAAGCTTAAAAATGAGCGTGATCGTCTCATAAAAGATAAGAAACAAGAAATTGAGTCAATCCGTAAAAACTATAATCAAATGGCAAATGACCAAAGAATTATTGGAGAAGAAAAACTCGACTCAGTTCGTGATCAGAATCAAGTCGCTATCATCGAATCACTCAATAACAAAGAGGCCAGGCTCAATGATATCAAAGAAAGTCTTGAGAAAACAGGTCAGCAATTTGCAAAGCAAGAAAGCTTTGCAAAACTTCAGAGTGATGCAAATATTGATTCCATCAGAGATAATTACCAACAACAATTAGAGTATGTTCACCAAAGAGGCCGTGACGATCTTGAAGATACAACTAATACAGTAAATGATCTGGCCAATAAGATAAAATATGACAATGAAGAATTCATCATTGATGAGACTGCTAAGGCCAAAAACCTTGCTAACGAAATCTCTGTTCGAAATGATGGCTTTATTCAACGAATAAATAAGCAATTTGATGAGCGTGTTCAAAAGCTCTCCAAAGAAAATTCAACAACAGTGAAAGGTCTTGAAAAAGAGCAACGAAACGAGATGTCTAAGCTTAAGAGCGATCATTATCAAAAGCTTACACAAACAGGTGCCTTCCAACAAAATGAGCTTAAAACACAAAAAGCATTTCATGAAGATACTGTAAAAAGTAGAAAAGATGCATTCGAACAAAAATATGCGGCCCTTCAAAAAGAGCATCAAGGTCTTATGGGACGCCTCAAGGCCAAGATAGATGAAGAGCTCAACAGCCTTAAAAACTACTATACAAAGGCCAAGGAAACCATCCAAGAAAAAGGCCAAGACAGCTTCTATAATATTACAAAGCTAGAACCAAGTATTAAAAGTGATCAAAACTTTTATTACTTTTCACTTGAAGTGCCTAAGCATGAGCAAGAAACCATTCATATCAATGCTCAAGAGCGTGGTATCACAGTTACTCAGAATCGAAAATTTGATCAAAGAGTCGAAGAGAATGGAAATACATTCAAGTCGAAGCGTTCAGAAAGTTTAGTTAGACAATTTGATGTACCTGATATTCTTGATGGTACAAAGGTAAGTCGAAATTATGACACTGAAACTTCGACTCTTACCTATCGTATTGCAAAAAGATAAATACTTATAAAATATCGCGATCTCTTTGGTGAAATTCAACCTTGTTTACGCGAATTAGTGTTTTAATTTCACGCTTAATTGGGGCAACCCAACGAGGGTGAAGTTGAACATTAAGAGTTAGAAGCCTTTCATCTGAAACTGCATCAAGAACCTCTTCGCTTACGATCTCAATATCCTCAACTCTAGAATAAAGAATTTCTTTCACATGGCCACGAATACGTCCATTTGAGAGTACTTCAATATAGAAATTTTGCTTTGCCTTATCCGATTCAAGCATACGATAGACTGGGTTAATCAAACGCAGAACGGCAAAGAGAGAAATTGTGATGAGTGCAGCAATAACAGGGTAGCCGAAACCAACAGTCATCCCAATTGCGGCAACAACCCAGACAGTTGCAGCAGTTGTCATCCCAACAACATTACCACGGCCTTGGATAATGGCACCGGCACCTAAGAAACCGATCCCACTTACAATTTGCGCGGCCATCCGATTGGGGTCGGCCACCGTTCCCATATGCTCACTCATGGTTAAAACACTTAAGGAAGTATATGTCGCTGCTCCAAGGCAGATCAACATATTCGTCTTTATCCCCGCAGACTTCATCTTCTGCTCACGGTCATATCCAATAAAGCCACCTAGAATAATTGAGCTAACTACTTTGATGCCCATGGAAATATAAACTGGTTGCTCTCCAATGAATTCAATATACATATAACCTCTTGTGGAATAAAATAAACTAAAGTCTATTTTAACAAGGAATTATAAGTTGAAAAGGGCCAAGGCCGTAAATTTTTTAGCTATTCAAACGAATAACTACCTTAATATCAAGGCAGACTTCACAATGAGTGAAAATTTGTATTCGAAGAATAAAGACTTTGAAAAATTTGAAGCCCGTTTTCCTATTCAAGCCTATAAATTACTTAGAGCATACGAGTTCGAAATCAAGGTAGTGGCCCTTGATCACAACAACAAGGAATTGTTCACAAAGAACTTAGAAACAGATTCATATGGTGGGCTACTAGCAAAAATCCCTCTTCCAAAAGACTGCAAGGACTGCTTAGCAAAGATAGAAGCCTACGAGATATCAAAATATCCAGGGCTGGAATTAAACCTTGGTACATTTATCCCATTAAAGATTACAGATAATCGCAAGATCATTATTTGTGACTTTGATAAAACACTAGTTGAAACAAAGTACTCTAAACCAAGTGAGATCTATGATTCACTTACCAGTCCTTTGAAAAATTATCCAACTCTAGAAAATTCTGTAAAACTTTTAAAGTCATATATTGAAATGGGATACCATCCATTTATTCTATCAGCGTCTCCGCACTTTTATGAAGATGCAATTCGTGATTGGCTTTACGCTAACGAAATTTTTACGGCAGGAATCTTCTTAAAAGACTATCGTCGTATTCTTTCGATCTTAGAAAATGATCTAACTCCAAAAGATATCAAGACTCAAGGAATCTACAAACTTGGACACCTCCTTGATATTGTTAATATGACAGATATTCCATCTTCAGTAGTTTTAATGGGTGATAACTTTGAATCTGATCCACTAATCTATTTAACATTTTCGGAACTATTGTCTGGACGAGTGGAACCAAGACAACTTTGGAACGAGCTTAAACGCGTAGAAGACTTTAAGGTTACGGCCCGTCAAAACGGACTCTTCTTAAATAAGATTTTTCAAATCAAAGATAACGTCAAACATCACGGACTTGATAAAGAAGTTAAGATCTACATTAGAAAGAAAGGTAATGAGTCACAACTTAATATTCGTGCTCCATTTAATTCTTATCATGGAAAGATTGAGTTATATGACGGAAACCTTCTCAAAGAAGATTCTAAGAAGCAAATAGAAGCTCAGGCGCCCAAAGAATAATTTGTCCAATACAAATATAGAGACCAACTTTGTGAAATCTTTGTGTGAAGTCTTCACCAAAATTTTTAGAAAATTGTTTTGAAATAGGCCAATTAGCTGGAGAAAATCGAGTTAATTCAATGGCAACTCTTAGGCCCGATAAGGCAACACATACGGCAATAAAAGTTTGATTGCTAGGATTAACAAGTGAACTTAAAATATTAGACATGAGCGCTCCATTTAAAGAAAATTCTCCGTTATACATAGAACTCTTCGACAACTTAGAGGAATCAATTTATCAATTGGCCGCATTAGATAAGGAAGACGTAAATCTTGCCTGGAGCAACTTGAAAGAAAGTTCATACTTTGGTCCAAATATCTTAAAAGGCGCAATTCACAAACTCTTCAGTCAGGTATTTGCTTATCAAAGTAGCTTTCTTAAAGAAAAGGAAGACTCTCAAGAGTTCTATAAAAATTCGTATAATAAGCTAATCAATAGCTATGCCAGAGGGCTTAGTATAAGTGCCAAAGACGCTCTTTACTTGAGCTTCATGCATGAGTACCTAAATAATCCAAGTGCAATCTTTGAAGGAATTAAAGATCATCACCTTGAAAGTAACTCTCCAATTGAATTAATTAATAGCCCAATTCAAGAGACCTTTAGTGACAAGCTTAGATTTGTTCACTTCAAATCGCCGGAAAACCTTGAGGCCATTGTTATTCAAAATCTCATGTCTCCTTTTGCAACATATGGTGGCGTCAACGAGTCAGGCCTAAGTGTTCAATTAGTTCAAAGAGATGCTCTTAAAATTAATTACCATGGAATGAGTGCTAGTTTCCTTGCGCTTGTTATCTTACTTGGATTTAACGATATTCATGAAGTTGAAAAGTTTTTAAAGAATCAGCAATTAGTCTTTCATTGGGAATTTCACATAAAGGACTCGCTAGGCAATTACAAGATCATCGCAATCGATGGCCAAGAAGTAAATATTTGCGATGGAAAATTACCAGACACAAAAGACACCTTTAAAAATCATCTTGATATTTATAAAAAGAAGCATTGGCCAACAACAGTTTCGGCACTTACGATTGATTCAAACAATATTTTTCTTTCTCTTTTCGATTCAAAGAATTTTTCAGTTAAACAAATTCACTACAGCGATCTTTTTCAACCAGCGCCATTGATAACAAAAAAGTCGCCGAAATTATCAAAGTCCTTAAAAGAAACTTTTACTATAAAGAATTATCTCAATCATGCCCAAGTTGCCTTTAATAGTAACAATTCAGAAGACTGCTATCATCAAATTCAACTTGCAATTGTCTTTGCCAAGAAAATGACGGGAAACCAAAAACAATTGATTGCCAAGCTTGAATTAGTATTTATGGCCTGTCAGTATATCTTTGAGTCACATCGAGAAACTCAGCAATATATTCATCAGAATCTTATAAAGCTCTATCCTAGTCTTGATTCATACCATAAGGATCTCGCGTTAATTCTTATGCAGAGATTACAAATTCTGATGAATGAAGAGATTAATTTAGTAGATGGCCCAAAAGAGCTCAAAAGAGTGATTTTTACAGAATCAAAGCTTGGAAAACTTGCCCACCAGGCCCTAAAAAAAACAACTTTACTAAGGCCAAATCATCTCGACTTCTGTCCAACATCTGGGCTATAGGCCCAGAGAGATATTTAGAGGATATTTAGCCTTCTGATGGCCTCATTCATCTTATCTTTCTTGTCCTTAAGCTTCTTTTTAACGGAGTGTTTACTTTTATATAGCTCTTCTAAGAAGCTTTTTATCAATGACATACGCTTACTATCATTATTGCTCTCATCAAAATTTTTTGATCCATCACACCCCTTGTGCAGTCTTTTGACGCGGGTCTCATCTGAGCTCAATCGATCAGTAGGACGCACAGGATTTTCGAGTTTTTTGATGTTTAACGCCATGTTTCCATTATAACCTTGATCAAATTAAACAAAGACTAAATATTATAAAAACTACCTTCACTAAATTACTGAAATTATTCAGTTTTTAAAGATAATTATAATTGTGATTAGGTTGACATTAAAAAACTGTCTTATTCATGCTAAAAGAGCGTAATTTCAAAATGTTAGATTTTTTTAGGTTTCTATATATATTAGGGTTCAATATACGAGGAGAACAACCAATGAAACACACAATTGTTGCGGTAATGAGCTTAGTACTAGCAATAACAACAGGAATCTCTTGCAAGAGAGATATGAAATTAGGAAGTAAAGACAATCCTGTAAAACTATACTTCACACCTTCAGTTGATGCAGACACAATTGCATCGAACTCAGTTCACTTTATCAAATTCTTAGAAAAAGAGACTGGCCTATTCTTCAAAACAGGTATTCCAACAAACTACATTTCGGTAGTAGAATCATTTGGGTCAAAAAGAGCTGACATTGCAGTTATGAACTCTTTTGGTTATCTAATGGCAAATGAGAAGTATGGAGCAAGTGCAAAACTTAAAGTTCTTCGCTATGGACACGATTACTACCAAGGGCAAATCATTGCTCACGTAGATAGTGGAATTAACTCAATTAAAGACCTAGAAGGTAAGAAATTTGCTTACACTGATCCTTCATCAACTTCAGGTTATATGTTCCCACTTAAAATCATGATGGAAAATGATGTTAAGCCAGGAAATACAACTTTTGCTATTAAGCACGATAACGTTGTAACAATGGTTTACCAAAGACAAGTAGATGCTGGTGCAACTTACTACTCTGCTCCATCTTCAGATGGAACAATCCGCGATGCACGTTCACGTGTAAAAACACAATTCCCAGATGTTGAAGATAAAGTAAAAATCGTTCAAATCACTGAAAAAATTCCTAACGACCCATTCGTATTCAGAAAGGATCTTCCTGCAGAAGTAACAGAGAAGTTTATTGCAGCTGTTAAGAAATATATCGCTACTCCAGAAGGTAAAGATGTATTTGAAAATATTTACAGTGTAGGTGGCCTAGTTGATACAACTGATGCAGATTACGATGGATTAAGAAACGTAATTAAAACACTAAATATCAATCTTGAAGAACAACTAAACAAGAAATAGGTTTTATTTTAAATAAAGAGAGAATGAAATGATTCTAGAAGTTAAAAATGTTAACAAAGTTTATCCTAACGGATGCCACGCTCTAAATAACGTTAGCTTTAACGTTAACAAGGGTGAGTTCCTTGTTATTATCGGTCTGTCTGGTTCAGGTAAGTCGACAATGCTTAGATGTATGAACCGCCTACACGATGTAACAAGTGGTGAGATCATCTTCGAAGGAAAAGACATTACGAAACTTAAGGGTGCAGCAATGAGAAATGCTCGCTCACACATCGGAATGATCTTCCAACACTTTAACTTAATCCCAAGAAGAACTGTTATGACTAACGTTCTTTCAGGAACGCTTGCAAGAACAGGAGTTATCAAGTCGGTACTTGGTATCTACTCTGAAGAAGATAAGAAAAAAGCAATGGAATACATCAAGATCGTTGGTCTTGAAGGTAAAGAAAACGTACGTGCGGACAATCTTTCAGGTGGTCAGCAACAACGTGTTGCTATTGCTCGTGCTCTTATGCAAAACCCTAAGGTACTTCTTGCTGATGAGCCTGTAGCGTCTCTTGACCCTGCAACTTCTCACTCGGTAATGCAATACCTTAAGAAAGTTAACGAAGAACTTGGTGTTACTGTTATCTGTAACCTTCACTTCTTATCACTTGTTAGAGAATACGCTTCACGCGTAGTAGCTCTTAAAGGTGGGAAGCTAATTTATGAAGGTCAACCACTTGATATTAACGAAGAATGGTTCCAGACAATCTACGGTGAAGATGCTGTAGAAGTAACAATTAACTAAGTTTTTTGGATATAGGATTAAATAATGACAACGACGACTCAAACGGCAGATACGCAAGTTAATAACTTACCAAAACCAAGAGAAGAGTACACATCATACAAAGTTAAGATGAATTTCTTTTCTTTCCTAATTGATTTCCTTCTTTGGTCATACATGATTCTTGTTTCATGGAAGATCGTATGGGAGAGACTAATTCTTGGTCTACGCTACCCTGATTTTACTTGGAACCAGCCACTTATTGCTCTTGGAGCAGGTTTTGTAGTAGCAGCAGCTCTTTACACAACTAAAATGTCTCTTGGACGTGGGCTAACAGGAATTATGAAAAGAGATGAGAACACTCTATTCATGAAAGAGCCATTCTCATTCGTACTTATTGCAACTGTAGTACTAACATTTATTGCTAGTATTTATGTTTCACAAATTTCAATTTATGAATTTCTTTCTGAATCAGGAATGACTGGTGCAAAGAGGATCTTTACTGCTCTTCTAACACCAAATTTTGCAATTTTTGAAGAAGCTCTTTTTGCAGCAATTGAAACGATCTACATGGCATTTATTGCAACAGCAGTAGCACTTCCAATTGCATTTGTTCTAGCATTCTTTGCAGCAAGAAACCTTATGAATGGATCTCGTCTAACAATGACAGTTTACTCTGTCGTTAGATTTTTCTTAAACGTTTCACGTTCAATTGAGCCACTAGTATGGGCGATTATCTTCTCTGTATGGGTTGGTATCGGGCCTTTCGCTGGTATGATGGCACTTTGCCTTCACTCAGTATCTTCACTTTCGAAGCTATACTCTGAGCAAATTGAAAACGTTTCAAATGGACCAATCGAAGCAATGATGGCAACTGGTGCTCACCCTATCCAAGTAATTTGGTTTGGTGTTGTTCCTCAAATCGTTCTTCCATACCTATCATTCTCAATCTACCGTTGGGACATCAACGTTCGTATGGCCACAGTAATTGGTCTAGTTGGTGGTGGTGGTATTGGTACAATGCTAATGCAGTACCAAGGTCTAGCAAAATGGAACGAAGTTGGTCTACTAGTAATCGTTATTGCAGCGATTGTTTGGATCATGGACTGGCTATCTTCTAAAATTAGAGAGGCCATCAAGTAGAAATAATCTAATTACTTTCTATATAAAAGAAGGCCCGCATCCGCGGGCCTTTTTATTTCTCTCCCTTAATAATTTATTCTAGTTACCGCACATTCCTTTTTTCGAGAATGAATCTTGAATCTTCAATGCATCACCTTTTGTGTACCAATACTGGCTATGAGGTTTCTCATTAATCAAGATCCGATAATGATTTTTTGCTGGGTGCTTTTGTAGTGAACAAGCACCATCTACTGAGGCAATATCCCGTTGCGGGGAAGACCCACAAGAAACGAGCGTAAGCCCTAATACGGCCATGGCCATTAATTTTTTCATAATTCCTCCTACGTCCTATTCACGTAGTAAATTTATCGGATATACTTAAGAATAACTTTAGCATCTTACTCAACTATTATTGTATTTGAAAAAAGTCACCTTTCATGTATGCTTTATGAAAGGAGAAAAAATGAAGGGAAATCAAGAAGTTATCAATATTTTTAATGAGTTACTAACGCAAGAGCTATCGGCCATCGATCTCTATTTCCTTCACTCACGCCTATTCCAAGATATGGGCCTAACAAAGCTTTATGAGCGTATTGATCATGAAAAAGATGATGAAACAATCCACGCTACTAAACTTATTGAAAGAATTATTTTTCTAGAAGGTTTACCAGAACTAGGGACTCGCCTTCCATATAAGCCAAGTCGCGATGTGAAACAGTTAATATCAGATGAGCTTCAATATGAAGTTGAAAATAGTAAATTACTCAGAAAAGCAATTGCTCTTTGTGAATCTGTTAATGATTATGTCTCAAGAGATATTCTTTTAGAACTTCTTTCAGATACTGAAAATGATCATATTGACTGGCTTGAGACTCAACTTTCACTAATTGATAAAATTGGTTTACAAAATTATCTACAGACTGCATCTGAATCTGTTTAAAGAAAGTAAAAAAAAGTAAACATTCACCTGTTTTTTATTTATAATTAGATAAATTAATTAAACACGGATGTTTACTTTTATGAATCTAATTAAATTATCACTCATTTTAATTCCACTAAGTCTTTTCCAAGCAAACGCAATTGCGGCCTTTGCCAAGGTCGTTAATATTCGTGGTGAAGTTTCTCAACTTCCACCAGGGGCCATGCAGGCCAGCTGGATAAAGAAAGGTCAACTCCTTAAGGAAAATACGTCGATTGTCACGAGATTGCGCTCTTTTGTGAAGATCGAAATTCTAGAAGATGGTAGTTATATCGTCGTAGGGCCAAACTCAAAAATCGAGTTAACAAAGGTCGAAAAAAAGGCCGGAAGTATTATCCAAGTTTTGAATGGAAAGATGCGATCAAAGATTGTTCCTGCAAAAAAATCAAAAGGACATAGTGCCTTTAACAAGGTTTATGTAAAGACAAAGACCATGGCCTTAGGTGTTCGAGGAACAGAATTTGTTACGGTGGTCAGTCAGGAGAACCAGGCCACATCAGTAGTAACACTAGAAGGTGAAGTTGCAGTTAAGAAGATCAATAGCGAGAGTATTGATCCGGAAAAGACAGTAAAAGATAATGTTGACCGTGATGATGTAACAATCGTTAAAAAAGGGACGGCCTCAACAACGTACGCTCACCTATACGATGAAATTCCACCACAGAAAGTAAACCCAAGTCAGCTAATGGCCCTTGAAAAGAACGAAAATCTTGAAAGTGTAAAAAGAAGTGATATTCAAGTTGCTAGCAATGAAGAATTGAGTAAGAAAGAAATCACTAAGCTGTATGGAAATGATGTTGAAGCCGATGAAGTTCCAAAAAATGGTGCCATCGTCGACCTTGATTCAGCTATCTTTATTCCAGCGATTCAAGACGAGTCACTTGATATTGGTAGTGTCGATAAGAACACTGGTCAATTTGTTGCGGCCAATGGAATTGAACTTGATAAGAAGAAGGGCTTTGTCGCAAAGAAACAAGACGATGAAACGAAAGAAGTTGTCAAAAAACTCAATGAGAAGATTGAATACAAAGAAGTTCAAGGACATGAAGTTGTTGATCATGGCCCAAATATAGGTACTGCCAAACTGGCCGGAATGAAGAACTCATGGGGATTAAAAACTGGCCTAAGTGTAAAGCAGATGAATTACGCTAATATGGACAATAATAACGGTGGCGATGATGACAATTATGGTGGCCTTGGAGCGGATATTATTGGTCATTACCGTCATGTTTTAAATCAACAATTATATCTTGATTATATTTTTGGTATTCACGCCTATTTCATGGATCGCGGAGATCTTGAGCCAGAAGAGATGGATGATGACATCTTAACATTTGAGTTAGGAGTTCAAGCATACTACAGGCTAAATAATCGCTTTAGACTTACGACAGGATTTTTCATGAATGACGAAATGTTTCTAACAGCTCGATTTGAAACAAGCCTTACACCAGTCATGGATCAGAGAACACAATTTGCACCTTATCTAAAATTTGGAGCAGAATATGACTACAGTGATAACTGGAGCTTCCTAACAAGTTACCGCTCATATATTGTTGACTCTCATCACCCTAATATTGCCATTTACTCAGGAAAAGGCTTTGAGCTTGGAGCAAGAAGACATCTTTCTAAATCAACTGCTCTACTATTTAATTTTTTACATCGCGAATTTATCGCGCAAGATATCATTGTTAAAAATAAAGACTTCAGCGTCTTATATGAAATGGAGTTTTAATGAGAGCGCTACTACTAATTACAATACTACTAGGTCTATCTTCATGCTTTAAAACAGATGCTGATGGGAATGCCTACCTTTTTGAAAATGACAATAGGGCCGTTATCTCTTTTGAGTTCTTTAATGCGGATACAACCTTAACTTGGTATTTTGGGATTCAAAATCAGGTTGGGACAAACGCAACTGATGTCGAAGGTTTTAATTCATCTCAATACTGGTGTATTGAGAATGTCTATATACAATTGAAATCGGGAGATGTCTCATCTGCATCATTTGACGTTGTCCTAAACAACTCTCCAGTTACTGCAGGCATCCCATTTCCAGGAGGAAATACTAACGTCCATATCGCTCCAGGAGATCAAGTAAAAGCCTCTATAAATTGCTCAGCTTGTGTTAACGGATACGGAACAATTAATTTTGAACTTGGAAAATGTAATTAACTACTTTTTCTTAACAAGCTTAATTAATCTTAAATAGATAACTAAGTCAGCAAGAAAGAAGATCGGTACCCAATAATCATGAGTCACCAAGAAATTAATCAAGAAATGTAGATAGTAAATAATATGAACTGCAAGGCCTGCAAATAAATATTTGTCGGCCTTCTTAAAAGAAAGATAAGTAAAGCGCATATAAATTGCAAGACTTAAGAACGCCACGACTCGATAAGAGGAAGTTAGAAGATTACTCAAGTTAAATGGCAATAGAGTTTTTGCTAGTTGATTATTACTTTTTGCAATAACATTATCACTTATACAACAAGCACCGCTACCTTCCATCAAATAGATAAGATAATGAACACCAAAGATAAATAGTGCTAAGTAGACCACTATCTTATATAGAATCATCAACAGGTGATGTTCCTGAAGATAATCTCCAAGTATTTTCCATAATTCTAAACGGGCCAAGAAAAGAAAGAGAAAAATTAAGAGCGCAACTCCTACTTTATAGTCGGAATAGAAAGGAACAAAGAATACAGATACGACAAGAAAACAAATAATGGCCTGATAAAAAGGCATTCTTTCAATTGCATAATTAGATTTAAAGACTTGGCGAACACGAAAGGAGCTTAAACTTAAATAGAGAAAGTACAAACCAACCATAAATGTGAAGATACAGTAGATAACTGGAATCAATTTTATAGTGCTATCATTTGGATTTAGATCAAGCATATTTTAAATCTCTATTGTAAAACAGGTGAATGATTCTTCATTATCCAACTTCAAGTTACCATTTAATTTTTCAATTTCTCTCTTTATCGAATAAAGACCTACTCCCCTTTTGTCGCCCTTACTTGAATAACCAAACTCAAAGGCCAATTCAGGAGATTTAAAATCAACAAACTTTCCATTGTCGATTATTTTAATAACAAGGCCAGCTTCAGAATTATCAATTCTTATTTTTATCCACTCGAGATCCTCGTGAAGAGCTTCACGTGAATTCTTAATCAAGTTTATTAAGGAGTTTTTAATAATTCCTTTATTCACCCTAACTTCTTTAGACGGCCTAGAGTAGACGATATTCACTTCAGGAAAAATTGAGATCACTTCTTCTACAACATCCGATATAAGAGAGTCGTTTGTGCCTTGATTTTTATAGTTATTTAAAATATCAATGGCACTTTTTGTCCCTTCATAAATCGCCTTAACTTCTTTGGACTCGTTTATCGAGCTTTCACGCTTTAGCTTTTGCAAACGTAAGTTTGTAAACTGTAGTGGGTTGGCCAAATCATGAATCATAGAATTATATGATTGCTTTTGCTCTTTAAGTTTTTGAGCAAAATGAGAAACCTCAAGTTGCTGCAGTCTTGTGTACTCTAATAAATCCACTATAAAATAGAGTGGAATCCAATACTTGAAACCAAAAGCATGATAGCTCGTTGTATAAAAGATATTTAAAACACTAATAAAGAGTCCAAATATCATGAGGTAGTCTCGGGACTTTAATGAGATTAGAAAAAATCGAATGTAGACAAGAGATACAGAGATCGTAAAAAACTTTACAAAACCTGCAAAACTATCATTCATTAAATATGGAATCTGTACCTTTAAGATATAATTTGATGCAGGGTTTTTAACAAATTCTTCCCCGAGACAACAAGGCCCTGGCCCCTTCATAAAAAACCAAAATAAATGGATGAGGCAACAACCAATAGCTCCAACGACAATACCGTTATAGATAACTCTTAAAGTCTTATTCTCGTTAAATACTTCTGAAAGATTGCGCCAATAATAGTACCTGGCAGTGTAAGTGAAAATAAACATCACCAATGTCAAAGGTACTTTATAAACAGAATAGAGGGGAAAAAAGAAATTAGAGACAATGATTAAGCAAACTGCTGCCTGAGAAAAGCACATCACAACTGTCTTAATAGGAGAAGACTGTGCATTTTGACTTAGGCGATTGAGATGAATACTGGTCACACCTAATGAGATTAAATATGTCGCAGCTCCAAGAGCAATTAGGACATAACCAAAAGCAAGCCAAAAATTTAGAGAGAATTGGTGTAAATATTCATACATTAAATAAGAGTAATGATTTTATGCGCCATAGTCAATAAGACTAGTTGACGCATAAAAAAATTATCTAAAAAAGTGGAATTATGAAGTCAATTTCTTAGAGATTTGGGAACCCACGATCATTGCTATTACAAATACTACCATCGGAGCTGAAAGATTTATTAGATTCACAATAGCAGGGCCTGGACAAATACCAGCGATCCCCCAACCAATCCCAAACAGGGCCGCACCTGAAACTAACTTCTTATCAATAATCGTCTTTGTAGGTAAGTGAAATTGAACATCACAAATCGGAGCACCACGCTTAGTAATAAGCTTAGTGGCAATAACACCAATAACAACGGCACCACCCATAACAAAGGCCAAAGAGGCATCCCATCCTCCCTGTAAAGAGAAGATGTCTAGGAAACCGATGACTTTCTTTGGATTAACCATTCCTGAAACAGTTAAACCAATACCAAATATCATACCTGCAATTAAACTTGTTAATTTCTTCATTATAATAACCCCATTAAAGATACGACTGCGACAGCAACGGCCATGAAAGTAAGAGTTGCGGCCAGAGATCGTTTTGAGAAGCGAGAAAGGCCACATACACCGTGCCCACTAGTACAACCCGAGCCGAGTTGAGTTCCAGCACCTACAAATAGGCCAGCTACGATGGCCTTAGTATATGTTAGATTGAGGGCATAATTAAAAAAGCTTGGGTCCACCAATTTTACAACAAGACCCCCTGCTAAGAGTCCTAGCACAAAGAAGATGCGCCAAAAGCCACCGTCATTCTTCTTGTGAAAATTAAAAAATATTCCAGAGATCCCAGCAACTCGCCCATTAAAAAAGAGCAAAAATGCAGCAGAAACTCCAATTAATATCCCGCCTATCAGAGGCCACGTAAAGTTAGTCATATACTCACCTTTTTTATAAATCAGTCCTTTGCAATACTCCAAAGACTTTCAAACTTAAATTAATTATATATAATGATTATAAATTAACATTGATGGCCATCAAACTTGGAAAAACATGATTAAGGAAATCTTAAATAATATTGAACAACCTATCTATCGACAGTATCAAAAAGGTGAAACAATTTACAGAGAGTCAGAATCCCCTCAATACCTCTATATTGTTGAAGAAGGTATCGTTGGCCTCTACTACAATAGCGAGAATGGCAAAGAGAGCTTCTTAAGAGTCTATGGGCCAGGAGAAATCTTCGGTCATCGTTCATACTTTTTAGAAACACCTTATCACGCCAACTCAATTAGTCTGACAAAATCAAAGCTAATGCTCATTGATCGTAAACAATGTGACAATATTTGTCTTGAAAGCCCGGCCCTACTTAAGAATATGACGAAGATCTTAGCGAGGGAGCTTGGAAATGCTGAAAGAAGACTGGCAGGAATGGCAGATAAGTCGGCCAAAGCAAGAATCGTTGAAGCCCTGGTCTATTTAAAACTTAAGCACCCTGAGCATAATTGGACTCGTAAAGAAATTGCAGATTTTGCGGTATCAACTTTTGAGAGTGTGACAAGAATCTTAAGTGAACTAGAGTACGCAGGTTTAATTACAAAGAGTGGCAGAAGTATCGAAATTGTGGACGAGCAAAAGCTTCTTAAATACTCTAGTGAGAATTATTAAGATCTTGTTAATTTCATAGCAAATTTTACATTTAAAGTAGCTCAAGCTTGTCTATATGACGCTACTTAGATAGGATGCGGCCAACTAAAACCCACACAAAGGCCATCTTATGAAACTAGTAATGACTCTTCTAACTCTTATCTCATTTTTAGCCATTAGCTCTAATTCAATTGCTTGTGACAATGTTGTCAATAAGCAACTTGAAAGAAAAATTAGAGCAGATCGTCCACTACAAGTTAAATACCTAATGTATCTAACTGAAGGAACTGAACTTCTAAATGAAAGAGGAAATAAGCTAGCGCAATTTAATGAAGACAAGCTTATCTACTCAGCAATCGGCTCAGAGCACTCTGGTTGGTTCAATGCTGCAGTTGCAGTTAACCCAGATACATGCTCGATTGATTATATTGGCTACTTTGCGGCCGAGTAATCCTAGCAAATAAATTCAAAAAATATCAGGCCCAGCTTCAAGTTGGGCCTTTTTAATCAACTAAACAAATACTCTGTAAAAACCTTAAGATATCCGAATGTAAAAACATTTAGTTTAAACAATTAACTTTTTAACATATTGAAATCACGTCTTACATTTTTAAAAGTCCACAAAAAATTGCCACCAAATTAAATAATATCTCCATAAAGCCGATATAAGTAACTGAATTTAGTGATCTGTTCATTAAGTGTTTAAATACTAAGGAAATATTGTAATAAGTCGAAAATATTTAAGAATAAATTTTATTCACAAGAAACGAAAAACGAATGATTTGTGAGGGACTTTGAAAAAACCAATACTCTACGTCGGACTTGCTCTGGCATCACTATTTAGCTTTAGCTATATCTTCTTTGCAGATAATAATGCAACGAAGACTGATAGTTATAGTGAATTAGCGAAAGAGATTGGGATCGAGTATGAGCTTGTTAAACCAAAAGTTAAAGCAAGGCTAAACTCAACATCGACATTTACAAAAAGAGATCCTTCTTCTGTTGAACAAAGCGAACAAGAAGAATCAGTTACTCCTAGTAAGAAAGCAGCGGATTACAAGCTTTCAAAACATGCAATTAACGAAAAGAAGAAAGTATCAACACAAGTCTTCTTAAATGATTCAGGTGACTCAAGACCTTTCTATGCAAATAACACTTTTGAAAGAACTCCTGCAAAGGCAGACGATAAGAAAGTAGAGGCCAAAGAAGAAAGTAAGAAAGTAATTGCTTACTCTCTTCCAACACCACCACAAGCTGATGAAACAAATCCTGAAGATGAGTCTTCAAGTGGCCAACAAAATAACGGTTCAAATTCAAACAATGTTGTTATCGAAATTCCGGCCATTGAAGGACGCATTCCTCCACTATCTGGACTAATTACTCAGACAAATAACAAGAGTCTCTTTATTAGCAATGCCTATGCAGCGACGACATGTACAGATCCAAAAGTTGAACTCTTTGATCTTGTGACAATGACAGTGCTTGAAGATAACCCTATTACATTTGAAGGGATTAACACTACAACTTATTTTAAATTTGATGCAAGGAAATTAGCATTAGACCTGACGGCACCAGCTCGTTACAAGGTAAAGGTTTCGGGATGTAGTGACGAACTAGAGAAGGTTGTTACAAGTTATTTTAAACCACAAGATATTACTCCTGTTACAACACTTCTAGCAAAGATTACGAATACAGATATTGAATACACACCAACTAGAGAACTTGCAAATTATCTAGATCAAACAGAATCATTAATTCAAGCTAATATTGATAACCAAACAATCGACTATGATCTCATTTATACTGAGTTAGAAAATAATACTGATGCTGGTCTTATCTTTAGCGAGATAACTCAAGGTGAAACAGCGTCAATTTTAAAAGATGCTGCACCAAAGATGAAAACACTTGAAACACCAACTTCATTAAAAGAAGGGATTCAAAGTGATTTCGAAGCAAATGCTGTTCACTGGGATTCATCTTACCCAGTTGCATACCAATGGATACTAGATGGTACAAGTGTTTCAAACGCAGGCATATGGAGTTATACTCCTCCAGCAGATACTGCTGCTAGTGCGGAAATTATTGTTAGAATTGGTAAAAAGAATGATGGCGATGCAAATGTAAACACAGATTTACCACATCATCAATTTTCCTATACACTTGATATTGAACAAATTAACGATGCCCCAACTCTGACAGCGTCACAAAGTGTGAATGTTACAGAAGATACTGTACATAATTTCTTTCTTACACCAGGTGATGATGTAGACTCTCCAAGTCTATCTTATATTACGACTTCTCTGCCAACGAATGGAACACTGACTTGTGTTGGAACAACAAATGACTGTACTTATACACCTAATGCTGACTTTTTCGGTGTTGATACATTTACTTATAAAGTTAATGATGGAGAACTTGATTCAACAGAAGCGACAGTCACTCTAAATGTTGCCAACGTTAACGATAGACCAGTAATTGGTGCAAATCAAAGCTTAACCATTGCAGAAGACAACACTCTTGCAATTACATTAAACCAAGCAACAGATGTCGACAACGCACAGGCGTCACTTACATACAAGATTGTAAGCTCAACAAATAATGGAACACTTTCAAATTGTATTACAACCGGCACATATGGAAACGATCTAACTTGTGACTATACTCCAAATGCAAATTTTAATGGAAGTGATAGCTTTAGTTATATAGCAAATGACGGATCACTAGATTCTGCAAGTGTAGCAACAGTATCTCTAAACATTACTCCAGTTAACGATGCGCCTACACTTGCAGCTACTCAAGCTGAGTCGACAAATGAAGACACGCCACTGAGCTTTAATCTTAATACTGGTAGTGATATAGAAGGGACGACGCTAAATTACACGATTCTTTCTTCTACTACGAATGGTATCCTTTCTTGTACACAGGCAACATCGACGGCCTGTAACTATACTCCAAATTTAAACTTCTTTGGGACTGATAGCTTCACTTATAAAGTTGATGATGGAGAACTTGATTCAACGACTGCGACAGTGACAATTACAGTAAACACAGTCAATGATGCTCCAGTAATGGGTGCTGATCAGTCTGAGGCAACGGATGAAGATACAGCTCTTAATTTCACATTAAATACTGCTACAGACGTGGATCTGCCAGCGCAAACAATTTCATACAAACTAGTTTCTGGCCCTACTAATGGGACGCTTACAAATTGTATAACAACAGGCTCATATATTAACGATAGAGATTGTACATATACACCAAATGCAAATTATAACGGATCAGACTCATTTACATATATTGCAAATGATACAGTTGCTGATGCAGTGACATTTGCGACAGTAACGCTAACAATTAACGCAGTCAATGATGCTCCTACTCTAGCACTAACACAGACAGTTAGTACAAATGAAGATACGCTTCTTAACTTTACTCTTAATGCTGGAGCAGATATTGAAGGAGACACTCTATCGTATTTAATTGTTGCGAACCCAGCAAAAGGTACTTTAACTTGTACAGGTGGAACATCAAGAGACTGTACATATACTCCTGACTTAAATGACAACGGCTCAACGTCTTTTACTTATAAAGTAAATGATGGCCAATTAGATTCAACAACTGCAACAGTTACAGTTAATATTACTTCAGAAAATGATGCTCCTGTGATGGCAGGAGATCAAGTAGAGACGACAGCAGAAGACAATATGTTAAGCTTCACTCTTTCTGGTGCAACAGACGTTGATATTCCTGCGCAGACAATTCAATACAAGCTAATAACTGCTCCGGCAAATGGTACTCTTTCTAATTGTATTAACACATCAACTTATTCAACAGATATTACATGTGACTATACACCAGGGTCGAATTTTAATGGAAGTGACTCGTTCACATATAGAGCAAATGATACACTAACTGATTCAGCAACTGATTCAACAGTATCAATTACAATCTCTCCCGTTAACGATGCTCCAACTCTTGCGTCCACGCAAAGTGTATCAACAAACGAAGATACAGCATTAAGCTTTAATTTAACAGCTGGATCAGATATTGAAGCTGATACTCTGTCTTATATTATCATTTCAAATCCAGCAAATGGAAATCTTAGTTGTACAGGTGGAGCATCAACAGCGTGTACATTCACACCAGACCTAAATTTTAATGGTTCGACATCATTTACTTACAAAGTAAATGACGGTGCTCTTGACTCAACGACAGCAACTGTAACAATTACAGTGAATGCAATAAACGACGTACCTGTCATGGCAGCTGACCAAGCTCATACAACTAATGAAGATACAGCGCTAAACTTCACTCTAAATGGTGCGACAGATGTAGACCTACCGGCGCAGACATTGAGCTATAAGGTAATCTCTGCCCCATCAAATGGTACGCTCTCTAATTGTATTACAACAGGAAGTTATGGGACTGATATCTCATGTACGTACACTCCAAATGCTAATTTCTACGGAAGTGACTCATTAACTTATACTGCAACTGATAGTGTTGGTGTAGCGGTTACAAATGCAACAGTAAGTTTAACAGTTAATAGTGTAAACGATGCTCCAACTCTAGCGGGCGACTGGTCATTTTCAACAAATGAAGACACAGCTCATAGCTTCAATCTAACACCAGCAACAGATATTGAAAATGACACTCTTTCTTATATCGTTGTATCGAATCCAACAAATGGAAACTTATCATGTACAGGTGGAACTTCAACGGCCTGTACTTATACACCAAATTTAAATTTCGAAGGAAGTGACTCATTTACTTATAAAGCAAATGATGGTGCTCTGGACTCAAATACAGTAACAGTCAGTATTACTGTCAACGCTATCAACGATGCACCAGAAATGGTGGCCGATCAAAATGAAGTAACAAATGAAGATACTCCTCTTAGTATCACTCTAAATGGTGCAACAGATGTGGATGTGCCAGCACAAACTATTAGTTATAAAGTAGTAAGTTTACCAACTAATGGGACTCTTTCAAATTGTATTACTACAGGTTCTTATGGAACTGATATCACCTGTACATATACGCCAAATGCAAACTTTAATGGTACTGACTCATTTACTTATCTTGCTAATGATGGGCTACTAGACTCAGCGGCCATTTCAACTGTTAATATTACAATTAATGCAGTTAATGATGCTCCAACTCTTGCAGCAACACAAACTGTTTCAACAAATGAAGATACTCCACTTAACTTTAGCTTAAATGCTGGCGCGGATATTGACGGCGACACTCTCTACTATGTTAAGCTTACTGACCCAGCAACAGGGACGCTAAGTTGTTCAGGTGGAACGTCTCGCTCATGTACATACACTCCTGTTGCAAACTATAATGGAACAACATCGTTTACATATCGTGTGAATGACGGTGTTGCGGATTCAAGTGTCGCGACGGTTACGATTATTGTAAATTCTATTAATGATGCTCCTGTTATGGCGGCAAATCAGTCATATTTAACTGATGATAATACGGCCCTAGCAATTACACTTAGTAATGCAAGTGATATTGATGGTGATGCTCTAACATATAAGATTGTTACAGCACCATCTAATGGGACACTTTCAAGTTGTATCACAACAGGATCTTATGGAACGGACCTTACTTGTACATATACAAGTAATGTAAACTTCCATGGAACTGAGACATTCACTTTTATCGCAAATGATGGAACTGTTGATGCAGCTTCTGTTGAGACAGTTACGATCACTGTAACTGACAAAACTCCTTCAGCTCCTCCAACCATTGCGCTTACATCGGCAACGTACACAACTTCTACAGCAAATACGATGACTATTAGTAGCTGTAACGATATCGCATCAATTATTATTAATGAGGGAACTCAACCAGCTGCTGGCGATGCATGGGTAGCATGTTCAACTGGAGCAAGTGCAACAACATATACTCTTGCTAGTACGACTCAGGGTCTTCATACACTTAAGGCATGGTCAAAAGACCCGCATGGTAATATCTCGACAACATCTTCAAATATAAGTGTTTATTACGATACGATTAACCCTAGTCTTTCGCTAACAACACCTACAATTCAAAAGGGTGGAAATAATATTAACCTGGCATGGAGTGCAACTGATGCGAGCACATCATCAGCTCAAAATTTCCAAGTAGACTTCTATAATGGAAGTAGCTGGAGCTCAGTAGGTACTACTGCCGCAATTAACGGCCCAATTAGCACACAAGCATTTACTAGAGCTTGGACAGTGCCTTCAATTAATACGACTAATGCTAAGTTTAGAGTTTCATTTACTGACCTTGCAGGAAACTCTGCAACAGTTGAATCAAGTGCGTTCGAGATTGACTCAATTGCCCCGGCCCTAAGCTATACATCACCGGCCAATAACTCATATCACCTTTCAAGTACAACGATTAATGGTAATTGTGAAAGTGGCCTTAATATTAATATCTCAGGGGATATTCAAGCAGGCTTCTCTATTGCTTGTTCAGGTGGAACATTTTCACAAACAGTAAACTTCTCTGATAATGATGGATCTAAGGTTGTTACAATCAATCAGGTTGATGCTGCAGGTAACTCAACATCAGTTTCAAGAACATTTATTCGTGATGAAGTTGCACCAATCCTAACAAAGACAGCTGGTATCTCACCTGACTTCACAAATGCAAATACACCAAACGCATGGTCTGGTACGTGTGAAGGAACTTATACGATCTATGTTACAGGTGATGAAACAACATCA
Source organism: Halobacteriovorax sp. GFR8 (assembly GCF_050955245.1). NCBI lineage: Bacteria > Pseudomonadati > Bdellovibrionota > Bacteriovoracia > Bacteriovoracales > Halobacteriovoraceae > Halobacteriovorax > Halobacteriovorax sp. GFR8. The sequence continues at coordinate 1,358,546 of NZ_JBPBLR010000002.1, read as the reverse complement.
TTCAATTGTTCATCTGGAACATGGAGCTGGACTCCATCACCAAAAACAACAGATGGAACATTTGTTTATAATTTAGTACAAACCGACGCTGCAGGAAATACATCTTCTCCGGCCCTATCTCTTTCTTGGCAAAGAGATGCAACTCCTCCTGCATTTAATGCCACGGCCCCAATTCAAATTGAAATTGGAGAAAACCAATCTGAAACTCTACTAAGAGACAATTTCACAATTTCAGGAACATGTGAAGGAACAAATGTTATTACAATTTCTGGAACTGAAACAGACACGATTACTTGTTCAGCTTCTTCTTGGACTTGGACATCTGCAAATTATACAACAGATGCAACAAGAGCTTTTACATTTTCTCAAGCAGACTCTGCAGGGAATACTTCGGCCCTAACTTATACGTGGACAAGAGACTCTAACTTCCCTGCTCTTGCTATCGATCTTGGTTCAATCAAGAATAATGGTGCGACTGCAACTTTTACAGGAACATGTGAAGACGGCCTAACAATTAATATTACAGGCTCTCAGACGACAACAACGACATGTTCTTCTGGCGTATGGTCTTGGACAACGGCCACGACAGCGTCAGATGTTAACAACACTTATAATTTTTCTCAAACAAATGGAGCATCAAATACAACAACTGTTTTAGGGTACTGGTATCGAGAGACAGGACTTCCAGTAGTAAACTCAATTACAGCAGGACTTGCAGATCCATCACCAACTAACTTTGTCCCATATTCGTTAACGGCCAGTTCACAAAATGCGAATGTTTATCTGACACATATTTGTCTTCAATCAAATAACACAGTTCAGCCGGCCATTGATGATGCATGTTGGATTGCTGTTAATTCAACATCAATTGGAATCACTCCTGCACAGAATATCACTGTGACAGACTACTCGTATCTACTTGGTTGGGAGCCAGCACTATATGATGTCTATGCATGGGTAAAAGATGAAGCTGGAAATATTTCTTCAAATACGCAAGCGCTAAGTACTGACTACGATCAAATTACTTATGACAAGGCTTCTCCTCCGACGATTTGGGACGTTGCGGCCGCAAATAATGATACTTCTTCAATTCCTCCAACAAGAGCTGACTCAGCTGTTCCAACTGGGACTGATTTATATATTCGTTGGAAAGTAGATGACTCGATTGGCCTTCCTGCGACAGCAATCAATATCTATTACACACAAGATGAACAAACATTTACTGCGATTGCTGGAGCACAAGGAATCGCACCTCATACAAACCATGGTTGCCCAGGGATTTCACTGGCAGCAAATGAAGGTTGTTTTAAATGGACAGGTGGTTCACCTCTAGCAACAGCTTACAAAGTTAGAGTAAAAGTAACGAACCTAGCTGGTATTAGCACTCAGCTTACATCGACGCCAATTAATGCTGATCGTATTAAGATTATTGCAGGTAATACTGAGGCCGGCCTTGGTGGAGATGCAAGGTCTGCCCTATTCTTTAATAAGCGTGTTGGTGACTCTTCAGATATTCACACTCTCGTCTTTACTGATGATGGAAATATTTACTTTGCTGACTATAAAAGAGGAATCATTACAGTTGACCCAGCTGATGGTAAGCAAAAGCTCTTTATTGCAAAGACTGGAACATCGACAGGTGATGGTGGACCGGCCGAGAGTGCAACTCTCCGCTATCCAATGAAAATAACTCTAGATTATCAAGGACGTCTTTTAATTCTAGATTATAATAGAATTAGAAGAGTTGACTTAAATCTAGAAAACCCAACAATTGAAACGATTATTGGTGGTGGTTCAAGCACGGCCGACACAGTAGCAAACCCACTTGATCTTCAAATGAGAAGTTTATCAAGCTCAGATTATCGAACAAATGCTGTTCTCTTTACACCGCTTCCTAATGGTGACCTTTGGTTTAATGCTGAAAGATCTGAGAGTATTAATACTGACGGAAGTTTTAAAGTTAGAATCTATAAGGCCGCGACAGGACAAGTTGAATCATTCTATCTAGGTGGTACAGGAGATGGTTGGCAGTCAACTCAAGACCTTTCTAAGTGTCGTGTTGGTTATACTGGAATTAAGTTTAATCAAGCGACATCACAAATCGAAGGGATCACAGGTCATGCCTACCACCATCAAGACTTTGCAGGATGTGATATGTATGGTTCAACTTCTACCTATACATATGCAAGAGTGTACTTTGATCCAGCAACAGGTCAGGCAATCACACCATTTGATAATAGTTACCGCTGGTATCACTACTACAACTATACAGGAATGGATGGTAAGTCTTATGTAACAGTTGCAAGAAGTTATATGAATCGAAATAACTTTGATGGAACTTATACAAGAATTCTAGGCTCTGGAACTCTTGGTGAGTGTGCAGACGGAACGCTAGCGACAGCGTGTAATATGGATATCTACTCTGTCTTTGTCGATAAGAACGGAAAGGTTTATTTTAATGACCGTGGAAGAATTAGAACACTTGATGAAGAAGGAAAAGTTGTGACGATTTTTGGTCAAAGTCAGTCGTATGGTGACAATGTCAATGCCGTTAATGCACGCTTTAGTAATATTAGCCGTGTTACAAGACTTGATAATGGAAAGGTCGTTGTAAATGACACATCTTCTTACTATCTTAAGGAATTCACAATTGAAGGAAATATCAATATTTTAGCTGGTAATGGTACCGTTGCAACAGCATCAACAGCTTCTGCAGCAAATACACAACCAGTAAGAAACCCATACTGGACAGTAGTTGACCGAGCGACTGGAAATATCTATATGGACCGAGTGGAATGGCACTATGGCCGTTTTGCTATGCTTAACCGCTCAACTGGTATGTGGGAAGATGTCTTCAGTAATACTAGTGGGACACAGTTTTTTGATCCAACAGCAGATGGAAAAATTGGAAGCGACATTGATGTTGCCGGAGATCAAAATAGGGCCCTCCCTATTGGGTTTGCTAATGGAAAACTATTCTTAAGTCGAATGAGGTACAATTCCACAGATATTCGATATGAAGACTTTATGCTTAAGGCCTACGACTCAGCAGATAGCTACAGACAAGAGCATATTTGGGGTGTTCTAGGATACAATGATATAAATGAAGGTTGTACAGAACTTAGAACAGCTCCTACTTCCGGTAGCACATGTGAATACGAGTACTGGGATAATTATCGAAATATCTTCTACGATAGTGTCGATGCGAAGTATGTAACGGCCAAGATGTATCGTGGAGCTCAACGAAGAGTTATTGCATTCAAGGACGGAAACGTTGAGCAAATTGCCTATACTGCTAGAAATATTGATGATGGTTTCGTTTACACTAGAAGAGGTGGAACACAATATCTTTACTATTGCTATGGAAGCCGCCTGTATGGACATAATATTGATACAGACACTGACCTTGGTGCCCTAACGTGGACAATGCCTCAACTTTCATGTCGCGGAGTCCAATTCGATTACAACCCGACAAATGACTCAATTATCTTCCCATTTGAGCAAAATGGGCTCTATGGTGTCGCTGAATACTTCCTCTAAATAAGTTTAGGTTGCCTAACAACTGTATGCCTAACCTCCTGATTTTTATCATGTACAAAAGACGTACATAGTTATAAATAATGCTCAACAATGAATATTTTCATCTTTAATAAGCTAAGATGCGAGCATTATGAAGAAGATAAGAATCGGACTTTCCCTATTTGCATTTTTTATTAATTTACTAGTATTTGGTAATGATCTTGATATTAGTATGCTTCCGGATAAGAGTGTCCAACCTGGCGAGGTGGCCATTCAAGTTCTTCCTATAAAGTCACCAACAAACACAACTTATAAAATTTCTATTGAAAGCAATCAACAATGGCGTGCTGAAGGCCCAGGAGTTGTTGAACTAATTGCAGGTGATCTAACTTACCTAACGTTCTATACGTATACTCCTAGCTTCGTTGATGCAGGAACAATTCATGAGTTAAAAATTATTTTCACAAATATTGAAACTCAAGAAAAGATTGAAAATAGCATAAGTTTTGTTGTGGCAAAGAAGCGCGATCTTGACTTCTTTGATGCTGACCAAAATATTGAAACAAATAAGAAAAATCATACTCTTAATTTAAAAGTTAAAAATACAGGTAATGCAAGTGAGGTTTATAACTTTTCAATTAGAAACCTAACACCTGAAGTAAGCGTGAGCGTTAATAGCTCCCCTATTACTATTGCAGCAAATGAAGTGAAGCTTCTTCCGGTAAGAGTAAATTTTAAAAATAGCACATCAACATATGCAGCATTTGAAGTTAATGCCAAAGTTGGTGGAGTCACAAAATTTCAAAAGAAATTTCAGGTTAAATTTGTTAGCTCTGCTAATAATCAAGACCGTCAAGGAAATTACCTTGATACAACACTTACCATCACAAATGATTATATGAGTGTCGAAGGACGTGACTCAAATCTTAGCTCTGTTGTTCTAAACTCTAATGGTGCCCTGTCTGACTACGTTTCTTTATCGAGTTACGTGCAGGCCAATATGGTTAATGGACAAGCACAAGATGCACGTGGAACATTCCACTTTGATGGAGATAACTGGCGTTTTAGTGCTGGTAACAACGTCGATCTTGACGTTGATGCAAATGTTGGTAACGAGGCCCGTGATGGTGTCGCCTACACTAGGGATATCCTTCCAAACTTAAAAGTTGGAACACTTGTGGGTGTTGATGAAAATGACGAATTTAACACTGCGGCCATGGTTCAATATGATCCAAGGCCAGGCCAGCGTACTTTTGTTGTTATCAATCAGAATTCAGACTCGGGTGAAACATCGGGCTCAATTGGATATCGTGGAAACTTCAATCCTAATGATAAGCTATCATTTGCCCCATCACTTACAATTTCAGACGACCCGCAACGAGGAGTTATCCAGGACTACCGTACAGCTGTTCGCTATATGGTGAGAAAGAATCTTCCAATTGCTATTTCATCTGGCTATAGAAAAGATCGCTTTCAAGAAGTAATCTACAACAACGCTTCTCTTTCTTATGACTTTGACGGTGTCCTTATTGAACTTAGTCGTAACGACGAATTAGCGAGAGATACTTTTGGAACAAATGAGCAAGATAGACAACACAGTAGTTCAAATCATGTAAGAGTAAGCTTTCCAATGGGTGGTGGTCTTTCTGCTAGTGTAAACTATCAAGACCACACCAGCTCAAGTGTTAAAGAGCAGAGAAAATTCATTACTTTTGCTTATCAGAACAAACAATTATATGCGGCAATGAGAGCAGGTGTTGCCAGTAAGAATTATTCAGATGGCAATATTCAGGATTATACAAATGAGCCATTTGTCTCGGTAGACTTAAGCTATAAAGCACCGAAATTTACAATTAGATCACATGTTGAATATGAATCATATGGTGACGACTCATATCGCACACGAACAAATATTGGTGTGGACTATAATATCGACAACAATCACTTCAATGGAAGTGCCTACGTGAGAGTGGGCCACGATGAGGGTCAAAGAAGAGATTATGTTACTCAAACGCAAACTGATCTAGACTATATTGAAGCAGGGATTCGTACAGGAACAGATAGTAACTACTCTTTTGAAATCTACACAAGAGCAGAAGATAATCACCAATATGATGATATTGACTATCAAATCGGAATTCGTTTTCAATACCGCTTTGGTGCGAAAACGCCACGAAAGGTTGAAGATGCTTTTGGTGGGAAAAGAACAGGAAGTATTGCCGGACGTATCTGTATCGATCGTAACTTAAACGGTACTTGTGAAGACTTTGAAAAAGGTGTTGAAGGACTAAGCATTTACAGTGTTACAGGGAGCGCAACAACAGACAAAGACGGGAAGTATCTAATTAATGAGCTTAAGCCAGATATTGATCATATCTCTCTTATTGAGAGACAGGTTACGGCCAAGTCACTAGAGTCATCAGAGTATTATAAAGGAACAAAAGTTCTTAAAAACCAAACTGTCTACGTAGACTTTGCCCTTAAGGAAATTTCGACAATTAATACATTCTCTTACAACGATATCAATAAGAATGGACGTTATGATAAGGATTTCGATACACTTATAGGAGATATTACTTATCAGTTAATTGATGAAAATAATGAGATCATCCCTATTAGTGGAAAGTCTCTAAATACAATTAACTATTCACGTCTTCGTAATGGAAAGTATAAATTGAGTGCAATAGCTAACTCTTCTATTTACAAAGATATCCAAAAGGAAGTTATTCTTGATCTTCCTAGAGATAATATGCAAACCGTAACATTTGGCTTTGAATTGATTGATGTGGACACACTTCCAATCCAAGACTTAATTATTACAGAGTTTGACAACAGTATTATCAGTGCTCCTAAATTTAGCGCTCTCTTAACTCTGGATTCAGCTGAAACAGAATTTAATATTCTTTCAAGCATTTCGGTACAACTTGATGGTTATCAAGTTGATATCGAGACAGAAGAAGTATATTCCGGACTGTGGGATATCAATCTTGATTTAAAAAACCTTATCTCATTGATTAGTCAAAAAAACGAAATCACTATTGAGATAGAATTAGAAAATGAAAACGGTAAAAAATTACAAATAAAAAGAGTTAGAAGTCTCTTTTACAATAATTAGAAGGTTATAAAAGGTCATAATGATGAAATATTTTTTAACACTCATTCTACTTTGTGCAAATCTTACAGCTTCAGCATGTCTCGTTCTTCAAAAAGACGACAACGGTAAGAAGTCGCATCCTGCAATCAAGCACTACCTTGAAGATGGAGATAAGAAGCGTGAGATCGTTGTTAAAAATGTAACGAGTGAGAATTGTCGGTTTACAATCATTAAGACAGAGCTTATCCAATCAAGAGATGGAAGCTATAGCTACCTACCTTCTAGAGTGGGACAAGAGATAAATTACTCACTGTCGCCTTTCATGTCACTTCTAGACGAACAAGGACTTGAAAGTTTTGCTATTGAACAAAGCCTGGCCCCAGGTGAAACGAGACACTACGGCCTACAAATCAATATCCCGACGGCCCAGAATATAGGAAGCTTTCATGCCGGTTTCAAAATAGATTACTTAAATGGATCGACGTCTTTTATCGTTGGAGAAATTTATTATTCAACGAAGCAGACGCAAGTATCACCACAGCTTAGGTTTTTAAAGTTCGACAAGAAGAAGAAAAAGCTTGCTTACGCCGTTGCTAATAAAGGCAATGCTTATACTTTCTTTACAATGAATTTAATCTACACAGACCCAATGACTGGTTTCGAATCGCGAGGTGTTGTCGATGAGGAAAAGCTTTATCTATTCAAAGCAAATATTAGAAATCACCTATTACCTGGTGGAAAAACAATAATGACAGAAATAAGTCTAAAGTCTCATATAAGAGCACTAAAAAAACAATTTGAGGAAGAATTTCCAACTCAGGAGTTTCCAAAAGTTTTAAATCTTACGGCAATTCCTCTCTATGGCATTGACTACGAAAATTGGAAAAATCATAAAAATATACCATTAGGATTAAAATCAGTAATGATTCAAACTAATTAATTTACTTAAGGAGAAGACATGAGATTAATTAAACTTGTAACACTTGCTTCAGCTCTAAGCTTTAGCACTTTTGCAGCAGATTCAACAGCAAATGGATCAATCACGCTTTCAGGTGGATTTTCACCAAAAGTTAATAGTGTATCGATTGCACTAGTAGACTGTGGTCAAGATGTATCTTTTAACGACTGTGATGCAACTCTTGAATCTACAAACTTTGGAACACACGCTAATGATGCATCTCTACCTCTTGGTACTCTAGATGGCGAGTCAAATATTAGATATGTAAAATTTGAAATCAAATCAAAGATGCTACTTTTCAAAGGCGATTATCTAAAAATCACAAAGACATTAGGAACATCTTCAAATGATGTCTCTGTCGCACTTGAAAAAATGATCTTCGTATCAGCTGGTCTAAGCACTTACGGACAACAAACTCTTGGTGGTGCAGCTTCAAGTCTGTCTGCCGGTGACATCATGGTTGATACAAAGAAAAATATCACAGATGTAGCTTCTGAAGTATACAACTCAGCTACAGCTAACCCAGGTGAAGCAAATGCTAAGGTTCTTTCTGCTCTAGTTGATAACTCAGCACTTACGGTAAGAGGAATCATTTCACTTGAAGCTGGTGATGAAGCAACTTCAAGTGACTTCGAAGCTGTAATCAATGTTGCTTTTACTGGTGTTGATGGGAACGATACACCTTAATGAATAAAATCATAGCTCTCACATTCATACTCCATATTGCAGTGAGCATCCAAGCTAGCTGTAATATGGGAGGCTCTTTCAAATGTGAGAGCTATACAGATAATGGCCTTAATGGACTTGTCCTCGATCCGTGGCAAGTTTATGAAGGCCGCTATTCTTGTGTCTCGTGGTTTAGTTCAAATTACGACTACGACATCGAAGATATTAGTGTACAAGCTGGAATGGCCATAGAAGTAAGCTTTAAGACTGATTCAAGCGCAGAACTTGATGTCAAGGCCATCACATCTAATGGAGCTAGACAATTTCAACGTATCAAAAATCAAGTTGTCTATGATTCTGTTGATGGAGATCGTTGGTATTGGCAAACATATCGTCATATATTTACGAAAAAATCAACGACATTAAGACAACTAAGATTAAGAATTCCGGCATATACTAATATTGATGACTTTGAGTGGCGACTTGGAAATGGATCAGGCGAAATAACTGACGGCCGTTACCTACAATTAAAAGATCAAACACACTTTAATTATACAATATCAGAAGATGACCTATTCTCACCTCTTCCTAAAATTTGGAACCTTGAGCTAGAAGGTGTCTTTGGGGCAAACGATGAAGCACTAATAAGCTTTGCACCACGTAGTATCACTCCAATCTACTTTCCAACATGTGACTCAATTGTTGACTCACTAATTGTTGTTGCACCTAACGAGAGTGGCCTAGACTCCTTTTCAATTGGATGTAAAGAAGTACCTTTTCCGCTGAGTTCACGCCTTCCCTATCTTACAATAAAAAATAACACCGCAAAGAACTATTGCTCAGCAATCAATTTTTCAATACAGACTAGCTTTAACCTATCCATATCTGATGATGTTGAGTCAACTGACTATACCGAAGTATTTGATATCATTACTGAATTCAAGTAAGAAATAATTTCAAACAAGAACAGCTTCACTTGCCTTATCTTGAGCAAAGTGCGATCTAGTAAATCAATTTAGAAATATAAAGAAAAGTGAGGAATATATGAAAAAAGCACTTCTGGCTTTAGTATGTCTATTAACTCTTAATGCTCAAGCGGGTATTTCAATTGGTCTACCTCCAGGAATGAGTATGCCTGACTTTGATGCAATTGAGCAGTCTCAACGCGTATTTGAAGAAACAGTTGAAGAACTTATGGCAAGTGATGAGGTTAAGACAATTGTTGAAACAGTTGAAGATGATTATCTAGCAGCATGTATCGCTCAACCACAAAAGGCATCAGCAACTCTTTTTAATGTTTACCTACGTTATAAATGTGAAGGTGCAACAGATGTAAAGCTTATGATCGCAGCAAAAATCAAAAATGGTGTCGTTAAAATTAAAAATTATAAAGTTAAGTTCTAATTAGATGGGCCAGCTAAGCTGGCCTTTTTATTTGCCCTTTTAATTATATTAATGTAATTAATACGAAAATTTACCCAAGGGAGCTACACCATAATGTGGCTGAGAAGAGCGGAATTGGCCGTCAAACCTTTTAACTTGATCCAGGTAATGCTGGCGTAAGGAGACTCAGATGAAAATACTGATACTAGTATTTATTTCCCAACTACTATTTGTACAAACGACTTTGGCCAACAGTGAAGATGCTATCTATATCTACGGACTTTTTGAAAAGAAGGAATATTATAGCGATGCCAATAGTACATCGTTAAAAACAGACAAGGACTTTTCACAAGAACAATCCACTGACTTAAGCGAATCTTTTAAGTCCATCCCAAACCTAAATATGGCCAATGGGAGTTCTCGCTCTAACTTCTTTCAAATAAGAGGAATTGGGGAAAGATCGGCCCATGAAGGTATATCAAACTATTCTGTAGGGATTATGGTCGACGAAATCGACTATACAGGAGTGTCAGGAACTACAAATCTAAATGGCATTAAGCAGCTTGAAGTCTACAAAGGGCCTCAGGCAACACGATTTGGACCGAGTGCAATGGCAGGAATGATTCATCTAAAATCCCAAGCTCCTACACAGGAGTCAAAGCTTAAAACATATCTTTCGTATGAATCATTTAATACATGGGAAGAAAGCATCAGTTACTCAGGAATGCTTACCCCTTCGACAGGACTTACACTAAGCCTTTCTAAGAGAGACAGTGATGGCTTCATGAGAAATGAATACCTAAAGCGCAAGGATACAAACGGACAGGATGAGTTAAATCTACGTACAAGCCTTACGAAAGACTTTATAGACTCAACTCTTACATTTGGACTTCACTATTTTGATAAAGCAAACGGTTATGATGCTTTTGTACAAGATAATAGCTTCACAACTCGCTCAGACAAACCAGGCAAGGATAAGAGTGAAACTCTTGGTCAATACCTAAAGTATGAAAAAGACTTTAGTGTAAACTTAACAAGTACAACGATTCTAACTCACTTTAAAAACAACTCATATTATAGCTATGATGAAGACTGGGGAAATAATCCATACTGGAACACTATTCCAGGCTGGAATACTGACTATGACTACAATATTGAATTTCCAAGAAAGCGCGAAGACTTCACTCTTGATCAACGATTCTCATCACAAAAAAGTATAATTGGTCTTTATCTGAAGGCATCAAGTGAAGATTTTAAAGAGATAGGATATGAGGACTCAGCAGTAAGAAAGAGTATTAACGGAGAAGTCGAAACAAAGATTGTATCAGTCTATGCCGAACAGACAAAAGAGCTAAGTGAAGCAATTGATATCAATTACGGTGGCCGTATCGAATATCGCAATGTCGAATTTGAAGCGCAAGAAAGTGGGATAGAAACAAAACTATCACCAGAAGACTTAATGTATGGCCTAAATATAACACTATCTAAGAAAAGACTACTTGGAGACCTGGCCTATGTAAAACTATCTAAAGGATACAAGCCTGGTGGTATCAATACACAGTCAGCAGTACCTGATACACGTAAAGAGTTTAGGCCAGAGGATCTCTATTCACTTGAGCTTGGTCAAAAATATCATTTAAAGGAAAAAGGGATCTCCCTTAGTAGTTCTCTATTTTTCATGTACCGTCACAATGCACAAGTAAAAACATCGTTTCAAGATGATCCAATGGACCCAAGTTCATTTACATTCTATACAGATAATGCGGCAAGTGGTTTTAACTACGGAGCAGAGTTTGAAGCAAGCCTTACGAAGCCCTATGGCCTAAGCGCGAATTCGGGAATAGGACTCCTAGGGACAAGGTATGGTGACTATAATATCGGAACAAGAGATCTTGATGGAAGACAGATGCCTCATGCACCAAATTATCAAGTGAACCTCAATTTAAATTACAAGTACAAGAACGGTATGTATTGGGATATCAACTTCTATGCTTCTGATGATTTCTACTTTTCAAATTCTCACGACTTTAAATCAAAGGCCTATCAATTAGTCGATACAAAAGTTGGTTATCGATATAAGTCATTAGATATCTCAATTTGGTGCAAGAATGTTTTTGATGAAACTTACTCACTTCGTGGCTACTACTTCGCCAATATGCCTCCAGCATGGCAAGACGAGCTCTATACACAAAAAGAAGCTCCACGTAGCTATGGTGTTAGTGCGAACTATGAGTTTTAGAGATAGTCTTTATTAATACCATAAGCATTAAAAATATGATCGTCTGGAGTATGACGATAGAGTTTAAGCTTATTTCTCTCTCGATGTTGCGAAATATATTCTTCGTAACAGTCATTAGCTTCTAAAACTTGACTCGTGAATATCCCCTGTTGGTCAAAAGCGAAGCGCTCAGCACGATATGCGTGTTGGGCGCGATTTCTTTCCTTTAATTCATAGATTTCATACATCTTAGAAGTTTCATAAGAAGTAAGCTCTTTCATAGGTTCAAGATCGAGTCCAAATAATCTTTGGAAATCTTTAAATGTATTATAATAAATCATATCAACTTCATATTCCTGTGGAATAAGCTCGTCTAGCGCATGTGTTGCTTCATGAACAAAGAAATGCGCGACAAGACCTAATTCATCTTCAAGGCCAATGAAGATTGTTGGAGTCTCCATTGTAAAATCAAATAATGCTGAAGTTCTTTGAGATAGCCCACGACGCTGCCTTTCATATTGTGAAAGATTTTTGATCTTTAGCTCACCTTGATCCAAAAGAGGTTTAATTTTATTTACGACATCCTTACCTTTTTCAGTTGTTGATACTAAAGCGAATAACTCATCTAACTGGTAATTTGTCTTATTTAACTCGAATTTCTGATTTTCGCGACTGATGGTACACTCTGCAACCTCGGCCTTTTGGTTTTGAGATCGATGACGATATGTAGGATTGTGATCGATATCTGGGCCAAATCCACCCATGCCTCCAAAGCCTCCAAATGAAGCAAAGAGATTCAAATTAATAAATATTAATGCAAAGTATTTACCCATAATAGTCTTCCTTTGAACACAGAGTAACACCTAAAAAACACAGAGTGTCATATTTTGAATATACTTCATTGCTGACTATTACTTATACATATTTCAGATACTTAGCTTAAATAAATAGGCCTAGAACTAGACGATTTATGATGATTTGACTAAAACTATAGAATAATAATTTAACGTAAGAGAGATTTATGGGAAGAAAATCAGCAAAAATTGCGGCCAAAAAAGGCGCAGCGGACAAGGCCCGTGGACAGGTATTCACGAGAGCACTAAAAGATGTATTCTTAGCTTCTAAAAGCGGAAGTGGCGATCCAGAAACAAACTTTCTTCTAAAAGTTGCAATTGATCGTTGTAAGAAGTTTAACGTTCCAAAAGACAATATCGACCGAGCGATCAAAAAAGGTCAAGGTGGAGATGGTGTCGGTTATACAGATATTAATTATGAAGGCTATGGCCCTGGTGGTGTTGCCGTATTCGTTGAGGCCTCAACGGATAATAATACAAGAACAGTAGCAAGTGTAAGAAGTTACTTCAATAAAGTGCAAGGATCACTTGGGCAAACAGGATCACTAGAGTTCGTTTTTAAAAGAGAAGCAAACTTCTTAGTTAACGAAGAAAATGTATCTGACCACGATGAGTTTGAACTTGAAGTAATCGATGCTGGGGCAGAAGATATCACACTAGAAGATGGTGTATTTGAGATTATTGCACCAGTGGAGTCATTTGGAGATATTCAAAAGAAACTTCAAGAGATTGGGATTACACCTGAGGAAGCAAGACTTGAGAGAGTTCCACTTAATCACAAAGCAATTGATGATGAAGATACATTGAAGCAATTTGAAAGGTTAATTGACCTACTTGAAGAAGATGACGATGTGGTAACTGTTTATCACAATCTAGAAGAGAGCGAGGAATAGATGAAGTATTTAATTATTGCACTCATTGCATTTATCGCAAATGCAGGTGAATTTAAGGTCGAAAAAGACCTTGCAAAGAGCCTATTTCTTTCCCTCGAATCGACTGTAACTCCTGATTGTAGTGGAAATAAATGTATTATCGAGCTTGACCAAGTTCTATGTACACACATCTTAAAAAGAACGAAGTGTACAGTTGGCGCATTCACAAATGGTGATATTCTTGTCAAAACAGTTAGAGGAAGCGAGGCCAAAGATATTTTTGATGCCTTATATGATATCAATGAAGCGACATGTTCTTCAAATAGAAAAACTTGTGGAACTCACTTCTACAATGTAACTTGTGAAGAAAAATCAAGATTAGTTTTCAAATCTTATAAATGTCATTTAAGCGACCTTAGAAAGTAGAATATAAAAGGGATCCCTAGGATCCCTTTTTTTATCAATGAAAATTTAATTAGAACCTGATTCCGGCCCCGATATAGAAATTATAACCGCTTTGATCAATATGTTGTGAGACACCGCTTTCATGTGACATAGGAGCTAGAACATAATCTCTTTGCTCAACACCTATTTGGATAAAGAAGTTATCCCAAAAAACGGCTTTTGCCTCAAGAGAGACTCCATAAGAATATCCACCGATATCATTAAAGTGATTCTCTTCGTACTTTTGACCGTTGTAATATGTCTTCGTATCGGAATAGACGTGAACAAGCCCCACACTCGCGCCAGGACTTACTTCGAACCTAAAACTTGGGGTATCAACCAAGCGAATAGCGTATTTCATTCCAAGCTGAATATCATTTAAGATTGTAACATTTTTAGCTTCATACACATCGTAGCGATCATCTTCTAAGAGACCTCCTTCTGTCACTCCAACATGCCTACCAGACATATTATAGCGGCGATAAGTATCAGCAAGTTCAATACTGAAGTTCTGTGTTACTAAGTATTCAATTGTGACTTTATGGCCTTCCTTAAATTTTAAATTCTCTTCAAGATAATGATTAAAATCTTCATCATAAAAGTCATAAACAGATTCATCATCTCGAGAAACATTATACGAAGTATCCATTTCAGAGTGATTTATTTGCGAGTAGGAGATCACAAATCTTTTTCTTATACCATCAAGAAAGGATTCTTCATCTAGTTCAAGCTCTTTAATTTCAATCGGCTCAAAGACAGCATCGCTATCCCCAACAATCTCATTTAGGTGTGCATGATTGATATTTAGGTTTTCCCCAAATACATAAGAGCTGAATAATAAAACTGATAATAAAAATCTCTTCATATATGGCCTATTTTAAATTAGTAGAATTCTGGAAGATCGAGTTCTTCTTCAACATATTCATCATATTCTTCATCACCTTTTTTCGTACCTACTTCATACGACTTCCCAAAGAAAAACTCCTCCATATCGAAGCGATATTGATAAGTCAGCAAAAATTGTGTCTCATCAACTTGGCGAACTCCCTTACCATAATTTTCATCAAACTCATTGCGCTTAACCTTAAAGCCAAAGGTATGTTTTGATTTTTCGCTAGGCCGATACTCAATACCGGCACCATATTCATTTCTTTGATAGGAGTAACTAAATTTCTTATCTTCTGTTTTAAAGCTTCTTTCATCACCTTGCTTATAATACCCATAGGCCCTTGCTCGTCCATCACCTATTTTAAAATGGATCTCACCAGTGGCCTCAATATCTAAGTTAATCGAATCTTGATTATACATTCGTTTATAAGAGCGTCCGAGGTTTCGCTCATCATCTTCATTAAACTGATGAATACTCCAAGTATCACTGGCCTTAGCAACACCAGAGAGAATAATTGTAGCGCCGTCATCGAGAACAAATGCTTTTCTAATAACTAAGTGAGCATATTGAATGCTCCCATGCTGACCAATAGACTGATGAAGTTTTTCATACTTCGCACCTAAGGCCCTAAGAGCAATTTCAACTCCACCAAATTCTTCTCTTTGATATCTTTTTTCAAATTGCATCCAATCTAGCTCAGAAAGTTCTAACTCCCCATTACTGTCGGCCCTAAAAGTCAGTGTAACAGGTCCTTCATCTAGACTTGGGTTTTTATACCAATTACCTAAATTTGTTTTAACACCTGCTTCCACACCATATAATTCATTGGCCACAACAGAAGTTGTGTTTGAACATAGTAATAGCGTACTTATAAACATTACGTTTTCGAGAAATTTTGTCATATATTTAATTAAGCAAAAAAAGTGCCAAAAAATCACACAATTCTAAGGCTTCATTTTGTAAAAAGTGACTAAAGTATAGACAAGGGCCTAGTTGTTTAAACAATTCAACTAACAAAAATCTGATCTTCAAAGGCAATTTGTGGCATAAACTTTGCTGTATTTAATAGCTATGTATAGAAGTATATATAAGACAATATTTACGACGTTTATGGGAATATCGCTAGTAACACACGCCGATCCCTATACTGAAATCTTACTTGGTAAGAATGTCGACAATACATCTATATACGAATATTACAAAAGACATCATATTCACGATAAAGAATCCCTCGTTGTTATAGGTTCGCATTATAAAGAGAGTGATATGCCTATTGCAGGAACAGGATTTACGCTACAGAGTGAAGATCAAAAATTCATTATCACAAACTCACACTTAATAGATGGTGAAAATAAATTTTTCATCTACCGTGGCAAGCTTTATCCAATTGAAGAAAAGAAAACCCTATCTTGCGCCAATCATGATATTGCCGTTATTGAAGTCAACGAGGAAGTACAAGAAACTTTTGGAGTCTATAACTCGAAAGTGAATAGTCTTTATACCCATGGGATGAATAACTCTCCTAGGAGTATAAGAAAGAACGAATTTATTTTTGAAGAAAGTAAATCGAAGAACTATAATAATAGGCCATTATTTGAAAACTCGAGAACAGGTGAAACTCTTTCATATGTCCAAATTGGCAATATGTATGATCTTTCATGCAATTTTTATCCAAGCTCCCCTGAACCATACAAGGGCAACGCACTATTTGTTCCGATCTCTGAAGCAATTAAGGCCATAACCATTGGCCCAATACCTTACAAGCAAAATCATCATAATCGAATAGGTACAATGAACTCCATTATGGAATTAATCTCTCATAATAAATGTACGATTAACTTAGATTCAAAAGAAAAGGATCATGAAAAGAGTCGCCAGTCATTCATAAGTCGCTCAATTATAACTCCATCCAGTATCGTACCAGGTATGAGTGGCTCACCACTATTACAAAATAATGACTTAAATCAAAGCAAATATGAGATAGTCGGAATTGCAACTTCTTATGATCGTATTATGCAAAAATCCATCTTTGCATCTCATTCAAATATTAAGAACTGTCTTAACAGCTACATTCAAGGAAGACGTGGACACTTAGATAATGTTCAATTTAAATACTCTAAGAAGTATCAATCTACGTATCGACAGAAATCTACACAATCTATCATCGAAGAAATTCCAAGTTCGCATGGGAAGGCGAATGGCGACTTAACAGATTCAAAAATCAAAGAACTCTATGATCTATATCTAGCAAAGAAGAAAGAAATAGACATAAACAATGATAACAAACTCAATGTTAAAACAATTGAAGTCATTAAAAACTTCAAAAACGACAATAAAGATCAAACTATCATCAGAGGTGGAAACGGCTATGGTAATGGTGGAGGCCCTATTTCGACAAGCTCTTTAGACTTCAGGGAAAGGATCAATATTCCAACAGGTATAGCAATAAACGGAGACCTTGTTATTGGATTTAAGTGCCAGGGACAAGTCAGTAAGAATGATCATGATTATATCTTTGCAAACTGGGAAGGACTTTCATATAGCGAAAGCAATCAATGTGAAGAAATTAAAACAACTGACTCGATCGATTTAGTCTCTCTCTTAAAAAGAAGATTAAAAAGTAACAAGAGTAACAAAGATAAAAATACAGAAGAGACTTTCTCAATAAGATCATCTCTTAAAATTAGAAAAAATGAGGTGCTACTTACAATAAATGGGAAATATCATAAGAAGAAATTTCGTAAGACGATTAAAATAAATAGAGAGCTTCAGAATTTTAACCCAAGACTTGAAATAGAGCTTGATAAGCAATATTCAATTATTGCTGATATAAAGGAGCTATTCTTTACAGATATGTTAAGTATTTCAAAACGTAGTAGAAACCAACAACTTTCAGATGCTATACAAAGAGACTCTAAAGTTAGAGTACTCTACAGTCTGAAAAAATCTGATAGTACAAGAGGAAGTATTCCATTGATAAACACTTGGAACTAATGAGAAACTCAATCCATCCTTCACATTTAATTGATGCCGATATCGGCGACTTAACAAAGCTCTTGTTTGAGGTTGAGTACCAAAGCGAAGAATTCAACTATATTCAGATCATGATGGCATACTACCTTAACGACATAGTAAAGTTGAAACGTATGCAAGGGACGCTTACAAAGAAATCTTTTCTAGATGTTTTTACGAAGGCCCGCATCGCAATATTGGAGAACAGATCATATCAAATTAAAAGTCTCGCACGTTTTGAAAATTCACCTTATATAGGTGACCTCTATTTTGCAATGGCACTTATCGCTGCTCAACAAGAAAACCATTTCGCCGTAAAAAATAACTTTTTGAATGCCTATCATTCTTATTCTAAAATTGGAGCGCTTAAGAAGGCCTTAAATGCACAAATGAATACAATTACAGCTGAAGGAAATATTGATATACGAAAACGACTACTTTCAAATTATATTGAAGCTGTGGACAAACTAATTACACAAAAATCATTCACAAGTGCCGCAAATGTCTGTGTTAATATAGCAGATGAATTTCATAAAATCGGAGCGCAACGTAGTGCTTACCGCTATCTCGAAAAAGCTCTCAATCTTCTTAAAGACCAAAAAAATACTCTTCAATATGCCCAGGCCCTTACTCACCTTTGTGAGACACAATTCTGTCTTGATCAGAAATTGAATGCAAAAAGAACTCTTAAAGAACTTCATCGCTATGAATTTAATGAAATAAGAGAGTCGTCAAAAGCAATTGAAAACCTCTACCTCAATGGCAAAAACAAATTAAACAAAGATCATCTGACAACGGCCTGGAAAATTAGGCTTGAAGAAAAGGCAATAGTGAGCTTACTGGGAGAAACGAGTGATCACCTCATCCTTTTGCTTGCTCATGGGCCGATTCATTTTGACGAGATTATAAATAAACTTTACCCAAATATAGATGAGACAGATGCGAAGAACCGTCTAACGACATTGGTTTCAAGGATTAACAAAAAGGAAGAGGGGTTAATTCGATTCGATCAAGAAGGCCAATCCTTCACTCTTTCCAATAATGAAAAGATAGAGTTTGTCGCTAAGGAGTCAATCGTATGATTAAGGCCCTTTTAAAAGAAATTGATAAACAATTATTTGAACTAGTAGATATTGAGAATATTTCGCAAGAACAGCTTAAGACTGTTCACAGCTTAATAAAAGGCAAGAAGAATAATTTATTAAATCGTACACTTTTCTATCTTCTTTCGGAAAAGCTTTATCGTGAAGACTTCTCGAAAGTAATAGAAGCTGATATGAATTCTTCCCTAGAGGATCCTTTCTATAATTTAATTTCAAGCTTAATTCGCAAGGCGCCTAAGCAAAACACAACAAAAACAAAAGGAAAACTTAGCAAAAAGGAGAATATGCTTTTAAAAGCATTAGAAGAAGCAAGATATGAAAGACAACAGCTTATACTAATGATCTATGGTGATGACTGCGACTATCTCAAGGCCGAAACAAGCTTTAAATCTCTTCTTTATCGATTTAAAAAGAAATTGAACGGGGAAATAAATATTTCACCAGATGGAATCTATTCATTATCAGTTTAGGCACTAATGAAGAGAATTACTTGAAATATCTTTTGCGAAAAAATCATTATTACTTTTTACTAAATCAGTAGGAATAATAACTTTAAATGTCGTACCTTGACTCGAAGAAGAAAAATCAATTGTTCCACCTAAGTTATCAACAGACTTCTTAACGATATACATCCCTATTCCACTACCGATTGACTTGTCTTCATTAAAGCGCACAAATTGTTCATAAACATCAGATTTTTGCTCGCAAGGAATACCCACGCCATTATCTGAGACCTTAATATAAAGATTATTATAGTCATCATGTATTTCAACATTAACGAAAGGTTCATCTTTATTTACATCATAATACTTAACAGCATTGACAATTATGTTGCTTAAAATTTGAAAAATTCTTACTTTTTGAGAAGAGTGCCCTCGAGAAAGATCTACGTTGGTAGAAAATCTAATATTATTTTTCTCAATTAAGTACTCATTTGAAATAACAATATCAGAAATCATTGCTTCAAAATCAAGTTCCTCATTTGTATGTGTCGAAACGTCTAATCTTGCTAAATCTAAAAGGCTTGAAATAAGTTCGGCCAAATGTGTAACTCGACTTCTGATCTTTTCTACTTTTATTTTTATCTCATCTTCATTAAACCGTTTCTTTTCAATACTCTTGACGATTAAATCACATAAAATACTTATTGTTGTTAAAGGAGACCTTAAGTCATGTGAAGTTCGGTATGAAAACTGGAGAAGCTCTTCATTTGTTTGCGAAAGCTTTTTATTTGTACGATCAAGAACTAATAAGTCAAAATAGTACATCGCCGCCATGGCAAATATAAGCAGAACAATTGCGGCCACACCAAAGCGTGAAATATTTTGTGAAATATCATTTAACTGAGCTTCTTTACTCTCTAGTATTCTAATTACTTCTTTGGCAGCAAGATCGGCTTGAGTATCATCTACTCTCACGAGATTATCTCTTTGCTCGGCCGAAAGAGTGACATCAAGGTTTTTTAATATTTCTAGATTTTCGCGATATTCTTTGGCCGTAGAGAATAAATTTTCAAGTGACTTCAACTCAGTTTCGGATAAATTATAATCTTTAGATCGAATAAAAGCTTCTTCGATTTCATCAAACTTTTTTACAGCTTTATTGTAATAGCCTTCATCTGATCTTAAGACAAAATTTTTGAAATTATGAATTAGGCCGTTATAGCCAAAATTTCCAACAACAGACACGAAGAGATCAATGCGTTGATTTAACTCAACGACGGCCTTTCGATTCTTATTTGAAAAATAATAGGCACTACTAATACTAAGAAGCAAAAAGGCCAAGACAGAGGCCAAGAATAATTTCTTCTTAAAAATATTAGTATTAATCATCAATCTAACGACCTTAATAAAAACAATCGTATAAATGATAGTTTAAGAATTAGATGCTGTAAAATAAATCACACAAATTTGAAATATCAAACAAATGATAGTCGTGCAAAATTTTTGTTAGTGCCATGGCGAATCTAACTTTAATATCCAACTCTTTACCTAAATATTTTGCGTATGATTTGTCTAATGATAAAATTAGAAGCAAATGAAAAAATATATCTCTTTACAAAATTTAGCACTCATAATTGCATTAACTCTATTTGCCTTTAAGCAAGGCCCTAGTATCGCAAATAGCTTAAGACTAAAAGAAAAGAATATTTCAAAAAGACCTGTCAAAACAATTGAAGCTAACAGTAAAACCATACAATTCCCACCAGACAAGAAGGTGGTTACATTCTTTTGGATGACAACATGTACTCCTTGTAAAATTGAAATGCTACGATTAAAGAAATCGGTTGAAAGTGGAAAAATATCCAAAGACTCAATCTATGCCGTCAATCCCTTTGAAAGCACTGCCCAGATAAAGAAGTTTCTAAAAAAGAATCCCTATCCTTTTACCTTTATCGAAGATAATGATCTTGGCTATGATCTAGCAATTCAGGCCACGCCTACAACAGTTTTTCTAGACAGCGCTAAGGTCAAATACTTTTCAACAGGAATTAGCTTTATGGGGATTTACAAAGCAGAAAATTTTATCTCTAAATAGAGTGGCCCTAAAGCTTCTTTAATTCAAATTCCTGCCCTTGCGTAAAGATAAGTGTCTCGCCATTATCTTTAAATTCTAGTTTGATATGAGCGCGTTGAAATTTAAATACTGTATTAGAAAAAGCTTCAAAAGGAATCTCATTCTGACTATCACTTGATGCTTCACCTAGAAGAATTCCATTCTCATTTCTAAAACTAAGTTTAATGGGAAAATCATTGCTTCCGTATGTTCCATTATACTGATCAAGTATTTCTTTCTTAACTAAAATTGACTCTTGAATGACAGGAATATCAAAATCGTCACCATAAAATCCCGCCAAAAGAGCAAGGGACATATCATTAAAATTGAATGTCATTGCATTAGTAAGATTTACCATCGCAAGATCATCCTCGATACTATAAGCAGCAATTGATGCATACCCATCGACTCCACCAGTGTGACCAAAGAAATATTTGTCACTATATGGAAACTTCATTAAACCAAGGCCATACTCTCCCTCGCCGATAAATTCTTTCATTTTATTAAGAGAGCTTGAACTGATTATTTTTTCTCTAAATAATCCTCTAAGAAACGTTGCAACTTCTAGTGGAGTTGAAGCAATCGCTCCTGCACCAAGAGGAACACTCTGATGTGTATTAGTTGCTTCTTCCCAATTAACTTTTTTGAAGTAACTAGTGACTTCATTAGTTCGAATGCTTTTAGCATCATAAACAAAAGTACTACTTAATGAGAGTGGTTTAGTAATATACGTCATTAATAAATTGGCATACGTATCATTTCCCGCCTTTTGAGCAATATAAGATAAGATGACATAACCAGTATTTGAATACTCATACTTTTCACCTGGCATAAATTCCAACTTATAGCGATAGAAACGCTCCATCATCTGACTTTCAGATTGTGGAGTTTGAGAATATTCCTTGTAATCAGCAAGATCAGTCATATTTGGAATACCTGAACGATGTCGAAGTAAGTCCTCAACAGTAATTGCATTTGCCTTGTCTATCTTTGGATAATAAAGAGAAAGCTTATCTGATAGCTTTAATTTCCCCTCTTCTTCTAACTTCAGAATTATTGCCGCTGTATATATTTTTGAAACAGAACCGATGCGGAAAATAGGATTTTTAATCATTTTATCAAAATGATAATTTAATTCATAAACTGTCTTACCATCTTTAACGAGAATAGCACTTCCTGAAACGACTTTCTTATTCTCTAAGACAGCAAAAAACTTGTCTATTTTTTCAGTATTAATATTAGACTCCTGGCCAGATTGACATGATAGAAAAAAAACAAAAATGACAAAAAGAATTGCTTTTATGATGACCTCTATTGAATTGTAATAATACTATATCGGTTATAAATTCATGTCCCTTAAGAATTATGATCTAAGTTAAACAACTGTAATTACATAAATCCACAAATAAAGTTACGTAACTTGCATCGATTTATTTTGACAGACTGCTTAGAAATCCGTACTAAATAATTCTCCAAGCAAAACTTTTTTCTTGGAGAACCAAATGAAGAATTCCCTACTTCTACTTATTTCACTTGTATTTACTTCTAACACATCATTCGCATCTTATGACGGATACGATGACTACTATGATGAAGACATCAACACAGTTATCGAAACGACTACATCATGCAATTACGGTACATTCAACAAGAAACTAATTGTAAAGAAAGTGACCTCTGAAGTATCTGGAGAAGCTATTTACAGCGAAATTTCAATTGATGCTAAAACACTTGAGAAAATTGACTACAAATTCGAAGCTAAGAAATTTGTCGACCCACTAACTAACCAAACAAAAACAGGATATCTTCTAGAACTAAGTCATCACTCGGCCGACAAGTCTTCGACACTAAGTCTAACTGCTTCAAGCTTGGATGCTCACCTCTACAACCCAGATTGGGAAAGCTATGATCTTAGAGGAACGCTAAAAATTGCCTCTCTATACAATAACGAAACAACTTTCGAGGCTCGTTGTAGCATCGATTCAGAAGTTCGCTACGGGACACAAGAAGAAATTGACGTACTTTTTGAAAACTTTGATTACGACTCTTACAACGACAGAAGATAGTAATTATAATGCTTAAATATATCATTTTAACGATATTTATCACATCAATGTCGAGGGCCACGGTCCTCGACAAAGATGCCTTCCTAAAATGGGTTACATCAAATAACTTTCAAACACTTACACAAGTTATTGAAAGTATCCCAGAAGAGGAATATCAAAATATGACACTCGCCTATAAGTCAGGGGCGCTACTGCCAGCATCGCCAGATAAATTAAGGCCAGTAATTTGGAATGAGAAAAATTCATTTGTTATCACCTTCTCAACATTTGAAACAGATCAACACGAAGAAGACTCAATTGAGGCGATTTCTTGGAATCAAGAAGAGCTTCGCTATGAACTTCTCGTCCTTGATCTAGAAAAAAAGAAATGGCTTGTAAATCAAGCAAAATGCTTAGAATGTCACGGACAAAGACCAAAGCCACTGTGGGGAGAATATCCAATATGGAAAGGCTTTGTTGGTCAACGAAATGACCTATTAAATATCAGAGATCGAAGCTATGTGAAAAACTTTTTAAAAAGTGCGGATTCACGCGGCGAGGCCCTTAGAAGAAAAATGATTAGTGAAGGGGCCCCCTTCCCTTTTAGAGTTGCAACAAAGGACTTCTTTGACACAAAAGAGCATTCACAGGCAGATCACAGGCCAAATATGCGACTCGGTCAGATCTTTGCCAGACACCATGCCATTTCTCTATACAGTGACCTAAAAAAAGCTCTGTCACAAGAAGAGCTAAACTCTGTTTTTTCAATTATACAGTCAAAACGCTACTGGCTTGAGACAGACAAGCTTAACTTCTACTTTGAAAAGGCAGGACTCACACTAGCTGATCTTGATATTGCTCAGGTTGCCAATCAAGAAATAAGGACGACATGGGAGCATATCTATTTTGATGGCGATGCAGAGATTCTTGAATACCTGACTTGGCAATACTTAAATGATTCTCCAAAAACAGTAGAAAATGAAGTTTCACTAGAGAGAAAGTATCCTCTTCACTTCCCAAATAATCTTGATGTTAAAGAGACTATCAACTTATTTGACTCATATTCAAAATGGATACAACTTGATTTTGAAATGACAGATCGAAACAAAAAAAGAAAACGCCATGTATTTATGAAATAAATACACGATTTTTAAAAACGTCACCTCATGTAAATGAGATATATTCTAATATCCATTACTTTGCCTCCATAACAAAAACAAATAAAAATGGAGACGAGAAATGAAAAAATTAGCACTTACATTATCACTACTACTGGCAACACAAACTTTTGCCTTTAACTGTAAAAGTGAACTAGCAAGAGATATTCAAATTAGAACTAAATCAACAAGTTATCTACCATCAAAAATCCCTGGAAAGATGATTAAAGAATGCTTCTCGAAGCAGAAGAACTTTAAAGAGAATATGTTGTATTGTGGCTTTGCTGCCTATATCCCTGGTGCGATTATTGGAGTCTCATTAGGTGCAGGATTACCAATTCTTGCTCCAATTTTTGCAGGAATCGTTCTTGTAATGGAAAATGGAAATAAAGATGAGAATGGAATTTCAGGAATTGATCACAAGCGCCAACTTAAATTAAGTAGTCGTCTCTACAGTGTACTTTCTGGTAACACAAGAGACCTATGGTTAATTAAGAATTATCTTCCGGCCTATAAGCATGTTTCAAATGAAGATTTAATGTCTATTCTTACTAAGATGGATGAAAATAGAAGTCTTTGTAATGAGCATGGCTTTCGTGATAGAGTACACAAAATATCGGAAGCAGGGCTTAGAGAGCTTGAAAGAAAAAGTGTCGAAGTAGGAGTTAAGCTTAACTGGATGGATCTTCTAACGATTGATGGTGTTGATTCAGTTTTAACACAAGAATACAAAGAATGGTTTTTATACCGTTACACTTACTTTGATTATACGACTTTTGGACAAGTAATCGATAAGAAGGAACTCAAAAAGGCCCTAAAAGAAGAATTTAAGGCCCTAGGCTATCGTCCTAGACACCAAGGTCACTCAAATAGATAATTAAACTAATATATTGGCCCCTGTTTAGACTGGGGCCTTTCTTATTTCTTAGCAAGCGAATAAATATAATTCTCAAGGTCTTTAATTTCTTTTTCAGTTAAAACATTCTTCCATCCAGGCATCTTTTGTTTATAACTAGAAACGAGTAAGTAGAAATTAAAATTAGGTATTTCTTTCGACAGCTCTTGGAGATCAACCTTATCAACTCCCCTGCCATTTTCACCGTGACACTGAGAACAGAGACGAGTGTAAATACGTCTGCCTCTAAGTACAGATTCGGCACTATAAATTCGAGTCACTGGAGTCTTATCTTCACTCTCTGCCACTGGAACAACTCCATGCCTCATGCTCTTATCTTCATAATACCGACGTGATTCAGTGTTAACACTTGAGCATGAAGAGTAAGCTAAAAATAGCGTAAAAAGTAATATCAAATTCCTCACAATCACCTCTTATTTAATTTCACGTAAGATCATAAGACGACATGGGGCGTGGCCAACCATGTATTCAGCAAAAGAACTTGAAAACAATGCTGCAACTCCATGTTTCCCTCTAGTTTCAATAATCATTTCATCTATTTTGTTTTCTTCGGCATATTCCTTTAGGGCCACTTTTGCTGAACTCGCAAAAAGACACTTACCAAGAACCTTTCCCTTATAATTTTCAGCGACAATATCATTAGAAAGCCCTAATAAGAGATCCGAAACTGATTTTTCAATATCACCCATTTGTCCTTCTAGTGGATAAGAAGCAAAGTAGAAAGTATCCGCATATACCTGTGTTTCAAAGCCGTGCACGAGATGAACTTCATCCCAACGGTTCCAGTCAAAATCTTTTAATTGATTCTTATATGCATTGATTGACTCATCTGTAATATCAACACAAATCATTAGCTTACTCATCAATACCTCCTTATGTACCTTATTAGATATTATCTCTTTATATAATACTACTCGAATATGACATACGTCACATTATGTATAAGAACATCTTAATCTTTATTAATAAATTCAGAAGTGCTTACCTAGTAACGGCATTCAATAAAATATTCTCAAGCTCTTGAGTAATCTCAAATTGTCGAAGAGAGTTCTTCTTCAGATTTAGTTGAGAAAGTTTAGTTTCTATTTTATCACTAGCTGATTCCATATGTCGTAACCTCTCTTTATTTTCAGTATAGAATGACTCAATAAGAACGTTTGCAATTTTTACGTCAATATATTGTTCTATGACATTTTCAAAAAATTCATGTGGAGACAGATATAGTTCAGGTGGCAAAAAGTTCTCTACCAAAAGGTTTTTATTATCAAAGTCTCTAGAGATTTTAGTTTGAACAGTTTTAAACTCACCATCACTTTGCTTATTTGTAATAAAAATATATTCCTTGGCGAGATATCGATCCATAAGCTCTTTCATTTTATTCATAATTCGAGGTAAATCTTCAACAACACTTAATGATTCAATTACTTCTTCAGGTGAGAGCTGATCCAAAAGTTTGCCTTCTAGCTTTCTCCCAATAATTATACATTTCGATGTTTTATCAATAGTCTCCTTTCCCTGATAAAACTTAATTATTTTCTCATTAAATCCACCACAAAAGCCTCTTTCTGAACCAACTAGCACATAGATTTTATCAAAATTCACACTTCTTGTATCTTTCTGCGGATAAAAAGAAGAGAAGTCACATAGTACATTGTTGTAAACATTTAACATTTCCAGATAGTTTTTCAATAAAGACATGGCCTTACTGAGTTCAACAACTGACAGACTTTTCATAGCATTAAATATATTATTAATTTCACTTACAGAGTGGATATGTTTTTTAATACTCGTTAGCTTACTCATAACCTTTCTCCGACCACTTTCTTATTTTATTTACCCATTCATCTCTAGGATTTTTAAAATCAAGCTTTTGAAGCTTTATCCAATTGAAAAGTGAAGAAAGAATTTTATCAACAAACTCTGGTTTACTATTGTCAAAGATACCTTCATTATATGCTATTAACCAACCTAATAACTCCTCAGGGGCCGTAGGACTCAATATGTCTTGCTTAAAGATTACTCTTAAAACTCGACCTCTGTTAATTCTCTCTTGGATAGTTTTTTCAAGTTTTGCTCCAAAGCGAGTGAAGGTTTCAAGTTCAAAATATTGAAGATAATCAAGCTTCATTCGGCCCGCTTCTTTTTTAATTTTTAATAATTGGGCCTGACCACCGACACGAGAAACAGATTTAGTTATATCAATTGCAGGTAAATAACCGGCCGAGAACTCTTTTATATCAAAATAAACTTGGCCATCTGTTATCGAAATTAAATTAGTTGGGATATATGAAGCGATTTCACCTTCCTTGGTCTCAATAATGGGTAAGGCCGTCATTGTTCCTCCCCCATGTTCAACAGATAAGCAAGTAGATCTTTCTAATAAACGGGAGTGAAGATAAAAGATGTCAGCAGGATAGGCCTCTCTTCCAGGTGGCCGTCGTAAGAGTAACGATAATTCACGGTAACATTGAGCATGAGCAGTAAGATCATCGTATACAATGAGCGTGTCTAACCCTTTTAACATCCAATATTCTGCAATAGAACATCCTGCAAATGGAGCTAAGTATTGTAAGCCTGGCAAAGAATTTGCTTCTGCGACAACAACAACACAATGATCCATAGCACCTACCTCTTTAAGTGTTTGAATCACGTTTAAAACATTAGATCGATTTTGTGCGATTAGTACGTAAATACAAATAACATCTTTATTTGCTTGATTGGCAACAATATCCATAGCAAGTGCACTCTTACCAAGGCCATTATCCCCAATGAGTAATTGTCTCTGTCCTTTGCCTATAGGGATTAAGCTATCAATCATTCGATTTCCAGTAAAAAGTGGATCATTGACAAAATCTCTAGCATATATAGGAGGTGAGCTGCGCTCGAGTTCCACCTCATAATCGAGCTTAGGATTTGCCAGTCCATCTAATGGCTCCCCCAAGGAGTTGATAACTCTCCCTAGTAAATTTTCACCAACTTTTACAGTCAAATTTCGTTTAAGGTGTCGTGCTGACATACCAGCTGTCAATTGATCTGTTTGTTTAATTAAAATGCCACCTATAAGGGATTCAGTTAAGTGGAAAACTACTGCCTGACTTCCATCATCAAAAATAAGAATTTCATCAATACCTGCAGACTCTAAACCTTCTATCCATACAATACCATCACCAACGGATACAACTTTTCCCTTTTCGACAAAGCGAGGAGAAAAAGCATAATCATCATTTTTTTTCATTTGCCTAGACAGAAGTTTTAAACAATCAGTTTCATACATAATCATGGATGACTCCAAAAATACTTTAATTCTTCTTTTAGATTTGCTTTTATCGAAAACTCTTTAAATTCAAATTCTGCTCCTGCAATCATATCTTCTGAGATAGCAAAGTTCACATTAACTTGTAATGGGATCTTCTTTTCTAATACTTTTACAATATTATTTTTAAAGTCTTGGGAATGTGAAAAAGCTGTCTTTATATTGATATTTAATTCCTTAACATTTTTAAGTTCTTTTAGTTTTTTATACAAGGTATCATCCTTCTCTAAATGACTTAGACTTAGATTGATAAGCTTCTCCTCCATTTCTGAACAAGAAACGGCCTCTAACAATTTACTTAAAGAAACATAGGCGACATCTAAACTCGTCTTCTCGATTCTTTCAATTTCTGCAGCTTTAGCCTTTTCAGCTTGAACTTTAAACTTCTCCCTTGTATTTTCTAACTCTATCTTAATTTCACCCAATTTCTCTTCTCTAAGAAAGTTTAATTCATGATTTAACAATGACTTTTTCTCTTCTTTTTCTATTTCCCATTTCTCTAAACGAGATTGGTACTCTTGCTCCAAACTTTTAGCTTCCTGTAGTTTTTTTTTGGATTCATTTATCATCCCCTTAATCTTTTCTTGTCTTGTCGTAATTATTTCTAATAAGGGTTTATATAAAAGTCTTTTTAGTATCCATAACAGTACTAAGAAATTAAGAACTTCTAAAATAAATGTTGATAAACTAAACTCCACAATAAGCTCCTATTTACTCAGTACATACTCTAGAAGAGGGTTTCGAAATAAAATAATTAAAACCACGACTAAACAATAGATTGAAAGAGACTCAATCATGGCCAAACCAACAAATAAAGTTCGAGTTATCGACTTTTCAGCTTCAGGTTGCCTCGATAAAGCTTCCAATGCTTTACCAATTGCTCTTCCCATGGCCAAAGCAGGGATCATTGTTCCCAAAACAATACCTAAACCAGCTACAACTGTTGAAATAAGACTAAAAAAACTGATATCATTCATAAGTATTTCCTTTATTATCTTCTTGTTTTTTTAATTGAATTTCTTGCGACTGGATTCCTCCAGCAATATATATAAGAGATAGCATTCCAAATAAATAAGTCTGGATCACGGCCTCAACAATATGTAGCAAAAGGATTGGAACTGGAACCAAAAAACCGGCAACCATTAGTACAAGAGCAGCAGCAATTTCCAAGCTCATAACGTTACCAAAAAGTCTTATGGCCAGAGCAATCGTTCTAGAAAACTCGCTAATTAAGTGGATTGGTATTAAAATTGGACTTGGTGTTGCATAATGTTTTAAGTACCTTTTTAAACCAATGGATTTTATACCAAACCAATGAACAGAGAAAAAAACAACAAAGGCCAAGGCCGTCGTTGTTGATAAATCAGACGTTGGTGAAGAAAACCCAGGTATTAAACCAATAAGATTAGAAAAGAAGATGAATATCCAAAGAGTTGTTATAAATGAGAAGATCATATCTGCTTTACCAGGAATCATATCTTCAATCATATCTCTTATCGAAGTAGCAACAATTTCAATGAAAGATTGGTAATTTGAAGGAACATTTTTAAGGTGCCATGATGTAATAAGGGAAAGTACAAGTAGCATCCCTATGATAATCCATGAAATCACAACACTATTACTAACGGGTATAGTTGCGACATAAAAAACAATACTTTCAAAAAGCTTGTTGCTATTCACTCTTCATTCCTTTTTATAAAAAAATAGACGTTGATTCCACCAATAACAACTCCTAGAAAAATTAAAGAAATAGTCCAGCTAAATGAAAAGCCGAGTACTTTTTCATCAAGCCATCTTCCAAGATAAGCTCCCCCAATAATTGGTAAAGCTAACATTATCCCAATGGCGCCTAAGTAAATTGTTTGAGATAGTAATGTGTTTTTACTTTTCTCAGAGGTCTTAATTCTTTCAATATCTTTTTTAATTCTATTCTTAAATCTCTCATTTCTTTTTCGATTATTCATGATTCTAGGCCAAACTTTTCTTTCGTTATTTGCTTTAAAATTTCTTGGTCTAACTTATTCAGGTTACGCTTCTTTTCTTTTATTGCAGACTCACGTAACTTAAAGTACTCATCAACCTTTTGATGAATTTCGTCATAGACTTTAGATCGATAGAAAAAAGGAGCAATAATTTTTAATTCATTTTCCTTAAAGTAAAGAACCCCCTCGTAAATTGCCAAGAATTCATTCTGATCCTTTACATCCCGAAAACTAGCGAGTCCAAATGATAGAATGGTCATTCTTCTTGAGGCATTGGCCAAGATATTGAAGCTTCCTGATTCATCATGTCCTGTAAAACAAACAACATTATCAATTTTTAGTCGTTCACGAGGAGTCAGTATCATTATGCTAAAAGTCTTCATAACTTTGTCTCCAGACCAGTAATCGAACCTTTCATATAAAATTGATCTTCTGATAAGTGATCAAAGATACCAGAGATTATATTTTCACAGTCCTCTAACGTTTGATTAAGAGAAACAGAAACTCCCTTAATACCAGAAAACCCTTGAGTTACTGAAAAAGGCTGAGTTAAGTAATTTTGTAATTTACGAGCACGCGCTACAATTTTTCGATCCTCAGGAGACAATTCTTCAATTCCTAACATCGTAATGATATCTTCTAGTTCTTTATATCTCGCAATATGTTCCTTAACAGACTTTGCAATTGAGTAATGTTTATGTCCTAAGAAGTGAGAATTCATAAATCGACTTTTAGATTTTAAAATATCAATGGCAGGATAAATACCTTTTGCGGCCTGAGATCGGGAGAGAATAACCGTTGTATCTAGATGAGAAAGAATTCCTGTCACAGCTGGATCCGTCATATCATCTGCAGGCACATAAACGGCTTGAACTGACGTCATCCCTCCGTTTGGTGTAGAAATAATTCTTTCTTCAAGCTCTGATATTTCTGTCATAAGAGTTGGCTGATAACCAACAGATGAAGGCATCCGACCTAAAAGTCCAGAAATCTCGCTACCTGCCTGAACAAATCGATAAACATTATCAATAAGTAATAAAACTTCGCTTTTTAATGTATCTCTTAAATACTCTGCATAGCTAAGTGCAGTTAAACCTACTCTAAATCTCACTCCTGGAGATTCGTCCATTTGTCCAAAAACTAAAAGTGACCTTGACATAACATTGGCCTCTTTCATTTTTGCCCATAATTCATGGGCCTCACGAATCCTTTCTCCAATACCAGCAAAAATCGGGATGCCTTTATGAATTGATACAATTGAATTCATAAGCTCCATCACAAGAACTGTCTTCCCTACGCCTGCTCCTCCAAAAAGGCCAACTTTTCCACTTCGGACAAATGGGCATAAAAGATCGATTACCTTTATACCAGTTTCCAATACCTCATGGTTGAATGTAGCTTCTGAAAGGGGGCCTGGTCTAGAGTGTATATTGTATTGAGTTGTCTCCTTTAAATAATCACCATTATCTAGGGGCTCGCCGAAAACATTTAAAACTCGCCCAAGACAATCTGGTGTAACAGGAATGGATAAAGTGCTTCCCGTATCGTATACACGAAGGCCTCTTTTTAGACTCGAGGCCGTATGTAAAGCAACGGCCCTCACATACTTTTCTCCGATATGCTGATATACTTCAAAAAGGTATTTTTCACCGTTTTTAAAAAGGTAAAGGGCCTGTTTTATAGGAGGAAGGTAGTCACATTCTATGATTAGAATTGGCCCTTGGACTTCTCTTATGATGCCAATTTTCTTACCTGATAATTGAGAAGTATTTTCTACAAATTCCATAGACTTAAGATTATCTGCAAATATAAGAGTCTTACAATTATAGTCTTTCTTAAGTCTTCTTAAAAAAACTCTATCTTATATTTTGAGGACGATGAGGCCAAGAAAAACACAAAGAAAGAAGTAAATTCAGAAACTTATGCAAGTGTAGGATTGTATTACGACGATACTTTTTAACTATTAGCAACTTAAACTAAAGGCCAATATAAAGAGGTCATATTAGCAGAGTCAGATGACTTACAGGCGTCTACTGGAAGTTTACTTTATATGTATCGACGCTATTAATTAATAATTCACAGAATAAGAATATATTTTCCAGGTGATCGCTCTTTATATTTTAAAACTTGATGGTTTCTCACATCATCTGGAAGGCAGCCACCTAAAAAATCCTTATCTTGTAAAATCTTTGTTTGATCAATAACAAAAGCATAATCTCTTGCCTGCACAGAACATTCTAATGACTTGTATATTGTTTGTGCTAATAGCGATAAGTCGTCACACCTAATTTGCCTATTTACACTTTTAATTTTTTTATCACTAATTTCTTGATCGCATTTAGAGATTTCAAACGGACCTTCCCCAATACCTTCCTTTGGACATATTATTCGTGGAGCAAGTTTTCCAGACTTTGTAACTAGCACTTGAATATTAGTATTCTTAAGTTTTCCTCTTATTCTAACCATTGATCTTCTATAATACTCTGAGAGCTTATATTCGAAATCTGGAATAATTAACTTACTTACATTTTCAAACATATCCTCACGACATTTATCTGCCATTGTTTTATTAATGACTGGCAACGGAGTTGGCCCTGTCGTACATGAAGATATTACAATTGAGACTAAACCAAATAATATAATCCTCATCATTTAAGATTCCCCTAAAACAAGTATGTATGTACTAATTTACTTATTTTTAAAATACCAATAAGAAATAAACACATCACTACCTTTTTCAACGATAGTATTTACTTCAAGTCCAGTATCAGATGCCCCTGCATATAATTTACTTAAATCATATGGATGGACCTTTACTTCATTACTTGATTTCACAACAACGAAGAGTAACGTTTTCTCAATCACATGATTAAGGTTTAAAGGTATTGATAACCCACCATAGTCACCAGAATTAATCTTTTCATAGATGA
The DNA here is from genome assembly GCF_050955245.1 of Halobacteriovorax sp. GFR8. Taxonomy (NCBI): domain Bacteria; kingdom Pseudomonadati; phylum Bdellovibrionota; class Bacteriovoracia; order Bacteriovoracales; family Halobacteriovoraceae; genus Halobacteriovorax; species Halobacteriovorax sp. GFR8. Next base: position 1,324,635 of record NZ_JBPBLR010000002.1, on the reverse strand, counting down.
CCTTAGTTCCCGATTTATAAGTATAAGATTCACCTTGGATAGCAGGTGCTGAATCCAATGTATAATACTTCAACGTTTCGCTATAATCTTTATTCTTAAAAGTAAGCTTATGTAAATCAACAGCTTTACCATTTTTGACCTGTATAAACCTTCCTAACTGATCATCACCATCGATAAATATAAAATAGTTTCCATCAAATAAGTTTCTAACTTCACCATCAATAATTTTTTGAGAAACAGTTGTCCAACGTTCAATCTCTTCTTCAACAAAACTAATATATGCAGTCTTTCCTTCAAAATCTTTCGAAAGCTTGACTCTCCCATCTCCTCTTATATAAGTCATGTAAAGTTCAGATTTATAATCGCCTTCGCGGTAAACAAGCTTTACGTTAGCTTTATTTTCGATGCCGATTAAATCGAAAGTAACTTGATTACTCTGTATACTTACACCAGATTTATCTATCAATTTTTCTTCTAAATAAATTTCGACATTTGCCTTCTTAGTATCTAACGGATACTTTAACTCTATTGTTTCTTTGAATGACCGATTACGAAAGTAGACAACATTTGGAATATCTTTAAAACCATTTTTAAGATTTATTCCAATGTGCTTTTTATAGAAAATATAAGTTCGGCCTAAAACTATTTTATCACCAGTCTTCTTAAATAACTCTACCACATTCCTATCTTTTAAAGTGCTTACTTTAAAAACAGGCTTTTCTACGCTTTGATTATTTATCTTCCAAATTGCAGTTGAACCATCAAAGTACCCATCTCCAAAATATTCACATGTGATATCAGTAGCAGCATCCTCCACATTGCACTCTATAAAAACTTGCTGCAATTCAATTATTTTAGCATCATCAGGACCTTGGGAATTTATCTTGACGTTACCTGCACTAATCGAAGTACAAAAAATCATGAGAAATAGATATAGTTTCATATGTCCTCTCTTCGACATAGTATGACATAAAAATGAATATATTCAGGAACTTATGAATAAAATAAGTTACAAAGTACAACTTACTGAAATATGTAATACCCAATAGAAGAACTCCTACAAAGAAAGGACATGAGCTCTTCAGGAGCCTATCAACAGTGCAAGAGACGACTTGACGAGCTGGGTACATTTTTACAGACTCTAGTTCCTTACAGAGCATCTTAGTATATATTACATGCATATAACCTAAGGAAACGATATGAAAGCACTTGCTATAACTGCATTATTTCTAATGACAATGTCATCATATGCCGCTGTAATCTACTGCGGAAGAACTGACTTTCACATTAAAATCTATACTGATAAAAATGACGATATTTACCACTACGTTGATAATACAGACCTAAATGATCTTAAGTCATACCCATGTCAAGAGTTTAACGAATCTCTTCCATTCTATGACGAAGTTCAAAAAGAATTTATAAAAGCACAAGACAATATCAATGAAGCAACATACGGAAAGTGGTGGAAGGACCTTGATGGTGCAGCCACTGCAGTCAGAAGGCTTGAGAAGAATAAGAGATTCTACTGTGGAAATCCAAGATCAGGTGGACTCTATTTTGCTCGAACGAAACAATATGGTGAAGCACTCTATCTTTACGATATCGAAACAAAGAAATATGCAACATACGATTGTATGAATATCTAAGAAAGTAATTATTTAAAAATTATATTCGGTAATAAAAAAGAAAACCCAGGACAAGCCTGGGTTTTTCTTTTTGAATTTGGAGGATTCGATAGATTCTCCGATATTTCAACAAGTTAAGTGTTCAATCAAGCACATGTAAGCAAAGTCTTACATGATGATTTTTATCAATCTCAACCAACAATAATACTCATGAATTAGCGTGACTGTCATTATTTCCAATTAATAAATTAAAGCAAATCCAATCAATAAATCGAAATGAACTTTCAATTCTTTTTCTCGCAGTTACGTTCTCAAGCATCAGCTTATAAACTGTTGCTAAATCCGGGCCGCCTTCAGATTCATACTTTTCATCACTCGTTATACCAATGGCCTGACAAAAGTCCTGTTGATGAAGTCGCTTCACCTGATCACCATCTTTGTTGCGATCATATCTATTGATTGCACTAAAGGTTTTTCTAAGAAAATTGGAAAACACTACTATACTGTACTTCTTAAAGCTGGAGAGACAAAGCCCCTTGAAGTTTTCAGTCAGGAGGAATTAAAAATGGGAGAACAAGAAATCAAACTAAGAATCCTTGAAGGGATGCTGGTATCCCAATAAGGCTTGCTTGTCTAAAGAGGTAGGTCTACTCCCTCTTTATTATTATATCTTTTTTTGCTTAACGATTTTATTTACAGTTCTGATAAAAGATTTACTGTCTTTGTATTTTACCACCAAATGAAATTTATTATTCTTAAAAAAGTATACATAATCTTTTTTCACTATTTTTTTAACATCCTGATAAATTGATGGATATGCCTTTTTTACAGAGGTTAATGCTTTTTCACTCCAATCCCCTACTACCAATATTAGAGGCATAGACTTGTCTGTATAATCCTCTACCGTATAAGGGTGTGTAAATGGTGTTGAGTAATTCACGCCACTAGTTCTAAATGCATCCCTCAGTATAGGCTCTATCTCCTCTTTCTGTAATCTTCCAATGGTGGAAACCAGAGGCTTATTTAAAAGAGACTCAAACCTTTCATTTATATCAGGAAACCTTTTTTTGAAACTTGATATAGATTTTTGGTAAAAAGCATCATTAAGAGACTTTCCATTCTTAATATAATCTACAACCAGCGGATACATCTCTCTCGCAAACCCCTCAATATAAACATTGTTATACCAACTTTTATCAACTTTTCCGGTAAGTAAATTAAAGACGTACCCGTTTCCAATCGCTGTCGCTAACCCCTCATTTAAATATGTATATGCATGCTTTGCGAATGGGTCACTATGTTCATTGTAAAAGTTTTCCAGCTTTTGAAACTTACTAGCATCTTTATTGGCAAAGAATGAATGACTCATTTCATGAACAATAACACCCATCCTCCCATTAAAGTCTCCATTAACAACGATTGACGCCTCTTCAAACTGGTCAAATGACTGTGCACCACTTGCCTTTGTCCCCTCAGGTAGCAGGTAAATACCAACTGGGAAGTCTAAATCATCATCCCATTCTGCATTATAAAATTTCTTAATAGCCTGAATTGATTTCTTAAACTTTTTGTTCTCTCTTATAAGCCTGTCTGTTCTTTTTTTAAACTTATAAAGGTGTTTTTTATTTTCATTCCAAAATTTTGTGTAAAATGGTTCTATCTCAACTAAGATAGATGTTAATTTTTTCTGATTTTTTATTGTTAACAAACCAGTAACTCTGCTATTGAAGTCACCTATATCTACAGAGTTCATTGACTGCCACAAAATTAATGAATTTATACTTTGTCGTCCCGATTTATAATTTTTCTTATTTAGTGAAAAGCTAGAGAAAAAATATCTGTTTTTTAACTTGTAAAAATCATTTACAAGGACACCTACTTCTTTTTCTTTATCTTTAGGAATCAACTCCCAGTACTCTTTTTTATTTTCACCTAGTAAATCTAAAAACTTTATCAATCCATGTACTTTTGAAATTTTATAATCAATTAAAGCATAAGCATTCATAGTCATTAAGCTAATAAATACAATCATTATCTTTTTCATCAATTCCCCTCTATGCCGTCTCACCTTCTTCAATAATAAACAGCCCTCTTTTCCCTTCTTTTTTTGTAATGTTAGATTTTTCCATCAAGTCAGCGTATAGATGAACATACCTATCAAATACGTCCGTACTTCTATGACCTGTAATCTGTCTAGTTACAATAGGATTTCTAAGTTTTCCTATTAAGTTGGTCGTATATGAATGCCTACACGCATGAAAACCTTTCTTGCAGTGTTTTCTAAACTTTCTCCTGATATCATTATGGTCTTCATAAAAAAGAAACCAATCTTGCTTATTTTTGCTTTCACGTGGACCATGATAGATATCATAAGTCCTATGGAGGATTCGATAGAATCTCCAATATTTCAATAAGTTAATTATTCAATTAAGCACAGATAAGCACTGCCATTACTTTATATTTTCTCGATTGAGACGATAACTTGTCGAGCGACCTGCTCCATCATTTTTTAAAATAAGCCCTTTTTCCAATAAATCTTTTAAGTCTCTCTTTGCACTTTCTGGACTCGTTTTTGCCATAGCGACATACTTTTTATTCGTAAGTCCTCCTTGAAAGTCATCAGGAAGGTTTTCAAGTAATTTCCTCATCACCTTAAGCTGTCTCTCATTTAAGCTCATATCACTAATAACATCAAAGAACTTTGAAATTGAAAGTGATTTATTAATATTTGAAAGAGAAGCATTTATACTTTTGGTAATCGTCTCAAGAAACCAAACTAACCACTGACTTATATCACCTTCACCTTTTTGTGTTTCTTCTAGAATTTCATAATACTTTTTACGATCAATTCTTATTTGTGTAGATAAACTGTAGTAACGATTTTGAGATTGTTCATCCTGAGCAATGGCCATATCAGTTATGCATCTTGAAATACGCCCATTACCATCTTCAAAAGGGTGAATCGTAACAAACCAAAAATGAGCAATCGCTGCTCTTATATAACCATCAAGCGAGAGACTCTCTTCACTGCTAAACCAGTTTAAAAACTTCTGAATTTCTTTATTAACATCGCCTGAAGGAGGTGCCTCATAGTGAATGACTTCACTACCCATACGCCCAGAAATTACACGCATAGGATTCTTACTAATTCTGAATTGTCCTATCTCTTCATTTGTAATAAAAGTTTGTGAATTTAAAAATAAAAGTTTATGCCATTGAAAAAGTCTATTTTTTGTAAGAGGATATCTGAAGTTAATTGTTGCCTCCATAAGCATTTCAACGATACCTTCAGTATGCCTTGATGGTTTTGGTAGGCCTGCGCGTGTGAGCCCAAGTCTTTTGGCCACACTAGATCTAACGTCATTAGGATCTAAAACTTCCCCTTCAATTGAAGATGTTTCGATGACCTCTGAAGCTAGGATCTCTCCTAGATTATTTAAGTTAATTGAACCTACAGCAGAGAGAAGTTGTTGCTGAGTCTGTCTTGCACTTTGAAGATATGGAGTAATTTTAGTGGTATTCCAATTGAAGTTAGGCCAATTCGAATGTTGCCAAATGTAATTTTGCACAGTTACCTCATTTCTGACCTGATTACACACTACATTCGGGTCAATCCTGACCTGATTATACTATTTATTCGGGTCAGAAACAAGACAAAAATAGGGCCATTCACATTTGAATCTAGACTACATTCATTCTCCACTAAATTGTAAAGCATATTCAGGAAAATCTGGAAAAGTAAGTCCAAAATGTCTGCCAAGTAATTTGTCTAGTTTCTTATCAAATTTTATTTTTTAATACGTACTCTAGAGCATCTTCGTCTTTAGGTATTACAATATTTGGTTTCATGCCTATTTTATCTATATTACGATCATCGCTATAAGCATTATATTTTGATGCAATACCAATTAGTAACTTAGAATTTGGAAGAACTAGCTTATTAACATTACCAAAATGATACATTCCTAAAGTATTTTCACCAAGTGTAGTAGCATTAGGGTGTTTGGCAAGGACTTCAAGAGAGCTCTCTCCACTTGAGCGACACTCTTTATCTTGTAAGAGAAATATCTTTCCTTGGTAAGCGTTTTTACCTATAGGGTATTTTGATTGATCCCAAGAGTAAACTTTTGTCTTTTGGTACTTACCATCCAATGCATTTTGTAAGATTTCTTTACGTTCTTTAATAAAGTTCTCAATATAGCTTGGTATCTGTTTATTTTTATGCTCAAAACTATACTTATTCATTAACCAACTATTTTGCGAAAGAGCTAATGTTTCAGGAGTCAATCTGTCGATTGTCTTATCCCACCCCGGCTTTACAACACGATCTTGTAAAATTGATGCGAGCTCAAATCCTTTAGTATCATCTCCACCTTGATTGCCTCTAAGATCAACAACTAGTACATCAGAACTTTTGATAAGATTTTTTGACTGTTCTATAAATCCATTCCATTTTGTATCTTTATGACTTGGATAATAAATAATAGAAATCATTCCAATACGTTTTCCGTTTTTAATAATTGATTTCATATGCCATGGCCGATTATCCTCTTTATAATCATTATAGGCCCAATTTTTCCCAACTCTTCCTTTCCATTCTCTTCGCTTCTGTTGTAGACCACAGTACTTCCCTCTTGCAAGAACATAAAGGTGACCGTCTTGAACAGGCCATAAAGCATCTCCTACAAGTTTACAAAATTGCTTTCCCGATAATTTTTTATAGTCTTTAATCTTATTAAGAGAGCTAACGGCTTGATCAAATTGATCACCAGGAAGGTGATCTTTTGCTCCATACCCATTTTCAAGTGCATATATTAATAAATTTAAATCTTTATGTATTTCTTTCTCATTTAGAAGTTTCTTTGGACTTTGATAATAAATCTCTTTAGTAAATATCAAATCATTTGGTTTAAGTTGAGAAGATGAACATGACGTAAAAGAAATAAATAGGCTAGTGAATAAGATTAACTTACAAGCAGCTACAAAGTATTTTGTAATCATATTAATTCCAATTTATTAGTAAGGTATCATTATAAAAATTCTAGCAAGTGTAAGTATAAATTATACATGAAATAAGAGTGCAAATATAGAGAAGTAAAATAATTCATGCTCCATAAAACAAGAACGCCAAAGACATAAGCCTTGGAGTTTCAATGTGGAGGACGAGACCGGATTTACTCTCTCTCCTTCGCATCCAGCTCGCTCTTAATAAAAGTAGACCGCTAGTTTACAGGGAGTCCGACTCGGCCCATCCATGGGCCTCACTGGATTGTTCGGCTTCATCTGCTCCTGCAGATGCCGCCTCCAAAACTCGGAAAAACATGTTTAAATTCGAGACTCGGACTCAGAAAATAAAAAAGCCAGCTATAAAGCTGGCTTTTTTATTTGGAGGACGAGACCGGATTTGAACCGGTGAAAAACAGTTTTGCAAACTGCCCTATTAGACCACTCTAGCACCCGTCCGCAGAATGATTTTAGATTTCCTATAATATGGATATTTTTTAATAAGTCAATTTAAATGCTTAAAAATATTGACCTGCCACTAATGCGGCAGGCCTATACTTAAGTATTAAAAAAACAGGATGCGTGGCCGTTAAGCTTCGCGGATAACGTACTTGTCTTTACCCTCATCAACCATTTCTCTTAGTTCTTTACCAACTTTGAAAAATGGAACTTTCTTCGGTGGCACTTTCACTACCTTACCAGTCTTTGGGTTACGACCTTCGTACGCTTTATAATTACGATTTGCAAAAGATCCGAAACCTCTGATTTCGATTCTTTCATCATTGAATAAAGCATTGATCATGTCATCAAAACAAATATTAACAACAGTCTCGGCCTGCTTGTGCGTTACATTTGCTTGCTTTTCGATTGCTGCAATTAAATCTGCTTTTGTCATTATAATCTCCTCTCGATATGAGAACTCTTTCGAGCACAAACTCAATCCTATGATTTTTAGTTACCTCACTTATCGTCCAAGTCTCTAAAAACATTAGGAATATTTATTGTGCCACAAAAACTTTACTATCATTATACACTAGATTTTATTTCCTAACAGTATAACTACTTAAAATTACGTCAATTCTCACACAATTTCAATGAAATGTAAGAAATTAACCTAAAATTAAAGAAGTCAACGAAAACTGGCGATTAAGTAAGTAGAAAATTAAGGAAATAGGCCAATGAAGGTAATATATTTAATTGTATTCTTATTTATCACATCTTCCTGTGTTCCACAGGTTGCACGTCCAGATGGGTTCTTTGATGACATCAATAATATCGATACATGTGAAGATCTATTCTTTCTTCTAAACGAAGGAAATGTCTGTGCAAGTTCATGTGGTGAAGGAGAAGTCGTTGCAGACGAATCACAATTAGAAGAAATCCTGGCCGATGAAACACTTGATGATTTTACTCGCGAAAATATTGAAGCCTCTGCAGGTGTTTGTATCACAGCACCCGAAGTAATTGCTCGTCCAAGTGACTCCGTATTTATTGATGACGATTTTTGTATTTGTAAGAATCAAAAAGTTGCCTCGGTAACAAGTGGTGCCTCATGTGCAGCAACTTGCCAAGAAAAGACTGCCACTGTCGCTACTCTATATGGAACAGTAACAGTTGGGCCAAAAATTAAAGACGACGCTAACCTACAAAATCTTTTTGGTTTCTGTAACAATTCAATTGATAACGGTGCCCAAAACCCACCTTCTTGTCAGCTAGTGGCCACAGATATCGACGGACGTCGCTACACGGCCGACCTTAAGACTTATCAAGGAACAAATATTTTTGAAGCAAACCTTGAGGCCACGACAGTAAACTTTGGGGAAGCTTATACTTTCCATATTGAAGAAACTGGAAGTGGCGTTGAGAATGCAAAAAGTGATTACGAGCAGTTCAAATTATTTGAGCCAGGTGATGATGACGAGTACGAAGGTAACCTCAAAATAAAGCTTATCTCACAATATACTTGTATGATTCGCGCGACGGCCACAAGTTCAAACTATGATCCAAGAGATCAGATCTATCTTGATACAGTAAGAAAGCACTTCTATATGCCTGTTGACTACCCGACTCCTTATCTTCCACCGGGTGTTTCAGATACAATCTTTTGTCACGACTATATCAAGACAGGACAAAACGATGATGCTCCACAATTTCCGCGTCTCGAGCTAGTGCCAGATCACTTTTCTCTGTGGGATGTAAACGATGTGCGCTTTATTGCAGATGGAGAAAATCGCAAGGTTGATTTCCTAATTAAGGATCGCATGATTGAAATGGGGGCCAACGTTAGCGGCACAAAAACGTACTTTGCACCTCTTGAAACTTGTGTGGCACCAAATGTTAGCGTTGAAGATGGAGGCTTCCCAGAGGCATGTTCAGGAGCTGAGTCAGGGCTAATTCAATCAGGACTCGCTATGATTCCATTCTTTACAGACAATAGTGGACGTGCAATTTGTCCAGGCTACACTGAATACAATTCATCGAATATTGAATTCAAGGCGCTTGGTGAAATTATTGGAACACCTACTGAAGGTCTCTACTTTGCCAAAGGTCCACGTGAAGTAATTGATCTTGGTGATGGAAATAAGCAAGAGATTAAACCTGCTGACGTTATGTTTATTAGAGAAGGCCAGCTAAAGAAAATCTGGTTTCACTTAACTAATGATGGAATCCATTACAAACCAACAAGTGATACACAATCACAACCTACCTACTTCTACTGGCCAGCTGATGAAGATGCACCATATGTACAAAAGCGTGGTTACCAGAAGCTATATCAAGTGATGCACTCAAGTGAGCTTGCAAGTAGTGGTTACACAACATCAATTCCTACAACAATCAAACCGCTTGATCGTAAGATGGGTTGTATTCCCGTAACCAGTGGTAACTAAAAGTTAGAGAACTCTCTTAATGAAAACATCGACACTTGGATCTAGGTAGTCTTTATAGATAAAATAAAGAACACCGGCTTTTAATCCCGTTGAAAAAACAAAGAAGATTAGCGACTTTACGTAGCGAAAGACAAAGAATTCGTCTTTCTTAATAAATGCACGTTTTAGAAAGAAGCTTATGATGAAAAGAAAGATAACAACACCAAGGGCAAGCTTTAGAACATCCTTATCCTGAGTTAATTCGAATAAGTAAAGCAAGGCCTTATCATCTTTAACAATCCCTACTGCAAAGTTTACAAGCTTATCACTATTAACAAAGAATTGCATGATTGGATTTTGCGTAGCATTTTCACGGATCATCTGGGCAACTTGTGCATCAGGAACATTTTTAAATTGTGCATTAATCATCTTAATAGCACGTCTCATCATCTCAGGGTCGGCCTTACCATTTTTTAGAGCAAGACCTTGAGTTGGCATGGCCACTATATTTGTAGCTTGGCCGCCATTTTTTTTGATCTCTTGGTTAAGAGTCTCTATTGACTCTTGAAGATTTTCGACATCTTGGGAAGAAGTCGTCTTATCACGACTGTCGTAATCTTCGTCACCATACGCAAAAACCCCATGTGTACTCAGAAGTACACACAGGGCAATTAAGTATTTAATAAAATTAATTTCTGAATTAAGCGTTTGCATCTGCAGTTTTCGCCTGCTCCCCTCTAAATTTATCAAATAGAAGTACAACTGGTGCTGCAACGAAGTTAGATGAATAAGTACCAACAACAACACCAAGAGTGATCGCCATAAAGAAATCACGAATAGCAAGACCACCTACAAAGAACATCGTCGCAGATACGAAAAGTGTCGTACCTGAAGTAAGGATTGTTCTTGAAAGTGTTTCGTTAATTGCATTATTGATATGATCTTTAATATCACGTCCAACAAATTTTTGCTCATGCTCACGTACACGGTCATAGACGATAACTGTATCGTTAACCGAGTAACCGATAACCGCAAGAATTGCAGCAACAGTCTGAAGTGTAAACTCTGTTCCTGTTAGAGCAAATACACCTAGAATAATTGTTACGTCATGGAAAAGAGCAACAATTGCACCCGGTGAGTACTTGAAATCGAAACGTAGACCAACATAGATCATAATTGCAAGAAGCGCCCAAAGCATTGCAAGGAAACCAGACTTTCTAAGTTCAGCACCGGCCTTTGGACCAACGATATCAACTTTTCTGATCTCTACACCATCTTGCTGATACTTAGTCGTTAGTGTCTGTGAAACCTTTTCAGTAACTTCGTTTAAGTTACCTTCGTTTGCACTAACTTTAAGTAGGTATTCATTCATTTGAGGCTCACCAATTGTTTGGATTGTAACCCCAGTGAAACCAGCTGACTTCATCTCACGACGAAGTTCATCTAGGTTTTCAGATTTTTGGAACTTAACTTGAATCTCAGCACCACCACGGAAATCTACCCCGTATTTCATTTTAGTACCGATTAGAACAAGTGAAGCAATTACAAGAATTAAAGAGATAAAACCTGCAATTCCAAATTTATTAACAAAATTAAAATTTGTATTACTTTTAATAATTTCAAACATTTTAAACTCCAATCCTTAAATGCTTAAGTCCTGACCTTCTACTTTATTCATATAGAATTCAAAGAAAAGCTTTGAAACAAAGTAAGAAGTGTAAACAGTTGCAAAAATACCAATTAATAATGTAACAGCGAAACCTCTAATTGGACCTGTACCAAAGTTTAGTAGACAGATACCAGCAAGAGCAGTCGTGATGTTTGCATCAATAATTGTCCAGAAAGCAGAGTTGAATCCGTTTTCAACAGCTTTATAAAAGCCGACATTATTTCGTATTTCCTCTCGAATACGCTCATAGATAATGATATTGGCGTCAATGGCCATACCAACAGTAAGAGCGATCCCTGCAATACCAGGAAGAGTTAGAGTTGCTCCAAGACCTACAAGCATTGCCAGAATAATAAGTACGTTTAGCGCTAGTGTTGTAACAGCGAAAACACCAGAAATTCTGTAGTAAACAAGAATGAAACCAAATACTAGAACACAACCAATGATTGCAGCGAATCTTGCCTTATCAATTGAATCGGCACCAAGAGATGGACCAACTGTTCTTTGCTCAAGGAAATCAAGCTGAACAGGAAGAGCACCGGCACGAAGAACAAGAGCTAAGTCTTTTGCTTCTTTAAGTTGCTCATTATAACTTTTACCACCAAGAGAAATCGTCGCGCGTCCACCAGCAATTTTACCATTAATACGTGGAGCTGAATAAACGTTACCATCAAGAGTAATCGCCATTAAACGTCCTACGTTCTCACCAGTAACTTCTGCAAAGATCTTTGCACCACGAGACTTAAAGTTAAGCCCTACTTCTGGGTTGTTATTATTTTGTGGGTTAAATTGAACTCTTGCATCTTCAAGGTCTTCACCAGTAAGGCGTGCAACAGATTCAATTAAGTATGGAACTAATTGAAGGATGTCACCTTTTGCATTAGTTACTCTTTCAAATGCAAGAACATGACCTTTAGGAAGATCAGAAGCTACGATTTCGTTAACCTTTGTCACGTAATCAGAAAATCTCTCACCTTTTTTGTAATCGATTCCTTGCTCTTTTGCTTTTGACACCCAACCTTGAATAGTGATTGGAGCAATTTCAGAATTAACCATCTTAAATTCAAGCTTTGCTGTTTTACCGATAAGCTCTTTTGCTCTTTCGATATCCTTAACACCCGGAAGCTGAACAACAATACGGTCTTTACCTTGAGAGATAATCTCTGGCTCAGTTACACCAAATTCATCAATACGGTTACGGATAACTTCGATTGATCTTTTTACAGATTGATCTTCAATATCTGTCTTAACTTTCTTAGTTAGGGCAACAGAAATTGTACTACCTGTGTCTTTTGTTACTCTTAAAAAACCATTGTATTGGTCGTGAATAATATCCTTTAGTGTCTCAACATCAGTTGATGAACCTAGGATGATTTCTTGGCGTGGGTCTAGTTCATCAGATGAATCTAGGTCACCAATTTCAAAACCGTTACCAGTTTTGTCCTTGAAGCTAAATTCTAAACGGCGTGCGTATCCTTTAACCTCGTCCTTGTAGACCTTTTTGAAGTCAATTCCTAAGATCATGTACAGACCACCTTGAAGGTCTAGTCCTAAGTTGATCTTAGACTTAACTGGAAAATTGTCAGTTTCTTTAAAATTAAATGCAGTAGGTACAATCGAAATACCTGAAATGATCGCTACGATAAGTAGAAATACGAAGCGATACCACCAGCCTCTTCTCATTAGATTCTCCTAATCCTTGGGTTTCTTTTGGTTTTCTCGAATATTTGAGTTAAATAAACTACAAAAATTATATGAGATTAACTACTTAAAAACAATATTAAGAGAATATTAATTTCAAAAACTTACGATTGCTTTGATTTTTCCGACTCAATCACTTGGTCTTTTTCATCTTCAGAATTATCAGAATTGCTAATTTTGGCATCACCTTGCGCTGCAACGCTAGCTTCAGGTGACTCTGTGATTTGTGATGCCACAGATTCCTCTTTGTGAGAATTGGTCTCTGCAGCATCATTGACGTGGTCCATTAAATCATCCTTGGCCTTTTGAAACTCGCGAAGTCCTTTTCCTAAACCTTTTGCAAGTTCAGGTAATTTTTTAGGTCCGATAAAAATCAGAGCAAAAACTAAAACAATAAGTAATTCACCAGCACCAAAGCCACCAAACATGATTACGCCTCTTTTTTATTAGAAAGAATACTTTCTTCAAGTCCACCAAGTTGTGAACGTAGGATTTTAATACGTGTACCTTCAGCAACTTCAAGGTCCACAACTTTTTCAGTCATCCCAACAATTGTACCAAAAATACCTGACTTTGTGTAAACACGGTTACCTTTTTCAAGTGTATCAAGCATTTTCTTTTCTTCTTCCATTTGTTTCTTTTGTGGTCTGAAAACAAGAAAATAAAAAATAGCAACTACAGCAATAATTGGAACAAAGTTCATTGCTGAATTAGCTGGAGCAGCACCACCTTGAGCATAAGCATTAGATATAAAAAGTTGTAACATTTGTTTCTCCTAACTTTTAATTTTATTTATTGGCCTGAGGCCCATTTTCGTGAAGTGTATCTGTTATAAAATTCTTTGTAATAATCGTCAAACCTATCCGCTAGAATCGCTTCGCGTGCATCCTGAGTCATCTTAATCATGAAATAAAGATTGTGATAAGTGATCAAGTTACCAGAAAGAAACTCTCCAGTTGTATAGAGGTGTCTAATATAAGAACGTGAATACGTTTTACAAACTTTACAGTCACAACTTGGATCAGGTGGTAATGTATCTTCTCTAAAGCGAAGGTTCTTAATATTTAATGGCCCATCGTGTGTTAGGAATTGTCCATTACGTGCGTTTCTAGTTGGAAGAACACAATCAAACATATCAATACCTGCTCGAATTCCATTTAGAATATCAAGAGGCTTACCAACACCCATCAGGTATCTTGGTTTTTGATCCGGCATTGTGTGAACAAAGTCATTTAAGAAATCAACCATCTCTTCATTCTTTTCACCAACTGAAAGTCCACCAAGAGCAAGTCCTGGAAAGTCCATTTCTTCAAGACGCTGCATACATTCCGTACGAAGATCTTTATGAAGCCCTCCTTGAACAATACCAAAAAGTTTTTGATAGTCGCGAAGCTTGTAGTCGATACAACGCTTGGCCCATCTAAGTGTTAACTCCATACTTTCGCGAAGAGTTTCCTTCGTTGCAGGAAGTTTTGGACACTCGTCAAAGGCCATCACAATATCAGAGCCTAGGCCCTTTTGAATCTCCATACTTTTCTCAGGAGAAATAAGGTGTTTTGAACCATCAATATGTGAAGAGAAAGTTACACCTTCTTCTGTAATTTTATTAATGTCTGAAAGTGAGAATACTTGAAACCCACCAGAGTCTGTTAGAATTGGACGATCCCAATTCATAAACCCATGAAGTCCACCACCAACTTTTTCAATAAGCTCATGCCCAGGTCTTAGGTATAAGTGGTATGTATTTCCAAGAATGATTTGAGCATTCATCTCATAAAGATCTTCTTGCCACATACACTTAACTGATGCACGAGTTCCAACAGGCATAAAGATTGGTGTTTTAATTTCACCGTGTTCAGTTGTAATTGTAGTTGCGCGGGCCTTGCCGCTATATCCTTCAACTTTTATCATATTCACTTACCTTAAAATTAACATCGCATCACCATATGAAAAGAAACGATATCCCTCTTTAACTGCAATATTATAAATTTCTAATGTTTTTTCACGGCCAATTAGCGCACTCACAAGCATAAGAAGAGTTGACTTTGGCAGGTGAAAATTTGTTATTAAACCGTCGATACTCTTCACATCAACACCAGGGTGCAAGAAGATTGAAGTGTCCTTCATCTCACCAGGAGTATAGTCTTCCACTCCATTTTGCCAAATCGTTTCAAGAGTTCTTAAACTCGTTGTTCCAACAGCAAAACGTTTTTTAGCATTTTTTATTTTTTCAAAATTTACTTTATCAACAAAGTAATTTTCAGAGTGCATTTTGTGATCTTCTAGATTATCAACTTTTACAGGAGCAAAAGTTCCAAGACCGACATGTAAAGTTACTTTTGCAATATCATGCCCTTCACTTTTAATCTGCTCTAGCAGTTCATCTGAAAAGTGAAGCCCCGCAGTTGGAGCAGCAACACTTCCAAGCTCATTTGCAAAAACTGTTTGATAGTCTTTCTTATCTTGATCGTCCGACTCTCCCCCACGAATATAAGGAGGAATTGGAACAAGTGCGTTAGCATTTAAGTAATCAATTAAATCATTACCAACGATAGAAGGGGCAATTAAGAACTCACCTTCAATATTGTCGACGATAGAAATTGTCAGACCATTGGCAAAGATATACTTGTCGCCGGCCTTCTTCTTTCCACGGGCCTTAACAAGAGCGCGATAGTGACCGGCCTCATTTGGCTCAACAGTTAAAAAGAAAACCTCTGCATTACCACCACTTTCTTTGTGACCTTTTAGTCGACATGGGAATACCTTACTCTGATTAAGGACCAGAGTTGTCTCACTTGGGAGAAAATTAATCAGTTCACTAAATTTATGATGTGAGATCGTATCAGTTTCACAATTGTAAACTAATAATCTTGAGTGATGACGTCCTTCAATTGGGCGCTCTGCAATCTGCTCTTTAGGCAAGTCGTAATCGTATGACGATAGCTGTAAATCCACATTATTTAATTGGTTCATAGGTCCCGATAGTAGCGTGAAATTAGGTAATCGTCATCATGTAAGTTTTTCAAATCACAACTTTCTTATATTCAAAAGTAAAGAAAACTGCAAAAACTTACAAAAAGTAAAAGAGAGGGAAAATTGAAGTTAAATCTTACGCAAATCGCATTATTTTCAGCACTAATTTCAACAAATTCGATGGCCATCAATAAAATTATTTATGGAAGTGACAATCGAGTTGAAGTACATGAATCAAATAAAGAATTTCTAGTTGATAGTGTTGCAGCAATGGTTCCAGCTTACGCTTTTTTAAAAGACGAGAAAGGAAAAGTTGCTGATACAAAGCTTCTAAGATTTCCTACTTTAAAATATCATAGAGGTTACCCTACATGTAATGACATGAGATTTAGAGATCAGCCTACAATCGCAAGCTGTAGCGGATTTTTAATTGGAAAAAATCTTCTAATGACGGCCGGACACTGTATGATCCGTGGCGGAACAGAAGTATCTGACCAAGTGACTTCGGCCTGTAATGATAATAAGTGGGTTTTTAATTACAACTCTACTTCTATAAATAAAGATGGACACTTAGAGATTCAAAAAAGCGAAGTTTATGGATGTAAGCGCGTTGTTGCTGCATCATACACAGGAACTCTTGATTACGCTGTAATCGAACTTGATCGCGAAGCGTCTGATAAGAAACCTTTAACACTGAATCATAAAACAAGTGCAACTAAAAAAGGTACAGATATTTATGTAGCAGGTTACCCATCGGGGTTGCCATTAAAGGTTGCAGCAGGTGCAAAAATTGTATCAAATCCAATTTATAGCAAAGAGTTTATAACAGACCTCGACACATTTGGTGGAAACTCAGGCTCAGCTGTTTTTAACAATAAAGATGAAGTCATTGGAATTTTAGTTGCAGGTGATATCGATTATACCTTTGACTTTAAAAGAGGTTGCTATAAAGTAAATGTGTGTAAGAAGCAAGGTGGGAAGTGTGATAGTCAATCATCTCCACTTGGTGGACGAGGTGAAACAGTTACAAAAGTTGCCTCTGCTTACACGGATTACAAATTAAAAGAAGCTCTAGGGCCTTATATCTTTGAAGAAGACGCTGATAGCGAAGAAGAAGTGGAAGAAGTCATTGAAGAATACGAAGAAGAATACGAAGAATATTAAAGCAAGAATCACCAAAGAAGAAATCAACTCTTTCGAGATGATTGATTACACGGGCCAGATTTATCTTATTGATACAGAACAAAAGGCCCAAGATATTGCTAAGAGATTTCAAGAATTAAATCAAAAATACATCGTTACTGGCCTTGATACTGAATCAAGGCCATCTTTTAAAAAGACAGATAACTTTCGCATAAGCCTTATTCAAGTTTCATTTGAAGAAGAATGCTTCCTTTTTCGTTTAAATAAGATTCAGTGCCCAGATTACCTAGTGGATTACTTAGAAGACGAGAAGCTTATTAAGACAGGAGTTGCGGTAAAGGACGATTGTCGTGATCTTAAAAAGCAATATCATATCAATGCTAAAGGTGTTGTCGATGTTCAGGATCTCGCTAAGGCCCAAGGCTATATCACTCTTGGCCTGCAATCCCTTACAGGAATTCTTTTAGAGAAGAAGATCTCCAAAAAAGCAAAGCTTACAAATTGGGAAAATAATAAATTAACTGATGCCCAGATTCGTTATGCTGCAACTGACGCCTGGATTTCATTAAAACTTTATCAGGCCTTAGAAACCAAATAAGAATTTCTTTTCATAGTCTTTCATCAAAGATTCATGATTTTTGATCATGATAGTTTGTATGAAGGTCCTAAGTATATTGACTATATTGCTCCTCACATCTGGTATATATGCACAGAAATCAAAAAATCAGAGCGGTGCATACCGCATGGATAGCTTTGGAACAACCAATCCATATGAAGAAGCTGCAATTCCTGATGAGCGGAAAATTCGTCAACCTTCCTCTGAAGAAATCTATAAATACAAGTATGAATTGGAACAAAATCCCAAGTGGCAGGATATCGAAGAGAATTGTGGGGATCGATGCATCTATCCAGACTCTCGTGGTAAATAATTTCAGCAACTTAAACTAGGTAAATTATTTCCTAAATAAATTGTAACTCATTCATTCTATAATTTAACCAGAATGAATGTTGTTAAGTGCGCAATAATATTAACTTTCCTTGGGCTTACTCTCACCTCTTGTTCAGGAGGAGCAGAGGGTGCATCAGGAATTCAGGCAGCTCCTGTTGGACAGGCTGCGCCAACTGCTATCTCAACAGCACAAGCTATCATTACAGGCGCTCTACCTCAAAATTCACCGGCCATTTCTTGGACCAATCCAGCAAGCCTAGATCATATTGAATATGCTCTTGGGACTTCAGCAGGTGGCACAGAGCATACGGCCTGGACGGATATTGGAGTTGTCACAAATTACACTCACACAGGCCTTATCGGTCTTACTGAATGTCAAGCTTACTACCCTTCTGTCCGCGCAGTAAGTGCGACAGCGCAAATCTCAACAACACTAACAAGCACGAGTTTCTACTGGGATAACACTTCCCCTGCAGGCTTAGGCGTGCCAGATGTCTCTGCAGATGATGCCACGGCAAGCTCATCAACGACGACAACCTGGGGAGCAGCAACAGATAACTGTGTTCTTGATCACTATGAAATAGCTATTGGGACAAGTGCAGGAGCAACAGATGTACAAACTTGGATCGATATTGGAAACGTCACATCTTATAAAATTCAAGATGGCGTAAATGGCGCAAGCTTCACCCTTACAGAAGCAACAAATTATTACATAACTCTAAAGGCCGTCGATGAGGCCGGATTCGAAATAATTCAAAACTCAGGAGCATTCCAAGTTTTTAACCCGGCCACGTCTTTACCAAATATGGTAGCGCGTTTAGATGCGAGTGATCTTAGTTCAATCTTAGATAGCGGAGGCCTTGATGCTTCAAATGGTGCCTTCAATGGTTCTGTTGAAGACTGGCTTGATACATCAGCAAGTGCCAACACTCATCACTTCTACCAAAACGGCGCAGCTCCAACATTTGATTCCTTTGATAATCACGTTGTCTTTAATGGAACAAGTCAATATCTAACAGTTGCAAACCATGCTGAGTTAAATACGGCCACTACTGATCAGAGAAATATAACGGCCTCTTTTGAAACCTCCGCTGATGTGACAAATCTTCAGATCATTTACGAAGAAGGCGGCGCTAGCCGTGGAATGAATATTTATATCCAAGGCGGAAATCTCTACTGTGGCTTTTGGAATATTAATAACGACGGCGATGGAAGCCAGCCTTTTACCTCAGTGAGTGCACCTATTTCAACAAATACCGTTTACCACGTAACATGGGTATTTGATTACACCAATTACGCTGGAGCAGCTGGGCCTGACGGAGACCTCACTTGCTATGTCAACGGAAGTTCTATCGGATCAACAGTCTCAACCTCCCTTTTATATGCCCACTCAGGGGCCATCTCTCTTGGTTCATACCTAAACGATAGCTACACTCACACAGGCAACTTGAGTGGCAATGGAGGCTATTTTAATGGTGATGTCATGGAGTTAATGCTCTTTAACGATCCGCCAGATGCAGCAACTGTGAACACAATTCATACATACCTTGAAGATAAGTGGAACTAGGCTAGCTCAAATCATAATCATCTGATATAAATCCCTCATGAATTTAAGTGTTTTTGATATCTACTCAATTGGAATTGGGCCAAGTAGCTCCCACACAGTTGGACCTATGAGGGCCGCTAAAGAATTTCTGGATAAGCTTGTTTCGATGGGCCTTTATGAAGAGACTAATATTGTCTCGACTGCACTCTATGGCTCCCTTGCTCTCACAGGAAAAGGACATGGTACAGACAAGGCAGTAATCCTAGGTCTTAGTGGCCACACACCAGAAGATATCTGTCCTGATCAAATTGATCGCATCCTAGATTCTGCACATGACCAACAAAAGCTCACATTTTTTGAAGGCAAAGAAAACGCAAAGACGATTTCATATATTCCACGTGAACATATCTTATTTCACCGAAAGCAAACGCTAGACTTCCATTCAAATGGAATGTGCTTTCAAGCAATCGATAAAGATGGCAAAGAGTTATTTAAGAAAGTCTACTTTTCAATTGGAGGTGGCTTTATTGTTGCTGAAGGTGAGAATAATGACGGCGATATTTTTTCTCAGCACACTAGCAAAGTAAAGTATCCATTCACATGTGGCGATGAACTTTTAGCCACGGCCAATGAAAGTGGTATTTCAATTTGTGAGCTGATTAAGACAAACGAAACAACATGGCGAAGTGAAGAAGAAATAAACAGCGGCCTACAAGCTATTTGGCAAGCAATGGACAATTGTATCAGTAGGGGCCTAAAAGCAGAAGGTCAACTCCCAGGTGGCCTAAAAGTTAATAAGCGCGCAAAGAAATTACACGAAGCTCTTTTAAAGAAAGACTGTGAAAAGAATCTTGATCCTCTAGCAATTATGGATTGGGTAAATCTTTTTGCTATATCAGTAAACGAAGAAAATGCATCTGGTGGAAAAGTTGTGACGGCACCAACAAATGGTGCAGCAGGAATCATTCCAGCAGTTATCAAATACTATCTAAAGTTTGTAAAAGACGCTTCAATTGATAAGGTTGTCGACTTCCTCTTAGTCGCAGGCTGTGTTGGAATTCTTTATAAGAAGAATGCATCAATTTCAGGAGCTGAAGTTGGCTGCCAAGGTGAAGTTGGAGTTGCTTGTTCAATGGCCGCTGCAGGACTTGCACAAGTTCTTGGTGGTACAAACGAACAAATTGAAAACGCCGCAGAAATCGCAATGGAGCACAACTTAGGACTTACTTGTGATCCTATTGGTGGCCTTGTTCAAATTCCATGTATTGAGCGAAATGCCATGGGTGCCGTAAAAGCAATCAATGCTGCAAGAATGGCCATGCGTGGAGACGGCAGTCATTTTGTGAGCCTTGATAAAGTTATCAAAACCATGAAGGAAACAGGCGCCGATATGCAAACGAAGTACAAGGAAACAAGTCGCGGAGGACTCGCTGTTAACGTCACAGAGTGTTAATTCAGCTAGTTAGACAGGTTACTTCTTTCACACGTCAAGATAAACACTTTCATTTTAGTGACTCACATCATACAAAGACCTACTTTTATATAGAAAATTTGGGAGAGAGTCATGAAAAAGTTCTTAATTCCTCTAATGCTACTTACGCTATTTACTGGTTGTAAGGAAGTTAAAGAGGCCATCAAAATGCCACAAAAAATGGATAAGCTTGGTGAGACGACTGATGGTATGAGTGATACAACATCACAACTATACTCACAGCTTCGTTCTGCACAGTCTTCAGTTGAAAGACGTGATGCCTTTGCTCTTATTCTTAATGATAATATTGAAATGGGTCAAAAACTTACAAATGCAGCAAAATTCTTTATGGCATTTGAGTACAACCTTTATACAGGAATTAAGCCTTACGATAATTTAGAAATTCGTGACATGCTTTTCTATGATGCAGTTGAAGAATTTTACAAGAATATGGCCTCTGTTTATGAAACAGATATCAAGGGTGAATTCAACGTTAAAAAAGCAATGAAGAAAGGTAAGATGACTCCAATTCACACTGGAAAGTGGTCACTTAAAAAACGTAACTATGAGCAATCTTTCTATGCTGTAGCTGCGGCCCTTCACAAGGTTCACCACCGTCAAACATTCAATGCAAAAAACAATGGTTTTGCAGAAATGTCGATGTACACACTTATGAAAGATGCACTAATTAAAGACTCTCAAGGTGCAACTCTAAGTAAGTCTGAAGAGTATATCGTTGCAGGACACAACCGTGAAATTTCAATTGCTCTTTTAAAAGCGCGTATTGATATCATCCTTGCACTAGCAATTAACGACTCAATGGATGCAGACGAAGCATCATTTTGGCCAGGACTTCTTCACGTTGTTTCAGGTGGAAAACTTGGAAAGCTTGAACTTCCTTCAACGTTTGAAACTTCAAATGCAGCGACTATGCACGAAGCAAACAAGAAGATTGAAGAAGCACTAAAGTGTTATGACTTCCTACTATCAATTGGTGTTAAGCATGAGATTGATAGCAAAGTTAAAAATATTTTTGATAATGTCGACCTACCAGAGCTAGATAATATCCAAGCACAAAATGATAATATTCAAGAGTACAGAGAATATATTCAACAAATTCAAAAAATAGATTAATTCAAATATAAGAAAAGGCCTCGATTGAGGCCTTTTTTATTTCAGATATGCTTTATTTAAAATATCTCTCATCGCTTTCTTACACTCATGTTCACTTGAACTTCCTAAAGTATTAAGAACGTCTCTTTTGTCCTTATCACTTTTAATTAAATCAGAATCTAGTATAGATGCAATAGACCTTCCCTTGCATTCATTTGCGGCCATCAAAAGATTATCACTAAGAGTATGATCTTCGATTTGGTAATCATTATTCTTTAAGAGATAAGTTAGAAACTTCTGATTATTCATGGTCACCATAAACTTTAATAAACTTCCTGAGAGACACTTTTTGTCTTCGTATAATTGACAAATAAAACGATCATATTCAGAAACTTTACTTGGAAGAAGATGAAGGATAATATCCTTTCGATCAAACCTTGTCGCAAAGTCAAAAACAACTTTTTCATTCAGCCATTCGAACTGCTTATCATCAGGCATTCCACTATCATAATATTTAATAAACTTACTTGAATCTTTATCTTTTAAAAGTGTTATGAATTTAGCTTCTTTAATAAATCCAAATCCAGAATAAACGATATATGATTTATAATTTATGTGATTAAAGCTTGAGGTAAAATAGAAAAGTAAAATAGCACCTATCCCAAAACTTGATGTGAGCTTTAAATTAAGAATCAGCTGCTTCTTTAAATTTGTTTGTAATAAGCGAAAATTCTTATGTTCGTTATATGGCCTATCATCTTTATAAACTCTGAAAAAAGTATGAATGATAAAAAGACTTAAAAATAGAGGAATAATCCAAACTGCAAAATCTTCAGAAACAAAAACACCTAGGAGAAGAATCGAAATCCCAATAAATATAAAATTTAGAATTAAAAAAGGAATATTAGTTAATGAAACTAGAGGATTTCTAAAAAGTCGATTAAATTGATGTCGCTCTTGAAAGGCAAAAGTTCTTACATTAAATGAATTAACAAAAAAAATAAATAAAAAGATAGTAGATAATATAACCTTTTCCTCATTCATATCACCTTGATCAGGACTGAATAAAAGAAAATAGGTCATGTAAAGACCTGCTATGATGCTATAAAAATAAGAGAAGATAAATCCAAAAGCTTGAAGCAACATTTTGTGAAACAGACTAATTGGAAGTGTTAAATTGTATAGACTCCCCGTCAACTTATACGGCGATTTTATGGTCTGAGAGCGACTCTTATTTAAAACAATCGAAATCATAATAACTGAAAATGCAGTAATTGGTAGAATATTTAGTTCAAATTTTAAATAAACAATCCAAGATAAAAGAAGACAAAGAAAAAAGAATAGAGTTTTAAGAAAAAAGACATTCTTATTCTCTTTGATATTATTTAAAATAAGATTTCTAAGAACACTATGCTGCTTCATAATCGACAATCCCATGAGACTTAATTGTAAGAACTCTATTGCTATTTAATGTCGTATCTTCAGGTATATTTGTTGCCATTACAACACTTCGGCCTGTTGCACATTCCTTTACTAAGATTTCACCTAGCTTCTTACGTGCCTTTCGATCCAGTACTGCGGTAATCTCATCAATTAAGATAAGAGGTGTACCAGATGCGATGGCCGCAATGATTTGCACACGAACCTTCATTCCAGTAGAAAGCTCATGAATACACTTATCACGATCAAGCTCAAAATCGGCTAGGAGACTTTTTTCTTTTTCAATATCATAATCAGGATAAAGAATTTGGTAATTATCTAAAATGAAACCAACACGAGAGTTTTCATCAAAATCAAAATCATGTGAGTTAAAAAACATTTTCTTGAAGATCTTTGAACGATTATGCGTTGGGGCCATATCAAAAACATTAACATGACCATTTAGAGGATTATAGACACCTAGAACAAGGTTGATAAGAGTACTTTTACCTGAACCATTCTTTCCAAGTAAAATGACAAATTCACCGGCGCCAACTTTTAAGGAAACATTCTTAAAGATAACTTCGCCATCAGGGAAAGTATAATCCAAGTTCTTAAGCTCAACTAATGGACTATTTAAATTAGCGTCCATATCCCCTCCATTCAATTATAAATAATAATTGTACTGGTGGTTCAAGCAGATACAAAAATCAGCTAATTAGCATGGAATGACTTCCTCAAATTGTAGGCACTCTATTTCTTAAAATGGTCAAGAAAGGCCTGAGGAGCCTTGGCAAGCTTGCGCTCTTCATAGTCAAAGAAAACGAGGCCATTTTTAGCGTAAGCGATAAGACGATCGCCACATGTGAACTTAT
Source organism: Halobacteriovorax sp. GFR8 (assembly GCF_050955245.1). NCBI lineage: Bacteria > Pseudomonadati > Bdellovibrionota > Bacteriovoracia > Bacteriovoracales > Halobacteriovoraceae > Halobacteriovorax > Halobacteriovorax sp. GFR8. The sequence goes on along the minus strand of NZ_JBPBLR010000002.1, from coordinate 1,300,277 downwards.
AAAGAAGGTCATAGCCGTATTCACTAATATCTTCGACAAACATTTCAACTTCTAAAACATCCCCATGGAAAGCTTCTCCGCGGTACATATAAGCGGCGTCAGCTTGAATAAGAGATTTCCCAAAGCAATTAAGCTCATCATGGCCAAGGGACTTTAGAAAGCGCAGACGCCCTTCATGACAAAGTGTTGCCACAGCATCATTGCCCATATGATTTCCATAGTTGACGAAGTTAATAGTTAGCTCGATTTTTGTTTTAAAATCAGCTTCTCTTTGAGGTGTCGATAGTTTTATACGTGCCATGGATAAATTTTAACGAATTAAACTTACTCACACAAGATATAAGAATTCATTATTGAGCAGAAGAAATATTAAGGCCCTTCTTCTTATATAGAAACTTTACTAGCAGCTCATGACGATTATTAACAACCATAGCTTTAATAAGAATATCATCATTGAGCCATCTAAAGTCTCGATCAAGAGGCATCCCTTTATCATAATAAGCTAAAAAATCTTCTGGACGATTTTTGATAAAAACAAAGGCATAGACAGGTTTGGCCATATGAAAGTAAGACAACAGCTGTTGCGTATTTGCAGAAGAATAGCGGATATACCTAAGCATCGAAAGGCAGAAGAAGGAAATAATTAGAGATAAACAACAGATCATAAAACTTCTTTCAAACCATTTCTTAAATGAGGTTTTCGGAAATAGTAACTCACCAAAAAGTTCTTCAGATTCATTAGAGAAACGATGTTGATAAATCAATAAAGAAGCAACAAGGATGAAGCTTATATTTGGAACATAGGGAATATAATCAAATAGGATTATTAATATTAAAATCGTTAGTAAGATGAAAAAAAATAGCGAAAATAGAGTAATTAATTTTAGAAGGCCCTGTAGAGAATATAACTCTCCAATTGCTAAGTTACGCCTGTAAAACCCCCATTGAGTCTTCATAAAACCTCTCACAAGTAAGATTTTATCGCTACTCAACAAATGTTCTAAATACACCTATTTATCGTGGTTCTGATCATTTTTAAAGGAAGAATATGACCTATTTAGTGGCCATATCCATATCAGCTATTTATTATAGATTAGACAACAGGAATCTACGAACTAACGATTTCATTAAAGATATATTCCTTCGCGTACTTAAATAGTTCCTCGTTTTCAAGAACATGATTGGACCATGCATGAAAGCCATGTGAAAACTCTTTGAACGTCACACTCACTCCTTCTCTAAGTAACTTCTCATAGAACATTAAGCTATCATCATAGAGAACATCATACTTAGCAGCATAGATATAAGTCTTTGGTAATGTATCAAGTTCATTGCTATAGAGTGGAAAAATTGCAGGGTCCTGCATATGAACTTCTCTATTGGAAATTGCGTAATCCAAAAGCTTTAAGAGCATTGATTTTGATAATCCACTCTCTTCCCCACTTTCGTATCTGTTAGCAGAGGCCGTCTCAAAGTCACTTTGATAGTGACCTGTTAGAAGATGAAGATCAGTAATTTCAAAGCTCTTATCACCCAGGTGATTATTGGCCAGGCTAAGTAAAGTCGCAAGGTTTGCACCAGCAGAGACACCTGTTAGCGTGAATGTCTTAACACCTTTTAGATGAAGATCATTTAAAAGAGCTAGGCACCAATTTGTAATCTCAGGAATGCTAGACTCTGGAGATAATGGGTAATCTGGGCAGATGATATATGAAGACTCATTATGCTCGTTAAAGAGTGCTTGGCAGAATTGAGCACTAGTATACTCATGACCTGTTACATAGCCACCAGAGTGAAGGTGAATGATACAGTGAGACTTAGGCTCCCCCCATACTAAGCAAGTCTGATTATTGAGCTTTTGAACAGAGCATTTAACAAGGGCCTTATACTCACCTTCAATAAGATCCATCGCCCTTCTAAGCTCATCAAGAGTGATTCGAGAAAAGCGTTTTATACCAACATCAAAGAATGACTGCATTGATGAAAGTCGCTTCTTATGAATGAATTCAGTAATTGATTTAGACAATGTGTAACCCATTACATTTACACGGAAAAGTATTTATTAAATAAAGTATATAAATAAAATTCCGATAGTTAAAATTAGTAAAACTATATTCGTTATTTTAATAAAATAAAGGTAACAAGGCCAATGAAAGCATTCTCTTTAATTGTTCTAATCTGTATATTTATGGCCTCATATAGTTATGGTTATATCATTGTCGATAGTGAAATCCAGACACAAACGCCTACTTACGATACACAAGCAGAACTCTTCAAAGTTGATGATGATGGAATGGGCCCAGTCATCCCAAAAGAAATTGAACAAAGTCGATTTCCATCAAGTATTCCGAGCGAAGATGAAAACGGTCATATTCAAGATAGTGATGAGAAATATAAGAGACCTTACAAGTAAAAAAACTATCAAACAATATCCACAATAATTACATAAAAAATCCAAAGTACAGTTTCATAATCAAACCAAAGAGCTTTTAAAGCTATAACACAAAAAAGAGGTAAGATATGAAACTAATTCCCATGACATTAATTGTTGTCCTACTGGCTACGCCTGCGTTTGCACGCAAAGATAAGCAGAAGAAAATGTCTGAGAAATCAGAAACTCATCGAATGATGAAAAAAGATAAGAAAACAAAGATGAAGCAACATAGAGATCGTATGCCAGCTTCTAAAGAAGGTAAGAAAGGTGTCTCATTAACTGACACTCACTTTCTCATATACGAATAAGAGTATTTTGATAGAGAGGAAAGAGGTTTAAGATGAAAGTCCTCACATATATCTTGATTACATTAACTCTCCTTGCATTCAGCATGGAGGTTTACGGTGAGCGCTATACGGCCATTATAGACGAAAATGACCCATCAGTTCAGAGGCTAATTCACGGTGAAGAGGAACGAGCAAGTCAAGAACGTAACCAGTCACGTGAAGAAAAAATGGAAGAAAAGAAGATGGAGCGAACACCAGCTTCACAAGATCAGGCCCAAGAGCAAGATGAATATAGAGTGAATGAGTACATGGAAAGACATGCCAGACCTCCTCTATTTGATCGTAAGTATAAATAAGATATTGAATTTATTTCGATATCTTATTTTTTACAATTATATTGCACACAACATAATTTTGTAATATATAATACTCATATAAACTAATCTCGGGAGATTATGTATGAGCATCTATGATTATAAAGCAGTCGATATTAGAGGTAATGAAAGGTCTCTTTCTGAATTTAAAGGAAAGAGTCTCCTTATTGTAAATACTGCTAGTAAGTGTGGGTTTACTCCGCAATATGAAGGACTACAAAAGCTTTATGATAAATATCAAGGCAAATTAGAGATATTGGCCTTTCCATGTAATCAGTTTGGAAAACAAGAGCCTGGAAGTTCAGAAGATATTCAATCATTTTGTGATCTAACATTTAAAACGTCATTTCCACTTTTTGAAAAAATTGATGTTAATGGAGATACCACTCACCCTCTTTACCAATATCTTAAAGACGAGTTGCCTGGGCTACTTGGCAGCAAAAAAATCAAATGGAATTTCACAAAATTTCTCATTGATAGCGAAGGTAAACCAGTTAAGAGATATGCACCAATTGATAAGCCTGAAAGCTTAGAAAAAGATATTGAAAAGAGTTTTAAATAATGAGTGATGAGCTTCTATTAATCGATAATCAAGTATGTTTTAGTCTCTACAGACTTAGTAAGTTAATTACAAGCCAGTATAGGCCATATCTTGATGAGATTAACCTCACCTACCCACAATACCTTGTCATGCTTGCCTTATGGGAGACAGACAAAGTGAATATGTCTCAACTCGGTGAAAAACTTTCTCTTGATAATGGAACTTTAACTCCTTTAATTAAGCGCCTTATTGAAAAAGGTATGGTTGAGAAGAAACGTTGTCTTGAGGATGAAAGAATTGTCTATATCACAACCACGACTAGTGGAAAGAAGTTAAAGAAAAAAGCAAAAACAATCCCGCAGAAGCTTCTTTGTTCAAATAATGTTGATCTTAAAGAGATTCAAAAATTAAAAGCTGAAGCAGATAAAATTTATAACCAATGGAGTACACATGAAAAATGAAGAAATTATAAAAGCACTAAATTGGCGTTACGCTACAAAGATTTTTGATAAAACGAAAAAGATATCAGATGAAGACCTACACGTTTTAAATGAGTCTTTAAGACTTGCGGCCAGTTCATTTGGATTACAGCCTTGGAAATTTATTTTAGTAAATGACCAGGCAACACGCGAAAAACTAAGAGAACATTCTTGGGGACAATCTCAAGTGACAGACGCTTCTCACTACGTCGTTCTAGCTTACCTAACAGAACTTGATGAAGAGTACGTTGAGAAATTTGTGCAATCAATTGCTGAGCAAAGAAATGTAGAGCGTGAGAGCTTACAGGGCTATTTTGACGTAATGAAAGGAGCGCTTATTGATGGGCCACGCTCAAAAACTATCCCAGAATGGTCGCAACGCCAAACATATATTGCCATGGGGCAACTTTTAATGACAGCGGCAATTCAAGGCATTGATACATGTGCAATCGAAGGGATCGTTCCTGAAGAGTACGACAAAATTCTAGGATTAGAAGGTACAAAGTACAAAACTCTTGGAACAGTAGCTCTTGGTTACAGATCAGATGAAGACAAGTACAAGGATCTTGAAAAAGTCCGCTTTAGTTTCGATGAAGTATTTAAAGTAATCTAAAATATTAATAGGCGGTCAATTTTATTGGCCGCTTTTTTATGTTATGGTGACAGTATGATTGTCATTCCTATTCTTTTATTTTTTATACTCCTATTTGGTTACTTCTTCTATAAGCATTACTCTCATAAGGTAAGAAGAAATCTTTTGAAAAAGAAATATGAGCAAAACAGATTATTGTGGAATGATTTTCTTACATCGCAGGCTTCTCTATTTAGTGAGCTTACGACACCAGACAAAGATAAGTTATTAAATTCGATCTTAGTTTTCTACAGTGAGAAAAATTGGCACGAATCAATCGAAGAAGAGCAACGTATTCTGACTTCATACTATGCGTGCCTACCTATCTTTAAAAGGAAAACAAATTACTACCCAAGCATAAAGTTCATCGATAAGACGTGGCCATTTGAAAAATGGTTGAAGTTCAATGAGAAGCAATTTGAAATTGATTTTGGAAAGCTGGCCCTAAAAGAGATGAATGGTGATTTTTCTAAACTCTCTTTGATGTACTTTGAAAGGGCACAAGAGCTTGAGAATTCAAAACCTATAGTCTACGAAAACCTTAACAAATTTTATCGTTTAAGAGACTAGTAAAAGTCAGCATCATTTGAACTATAAGGGTGTATTCTCTTATAATCTTCACCCTGCTCAATGTGGGCCTTTATATTAATCAAGTTCCACTTGAAGGTATTGGTAACACTTCTCTTTGTTATGAAGTTAAAGATTTGTTCCCAAAAGAAGAACTCAAATTTAGAGGGTGGACTCTCAAGCTCAAGACGCCTAATGTAGCCAGAGCGAAAAGTTAGAGACGTCTTATTTTCATCAAGCTTCTTATAAAATTGCTCCACAAGAAACTCACCTTTCTCATCGTAATTCATGAAATCCATAAACTCATTGAAGTTATAGGCCCTAATTTGCTTATAGTACTCACCATGAGATTTCGTGACTTTTGTGGTCGTCTCATCCCAAAAAGTACCATTTTCACTTTCTCTTCGATAGCAACGACGAGTGAAGCCAATATCGCTTTCTTTTAAATTTGCATTCCATGGGCAATCAGATATCGGGCAAGAAACAATCTTGTAGAAATAAGTCGACCACTGGCGGGCATTTTCATTTTTTGAGTTATAATTCCACACAACATCAATTGGAGCATTGATCTCAACTGTAAACTCAGCGTATTCAGAAGGCCTCGTGTACTCACCAGCCCCTGCTGTAAAAGAAAGTGCCACTAGCACCAACGTTAATAAAACTTTCATTAATCAAGCTTAAGACCTAATGCCACAACGAGTCAATATCCAGCAAGATTTTTCATTGCCAATTAATTTCTAAGTGATTAATATATCTAAAGAATTCAAGTGATTTCAATGTGCCTAGGTGGTGAAATTGGTAAACACGCACGGTTGAGGGCCGTGTGCTTTCGAGCTTGCTGGTTCAAGTCCAGTTCTAGGCACCATTTCAAAAACAAAATCCAAATATCATTTTTTAATAGATAACTTGCTTAGTTAAAAGCAAGCCGTAGGCGTGCTGGTTTAGCGCCAGGATGGCGTGTATGCCGACGGAGGCAGGAGCCGAGAGTCGGCCAAGTCCGATGCGTACTTGCCAACTAACCGAAAGCCGCACCTTCAGTTAGCTTTCTTGAGTCACATCCATCTGTTCGCCAAAGCTTGCCCTTAGGCAACCTTTGTTCGCACGATGTTAAAAGCAAGCGTAGCTTGATGGTTTAGCGCCAGGATGGCGTGTATGCCGACGCAGGCAGGAGCCGAGAGTCGGCCAAGTCCGATGCGTACTTGCCAACTAACCGAAAGCCGCACCTTCGGTTAGCTTTCTCGGATATATAAAGCAATGGTTGTGCCAACTGGGTTTTTAAATAATTTAAGGTGTTTAGCCAATTTCAAGGTAAGAAAACTATCGCAGAAACTATTGCCTGCGATACTTAAAATATCGCGGCCGTGCGATAGTTTTTTCTCAATATTGATGTAAAGTACTGAAAAACTAGGTTGCTGTTAGAAAACTAACACCCCTTAAAAAGTTTTCCATGAGAAACAAAATAGTCATTATAGATGGCAATATATGAGTATATTAAATTAGAAAACCATTAGTTTTTTGAATAGGAGAACAATATGAAAAAATTATTACTAGGAATGACTTTATTGGTTTCAATGTCATCATTTGCAGGATCATTTCAGACACATGATACAGGCTTGTTACAAGAGACAGTTGTTTTACATGCCCAGATAGATGGAAATGAAATTGCATTAATTGGAAAGAACCGCAAGGGAGATAAAAGTGTTTGTATTATCAAGTCGGATATTTTGGAAGATGTTAATCTTGACCCAATGACAGTAGCAACACAACTTCGCCATGGAAAATCTACGATCAAATGTACCAAAGAAATTGGTTCAAACAGGTTTACCGTAGATTCTAAAAGTGATTTGTTCATTTTTATCTAGTAACATGACCAATGCTTGGTCGACAAAGATAAGAAATTAAACTAAGGCCCGTCATTTTCGACGGGCTTTGTTATTTGTTGTAGCCTGTTAGCATTCTAGAGTATTCGCCGTATTTAGTTAGACCTTTCTTATGAGAATCTACTGCTTTGCTGGCCATATCTTTAACTGTGAAACCATGATCTGCTAAGGCTAGAATAGAGAGAATAATCATTCCCTTAAATAAATCATTAATTATACCCATAAAAGTCCTCCTAAAGCTTATTTTCAGCTCTTAAACGTCTCAAATACCAATCTATAGTATTAATTGGACGTCCAAAGTGACAAGCTAGCTGCTTGTAGCTATAAGCTTTTTCTTTTCTTAAAAATACCAATTCAACGAGGTCAATTTTAGGTCGTCTCCAAACAATCCCATATTCCTCAGAAATAGTATTTGGTTCGACCATTATCTCTTGGAGGGCACCATTTCAAAAACAAATTCCAAATATCATTTTTTAATAGATAACTTTCTTAGTTAAAAGCAAGCCGTAGGCGTGCTGGTTTTGGAGGCGTCAATTGCCACGATGGCAAATTGACGCCAAACAAATTCGAGAGGTCAGGAGACCCCGAAGAATAGAAACATGATGGCGTGTATGCCGACGCAGGCAGGAGCCGAGAGTCGGCCAAGTCCGATGCGTACTTGCCAACTAACCGAAGGCCGCACCTTCGACCAGATTTTTTTGTATCTCTACAACCAATACGTAACAATTCCAGCAATAATTGAAGTTAAAATTCCAGCTAGTGCCATCGATAAAGAGGAAACACCACCGCTTGTTTCTGACTTTTGAAATGCACTAACAGTTCCAAGAGCGTGAGCACAAGTTCCCATTGCGGTTCCAACTGCTCTTTCATTACGGATATGAAAAAAATGAAGTAGCTTCCATGAGAAAGAACTACCTAGAATCCCGGTAATGATAACAACTGCAATCGTTATCGAAGGATCTCCATGAAGTTGCTTAGATACTTCAATCGCTATAGGAGTTGTAACTGACTTAGGAATAACAGACATAATGCTTTTAAATGAAGCTCCAAAAATCCAAGCAATAACACCTGCTGAAATCATGCTGACAAGTGATCCAATAAAAATAATGAAACAAAGTTTTCTTCTATGACCTTTTAATTTCTGGGCCTCTTTAAACATTGGAACGCCAAGAGCAACAGTAAATGGCCCTAAAAGAAAAGAGTATAATGAGCATCCTTTTTCATAATCTTCGTATGAAATATTGAAAAGTTGGATGACGGCAAAAATCAAAATTGATGGGACAATTAAAAGATTTAACCAAGCATAACGCTTTCTAAGTTTAAAAACGATACAATAACAGATGAGAGTCAGCCCAAGCGAAACAAAGGTTAAAGAAGTAATATTTGAAAAAATATTCATTTCTCCCCCTTTTTATCTACAAGGAGATGCTCCCCCAATATTCCTGTAACTAGTGATACGATCAAGTAGCTAATCAAAACAGAAATTAGTAAGGCCACTCCATCACTTTTTAACTGACCTGATATTTTAGGCAAAACAACCAGTAAAGGGATAAAAAGCAGAGTCATATGCTTAACCATAAATTGCGCCGTACTATCTACTAATTTAAGCGGAATAACTTTGAAAATGAGAGCAAAAAAGATCAAAAGTAACCCCAATACCGCAGATGGAATTGGAACACCAAGATGATTTAGTAAAACGCCAAAGTAATAAAATAAAGTGATGAGAATAAGACCTAAAATAACAACTACCTTAAAACTATAAACGAGTTTGATACTCCTCCGTGTCTTGAAGCAAGTCAATAGAAAAACGGCCAATCCGTTTCTAGGCACCATTTCCAAAAAAATTCAATGTGCTAGAGACTTATACTACGGCCGGCCGGTGAATATCTGAATTTTGAAACAGCAATGAGCTATTGCCTCAGAAATAATATCTAGCTCAATAACGTCTTTAGACTTTTCTTTTAGCAGTTCCAATATCATCAAGATAAAATTTTAGACGCTGCTCAATTTCTTCAAGGGCCGCAAGACGAATTTCGATGGCCGTATTGCAAGAGCGGCGAGTTTTGATTGATTCAATCCCTTCTTTCGATGGGATATTCATAACGGGTCTTTTTTCTTTTTGTTGCTCTAAAGCTACCTGTTCTTCAAATTCTTCAATTAGCTTATTTAGAGGTGTAGGAGCTTTAGCAGTACGATCTTCTACAGGAAAGTGCTTTGATGCTGGAAACATCACTAGAACATCGTTTTCTGATTTTGTGTTTGATTCAATTTGTTTCATTAATTTCAATTCCTCATAATAAGCATTTATAGCGTTTAATTGTCGTCGCTATTTATAAAGCATAACCTAGGCCAAGATTTTTTGGGATAACCCATGTAAATTTGGAAGGTTACAAAAATTGAACGTCAATTATTTGGTCGGCCAGGGTGTTCGTTAGACAAATTAACCTCACAATATCAAATACTTAGTCGTATTTTATTTAGTCGCCAACTTGCGAGATATCATGAGCGTGGTACAATATTGGAGTGAAAAGAATCAACTGTATGCAATGCAAATATTATTTTAGCACTTGGGACAAGGATGCACCTCGCGGATGTCGTAAATTTAATATGAAATCGACAAATATGCCTTATATCCTCGTTCGCCAATCTAGTGGCTCAGATTGCAGCTTCTTTGAACAAAAAGAACATTTGAAGAAGAAAAAGAGTAAATTAGACGATCTTAATGACCCAAGCCTTTGGTAAAATCACCTATATCTTTTTAGTATAATAATTATCCTATAATACTATTTCTAATATAAATAAAAACATCATATATAAGCCTCATCAATCAAGTATGTGAGGTGTAAAATGAAAAAAGAGATTCTATTAACATCATTAATTATGATGAACCCAGTTGCAAATCTTCAGGCCAAGGAAATTACTGAGGTCAGAGCGCAAATGCTATCAAAGTATGAAACATTAGCAAATTTATCATTTGTGTCTAGTGAATCTTTCGACGGTCATTATTGGACTTATAATCAAGATCTTAATGATGCAACAAAACACTATCGCAAATTCAAATGGAGAATCGAAATTAGAGACAACAGTGATGAGACAATGACTCATACTGAAGATGAATTAAAAATGGAATACTTTTTAGTATTGAACAAAGAATTTGAAGACGGATACATTGAAAGTTCTGAAAATGAATATCGTGTTGATCGTTTAACTGACAAAGTTTTTAAACTTTACAACTGTGATTCAACACTTAATTGCCAAAGCGAGCACGCAAACACTGAGATGATTCTTGAAAATATTGGAGACCAAAAAATTCTTTTAATTAAGAATCTTCAATATGTATTCTCACAATTTGAATATAAAGATGTGTTCTTTGTGCAAGTTAATAAGAACAAATAAAAGAATGAATTCCAAAGAAATATTAGAATATTTACAAAATCCCCTTGATCAAAATCAAGGGGGTGTTTTTAAAGAAGTAATTCGAGAAATCGAACAGCTCGAGCTTCGTTTAATAAAAACGCCTACGGCAAACTGGCCAAAGCTTGCGCACTCACGCCTACTCTCTTCCAATACAGCATCAAAGCGCCTGGACAACAGTTTGAAGCGATGGGATAAGGCCAACCAATTTATCAGTAGTGAAATTCAAAATGAATCTCAATTGAGTTTTGATATCATCCAAAAAATTAATTCTATCTTAAATGCAAAGAATGTAGAAACGAGAACATCACCAATTTTTGGTGGTGGTATTGAATTTATCAAACCACAATACTTAGAAGAGGCCAAGAACAACTTAATCAACCTTATCTTAGAAAATAATGAAATGTACTTTTACGAAAAGGCCTTTCACCTCTATCAATGGATCGTAAGTCTTCATTTCTTTGAAAATGGAAATGGAAGATGTGCAAGACTTTGTGCAGACTATATACTCATGCAAAACGGAAAACTCCCAATATGCTTTCAATCGAGTGCACGCTCCCATGTAGCGCAAATGCTTGATGATAGAAAAGTAAACAAAGAAGAGAAATATCTAAGTTTCTTAAAAGCGATTAAACGAAGTTATGAAATCGTCTTAGACCTGTGAGTCTGGAAGCTCTATACCTTGTTCATAATAGGTTGGGCCAGCTTCTTTAATCATTCCACCACCAAGACACACTTCCTCACCTTCTAAACTAGTATAGAAGACAATAGATTGGCGTTTAGCAATGGCACGTTGAGGAATATCAAAGTCAACTCTAACAAAGTCATCAGAGACTTCAGTGATTGTACAATCTTGATCTTTTTGACGGTAGCGAATCTTTGCCTTTAGCTTCATTCCCACTTCAGGCTTAAATTCCTCATCAACCCATGACAGATCTGTGGCCGTTAGGTAGTCAGCATATAAAGCACCATGTTTTTCACCGCGCTCTACGATAACAACATTTCTTTCAGTGTCTTTACCTACAACAAACCAAGGCTCACCTGGCCCCCCAAGGCCAAGGCCCTTTCTTTGGCCAATTGTATAGAAGGCACTACCGCTGTGGCGACCGACAACAGTTCCATCAAGAAGTTCAAAGTCCCCTTCTTTGATATGGATATAATTTGATAAGAAGTTTTTGAAATTTCTCTCACCAATAAAACAGATTCCTGTTGAATCTTTTTTATCGTGAGTAATTAGGTCGTACTTCTTTGCAATTTCTCTAACCTCAGGCTTTTCAATTGCACCAACTGGAAAGAGTACCTTATCAAGTACTTTAGATTTGATTGTATATAAGAAATAAGTTTGATCCTTATTATTATCAATGCCTTTGATAAGCTTTGATTTTCCATCAATTTTCTTTGTCTGGCAGTAGTGCCCTGTCGCTAGATAATCTGCACCAAGCTCCATGGCCTTATTAAAGAAGACCTTAAATTTGATTTCACGATTACAAAGAATATCTGGATTTGGAGTAAAACCTTGTTCGTACTCTTCTAGAAAATTTGCAAAGACGTTATCACGGTACTCTTTAACAAAGTCTACCGAGTAGTATGGGATATCAAGCTTTTCGCAAACAGCAATAACATCTTCAAATTCTAGTGATGCCTTACAATTACCATTCTCGTCTTCTTCTTCCCAATTTTTCATGAACATGCCAATGACGTTGTAGCCCTGCTCTTTTAATAAAGCAGCACACACAGAAGAATCCACTCCTCCGCTCATTCCGACAATGACTGTTTTTCCGTTACCTACATTTTCCATGTGCCTTATTTAGCACATTTACGCACTAGAGGTCTAGTGCCCATGAAGCAATGGACATGGCAATATTATTGGTGGCGTGATGTAAAGTCTTAATATTGAGTGAGTTCACATGGTCCGCAGGTGTGTGGATGCGAGTTGCATTTGAATCACTCTCCCAATTTTGGGTAAAGACAACACTAGGGATATTAAACTTCTGAAATGACGTATTATCACCATAGACAAAATCATAAGGACTTACCTTGAAGTCCACTCGGAAAGTTCCTTCAGAAGACTTGGCATAGAACCTTTGGGCGATAGACTTTTCGGCCTTGTGAAGGCCAGAGCTTGCAGGAGAATAATAGAGCTTCATATTTCCAAGCTTCTGCTCCTTATCTTGAGTCATTGTATCGTAACCAAGCATAACGAGTTCAACATAAGAATAGATGCGAATTCCTTTCTCTAGATTAAGATTCTTTACATAATCATATGAACCTAAGAAACCATTCTCACCATAATCAAAGAAGACCACGCGAACAGTTTTTTCAAGATCAAGTTCTGCAAGGATATTAATTAAACTTAAGGCAGCAACAACCCCTGAAGCATTATTATCGGCACCTGGCTGGCGTCCTTTGTTTACGACCTTAAAATTCTTTAAGTCATAAGCAGCAGTATCGTAATGAGCACCAATAATAATGACCTCATTTGGATTCTTTATCCCCTTCTTTTCCCAGACGATATTGTAACCATTTGTGGACTTAAGCCCATCGACTTGCTGAACTCTCTCATTAGTAAGCCTTTGCCACTTCTTTAAATTAGCGGCACTCAATTTATCTTTTGATGCGGCCAGGTCCTTCCTAAAAAGTTCTTTCGCATACTCAATATCTGGAACAAACTTTACTGTTTTAAGAGAAGTATTATTTTTTCGTACATTACTTTCGATATAACTAACAATATAATCCTGTGCCGTTTTGTGTCCACTAGTGCCTACAAAACGATTCGGCCTTGTTTCCTTAACAAAACTATTAATAAGGGTTTCAATGTCTTTTTCAGAATTTTTTGAAACTGCATAATAAAGAGAGCGTAATTTCTTTGGCGATCTTTTACTTTTAGAAAGTTTATATGTGTCTTTAAAATTTTTAAATTCTTTAGCTGTCACAGAAAGTGACATTGATAATGCGATAATTAAATACTTCATTTAAAACCCTAATTCTCTTTTCTTTGGACGAGATTGTGCTTCTTCGTTAGCTTCTTTTTGTTTCTTATTTAGTGGTAGACGGTAGAATTCACCTTCGATGAATTGCCCTGTTTGAAAAATTCTTGCGTGTCCTATAACCTTAGCACTCGGCCCATTCTTTGTTAGAAAAATGAAATGATCACCTCTAAAATGGATACCTGAGGACTTATCATCAAGGTCGAAATAAATATTGCCATTATTTAAAAGAAAAAGATTCCCTTTATAAACCTCACCTGATGAACTAATACGACAGAAGCACTCTACTGGTTTTGAAGTGTCCACAACTTCGTAATTCACAAAGTGATTCCCAACAATACGCTCAAATGTTAATTCTTTTGCCTTTGCGACGTAGATAAAGCCACGAGACATATTAATTGATACAACTTTACTATCAGGGGCCTTAGGCTTGTTATCGAAAGTCTTATACTGAGTTTGTCCCAAATAATATTGATGCTGGCCTTTATGTTCGCCGACGACACTATCATCATCGTGAAGATAAATTGTATTTTCTTTTATAAAGCTTGGTGCAATATAGCGATCAGTTAATTCTATAATCTCTTCGCTTGCATAGGCCTTGGCCCTTAAACTGGCCTTCCTATCATGTTCGGCCCGACTAATGGTTTTGGAATCAACAAGCTGTCCGATTTTATCAACCTCAGAGGTCTTCAAATCAGCTAAGGGTAAAATTAAATGCGACATTAATTCATCATTAGCTTCTATCAATAAGTGACAGTCATTCTTAATAGGATCATTTGGGGCACTTAAAACAAAGCGATTTTGAACAGGGATTACCTTACAGTAATGCCCGGTTGCGATCTTTGTCGCCTTTAGAACAGAAAGCTTTGAATAAAGGGTTTCCAAAACAAGTGTGGCCTTATCGATTGTTGGGTTGACCCAAACACCCGCAACGCGGCCTTCAAGTAATTTTGAAATAACTCGTTCCTCAAAAGCGCTTGAGGCACTTGTCACATAAAATGGAATACCAATTAAGCGACAAATATCGCGAATTCTTTCTTCTGATTCACTGGCCCATGGTGCAAAAATATTATTTATTTTTTTTAGCCACGTGATTTTCTCATAGTGTCTGAAGGCCTCAAGTTGCTCTTCATCACCACGTAACTCCTCTGGTAATTGTCCCTCTGGAGTTAATTTAGCTTTAAATTGCTCCACTAGTGCTTCGTCTTCACTCGTTATACGCTCAAAAAATGAGATATTTACGCCAATACATTCATGTCCCTGCTTTTTTAAAAGCAGTGCGGTAACGGCCGAGTCAATACCGCCATCCATTCCGACGATAATCCTCTCTTTCTTCATTTGTTTTTTAGCGAATTGCATAATTAAATTATAAGTGATTTTGAAAATTTAAACAGGGTAAATTTAATTTTATCGATAACTTTATCCCACTAAAAGCCTCATATATTCATTGACATAACTCAACGCAAAATCAGATAATATTCATTCACGACGCAATAACACACGAGGACACAACACAGATTATGAAAACGAGTAAGGGTAATAGTAAAAGAAGCAAGAAGCTAAAATTTATTGATATCTTTTCAGGTGCAGGAGGATTCTCTTGTGGACTTGAGATGGCAGGCTTTGAATGTGTCATGGGAATTGACTTTAACAAGCATGCTATGGACACATTTGCACTTAATCACAAGAAAGCTTTCCCGTATTGTGGTGATATCTCAAAATTAACGAATAAGAAGATTAAAGAAGTTCTTGGTGATACTGAAGTAAATCTAGTTGTTGGAGGTCCTCCATGCCAAGGCTTTTCGACAGTTGGCCCGGGTAACCCTGATGATATTAGAAATAAGTTATTTCTTGAGTTCGTAAGAGTCGTTAAGCTAACGAATCCTGAATTTGTCGTTATTGAAAACGTAACTGGTCTTCTTGCAAAGAAGAATGAGTCCACTCTAAAAGCAATCTTTAAGAAATTTAACTCTCTAGGTTACAATTTAGATGTAAAAGTAATGAGTTCTCAAAATTATGGTGTACCAGAAAAGAGACGCCGTACAATTTTCATTGGTAGCCGTATCAATGAGAAAGTTGAATTTCCAAAAATTACACACGATACAATTATTGCAAAAACTTATCGTCCACCAGTAACTGTTGGTGAGGCCCTAGGTGATATCGAAACAAAGAATGGTGAAATTTTAAATCATGACCTTGATAGTGCAAAAATTAAATCTAAACTAGATTTAAAGCGCATTAAACGTATTCCAGAAGGAAAAGGTATTCGTTACGAAAAAGATGAAAAGATGTACCTTACCCCGTCTTTAAAACTAGGTGTCGACTGGAAGACAATGCGCGAAGGTCGTTTTAGACAAACAAAGTACCAGAGACTTGATTCAAAGAGTGTATCGCCAACAATCATGACTCACCGTCATAGCTACTACCACCCTACAGAGCATCGCTATCTTACTCAAAGGGAAGCAGCAAAGATTCAAAGTTTTCCAAATCACTTTGAATTCTGTGGACCAATCTCTGCTCAATGGAGACAAATCGGTAATGCTGTTCCACCACTTATGGGTAAGGCAATCGGTAGTGCAATTAAGAAAATGCACAATGCATACCTAAAAACAGCTGTAGACGGAAAAGTAAAAAAGAAAACAAAAGTTAAGTCTATAATTGATGATGTCCGAGGAGGAGCATTTGTCTATCGCTAGAATCTCGACATTATTATTACTTCTATTAACCCTTTCTTGTGCAAGTCATACAGAGTCAGTAAAACTTGAGACAACAAGTTGTCACACAAAGAGAGCGGCCATCGACCTTGGCTCAGGATCGACTAAATTAGTAGTTGGTCTAGTTGATACATGTCGTGGCATGGTAGAAGGAATTCTTTTTGAGGCACAAAGAGCTGTTCCTCTCAAAGATCAACTACAAGCATCAGATGACAATGAATTTAATGAAGAAATGCAAAATCGTCTAAGAGATGTTTTTGACGAATTCAAATACCTTGCTAAGAGTGAAGGTGCAAATGATATTAGGGCCGTGGCCACATCTGCATTTCGTACAGCGGACAATGGTGGTGACGTAGCTGATCTATTAAAAGAGCAAACAGGTGTTGACCTTGAAATTATCTCTCAAGAGCAAGAGGCCAAGTTTGCATATTCAGCAGCACTTTCAAAACTTAAGTCAATGAATGTTTCCCAAAATCCACCAATTGCAATTTGGGATATTGGTGGTGGAAGTATGCAAATCACAAAGCCAGTTGATGAAAAAGGTGAAAAGACACAAGTTGCACTTCTGAAAGTAGCATCTGTGACTTTTAAAAACCTAGTTCTTAAAGAGTTTTATCCAAAAGGAACAAAGACACCAAACCCATTAAAAGAAGAGCGTGCCCTTAAGGCCATGGACCTTGCAAGAGTTACAGCAAAAGATCAACTGACTGACTTTGGAAACTTAAAAGATTATCAGGTTTATGGTGTTGGTGGCGTTCACTACTTCAGTATCGGTGGACAATTCAAAAAAGCAAATCGTGTCTACAACCAATCAACACTACTAGCAAAGCTTCTTGAAAGAGCAAAGCTAACTGACAAAGAGATTAACAGCAAGTATGCATCAACAGATGTGACAAATATGGCACTTGTTCTAGGCTTCATGCAGACACTTAAGGTTGATGAAGTTAAGCCTATCAAAGTTAATATGGCCCATGGGCTTCTTATCAATCCAGCTTTCTGGAATTAATTACTTTCAATTTGATTTAAATATACAAAGGTTACCTTCATCGACAATAGTCGGTGAGGGCCAGCCATTCTCATCGGCCAAATTATTTAGCCAGATATTCGCATTCCCTTTTGTCACAATAGTCACTTCTTGTTGACGACTTATTTCTAAAATTTGCTTCAAAACATATTCATATGTTTCTTTAGAGAATGGGTCATAAAGATAGTAAATATCAGCGACAGGAATTGAAAAAGACTTAAGTGAAAGATCTTGAACTTTGAAGACTAAATTCTCTTCTAGCCCTAGTTCCTCACAAGCATTATTAGAAACCTCAACACGGTGAGGGACATATTCGTATCCGACAAAGTTTAGATCAGGTCTAACAAGAGAACAAACTAATCCAACACGGCCATAGCCAGAGCCAAGATCTACAATAGAGCTGCCTTTAGCGGCGTCAATTTGATCGAGAGCGAGTAAAATAGTGGAATAACCAGATTGAACACCAACTCCGGCCCTTTGATAGAGGCGTTCATTTGTTTCATGATCATATTCCATTTCTTGATCCAGATTATAATTTAGATCGAAAATATCATCGAGATTATCAAAAGTCCGATACAGATTTGGCCCTTGGTGCCCCATCTCTTGGGTGCGTCCCTCTTGATCCTTTTCTTCTTTGATAAAGAAATTACTCATTGTATTTAAAGAGTGGATAAGAAATTCTTTCTGTTCTGGTCCTGTTTTATTAGTGATTGATTCTAGGATTTGAGTTTCTATCCTTTTAGAGCGTTTCTTTATATCTTTTAACTTATTTGGTCCACTACCCACAAGGAAGTCACTAAGGAATGAGACGGCCTCTAATTCATCATCGAAAAATGGTGAGATGAAATTTTCATAAGATGTCACTTGGC
This sequence comes from Halobacteriovorax sp. GFR8, assembly GCF_050955245.1. Classification (NCBI taxonomy): domain Bacteria; kingdom Pseudomonadati; phylum Bdellovibrionota; class Bacteriovoracia; order Bacteriovoracales; family Halobacteriovoraceae; genus Halobacteriovorax; species Halobacteriovorax sp. GFR8. The sequence continues at coordinate 1,282,076 of NZ_JBPBLR010000002.1, read as the reverse complement.
TACTTTTCTTATCTTCTTGTTTTTGCAGCCAAAGTTCATCTTTAAGAAAATCCATTACCGTCACTAAGAAAGCAGAGTTTGTGTAGAGACAAGCAAGTTGAAGAGGTGAAAACTTAGTGGTGTCACCTTTTTTACCTTCTAGTAAATTTAAGAACATTAATTCAGATATACTCATCTTATCTCCATGGTGTTTAACTAAAACGATCATGGTTGCTAAGCATGAGCCTATTAAATTATTTAGATCATAGCTTTATAATGGCCCTAAGTAAAATTAGAGGCCATTATTAGAATTAGTCGCTTGTGTTAGGTTATAAAAAATCCCCTTTTGAAGCATTAGATTGTCTGGAGTATCGAATTCTGCAAGTCTTCCATCTTTGAAAACAAGAATCCTATCACATTCTTTAATTGTATCGAGCCTGTGGGCAATAAAAAACGATGTCTTACCTTCCATCACATTATGAATCCCATCATGAAGAATCTTTTCAAAATATGGATCAACATGTGCCGTGGCCTCATCTAAGATGAGAATATTAGGATTTTGTAAACAAACACGCGTAAGAGAAATGACTTGCTTCTCACCTGCAGAAAGATTTGATCCACCATCTTTTAAGACACTATCTAAGGTTAGCTTTGAGTAACTCATTACCTTACTCATTCCAGTCTTATCACAAATTGAAAGGATATCTTTATCTGTGAGATCAGGATTTACAGAGAGATTTTCTCTAAGAGTTCCATCAAAGATAATAACATCTTGTGAAACAATTCCAATCTGATCACGATAGTGATCAATATCTAAATCCTTGAGGTTTTGACCATCAATTAGAACCTCACCTCTTTGGTAATCATAAAGACGAGATAGAACAGCAACAGCAGTAGTCTTTCCAGAACCAGTTGGGCCGACAATCCCAATCTTTTCACCCTTGTGAATTTTAAATGAAATATCATTTAAGGCCGTACTGATTTCATTATAGCCCATGATAACGTTTTTAAACTCAATTTCCCCATTAATCTTGTGATGTCTATTATCATGCTGATCAAAGACTTCTCTTTCTGTTTCAACTTCAATAAAGTTTGCAACTCGATTCACACTTGTAAAGGCCGTAATGATATTGGCCATCTCTCTAAAAAGAGAAAGCACTGGCCAGAAGAACCTCTCACAATAGCGCATAAGAGCAATAAAAAGAGCAAGAGTAAGCGTGCCATCTAAGTAAGCATTCCCACCAAACCAAACTAAAATTAGAAGAGGAAGTCCACATAGAAAAGACAACATTGGCATAGTCAGGGCGTAGTATGAATTTGCACTTAATTGGACAACCTGTTGTTCATTAACCGCTGATTTGAAATTATCATAAGACCAATCCTCAACGCCGAAAGAGCGGATAACATGAATTCCATCAATATATTCGGAAAGCTTTGAGTTAATATTTGATGAATACTTACTAATGGCCCTATTAAGAGACCCAATCTTATCGCGAGTAACAATTAGAAAGATAACTGCTGGGATCATCCCAGAGATAACCATTAGACCAATTTTAAAATCAGTAATGAGCATTGCTGTTGCTGATGAAATAATCATAAGAACAGAGATGGCCAGGCGACCAAGAGAGCTTGTAAAAAACTTCTCGATCCCTTCCACATCATGAGTCATTCTCGTAACAATACGTCCCTGAGGCCATGAGTCAAAGAATTTAAGTGGTAAGTGAGATAGTTTTTGAAAAAGACGATCTCTAATCTTTAAGATCACAAAACTTGTTTGCACAATTAAATAACGGCGGCCCACGTAGTGAATAAGAACACCTCCTAGCTCAAGAGCTAAAACATAGAAGGCCCATTTCTTGGCAAGTTCCCAATTTGACTTCGCAAGCCCTTCACCAACTAATACCCCAAGAGCATGACCAGATAGCATTGAAAAAACAGTGAATGTAATAAGCATGAGAATCGACACTAAAATTTTTAGACGATGCCCTTTAGCAAACTTAAACAAAAAGGCCGTTGTCTTTAAGGCCGAATGTCCTTGTTCTTTGTGCTTTGATTCATCTTGATCATCTTGTGCTAAGAATTGTTTTGCATCACTCATTACTTGGCCCCTGCTTCGATACGATCTAAATTAATTACCTTCTCGCAATACTTTAGCGTTGATTGTCTGTGAGCAACCCAAACAAGAGTTGACTCTGGCAGGTATTTATTAATATTTGATAAAATAGTTTCTTCAGTGACAGTATCGACTGCTGATAAACAGTCATCTAAGAGTAAAATCTCTGGCCTTCTCACAAGAGCTCGAGCAAGAGTTAGTCTCTGTTTTTGACCACCAGAGAGGTTTACACCCCACTCTCCAAGTTGTGTATCAAGGCCATCATCAAAACCTTCAATATCACTTTTAAGACCTGCAATCTCTAAAACTTGCCACAGAACTTCATCTTCATACTCTCGATCCATCAGAATATTGTTACGAATAGAGTCAGCAAAGAGAAATGATTTTTGATGAACCATGGTAATATGAGATCTTAAGAATTTGTGGCCATACTCCTTAAAAGGACGGCCGAAGAAAGTCACTTCCCCTCTAATATCTCGTTCAAGTCCACTTAGGATATTTAAAAGCGTCGTTTTTCCAGTACCAATCTGACCGATAATACCGATACGCATACCACGTTTCACTTCAAGGTTGATATTTGAAAGAATATCATTTCCTTCATCATACTTAAAACTCAAGTCCTTAAGATTAAAAACGGTATCACCAGTTAGTTCATGGTCAACTTTCTTATCGAGTAAGTACTCTTCTTTTAAATGAGTATAGATTTCAGCAAGACGTCTTAGAGATGTAAAAGACTTTCTCCAATCTGAAATAATATAACCAAGTTCCATAAGTGGATCTTGTAAAAGGAGAACAAGACCTTGGATAGCAACAAACTCCCCAACTGTTATCTCACCCTTCATTAGTATACTAAAACCGTAAGTAAATAGAATGATATAGGTTGCAAATGATGCAAGTCCAGAAGAAGGAATATAGAGCATCGAAGTGTTATTTGCCTCTAGTCGCATTTTACGATACTTCTGAGCACCAGCGAACAAACGCTTGTACCAAAAGAATGCTGTATTTCCTAATTTCTGTAGCCTGACTGTTGAGATGGCCTTTGAAGTTTCATCATTAAAATAAGACAGATAATCCTGTGCCACATCGTAGCGTTCCATTTCAATTGTTGAAATATAGCGAACAAGAATTGGAACGATTAATAGAGCTAATACAGATATTATAGTGATCTGTATATTGATCATAAAGAGAGAAATAACAGTAAATAAACCTAAAAAGAGTACATCTGCAGCACCCACAAGCGTGAAGCCAAAAACAAAGCGGGCCTGTCCAACATCACTATTGGCAGCACTCATAAGAATTCCCTTAGGATATTTATTAACTAGTGTGTCCATAGAAAAATATTGGGCATTTTGCCAAATGTCGTCTTTTAAGAAACCACCAGCATGATGTGTTTGTCTTCCTAAGAAGATACGCCAACCAACACGGCCAAAGTAGAGCATAACCCTAGAAAGTAAAACAACTGAGAATATATAGAAGAATTTATGCCTTAAATCATCGCCGGTAATAAAATAATCAATTGTCCAAGAAGGCATGGTTTTATTCGTAAAGAAGTCAACGACATCCCCCATGGCCCGTGAGTAAAATACCTGACAAATATTACAAACTACTATTGAGATAATTCCTAGAAAGTAAGCTGATTTTTTGCGGCGTAAGTAATTCAACCAAATTTTATAGTGCATAGTCATTGCAAAATATTATATGATTTAAAAATGAAATTTCATATTCTTTTATTGTTAATATTTTCTGTCACGTCACCTGTCTACGCCGAGCTTGCAGAGTTTGACTCAGGACCAGGTAACGCAAAAATATTTAGGATTGATGCACTTGAAAATTACGTCAAAAAAATCAGAGAAGAAATAAGTCGCGTCGAAACAGGTATGGATGACAAAATGGGCAAGGAGCTTAAGTCTCTTAAGGCACAGCTTGAAGAACTTAAGAATAAAGAAACTAATATGGACGGCCTCAAGGTTATCGAAGATCGCTTAAATAAACTGGAACTAAAACATGCTGATGATGTGAAGAAGATGCAGGCCGATTTTAGAAACCTACAGCAAAATATCGATCAATCACTTCTAGATTTATCAAATAAGATCCTGCAGCGTATACAAGTCTTTGAAAAGTATCTTCAAAAACCTTAGTGTGAACAGTACCTATATTCATTTTCAGATATTTTTAACTTCTTAGCGATCGTTGGCTGAGTTAAATAAAGTGAAGTCAATCTTCTCTTATTAGATATGTAAGATGAGCCCTTTCTTAACTCTTTGTCTAGGCAAAGTTCACTCCTTAAGTTATCGACATCAATACCACTATGGGCCACAACTTCAGCACTAAACCAGTCTGCAAAAACCTCATCTAGTTGATCTCGTTGTTTTCCTGGAAGTGGATAGAGAGAACGATTACATGTTGGGTTTGCTAAGAGGTTGTCACTAACTTCTTTAGTTAATACTTTATTTTGAACTAAGAAATTAAGTTGTGAATCATCTCTATACTTGGCACCAGCACTTGTTGAATTTCTTAAACATTTTTGAATAGATTCAAAAGGATTCTTACTCTTATAAAAACCAGAGTAACGACAACTATCAAATGAGTGGGCGATTTCGTGGGCCATTAGACTTACTAAAGTTGCACGATACTTAGCAAAAGCAAAATTTAAACCTTCAAGTCCGATATTAATTTCATTAGTTTTTGGATCATAGGAAAAACCCCACTCTAAGAAATCGCGGGGAGCTTGCGCGACCTTAGTACCAGAGACCTTCTTTGGTACAAAGATTTTAATTGTCTTCACCTTCTCTTCAATTTCTTTAAGCGCCTTAGATTTACCAAGTTGAATTTTTAAAACAGAAAGAGCACTCTTTTTAGCGCGCTTAAAACTATCTTCAAGGAGGGCAATTTTTTTCTTCGTGTATAAATTAGTGAATACAGCTGAAAGTTCTTTATCAAGTAAATCCTGAATAACTTTCGGGCGATCTTTGAATGTGCCAGAAGAAAGAACGATATTTTCGATATAGTAGAGACGCCATTGTTTTGCGACATTGACAGGGTCGTTAATATCAAGCTTTCTACGCTTAATCCAACTCGTTACAACAGGGCTTTTTTTAGCAATTAAACTTCCCAGCGCCTCATCAGCAACAGCGGCAATTGGCCTAGAGTTGGCCAGATCGACTTTAAGCTTTGCAATTTCATTATAAATAGATTCATCTTTGTCAAAACTGACTTTTTTACAATATGAGTTGTATGTAGGATTTGCAAAGAGACTTATTGAAAAAAAAATGGGGAATAGAAACTTCATTCCCCTATTATAGCTTAAAATAATTAAATGGATTGTATGGACTTATTTACCGGAAACGACCGATTGATCAAAGTGGTTGGAACGCATTCCACAGTCGACTAAAATACCTGCAGCGTTAACACCGCTTGAAGCACTAGATAATAAGAACGCTACCGTATTGGCCACTTCTTGTGTTTTGAGAGCTTCCTTTCTCATCGTAAGCTTTTCAGCAAAGATATAATTATCAATATAACCAGGAATCCCAGCGGACGCTGAAGTCTTTAAAGGTCCTGAACAAACACTATTAAAACGCACACGTGAAAACTCACTAAAGCTTTTCGCCAAGTAAGAACAAGTCGTCTCAAGCATTGACTTAATAGGTCCCATATAACCATATGATGTGGCCTTTGTGTCCGAAATTGAAATAGTCACAACAGAAGCATCTTGCTCAAAAAGAGCTGACAATTCATTTGATAATTGAACCAGTGAAAATGAAGATATTTGCGTCGCTTGAGCAAAGTCTTCCCAAGAAGTCTCATGAAAAGGCTTAGGGTCTGCTAGGTTCGCAAATGCAATTGAATGTAGCATTCCATCTAGCTTTACTTCATCTTTTTTAAGATCAAGTGCGAGCGCCTTAATTTGATCTTCTTTAGTTACATCAACAAGGTAGCTTTTCGATTCTGGAAAAAGTTTTGAAAGCTTTGCTTGATGATCCTCACTTTGAACAGTGAACACACACTTTCCACCATTTTCGATGATTGTTTTTGCACTGAAATAGGCAACACTTTTCTTATTTGCAACACCAGTGATTAGAAATAATTTATTTTCAAAATTTAAAAAACTCACTTTATACCTTTATACTTTTGCACATGTAAATTCGATTGAAAGAACGCTCTTACCTGCAACCTTCGTTCTTCCCTTAAAATAGAATGCGTTTGAGATTTGTTCAGTAAGTTCAACTTCCATCACTAACTCATCACCAGGTCGAACCATATTTTTGAATTTTGCATTTGATACTTTTGCAACGACACCAAGTCCACCATCAGCTCCTGCGGCCATTAGACATGCCCCCGATTGAAATAGTGCTTCCTGCAAAAGAACACCTGGCATAATTGGATTTCCTGGAAAGTGCCCCTTAAAGAAGTCTTCTTCTCCGGTTACTTGATAAGTCGTCACAATCTTATTACCTTCCCTTTCAATGATTTTATCAACAAATAGAAAAGGCTCTCTTTGAGGGATTAGATCTTTTACATTAAGTTCACTCATTACAGCCCACCAGTTACTTCAAGTGATGCACCTGTAATATATGCAGCTTCTTTAGATGCTAGAAATTGTACTGCATGTGCAACTTCAGAAACCTTTCCAAATCTTTTTAGAGGAACTTGCTTCTTGTATTCTTTAACCTGCTCAGCAGGAAGATCTGCAATCAGCTCAGTTTCAATAAAGCCAGGACATACGTTATTAATCGTAATCCCTTTCTTACCAACTTCCTTAGAAATTGATTTACTCATGGCAATTTGACCTGCTTTAGAAGCAGCGTAATTAGCTTGACCTGGTAGACCAAGACTTCCACCAACAGAGCTCATATTAACGATTCGGCCATATCTCTTTGAAAGAAAGTGATTCACTGCTCTTTTTGTCATTAAAAATGTACCAGTTAAGTTAATATCAAGAACACGTGCCCAGTCTTCATCTGGCATGATTGGAGAAAGGTTATCAAGTCTTATACCTGAGTTATTTACAAGAATATGAATTTGCTCGAATTGCTCATTCATACGATTCCAAAAAGCTTCAACTTCTGTCGCATTTGAAACATCAAAGGCCTCAAGAAACAGATTTTCGCCTAACTCACCTAACTCTGCTTTAAATGCATTAGCAGCGTCGTGGTTACCAGCATAAGTAGCGATAACTCGAGCTCCACTTTTTAAGAAAGCTTCAGTGATTCCACGGCCAATTCCACGAGTTCCACCAGTAACAATTGCAACCTGATCTTTAAAATCAAACATATTCATTCCTTTTATTTTTTAATTTTCGCTAGATTTATCTAAGTAAGTATTTAAGTCATGCCCTACGATTACACCGTAGTTTGCGGCCCCAAGCCAGCCAGACATAATAATTCCAACAGAGCCTGCATGAAAAAGGCCCTTTATTTCATTTGGAAGTTCTTTAGAAACAGCGAGTCCTTCAAACTTTGTTCCAAATGAAGATCCAAAGTGATGGTGAGTATACTTCTCAACGGTACGAGGAGAGGATACATTTACATGCTCAACCTTGTCCTTAAAGCCAGGAACGAGCTTTTCCATTGTATCAAGAGCATTCTGCGCAAGATATTCTTTGCGCTCTTTATACTCTTCATCACTTAAGTGCATCCAATCCTCATAGCGAGCATTGATACTCGAAACGACAGCATATTTTTGTTTCATATGCTTTCTCATATCTGGATAGTAGATAGAAAAAGTTTGTGAGTACGCCTTAGGTGAAAGAAGTAGGTCTGTATCAAATTTATCAGAGCTTGAGTAAAAGATCAGCTCGCCAATATTTGGAATCGACTCTCCTTCTTTGAGCCCCATAAAGACCTGACATGAAGATGAGTTAACTCTTACGGCCTTTGCTTCTTTAGCAAATTTTTCAGAATAATTCGCATTTGGAGTCATCTTAAAGATTGTATTATAAAGGGCAGAGTTAGAAAGTACTGACTTTGATAAAACCTTTTCTTCTCCAATACGTACACCTTTTGCCACATTATCTTCAACTAAGATTTCATCTACTTTTGCATGAAGTTTGATATCAACTCCGTTGGCAAGAAGTTCATCTTTCATCATCCCAATAAGCTTATCCGTTCCACCTCTAAAGATATAAGCACCTTTATTCATGAAATTAGAAAAAACAATTCCAAATGTGATGGCCTCATCTTCAAGTGTTGAACCATTAGCGTAAGCAATAGGCTCAAGTAGGAAGCGAACTACATCATTTCTGCCAGAAAAGTATTTTTCGAATAATTGGCCATTTGTCATGGCCTCATCATCGTAAAAGTTCATTGCACGAAGTTCGTTGAAGAAACCCACAACATATTCACGATCAAGTTTAAATTTCTCGACCATAATATTGATATAATCTTCTTTCGTAAAATCAGTATCAATTTCAAATTGTGGATTGATAAATCGAATTTTGTCCACACGCTCAATACAGTCAGCAATATCTTTTGACCAGTATCGACGACAAGTCTTAATCATCCCAACAGGAAAGCCGTGAAGAGAGATGTCAAAAATATGTCTTTCACCTTCATTTGTTGGACGTCTAAACCAAGTAGCAAAGCCACCTAATTTATTATGGGCCTCAAGCAGAAGTACACTTCTTCCATCTTTGGCCAGTTTATTAGCTGCCGTCATACCAGCAAGCCCTGAGCCTACGATGATGACGTCATAAAATTTAGTAATCGGATCTTTCTTTTTCAGTAATGCCATTTTCTTATAACTTTTTCTTTAATACCATTGTTGATAATTTTTGAGTTTTTGGATTAATTACATAAACAATAAATGCAACTGTACCATTGTCATTGATACGTGGAGCGTGAACAAATGGAGATGTCGTTGCATCAACAACCTCGTAATCAACACCATTAATAGAAAGTGCATCACCTTCACCAATTAGTTTTGACCACTGTCCGTTTGTATATGTAAAGATTGCAGCAACACCTGTTTTATCATATCCGCGGATAATAATGTCACCCTTATCATTCATAGCTGGAGCGAAGCCATCAAATTTAGAAATCGTCTCACCTAATGAAAGAATTGGTTTAATAATTCCATTTGTCGAAGCAAAGAGTTTTACTCCTTCATTTGTTTGCGCCCAAACTGCAATATCACCCTTCTTGTTTACAGTGTATTGATTTTGAATTGCTTTAATTTTTGATGACGGTTGTCCATCGCTATCTTGCATAACGATTTGACGACTACCTTTTTTAATATTGTAAAGGTAGAGACGATCCGGTTGGGATTCAGCAGTAGACTTCCCCATTCTAACTTTTGTTAGTACATAATTCCCTGCCGTTACAGGAGAGAAGATATAACCCATCTCTTTTGTAAAGCTAGTGAAAACATCTTTTTGGCCATCAAGGTTCTTGATCACAACTTTTGCTTTACTAGTTCCAAAAGAATGACGGTAAATTAAAGTGTCTTCGCTATTCATGGCCACACCTGAAACACCAGTATACATCCCTTCAAAGTTTTCATGCTCTAAACGCTTACCTGTTTCAAGGTTGATTGTGTAAATACCAGTGTGTTCGTAACCATTATTAGGAGCAAAAACAACATGATCTTGTCCTGTCGCTCCATCATTGAAAAGATAGAACTCACTAATGGCCTCGTCACCGTTTCCAGCAAAAAGCTTTACATTGTCACTTTGATCTCCACAAAGAATTCCATATTTAGAAATTCCATTATCTGCACCACTTAAAGAAAAACAAACCTTCCCAGAGTTCTCTAATCTTAGAGAAGTACTAATCCAAAAAGTTTGATCTGGAAGATTAAGGTTTAACTCACCACTACTTGCTAATAATTCGTAATTTGCTTGTGCATTTAGTAAGCCAAAAGCGGCCAATGCTATTTTAAATAAATTTCTCATAATATTTACCCCGAAATAAGTGAAAGTGTGTGTTATTAAAGGCATTATCATACCTAAGAGGCTTCATTTCGGCTAGAAAATGGACGAGAATTTTTTGGGCCAAATGGCTAAAAATAGGTTAGATTTGATCTATGTCGATCCTTTGTAACGTAAAAAACATCAATCTTGCCTTTGGGCAGAAAGTCATTTTTAATAACGCACAATTCTATATTGAGCATGGTGATAAAATTGGCCTCATTGGGCTAAATGGAATGGGAAAATCTTCGCTACTAAAAATTATTAACGAAGAGTTAGTACCAGATTCATCAACACCCCCATTTACATTTGAAAAGGCCACTAAAGCACAAGGCCCGACTCTCGAATTTAATGTTTTTAAAGTCGACCAAAATTTCACAATCCCAAATGACGATATCACTATTGCTGAATATTTTTATTTTCAATATCGTGATCTAAAAAAACTCAATGACGAATTACTTGCTCTAGACTTATCAACAGATAAAGGACTTGAGAGACAAAACGAAATCATGGAAGAGCTTGAGCATAAAAACTACTGGGAGCTCAAAAATAATTACGAAAGTTATATCAAATCATTTGGCCTTAATAATCTTCACGCAAAAGTAAAAGGCCTTTCAGGTGGAGAGCAGAAAAAGATTCAACTAAGTCTTGGATTAACGGCAAAAGAAAATCTCATTCTTTGGGATGAGCCAACAAACCACTTAGACTTTGAAACGATCGAACAATTTGAAGATGAGATTATGAAGTCGAATAAGACTCACGTAATCATCTCCCACGATAGATACTTGCTTTCAAAAGTGACGACAAAAATTTTTCATATCCATGCTGGAGTTGTTTCCCCTTTTAAGGGAACGTACGCTGAATACCTTGAGTTCACGGCAGCACAGGAAGAGCTAAGGATTAACTCTTTAACAAAGTTGAAGAACTCCCTACGCAGAGAGACTGCGTGGATGCGCCAAGGGATCAAGGCCCGTGGAACACGCTCAAAGAAGCGTGTTGAGAACTTTAACGACCTATCTAAAGCTGTTCAAAAATTAAAGGATCAGGCACGCAGTCAGCTTGATCTGGCCATGAATGATAGCAATCGAAAGACAAAGCAGCTTGTCCAATTCAAAGACGTTTCTTTTGGTTTTCAAAATCATGCCCCATTATTTGAAGGGCTCAATCTTTCAGTATTCAAAGGCGATAAAATTGGTGTTCTTGGAGAAAACGGGGTTGGTAAGTCAACTCTGATGAAATTAGTTGCTGAACGCCTCACAAACACAAGTGGAATAATCAAAAGGGCCGATGACTTAAAAGTTTGTCTATTTTCGCAAAAGAGAGATGAGTTTGATTTAACAAAATCTCCGTATGATCTACTCGGTGAAGGTGAAGATTTTATACATTTCAAAAATGGCCGCTCAATCCATGTAGCAAGTTATTTTCAAAACTTCCTCTTTGATCGCGGTGAACTCTATCGTCCTCTTTCAAGCTTTTCAGGTGGTGAGCTTAATCGACTTCAATTAGCGCTAAACTTGAAGAATGAGGCAGATATTTGGATCTTTGATGAACCAACAAACGACCTTGATATTGAGTCGATTGAAATCTTAGAACAAAAGCTCTCCGAGTTCCAAGGAACTGTCATTATCATTTCTCACGATAGATCGTTCTTAGAAAATATAACAAATCGTGTATGGCTAATTGAAAATCAATCTGTCACTAAGTTCTCAAGTGGTTTCACATTTGTCCGTCCTTACCTTGAGGCGCGTGAAATTGAAAAAAGTCTTGAGAAGCAGCAAAGCGAGGAAGAAGTTAGGCCACAAGCTGTTGAAGAAGTGAAAGTCGAGACAAAACCAAAGGTTGATACTGATAAAATTGAAGCCGAAATCATGGATATTGAAGATCAAATTGCTAAAATTGACGAACTACTTTCTCGTTTTGATTACTCAAATATGGATGATGAAAAGAACCAATTAATCGCAGGACTTAATCAAAAAAAGAGTGTTCTCAACGAAAAGATTGAAGAACTTTTTGAGTTATTATCTTAAATAGTTACCAACTGCCATATAAGCTTGGCTATTTCCTAGAGGAAATGGCCAGAATACCTACCTAAACTACTGAATTCTTTACTATTTCAATACTCTGTTATTATAAAAAATACTTAAAAAGTATGTAATATTTCCGATAAGAACTTGAAGAATAAAAGTGGTACGTAAACAGGATAGGAACAAGTTTGAAACTTAAGGCAATATCGGCCATCGCCATATTATCGCTGGTCTTACTATTGACGAATAAAAATTCAAATGACGAAAGTCTAGTTAGCTCTAACGACCTAAATCACACAAATTCTATTGAAGAAAATAAGCAAAAAAATCCCAAACGTACACCGGCCTCCACGTCAGTAAACTCAAAAAAGAAAATCTTCAGACCAAAGAATACTGCAGCTGTTAACAAGTCCGCAGATAACGATCATACGTCACCGGCCTATATTAACAATAATTACCCTAGTGACTCTACTCACTCGACAGGAGATCTTAATTCTAGTGATAGACCTGTAAACGTAACAGAAGACGCGACTCCAGCATACTCGGGTTCTAACTCCCCAAGCTCTTCTCATTTCTCCCCCCCTGAACCAACGAGAGATTTGAGTAGCAATAAAAATATTGGTCAAGAGTCAACGGCTTCATCGGGTTCAAGCTTTTATTACCAAACAACAGTACAATCACAAGAAGAGTCGACTTCAACGTCAGGCCAAAGTTCTAAGTCCTCATCTTCTTCTAAATCTGATCCATACATTCCTCCAACACCAAGACTACAGGGGTTTGTGCCACCATTAAATGGTGTTATTACACATACAAACTTCCTTTCTCGTCAATTTAGTGCCTATGCAGCAACGACTTGTCCTGATCCAAAAGTTGCAGTCTTTGATACAGTGACGATGTCAATATTAGAAGACAATCCAATAGATTTAGAGACTATTGAAACTTCGACACAATTTGAATTCAATATTAATGATCTTGATTTAGATTTAACGGCACCAGCTCGATACAAGATCAAGCTTCTAGGTTGTGATATCGAACTCGAAAAAATTGTCACTAGTTTCTATAAGAATCAAAATATTACAGCAGCTACAACAATACTTGCGCAACTTCCTGCAACTAGTGTTGATTTCTCTACAGATGCGAACTTCACTAAGAAATTAGAAGAAGCTGAAGAGGCCTTATCAAAATCTCTTGATGAGAATCTGACTAATCTTGAAGATGCCTATACACAAATTGAAAGTGATAGCGATATACAAAATACATTTAACGAACTAACTGATGGTGAAAGTCTTGAAGTCCTAAAAAGCTCGAAGCCAAAAATCAAGCAAATTATAACGCCAACTTTTATGGATGAGGGTGTTTCCGCTTCATACTCAGCGCTTGCAGATCACTGGGATTCGACTTATCAAATTGCCTACGAATGGTTTGTTGATGGTGTATCGACAGGTACAGGAAATGCTTGGAGCTACACTCCTCCATCAAATACTCTACCAAAGGCAACAATCACACTTAAAGTTGGTAAAAAACAAAGTGCTAATGACCGCGTTGATACAAACTTCCCTTTTCATGAAAAGAGTTATGAAATTGATATTAATCAAGTGAATGACGCTCCTACCTTGGTAACACCACAAACAATTAGTGCAACAGAAGATTCAAACTTAGATTTTAGTTTAACGGAAGGTGTTGACCCAGACTCATTCTCGCTAACTTATTCAATTGAAACGCAACCAACTAATGGGTCTCTAAACTGTAGTGCTGGTACTACTAGTTGTACATATACTCCAAATCTTAATTTCACAGGCATTGATAGCTTTACATATAAAGCAAATGATTCCGAGCTTGATTCAAATATTGCTACCGTTAACATTAATGTAGCAAATATAAATGATAGGCCAACAATTGCAGCAAATGAAACTTTTAGCGTGGCAGAGGACACAGTTTTAAACTTCAACCTCACTGACTCAAGTGATATAGACAATACTAGTGCTGAGTTAAGCTATAAATTAATCACGCCCCCTTCAAATGGGACCCTATCAAATTGTTTCACAACAGGTACTTATACTTCGGACTTAAGTTGTACTTATACACCAAGTGCAAACTATAACGGAACAGATACATTTACCTATATCGTAAATGATGGCCAATACGATTCAATTGGCCAAGCAACAGTGACAATAAATACAACAGCAGTAAATGATGCTCCAACACTTTCTTCAACACAGACACTTACAACAGCAGAAGATACTCTTCTTGCATTCACTCTAAATACAGGAAGTGATATTGAAGCAGATACACTGTCTTATCTCGTGGTTTCCACAACTTCAAATGGAGTTTTAACATGTACAGGAGGCACTTCAAGAGATTGTCAGTACATGCCTTCAGCGAACTTCAATGGCGTTGATACTTTCACATATAAAGTAAACGATGGAAGCCTTGATTCAAATATCGCGACCGTTACAATTACGGTTTCTTCAGAAAACGATGCGCCACTAATCGGAAGTAATCAGAGTGAAACAACAAATGAAGATACTCTTGTAAGTTTCACGCTAAATAGTGCGACAGATATTGATGTACCAGCACAAACACTTCAATACAAACTTATTACAGCTCCAACTAATGGTACTCTTTCAAACTGTATTACAAGTGGAAGCTACACAACAGATATTACTTGTGACTATACTCCGAATTTAAACTTTAATGGAACAGATACATTTACATATCGAGCTAATGACACGCTAGCAGACTCTCCAACAGAGGCAACTGTTACAATTACTATTGCCGCAGTAAATGATGCCCCAGAACTGGCCGCCACACAAAGTGTTTTAACAACAGAAGACACTCCTGTTAGTTTTGACTTAAACGCGGCAACAGATATTGAAAACGATGCCCTTACTTATACAATAGTTTCAACAACTGCTAGCGGTACACTTGTCTGCGATGAAGGAAGTTCAAGAGCATGTACTTATACTCCAAGCGTAAATTTTAACGGTCAAACTAGTTTTACATATAAAGCAAGTGATGCGGGCCTTGATTCTAACACAGCAACAGTAACAATTGATGTAACTGCTATTAATGATGCACCTGTGATGGCCTCAAACCAGAGTTTTTCAACTGATGACAACACACCACTAAGTATTACACTATCAAATGCAACGGATGTTGATGGAGATAGCTTAACTTATAAGATTACATCGATGCCGACAAACGGAACTCTAACGAATTGTATAACAACAGGAAGTTACGGGACAGATCTAACTTGTACATATACTTCTAATGTAAACTATAATGGTACAGATACTTTCTCATTTATCGCCAATGACTCAACAACAGATGCCCTTAGTTCAGCGACTGTCACAATCACAGTAGCTGACAAGACTCCTTCAGCATCACCTACTATAGCTCTGAGCTCTGCTCTTTATACGAATTCTACGAATACTAATCTTACAGTTAGCTCATGCAGTGATATAAGCTTTGTCCTAATTAATGAAGGAACTAGGCCAGCTCCAGCAGATAGCTCTTGGCAATCTTGTTCAACGGCAGCTTCGGCCATTACATATACATTGGCCAATACAAATCAAGGACTCCATACTCTTAAGGCATGGTCTAAAGATGCAAATGGCAACGTATCGACAACATCAACAGACATCTCTGTTTACTATGATACGGTGGCCCCTACAATTTCGCTTTCGACAATTGCTAATCAAGCAGGCTCAAATGGAATAACACTTTCATGGGATGTTACAGAAGATAATATTTCAGCTGCACAAACACATACAATCGACTATTGGAATGGTAGTGCTTGGGTAAATATAACTTCGACACTTAATGCAAGCGTCGGTCCATTATCAAATACAACCTTCACACAAGCATGGACAGTACCTGCCCTAGATATTGAAGACGCTAAAATAAGAATCTCTCTTAGCGACCTAGCTGGAAATACTAACACAGTAGAATCGAATACATTCTGGATTGATTCGACATCGCCACAAATTGCCCACGACACCTTTACATCATATGGACAAAGTTCAACTAAAACATTTTCATGGACATTAACTGAAAAGCATATTGATGCTGGTGCAAATGACTTCACTCTAAGATTCTTTGATGGAAATTCTTGGCAAAACCTAACGGCCGTAGCAGCGGTAACAAGTGAAAATATTTCAAAAAGCTACTCCACTGATATTACCTTAGGTAGCGAGGCCAATAATGCAGTCTTTGAAGTAAGCTTTACAGATGCAGCAGGACATAGCACGACTGTACAGAAATCTTTTGTTATCGATGGGACTGCTCCAACGATTTCATCGATTTCATTAAATGGTGGAGCAACAACTACTGGAAATAATAATGTACAAGTCGATCTCACTGCAGCTGATTCCGCTTCAGATATCACATATATCTGTCTTAAATATGATGATACAACTCAGCCGGCAAGTATTAGTGATGAATGCTTTACAACTCTACCAGAGGCAAAAAGAGCAAAAAACCTAACAATTACGAGTGCAGATAATATTTATGTAAGAATTGGTTTTGTAACTAATAGCTATAGTGTTTATGCATGGGCAGCGGATGCTGCTGGAAATATTTCGTCAAATACTCAGGTAGCTGGTGTTGATAAAGAGTCGATTAATTATATGCCGGGTACGCCACCTGAAATTTTTAATATTAGTGCAACAAATACAAATACACCGAGTTCACCTGCAACGCTAACACAGCTCCAGGCGCCAAAAGATAGCGATGTCTACGTCAAATGGAAGGCCCTTGATAACGAAGGACTCGCAACTAACCCGATTAGTATTTACTACTCATATATGGATGGGACAGAAGAAAAATACGCGCTACTACTTGATAATATTGCTAACGCGCAAGGAAGTGGTTGTACGATTTCGGCCCAAGAAACAGGCTGTATCAAGCTTACGGCCCTATCACCTACAGATGCTGTTTATAAAATTAGAGTTGTGGCACTTGATAGCGATGGTAGTGAAACCTTTATGACTTCGGCGCCTCTTAATGAGTCTAACTTTAGAATTATTGCAGGAAGTACAGAAAAAGGTGTTGGTGGAAGTGGTCGTTCAGTTATTTTTAAAGATGGAAACTCAACTTACGAAATAGACCAGTTCTCTACAGCTGTAACTGACCGTGGTGATATTTTCTACCGTGACCTTGATGCAGGCCTATTATGGGTTGACCCTGCCACAGGTATTATTAAAGAGCTATTACCTACAACAGGTACACCAAGTGGAGATGGCGGACCAATTGAAAATGCGACTATTGGTTTTGCTAGTGCCATTACACTTGACTACAACAATGGACTTCTAATTGTCGATAAGGGAAGTATTAGACGTATTGATATGAATACGACCCCTTGGCAAATATCGACTCTAATCGGAGGAGGAGCAAGTTCAAATCCAGGAACTAGTTTTGCACCAAGTGCAATCGACATTGCAAGCTTTCATCGATTTCTAGGTACACTTATCCCGTTACCAAATGGTGATCTCTACTTTAGAAGCACTTCAAGTAATACTGATCGAAATTGGTTTCACTTCGACGCAAGTGAAAATATCGTTAATCGTATACAAATCGACGGCGTTGGGATCTATTCTGATGAGACCTATAGCTGGTCAGGTAGAAGTGTTACAAATATGGCCATTGCATTTAATGCTGTAAACTCAGCACTTGAACACATGCATGTGACAGTTCACAAGCCAGTAACAGGAAATACTCATTATCGAGTGGCAAGACTAGATTATGCCTCAGGAACACCAACAACAACTTATAATGCAATTGCCCCTTATGATATCTATACAGGATATCGTTCTATCTATAAAACAGGCCTTGATGGAAAAATCTATTTTGATTATAACCACGGCCGAAACCTCATGCTCTATGATCACGTCACTAATACGTACTCAAGAGTACTAGGAACAGACTCGACATCAAGTACACCGTGTGCAGATGGTACTGCCGCCACATCATGTCCAATTGACCTTCAAGGTTATTTTGTGAACCAACAAGGAAAGATCTATTTTAATGATCATGGGCTTATTAGAACTTTAGATGACAGTGGTAATATCGTTACTCTGGCCGGTCAATTCTCATCTTCGGGAGATGGAGAAAGTGCCCTTTCAGCTCGTATATCAGCTTCATGGCAAATTGATTGGGGTAAAGATAACGGCCTAGACAACACTATTGTTGTTGGGGATTATGTTTCCGGTACA
Organism: Halobacteriovorax sp. GFR8; assembly: GCF_050955245.1. NCBI lineage: Bacteria > Pseudomonadati > Bdellovibrionota > Bacteriovoracia > Bacteriovoracales > Halobacteriovoraceae > Halobacteriovorax > Halobacteriovorax sp. GFR8. The sequence goes on along the minus strand of NZ_JBPBLR010000002.1, from coordinate 1,263,842 downwards.
TATCGTGAGTTCACAATTGGCGGAACCATCGAAACTGTTGTTGGTGGCTACTCAGCTCGATCTTACAGCTTTTCAGTTGATCGAACAACGGGAGATATTTTTGATGATGTAGGCTCAGGTGTTAATCGCTACAGCAGAACAACATTAACAAATACTCGCGTTATTGGAAGTGGTGCCACTTGGTATTTTGATGCAGGATCTGATGGCCTAGTTGGAACAGATATTAAATTTGATTGGTATAATGAGCAAATTCTTGGAGTGGCAAATGGCCAGCTTATGCTTCACAAGTCACGATATAATGGCACAACAACATCAGATGCATTTATTAAACTATATGACATGAATGATAGTTATCGTCAGTCACATTTTTCAGGGATGCCTAGTACAGAGCGAGGAAGTTTCTATAGTGCTGGAACGCCTCTAGCAACATCTCGCGTACCAACTTATGGTGGAATGGTAAATTCACACTATGACTCAACACTAGGTTGGATGTTTAAGCAAACAAGCTCTGCACGAGTCATGGTTAAAGGTGGCGATGGAAATATTGTTGACTATACAATGCTACCAAGAACGACTAACGGCTTCACTCACGTACGCCACAATTCAAAGGAATACTACTATTACTGTGCAAGTAATAAACTTTGGCAGTATAATTTTACGGATGATATTGAAACTGAATTAAGTTGGGATGCACAAGTTGATTGCTATTCATCACAGAGAAAAATTCTCTACAACCCAACTAATCATTCTGTTCACTTCTTAGTAGTTCAAAATGGCCTATTTGCAGTTGCAGAGTATTTTCTTTAGATATTTTTTTCTTTACGAATCATGGCCATGGCAACTTTAACACCATCGACGGCCGCAGATGTAATTCCACCAGCGTAACCAGCACCCTCACCACATGGATATAAACCCTTGTGAGATTCTGATTCAAATGTTGCACGACTTCTTTTTATTGTCACAGGCGCAGAAGTGCGTGTTTCAGGAGCAAGAAGAAGAGCATCGTTATTAACAAAGCCTTTCATCTTCTTATCAAAAGACTCTAAGCCTTCACGAAGGCCTTGAGCAATAAATTCAGGCAAGATCGTTGTTAAATTATGAGAGAAGATTCCAGAAGGACAAGAAGTCTTTGGAAGATCTTTTGATACTCTCCCATCAAGGAAGTCTTGGACTCTTTGAGAAGGAATTTCTTTTCCACTCGCATTTGCAACAGAAGCCTCATAGGCCTTCTTTTCAATATCACGTTGAAAGTAGTGGCCATTTAAAACATCATCTAGCCCAAAGTCCTTACCAGCGTTAACAGAGACAACAAGTGCCGAGTTTGACCACGGCGAGTTTCTAGCAAAGTTACTCATTCCGTTTACAACAATACCATCAGCATCTGTTCCTGAAGACAGAACATAGCCACCAGGACACATACAAAAAGAATATGTTCCTTTATCTACTTCTTTATTATGATAAGTAAGTTTGTAGCGAGCGGCCCCAAGATCTTCTTGAACAAAGCGGCCATATTGAAGGAAATCAACTTGCGAACGACGGTGCTCAATACGCACACCAACAGCAAAGTCCTTTGCCTCCATCGCAACTTCTTTATCTTTCAAATGATAGTAAATCTCTTTTGCTGAGTGACCTGTAGCGAGAACAACATTATTAGTCTCCAGAATTCTACCGTCACTAAGCTTTACACCTGCAACTTTCTTATCTTCTTCAAAGAGAACTTCATCAACTTTTACATTGTAGTGAATCTCACAGCCCTTATCTTTAAGATGATCAGTAATTTTCTTAATTAGGCCACGAATCTTATTTGACCCCAAGTGTGGATTAGAAACATAGGCCGTCTCAGGAGGTGCACCAAAGTCAACAAAACGATTCATTACATATTGGACGTAAGGAGACTTAATACGTGTAATTAGCTTCCCATCAGAAAATAGCCCTGCACCACCTTCTCCAAAACACACGTTATTATCATCATCAAATTCATTATAACGCCAAAAACGAGCGATATGCTTCATTCGATTATGAGCACGATCTCCCCTTTCGATAATAACTGACTTTATCCCATATTCAGCTAAGCGAAGAGCACAAAAAAGCCCCGCTGGCCCTGCACCAATAATGACAGGCGTCTGTGAAAAGTTATCGAGAAAATTGAATTGTTCACGGTAGGCCGCAAACTCTTCTCCAGGATAAATAATTTCTACTTTATAATTATAAATCGGCTTCTTACCGCGATTAGCGCCACGAGCATCAAGGGCCTTGTTATGGATTCGATAATCCGCAAAACCAGGAAAGTTCTTATTTAGATAAAACTCTAGGTCTTGATCGTAGTCTAATTTAAAATTTGTAATTTTACTCATTCGTACTCTTTCTTTCTATAAATGATAAAGTTATGTGTTAAAATAATCAGCGTATATTATAACCTATGCTTCCTAAATTAAAGGATTAACATGGCCAAAATTTCCCAAATAATCATTGGTGACGAGCTTCTAAACGCAAAAATTAATGATCTTAACTTGCAAATACTTGCAAAAGAGATCGCTCCACTTGGATTTGACTTCAAAAAGTGCACGGTACTAGGTGACAAATTTGATCAAGTAACTCAAGAAATCAAAACCCAGGCCGCTGAAAACGACTTTCTTATCATTACTGGTGGGCTTGGGCCAACAAAAGATGACTTAACAAAATCCATTGTGGCAAATAGCCTTGGGGTTGAACTTGTGGAAAACCTTGATGCAGAGAATATAGCGATTAAGCAATACGAGGCATTTGGTAGAACATTTTCACGTGAATCAAGCAATTATCATATGCTACCAAAGAATACTTCTCCAATATACAATCCATCTGGACTCGCTCCAGGAATACATGCAAAACTTGGGGACTGTGAAATCTTTTGTACTCCAGGTGTACCAAGGGAATGTGAGTCCATGATTCGAGACAGTATTGTTCCAATGCTTAAGGATCGTGCAAAAAGTGGCCACGAGTTATTCGTTTGCCGAACACACAGCATCCCAGAAGAAACTATCTTCTTTAAGCTTTGCCCAAACCTTTGGGAAGATCTAGAACAATTTGGAAAAGTAAGCTCTCTTCCAATTGTATCAGGTGTTGATATTACGATTAACCTAAAACCAGAATTTCAAAATGAAGAGTCTCGTCAAAAGATTCGCAACATCATTGAAGCAACTGAAATTAAAAACAATATTTGGACTTACGGTCTTCGCTCAATTGAAGAAGTGATTGTTGAAGAAGCAAAAGCAAAAGGACTAACAATTGGCTTTGCTGAAAGTTGTACAGGTGGGCTTGCGAGCTCAACGATCACAAATGTTTCAGGATCGTCATCAGTCTTTCTAGGTGGCGTTGTTAGTTACGCCAACTCAGTGAAAGAAAATATTATTCACGTCAAACAAGAAACTCTAAGAAGTCATGGTGCCGTAAGTATTGAGACAGCATCAGAGATGGCCCAAGGTTCAAGAGAAGCTCTAGGTGTTGATATTGCCGTTTCATATACTGGAATCGCAGGACCTGGAGGAGCAACACCAGGCAAACCAGTTGGTACTGTTTGCATCGGTGTGGCCACAAAAGAAGGTGTTTCAGCTGAAAGATTTGAATTTCGTGGAGACCGAATGCGTTTGAAAAATAAATTCTGCCAGCAGGGTTTAATCTTACTGCTTGCGAAGGTACGCGACCTTTAAGGTACGCGCCACCTTTTCAGGATTTCAACATCTTGCGATCATGAGTACTTACACTAAGAGGGATTTCAAAAACACTCCTTTTTAAAGAAGTGCTAATTATATTAGATAAGTTACTTGAAAATCTTTGTTCATAATAAGACACCTCATCTGCATACTTAAAATGTGGCCTATAGTTTAACAAGCGAGCTTCAAAGCTTGTGAAGTGTAAAGAACTATATGGATAATCAATACATCTTTCTACAATATTTACTCGAAGAGGATTTTGATAAATATAACGATATACATTTTGTAAATAATCCTGATTGGACACGATTGTCCACTTATAGCGATTACTGAATTTATGATTTATTACCCTTGCATTACGACTAATTAGTTTTGAAAGTTTAAGATTAAAATACATCATAAATCTATCAAGATTCTCATTAGGAGTTGTAACAAGTAAGTGATAATGATTATTCATTAAAACGAAACAATTTATTTCAACATTAACATTTTTCCGAGCATAAACTAATGCCTGCTTAGCTAAATCCCAAGTATGATACATTGGAAGAGGAAAAGGAACTTTATTATTAGTTCGAGATGTTACGTGATAAGGAAACTCATTTTGTCTTATTAATTTAGGTCTAGGCATTCAAACGTTCTGTCGCATCTGACATGACAAATAAATAAAAACGACATCACTTTATTTTTTTATTCAATTATGAAACATAGTACGCGCCACCTTTTCGAGATTCTAGAAAGTTATCTAACAAAAAGGAGAAATCTTCCTCAAAAAACTCACAAGAATTAAGATTACTAATATAAAAGACTTCATTCAATAATCAATACTAATGAAAGGCAACGAAGTATAAACTTTAGGCTTAAGTATAGAAGAAACTGGAGACCAAGTGATTAAAATCTCGAAAAGGTGGCGCGTACCGAAATAAGGGGGGCAGCTCAGTGAACTGCCCCTCCCCCCATCTCAGCGCTAGCTTTAGGCAGCTTTCTTAATTTCTTCCATTTCCATGATTAGGGTTGAAATTCGTTTACCTGCGCCCTGTAAACGTCCGGCCAGTAACCTTGATAGATTGAGTATCAAGAGTGAAAAGATTCGAGGATTGGTTTTGTACAGGCCGAATATGTCCGAGTAGTTCATGACGAGAACATCTGTATAATTATCTGATTGAACAGTACCATAACGTTTATTTTCTTTAAGAAGAACCATCTCACCAAAGAGGTCACCCTTCTTACAACGAGCAATTTCTTTCTCATCAACATTAAAAACTTTTGCGGAGCCACTTAGGATAAGGAATAATTCCTCTCCAATGTCACCGTGTTTGAAAACATAGTCACCTGGCTTTAGCGTGAGAACTTTACAGTGCTCACATATAGTCATAATTTCGTTGTCGTAAAGGTCGAAAAATAGCGGACAACCTTTAACGATTGATAATACACTCATTTCTCTTCTCCAAATTAAAAGTCAATTTTACTTCTTACCTAATTAGGCAACGTTCTTCTTATCAGAGTCCACTTTCTTAATTGGAGCATCTTCACGCATGTATCTTTCGATACTTTGAAGAACTTTAAGTACACCTTGCATTGTACTCTGCTCCTTAGCATTACCTCTTTGTAGGTGATACCAAAGATTCTGCATTGAAGTTTCAACCTTCTTAAAGATCTTGTAACGCTTTTCCGGAAGAGGGAAAAGAGTGTTTAGGAAAGTTAAAATTAGAGAAAAGAAAATCCCCGCAATCGAAGTCTTCATCGAGAAGGCAACGTTGATAACGAAACGAGTAAGGTTATCTGAAGATTTTTCAATATTATTAAAGTCAATGGCCGCAATTTCAGGAAGGGCCATGGCAATACCAATGAACGTCCCGAAAACCCCAAATACAATAAATAGGTTTGGAAGAATATCGATCATACGGGAAGCACCATCGATAGGAATATGTCCATATAGCTTTGTCCAATTCTTATCATCACTCATAATACGATCTGTAAGTTCAGTATAATTTGGCGGAACAGTTGATTTAAACACCGAACTCTCTCCGTGAATCGAAGCAATAAGGCCGTGTTTAGATCCGATGTACTGATTCAGTGAAATACTTGATCCATCTGAGCTATCGATTTCTTTATCAATTTCTCTTTGTTGCTGTTGCATGGCCTCTTTTCCGTCATAATGACGATTTTGAATATTGGCATTATTACTGAAACGAAGAGCATTATCTGGAAGGGCCGCATTTACACGTCCTAAAAGATTAGACATATAAGAATCGATATCATCGATTGGTATATTCTTTTGTTTGTCATCATCAATTGCCGCATCAAGCTCACGAGTAAAACGAGAGTAATAAGCATCATCATCTTTACTGTGACGATATGCTAGATAGCGGAATACTAGGGCAGACACTAGAAGCCCCATCATAAATTCGATAAGATATGTACCGAAAAATCCTAATACTAACTCAATCATACGTACCTCTTTGTTAGGTCTACCAATCCTCGACTATTGGTATTCTATTTCACTTGTGGAGACAGTTGCAGTAACCTCTCCATTGCTTTTGGATCATCTTTTAATGTAAAGCTCAGCTCAACACGTTGTGACTGTGAACAACTATACTGACCACATTTCATGTCTTCGTTTGCAAGTGGTACTGCAAAACTAGCTGGCTTTCTTTCTTCAACAATAAACCCTTTTGGTTCGATTAGTTCTGCAGCAATCGACTCACGCTGTCTCTCAATTACTGTCTCAAGAGGAATCGGTCTTGAGAAACCATAACCAATCGACTTCGTCACATTTCTCATATAGAACTTATATGGGTAGTTCATACCATCGCTATAGATATAGTTTGAAATAGCTAGGGCACGACGTGACGATAAGTTTAAGTTATAGTTATATGAGTAAGCTTCAGCCAACATTGGATCAAGTGCCTTACCAGCAAATAGTGGCGAGGCGTGACCTTCAACATTGAAGCTATCAAGTTGCTCTCTTACTGTATCATCAGCAAATAAAACTTCAGAGTACAGTGGAATAAGCGACTTAAGTTTCTTCTTAGCATGCTTACTTAGTCTTGAAGAACCTGTTTCAAATAGTAAGTTCTTATCCATTAGAAGTGTTACGTTACCTGTTTTTGGATCAACCGCTGCATCAATATTATTATTTCTAAATTTGTCAGCAAGGTTTCTCGCAATATTTGCACGTAAGTTCTTCTTCTGATCTTCAACTTTCTTAGCAATCTTCTTAACTTGTTTCATAAAGTCTTTCTTATCATTTACTTCAGCTAGACATGAATTAAGTTTCTTATTAGCACCATCAAGTCCATTACCAAGTTCAGTAACTTTCTGATTCAAGGCACTTGATCCAGTCTCACAAGCATTTAGGTCTTCACCAAGAGAGGCGATTTTACGACCAAGATTACCATTTTCATCATTCTTATTAGCAAGGGCATTTTGTAGGTCACTTACCTCTTTACCAAGACCTGCAACTTTCCCTTTTAAATCATTATTTTCTTTTCCAAGCCCGGCCAGTTCACCCTTTGCTTTTCCAAGAGCTTCTTTAAGACCACCGTTTTCTTTTCCAAGACCGGCCAGCTTACCTTGTGCTTCACCAAGTGCTTTCTTAAGACCACCGTTTTCTTTTCCAAGACCAGCTAGCTCACCGCGAGCTTTCCCAAGAGCGTCTTTAAGTCCACCGATTTCTTTACCCATACCGGCAAGTTTACCTTTGGCCTTACCTAGAGCTTCTTTAAGTCCACCGTTCTCTTTACCAAGACCAGCAAGCTCCCCCTTAGCTTTCCCAAGAGCATCTTTAAGTCCACCGATCTCTTTACCCATTCCAGCAAGTTTACCTTTTGCTTGTCCAAGAGCTTCTTTAAGTCCACCGTTCTCTTTACCAAGACCAGCTAGCTCACCGCGAGCTTTCCCAAGGGCATCTTTAAGTCCACCGATTTCTTTACCCATACCAGCAAGCTTACCTTTAGCTTGTCCAAGGGCCTCTTTAAGTCCACCGTTCTCTTTACCAAGACCAGCTAGCTCACCGCGAGCTTTCCCAAGGGCATCTTTAAGTCCACCGATCTCTTTACCCATACCGGCCATCTTACCTTTAGCTTGACCAAGGGCCTCTTTTAGACCGCCTATTTCTTTACCCATACCAGCAAGCTTACCTTTTGCCTGCCCTAGAGCTTCTTTAAGTCCACCATTTTCTTTTCCAAGACCAGCTAGCTCACCCTTCGCTTTTCCAAGAGCGTCTTTAAGTCCACCAATCTCTTTACCCATACCGGCCATTTTGCCTTTTGCTTGACCAAGAGCTTCCTTAAGTCCACCGATCTCTTTACCCATACCGGCCATTTTCCCTTTTGCCTGACCAAGTGCTTTCTTAAGGCCACCGATTTCTTCACCCATGCCTTTCATCTTGCCTTTTGCCTGACCTAGAGCTTTCTTAAGTCCACCATTTTCTTCTGACATACCTGCAAGCTTACCTTCAGCTTGACCAAGTGCCTTTTTAAGGCCACCGATCTGCTCACCCATGCCTTTCATTTTACCTTTTGCTTCACCTAGAGCTTTCTTTAGCCCTCCGTTTTCTTCGGCCATACCAGCAAGCTTCCCTTGTGCTTGACCAAGGGCCTTCTTAAGCCCTCCATTTTCTTCTGACATCCCTTTAAGCTTTCCTTCAGCTTGCCCTAGAGCATCTTTAAGTCCACCATTTTGTGCCATTAGAGACTTCTTATCACCTTCAAGTTTTCCAACCATCGCTTTTAAGCGGTCAACTTCACCAGCAAGGCCCTTATTCTTAGCATCACCTTGAGCAAGTTTAGATTGAAGGTTTTTAATATCACCTTTCAGTCCTTGATTACTCTGTTGTGAACGAGCAAGATTTGACTTAAGTCCTTTTACATCATCATTAAGTCCTGCAATCTTACCGTCACGAGCTGCAACATCTGAATTAAGTTTCTTAATTTGAGAGTCTTTTTGGGCCTTCATTGAATCCATCGCCTGCGCATGTTTTCCCTTCAGGTCTTTGATTTGATTATCATAGGCCATTTTTTGATCGGCCTTATTCTTTTCAAATTGTTTAGTTAGGTCTGTTAGCTCACGCTTGTGATCGGCATTAAGTTTGGCAATCTGCGACTGAGCGTCTTTTTTCACACCAGCAAGTTGCTTTTCTTTGGTATCAAGTTCACTTTGATATTTTTTATTTAAATCAGCGATGCGTGATTCATAACCAGCTTTTTGCTTTGCTTCTGATTTCTTATGCATCTTCTCTAAATCAGTGATCTTCTTAGCGTGGTCTGAATTTAGCTTTGCAATTGTCTCTTGAGATTTCTTGATTGTACCAGCTAATTGTTTTTCTTTAGTATCAAGCTCAGACTGATACTTCTTATTTAAATCAGCAATTCTCGTTTCATAACCTGCTTTAGTCTTTGCTTCAGTATCTTTGTGCATTTTTTCAAGATTATTAATCTTTTTAGCATGATCAGAATTTAACTTAGCAATTGTCTCTTTAGATTTTTTAATCGTACCAGCAAGTTGGGCCTCTTTTGTATCAAGCTCAGACTGATGCTTTTTATTTAAATTTGCAATTTGAGTCTCATAACCCATTTTCGTATCTTGTTCTTTCTTTTCATAAGATTTTGTCAGATCAGCGACTTTCTTAGCATGATCAGCATTCATCTTAGCGATTGTCTCTTGTGACTTTTTCTTTTGACCTGCTAATTGTTGGTCTTTGGATGTAAGTTCTGACTGGAACTTCTTATTAAGATTTGCAATTTGAGTTTCATAACCCATCTTTGTATCTTGTTGCTTCTTCTCGTAAGACTTAGTGATTGTATCCACTTTCTTAGCATGATCAGCATTAAGTTTTGCAATCGTATCCTTAGACTGTTTAATTTGTCCGTCTAACTGTTGTTGCTTAGATGTAAGTTCTGATTGGTGCTTCTTATTAAGATTTGCAATCTGAGTTTCATAACCCATTTGCGTGTCTTGTTGCTTCTTCTCATATGACTTAGTTAAGTCATCTACTTTTTTTGCGTGATCTGAATTAAGTTTAGCAATCGTTTCTTGTGACTGCTTCTTTTGACCAGCGAGTTGCTTTTCTTTAACATCAAGTTCACCTTGATACTTCTTATTAAGATTAGCAATCTTAGACTCATACCCCATTTTTGTATTTTGTTGCTGTTTCTCATAAGTCTTAGTTAAATCAGTCAGCTTTTTCTGATGATCAGAGTTAAGACGAGCTATCGTTTCTTGAGACTCTTTCTTTTGACCAGCAAGTTGCTTTGCTTTTGTATCTAGTTCAGCTTGATATTTCTTATTTAAGTCAGCGACTTTCTTCTCAAAGCCAGCTTTTTGAGTTTGCTCTTTTTTCTGAAATTGCTTTGTGATATCTGCAACTTTATTTTGGTGTTCAGCATTTAGAGTTTTAATTTCATGCTCTTTTGTAGAAATAATATTAGCGTATTTCTTATTTAAACTTTCTACTTTTAGAGTATGGTCTTGGTTAAGCTTTTGAACCTCTTGCTCTTGGGCCTTCTTTTGTTCAACAATCTCTTTTTCAAGCTTTTCTTGAGCAATAATACGCCCTTTAATCTCACGATTTGCCTTAGCAATTATTTCTTCATTCTTACGCTTTACTTGCTGAAGCTCTTGAATTTTCTTTGTGTCTTCTGTAACTTTTTGAAGAGTGTTAGCTAGTTTCGATCTAACCTTTACTATTTCATTATTAACAAGCTTATTTTCTGCCTGTTGTTCCTGAACCTTCTTTTGCTCAACTTCTAATTTTGTTTCAAGCTTAGTTTTCACCTGAGTAATCTTTTTGATATCTTGAGTTTGCTTAGTAATTTCTTGCTCTAACTCCTTAAGCTTTTTTTCTTGCTGAGTCTTTACTTGCTCAACACTTGAAAGTGTTTCTTGAATTTTCTTTTTCTGCTCTTCTACCTGCTTCTTTTTCTTATCTAGCTCACCAACTTTAGAATAAAGAATATTATTCTTATCCTGCGCCTTAGCTAGCATTGAGTCGCGTTCTTCTATTTGTTTTTCAAGATCAATTAGTGATTTCTCTTTGAATTCAAGAACAGTTTTAATTCTTTTTTGCTCTTGTTCTTGTTCTTTAATTTTCTCTTTAGTTTGCTCAAGGTTCTTAGAAAGTTTCTCGTTTTCTTGAGACTTTTGTTTCATCTGCTTAACAATTTGTTGAATTTTCTTTTGAAGCTCTTGCTCCTCTTTCTTTTGCCTCTCCATCATACGAGAAAGTTTATCAAGCTGGGCCTCTTTAGAGCGTAGGTCATCTTGATTCTTACGAATCTCTTCAAGACGCTTCTTCATCTCTTTAGCTTTTTCGTTGATTTCTTTCTTTAGTTCCGTATTTTCACGAGAGATCTTTTTTGACTTATATTTTTCTTTATCAAGTTGTTTTCCAACTTTTTCAACAATTGATTCTTTCTTTGTCTGGTTCTCAACCATCTCTTCCATGATCTTCTTATTCTTTTCAAGTTTCTCAACAAACTTAGAAAGCTCGACCATTTTCTGGTTAATCACGTTCTTATAGTCAGTAACCTCAGTGATTGATTGCTCAATCTCATTCTTGGCCTTCATTTCTTTGATTTTCTGCTCTTTGGATACCATTCCTTCAAGCTGCTGCTCGTGCTTCTTCTTCTCCTGCGCTTGCTGAAGTGACTTAACACCAACTTTAATCATGGCAAAAACGAACATTACAAGGAATACAACAGCAACGGTTGTAAACATATCTGAGTATGAACTCCAGATTGACCCGTCGTCTTTTCTTTCTTCTCTTTTCATAATCCTACCCTCGAACAGCTCATAGGATAGCGATTCCTAGAGTTTATTAAAGGCAATGGCCTCTAGGTCTTTGGATTATCTGAATAACTTAAATATTTACACGAACTTAACAGTACTAGAGAGCATTTTTGGGGCCAAAAACCAACTTGCAAGTTGAACACCAAAAGTGGCAAATATTGTGGCCAACGTAAATAATATTGGCCACTGCCTAATATCTGAGCCATACGCTCAGGATAAAACCAATGGATTTATACTGTAACCACCTAATAACTCATTTTACTTCGTTTTTACTGCGGCATATTTTAACCTTACTTTATATTAATCTTAAGTAGTTACGTGATTGAGACGATAACTATTTGGGATAGTAAATGAAGAAATACACGGAACAGTTTAAATTCATTCTGATGTTTACGCTATTGCTTATGATGGCAAGCTCATGCGTACCTCAGGCAGCTAATAATCGCTCTACATCAAGCAGTGACAGCGATGGTGTAGAAACAGAGATCAACGATCCAAGCTTCGATGACTCAAGGGCCTATATTCAATATGCAGGAAATGCTTATGATTCTGTATTTGAAATGGATAATTACTTTGATGACAAACTTACACTAAGAGGGCGTGGGATTCACAACTATGTGAAAGAGAATCTCAATAAAACGTACTGTGCAGTCGTAAACTTCCCTAGTATTGAAAATGGTACTCCACTTGTTGCAGTAGGCTTCCCTCAGTACACAATCAATGTCTCTGAGAACTCAAAAGAATATTTCTTAAGATTTACATATCGAACAATTGATAAGTCAATTACACAAAGTTATTGTGACAATCTTGATGTTCAATCATTTATCGTAGGTAAGGCCTTAAATTCAACAAAAGTAAAATATGATGTCGACGATGTTTGTCCAACATGTTCAAATATCACGACAACATCAAGCTCACTTCTTTTAACAACAAGTGCAGGAGATGACCTCACAACAGCACTTGGTAATAGCATTTCATTCAAGCTATTCTTCACTTATATCGGAACACCAGATAATGGAAACCTTTGCTCGCAAGACTCACAATGTACAAGTAACGGAAGTGATTACTGCTGTCTAAACGGACAATGCGTTCAAGATTTATCTGCAAAGACAGAAAATATCCCAAGTACAATTTTAAATGAGATTGATCTGAATCCATCAGCAATCTACAACTATCCTAATTACTATAATATTTGTACAACAGGTTCAGTTCCTGGAACAGATCCTGGTGATGAATACACTCCTGATGAAGAAGCAGCGATTCGCTTTAACCGATTAAAACAACTTTATCAGTGTACGACTCCATTTGATGGTGAACGAGGTATTTGTACAACAATCTATGAAGGTGCTCGCACTGATCTAGAAGAAAATTACGAAACTAATATTGATGACACAAATTTTGCTACAATATACAAGGGAACAAAACCTTTTGCTAACTCTATCCATGAAGTACGCTATCAAAATGGTGTTATCTATAAAGAAGGTGCACCTATTGTTGCTGGAACAGTGAGTATTTCTGGGGAAAACGATAATTTAACAGATACAACTAAACTTAAGATCACAACACCATATAGTGAAACGAATAAGTACAAAAATCTTGAGATTGATGCCTACACTGATGTTTCATGTAAGCGTATTAATAATTTCCAGGCCCAATGTTATAAAGTCTATAAGCAAGGACAAAATGAAGGGATGGCCACGGACCACTATCCAGGAACACAACGCTTCCAAATTCCTTATTACGCAAATCTAAGCAATAAACTAGTAGTTGAAGTCGATGAAGTAACAAGAACACAAAATACTTCATGGACCCTTTCTGTTGGAGCAATTAATGAAGTTGTCTTCGGAAATAACTACATTGTTCAGGATTCGCAAACAGTTAAGATAATCTTCTATGTAAACTTAACGACGTATCCGACAATCCTGACATCGAAAGAAGCTGCTCAACAAGAAATCGCTACATATTGTAAGTGTTCACTAACACAATGTGCGCTTGAAGAAGTTAGAGATACAAATGACGTGGTTGTTAATTACCAATGTTACCTAGTTTCAAATCAGCCGGAAGCTCCTCTACAACAATCATTTTATCTATCGGCCAAAACGGCACCGCAGAGGTACTTTGATAGTAATGGTGTCTCTAAGAAAGACTTAACATTAACAGATGTAATTCTTGAGCCAAATCTTGCGCAAGAAGGGACAGCATTTGCTTATACGAGTGGAGATAAGTCAAAACCTAATAACTTAAATGATTATGTTGGTTTTAATGAAATCTATGGAAGCTTTGATCTGACAAGTACTGCAGCAAAGGCAGCAAAAGAGATTTCAGTTAATGAAGGGACAACATATGATATCTTCGTATCAGGTGGTAACTATTCGAGTTGTTCATCTTGTGGAAATGATTACTACGCTTCAAGCTTGAAGTATCTATCAAACGAATTCACAAATGGCCCAGCTGGTTACCAACCAGACCTAACAACATCATCTAGAAAGAAGACAACAAAGTATCGTTCAGATGACTTCTTATTTGGCCGTGCATGTTTTGTTCCAGCAACAATGCTTGCTTGGACTCACCAACCTTACGAAGACCAACAAGACCAAAGACTAAACCGTCTGAAGGCCCAACACTTTATGGTTGCCAATGGCTATGATCGCGACTGGTATGGATTCAACTATGGATCTGTTATTGGATCATTTGACGGTGTTAAATGGTTTGCGGTTGGTTCAAAAAGAAGAATCAAAGCAACTAGCAATAAGCTCTTTCTAGCAATTAATGCAAAGTTTTCTGATCAAACAGTAGAAAATAGTTATTCAGTTACAGTACAAGACTCTGTCATTAATGGAAGTACAAATATTCCGACAACGGACTACGCAACAGATGGTGCAACTTGCCAGCAAATTCACTCTTGTAACACAGATAATGAATGTGTTTCAGCACTAGGGTGGGATTATGCATGTGAGAATATTTCAACACTTTCATCTCCCTTTCCAAATTTTGATGTCAACGGAAATGAAATTCCACAAGAAAGCGATATTGATCGACTACTTTCTCTAACAGGTACATTTTCAGGTGGAGTTAAAAGATGTGTTTACCGAGGGCGTGGTGCAGCTTGTCTTCCAGAATATAACACTGTTAACAACTCTTCACAGTCTTACACAACAGTTGGTTCAAAGAGGCTACATGGTTGTTCATTTAACAATCACTGTCAGCCACTTGAAGGTGCCAATAATGATAAGTTCAACAATAGAATTTCACGTAAAGCAACTTCACTGGCCTTCCAAAATGGACAAGTTGATACAGATGAAGATCTAGTCTCAACAGTTGGACTAGAAGCTCCGGCCCTTGGTCGCCCGTTCAGCTATATTGGTAATGAAGTTCCAAACTCAAACGCAAAGAAAAACCTACTACTAAATAATGTACAAGGACTCTGCTTACCAGGACGCGATGCAAACTTAGAAGATGTTGTGGTTTCAATGGATCGTGAATCTGTTCTTGTTCCAGACTTCATTGGTAATATGGGAAATACTGTTACTGATCTACAAAATAATGTGAACCCTAACACATTCCTAAGTTGCCCTACTTTTGATACGACTGGCGACTATATTGCCTTTGATCGAATAAATGATGTAACAACAAGAACAAGTGATCTTCAACTACTATCAAGATCACAAAACCTGAGCACGTATTTCTTAGAAATCTTTGAAGGGTTGACTAATAATGAGCTTCTAAAAGATCTTGAAGACGAAAATGCACCATATGTTGATTCGCAAGCTCTTCCTGTTAATGCATGTCTTAGAGCTCCTGGCTCAACATGTTTTACAGACCTTGATTGCTCAGCATCTAAATTTGTCACTGATAATACAAAAGGTGTCTCAATCGATGATCTTATTACGGCAACAAGTCAGTATGAGCTTTCTTTCTGGCAAACGCAGCAAGTTTGTTCACAACCAGCACGTGTTGGCGATGATGACTATGACATCAGAAATAATCGCTGTTGTACAGAGATGGGAAATACATTTAAAGTCCCTACTCTTGATATCTTTGGGAACCCAATTTCAAATGACTCAACAATCACTAATAGCGATGGTGTTGATTTAACAAGAGTTCCAGGTGCAGAGATTGGGGCCAAGACAGCAACTCGTTTTTCAGGAAATGTTCTGACAGAGTACGAAAGACAAACAGATGGTATCAACACAATGACAATGGCAACTAAGGATGCCGGAATCCCAGAAGCAAGTGCCTACTCTCAGTTTAAGGCCCTATCAACATATGGAAAGAAAATGTGTTGTAGCGAGAACTGGGTTCGAAGCTTTAACAAAGAAGTGAATGGTGGTGGCCATGAGTGGGGACCAAGCAAAATGCAGGCACATGGCCAAGACTCACTTGAAGACTTTAAATGTTACAACTATGCTGACCAATCAAAGCAAAACTGTAGCGCTAATGAAGCTCAAAATACATCAAGCTGTTCTCTCGTTGATATTCCAGATGCAATTGGAGAAGATATCACAAAGTGGCTTGGTTATTTTGAATTAACAGGAATTCCAAATATTGTTATCAAAGATCATATCTCAGGTGTTGTTGATATGACTGATAATAAGTGTAGTAAACCGATTTACCGAGATGATACAGCAACTCCAGAATATGGTGTCGATGGCTACATGCTTGCAGACTCTGCGGACTATGAGCCATTATCAAAAGCAAATGAATTCAAGCCAGTATTTGAAAGTGATGAATTTGCTTGTTGTATGCCAGCGGGAACTCAAATGCAGGCCGGTGATGATGCGAATCTTTGTTGCACTGGTTATATCAACCCGCAAAATAATAAATGTCAGTTAAAGAATTATGCTAACGTTTCTGCTTATACGAATCGTTATGTATCAAGCGAGCTTCAAAACCTTCCTGACTCAGACTTTGAACCAATGACTGGTCATATGAAAGATCGTGAAAAACTTGCAATCGTAGCATGTCAGCAGAGTATGTGTGCTGACGGATATGTCGGGTTTGGTTTAGCACATGGACAATATGGCCTACCTGAAGAAACTCTTGCCGATGCCGATGCAGCAGGAGTTGGTAACGTTAAGCGTTTTATGCAAAATACTGATAACGATAATGAATTAGGACGTGTGGATTACTTTCTAGAAGGTCTAAAGTGGAATGCTCACGTTTACTGTCTTCCGGCCAATGTTGCTAGTGAGCTTCAAGGTTCAACACCGGCCGTTCAAGTTCTTAACTGTAATTAAATTTAATATCATCAATAATCTTATTGAGGAGTGCCTTGGCCACTCCTCTATTATCCTTAGCGATATAAGGATGAATTTTCATGCTAAGGCTTAGTTGTCCATTAAATTCCATGGCAACAATACCAACGGGAAAATTCTTTGATCCAGGAGTTGTGGCAAACCAAACCTCATCTTTTCCAAGAGACTTATAGCTTTCATCCTCAACATTCCAAGCACCAATATTTGAGAATGTCCCAAGCCAAAAATTCTTTGATGCAGAATTTTTAGAAAGTTTTGCCATATAGTTTCTACCAAATAGTACACCTATATGGTGGACCCACCAAAGCCCAATATGGTTGAGAGTTTTAACTTTTTCAGAAAAGCTATTTCTAATTTCACTATAATCAGAATTTGCATTTAGGCGCAGCTGAACAAATGAAGTGTGATTTTCGTAAGGATTATGCTTATTAACAATCCCTCTAATATTGATAGGAAGTAGCCACGAGTAGCGCTCATTTTGACATTCATCTTTGATGAGAGAGAAAACATGAAGATTAATAAGTTCTAAAAGTACAACATTTTGAGAGAGCTTATTTTCCTTTAGAAAGTTATTAAACGCCGTTGTTTCTTCATGATTGAGTACTCCTATCTCAAATTCATAATTATCTTTGGGCCTAATATCATTTTGCTCTTTCCACTGAGGAGGCTCAGCAGGAGAAATATCAGTGGCCTTTAAGGCAAGTTTCACATGCTGCCAAAATGAAATCTTCTTCTTGTAATTTGAATAAATCGGCCCTCTTTTGGCGCCGAGCTGAGTAAGATAATATGGAATAGAAGCACTTCCATCCATCAAAGAGTGGGAGTACTCGAAATACTCAGGTGACAAGAGACTTCCCTCGTGCCACTTTGCCCGACCAATAACACATTGATCATTTTCTCCCCTTTCTTTTAATAATTCATACCAAACACCGACCCAGTCACGACTAAAGTAGCGTTTTGATATAATATTAAAAGGCCAGATCACAGAAGACTTCCTTCAAAGCGAAATGATCTCTTGGGCCACAGTCCCTGATTTTCATCACTGTGGATTTCAAACATGTGACCTGTATTCTCCACAACGACCCCATCAATTAATGGTGAGAACTCAATTGCATCCTGTCCCGTGTAGAGATTACAAATATGATACTGTTTTAAAATCTTAGTCTCTTTTAAATATTTAATAATCGCGGAAACGATATCTTTTTTTGCGTCATTACTCATTTGTGACTGAAAACAAAGGTATTGAATTTCTAATGTTTTCAAAACTCCATTATCGACCTTAGGTCTCCCCATCATTTCAACAATATTAGTTAAAAACTTCTTAGCGAGTTTTAAATTATATAATTTATATGAGCGGCCAAGATCTCGATTAGAAATCATGAAGATAGATAAGAGATTTCCACCATCAAAAACACCATAGTAAGCATTTCCTTCGACGTCATCAACCTCTTCCATTAGGTCTAAGTCATGGGCCTCTTGGGTATAGAACTTTGAGAAATCAGAAAAAGGAATTTCTCTGACATCATAAAACGTTGGATTAAAAATAGCAGGAATCACTACGGAATAGACATGGTAGTTGTTGATATAACGATAGTTATAACCACGCCCTCCTTTTGTTAAGGAAGCAATGGCCTTTTCATTGTCTGAAAGAATAGCAGTATAGGCCAACTCACAGCGTCGATCATCTGAAAGCTTTGGCAAAGCAGCAATAACATCAGCAAAACACTTTCTCCACTGAACTTTTGCTCGACGTCCCCCCTGAGGAGAGACTCTTAGGTCACAAAAATAGGCCACTGGACGATAGTCACCGTCAACATAGCGTAAGTGTCTTACAATTGTTCCGACACCACAAATGCTTAAGTCCTCATTTAGAAATAAGAAAGTCCAAAAGTGATTGCCTTTTCTTTCATAAAACTTGAAGAAGTCATTGCCACGATCAAATGACAATGCTTCATCTCCGGTTTCCATATGAATATCTTTATAGAAATTTAAGATCCCTTCGTTATCTTCTTTAGTCGCAAGCCTTATGTGTGAGTAAGGGGCAACGACCTCTTCCAAGGTCAACATACAAACGCTCCTTGCTAGCGAGACTAGCTATAAGATTTAACTTTTTTAATTGAGCGAGCTTTTAGTAATCTCTTTAAAAGGAACATTACAATGCGACCAAAAGAAAGGTGTACATTCATCATTGTTCCATACTCAATCACTTCATCATCAGGCTCACTCATACCAGGTAGCATTTTAGTGTAGCCTTTATAAAGTCTAAACGGGCGTATTGTATTATAGATCTCACCAAGCTTTGGCTTGGCACTTGAGTAAGCATAAATATAAAAATTACGTCCCATGCGTGATGCTTCAATATACATCATTAGCCAGAAGTAAACTCCTAGCAGACGACAACGCTGGTAACGTGACATCCAAAGCGCAGTTGCTTCAAACAAATCATTTTCGAAATCAGGAACGTCTTTTTGTAATTTCGCTAAGGCTTCATCAGGTAAACTTTTAACAACACGAGAGTCACTTCCCAACGCAAAAGTAAAACCACCACACATTAGCCCGTGTTTATTAAACAGTGCAAATGTCTTATTTCTAGCAAGAAAGTCTAAAGGAAATTTAACACCAATTCTTTGGTATGCGAGTTGTTGAAACTCTTGTAATTCATCGAGCTCATTAATACACCTAAGCTCCGATCGATAAATACGCTTAACACGACGCCCCGTCCCAACAATAACACCTGGCAATACAGCTAATTGTCTAATCATTACTCTCTCCTGTTAGAGTTTTTGATGGGGACATCTTAGAAATAAGCTTAAGCATAAGTAAAATTACAAAAGATTATTAAAATTTCCCCAATTTCATCCTGCGAACTAATAATACCTATAAATTTGCACCCTTAGAAAGGGCCTAGTGAAATCTTATTCAATTTCTAACAACAGTTTTGGGAAATTCCGTCAAAAGAATAATATTTACAATAATTATTAGTGCCATTGTGCCACCTTGCGAATATGTCCAACGATGAATAATTTCAGTATTTAATGCTAAGGGACATGACTTGTATCAGCACGATTGTTAGATTTCCCAATTCACAAAAGGAGCAAAATGAAGACGATAATGTCCTTACTACTATTAAGTTTCATGGCCGTTTCTAGCTATGGAGCACAAATCAATAAATCAGCATTTTCTGGCAAGAATTTTTGGTATATCGATCAAATCGATCGAGTTGAGATTATTACAGATCTATATAAACAGACAAAAGCTGAATACGCCCTATGGGAAGTAAAGAAGAAGCGCATCGGTGTTGACGGTGACAAGATATTTAATGAAGCAATTGAAGCTGAAAAGGCCATCGCTGATGTTGATGATGCTCTTTCACAGTCTAGAAGCAACATGGAATTCTATGACCGTGCAAGAAAGCTAATTGCAAACTTTCAAGATACTCACTTTGGACTAAGCACTCATATTGCTCCTCCTTGGATCGTATCAGGTTTTAATACAAAACTAGTTGAAGATAGCGGAAAAGTTATCTTCGTATCTAAATATTCAAAAGTAATTGAGAAGTCGGTTATTGAAACACAAAACTACTACCTTAATAAGATCGAATTAGGTGATGAGCTTATTAGTGTAGACGGTGTAAAAGTAAGTGATGCAATTGATGCCCTTATTCCATACATTGATGCTTCAAGCCCAGCGTTTGCAAAATCACGTGCAGCTGCAATGTTAATTGAACGCTACTTCCTATACCCAACTAAACCATACTTTGACATTGAGTTTAAAAGTGCAAAAACAAAAGAAACTCATAAAGTTCGTCTACCTTTATACTATTCAGGTGACACAAGTATTGTAAGAAAGAAAGATATCTCTTTCTACCTAGATCAAAAAGGTTTCTTAAAACTTAAAGAACTACGCTTTAAATGGGATAACCAAAAGAGAGAATTCGTTAAAGATACGAGCCTAAAAGTAGAAACTCTCCCAGAGGGTCTACCAGCAGGAGCAATAGAGCTAGAAAACTGGACATCTGCAAATGGTGGCGGAAGTCCAATCGTTCGCTCTGCTCTAATTCTTAAAGAAGCAAAAGCTTATGCTTATATGCAAGTAAACTCTTTTTCAGTATCAACTGTGTACTTTAAGGGAGAGAAGCTATCTTTCATTGAAGCTCTAAGGAAGAATGTAAAGTTCTTTAAAGCTCAAAACCTAAACCTAATTTTAGATATTAGAAATAATGGTGGCGGAAACGGTGGCTATCCTGCTCAACTTCTATCGATGCTAACAGAGCAAGGCCAATCATACCCTAACGCAACTTGGGCCTCAGCTGTTACTCGTTATATGAGACAACTTATCGAGTACTATGGTGTAGAAGAAATTTTCAAAGACATTGATGGTAGTGATTGGACAATGCAGTCAGATGCTTTCTTTGAAGCAGCAAGTGAAGGAAGAATGCTTTCACGCGCGACACAAAACTATGATATTACGGCAGACCCACAAGTTGGTGGATTTGATGGTAAAATCGTTGCCCTAGTTTCACCAAATTGTATTTCAGCATGTGATATCACAAGCATCTTATTACAAGGCTCAAAAAGAGCGAAATTAATCGGAACTCATGCGAACGGCACAGGTGCAGGCTACCGCTCAAATGACGTGTATAATACGCAATTTAAGGACCGCTACAACGTATTTTCGACTCAGATTCCAAATATGCTATTTGGCTATGGAGTTCAAGGCCATCAATTTGGTGATCTTTTAGGAATTGACTCTGCCTATGAGTTAAATTCTGAAAACGTTCCAGTTCAAGCAGATGTAAATTATGTTGAGACAAAAGAAGACTTAACTAACTACATGTCAGGTTGGATTGAAAAAGCAATTGAAGTTTTAAACGCTGAATAATTAAAATATCAAGGCCACGTTACTTGCGTGGCCTTATAAACATTCCAATTTCTCTACGGTGTGAAGGAAGATGACAGACAGATACTTCATACTTCTCATCATCAGTAAATACCTTGATCCATTCATCAACCTTTTTAAGATCGTTGATAACAGGTGTCTTAATCGTTAAGAAAGCACCCTTAATATTCTTGTAAAAGTCCATAATACGACGTGACTGATTTGTATTGAGGTCACCATTGAGGTTTAAGTCAGAAATGAGCCAATCACAATGCTTTGGTAATTGGGCCCTCGTGACATCAAAGACACTCTTTTTAATATGTGAGAATTGCTCACCAAATTTTGATTCGATAAGTGGTGACATCAGAGCGGGATCAACAGAAACAAGTTTTGCACCTTTTTCAAGGACGTAATATGAAATCCCACCTGGCGCACTTCCTATTTCAATAACTTGGTTATCAGAAGTTATCTCCTCTTCAAATAGACGAAAAGCCTGACAGGCCTTATGATAGGCCCTGGCCGGAACCTCTTCACTGATTTCACACTCCTCTAGAAAGAATGTATCGATTGGCGTCTTGATCGTTTCAAAGTGCCAAAACTGGTTTTCTCCAACACTAGTATACTCGCCTTCAGCTGGTTCTTGATTGTATTTTTCAATGAATGTGGCCTGCCTACGAGCAAAAATAACAGGTCGATTTACAAGCTGTGATTCATAATCGCTAGGGCCCTTCATACTCACAAACTCTTTATTCGAAAAGCTTAGATGAAGCTCTGGATGCTTTAGCTTAATTTCTTCTAAAAGAAGGTCCTTAAGCTTTGGATGGTAGAAGAATAGATAAAATGCGTTCATGGAAGAAATATTAACATGAATGACCGTAATGGGATACAACAACCAAATTCTTAATAAAATTCTAATAAATAGAGCTAATTTACACTTTGGAAAAATACGAGAAATCTGCCAAGAATATAAGACGCCCACTCAAAGGGCGTCTAGATATTTATCTAACTATAGTGATGCCGGTGATCTAAGATTTTCTTTAATTTGAAATTGCGTAAAGATATTTTCCTTATTGGAACCTTCAGAGTAAAAGTTTTGATAAGGGATATCCCCATTAAGATTTGCACTAACACTTCCCTTATTTGGGTGAGCTCCAAAAAGACGTGTCAGTAGGTAGTCATTTTTAATCTGGTTATTAACGTTATAAGCAATATCTTTAAAACGCCATAGAGGTAGCTCATGCTTGTACTTTGCAAATAGTTGCTTAGAGCCTATTTCCATACAAGCAGCAATCATTGATCTTCTCTTTGATGGCCTAAAAATATACTTCCAACGATACTTCTTCTCACACTTCTTTTTAATCTCAGAAGTATAATTTCCTGTTGACCATTCTTTTAAGAAGTTTGCATATGACTTATAAAGCTTGTGACGACAGCTACTAAATAGTGATCGAAGTCTGACAAAGAAATTCTTGGACTTGCCACCACAGGCCTCTTTAAATACTCCGTAGATTTCATCAGAGTTACGATTTAAGAAGTTAGCGATATTTGCGTTATCCATAGTGATCGTCGAAGTAAACTCAGCTGGAGCGCGAACTTGGTAATGATCAAACATTGTTGCAAAATTCCCATAGCTATTTGTACGAGCTCTTACAAGATCCTTCATCTTGTCTTCAGTCTTTGATACTGCCCAACTATAGTCCTTATTGACCTTACTTTGTTGATCAAAAGTCATAGTAAAAACATTATTGCTAAAAATATCAAAGTCACGTCTGGCATGAATTAGCTCTTCTTCAGACTGATAATTGATATTAACTTTCTTTGATTCAACGCGATCATTAGAAACTAATTGGTCATAACCAATAAGCTTACCTAAGACGGCACCAAGAAGTTTTGAAAAGATATTTTGTGTATACGATAATCTTTCATAACGATGAGAGAAGAATTTATAAACTCGCCCGTCCTTTACAACTTCTGTTGATTCAGTTTGTGAGTTCTTTACTCCACCAATAATGAAAGCAAGATACTTTGACTCCTTAAGTTCCTTTTTACGATTTTCATAAGAAGTGATATTATCGGCAAGTGTTGAGTAATTGAATTTACCAAAACGAACAACACCCTTAAGCTCATTTAATTTATCGCTATTTCTAAGATCATCGACATATAAAGACATATATGCCTTATATGACTTTTCAAAGCTGTAATTAAAATCATAACGAAATAAAGTTAATCTGATTAGATTTAGGAAGTCTGCCATTAAAGTCACATTCGCACCGGCAGAAATTAATTTAGAATCCTCCGCACTTAAACGAATAATCTCATTGGCCTTAGCATTATCAGCTGGCCCTAGACGTTGGATTTCAACCGTCGACTTTCTTTCATACTTGGCCAGCGCACCAGCAGCAACACCAATCCCACTATATGAAGCAGTCGCGGCAGCGCCTGCAGCAAAAGTTAGAGCATCTTCTTTTTTAATAAAATCATAATCGCCAAGCTTAGAAAAATTTTCTGGCCTTAGATACTTATACATAAAAAAGAGACGATCAAATTTTGTCTGAAGTGCATCTTCCACATTATTTGCAAAGTGGTTAAACCTCATTGTTCTTTTGAGTGAAAGATTACTATAAGATTTAAGCACAGACGGAGAAATGTTAATAATTCCCTTCGCTTGAAGTGCTCCAAGGAAGTTTCGAGCAGAAATTTCAATAATCATTTCATCATTAACGAGATAGCGATCTTCATCAAATAAAGATGGGGCCGCACTACGATTAAAAAGAACTTTAAATCCATGAAAGTCTCCAGCGTGTCGCCAACCGACAAGGTTAACTCCACCAAAGAACCCATTGGCATCATGACTTAGACGATCACCGATTGCCTGATAATTGGCCTGGTAATTATCATAGATTTGACGATAGATCGGAGAAATATCCGCCAGGTCAGTATCTGAAAACTCAGACTCTAACTTGTGATTATCGACTGAGAAATTAGAAAATGTAACAGGTTCAACGACATCTTCTTGAGCGAAGACATTCGTTGCTCTTGCTTGAAATAGAAATGTGAAAATTAAGAGAATAAGTGTTTTCTTCACTCTTTCCTCTGTATTACTTAAAAAGTTCACCACGTCCCCCTTTAGTGATCACCCAATACCCAAGGCTCACTAGCGGAAAAGAAACGGGAACGAACGTGCAATACAGATTCTTTTAGCCTAAAAGGGATTCTACGTTCATTATTCGACACAATGCAAGATTTTCTTATTATTTATTGTCATTTATTAAGTTTTGAATAGTTACCCAAAAATATTGATAGATTTTACTTATCTCAAGTTAATATTAATTTAATGGATTTATTAGGCCAGGCCGACGATAATGAATACAAGACAAATGAGGTGACTAATTGAAATGGTCAACTTAAGCTAACTAAATAAAATCAAGGAGAATTATAATGGCATTTGAAAGTATTGATGGAAAACAAGTCCCTAAGACATCTTTTAAAATTTTTAAAGACGGTGGATTAGTTGATTTAACATATGATGAAGTATTTAAGGGTAAACGAGTTGTGGTTTTCTCACTTCCTGGTGCTTATACACCAACATGTTCATCGACTCACCTTCCACGCTACAATGAACTTGCTGGCGCAATTAAGAAAGAAGGAGTTGATGCAATTTACGTCCTATCGGTAAACGATGCTTTTGTTATGGACGCTTGGATCCAGGATCAACACGCTGATGAAATCGGTGTTCTTCCAGATGGAAATGGTGAATTTTCAAAGGGAATGGGTCTACTAGTTGATAAGTCTGATATCGGTTTTGGTGCAAGAACTTGGCGCTACTCAATGGTTGTTAACGATGGAGTTGTTGAAAAGTCATTTATTGAGCCAGATAAACCAGGTGACCCATTTGAGGTTTCAGATGCAGACACAATGCTTAATTACCTAAACCCAGAAGCAAAGAAACCAGAGGCAATTGCAATTATCACACGCCCAGGTTGTCCTCACTGTCACCGTGCCAAGGAGCTATTGACTGAGAAAGGACATAAATATAATGAAATCATTCTAGGCCAACATACATCTAATCAATCTCTATTTGCCATCACAGGGCAAACAAAGGTTCCTCAAATCTTTATCAATGGAGAAAGAATTGGTGGGCGAGATAAATTAGAAGAATTAAACGAGCAAGGGAAACTTTAAATAAAGAGGCCGCCTTTTTGGCGGCCTTCTACATTATTAAATCAAAAATAACATTTCAAAATAAGTTGGCACAGGCCATAGATCATCAGGAATAATACTTTCTAAACGGCCACAGTGATCTGCGATCATTTCACTAATTGGCATTAAATCATATGCTAATGAATGAGCTACTTTCTCCTCATCGTGTACATCAGCAAGTCCAGCAAGTGCATTCTTCAAGTTTCTATTTTGTTCAAAAACAGCTTCTAAAGAGAATTGAAGATCTTTTAAAATTTCAATCTCCACTGACGCTTCAACTTTAATGGCCTTTGATGCCGCAATAGAAGAAGTAAGTTTGGCCTTATAATTAAGTGCAGCTGGAATAACGAGCTGATTAACCATATTTGAAAGAGTATTAAACTCAATATTACGCTTTGTAATATAAGTTTCAAGTAGAACATTGTAGCGAGTATCAAGCTCTGATTCACGGTAAATTCCATGCTTCGTTAAAAATGCTGTTTCTTCCCTATCCACAAGAACATTTAAACTATCGGCCGTTGTCTTAAGATTTGGAAGTCCTCTCTTTTGTGCTTCTTCAAGCCATGCTTGAGAATAACCATCACCATTGAAGATAATATCCCAAGATTCATTAATGAAAGTATGGCAAATATCAAGAAGGGCCTGATCAATTGAGACACCATCGCGAATTTTAGTTTCAAGTAAATTATTGGCCTCATCTAAAACGGCCGTGACTGCACCATTAAGAATGGTTAATGGAAAACCAATAGATTGATCTGAACCACATGCACGGAATTCAAATTTATTTCCAGTAAAGGCAAATGGGGACGTTCTATTTCTGTCTGTATTATCTTTAGGAAGTTTAGCAAGTGCACCTGCTCCAAGGTCGAGAATTGTTTGAGACTCAGGAGAAAATTCTTCACCTTCCTTAATGGCCTTAAAGATTCTTTCAATCGTTGAACCAGTAAAAACTGAAATGATCGAAGGAGGTGCTTCATTAGCACCAAGACGATGATCATTACTATGAGAAGCGATTGAGGCCCTTAAAAGTTTAGCGTGGCGATGTACTGCTGCGATAACAACCGAAGTAAAGGCCAAGAAACGATAGTTTTGATGTGGCTCACTTCCAGGGTCGAGAAGGTTAATTCCAGTATCACTTGCTAGAGACCAGTTTAAGTGTTTACCTGAACCATTAATCCCAGCAAATGGTTTCTCATGTAAAAGAGCGACGAAGCCATGACGGATGGCAACGTTCTCAATCATGGCCATAACCATATGGTTATTATCTGCTGAAACGTTTGCATCTCTAAAGA
This sequence comes from Halobacteriovorax sp. GFR8, assembly GCF_050955245.1. Classification (NCBI taxonomy): domain Bacteria; kingdom Pseudomonadati; phylum Bdellovibrionota; class Bacteriovoracia; order Bacteriovoracales; family Halobacteriovoraceae; genus Halobacteriovorax; species Halobacteriovorax sp. GFR8. The sequence goes on along the minus strand of NZ_JBPBLR010000002.1, from coordinate 1,236,740 downwards.
TTTGCGCAAGCTCAAATTGCCCTGGGGCAACTTCATTGTGACGAGTCTTAGCAGGAATCCCTAATTTATGAAGCTCATAATCAAGCTCTTCCATAAATGCTAAGACGCGCTCATTTATAGCACCAAAATAGTGGTCATCTAATTGTTGGTTCTTAGTTGAAGGCGCACCAAAAAGCGTACGTCCAGTCATAACCAAATCTTCTCTTAAGTTATAATAGCTCTTATCAACGAGGAAATACTCCTGCTCTGCCCCACACGTTACAATCACGCGATCAACATTCGTCTCTCCAGTCAGTTGAAAAAATTTCTTTGCACTTTCTCCAAGAGTAGAAACTGAACGAAGAAGTGGAGTCTTAATATCAAGGGCCTCACCGTGGTATGAAACAAAGGCCGTTGGAATACAAAGAGTTTTTGACTCTCCAGTTCCAATTAAGAACATTGGTGAAGTTAGGTCCCATGCTGTATAACCACGGGCCTCAAATGTAGAGCGTGATCCACCATTTGGAAATGATGAAGCATCAGGCTCCCCCTGGATTAGCTGGCTTGCAGATAATTTCTCAATAGGTCTTCCTGTTGAGTAATCGAAATCTAAGAAAGCATCGTGTTTTTCAGCAGTCGAGCCTGTTAGTGGCTGAAACCAGTGGCAAAAGTGAGTAGCGCCTTTATCTAGGGCCCACTTTGTTACGGCCTTAGCAACGATCTCTGCCTGTGCCTTAGAGATATGAGAGTTTGAGTGAATTGCCTCGTTAATTTCTTCCTTAATTGAGTCAGGTATTTCTTCGGCCGTTTGAATATCAAACGTATTTTCACCGTAGTAATCTGTTACTTTTTGATGCTTACCTGATTTATCTCTGGGACGTAGAAAATTTAAACCTTCAATTAGATTATTTGGGACACTCATTTACTTCCTCTCCGTGGCAGTATAGATGGATAACTCCCTATATTATAAGGAGTAAAGAGGATTTGTGTCCAATGAAAATTTATTTTTGTATCGAGATGACCTGAGTTTCAAACACCTGATTATGATCGATTTCAGCTGCTTTAATTTTGGACATACAAAGTACACATCCTGCCATTAAAACAAAGATCATTTTTACGATTGCTTCATATGCATCCGGTGGTAACATTGCTAACTCCAAAAGTTTAGGCTAATTTAATTGACTAAATATTAGAGCATAATGGCAAAAGAAATGCTGATGAGCAATAAAAAATTCATGCGTAGTACATTTTTATACCTAGGCCAAAGCGAGCTTCCAGAGGGCTTTATGGCCGACAAGCGCAATGACTTCAGACTAAGTCGCTTCTGCTTATCTTCACTAACAGGCCTTAAAGATATATCTATTATCAACCACTTATATTTAGAAAGTGACAAGAGCAAGCTGGTATCAATAAGCCACACCAAGGAGCTTGCAGCTTGTGCGCTATGCACAAACAAAGACGTTAAATCTGTCGGTATCGATATTGAGTGGTCCGATCGTAAGATGCGAGAGGGTACATTCAAATATTTTGTCTCTCATGAAAGAGAGCTTAAGCTCCATACGCCACTTGAGATCTGGTGTATTAAAGAAGCGGCCTTTAAGGCCTACTCACCTTTCCATGATGATGAAAAAGAAAAGGTTCTTGTTCTAACTGACTTTGAAATTACCGAACAAGGTATTTTACAAGGGCCAAATGACAGTAAGCTTATCTACGAAATTATCGAAGAAGAATATCAGGGCAGGCCATTTAAGCTTGCCCTGACAGAGTATTAATTTTTTATTTTAAAAAACTTTCTAACTTCTTTTCATCTTCAATTTTTATTTCTTTTATCTCTTTTAACCCATTTCCAAGCGTCACTCTCAGAGTCATAAGCTTTCCTGTGCGAGCGATTAAGAAATCTATCTGATCATTTTCCTTATACATCTCCGCAATTGAATCATATGCCTTCTTATCAAGCCTTAAAGAATTGATGGCGATAAGTTCATCTCCGGCATTAAGTCCGCCCTTATATCCACAACTGTCTTGGCGAATAGACTTAACAATAAGCTTACCACCTTCTTCAGCGATATTTGCACCAATATCTAATTTAGGAGTTGTCCACTCAACACTTGCACCCATGCGCTTTAGATAATCTTCAAAATCAATTTCTTCCACACCTTCGACAAGGAGTCTAAACTCATCACTTACTTTCTTAGAAACGAGACCTTCTAAAATTTCAAAGAAGCCTTCTTTTGTTAAACCAACAGCAGGTCTTTCTTTATAATCTGCCCATAGTGCACGAACAAGATCATTTATGCCCTTTCCTTCAATTTTCATCAGTGTATTTAGAATAAAGAAAACGAGTCCACCCTTTAGGTAATAACTAACTGATGAGTTCTTAAAGTTTTCACCAGCACGGTAAAGCTTTATCCACGCATTGAATGAAGAGTCTTCAAGAGAGTGATAACCACGTCCAGGAGTTCCAAGGTAATTATTAATATTCTTTTTCATACACCCTAAGTATTCTTCTAGAGAATAGAAGCCACTACGGTAAGTGATTAGCTGATCAATAAAGCTTGTCATTCCTTCCGTTAACCAATGCATACGAGTGTAATTTTCATTCTTATAATCAAATGGCCCAAGTTCAACAGGACGAATTCTTTTTACATTCCACAGATGGAAGTATTCGTGAGCAACAAGCTCCATATATTCTTTATAACCCTTCTCTTTTGCTAAGTGATAAGGACAAAATTGAAGAACAGTCGAGTCTAAGTGCTCAAGTCCACCAAAGCCACTTGGACTTAAGTGAGTGATAAAATAGTAATGATCATATGGAAGCTCATCACCAACGATCTTTGCCGTCTCTTCAACGATTGTCTTAATATCGTCATTAAGCTTGTCCATCACTTTGTGTGAGGACTGCGCATGAGCAAAGTCGCCGTAGAAGGCAATATGGTGTTCCTTTTCTTGGTGCATGAAACCATAAGTTTCATGGCAGCCAATTTCAATTGGAGTATCCAGTAGTTCATCAAAGTCAGCCGCTTCATAAATAAAGTGGTCTCTTTTCTCAGAGATATCTTTCAGTGCCGTAGTCACCTTTGACCACAGAGGATTAATTTTAATTTCAACCTGAGAGCTTCCTGTCTCCCCTTCAATACCAATAAAGACACTAGGTCCGTGTAAGAAAGCATGAGTGTTATCGACATGAGATGTACGAACAGTTAACTCATGACAATAGATCGTATAAGCTATTCTAATTTTTCCATCTTCAGTAAATGAAGCAGACTGAAAACTTGGGTGAGCAAGATCGACTCTCCACTCATTCTTTGAAATTTGTTCATGAAAAAGACGGTTTCCTTTTGAGTCCTCGACTTTGATTTCTTTGATATTTCGAGCGTACTCTCTCATTAAATATGAGCCAGGAGACCAAGATGGCATGTAAAAGCGCACCTCGTTCGTCTTTTTATCAAGCACAGCGTCTAAAGAAATATTAACTAAGTGAGTCTGGGGATTTGGAATATCGATTATATATTTAAGCATTTAACGCTCCTTTTATAAGCTTTGTTATACCACCAATTTATTTCAAGAAAAACCTCTTGAAAAGGATTCGTTTACTTGCTAAAAGCCCTCTAACAACACAATTTAATGGAAACTCTTAATGGAAAATCAATCTGACAACGTACAGCAGTCTGCGCATTATAACATTGAGCGCTCGAAAATCATTCTCCCGCAACTGACTTTCACTCAAGTAGCACAAGATCAACTTAATCTTATGCTTGAAAATGATTTCACACTACAAGGGAAGTACTTAAGAATTCTTATTAGCGGTAAAGGATGTGATGGATTCAAATACTCAATTGGATTCCACAACTTAAATGACGATGACTTTCTTATTCCTGTACCAAGCATGGATATTGAAGTGATTATCGATCCATTTACAGCTTTCTACCTAGGTGAAACTCTCATTGATTATCAATTTAATTATATCAACGACGAAGAAGGCTTTATTGTCACTAATAAGCAACAAGAGGAATTTCAAGGTAAGTTTTGGCGAAAAGACAAAACAAAAATTCCTCCAAAGGCCGAGGTTCTCTAAATAATGGACTATCGTTACCTTAGGGCGTTTACACTTACTGCAAAATACTTAAGCTTTTCAAAAGCGGCCGCAGAGCTGAAAATTGCACAGTCAGCAGTGTCAAGACAAGTTAAACTCCTTGAAGAGTCCATGAATGAAGAACTTATCATTCGTTCGAGTAAGAAGGTCATTCTTACGAAGAAGGCGAAACAACTTCTTAAGTCTATTGACCAATTTGAAGATAGCTTAGGAAATATTTTTGAAACGACCCAGGAGCGCCCAGTACATATTGGGATTCTCGACGGGCTTCTAGTTAATTGGTTTAACCCGATTCTTGCAAAGTATGCAAAAAATTATAAGAGAGATATCTTCATTCACGTGGCCGACAGCCCTGCCTTAAGACGTGGAATAGAAGATGGTGTATACGATATCATCTTCTCAACAGATAACTTTCAATCAGACCTCACATCTTCTTTAAAACTTTTTGAAGAGAAGTTCGTCATCATTTCAAATGAAGCAATTAATAAGAGAAAGCTTCACGAGCATACGTGGATTGTTTTCAGTGAGCTTGATCATCTACACAAGCTATCGACAAAGGCACCACCAAAGAAGATTATTGTGGACTCACTAGAGAGTATCAAGGCCCTCGTCAAGCACGGTGTTGGAATCGCTGTTGTCCCAGACCACACGCTTTCTAAGCACGATAATTTTGTGACAGAGCCTGTTAGCGGACTTAAGAATATGAATATCTATATGACCACTTTGAGCTATAAGAATAGGCCTGCATTTTTAAAAGAATTTATTAAGATTTTAGAAACGAAATAAAAAAGGCGAACAGTGTTCGCCTTTTTTTTATTTTCTTTTGATGTCCTTGATACCAACAATACCAATTAGGAATACTTTATTTGAGATAAAGTGAAGAGTCTTAGCTCTTTTATTTTCAAAGTTAAAAAGCCAGTCCTCTCCAACTCTTTCAACAGATGCCGAATACCTCTTACGGCTATCATTAACACCACTATAAAGTGTATCAATTTCAATATCACCACCGTCTGATGGATTTAGGTTGCTAACAGTAATCCTAACAACATCACGATCGCTTCTTCTAACAAGGACCACTCCTCTCATTACTTGCTCTAATGAATAAGTGTCTGTTCCAATGATTTCTCCCTTATCTGAGAATTCCTTTTTATAGACTGATGTAACCTCTCCGATTTCTTCATCAACATTTACACCTAAGTGATAGAAGCTCTTATCTTCATCATTTGTAATATGAACAAGTTTAACCTGCGCTGCCATAAGTGAAGTCGTGGTAACAACGGTTAAAAGAAGTAATTTCATCAATGATTTCATATTCATCTCCCTCTCAATTTGATAAGGCATATTGCCATTAATCACATGCTAATGGGAGAGAAAATTTTACAACTATGTAAGAAACACATGTATTCAAACATTAGCTAAAGCTAATACCTGAAATTAGCCTAGCTTAACGTGTTAAAAATAATAGGCCCACCAACGTGTTTGAATTCATCATCACGTAGATCGGCGAACTCATAACCCGATAAATGGTCATGTAATATTTTCAGGATATACTCGTTAATATTTTCAATCTGATCAAGGCCGAAGGTTTGAGCAAAGCCGGCCACCTTTTGCGTAATATAATCATTCTTGAAAATACCAGAGCTTAAATTAGATTTCTTAGAGAACTCTCTAAACTCTTCAATTGAGACACCCATCTTGCGAGAGTCATCCTTGTCAAATTTATCAAGGCTATAGTTGATAAGGGTAGAAAGAATAATGGCCTCAAAGTCAATTGAGTTAATATCGTAATTCAGATAGAAATTATCAGAAAGCATGCCATCATCTTTAAGAGATAGATAAGTTTCTTTTAATGTCTTAATGAAAGGCATCAGCTCAATGAGAAGCTTGCACTTACTTTGTAGCTTCTTCCAAACCTCAACATTATTTACCACAACGATTTTATTATCATTGTCTCGATACTTCACAAGGTCACTAAAGAAGTCATCTAGGAATAGATCAAATGAAGCACCTAAGAAGTTCTCTTCAGAATCCTCAAAAAGGTGATTTCGAAGGGCCTTCTTCACATCCTTTTGTAGAATACGAATTAGTGAGTTTCCGATTTTATAAATATCAGTGAAATCAAAGTACTCGAAAATACTTTCGTCATCGAAGCTTCGAATATCTTTGATATAAGACATACCAAGAAGAATAAGCTCACGATTTTGATTACCTATACGAGTCATAGCAACAGGGCCATCTTTTAATACACCATAATATTCCATGCTAGCATTGAGCATACGAATGAAGTTGAAATGTAGGTAGCTAAAGCGCTTCTCATCCTCCACCTTATTGAGCTCATCATGGATACTTCCAGCATTCTTTTCAAAGGCAATAATCGAATTCTGGTGCAGAGTTTGCATCTTTCCCTTAGTCGAAATATTTCCAGTTAGTGGCTGCTTCTTACTGATAAAGAGGTCGATATGGCCAATTGATGGAAATGGATTGACCACTTGTAGGGCCTCAAAATAGTCAACGAAACCGTAGTCTCTAAGCCTCTCTTTCTTATCTTGGTACTGATTCTCATTATAGATCATATAATCTTCAGAGATCATCTTAAAGAGGTGTTGGTAAGCGGCCTCAACACCAACTTCGGTATAGAGGTCTTTGATGAGCTGTCGAACCTCATCAACAATATCGCAATCTTCATCGAATTCAAAAAGCAGAAGATTGTCTTCTGTTAAGAAGTAGTTGTCGTGATCATCTGGATAAAGAGGATCTTCAACATCAAAGGTCCAAACATTAAAGCGACCTTTAAGAAAAAGAATGAACTGGTCTGATTTTACAAATTCATAGCGGATATCTTCATCTGGACACTTGGCAACAGTGCTAACCCACGATGTAAATTCATTGATATCGAGTTCATCTTTTGTCCAAAGGTCGATATCGTAAAATGTTTCTCTTTGCTCCTTAGAAAGTAATTTTAGAGCATGAGACTTAACTTCGATTGGCAGGGCCTTTACAGAGACATAAAGAGGTTGAACAGGAAGTTTCTCAAGGCTTTCTCCCTTTGAGATATAGCTATTTACAAGCTCCATTGAAGTGTAGGCCTTAGATTCCTTAAGAATTAAAGAGATAACATCTGTTGCTGGTAATTTATCTTCGTGTTTTTTGTCGCTCATATATCCGCCATTATATCAAATAAGCCTTTAATTTAAGCTATTTAACATAAGTTGTTAACCTAAATCTAAAGTTTGTACTGCATGACAGTAAATAACTAAAAATATTAAGAAGAAAAAGCACTTCTAACATGAAAACATGATATTCGTCATATTATTTCCCCTATAACTTATTTAATTTAGATATATGAAGTGATAAGATGGATTTAACCAAGAAAAGGTATAGATTATGGAAAAGAGACAGTGTGTAGATTGCCCATCAAGAGAGTTAGGAATCTTCTGTGGGTTATCAAATGATGAAGCCGCTAAAGTATCACTTACAGCTTCTTCTCTAAAATTTAAACGTGGTGAAAAGCTATTTTCTCAGGGGAATCGCCCTGCGGGAATCTACTGTGTTCAGTCAGGTAATATTAAGCTGACAAAGACAGGCGCTGATGGAAAAGAGACAATTGTAAGAATTGCTCAACATGGAGATGTCATCGGTCACAGGTCACTGTTTACTGCTCAAGATTTCAATGGGACGGCAACGGCCATTGATAATGTTTCTGTATGCTTTATTGATAAACCAAGCTTATTAAAATTAATTAATGATAAACCGGCAATTGCTCTTGAGCTAATTAATAAATTAAGTCGCGATATGGGAATTGCTGAAGAGCGCTCAAGTGCTTTTCACCAAAAGAATGTTCGCGAGAGAATTGCTAGACTTCTCCTCGACCTTGCTAAGACTCACGGTAACACTCTTATCAATGGCGAAGTTCAAATCGAACTAAAGCTAACAAGAGAAGAGATGGCCACGATGATTGGAACGGCCAACGAAACACTAATTCGCATAATTTCTGAATACAGAAAGGATGGACTAATTGACCAGAACGGTAAGTTAATCATCATCAAAGACGCTGCTGAATTAGAAAAAAGAGCAGAAGGTGTTTATTAAAGTTTTACTATTTTAAGTTTATAAAAAAAAAATAACTAACAAGAATAAAGAGATGGATATCCAAAGTATCACAAGCAAGAGTCAGTCTTGCGAGGCACAAGTGTGTCTTCACTGCTCTGAAGAAATTGCCCCTGGTGAGCTGATCACTAATGAAAGAGATGGCAAATTGGAAAAGTTTTGTTGCTATGGGTGTATGAGTGTCCACTCTCTTCTTCTTAGTAATAACCTTGAAGACTTTTACCGTTATCAAAATGAGCAGGGCTCTCAAGCGAATAGCTTAAAAGAGCGACCTAGTAACTCGACAAGTAAATTTGAATATATGGATAGCGAAGCCTTCATTCGTGAGTACGTCACAATCGAAGGAGATAAGCTTAAGGTTCACTTCTTACTAGAGGGTGTCCACTGCTTTGCTTGTATCTGGCTCATTGAAAGAATTTCAAAATTAGAAAACTCGGTCATCGAGGCCCAGGTTAATATTGGAAACAACTTAGGTAGCTTCACAATTGATACAAAGAGGCCCTACTCGATTGCAAAGCTTGCAGCAACACTTGCGCAACTTGGCTACACTCCTCACCCATTTAATATTGAAAAAGATCAGGAAAAGAAACTAAGTGATCGTCGCGACATTCTGCAAATTGGAGTCGCTGCTTCGGCCATGAGTAATATCATGATCTATGCAGTATCCAACTATGCAGGGGCAACAGGTGATTACGTTAAGTTATTTGATGGAATCAGTTTTGCTTTTTGTCTTCCTGTCATTCTTTACAGTGCCAAACCAATTCTAGTTAATAGTGTCAGTGCTATTAGACTTAGAAGTACGAATGTTGATATTCCTTTAGCAATGGCCATTGTCTTTGGCTTCCTACTGTCTGCAATTAACTTCTTTAGAGAGTCAGGCCCAGTTTACTTTGATTCAATTACAACACTTGTCTTTCTAATTCTTCTTTCTCGCTACTTTGTGAAGATGCTGACTCAAAAGTCCATGTCAACAAAGGGAATCTCTTCACTCTTTCTAAACACAGGTGTGAAGAAGGTTGAAGGCGATGAAATTAAGCATGTTTTTTCTAATGAGGTAGAGGTTGGAGACCATGTTGTCTTTGAAGAAGATGAAAGAATTATCTATGACGGAAAACTTGCTAGTGAGAAGGCCCTTATTCTTAACTCAATCAACACTGGGGAGAGCCGCCCATTAGTAGTCAATAAAGGTGACTTTATTGCAGCGGGAGCAGTAAGCTTAAGCAATGACCTAGCACTTGAAATTAGTGCCATTGGTACACAAACCAAACTAGGTAAGAACCTTTCAGCTATTGAAAATAATACGATTGTTAAAAATCCGGCAAATGTATGGGCACAAAAAATCTCACGCTATTTTACAATTGGAATTATCATTCTAAGTATTGTGGCACTTATACAAGGCCTAATGACAGGAAATCTCTCAAGATCATTTGAGGTCATTTTAGCGATATTAATTGTTGGTTGCCCATGTGCATTTGCCATGGCCACACCAATAGTTGTTGCAACTCGAATAAACAAGCTTAAGTCTTATGGAATCTACGTTAAAAATGAATTAAGCCTTGAAGAGTTAAATAATGCCAAGAATATCATCTTTGATAAGACAGGAACTCTGACAAAAGGAAAATTTGCAGTAAGTAGCTTCACTAATCACTCAGACTTAAGTGATCAAGAGATTCTTGCCTTAACGTTTACTCTAGAACGAGCTGCCCAACACCCTATTGCTTTTGCTTTAAAGAAGTATTCAAAACAAAAACTATCGAATACTGATCTTTCAAAATATGCCGATATTGTTGCTGAAGTCTTAACAGGAAAAGGTGTTAAAGCACAAATCGAGAATACAACTTACTTTATTGGAAAGGGTGTTCTTGATGGTGAGATTGCACTTTATGCAAACGACGAAATCATTGCAACTTTCAAGATCGAAGATAGTATCAGACCTGAATCAAGAGATCTTGTAGGCTTCTTACAACAAAGAAATATTGATATTCACCTCTCAACAGGTGATGCCTCTGAGATGGCCAAAAAGATCGCAAGTGAAGCCGGCATTAATGAGTCTAGCCTTTATATCGAACAAAGCCCAGAACAGAAGCTAGAGCTTGCTGATAAGCTAGAAAATGTTGTCTTTGTTGGTGATGGCGACAATGATGCTCTGGCCATGATTAAGTCCAATGTATCCATTGCCATTGGTGCACAAGCTGATATTGCTCTTAGAAGCTGTGATATCTATCTGCCACAAGAAGATCTAAATTTGATAAAAGTCTTATTTAAAGTTGCACGTAATGTGAAAGGTACACTACGCCGAAATATTATGTTTGCAGTTACTTATAATATCGTGGGAATCACATTGGCGCTAATGCATATTATTACACCACTGCACGCAGCGATTTTGATGCCAATCAGTTCATTAACAGTTCTACTATCGAGCACTCTTCCATTAATCGGATTTGATAAGAGAATGTTAAAAAATAAAGGAAAAAGCTGATGGAAGTCATTATCGTTCTATTACCGATTGCAATATTCTTAGCAGTAGGATTCCTATTGATTTTTATTTGGGCAACTAAGTCAGGTCAATATGATGACTTGGATACGCCATCCATTAGAGTTTTATTTGAAGAAGAGAATAATAATATTGTTCACAACCAAAAAAAGGAAGAATGATTATGAGCATGAGTACGAATGCCAATCTAGAAGAGTTCTCGTATAACGATAAGATATCGAAAGCTTTTCTAATGGCGACAGTTTTCTGGGGGGCGATTGCACTATTTATGGGTGTTTTCATCGCTTTTCAATTGGCCTATTGGAAACTTAACCTAGGTATAGAATGGACAACATTTGGCCGTCTAAGACCACTTCACACAAATGCTGCGATTTTTGCATTTGTTGGAAACGGGATGTTTCTAGGGGTTTACTATTCAACTCAAAGGTTATGTAAGGCGAGAATCTTTTCAGATTTCTTATCTTGGGTACACTTTTGGGGATGGCAGCTGATTATTGTTTCAGCAGCACTAACACTACCACTGGGTATTACAACAGGGAAAGAGTATGCCGAACTAGAATGGCCAATTGATATTGCCATTGCAGTTATTTGGGTCGTCTTTGCTGTAAACTTCATTGGTACACTAATTAAGAGACGTGAACGTCATATGTATGTGGCCCTTTGGTTCTACATTGCAACAATTGTAACAATTGCTGTACTTCACATCTTCAACTCTCTTTCTGTACCAGTTAGCTTTTTAAAGTCTTATCCTGTTTACGCTGGTGTTCAAGATGCGATTGTTCAATGGTGGTATGGGCACAACGCTGTTGCCTTCTTCCTAACAACTCCGTTCTTAGGAATCATCTACTACTTCTTACCAAAAACAGCTAATCGTCCGATCTATTCATATAGACTTTCGATTATCCACTATTGGTCTCTAGTATTTATTTATATTTGGGCAGGTCCTCACCACCTTCTATACTCATCTGTTCCAGACTGGGTACAGACACTTGGTATGACTTTTTCAATTATCCTATGGATGCCTTCTTGGGGTGGGATGATCAACTTCCTTCTAACACTAAGAGGTGTTTGGGATAGAGTTAGAACTGAACCAATCTTAAAGTACTTTGCTACTGCTGTAACATTCTACGGTATGGCAACATTTGAAGGACCACTACTTTCGATTAAATCAGTAAACTACATCGGTCACTTCACTGACTGGGTTGTAGGTCACGTTCACGCTGGTACAATCGGTTGGAACTATATGCTAATCGTTGGTGTCCTATATTACTGTGTCGAAAAACTTTGGAAGACAGAGCTATACTCTAAGAAAATTGCAAACGCACAATTCTGGTTAGCAACAATCGGTCTTCTACTTTATATGATGTCAATGTGGGTTGCTGGTATTACTCAAGGTCTAATGTGGCGTGCAGTAGATGCGACAGGAAAACTTGTTTACCCTAACTTTATTGAAACAGTTATTAAAGTTATTCCAATGTACTGGGTACGTGCATTTGGTGGTGTATTTGTTCTACTTGGTTTCTTCTTAATGATCTTCAACCTATGGATGACTTATAAGAAAGCTAAGTATGCAAACAAAGACAAAGAAGAATCGCAAGAAGTGTTTAAAGCGGCACCTATTTCAGCTCACCCTGAAGATGCAAATGCTGAAACTCACAGAAAGCTTGAGGGGCTTCCTGTAACTTTTACTGTTCTAACTTTAATTGCAATCATTGTTGGTGGAGCAATTGAAATTATTCCTTCAATGCTTTCAAATAAATTTGTCGAAGTAGATCCAAGAGTTAAACCATACACTCCTCTAGAGCTTATGGGACGAGATATCTTCGTTAAAGAAGGATGTTACGTATGTCACTCTCAACAAATTCGTCCAACAGTTGCCGAGAAACTTCGTTACGGAAACCCTTCAACTGCTGCGGAATCTGTATACGATAGGCCATTCCAATGGGGATCACGTCGTATTGGACCAGATCTAGCTCGCGTTGGTGGAAAATACAATGATATGTGGCACTACCGTCACATGATCAACCCACGTGAAGTGACAGCTGGATCAATCATGCCTAATTATGATTGGCTAACTAAGAAAAAAGTTAACTTCAAAATGCTTCCGAAGAAAATGGACGTTATGGTTGCCCTAGGTACTCCATATAGCGAAGATGAAGTAACAAATGCAATTGATCTTGCAATGGAGCAAGCAACTCAAATCACTAAGGGATTAAATGAGTTTGGTGTTCCAATGAAAATGCAAGATAAGGAAATCATCGCACTAATTGCGTATCTACAAAGACTTGGAATCGATACAAAAGAATCGAAGTCAGAGGAATAGAGATGAAATCTGAAGTAATGCAAAATATGCCGTGGGAATGGATGCCAGCAGTGTCGCTATTCATTTTCGCGGCCATCTTCTTGGGCGCCTTCTTCTGGTCGATGAGACCGGGCTCAAAAGAGCTTTATGAAGAAGTTGCCAACAATGCACTTTCTGACGGCGAGGCAGTCGTTAATGAAAACAAAGGAAGCAACAATGACTAACGAAAATAACAAATCGAAGCAAGAAAATATCGTACTTGAAGATGAGAAAGATCTTGTTATGGATCATGAATACGATGGTATTCAGGAGCTTAACCACCCTCTACCTAGCTGGTGGACAGGAGTTTGGGCACTTTCATTTATCTTCTCTATCCCATACTTTATGTACTACGTCCTAATGGACGGGCCAACTCTGATGGATACATACAAAATGGATATGGCACAAATGCAAAAGATCATCGATGCTGAAGCAGCTAATACTGCTAACTTTGATATCCAAGCATACGATAGCTATGTAGCAACACCTGCTGCAAAAGAACTTGGTAACACTGTCTTCATTGAAAACTGTGCCGCTTGCCACTTAGACGATGGTGGTGGGGATATCGGTCCAAACTTAACAGATAAGCACTGGATTAATATTACAAAACTTGATCCAGAACAAATCTATAAGTTTGTTGTTCATGGTAATGAAGATATGGGGATGCCTGCTTGGGGAGACATCCTAAGCAAGGAAGACATCATGGCCGTTACTGACCATGTAATAGCACTGCAAGGAACAACTCCTGCAAAAGCTAAAGAGCCACAAGGTGAGCTACTTAGCGAATAAGAAATAAAAGAGAAAGAAATGGCAAAGAAATCACAATTTGAATTACACGAATCAAGACTAGGTACAACTGATGATAGTGGACACCGCGTCTTCCTGTTCCCAGAAGAAGTAAAAGGCATCTGGAAAACCAGGCGTGAGATATTCTATTGGTTTCTGATTTTTGTCTATCTCGTCTTGCCGTGGATATATATTCAAGGAGAACAAATGATTCTCCTTAATATCCCGGCCAGAGAATTTTCATTCTTTACATACAAATTTTATGCCCACAATGCGCCTATTTTAATATTTGTGATACTCGGTTTTTTATTTTTCATCGGGTTTATCACAAGTATTTTTGGGCGCGTTTGGTGTGGTTGGGCATGTCCTCAAACAGTTTTTATCTCCTCTATTTTCCTCAAGCTTGAGGCCCTTATTGAAGGGAAACCAAGAGCGAGAAAGAAACTAGCTGAAGGGCCATGGACGAAAGAGAAAGTTATCAAGAAATCACTTAAGTGGATTGCCTTTCTTGCCGTCTCTCTACATATCTCACATACGTTTTTGGGATATTTTGTAGGAACACATCACCTACTCTCTGTCAGTTTTCAAAATCCAGCAGAAAACTTTACACTATTTACAATCATGCTCCTTATCACAACGATTGTCCTTTTAGACTTTGGTTGGTTTAGAGAGCAGTTTTGTATTATTGCTTGTCCTTACGGAAGAATGCAGTCTGTAATCATGGATGAGAACTCACTGGCTATTCTTTACGATGAAAAGCGTGGTGAACCAAGACGTCAGCCTGGAATGAAACCGGAAGAGCATGGTGATTGTATCAACTGCTATGCGTGTGTTAAGGCCTGTCCAACAGGAATTGACATCAGACGTGGTGTGCAACTTGAATGTATCGCTTGCACAAATTGTATCGATGCATGTGACGACATCATGTTAAAAACGAATCGACCTAAGGGGCTAATTCGTTACGACACTCAAAGTAATATAGAAGGTAAAGGCCGCCATATTCTCTCGATTAGAAATATCGGCTATCTTGTTGTCCTTATAGGTCTAGTTATCGGATTTATTTATAGTCTGTCTTTATCACAAGGAATCACAACAACAGTCCTTAGAGGACCAGGAGTACCGTTTACTGTAAGTACACCGACAACAACGAGAAACCACTTTCATATCGTCATTGAACAAAGTGGTGAAATTGTCGAAAGAAATATCGAAGTTGCAGTCCAAGGTATAAAAGAAGGCTCTTACGAGTTAAAGATGCCAAGAAACCCTTTCGTTTTCAAATCGAATCACGAAAGAAAAATTGTCTTCATTGTCTTTAACAATGAAGTGCTAACTAATGGAAGCTTAAAATTTAATTTTATCATAAGAGATCTCGACACAAATGAAGAGATCATAAAAGAGGCGGTACTCGTTGGACCAGCTAAGTAGTCTACAGGGAATCTCACCATACGTTATCATAAGCGCAGGTCTTACAATGGGACTTGTTGCTAATTTCCACTGCGTGGGAATGTGTGGTGGAATTACCATGGCCGTCTCTAAGTCCTTTAGTCAAAACATGTCCTACCAAGTAGGAAGACTCTTGGGCTACATGGCCACAGCACTGGTTATTCCAGTGCTTGGCTTTACAATCTTAGATATCAAATCAAACCCTTACCTCATGCTATTTTCTGGTTTGAGTATTGGTTTGATCTTAATCTGGATGGGACTTAAAAGGCTTTTTAAATTTTCAAATTTTAAATTTGCTCAAATAGTTTCACAAAAATTACACAACTTGAATGCCAAGCTTTGGCCAAAGATTTCAAAGAAAGTCGGAAATAAACCTCACCTCTTTAATTTCTCAATTGGGAGTATCAGTGTTCTTCTTCCATGTGGGCTTCTATGGGCGATGTTAGCACTAGCGATAAGTGCGGCCTCACCTGCACTAGCGGCACTCTTTGTTTTCTTCTTTTGGCTAGGAACACTTCCTGGGCTGGTCCTTGGGCCAAGTGCCATTAGGAAGATAAAATTCCCAAGCAGAATTCAAGCTGGTGTCCCTTACCTATTTTTAATTATTGGAACTGCTACAATCGTCTACCGCGTGTATATGATGTGGAGTCCAGCGCCAGGAGCGCCAACATGTCACTAAAGAAAATGATAACTAAATTTTTTCAAGATCCAGAGTTCTATGCATTTAACTTTTTGCTCTTTACTGTGATCATCCTCTTTCCATGCCTACTTGTTGCTTTAACTGTTAAGTACTGGTCTTGGTAAGAGGGTGCCATGCACCTTTGGTTTCGCACCTGCTAAATACGAAAGTACAAAGAGATTATTTAGCAGGTGCGAAACCAAAGGTGCATGGCACGCTTATGGAATAACTGTATAATCAACGCTTCCGACTCCTCCATCGCGACTAGCATCGGCACCAAGTCCACCAGAGGCATCAGCAAGTCCAAGCCAATTATTCGTTCCACAATTTACGTGAATACGGCCACCACCGCCACCTGATCCGCGATAACCTGTCGTATTTGACCCACCAATTGTCGAAATATTTCCACTACCATCACAAGTAAGACCTTTTACATAAACCGAACCACCAGCTCCAGAGCCACCTGTTGCACCAGAGAAATTTCCATTAACACCATTTGAATCGACTGCAGCGGAAAT
This sequence comes from Halobacteriovorax sp. GFR8, assembly GCF_050955245.1. NCBI lineage: Bacteria > Pseudomonadati > Bdellovibrionota > Bacteriovoracia > Bacteriovoracales > Halobacteriovoraceae > Halobacteriovorax > Halobacteriovorax sp. GFR8. The sequence goes on along the minus strand of NZ_JBPBLR010000002.1, from coordinate 1,220,300 downwards.
ATTAACATTAGCATCTGAAACTAACCAGATGACACCACCACCAGCACCACCACTGTAATCACCCGAGTCATCACTTCCACCACCAGATCCTGGCGTATTTGGCTCAGTTGCACTACCATATGTAATTCCACTATTTGTACAATAACCATTACCACCGGCTCCAGCGTGTCCACCCGCTCCAGCTGGATTATTTCCACCTGAACAGGCAAGTCCACCTGCCACTCCATATCCATTATGACCAATTCGGCCAGGAAGCTCCCCTTTACCAAGAGAAGAAATAGAAGCATTTACATTAATATCACCGATTGCATACACATCAGGAAGCCCAGCTTCAACAGCTCCATCAAAAGTGACAACACCACCTGAATGGATTTGAGTAATATCTTTACTTGCAGAAATTAAACTAGAAGTTTCTGTTGAGAAATTCCCACTAATATCAAAACCTACATCAGTATTATTCCCATAAGTTCTAAGGGTCATAGCTGTATCAAGAATAAAGTTTCCGGCACCAGTAAAGCTTTGCACCCCACCTAGAGTTAGATCATTACTAACTGTACAGGTCGTTGCGAAGTCACCTGTTGTACAAATTGAATCCTGATCCATTAATGATACATAGAATGAACCCTCATCAATACCATGATCGTTATTTTTCATATCAATTGTTCCACCATATTGATATACACCACTAATATCTGTCATCGTGATTGCAATTCGCCCCGCGCCACCATGACCACTATATGATCCAGTTGCAGAACCACCTTGAGCGGCCATTGATCCATTTCCAGTAATTGAACCAGTATTAATCCATATTGAACCACCAGAGCCACCTGAACCATAGTTACCTGATATATAAGTACCATTTCCACCATTAGATAAAATTGATCCTGTAAAATTTGTTAAGTTTGAAATAGAAAACTTAACGGCACCACCACCTTCACCACCGGCAGCATGTGCATGGCGTCCACCACCAGAACCGAAATCAGTTGGCGCAGTTTCATCACCATAAAGATTTCCCCAAGTATTGGCACTATAACCTTGCCCACCAATACTTCCATAACTAGCTCCACCGCCATGATTATTTCCACCACTAGAGTCTTTACCTCCACCAGGGCCTGTCGTACTCGTATAACCTCTTTGTGAAACATCAACTGTTCCGGCAAGATCGAGATTTGTAGCAATAAAGTCAGCAAGGTTAACTTTCATCGTTGCCCCCGCTTCAATCGTAGCATTTCCAGAAATATCGAATGTGTACTTATCACGATTTTGTGACTGAATCGTTGCTCCAGATTTCACAAGTAGATCACCAGTAACGTTAATATTTGTAGCGCTATCATAGAGATAAATATCATTATTTATTGTTAAGTTACCAGCAAAGAGATCACTCGGTAGCCACTTAGCATTGTTAATTTCACAAGTCGTTCCACTTGTTCCAACATCACAGAATTGATCTAATGTTGAGTAAGCTAGATATAAAGTTCCAAAATCTCCTGGATGAGTTGAAGAACCAGGCCCATAGTCGAACATTCCAGAAAATGTATTAGTTGAAGTTGTAAAATCAACTGATAATCGGCCGCCTGATCCTGAACCAGCACCACGTCCACCAGAGTTACCACCTTTGGCCTGAATATTTCCTGTACCAGTAAAACTTGTGTTAGCAGTAATCCAAATGGAACCACCAGCACCACCACCCGCAGCGTAAATACTTGCACCTGCACCAGCATTGGCATCGGCCTTAATCTCACCATCAACATTTACTGTATCAGCAATAATTTTAATGGCACCACCACCATTACCACCTCGGTAATTTCCAGATGAACCACCACCTGAACCAAAAGTGATAGGAGCAGTTAAGCTACCATATGGACTATTTCCACCTGCAGTCGATGTTGCGTTTTCACCATTACCACCATTTCCACCGTGGGCCCCGCCCCCAGCTTCATCATTACTATTAGTGAGTCCAGGAGAAGGCCCAAAACCTTCTTCAAGACGATTTCTAGAACCGTAGTACCCAAGTCCGACAGCACTTATTAGGCCACCAGATTGAAGATCAAAAGCAGACGTTTCAAGAAGAGATAGGTTCGCATTAATTGATGATCCATTCTCAATTGTGATGGCCGTGTCGGCCGCAATTGAAATCGATCGAAGATATTCTGTATAAGTGATACTTGAGCCAGCTTGAAGGCTTAGGCTTCCTGTTAAATCAATTGAGAAATTTCCATTGTGACCAGAAATTGCAAGTCCTGCACTTGGAGATAGAATAAGATTCGCACCAGTAAGAACAATATTATTTCCTAATGGTTTAGTTGAAGCAATTGTACAAGTAGTTGCAAAATTACCACTATCACAAATAGCATCGTTAGTTGAAAGTCCTAAATGAAATGTTCCAGGGCCCCCGTGCTTACTACTAGAGCCACCATTAGTATTAACAATACCTGTTAAGTTATAATTACTACCTGCAAGTTCAATTGAGAGCCTTCCACCAGAACCACTACCACTTCCGTAGTAATACAATTTACCTTCGCCACCAGAAACAAGAATATTTCCACTTCCAATAATTGAATTGGCCGCTTGAATCCAAACAGAACCTCCGGCACCACCACCTGAAGCATAAATAGAAGTAGTCGCTCCGTCATTTCCTTGTGCTAGAATACTCCCATTTAGAATAATATCGTTGGCCACAATCTTAATGGCGCCTCCACCATTACCACCAGAAATATTCTTAGAAGCTCCTCCACCTGAACCATAGTCAACAGGATTGGTTGCACTACCATATGGAGATTGACCACCTAGAGTCGAAGCATTTTCTCCATTACCACCAGCAGATGCGTGAGCACCGCCACCGGCTTCATCTGTATTATTTGAAAGTCCAGGAGAGATCCCAAAACCATCTTGACGGCCAAGACCGGCCCCAAGATATCCAAGCCCTTTTGCGTTGAGGCTTGATCCTGTTTGGAGCTCAAGTGTTTGGGCCTCAAGATTTGTGAGATTAGCTAGAATCGTTGCATTTGTTTCTAATGTTACATTTCCATCTGCGAGCAGTTCAATACCACGAGCATTGGCAGGATATGAGATACTTGAGTTAGGCTTAAGAGTTAAGTTACCAGTTAGGTCAACTGCAATACCCGGATTAAGGCCATCAATAGACAGAGAAACACTATCTGCAATTTCTAAGTTATTTGCATTGATTGTATAATTTGCACCAATTGTTTTACTTTGATTAATAAAGCAAGTTGAAACGAGATCACCACTATCACAAATCGCTGAAGGATTTGATAGAGCTAAATAAAACGTTCCATCTCCGGCCCTTTTCTTTCCAAGGCCACCTGTCGTTAAAACATTTCCAGAGAAGCCATATGAAGCACCATTAAACTCAATAGCAATACGGCCCCCAGAACCACTCCCTGCTCCGTAGGTATATGTCATACCTGCACCACCTTTTGCTGTAATTAATCCTGTACCAGAAAATGAATTGTTAACCTGTAGCCAAATTGATCCACCAGCTCCACCACCAGCTGCATAAATAGAGCTAGATGCCCCATCAGTACCATTAGCAGTTAAGGAACCATTAACAATTAAGTCATCTGTAATGATTTTAATGGCACCTCCACCATCTCCACCATCTCGCCCATTTGAAGAGCCAGCACTTGATCCGTATTCAATTGGAGCGCTGGCAACACCATAAGTAACGCTACCACCTGTAGTTGATCCACCTTCTCCATTTGCACCAGGAGATGCGTGTCCAGCACCACCAGATTCATCAGTACCATTTCCTAAACCTGGAGAAGGGCCTTTTCCATCGGCACCACCATCTCGTCCTCCAGTGTAACCACGGCCATTAAGATTAATGGCACCACCAGACTGAATATCAATATTTGTCGCATTAAGTTCAGTTATATTCGCCGCAAGTGTTGCGCCAGATTCAATCACAAGATTACTACCAATATTAAGCTCTATACTAGTTGCATCTGGTGTTTGTACAAGAGCGCCACTTTGAAGAGTTAAATTTCCTAAAATGGTATAAGTAACATTGGCCATTAATGTTTGTGTGTCATTGATATAACAAGTAGTAAGGACATCTCCACCACCACTACAAATTGGATAAATATTTGGGATGTTTACATAAGCAGTTCCCTCAGCAACACCACGTCCAGCAAGATGACTAACCCCTGCACTAACAGTTGCTTGGTTCGCGATAATAGAGATTCTACCTCCTGCTCCGTTTCCGCCTGAATTCGTGTGACCAGAAGTCCCACCTGTTGCTGTAAGAGTTGCTGCCAAAATTAAGTTGTCAGCTGAAAGCCAAATTGAGCCTCCGGCACCACCACCTGAGATATCACTACTTTCTTGGCCATTGCCACCATTGGCAGAGATTGAACCTGAAATATCTAAAGTATTTGTCACACTTAACTTAACGGCACCACCGCCGCTTCCACCAATACGTGAACCACCAGCACCTCCACCTGAACCGTAATCAACAGGAGCACTAATTGAACCATATGCAGGAGCTCCGGCCGTCCCAGCATTACCATTAAAGCCATCAGTTGCGTGGCCACCGCCACCACCATTATCATCAGTTCCTATACCACCAGCAGGTCCACCACCGTTGCCCATCGCACGGCCACCAAAGTAACCCTTATTATTGGCGTTTATAGAACCAGAGATCGTTGCGTTTGAAATCGTTGAATCTGAAATATTAGCATTTAACGTACCGGCCATGTTGAAATTATTTGCAACAATATTGCTAATGGCCGTCATTGCATCCATTGATAAGACACCACCTGATGCAATCGTAAAATTACCTGCAGCATTGTTAAAGGCAAAGTCGGAATCAAGGCCCTTAATACTTAGGTTTCCTGTTGTATCAATTGTTAAGTTTCCGCTTGTAATATTCGTATCACCACCGATGACTTTGGCAGTATTGATAGTACATGTTGAAGAAAAGTTTCCACTATCACAAAGTTGATCATTACTTGCAAGCCCTAAATAGAAGCTACCATCAGAAGCACGTGTTCCGACACTTCCACCTGAAACACCAATCGTCCCATTAAATGTATAGACTCCAGAGTTTTGATAGATTGCAAGACGTCCAGCTGATCCAGCACCAGTTCCCTGAGAACCATCAATGGCACCAGCATTCCCACCATTAACAGAGATCGTTCCACTTCCCGTAATTGTGGTTTGAGAAGTAATCCACAGTGACCCGCCAGAGCCACCGGCACCTTGGTCACAACAAGTCTGAACACCTGTTCCACCTTGAGCAAGAATATTTCCATCGATATTTATATTTGTCGCAATAATCTTTACGGCACCACCACCGGCCCCACCGGCTTGAGCATCACCAGCACCACCACCAGAACCAAAGTCAACAGGTTCAGTTCTTGAACCATAGACAGTTGTTCCACCACTAGAGCGGCCATCACCACCAGGGCCAGCATGTCCAGCTCCACCAGGATCAGCACTTGAACCAGAAAAACCAAAACCACCAGAAGGACCTGTTCCATTGGCCGCCCCACTGGCTCCTCCTGCATAACCTTTACTTGAAACATCAATACTTGCACCCGTCTGGATATCAAGAGTTGTGGTACTTAAAAGAGTTAGGTTAGCAGAGATCTTCCCACCAGATTCAATCGTCGTGCTTCCATCAACTTGCATAATTATTTTTTCAACTGCATTTGAAGAGATGTCTCCACCACTTTGAATCACAAGATTACCAGGAATATAAATGACTGTTGCATCGGCCATGGTTTGAAGATCATTTACATAGCAAGTTGTATTAACATCTCCACCACCAGAACAAGTTAAGCTTGTTCCCGAAGATGCAATTGCTGCCGTTGTAAACGTTGTGCTTTGTTGTCCAATCGTATTACTTGAAGTATCGATATAACAAACTGTTAGGCTATATTGAGTTGAAGGATCAAGGGAAGAAATCGATTGCGTGAGATTAGTATTTCCAAAATCAACACCTGCGCTACAATCACTTGGTGCCGTAGTACCTGTTACAATTTGATACTTATATGCTTGAAGATTTGTTGTGTTAATGACTGCGTAACTTAGAGCAATATCGTAGCTATTAATTGTATCGATATTTAGAGAGTGTAAGTAGCTTGAAGTTTTTGAGAAGTTTTTTGATTCAGGACTAGATATATTTCCAGCATTATCTGTAACTGTCGCACTTACAGTTACTGCACCATCTGCCTGGGAGCTGAAATCAAATGAATCACTCCAATTTCCTCCCGTACACACTGTTGATTTTGTCACTACGTTTCCACTTAAAGTAACATTACCATCTTCAGAACAAGTTCCAGATAAAGTTGCACTAGGGCCAAAGACCTCACCAGCAGTATTTGTCATGGTCACACTTGGAATCGAAGTATCGTAATTAACTGTGGCACTGATAGGGTTATCACTAATATGGCCACCAGTTGTGGCCGTCCAAATATAAACCGTTCTTGATCCATCAGCTCCAGCTGAAAAAGTGAAATCAGTCGGCTCAGTCGTCACCCAACTTCCACCTGCACAAGTTGAAGTGTCGGCCGGTTTTGTAGCTTGAGTTTCAGATAAACACCACATGGTTGCATAAGTATCATTTCCAACACTAAGCCCTACTGTTAAATCATTTGAGTCACTAGAAGACATGACAAGTGTTGGATCAGGCATCGAAACATTCTTTGTAAGAGTAATCGTTTCTTGAACTGAAGAGTTTCCTGCGCTATCAGTATAGACAACATCAAAGTCGAGGCTACCATTTGGAATTGCTGCAGTATCCACATCAACATTCCAGACACCACCAGAGCATGTTGTCGTTGCATTTGTTGCATTTGATATTTGAACTTCACCGTCGTCTTCACTACAACTTCCACTAAGAGTAAAACTTGTTTGATTTGATTCATCAATAACGGTAGCGGGAGGAGTTGTGATGGCCGTTGTTGGTGCAACGGTATCAACTTCAATTGTTCCAACAATTGGGTCTTCAGAAATATGATCAGCGCTATCTGCTGTCCAAACATAGAGATCACGACTTCCTTCACCAGGTGTGAAAGTATAAGTTGCTGGAGGAGTTGCCGTCCAGGTCCCACCATTACAAGTGGCCGTGTCTGTCGGTTGAGTTGTTTGCGTTTCAGAAATACAAAATTTTGTCGCACCATCTGTATTTGCGACACTAATACCAACTGTTAAGTCATTACTGAACTCCTCACTACTAGAGTCTGAGTCTAGAAGAGAGACTGTCGGAATAGAAATGCCACCACTACCAACGCTAATGTACTTAATCTTCGAACAGGAGCTAAAAGCTATTGCTATTAGAAAGAGAAAAACGTGCATCGATATCAAACCTGTTAAATAATTTTCATCACTCAAACAAGTTTATCGACATAAAGTAAATTTTCTTAACAATTTTTAGTATTTAGCATAGCTAGCTTAAGAAAGTGTTCACAGAAACTAATAATATTGCACACTTGCAAACCAATTCTGTTGTGATATCAAAATCTGGCCATGGCCCTGATTTAATATCACAGATTTACAAACTGCCAACCCTAGCTGCCATTTAGGTGCATGGCACGCTTACTTACAATCTCGCATCCTCTGAAGTAGTTCGCTATCCTGTTCTTGAATTCGAGGCCTTAGGTACTCAACAATAGAAGAGTTTTCTTGTAGGATACGAACTAAGCGGCATAGAAAGACATTATCCTCGGCACTTTCAACAATCGACCAACCATCAACGACATTATTTGTCTCGTAGAAGAATTTAAAGAAGAGCTCTTTATATTCAAGTTTTACATTCTTACCGGCCTGAGCAACTAGCTGCTCACCTAGTGCCTTATCGTGAACAGAGAATCCCCAAGTAAGCCTGTCTCCACTACCTAGATCAAGTGTTCCCTCATATGTTTTAAAGAAGACACCTTTCTTCGTAATTCGCACTAGTTTTCCAGAGCGAGTCCCATCTGATTTAGGGTAATTTAAAATCCCCCAACCCATAAGAGCTGCAATAATGGCGAGAATAAAAAGTGTGAAATAGATTTTCTTCTTCAAATGAACAACCTCGTTAAATAATTGATACTTCTATTGTAGTCATTTCCATCATTAGTTGTAAAAAACTTAATCTAATTAAGGCATCTTTATACCTCTTAAGTTTGATGGAGCGTCCGTCTGCGTTAAATTTCAACAAAGCCAAAGAGCGAGGTTAGATGTGTTCGACTTCATCGATTTAACAGATACCCAGGCCGTTATTCCAATTCTAGGCCTGTGCCTTTTGCTATGCCTGGTGGTAGCGCGATTCACTAAAATCATTGGTATCCCCAAAGTAAGTGGCTTTATTATGCTTGGGATTGTTTTAGGTCCCTATGTCACAGGAATAATCACTCACGAATTTCTTGAAAAAACAAATTATCTGTCAGACCTGGCCCTAGGGCTAATTCTCTTTAATATTGGTGGGGAGTTTAATAAATACCTTTTGCGGCGACTAAGTAACGAGCTCATTAAAGAGACTCATTATAAGGTCTTTCTCATGTTTCTTATCAGTAGCATCCTCTTTGCCACTTGCCTGCTGATATTTACCGGACTCTCCGCGGCCAATATATTTATCATTTCGGTCATGCTTGGAATTATAAGTATTGAAGCAGCACCACCTACCACAGTACTCGTCATGAAGGAGTATAATACTCATGGGCCAATTACCGATGCCATCATGATCCACCTAGCAGTCGTAACAGGTCTAACTATCGTTGGTAGCCTATTCTTTACTTCAGTATTCCAGGCAACAGGTCTTTGGCCCTCATCAGTTTCTTCCTATCAGGCGATCCTTTCCATGGCCAAAGAGGTCATTGGATCAATTGCTGTAGGAGTTGCCCTTGGCCTACTTTTAACATGGCTTGAGAATTTTGAGAATAAGATCGGTAACTTCCTCTTCTCAATCCTTACCATGATTCTCTTTTCTCAGACCTTGGCCTATTTTTTGAACTTAAATGTTCTCTTGATTTCTCTCGTTCTTGGATTTACTGTGACTCAGGCCTCTTCAAAAGGAAGGTTGATTCACACAACGGTAAGAGATATTGGAAGTTCACTTTATGCAATTTTCTTCGTCTACGCTGGTACTCATATAAATATTGCAGGACTAATTTCGGAAAATGCGCTCTTTGTGATCATGTACATTGTCATACGGACCCTTTCTGTTTATTTTGCTCATCGTCTCTTTGCCAAGCGTGTAACATCTAATGATTACAGTATGTTAGGTCATTGTCTCTACTCTCACGCTGGGACAGCAATTGCCGTTGCCATGGCCATTCAAAAAATCCCTCACGTTACAAGCGACATAATTTTTCATACCATAATCTCCAGTATTTTCATCTTTGAAATAGCAGGTCCACTAATCCTCAAAGAAGCACTAAAACGCAGTGGAGAGGTCTCTCTGGAGTCTCTAAATGATGGGCAATTTAGCTATGGACAAGATCGCCGTTCAATTTTCAAAATTACCAAAGATTTTATCGCGAACAGCCTCTCTGGACTAAAAAAATAGTTTTGTCAGGATTAACAACCTGAGTTAAGATGCCTATATGGATACGACTATTTCAAATAATGAAAATAACGATGTGGAAACATCGAATAAAGATATAACTGAACAAGTTTCACAAGAAGAAAACGAAACAAAAGAAGAGATTACGAAGACAAGAAAAGACCTACATATGCCACGTAGGATCTTCCACTTCTCGATGGGCCTTATTGCGGGGATGATTTATAAGCATTTTCTAACTCACGCTCAGGCCGTCCATATTCTTGGTATTGCCACATGTGTTTTCTATATTCTTGAACAGATTAGAATTAACTACCCAGAAAACCGCTTAATGAAATTAGGTAGTCGCTACCTTTTACGTGCTGAAGAGCAACTGAAAGAATCGGCCTCAATGCCGTATCTAATGGGACTGCTTCTAACGATCTTAACATTTCCAAAAACTATTACACTTGTTGCTGTTTTCACACTTGCAGTTTGTGATCCTTTAAGTGCCATTATTGGCATTCGCTTTGGAAAGACAAAGTTAAAAGATAACCGCTCTCTTGAGGGAACACTTGCCTTTTTAATTGCAACACTCGCTATTCACCTAATGGTTCTTCTAAGTGTATATGAATTTAATGTAAGAATTGCACTTGTCACTATCTTTAGTTCACTTGTTGTGACGGCCGTCGACTTTATGGATTTTAAAATCGATGACAACCTAACGATTCCTCTATCAACAGCAGGAGCTCTTTGGTTATTTATGGCAATCTTTCTCTAACTGGGTTCTAAAAGAATTTTAGAAATTTCTTTTTCTTAATTTGAACACGACGATAGAAGGCTTCATTCTTGGCCTCGTGCTTTACTTCCACGAGACCTTCTTTGATAAATTCATTTAGGTAGGACTCAAGCACTTCCATATTCACTTCATCAAGAAGACTAAGATCCTCACTTTTGATTGAGATGAGGAGATTCTCCATATTCATCCACTCAAAGAACGAGATATTCTCCAAGATAATCTCCTTGGCCAGATCCATATCATCATTTTGTAAGTTCTCATTGGTTTTAGAATTCACTTTAAAATTCCCCTCGCCCCATCTATTATAGAACATATGGAAAATAATACTAGTCGCACAATTGTTGGTACAAATCTCCCGATTGATTCGCTTGAAATGGGTAATCCTAAAGCACAGAAAACACTTTTAGTTCTTCATGGCTTTGCTCAAAATAATGAACAAATCAAAGAAAATATCGTTGATAAATTATCACCTCAAATTCTCGAGAGTTTTCGTATCCTCATTCCAAATGGAGTTTTTCCTATTCCAAAAATTAGGCCTAAACAAATTACATATCGCTATAGTTGGTACTTCTATGACCACACAAGACAGAAATACTATATTGATATGAGTACTCCAATAGAGGCCCTTGGAAACTTCTTAAAAGCAAAAGACATTGAGTTTAAAGATGTTACTATTGTTGGCTATTCTCAAGGGGGCTATCTGGCCCCAATTATGGCAAGTAACCTTCCAGGAATCCATGCGTCGATTGCCATTAATGCAAACACACGAGTCGATAAACTTGGTGAAAATTTAAACTTTAAGCACCTTTCAATTCATAACGAAGGTGACCCTGTTGTCGAATTTGAAAATTCTCACAATAGCTTTTTGCAGCTAAAAAAGAAAATTACAGATGCTCAATACGAAAGCTTTAAGATTAATACTCATGAGATTTCACCTGAGAATATAAAGGCCCTAGAGTCATACTTACTAGAAATCAAATAAGAGCTTTAAAAATTCTTTTCGTGAGTTAATATCCACAGCGCGCGAAGTATTAAAAGTTACGTGTCCTTCACCTTTGTGAAATTCGATATCCCACATAGACTCTGATGAGTAAGGAAGAATACTATAGCGAGAATCCACGATCGTATTACCTTCTCCCCAATGAAGATAGCCACTAGTAAAACTTCTAAATCTCTCATAATCATAAGGGAACTTATCTGACTTATAATGCTTTAAAAGATTCTTAATTTCTTTTTCTTTAACAATGGAAGCGCTCTCACTTTTTGGATAGAGTTTGATCTTACCAAAAGGGATACTTTTGACGGCATAGAACTTAGCCTGATCTTGGTCAACAACAATTCCACGCCAAACCACATTATTAAAGATTGTCGGCTTAATCATCTTCCTCTCAGTATGCTCATTAATGAGCCCCTTTGTTGTCAGAAAGTTTGTCACACGCTCTCTCTGGTAAAAACCAAGAGACATGAATGCAACGACATAGATGATGGCCGCAGTATTAAATTTTAAATTCTTAGTACGAAGACAAATGATGACAAGAATAACAAGTGGAATTGTACAAAGTGGATCAATAACGGCAACAGTATTTAAAGCAACTCTAGTGGAAGAAAGGGGCCAAAAAAGTTGCGTTCCATAATTTGTAAATGAATCAAGAATACCATGTGTAGCATATGCACAAAATGTATAAAGATAACTTCTTTTAATAGGAACTCTAAATAGTTTAAGAAATAAACTAACGACAAGAGCACCTATAGGAATGAAAAAGAGTGAATGAGTAAAGTGTCTGTGAAATTGTACGTGAAAAAGTGGATCAGTAGATGAACGAATAAGAATATCGAGGTCCGCGGCCATTCCAGCAAGGGCACCCCAAAGAGCTATCACCTTTAAACTAGGTGCTTCTTTAGATTTTTTAGATACTTCATTCTTTCTGCGTATCTTTGGCTTAATTTTGGTCGCTCCTAGAGCTGCCATTGAGCCAAGTACGGCCTGTGATAATGGGTCCACTAAAATCCTCACTTTATGTATTTACCAAGAGTATGTTACCATAAATTCATGAAGTTTTTAAAAGACCAAGCACTCCTTGCAGGCATAAAAAACATTTGTATACTATCTGGTGCCGGAATCTCTAAGGAGTCGGGATTAAAGACCTTTCGCGACCAAAATGGACTTTGGGAAAATCACGATATTTACGAAGTGGCCTCTCCCTTGGCCTTCAACAATAACCCCAATTTAGTTCACGAATTCTATAATCAAAGAAGAAGACAACTCCAATCAGGTGAGGTTCATCCAAATGATGCTCATCTGGCCCTGGCCGAACTTGAAAAGTCAGCGAAGTTTGAAACAACAATTATCACTCAAAATGTCGATAACCTTCATGAGAGGTCTGGCTCAAAGAATATCTTTCACATGCATGGACAGCTTTTAAAAGTTCGCTGCAAGAAAACGAAGAGAGTTTATGAGTGGAAAGATGATCTTACAGTTGAAGATCGCTGCCAGTGTTGTCATACAAAGGGTAACCTAAGGCCACATATCGTGTGGTTTGGTGAAGTTCCGCTTTATCTCGACGAAATCCAAGAAGCACTCCTAAACTGTGATCTCTTTATTTCTATTGGAACATCAGGGCTTGTCTACCCTGCTGCCAATTTTGTTGCTATCGCTAAGAGCGCTGGTGCTCACTGTCTTGAGATCAATCCTCACCCGACAAATAACGCCGAACTCTTTGATGAAACGATCGCTGAAGTCGCAACGCGGGGCGTACGCCACTTTGTGGAATCCATGCTCAAGATCTAGCGTGCAGAAATTACATATTTCATAAAATCACTTTAATTTTCGTTACCCCTTGGCTATAAGTGGGCACTCAATGCTATTGGAGAAGTATATGAAATCAGTGATTTTAACACTTGCGATGCTTTTTGCAGTTACATCTAATGCAAAAGCTTCAAGTAATATTAGAGAAATTTGTGAAAACGCTTACTATGCCACTGGCTATACTAAGCTTCATCAATATAATCTCATCGTCAACTGGGCCCGTATTTCGGATCATGCCCTAGTTGATCTTGAGAATATTATCTACTCAGACAATTTCAGAGTTCTAGCTGAAAAAGTTCTGGGTAATAACAAATCAAAATATACTTTTAAAGAAACTGGAAAACTAAATTCATATCAATATGAAGCTGCCCTTAGTGAACTTGCAAAGATCACTGGAAATCAGGCTTCATGTGTTTATGATCTTTAATCATTAGAGGGAAAAAATATGAAAAAATTATTACTAGCTGCTACACTTTTTATTTCTGTAAACGCAAGCGCAAACCAAATTAAAATTTGTGCGATGGAAGCTCAAGAAACTTGTAAAGAATTAACAAACAAAGAAGATTTCTACACATGTTTCAATTCAGTACGTGACTACTGTATTGATAGCTATATGTACCAATCAGGAAACAAGTCAATGCCATGGTGTTTTGATGAGTGTGCTCTTGTTCAAGACGAAGCTCAAAGAAATCTTTGCTACGAAACTTGTACTGAAAAATAATTTAGATAAATAAGTACAAATAAAGAAGGCACCCATTGGGTGCCTTTTTTTATCTTTTAACGCTCGATAATTGCAACAACACCCATTCCACCTGCTGTACAGATAGAGATTAGTCCACGTCCGCCGCCTTTTTCTTTTAGCATTTTTGCAAGGCCTGCTACAATTCTTGCACCTGTTGCACCAAATGGATGCCCAAGAGCAAGTGATCCACCTTTAACATTAAGCTTTGAGCGATCAATAGATCCAAGAGCAGCGTCTAGGCCAAGCTTTGTTTTACAGAATTCTTCATCTTCCCATGCCTTTAAAGTACAAAGTACTTGAGCAGCAAAAGCTTCGTGAATTTCATAAAAGTCAAAGTCTTGTAGAGTAAGACCAGCACGTTTTAGAAGTTTAGGAACGGCGTAAACAGGGGCCATTAGAAGTCCTTCCTCTTCAATAAAGTCAACTGCTGCCGACTGACAAGTTGTGAAGTATGCTGAAACTTCTAAGTTGTGTTCTTTTGCGTACTCTTCAGAACATAAGAAAACACAAGAAGCACCATCAGTAAGAGGTGTTGAGTTAGCTGCTGTTAAAGTTGCTTTGTCAGATTTTTCGAAAGCTGTTCTTAAAGAGCCCATTTTCTCAACTGTTGTGTTAGCTCTTAGAATTCCATCACGCTCGAGACCTTTAAATGGCACAACTAGATCATTATAAAATCCTTCATTATATGCACGCTCAGCATTTTGATGAGACTCCCACGCAAGTTGGTCTTGATCCTTACGAGCAATATTCCAACGTTGGGCCATAAGCTCACAACTTTGTCCCATTGAAAGACCTGTACGAGGCTCTTTTACAGCAGGAAAGGCAGGCTTAAGGTCAGCAGGGCGAATACTCATCAGTGCCTTAATGCGCTCACCTGTTGAGCGAGCATAATTTGCACGGCTCATGGCATCTGAGAACTTTTTAGAAAATTCAACCGGGATATCACTATTAGTGTCAACACCACCAGCGATCCCGCACTCAATTTGTCCGGTTGCAATTTTCATTGCAATAATATTTGAGGCCTCAAGAGAAAGTCCACAAGCTTTTTGAATATCTGTTGCAGGAGTGTGAAAAGACAGTCCTGATTCAATTGTACACTCACGCGCAAGAGAGAAGTCATAAGCGTGCTTACTTACAGCACCAAGAACAACCTCACCAACTTCTTGCCCTTTAAGATTCATCTTGTCGACTAAACCTTTTAAAGCAGCAGTCATTAGCTCCTTGTTAGAAACACCCTGATACTTTGTCCCAGACCTTGCAAATGGAATACGTGATCCCGTGATAATACAAACTTTTCTTTGTTCCATTAGATTTCCTTTTTATTAATTTGCCTTTTAATTTATAAGGCTTTTTAGTTCGAAAATTATTTTACGATAGCTACTCAAGTGAAAAAATTCTTCTAACTCTAAAAGTATCGTGTTTAATTTTAATTTTTCACGGCCCTCAATACACTTGAGAATTTCCACAACATACTTTTCAATAACAATAAAACATATCGCAAGTGGTGAAAGATTTGACGTGTAAACATCAGGAAAGCCCACACCATTTAATGAACCATGGTGCTGACGAACAATAACATCAATGCCTGTTGGAATTCCTGATATTTCTTGAAGCATAGTAGTGGTCATATTGGCGTGTTCTAAAACAAGCTTCTTTTCTAATTCACTTAAGTCCACTTGTGCCATATCATCGAGAGAGTGAATTTTTAGAAGTTTCTCTTCACGTAAGAGAATATCGTGAAAAAAGCAAATATAACAAACCTTATCCATTGTTTGCTTTAGCTGTTCTCCTCTTCCCCATCCGAGATTTGGAATAATTTGATAGAAGAATAGGCTCGCTAGATAATTTCTTTTAAATGCGTATGTCGTTTCATTCTCGAGTAGAGAACGAAGTAGTGTAGATAACTTCTTTGAGCTACTTACAGTCTTTGTCATGGCAACAATTGACGTTCTAGCTAGCTTCACAGTTTGTGGAGTGATTCCTATTTCATTGAGAAGGTTTTGAGAGATCTCAAAGGTATCACTACTCACTTCCATCACTTTCTTATCTTCTTTGAAGGCCTTTACCACCTTAGTTAGTGACTGAGCAAGGATTTGCCCCATAAGCTTTTCAAAGTCTTCTTTTTGTACAAAGAAATGAGTAAGATTATTTTGCTCATAGCGCCTTACAATATCCTTATCGAGTATATCATTGGCATAGATTCGTTTTACAAAATGCTCCACACCCGCCTTCGTCATTTTTATATAGATATCACAGGATGGATTTGAGAGTTGATAAAAGTTAGCGATTTCAACACTCACAAAATCAGGCATCTTTAAGTGCCTTAGTTCTTCATCCGTAATATTTAAGCTTTTAATAAGTTGAAGGCTAATATCTCTAAGAGAGAATCTTGATGGTAGAGAAACAAAGCTTCCATAATCAATTTCCATCTCACCCAAAATAACAATAGGTTTTTTAATCGTGTGATCGATCATAAAATTAACAAAATTTTGACCGCCAGGGATATTCCTCCCTTCACTATCGATATACTTATTTTCGCAAATTATTCCATCGAAGCTTGCTAATTCATCTGCATTCTTTAAAAGAGAAGAGTTCTCTAGGCACTCAATCTCGAAAGAGTACTCATTTGTTAAGTACTCTCTCACACTTGATTGGATACGCTCATCAGAATGGATGATCAGCAGTTTTCTCATTAGAACGATCTTCTCTTAAAAATAGAGTTAAAAATAAATCCCCATATCGCCAAAGTTGCCACAAGGTGAACAAGACCAAAGACAAAACTCTTAACTATATCTAAGTTTAATTCGGCTCCTAGAGATAACATATCAGCAAGACCTGAGATCTCTCCAATTCTTGGCAGTAGCCAATAAAAGATAAGGCCAAAGATTGATGAAAGGTTAATACCTGATAGAGCAGGATTGCCGGCCTGGATATAAGTGTAGACACCAACCGAGGCAATAACATAAAAACATGTTAGAAGTAGTGTTCCAATCTTATTGAAGAATAAACTAAAGAAACAACTAACAAACATGATAATTAAAATTTGTAAGAAGTGTGGAATAAGAGAAGCGGTCATCTTTATCATTGAAAAATCCACTCCCTTAGGAACAAGGTCATTAGATATTAAGATAATGATACCGATAATAAGAATGAATACTAAGTAAAGAAAACTCAAAAGGGCGCCACCTAGCATACGATTAATCACGTATGATGAGCGATTGATCGGTAGTGCTAAAATTTGAGAAATAACTCCACTTTCTAGATCACTACGAAAGATATTGGCAGAAATAAGAGCGGCCACTAGTTTTGCACTTAGGCTAATAATCCATATAACAACTGTCATACTAGCTGTTGCTAGATAAGTACTAAAGCCCGACTCTTGAATTTCAATTTGTAGAGTATTACTTAAAACACCACCTAGGTACATCACGACGACAGTCATAGCGAATAAGAAAATGACTGATTTATTTCGAACTTCTTTTTCAATTGTATTTTTAATTAGCGTAAAATTAAACATGAGCTTCCTCACTTTCCTCTTTCGTCCCTTTAACAAGAGTATAGAATCGATCCTCTAGAGACATTCCATCACGTACATCATCGATTGGCCCCTGGGCCTGAACTTTACCGTGATTTAAAATAATAACTTTCTTTGCAAATTTCTCCACCTCAGAAAGAATGTGCGAGTTGATTAAAATTGTTTTCCCTTTGCTTGAAAGTTCGAGACAAATATCTTTCACATCTTTAATCCCAATCGGATCAAGGCCAGAAAATGGTTCATCCAAAATAATTAGATCCTTATCTGCAACAATTGCGATACAAAGACCTACTCGTTGCATTTGTCCCTTTGATAACTCACTGAGTTTTTTCTTACCTAACTCTCCAATTGAAAGCTTCCCTAAAGCCTCTTTAATTCTCTCTTTGACTTGAGACTTTTCAACTTGATGAAATTCAGCAAAGAACTTAAGAGTTTCCTCGACAGTAAAATAATTATAGAAAGTGAATTTTTCAGGTAGGTAGACAAGCCGTGATCGTGACATTGGCTCACTTGAATCAATATCATAAATCGAAATTTTTCCACTATCTGCACTAATGAGGTTTAGCATACACTTTACAAAAGTTGTCTTCCCAGCACCGTTTGGCCCCAAAAGAGCAACAACATCCCCATGCTCTACAGTCAGTGAAAAGTCAGATAATGCCTTTTGGTCTCTATAGCTCTTAGAGACATTTTCAACGTTAATTACGCTCATATATAAATCCTTATTTATCGAGAATTGTTTTAGAGTTGATACTACGTGGGCGCTTCTGCTCATCAATGGCCACGTAAGTAAAGATACCATCAGTTACTCTAACTCTTTCTGTTTCAAACTTACGAATAACCCAAGCTTCAACCTTAACGGCAAGAGATGTATTTCCTTCTCTTACAGTTGAGCAGTAGCAACATAGAATATCCCCAACCCCTACAGGTTGGATAAATTTCATTGCTTCAATTGCGATAGTTGCCGTACGGCCATTACAGCGCTTTCCAGAATAGATTGCACCGGCGATATCCATTTGCGAAAGAACCCAACCTCCAAAGATATCACCATTGTGATTTGTATCACAAGGCATCGTTAGCGTGCGAACACATAGTTCTCCTACTGGTTCATTTTCACTATTTTTTCCCACCATTTATATCCTTTTAAAGTCAGTTATAATAAATATAAAATATACCTATAATTTTAGAGTAAAAGGTCATTCAATGCTAGAAAAGAAAGAATTGCAACTCATTGGACAAGCTGTTGTTGTGAGCAGTGTTATGGTGGGACTATTAAACGGAGTATATCTATCTGGTATTTTCCCACAAGATGGAATGGTTTCAAGATTGCTAATTCTCTTAGGTGGAAATTTCATCAAAGGTGGCTACATTCAGTGGCTAACATATTTGGCCTTCTTCTGGTCAATCTCGGAAATAAAAGCATTAAAGGCCCAAATAAAAGCAGAGAAATCCTACTTTAAGGCCAATCTGCTGCCGACAGATGAAAAGCACCTGCTCATGTCTGATGATGTTGTTCAAATTGGTCAGAAAGTGAAAGACTTTGAGAAGAAGTACTCAAAGACTCTTTTAACTCAACTCATTAAAAACTCTTGTGCGAAATTTCGTTCAACGAAAAATGTTTCAGAAGTTCTTGAGGTTATTAATATCATCACTGATCTACATCGAGACAACTCAGAAACTGAACAATCCAACATTCGCTACCTTTTATGGGCCATTCCGTCTCTAGGTTTTATTGGTACCGTACTTGGTATCTCAAGCGCACTCATGTTAGCAAACTCTAAAGACATGCAACTGATTACTTCTACTCTTGGTGTTGCCTTTGATACAACACTTGTTGCACTTATTCTAAGTATCATTCTTATGTGGCTCTTTCACGACCTACAAAAAGCAACAGATCAATTTCATATGAAGACAAAAGAATATGTTATTGAAAACCTTGTTAATAAGATTGAGATGTAGGAAAGCAAAGAATGCGCCAAAGAAAGTCCATAGACGTTTTTAATATTTCATTTCTCGATTTACTCTCAGGAGCACTTGGAGCGGTTATCATCCTCTTTATTGTTGTTCCAAAGAATGAGACTCCTGTTGTCGAAAAACCGAAAGAAGTATGTGTTGATAATTCGCAGGCCCTGTCTCAATGTGAGAAGCTTGCCAAAGATCAAAAGAAAGTCATTCAAGAACTTACTGCACAAATTACTCCACCTAAGGCCAAACCTGAGCCAAAGCCTGAACCAAAACCAACTCCTACTCCAGTTGCCAAAAGCGCTGATGTTGGATTTAACTTTAAAGGCAAACGCGTGGCCTTTCTTATTGATGTTTCAGGCTCAATGGGTACAGATGATCGCATCGGCCAAGTTAAAGCAGGACTTAAGATGCTTATTGCCTCAATGGGTAAGGACTACTATGTCGACATTATCTATTTCCCTGGTAAGAACCGAAGTTCACAATATGCGCTGTGGGGTGTTTTACAAGACCTTAGGGACCTTAAAATAAAAGAAGAGGTATATGAATTTTTGGCAAGCCTAAGGCCTTATGGCGCAACACCAACAAGGGCGGCCCTTAAGTACGTGATTGATCAATACCCTCAACTAACCGATATCGTTCTCCTAAGTGATGGCTCCCCTACGAAGTCTGGACGAACAACTTCACCGGATAATATCGACGACATTGTTAGGGATATCACTGACAAGAATAACGTGCGAAAAGTACAAATTAATGCCATTGGTGTTGGGGCAAAGAATTTCAGTAAGTCGTCGGATTTATATAAATTTTTAAAGAATTTAACAGATGCCAATAACGGTTTTTTCTATGGCTTCTAAAGTTGGCGAAATTTACGGATTTTGCTAACCATAGATTTTATAGTGATTTTCACCTAAGTTACTGATTTAACTGAATTATTTACTCCGCAACTTCAGCGACTTATCCAAAATTGTCATAATAGTGTCAATGAACATGGCACTTAAACCAACATTTCGTCAGCACATTGTCAGAGTCTTGTTAAGAGCAAGTTTTTCGGCACTCTTTTTTGGAGCAACTCTCCTATTTACCTCATGTGCTGGGCCAATGAATCCGTTCGGAAGTGACACTCTTTCAATTATTAATGACGGAGATCATTTCGAGAATCTTGAGGCCTTTACTAATATCTTAGATAACCATCTAAACTTTGATAATGTTGGAACAAGTACAATTGGTATCGAGTTCTTTCCAAAGAAACAAAATCGTCACACTGTTTATGACCTCTATATTAAGATCAACTCAACTCGTGGAAAACTCAACCCTGAAAATATTGTGATCTTTTGGAATGGTAGAAATATCACTTCTAGCTTTAAAAATAATAATAAAGTTATCTATGAAGATGACCAAAATATTATTTATAAAATCAACCGCCTAAGTCTTCCTGCAAGACTTGAGACTGATATTAAAATTGGCTACCAATACCGTGGAGAAATTCGTTCACTTTATCGTTATGAAGAACCTTCATGTAAACAATTTACAGCTGCCAATAATACAACAACTATTACAACGACTGACCCATTCAATGTAAAGTCGAGCTTTATTGATCTAGTAAAAAAAGAAGCATCTAAAGTGCATACTAATCCTTCAATGCTTCTAGGTATTATTGCCCAAGAGTCAGGCTTTAATTATCGCTCGGTAAGCTCTGCAAAGGCAATTGGTCTAACACAAGTTACCGATGCAGCAAGCCAGCACGTCATTAAGAAGTATGACACATGGAAAGTAGACAAGAGAATTGAAAAACTTCCGTATGGACTCGTAAAGTTTATGGTTAGATCTGGAAAGATTAATCAAAACAATGATTGGCGACTTAATCGAAAAAAATCTGTTATCGGTGGACTCGAGTATATTGAATACCTAAAGAAGTATTGGCGTGGCAATATCGATCTTGTTCAAAAGTCATATCCAAAAATAAAAAATCTTAAGACATTTGAGAAAAGCCAACTCTTTACAGACTTGATTCTTGCTAGTTACAACTCTGGCCCATTTAGAGTGAAGTCTCAATTAATAAAGTTAGAAACAGACTGGCGTAACTCTGATCGCCTTCAAGAAGCAAAGAATTATATTAATCGCGTAAATAGTTATTGTTATCACTTTACACAAAATGACACTCAAGGAGTCATCAATGAAGATCAAGCCATTAATCTTTAATATTTATGCATTTGTATTTATTGCAATTGCAGTTAGCATCCCAATTCAGGTCATGTTCCTCTACGGTCATGGTGCAACTGATATTGGTGCCATCTGGTCGAAAATGACAGTCTTTAACTTCATGGTTATGGCCTCTTGTTTTCTTAATGCTTATTTCTCATTTACAGCACAAGATGACATCAAGTGGAGCTTTCCATTATCGATTGGCTTTGTTTGTTTAAATAATTCGATTGTCTTAGTTTATGGTAATGACTTTGAAGCAGCTTCAGTTATTCTATCAACTTTTGCCTATATCCTTATGACTTCATACTTTATCCTAAGTCATGAAACAAATGTTATTAACTCACCTGCTGCTCAGTGGTGGAAAACAGCAATTCGCTACCAAGCACCCCTTCCAACAAAGGTTTCTTCAACAGATATTCCAATTAATCTTGGTGAAACTTTTGATATCTCAAGAACAGGTGCTTATATCTCTTATAATACGCCTACTCAAAAAGAAATCTTCAATTGTGGAGACACTTTTACTTTCAATATCGGAACAGATTTAGAACTAAAGGCCAAGGTCGTTAGAAAGTCGAATGCTGTCGGACGCTACCCAGAGGGAATGGGGGTACAATTTGTCGAACTTGGTGTTGGTGAAAGACTTCAATTAGAAAAGCTTTTAACAAGCCTTAGACAAAGTGTAGATGAAGAAAATATGGATAGTGATAACGATTACGAAGAGTACAATAACGCTGCTTAGTCGTCCCCTAAGTAGCTAAAATAACGAGCTTGATTTTTAAATTGGCAGGACCTCACTGAGGTCCTGTTTTTTTATTGGGGCCATATTTCAAGTAAATTCTACAATCTCCTACCATCTGTTCATAAATTACCGTAAAAGCAAAGTATGTTACGTACAACTCTAATAATTTTAGCAACATCACTAACAGTGGCCCAGCCCCTTGACCTCAAGGCCCATGGAGACACTGATCAACCATTCAACCAAGCAGAATTTAGAAAACGCTTATCTGCACTTATGAAAAAAGGAAAGCGAACGCTCTACTATAAAACAGCAAGGCTTTATCTTTTTAATAATATCTACGCTTACAACAAGAATGGCTCTGAGAATAAGTATCTAAAAGATCTCTACTGTGGAAATGAATACGAAAATAATGTTGATATTCACTTAGATCAAGAAAATCTTCCTGATGGAAATATTATCAATACTGAACATACTTGGCCAAAGTCTCGTTTCTTCGAATATGGGGACTCAGTAGAACACGGCAAGAATGAATATGACGATATGGTTGCAGATATGCACCACCTCTTCCCAACCGACTCTTTCGTTAACAGCATGAGGGCCTCATATCACTACGGTGAAGTCGATGAGAATAAACTTCAAGACTGTGGGGAATCAAAATTTGGGAAAAATAAGAAGTATCCGAATATGCCGTTATTTGAACCACCAAATGAAGTCAAAGGCGATATCGCTCGTGGACTATTCTACTTTGCTGTCACATATGAGCTACCAATCAATGATCGTGAAGAAGAATTTTTAAGAGCATGGGATAAGTTAGACCCGGTATCTGAATTTGAAAAGTTTAGAAATGATGAAGTAGAAAAGTATCAGGGCAACCGTAATCCATTTATCGATTACCCTGAACTAATTAATTTGCTAACGGACCTTTAATTATTTAATCTTTGCCATCTCACTTGCTGGATCCTTAGAGTTTCCATTCAAGCGACGATCTAAGATCATTTTAAAATGAGAATATGGGTATGCGCCTTTAACTGGAACACCGGCCACGACAAAACCAGGAGTGCCACTAAAGCCCAGTTTATTTGCACTTGCTACGTCCGCAGCAATCTTATTTTCAACACGTTTAGAGTTAACTAGTCCTTTAATTTTGTTAACATCTAACTTCATCTCTTTGACGAGACTAACAAAGTATTTTTCACCATGACGGACTTTGTTTTGATTCTTCAAGATTATCTCATGAAAATCAAATGCCTTTTGTCCATACTCAATTCGAATTGCTTCATAGTACTTGGCCGCAAGTCTAGCATTAGGGTGGATTGAATCAATAGGAAGATGACGATAAACAAATGCAACATCATCTTTATAATCATCAAGAACCTGCTTAACAGTCTCTAGAGCGCGATAACAGAATGGACACTGAAAATCAGAGTATTCATAAATAATAACTTTTGCATTCGGATTACCAATAATTAAGTCCTCGCTGTGTTTTTCAACTTCAATTGGATTCTTAAATGCTGCTTCTAAAATTTCTTGCTCTTTCTTATTGCGATCTTCAAGGGCCTTCTCTCTCATTTGAGACGCCATCTTCTGGAGTGTTTCCATGAACAGTTGTGGATTTTTTTTCATGACTTCAGTTAAGATTTCAGGATTCTTCTCCAATGTTTTTTGAAGATCACTTGCTGATTGCTTTGACTGGCAAGATGCTAAGAACAAGGCAACAAAGGCAAAAAGAAGTGGAATGGTTAATCGCTTAGACATAAATGGCCCCTAGTAGTTTTCGTAACTTTTGTTAACAAACCTTTCGTAACATTATGGCCAAGCTTTATTCACTATACGTTAGAGTTATGTCAAATCTTTGAAAAGAATATAAAAAAAGGGCCTTATGAAGGCCCCTATTTATCAGTTATTCGACGTTTTTAATTTTACTGAGCAAATTGTGGGCGAAGCTTGTAACCAATTCCACGAACCGTTTCAATTAAGTTTTCATTAAACTTCTGACGTAATTGTAGAACGTGTGTATCTACTGTACGAGTTGATGGATAGCATTCATATCCCCATACCTTATTTAAAATTTCATCACGTGAAAGAGCACGGTTTGGATTTTCAACAAGTAGCTTTAGAAAATCAAACTCCATTTTTGTTAGTTCAACTAAATTTCCGTCCCAAGTAACTTCTCTCGTATCATTATCAATTTTAAGCTTTCCAAGAGTTAGCACACCCTTTGTGTCAATTTCCTTGGCCGTTGCACCTTGATCTCCTATTCTAAGTTGAACTCGAATACGAGCAAGAAGCTCACGAGACTCAAAAGGTTTTGTCATATAATCATTTGCCCCTGACTCAAGTCCTACGACTTTATCTATTAAGTCAGTTTTGGCCGTTAGAATAATCATTGGCGTGTTATTATTATTTGCACGAATCTCTTTAAGAAAGTCGATCCCTTGCCCATCAGGAAGCATCCAATCTTGGATGATAAGGTTAAATCCTTTTAGATCAATTTTTCTAGCTTCTTCAAGAGTCTGTGCCCAAGTTGTGTCAAACCCTTCCATTTTAAGAAAATCAAGAATTCCTTTTCCTAGTGAAATATCATCTTCAACTAATAGAATCTTATCCATATTTACTTCCTTTTAGGTAGCGTAATAATAAATTTCGTCGGCTTCTTTACCAACTCAATCTTCCCGCCCCATTCATCAACTATATTTTTAATAATATTTAAACCTAAACCAGTACCAGAACTCTTAGAACCTTTCACAAACTCACTAGTCAGTGTATCCAGATCCTTTGTAATCTCACCACCATCACCAACTTCAACAACAAAGAATTTGTCCTTCTCATAAATCTTTAAATAGTGTTCTTCTGCACCATGAATAAAAGAATTCTCAACAAGGTTCTTTATTAAAATTTGAAACCAGTAATAATCAACAAAGATCGTATCATTGACATCGATTGAGATATCAATTTCCTTATCGTAAGTTTCCTTAATAGGAATGATTGTATCATAAATAAGATCTTCTAAATGTTCTAACTTTTCATAACTGAATGTTAACATACCTGAAGCATTTGACCCCTGTAGGTAGTGCTTAGACTTCTCCGTTAATCGTTGTAAGCGGTAAACTTCACCTGCGATACGCAAAACATCTTCTTGCTGGTCTTCCGGCAAAGAACCAAGAGAGCGATTCATTTTTTCGACGATGAGTAGTAAAGATGCAACAGGTGTTCTAAACTCGTGAGTTAGAACCTGAAGGGCCATCTTCTTTCGACTCTCTTCAACCTTATCATCCTTAATTTTGCTAAAGAGCAACCAAAGAATAATAAAGAAGATAACAATAATCCCTGTAAATGATGTCAGGGTCGATGTGGAAACTGTTTGTAAGAGGTGTCTGGTATTTTGTCTCCAACAGATTGGGCCATCATTATAAACACACCACTTCCCTGCTCGTGCCCTTGTGATTTGATAAGGAGTTTGATCTAAGAATCTCTCAATTGAATCATTAGCATAGAAACGATACTCTAAGACATTGTATTGTCTTGGGTATTTGATCCTAGCAAGTAAGAAGTTCTTAGCAAGAATTGTTCCCTCTTCGTTAATAATATCTTGAAGTGTTTCTTGGGAAAGACTTGCAAGAAGTCCATAGATCCCACCTAGTGGGCCTATTTCACGCTGTAATTGTGCAAGCTCAGAGACATGAAAGTATGAAAGCCTTCTTCTTACCCATGAAGTCTGCGAAGCCTGACCTGTTGCTAATTGGTACTGGAAAAGAAGATAAGCGTAACTTACACCTGACTCATGAATATAAGGTGGTGACTTAACAAACCAATTCGGAATATTTCTAATTCTTCCACAACGAATTTGCTCCCATACTCCCTTCTTGCGCGTTCCCGTTAATTGAGATTGAAGAATTTCAATATTTGAACACCCTTTTGAACTTGAAAGAAGAGATGCATCAAATTCTTCAATTGCAAGGGATGGATTAAGAAGCTGGAACTGCTCATCTGAGTAATAAAGAGATGAGAAATTAACAATGGCGTAAGGTGTAATTGAGGTTTGCATCTTAACTTTTAGCTCATTAATTTCATCAATTTGGTACTGACTAGCAAATCGAGGAGCAAAAGTTTTTAAAACAAAACTTCCAGAGAAAAAGGCAACTATTAACGCCGTGAATATAAGTACAATATAAGGTTTCATTAAATCTAAGTAATCCCAGCATTTACAATATTAAACGTATCGTTAATAATTGTCCTAAATAAGTCAGAATATTGTCAATTAATCTTATGGCACACAGCAAGACAAACAAAAGGACGTCAAATGCTCATTCTTGGAGTTGATTTAGAAGGTATTAACGAAAATTTAACGCAAAAAGGTGTAAACCTTGAAGTTGACCGCGTTACAGAAATTGGAGCAGTTCTTTGGGACACACGCATCAACTCTCCAGTTAGAATCTTCTCAGAACTAATCGATGAAAAAGATCGTTTAAAACTTACAGAAGAAGTTATTGAGCTTACAGGTATTGACGAACAATTACTTGCTGAGTGGGGTCGCCGCGGTGATGAAATCAAAATGGCCCTTGAAAGAGTTGCCTTACTCATGAAGAAGGCCGACTATATGATGGCCCACAATGGTGCTAAATATGATAAGCCAATGCTAACGGCGATGTTTAAAAGATATGGTATCGAGATGCCTAATAAAGTCTGGATCGATACGCAAGAAGATGTAGAGTACCCAAGAAAAATCACTCACAAGTCAATGGCACTTCTAGAGCACTCACATGGCTTCATTAATCCATTCCCACATAGAGCTGTAACTGACGTTCTTGCAATGCTTAAGATCGCTTCTCACTATGACTATGTAAGAATGGCAAAATTAGCAAGTGCTCCAAAGGTGCGTATCGTTGCAGAATTAAAAGCACCAAATTGGAAAAATCGTCAAGAAGTTGAAAAATTCAATGCAATCAAACATAAGGTTGCACGTGCAAGATTTCAATGGGATCCAAATGAGAAGGTTTGGTCAAAGATTGTTTCTCAAGTTCATATTGATGAAGGAAAACTTCTCTTTGATTTCGATTGGAGACTTTCATAAGATACTCGACTCGTCCTCTACCACCATATAAATTTCGTCCAGGAGTGAATCCTCACCCCTTAAAAACTGGTGGCCATATGGAAGTTACAGGCGAGCCTCAAACAGCTCGCCTAAGTTCAAGTGATGACTTTAAAAATAATGAAAATTATTTATTTGCCATAGATTTAGTGAATGAAGGCTATTTCTGGGAGGCCCATGCTTACCTAGAGTCTCTGTGGAATGAACATAACCGAACAGATGACTTTGCCATTTTATTTAAGGCCATTATAAAAATTGCGGCAGGTCTTTTGAAATTAGAAATGAAGCAAGAAAGTGCATTTAGAACACATTTTGAGCGCTGTCTCGAACTCTTAAATGAATTACACTATGAAAAATTTTGCGGAATCGAAATCGAAGAACTAAAAGTCTTGGTTTCTCATATGCTCAGCGAATCTTTCGAAAGCACCCCAGAGTTCTTTATCAAACTCAGGCTTTAGTTGCTTCTTATCCATGGCCTTTCTCATACAGTAGAGCCACTCATCTCGCTCAGCGAAGCCAATTTTAAATGGAAAATGTCTCTTCCTCATTCTTGGATGGCCATACTTTTCAATATATAAACTAGGGCCTCCTAACCATCCAGACAAGAACATAAAGAGCTTCTTATTAGCACTCTCAAGTGAGCTTGCATGAATCGCACGACACTTTGATGCCTTAGGATCAGTATCCATAACTTCATAGAAGTCATTGACAAGTTCTTGAACGCCCGCGGCGCCACCTAGTTTATGATAAGGAGTCATTTTTAATTTTCGAATAAGGATTTCGGGTAGTTTGATTTTCATAATAAAAAAGGGAGTCTTAAGACTCCCCTTTTTATATCACTAGTTTTGGATATTGTTAAGTAGGCGGTAAGCTTCAATACGTCCAGACTTAGCTTTTGTGATAAGTCCTGGATTAGGAACAGAAGTCGAATAGATTCTTTCTTTTATTTCAGAGAAAGAAAGTCCATCTTCTTTTGAAAGAAGAAGTCCTAGAACCCCTGAAACCATTGGCGTTGCCATTGAAGTACCAGACATTTTCTTGTAACGGTTATTTGGAACAGTTGAAAGAATATTTGATCCTGGAGCAAATACGTGAACTGTTTCTTGTCCATAGTTAGAAAATGATGAACGATTCCCTTTTCCATCCATTGCACCAACTGTGATCACGTTAGCAACATCATAGTTTGCTGGATACGTTGGTCTTGAATCATTATCCATTCTTGAGTTACCAGCAGCTGCTACGAAAAGAACACCTTTATCACGTGCATTCTCAATCGACTCTTTTAGTGCTTCAGAGTACTCTCCTCCACCCCAAGAGTTTGAAAGAATTTTTGCACCATTAGCAACAGCATAATCAATTGAAGAAATTGCATCAATTGTCTCACCTGAACCACTATCACTTAGGAATTTGATCGACATAATTTTTACATTTGCCATAACACCCATAATTCCAGTTCCATTGTGACGAGCACCAATTACACCAGCACAGTGAGTACCATGAGAGTGCCCATCCATTGGGTCACCATCTTTATTTGCAAAGTCATATCCGTAAACATCATCAACAAATCCGTTTCCATCATCATCAATTCCATTTCCTGCGATTTCACCTTCATTCTTCCATGTATTAGCTTTTAGATCAGCGTGAGTGTAATCAACACCAGTATCAATAACAGCTACAACGAGGTCGCGGTTACCTGTTTCAACATTCCATGCAGCAGATGCATTAATGTCCTCACCAGCTTTTCCTCTTGAGAACCAACCACCAGAGTTGCTTCCATCATTTAAAAGTCCCCACTGTTTCGAAAATTGCTCATCGCGATTTTCAGTTAGTGAAGAATCATCTTGTTGAGGAGCTGAAAATTCATTTAAGTTAATGATCCAGTTTTTCTCAACATACTCAACCGCAGGGTCTTGAACAAGACCTTCGAATTTTTGCTTAACGACAGCAAATGTACCAAAGCTTAGTTTTCTAACCTGAGCATCGGCCATATTTGTGTTAACAAAAGATTCGTAACCTGGCTTTAGTTTAACAATGTAACCATTGTAATTTTGAGCTGAAGCGCTCAGTGCACACGTCATACCTAGTGCAAGAAATAGTTTTTTCATGATTTATCCTTATGTTCATCCGTGATCAAAAGTAATTCGGGTAAAAAAAATGATTTCATTTAAATTTTCTTAAGACAAGTTCAGATTTCAGGTTGTAAGAAGTTGTTACAATACCCGAGTTTTCACATTGGTCTTTTAAACCTTTTCCTACTTTATTGATTTAGGTATTATGAAGGGCAAATTATAAAAGGATTCTAAATGTCAGATACGACTGAATTAAATAAAGAAAACAAAAATGAAAACCCGTTCATCAACATTCTTTGTAATGTTGTGATTCCATCAGTAATACTAACGAAATTTTCTGGGCCAGAAAAACTAGGGCAAGTTAATGCTCTTATTATTGCTCTTGGCTTTCCACTTTTATATGGAGCGTGGGACTTTATCTCAAAAAGAAAGTTTAACTGGATTGCGGCCATTGGTCTTGTCAGTGTTCTCCTTACAGGTGGGATTGGTCTTCTTGAGCTCGATCGCACATGGATGATAGTGAAAGAAACTGCTGTTCCACTTGTGATTGGTCTCTTTGTACTAGCATCGCAATTTACAAAGAAGCCACTGATAAGAACTTTATTTGAACAAATTTTTGATATGGAAAAAATCCACCTTGCCTTTGAAGCAAGAGGTTTACACGACGACTTCAAACAAAAGATTCATGTGGCAGGATTCTACTTTTCTTCAACATTCTTTCTTTCAGCATTTTTAAATTATGTTCTTGCGGTCATCGTTCTGAAAGGAGCACCAGGAACAGTTGAATTTAATGAAAGCCTAGGAAGAATGACTGCTCTGAGTTTTCCAGTTATCTCTGTTCCTACTTTAATCGTGACAGTGGTTATTATTTTTACATTAGTTAATTACATCAAGAAACAAACACAGCTTCCATTAGAAGAAATGGTTAAGCAGCAATAATAAAACCAAATACAAATGAGGGTTTATGAAATTTAATCAATTAGGAAATACAGATATAAAAGTGAGTGAAATTTGTCTTGGGACAATGACATGGGGTGAACAAAATACAATAGAAGAAGCTCATGAACAACTTGATCTAGCAATCGATTACGGCATCAACTTTATTGATACAGCAGAAATGTATCCAGTGCCAGGCCAACAACATACTTACACTAAAACAGAACAATTCATTGGAAAATGTGATAAAATACAAACTCATAGAGACAAGTTTATTCTTGCCTCAAAAGTAGCAGGCCCTGGACCAATGGATAGCTATATTAGAAATAGTGACATTAGAAAGAGTGCCTTTTCAAAAAGTGATATTAAAACAGCTTGTGAGGCCTCACTTAAAAGGCTTAACACTGAATACTTAGACCTTTACCAGATTCACTGGCCATCACGTGTGACAAATTTCTTTGGGCGTCTAAATTACGAGCATATCACTCCTGAGATAGAAGTAAGCTTCAATGAAAGAGTCGAGGCCATGGATGAGCTTATCAAAGAAGGAAAGATTCTTCACTGGGGTCTCTCAAATGAATCACCTTGGGGAGTTATGAAATATCTTGATGCGGCCAAGGAAACAAATACGGCGCGTCCAGTTTCAATTCAAAATCCATACTCACTACTTAATCGTTCATTTGAAGTTGGTCTTGCAGAAATGGCAATCCGTGAGAAAGTTGGACTCCTTGCCTATTCTCCTTTGGCCTTTGGCGCACTCTCAGGAAAGTACCTTGATGGAAAAAGACCTGCAAACTCTCGCCTTACTGAGTACGGCGACTACTTCACTCGCTACTCATCAGAGCATGCACAAAATGCGATTAGAGCATATGTCGAACTTGCAAATGATGTAGGGCTTTCTCCTGCTACTCTTGCTCTTGCCTTTGTTAACAAGCGTGAATTTAATACATCAAATATCATCGGTGCAACGACGATGGAGCAGTTAAGAGAGAACCTTGCCACAAGTGAAGTGACTCTTGATAGCGACACTCTGAATCGTATCGAGGAAATACACAAGGTATTTACTATACCTTGCCCATAGGGCCGGCACTTTCTGCCACTCACTCCACATAAGTTCTTGATTTAATTTAATTTGATAAAATCTAGAACAAGAACTTATGTGGAGGCGTTCATGTTTTCAAAATTTAAGCACAAGAGTGAATTTGATCTTGGCAAACAAGAGCTTGCAAAAATCTTCTTTGAATTAGAAGAGTTTGAAGATGCACCTCTTAAGATGGCCCTAGCAAGTTATGAAAACTTAAAAGCTGGAACAAAATCCACAGAAGACTTCTTCTACTACCTCATTGAAGATTCAATCTTTACTTCCCTCTATGCAACTTTTTATGAACGCATTTTCATGGCCATCAATCAATATCCAGAACGTGCCCTTGAATTAGTTGAGAGCTTTAGTGCGGACGCCGATGAAAGGGAGCAAGTTATTGCAACTCAAACTCAGCAGCATCTGGCCTTTGTCGAAAACTACGGAATGTGTAGCGGATGCGGTTCATGCGAATACCATCAAGACGTCGCAGAACTTATCGCCCATTACCAAAAAGGTGATATCGACTTCTTTACTGAATTGTATATCGGTATGCAGACAATCCAATTTGCCATGGAATACTTTCTCTATGATTATATTCCAAGTGATCCAAAACTTGTTAAGCTTACGGCCCCGGCCCTTATGCAAAACTGGCGTGAATTAATCTACAATTACGCCAAACTTAAGGCCCGTGAGCTCTAGAGCATAAACTTACAAGTTCTATCTTTAAGCTAGATAAAATTGCATAAACTAAAACTCCTTAATATCATTAATAGGATTATAAAAAGGAGTTTATAATGAAAGTACTAATTAGTTTACTAATGCTTCTGCCTGCTTTAGGTGCAGGACTTCAAATCGGTAACGACCTGGCCTCTAATCCAGTCGAAGGTAGCATCCGCTTAACATGTAATGACAGAAATCAGCACCAAATTCGCTACGTAAATTGTAGTGCCAATTACCTAAGCCCATCAGAGTTTTCACGCTTTGTTTTAGAAGAAGGTGAAAAAGTTGATGCAGACGAAGTAACTCTATACTACAAGGATCATAAAGGACGCAAGAAATCGAAGTCATCTTCATTTGATGCTGAAAAAGGTGAAAGTTCTAAGAAGTTTAATCTTTGGATCTACACTCTACTTCAAAGACCACTACTTAACTACTACGGTGAAAATGAAATCGAGTACAAGCTAGAAAAAAATGGACGCGAAGTTGCAACTGGAAAGTTCATTGTTAATGTTGAAAAACAAGACACAAAGTACTGCCAAAGTGCAAGCTACTGGTCAAGCAATATGGATGACTGTCGCTTCCCACAAAACTTCTGTGCTCGCTACTTCCGCGATTACAACTACTGCCAATAAAAAAGCAAAATACAAAGCCTCCAGTTTGGAGGCTTTTTTTATATTTAAAATTTAGAAATTAGTTAAACGCGGTAAAGAGAAGCGGCCCAAGTAAAGCCTGCACCAAAGGCAGCACTTGCCACAAGCATACCAGGCTTAAGAACGCCCTCTTTCATCGCATCGTGCATTCCTAGAGGAATTGTCGCTGCAGTTGTATTTCCATATTTTTGAATTGTATTGAAAACTTTCTCTTCAGGAATTCCCATCACCTCTGCAACTTTAGAATTGATTCTTAAGTTTGCTTGGTGGAATAAGAAAACATCAACGTCGTCAACTGTTACACCGTTTTTGGCCATAAGCTTTGAAAGTGCTTCAGTCATTCTTTTTACAGCGTGAACAAAAACAGTCTTCCCATTCATTTGTGGATAGTGAAGTTTTTCATCAAGCATGGCCTGTGAAAGTCTTTCTGTTGAATCAAAACCAGTTCCCGCAGCTGGAAGCCAAAGCTCCTTTGCATACTTTCCTTCACTATGAAGAGAAGCATCGATAAAACACGGCTCAGTCTTCTTATCATTAACTTCAGTTGCACTCATAACAATTGCACCTGCACCGTCACCAAAGAGAACTGAAACATTACGTCCCTCAGGAGTTTGGTCGAGACCTTTAGAGTGAACTTCTGCACCGACAACCAGAATATTTTTATTTGAACCACTAACAATAAATTTATCAGCAACAGTCATGGCATAAAGAAAACCAGAACACTGTTGACGAATATCGATAGCAGGAATTTCTGAAAGACCTAGCTTATCTTGTAGGAAACAACCTGTTCCTGGAAAGTCAAAGTCAGGAGATAAAGTTGCTAAGATAATCATGTCGATATCTTCTTTATTAATGCCCGCATTTGCAATGGCCTCTTCACTTGCCTTAAGCGCAAGATCAGAAGTCGAAGTCTTTGCATCAACCCAATGACGTTGCTCAATTCCAGTACGTTGAACGATCCATTCATTAGAAGTATTCATCATTTCTTCGATATCTGAATTTTTAAAAACTTGTGGTGGAACGTAAGAACCCACACCAATAATTTTACTTGCCAAAACACCCATAGTATTTCCTTTTCATAAATTTTCTTACATCTGAATTGGTGATTGATATCTTTTCAATTTAACACAATATTCGCCTATGCGATAGAGAGGTGGCTTACAATTTTATTTTTCTTAAATTGCCCCGATGTGTTTTTTATGGGCCAATTCTTGCTCTGTTTTTTTATTGGCCAAGATATGTTTTCTTGTTAACATATAACTATTCCAAGGAAGGAATTAAAATGACTAAGCTTAGTCACCTTTTGGTGCTTATTTACATTCAAATGAGTTTCAGCGCAGCTGCCGCATACAACTCGACCCAACTGACGAAATACCCTTACTATCCTGAGGATACGGCCCAGTTTATCTCAAACACTCTAGAAAACGCGAATAACATTAACCATTTAAATGCGTCATCACAAATCAAAGCAAAGCTTAGACAAATCCTAGTTTCTGCTCATATTAGAACACCAAATAAAAATGACTTACTTGCTAAAGACTGCAAGGGTAGACAAAATTGTTTTACTCAAAGAGTTCCAAGAAATTATAAAGAAGCTAGAAAGTATCTATTTGGAGATGTTTACCTTCAAACTTCTTCTCAGGGTTATTATGTAAAGGATATTTACTGTAACCAGGAAGTTGATGAAAGTGATGGTATTGGTAAAATGCAGATCCCAAATCATCAAGTCATGAATTGCGAACATAGCTGGCCTCAATCAAGGTTTAACCCAAGAGAGAGCCGCAATACACAAAAGAATGATCTTCATCACTTATTTCCTGCAAACTCAAGAGCTAATTCATCACGTAGCAACCACCCTTTCGGTGAGGTTAACGGCCGTGTTGTAAACTCAAATTGTCAGGACTCACATATTGGTGAAGTGAATTATGCAAATGAAACAACAACTTCGTTTGAGCCACCTGAAGAAATCAGAGGAAATATTGCAAGAGCACTATTCTACTTCTCAACTCGCTACAATATTTCTATCGATGAAGCTCAGGAATTTTACTTAAGAAAATGGCATAATGAAGATCCTGTTGATGCATTTGAAGAAAGAATTAACAATCGAATTTATGAAATTCAAAATAGTCGCAATCCATTTGTTGACGATGAAACATTAGTTGATGCTATTAAAGATTTTTAAACTTACCATTGTACTTATCTTAGCTAATTTAATTGCCTCATGCGCAACTAAGCAAACACCTGTAAAGCCTTTAACACAAAGAGAGAGGCAACTTCTCTACTACAAAAAGCTTCGTGCATATAAGTGGGATGAGATTACAAAGAAACGTGCTCAGCAACAACGTCGCTATCATAAGAATAAGAAAATTACTGTTGAAACGAGGAAGAAGAAAGTTTCTCCTAAACCTAAAAAAGTTTCGCCAGTCATTCCTGTTGATCCCAATGAACAACGTATTGAAATTGAACAACTTATCTCTTTTCATTGTATAAAAGAGCGAATGGATAATTGTGATGAATTATCGACTAAAATCTACGAAAAATGCCTCCAAGAGTTTAACCCTGGAGACAAGAGACTTACTTACTGTGTGACAAAAGCTCTAAAATAACTATTCGTTACCTGCTTTCTTTTCTAACTCTTTTTGAAATTCTTTGAGTTCTTTTTCAGCTTTCTTTTTAAGTTCTTCTTGTTTCTTCTTTAAGGCCTCTTTCTGCTTACGTCTCTCCATGAGATCACGTACAACCCCTACTCGTTCAGCATTAGGCCCACTTGCTTTCCCAGCTTTTCTTCATCCTCCTCACTTACAGCATCCTTCTTCTTTGGTTTGACTTTTGAAAAGTGCCAGTAGGCCTTTACTAGATCCCTGGCCTCTTTTTCTTCGAGCTTTAATCTTTCCTTCAAATTCATAGATTTCTCCTTGCCATCATGGTTGAGTGGTCAACTATATTCTATTTGGCCATATGAATCATTTCATATCAACTTAAGATAGTTTTAGATTTTCGAACAAAGTAAAAATTAACTTTGTGTTAAGTTTTTCTATTATTTTTAAACATTAGAGACTGGTTGTTGAGTTAAGTAAGTATCAGATGTATAATTCTATGGAATGAAGAGTTTAGTAATCAATACCATTGTTAATGCAAGTGTCGATGAAATATTGAATAATTTTAATGCGGACACCATGCAGGAGGCAACTCCTCCTTTTATCAATTTAGAAGTGCCACGCTTCGACGGTAACTCTGTATCTGATCAAACTCACCTAATCACTTCAATCTGTGGCCACTACCAATCTTGGGTTATCGAAGTGACTCAGAAGAAAGAAACTTCTGATGGGATTATCATTCGAACAGAGGCCATTGAAACCCCATTTCCATTCACAATGTGGATTCATACGTATCATATTCGCGATATTGGAAATGGCCAAACAAAGATCACAGATAATATTAAATACAAAACTGAAAACTTTGCATTTGATTTACTTATTTATCCAATTATCTACTTCATTATGTACTACCGAAAACCAATTCTAATGGATAAGTACAATAAAGAATTAAATATCTAATTATGGCCAAACGAAATCATTGCCCAAAGTGCCTACGGCCGCAAGGCCAGTGTCTATGTCACACAATTGTACAAGTGCCTTTAGAAAATAGGCTGATCATTCTACAAGATCAAAAAGAAGCACTTCACCCTTTTAACACGGCCAGACTGGCAAAGCTTGTTGCACCAGATATTGAACTTGTGACAAGTGAGAATATCAACGAAGAGTTAATACAAGAGATTAAGAGACTAAGGCCATTCCTACTTTTTAAAAATGAAAAATCGATTGCTTTAAATGCTGAAAATATTCACTTATTAGAAAGTAAGAACTTCATTGCCTTAGATGGAACCTGGAAGAAGGCCAGAAAGATCTATCATACATGGCCCCAGCTAAGTGAACTGCCTTGTTTTCACTTGGAATTAGATGATCAAAAGACAATTTATCAAAGTATTCGTAAGTCTTGCGGGGAAACACACCTATCAACTCTTGAGGCCATCACAGCAACTCTCTTTGCCCTAGGAGATATTCAAGAGAATCAAAAGCATCAATTTCTTGCGCCGTTAAAAGAGCTTATAAAACAACAAGAAGCCTTTCATCAAAAACCTAATTAATGCTATCATATTCAAATGAAAATGATTCTAAGCCCTCGAATTAGCGATCTTGATCAGTGTCCATATTTAAAAGAGGAAATGGAACAGCACGAGTTTTTCTTTAGTTCTGAATTAAATGATATTGAATTAGATTTTCTTCTCGAGCGTGGTTGGAGAAAATTTGGTCAATTCATCTTTAGGCCACTATGTCCCAATTGCCAAAAGTGTATTCCCATTCGAGTAGATCTTAAGAAATTCAAGCTTACAAAGAACCAAGTAAAATTTCTAAAAAGAAATCACAACAAAGGTATACAAGTAAAATTCTCACCGCTTTTATATAGACAAAAGCATTTTGAGATTTATCGCCTTCATGGCCAAAACCGCTTTGTTGACAGTATTGATGCAACAATCATTGATAACGAATTACTTTTTAAAGAAACATTCTATCGCTTTACAGGAACTCAGCTTCTAAGTGAAGTTTTCTTTGATAATAAATTAGTGGCCTTTGGAATTTTAGAGCAATCCCAAAACGCTTTAAGTAGCGTTTACTTCTGTTATGATCCTCAATTTGAAAAGATGAGTTTAGGTCATCTTGGAGCACTTGCTGAAATTATGCATGCAAAGAATATGGGACTTGAATATTACTATCTTGGCTACTGGATTGAAGAGAATGATTTTATGAGATACAAGTCTCGTTACACTCCTTACCAATTATATGACTGGAGCTCAAAGAGCTGGGAAAGCTAGTCGACAATATAACGAAAAGTTAAGTTGATTCTTTCATCAACCTGTTTGGCCGTCTTATTTAATTGATGCTTCCAATTGTGTTGAAGTGCGCCTTTCATAAGGAGTAGGCTCTTATCTTCAAGAACTATCTCAACTTTTTCAACGGACTTATCAAAGCGATGCTTTAAAACGAATTTTCGAGACTCTCCAAATGAAGCAGAAGCAATGACAGGGTTTCTCCCAAGGCTTAATTCATCGTCACTATGCCAGGCCGCATAGTCCTTCCCATCACGGTATAGATTACAAAGACAGCCGTTAAATTGATGCTTTGTTATTACTTCTATCTCTTCTTTTAAAATGCTTAAGCTCTCATTCCAATTATGACGAGGCAACTTAACACCTGAGTAACTATATTCTTTATCATCACTATACCAAGCATGGAGTCTTGGAATCGCGTGGGTTTTACCATAAAGAGTGATTTCCCCTTCTTGCCACCTAAGGGAATTCTTCAAGTCATTAAATTCAATCTTAGTTTTTGCAAAGAAATTTGGATAATAAACGACAATACCGTCTTTTAAATTGTAGACAACTTCTTTACTATCATTTTCACATGCTCCAAAAAGATCAAATTGACTCATTACTCTCCTAAAAATTAAAATTCAAAATTTAATAATCCTAAATACGCTGTGGCAGCATCAAACTCATGCCCATCAATATTATAAAGAGAATAACCAATTGTTAAGTATGGATTCCAGGCAGCTAAATTAAAATCGAATCGTGCCCCTAAGTCACTAATTGTAGTATCAAGATTATAACAATAATCAACTTCGCAAAGATCAGTCTCTCCATAATTAAAGGCCATGTAAGCACCTACTCCAAAGCCACTTGTCACCATATAAGAATAAGAGAGATTCACTCCCGCACCAGAATAATCGACCTTTTTTAAGATATCGTATTCAACACCATTTTCTAACGTGATTGTATCCGCCTTTAGTGAGCGGATCCCTAGGCCAAGGCGAAATTTATGATTATCAACTTTCTTAACTCCACTGATTGAAAGCTCATTTCCGATCAGATTTAAAGAGGCTCCGTAAAAATCCAGTGTCGATGCAATGGCACTTATTCCAAGCTGAACTTTAAAATTGTCTTTTTCAATTAAGAGCTCAGGCGCCACTACTTGTGTACTCTCTACAGTCTTAGGACTTTCTTGTTCTACTTTTTCGCCAGGCGCCTCTTCTACTTCTTTAATATCTGCTTTTTGCGTTGAAAGAGACTTAGCTATTTCTTTTGCCAGCTCTTGCTTAATAAGAAGGCGCATTTGTTCATCTTTAATTGTCGAATTGATCTTATCAACTTGAGTATTATACTCTTCTAATGAAAGCCCAAATGCTTGAGTTGAAAACGCCAAAATAAATAATAAAGATGAAATCCTCTTCACTCTTCTTCCCCCATGTCTGTACTTGCTAATATCAAAGCAACCTGGAGGCCAATCTTATTTATGAATTATTAGCAACTTAGAAAAACTCAGTGCATACTTTCTAAACAAGGAGCCTAATCTTAGAACAATTTTAAATATTGAGAACGAATAGAATCAAACGCCACGAAAAAGACACGGCCGAAAAAGCGTAAAAGATGCCTAAGTATCTAAAATTGCAACAAATCTTATATAATAGTAAGGAGATGGTCACATTTTCGATAAAATACTCTTATAAGGTGAGGAGAACGCTATGAAAATGGCAAGCGGACAATTTATAATTATCAAGAAGTTATTAATAACTCTTATTTCATGGTCAATGCTTTTGACTCCTATGGCCTACGCCCAAGAACAAACAGATGTAAATACACAGGCCCAACAAGAACAAGTTCAATCAGAAGAAGATGGCCGCACAGAAGTACAAAAACAATCTGATCCCAACTACTGTTATCACGATGGAACAAATCAGAAGTGTGATGGTGGAAATGTCTACAACTGTCACCTCGAACAATGTGTTAATGCCAATGACAATAAGAACTACAATATGGAATACCAAAATTGCGGGATTGATAAAAAGTGTCAGGAAGATCTAAAGGCCGATGCAAAGCTCTTTACTAATCATAAGACAAGCGGGCCAAAAGGTGCTTCAGATACAATGAGCTATCTGGCCGCAGCTGCTCAAGTAGGTCAAGGTTGTGTTCTTTTATTCGGTGGAATGTGCCAGACAGATGGGATCGGAACAATGCTCTCAGGCGCAATCATACTAGCAGTTGCTCTTATGTCTGCCATGGGTGATGGCTATAAGAAGAAATTTAAAGGTTATAAAGACGCCTTAGCAAAACTTGATGAAAAAGATGAAAAAGCATGGAATCACCAAACTCAAAGAGTTGCGCTTGAAACTGAAGTACAACTTTTAAAAGATATGGAAAAAGCAGCACAAGATAAGATGAAGCATCATAAGAGAATTATGATGATGATTACAATCTCTACTGCTATTGCGGCCATTTGTGCGGCCCTGACAATCTTTGGTTGTCCGGCCTCAAACCCATGTACATATTGGGTATTAGGTCTTGGTGCTGTCGCACTCGCTCTTGAAAGCCAGGCCCTGTCTTCTGCCAAGAAGGCCCATAAGAGTGCAAAGAGTGCTAGAGAAAAAACAGAAGTTGTTCTTAGAAAGCTCTTGGCACGCTATAATAACCAATACAATCCGGCCTCTAGTCAGAAGACAGCTGTTGCCAG
Organism: Halobacteriovorax sp. GFR8; assembly: GCF_050955245.1. Taxonomy (NCBI): domain Bacteria; kingdom Pseudomonadati; phylum Bdellovibrionota; class Bacteriovoracia; order Bacteriovoracales; family Halobacteriovoraceae; genus Halobacteriovorax; species Halobacteriovorax sp. GFR8. Next base: position 1,179,918 of record NZ_JBPBLR010000002.1, on the reverse strand, counting down.
TGCTATGGCCACGCCAGGCTCACAGGGCTTAGGGATGACTAATAATGATGCGACATTCGACGTGGATGAAGTGAAGTCAGAAAAGCTTAAGACAATTCCTAAGATGGATATCAAGATGGGGAAACTTGGTACAACAGGTGAAAACTTTGCCAACACAATTGGACTTAGTGAAGTGCAAGGTGGCTATAATAAAACGAAGGCCACGGGTAACTCAAAGTACGTAAACGAAGCACTTGATAATAATGCTGCAAAAATTAACAAAGCGGCCAATCGTGTTCTTAAAACTCTAGCAAAATCTGATAAGACCAGTGACAAGGCCAAAAAGGCAATCAATGCGATTCTTGATCCAGCAGGAAATTCAAAGTATTTAGCAGATACGCTAGCAGGTCATGTATCCCCTGTTCAGATGGCACTTAATTATAGAAGAGCTGGTGGACGTAATGCGGCCAGAGATATCGCTAAGAACTCACAAGAGCTAGAAAGAGGAACAGGAGAAGGTCTTGCCGTTGCATATGACCCTGCTTCAAAAGACTACCTAAACAAGCTTAAGAGTCAACTTAATGGTTTTGAAAGTTTACTCGACAGTGAAGATGGAGTTATGGCGCTATCTAATTTTGATCCAACAGTGAATGAAGATGCTGTTGAGCAATTAAATGACGAAGAAATTGTTGATGATAAAGGAACAATCCACAAGGACTCAAAGCTGTCCCTGTGGAAGATTATTTCAAATCGTTACAATGTTATAAAATTAAAAAAGACACTAGAGTAATAAACTAAGCTTCGCAGCAGCTATCATCTCTTTGAACCTGTTGTGAAGCTTTCTTAGCTTCAATCACTTCACATATCTTATTAAATTCTTTTAAGAAGATATGTTTAAATTTTACCATCTCATAATTTGCAGAAATACCATGACGCTTCTTAGGATCTTCGTCAGGAATACCTACTTGTACAGGGTATCTAAGTGTAAGGTAATCTGCAGGTAGCTCATGCACACCAATACCAAATGGTAAAAACTTATTTCCATTTGTAAGAACAGGCCTTCCACAACTTAAGGCCTTAAGCGAAAAATGAGGAAACTTATCTGTCGTATCAATAAGATACTTCGTTCCAGCTAAAAGTGGAGCTAGCTCACCTGAGCAGCGATCCCCAAAGAAGAGCTCAGGGTGCTTAGTTGCATATTGCCCTAAGTGATCATGCTTTCCGATAAATTTAAATTTTTTATCACCGTAAATATCGATGATCTTATAAACCTCTGAGCTAGTTAGTGGCTCACAGTTAATTAAGAAGTAATCACGCTTAAACATTCCCTCTGGGAGAATCTTGTAATCTTTTAAAGCAATTGCTGGCGTGACTTGAGTTGCACTTGGAAATTCTTCTAAGATTGCATCTTCATTTGACCAAAGCGTATTTGCTCTTTTCAAATATTTTCTTTGTTTCGTACGAGTGAATGCTTTAAAAAAGAACTCCTTGAAAGAGGATTTCTTCTTAATAGAATTGATATCTTCAACAAAGTAAGTAAAAAGATAAGTATCATCACACATCTTGATTTCTTGAGAAAAGCCACGTGATAGATTAACTACAAGGTCAACACTACATGGAATAAACAATCCTCTCGCAGCACCGTGAACTAAGTGAGACTTATCAACAAGGTCTTCCCACGACTTAACAAAGCGGTTTAGAAATGTTGAGTGAATCTTTCTTTGTTCAACTGGCCCTAGAACCTGACCTTGCCTGTGAACAAGAGTGTAAAGTTCGACGTTATCACCGATAACACCAAGTATTGTTTCTAAACACTCAATATAATAATCTCTTTCAATAACAGCATCACAGCTGACAACAACTTTTAACATATTTATTCTCTAAATCTATTTTTTTATATCTCTAAAATATTTTGCAGTTTTTTCGATACCTTCCGCAAAAGTCACCTTTGGCAAGTATCCTAACTTCATAACACGATTGATATCAGGTCTTCTACGTTTTGGATCATCTTTTGGCAGTTCTTGATATGTTAATTTTGACGATGACTCGAGAGCAGAAACAATTAACTCTCCTGTTTCCTTAATCGTATATTCATCAGGGTTTCCAATATTATATGGCATATGATCACCTAGCATAAGCACATGATCAATGGCATTGGCCAGATCTGTAACATAGCAGAATGAACGAGTCTGACTTCCATCACCATAAACAGTGATGTCAGCCCCCTCAAGCGCTTGGTTAATAAAATTAGGAATAACACGGCCATCATCAGGACGCATACGAGGTCCGTAAGTATTGAAGATACGTATGATACGAGTATCCACTTCAAATTTTCTAAAATAAGTCATTGTTAATGCTTCTGCGTAACGCTTTGCTTCATCATAACAACTTCTTGGCCCAATTGGATTAACATGTCCAACGTAATCTTCAACTTGTGGGTGAACTTCTGGATCCCCATAGACTTCGGAAGTTGAAGCCTCTAAAAACCTTGCCCCATGATCTTTTGCAAGCTCAAGAAGATGTTGTGTCCCAATAGAGTTTACCATCATAATTTCTAATGGGATTATCTTAAAATCAATTGGTGAAGCAGGTGATGCTAGTGAAAGGACAAAGTCAAATTTCACATCACCAAAATCAGGAAGACCTTTAATAATATCGCACTCAATAAAATGGAAATTCTCATACTTAGAGAGAAGCTCAATATTTGATTTAGAACCTGTAATAAAATTATCTAATCCGTAAACGGTAGCGCCTTTTTCTAGGTAAAGCTGGGCAACAGTTGAAGGAACAAAACCTGCGGCACCTGCAATTAAAAAGTTCCTACCTTTATGGTCCATTGGTAATTGGTTCATCTAAACTCCTGATATATCTAATTAACTTGTACGTTTAATTCGTGTTTTCTATTTGCCAATTGTAGCATTGTTGATCCGAGCAGTAAAAATGCTCCACCCAATAGCTGAACAACGCTAAGCTTCTGGTCAAGCGCAACCCAGTTGATTATGACCGCAAAGAATGGAAAAGACATCTCGGCAATAGTACAAACCTTAGCAGACACTAGCCCTAGCCCTCTATAGTAGAAGTACATTCCAAAAATTCCAGAAATAAGGGCCAAGATACTGACCTTTCCCCATAACTCTATTGGAAAATTAAGTCCTGTGCCAGTTCCGATCATGAAAGGAATAATGGCAAGCAGACCAACAGCAAAGCGCAGTGACATCACTTCTTTTTCAACCCAATTTTTCTTCATTAGGTATTTTCCAAATACTGTCGCGCTCCCCCAACTCATGACTGAAATGAGGGCCAAGCAAAGTCCATAGAGAGACGAGCGATCAAAACTGACCTGTCCAGTCTTAATCAAATTAATAGCACTATTAATATCCTGATAGCTAATTAGTATTGCCCCAAATAATGAAACTGCTGCCCACAAAAGAAAGCGCTTCGTGATGCGCTCTTTTAAAATAAGATAAGCAAGGCTTATCGCAATAAATGGTTGAAGCTTTTGTAAGAGAATAACCAGCGATGGATTTAAGAGTGCAAATGATTTTGTAAAAGTTAAAGTTGCAATGGCAGAGCCCATCGCACCAATCATAAAGAAGCAAAGCATTTCAAATGGCTTCATCTTTAAGATTTTCTTTCTCGCAATATAGAGAGTCGGAAGAAAGAGAATGGTAAGAAATAAGTGCTCACCAAAAACAATGATCTCACTGCTATTGTACTTATAAAGCAGAGGATAACGAATAAGCGTATCCAGCGCCCAAATGAAGCAAGCAATGAGAATAAAGCTTAAACCTTTCACTTCGTAAAGTACCCACTCATGAATTCATCAAAAACTAATTTTGCACGATCCGCCGCAAGTTGTTTTTTGACTTTCTTGCGGTTCTTACGATCACGTCTTTGTTCTTTAGTAAGAGTAACCGGAGGAAGAAGACCGAAGTTAATATTTGAAGGTGTTGGCTTAGGAACAGTCATAATATAGTTAACGAGAGCACCTAGGCCTGTCTCCACAGGAAATTGCTTAACTTCCTCACCTCTTAACTTCTTAAGAAGTTGAAGCGCTACATACTGCCCCATGGAAGCTGATTCTGTATAACCTTCAACACCAGTAATCTGACCAGCAAAGTAAATATTAGGAAACTTTTTAACACTTAGATCAAAATCGAGAAGTGTTCTTGAGTTAATAAAAGAGTTTCTATGAACAGAGCCTAGGTGGAGAAAGCTTGCATTTTCAAAACCTGGGATCATTTTAAAGACACGTGTTTGCTCAGGGTATTTTAGACGAGTCTGAAATCCCACCATATTAAATGCCGAACCAAGTAGGTTTTCACGTCTTAGCTGAACACAAGCATATGGAAGAGAACCATCAGGTAATTCCAGTCCAATAGGCTTCATACATGAGAAGCGGGCCGTATCAACACCACGCTCTGCCATAATATCTACAGGCAAGCATGACTCGAAGAATTTATAATCTTCAAAATTCTGGGCCGGTACCTTCTCTGCCTTAACAAGCTCAGCGATAAAAGCCTCATACTGTTCCTGATTCATTGGAGCATTTAGATAATCCGCTTCCTCACCTTCTTCTTCACTTACTGGCTTGTGACGATCTTTATAATAAAGTTTTGAGTAATCAAGACTGTCGCCATCAACAACTGGTGCAATAGCATCGTAGAAGTAGAAGTCGTCATTTGAAATATTTTTAACGATCCAATTTGATAGGCCTTCAGTCGTTAGGGGGCCAGAAGCGATAATACAAGCATCTGCCTGATACTCGGCCATTAGGGCCTGTGGATCAGATGCATCTTGTGCAACAATTGTGATTTTTTCATTTTTATGAAGACGATCAGTTACTTCCCCTGAAAAACCATCACGGTCTACCGCAAGAGCATCTCCTGCCGGAACTGCATGCTTTCTAGCAGAGTCAAGGATGATCGATCCAAGAGCGTCCATCTCATATTTAAGCAGTCCATGACCAGAAGCTGGATTCATCGACTTAAGTGAGTTCGTGCATACTAATTCTGCGAATGCATCGATTTTTTGTGCAGGGTTTTTCTGGATCGTTTTATTTTCTACAAGAATAACTTCAACACCATGATTAGCTAAAAAATTGGCGGCTTCACTACCGGCCATTCCAGCACCAATAACAATTACTTTATGCGAATTAGACAATTTCAACCTCTTCAATATACTTAAATGATGATATAGACCTTATATATGCAAACATGCTATAAAGTCCATTAATTACCAGTATTTAACGTATATTATTAACATAGAGACGACGCAATGCAAATAGTCATTCATCAAACCGATCACACCATTGGCAACTTTACACAAGTTTACAAATACATAGAGAACCTTGTTCAATCTCAAGGCTTTCAGAATAAGATTCACATCTTTCCTGAGACATTTTTAACAGGATACCCTCTTCAGGATTTAGTTCTACAAAAAACATTTATTCGCGAATATCACGAATTATTAGATGCTCTAAAAGAATTATTTGCTAAGACAGATTTTGAAGATCATACGGCCATGTTAATCGGTGGGATTCGTTATGACTTTGAAGAGAATCATGAGATTCCATCAAATATCTATAACGTTATTTATGAAGTCACAAAAGATTCAAACCTAAATGATATCTATAAAAAATGCCTGCTGCCGGCCTATGATATTTTTGATGAAACGAAATACTATACACCAGGAGATTCTGCGACAATTTGGACTCTTGGTGATTACAAATTTGGCCTACTTATTTGTGAAGATATGTGGCACTCAAAGCAGTATGCAATTGACCCGCTCCAGCTCTTAATGGATAAGGCCCAAGGTGAAAGTCTAAATGGTGTCATCAATCTAAGTGCATCGCCTTGGAATATCGATAAAGAAGATAAGCGCCTTAAAAGGGCCAGTGAAATTTCAAAGGCATTTGATATCCCTTTTTACTACGTTAATAAAGTTGGGGCCGAAGACGAGATCATCTTTGATGGTGCAAGCTTTGTCGTCAATGGCACAGCAGTTATTGCCAAGGCCAAGTCATTTGTGGCCGATACTATGGAAGTTGAGGTTGGTCCAGCTGTCAAAATGCAAAAGCTAGGAGCAGCACCTCAGGGGAAACACTCATGGGAATCCCTTTTTGGCCCTCATATTGAGAAGACTCCTAATGGAGCAAGGCTTAGGCCATTGAGTGAAGAAAAGCTCGATGCAATCTTAGGTGCCATCAACTTAGGTCTCCAAGACTATGCCAGAAAATGTGGCATGAATAAATTTCTAGTTGCCCTTTCGGGTGGAATTGACTCGGCCCTTGTCCTAACGCTAGTGAAATTATTTCTTCGTCCTGGCCAAGAGGTCGAAGCTATTTATATGCCTTCAAAGTTTTCGGCAGGACTTAGCTGGGAGATCAGCGAAGAGCTATGTAAGAATCTTGGAGTAAAGCTGCATAATGTACCAATTAAGTTTCTACACTCATCAGTACAAAACCTATTTCAAGACTCGCTAGAGCCACTATCAGGACTGGCCGATGAGAATATTCAATCACGCCTTAGAGGTGCCTTACTGTATGCACGTTCAAACCAAACTGGAGCGATGGTTATCAACACATCTAATAAGTCTGAACTTGCTGTTGGTTACTCAACTCTATATGGAGACTCGGTTGGGGCGCTAAGTATTCTTGGGGACCTCTATAAGAGTGAAGTTTTCGCCCTATCAAGGCATATCAATAAGAACTTCAACAATATTATTCCGGCCGCTGTAATTGAGAGGCCACCAAGTGCTGAGCTTAGGGCCGAGCAAAAAGATGAAGATTCTTTACCTCCATACGATACCCTCGATATGATATTAGAATCATACCTTTCTTATCGTTACGACATGGAAGACCTTCTTAAGCTTGGGTTAAACAAAACTGAAGTTGAAAGAGTCATTAAACTGATATTAAATAGTGAGTACAAAAGGCAGCAGTTCTGTCCTATTTTAAAACTTAAAGATAAAAGCTTTGGTTTTGGAAGACGTGTGCCGATATGTAAGAAGGTTGATTTTAATTTAGACTAGTCTATTGATTTAGGGAGTAAGAAAAAATGAATAAGACATTTGAAAAAGTAGTTAATTCTTTCGATGATGTAAAAGCAATGGTTGATAATGTTATTGCTAATAAATCTGTAAAAGAAGTAGAAAAGAACGTGCTGAACTTTATCGGTCAAGTTGAGAAAGAGGCCCGCAACGTAATGGATAAGGACGTTAAAAAAGTTGTCCTAACTCTACAAAAAGAAAAGAAGAAAGTTGAAAAATTTGTTGATTCAACAATTCAAAAAGAAGTAAAGGCCGCTAAAAAATATCTTGATGGACACATCAAAGATGTTCAAAAGCTTCAAAAGACACTTGATAAGTATCTTAAAGATGAAATGAAAAAAGCCAAAAAAACTGCAACAAAGAAAGTCAAAGAGGCCGAAGCCACAATTAAGAAGAAGGCCAAAACGGCAAAGAAAGTCGTAAAGAAAAAAGCGGCAGCAAAGAAAGCTCCGGCGAAAAAAGCGGCCCCAAAGAAAACGGCAAAGAAGACGGCCAAAAAAGCGACCAAAAAGGTAGCTGCAAAAAAAGCTCCAGCAAAGAAGGCTGCGGCCAAAAAAGCAACTAAGAAAACCACAAGAAAAACTGTAAAAAAATAGTACTCGACACTATTGAGGGAGCCTAATGCTCCCTCAAATATCCCACAAGGTGATATCATGGAAAAGAGTCTCAATTCACATATTCAAAAACTTCTTCCTAAGTTTAAGGCATCTAAGAAAACAGAAATTAATTACCTCCTGCCAAAAATTGCAACGATGCAAGAAAATGAACTACGTCAGGTCCTGCATAAAATGGCCGGAAGTTTCTCATGCTATAACTTTCTTAAAATCGGTGCATCCCTTAAGGCATTTGAAGTCGACCAAGATCTTGACTCTAAGCGTGATTTAGTAAAGAAAACTCTAGAAGAGATTTTAAACGAACTCTAGTCCAAATACCTATTTTTATTAACAATCCCTATCTTTTGAGTGATAATGCCCAAATACTCAAATTAGAATAAGGGAATTTATTTGAAGAAACTTGAAAGAAACTTAGGACTCTCATCAGTTATTTCAATCAGTATTGCATCAATGCTTGGATCTGGAATCTTTGTTCTACCAGGCCTTGCATTCGAAGTGACAGGTCCATACGTATGGATCTCGTATTTACTGGCCGGACTCTGTGTTCTTCCAGCAGCACTATCTAAATCAGAACTTGCCACGGCCATGCCGGCTTCAGGTGGTACTTATATTTATATTGAAAGAACGTTTGGGCCAATGGCCGGAACTATTGCAGGCCTAGGTCTTTGGATCTCACTGCTGCTTAAGGCCGCGTTTGCTCTTATGGGATTTGGTGCCTACCTTGGTGCTATAAGTGCAGGTTTTGATCTTAAGAACTTTGCTCTCATTCTCACAGCAATTATTACAATATTAAATATTGTTGGAGTTGGAAAAGTTAGTGGCCTTCTTATCGCCGTTGTTCTTCTTTCCACAATTGGCCTTACTGTATTAAATATTGGAACTCTCTCAACGGCCCAAGTTATCACAGGTATTCCATTTTCATTTTCACATATGGACTCAATTCTCTTGGCCGCAGGTCTAGTTTTTATTTCATATGCAGGTGTTACAAAGGTCGCGGCCATTGCAGAAGAAATTAAAACGCCAGAAAAGAACCTCCCTAGAGGAATCCTATTATCTCTTTTGATTGTCACACTCCTTTATTGTGTCACAACCCTGGCCCTTGCTAAGTACTTACCAATAGAACAGTTAAAGAATAACCTAAGACCTATTTATACTCTGGCCTATGAGTTTGGAGGAAAGGGATTTGGGATGATCATGGCGATTCTTGCCATCCTAACCATGACTTCCATGGCGAACGCTGGCCTTCTTGCGGCCTCTCGTTTTCCATTTGCCATGAGTCGCGATTACTTAATCCCAAGACTATTTGGTCACCTTGACCGTAGGTTCCTAACACCAGTATGGAGTATCCTTGCCTCAGGCCTAGTTGTCGCCTGTGCAATCTACTTTTTGAATATTGCTAAAATTGCAAAGCTTGCTTCGGCCTTTATTCTAACAATTTATATGATTGAGAATATTGCAGTTATTGCTCTAAGAGAGACACATATTCAATGGTATAAGCCGACTTATAAGTCGCCTCTCTACCCATATGTTCAAATTTTTGGAATCATTTCAACGCTCTACTTACTTGTTATGATGAAGGACCTTGCTGTAATTGGGCTTGTCTCGATTTCTGTCCCAGGTATCTTAATCTATCTCTTCTACGCAAAGGGACGAGTGAGTCGAAAAGGTGTACTTGGAATAAGAGGAAAGAGAACAGACCTTGTTAACGAAGCTCAATTCCCAGCACCAGCGGCTTCTGAAAAGCTAAGCCTTGACCAAGATGCTAATGTTGTCGTTGCACTTGTTGGTAATGAGAGATCTCCAGAAATGCTAATTGACATGGGAACGACACTAGCTGGTGGCGAACATATTGAAGTCGCCCACTTAACAGAAGCCCCTGAACAAACAGATCTGAATGACTTTACCGATGAGGATCCTAAACTTAGATCCCTTCGACGCCGAGTTATTGCCATGGCCATTGAAAAATCGACACCTATTAACTTTGATCCTATCGTCACTCACGACCTCTCAAAGTCTATATTTGAAATTGGCCAAAGACTTCATTGCAATTGGCTCTTTATGGAATGGAAAGGACGCCTTCGAGATACTTTCACAACTCAAAGTCCTGTTGCATGGCTTAGATCACATCTAAATTGTCACCTTGCCATCTTTAGAGACAATGGTGTTCGTTATATGAGAAAGATTATGGTTCTCATTGATCAGAATTCTAATGATGTCACCCTGATTCAGGCGGCCCAGCAAATAGCAGAGGCCCACAAGGCAGAAATTACTTTTATCTATCTCACTGATAAAGATCTTACGATTGAAGAGACATCGCAAGTTGAAGAGTATATACGCTTAATCAGTGATGATATGACGGTTAGAACAACTGGGCATATCATTAAGTATCTCGACAAAATTGACACTCTAGAGACGCTTACAGTTGAATATGATCTACTCGTATTCAATTCAAATAAGAAGCATAGATGGTTTCATGTATTTGGGACTGAAGATGACCAGATTATGGCAAAGGCCTCTTGCTCAGTACTAGGGATTCATACGGGAACAACGAACTAAAGAAGTTCTGACTTTGGAAGGGTGATCATAAAGGTAGTGTACTCTGAGTCAGGGTCATAAGTAAGAGTACCACCATGATCCATAATAATTTCACGGCTGATATTTAAGCCGAGACCTGTTCCCTTTTCTTTGGTTTTAGTTGTATAAAAGCGGTTAAAGATTTTCTGAGCAATATCTTTTTCAATTCCTTGGCCACTATCGAGAACCTCAACAACGACATGGTCTGTATCATCAAGAAGATTGATTTCAATCCATTGTTCTTTAAGTCCAGCAATAGCATCGTGTGAGTTATTAAATAAGTTGATTAGCACCTGTATAACTTCTGATGAATTAATCGTAACGAGATCTGAATCCGCATCATTTGAAAACACAATACGTAGGTTTTCATCAACAAGACCTGTTTTAAACAAGGCAATTGAGTCGTGTATAATTGATGAAAGACTTGTCATTTCACGCATTGAGCGATCATCTTGAGAGTAGATATTAAGGGAACTCACAATATTTGCGATACGGTTTTTCTGATCACCAATTGAACGAATCTTCTCTAAGAGCTGATCTGAAGTGATCTTTTCACCTCGACGCTCTATGGCCTGAACTTGAAGTTCAATAATAGCAAGAGGGTTATTTACCTCATGGGCGATGTTGGCGGCCATCTGTCCAAGAGCTGTCCACTTGCTCATTTTATCAATTGTAGCTTTCTGAGATTCGATTTCACGATTTCGACGAAATCTTTCGGTCACATCGGCCGTACGGTCAAGAAAGAAGTGACCAAGTTGATTAAAATCATGATACTCCATCGAGCATTCAAATACCGACTCTTCATCTTCATCAATTTCGATAAAGACAGTATCTGTGATAATTTCGCCGATAGACTTCTTTGCACGTTCTGCTCGTTGATAGAACTTCTTAAGATTCTTTCCACTAACAACGTCTTTAATATTTTGTCCCACTAAAGGCTTATCATTCCAAGTAGCGTCGACCTTTGAGACATAAACAAAGTTATAATCCTTATCAAAAACAGTAAAAATATCAGAACTTTGTTCAACCATTTCTCGAATAAAGAAATTCGTTGAACTAGTGGTCAAATTAACTTCGTATGGGCGTATTTTAGAAAGAACTCTTTTATTTCCATCATCATCTAAGAAGGGATTGAACTCCACATCCCAAGTAATGGTCTCTTGATTAAAACGATTCGTTAGAATGACTTGCTCACTACAAAACTCACCATCTAGCGCTTTCGCAAAAGATCGTTTTACTTTTTCTACTTCACCTTCACTCAAGTGGCCCTTGTAGTAATCATAGACACTCATGCCAATATAATCTTCTGAAAAGCCAAAAAGAGTTGTTGAAACATAGAGGAAGCGGGCCTCATCATCAAACACAGCAACACGAACATTTTGCTCTTCAAAACTACCAAGCATTAATAAATCGATAAGTTGCTGTGTATTCATATACCGTCTAGTTCTCGTTCTATACGAATTTTACCACACAATAGTTCTTCTTCCCTTTCTTAAGAATCAGACAAGACTCACTCGCCAGATCTGAAGTAGTTATCATGTGTTCGATATCTGCATTTTTAATATTATTAATAGCAACACCGTTTTGAGTGACCATTTTTCTTGCCTCTCCCTTAGATTTAAATAAAGGAGTGGCCGCTAACATATCTAAGTAGCTAATTTCACCTAATTGAGATTTATCAAGCTCTACTGATGGAACGTCATCAAAAATACCTGCAAGTTCAGCATCTGTTGTATTTTCAATTACTTTTCCAAAGAAAAAGTCTGTTGCTTTTTGAGCGGCCTCAATACCTTCTTTCCCGTGAACAAGAGTTACAATCTCCTCTGCAAGACGCTTTTGTGCGGCCCTTAAATGAGGTTCAGTTTCTACTAATTTTTCGTACTCAGCAATTTCTTCTAGAGTTAAGAAAGTTAAAGTTTTAAGATACTTAATTACTGAAGAATCATCAGAGTTAAGTAGGAATTGGTACATCTTATAAGGAGACGTCATTGTTGGATCAAGATAGATTGCTCCACCTTCAGACTTTCCGAACTTCTTACCATTTGAATCAGTCAGAAGAGGAATAGTCATACAGAAAGCAGGTTTCTGATGCATCTTACGAGTAAGATCCATTCCCGCCGTCATATTTCCCCATTGATCAGCTCCACCAATCTGAAGACTTACATCATATTCTTTATTAAGGTGAGCGAAGTCATAACCCTGAATAACCTGGTATGTGAATTCAGTATAACTAATTCCTACTTCAGAACTAATACGTGACTTAACAGAATCTTTAGCAAGCATTTCACCAACACGGAATCTCTTTCCAACGTCCCTTAAGAATTCTAAGAAAGAAAATTTCCCAATCCAGTCAATATTGTTAACCATAGTGGCCGCATTCTCGCCTTCAAAATCTAATAGATTCATAAGCTGTGCTTTTTGGCCCTCAAGATTTTTTAAAACTTGATCTTCAGATTGAAGATTTCTTTCATCACTCTTACCTGAAGGATCTCCAATCATTCCAGTTGCTCCACCAACAAGAACGTAAGGCTTATGCCCTTGTCTTTGGAGGCGCATCATCGTTACAACCGCAAATAAATTTCCTAATTGAAGAGATTTTGCCGTTGGATCATAACCACAATAAAAAGAAATTTTCTTATCATTTAAGATTTCTTTTAATTCTTCATGTGAGTACTGATTTACAATCCCTCTTGCTTCTAATTCTTCAAAAAAATTCATTACGCTAATCTCTCTTTAATTATTTCAATTGGAGTAAGTGCCACAACAGTTTTTAAATCTGGCCCATGCGCTCGTCCTGTCAGACAAACTCGTGTTCCCATAAAAAGTGGCTTACCTTTAATTTTTAATTCTTTCTTTAAGTAGTTCATCCACTCACCAACTTGATCTTCAGTAACGTTAGTCGTTTGATCAGCAAGTTGTGCTTTTAGATATTCCTTAATTTGTGGAGTTGTCTCCCAAGTAAGCGCCTCATTATATTGGTCGTCCGCATCCACTCCAGCATCAAAGAAAATCGGAAGATGTTCAATAATATTGCTAAACAGCTGGACCTTCTCTTTCATAAGAGCTGCAAACTTAACTTTCCAAGCGACGTCTTGCTTATGGTAATCACTCCCCTCAGGAATAAAACGATCAAAGCCAGCTGCAATATCTTTGTCATCTAATTTTCTTAGCCACTGCTCGTTAAAAAAGTTAAGCTTTGCAATATCATACATTGCTGACGATTTAGAAAATCTCTCATAACCAAATTTATCGCCAAGCTCATTAACATCAAAAATATCCGTCTCATCTGGGTGTGACCAACCAAGAAGACATAGGTAATTTGCTAAGGCCTCTGGAAGATAACCTTGATCTTTGTATTGTGTTACCGAAGTTGCACCGTGACGCTTTGAAAGCTTTTGACGATCGTGACCAATAAGAAGTGATACGTGACCAAAATTTGGAGGTGTAACACCCATTGCATCGTAGATCATAAGTTGGCGACAAGTATTGTTTAAGTGTTCTTCTGCACGGAAAACATGAGTCATTTCCATCTTTGCATCATCAACAACACAACAGAAGTTATAAACAGGCATTCCATTAGCTCTTAAGATAACGAAGTCCCCTACCATATTCTCAGGAAATTTAACGTGCCCTTTTACAAGGTCTGTAAATTCCCAAGTCTTTCCTGGATTCTTAAAACGAATAACATACTCTTCACCAGCATCAATTCTCTTTTGTGCTTCAGCTGGATCAAGGTCACGGTATTGTCCGTGATATGCATGTGGGTCTTTATTTTCATTTGTTGCTTTTTCAGTCAAACGCTCTAGCTCGATACTTGTTAAGAAACAAGGGTAAGCAAGGCCACGTTTGACAAAATCCCAAGCAATATCTTTATAAATATCAAGTCTTTCAGACTGACGATATGGACCAAAGTCACCACCCTTATCTGGGCCTTCATCGTGCTCAATTCCCATCCACTTAAGATCAGCAATCTGTGCTTCTTCATACTCACGCTTTGATCTTTCAAGGTCAGTATCTTCAATTCTTAAGATATACTTACCACCATTTGCCTTTGCAAATAGGTAGCTATAAAGAGCGGTACGAGCGCCACCAATGTGTAGGTAGCCAGTTGGAGAAGGTGCAAAACGAACACGAACAGTCATGTAAATTCCTTTGGGTAATTAAACGTATTTAAAATAACTTAGTTGAGCGTTATTATAGCTTTTTAAATAGGAAATGACACTTTCTAAGATGAAATTTTTAAGGAAAAACAATTGAAATCATAGACTGTTCAAGATGGAATCCACATGGTCGACATTCTTTAGGCGCTTGGACATGGAACGTGACACAATGCAATTCTCACCGTAACAAGTATTGGTGATATTTTTAAAGCAAGAACTAAGTAATTGAAAATAACGTGGTGTACCAATAACAATACGGCCAGAGCCATCCTCTTTGGCAATAATTTTACTGGCATGCAGCTTTAAGCACTCATCAACTCCAAAAGTTGTGTACTCTAATAAATACTGCTTGCGGGCCTTAAGATATCGATTCGCAAGATCAACTTTTGGATGAGAAGCATAAGAGCTAAGGCCAAACAGCAATTGACAGGATACGAATAAACTCATTAACTTAGTCATAAATTGATTCTAACAATATATTTTCCTTTAGCAATGAGAAATAAATGCGCAGAGAAATTGAATTAAATTCCAATGGACTTGATACTCTTGATGACTACTTAGTTGAGTGTGGCCGCTTATTTGATTTCCCAAGCTTTTACTCAAATAATATCGATGAGCTCTACGAGTTCATTCAAACCTATACAGATAAAAACTTAAGTTTATATTGGTCAAATACTAAAGATGCTCAAAATAAATTAGGCCAAGATTACTACCGTCTAAAAGAAGTATTTGATTTGATTAGTTCACAATATAGTGAATTCCAATTTCATGTTAATGAGTAAGATAACTCGTCTGCCCCGAGCTTATCTCAATGATTGAAGTCCTTGGACCTTGGGTAATAATAAGCTCACCTCTAGTGTCTCCATCAGACAAATAACCCTTATAGAAGTAGAGGTCATCTCTAATATGAATGAATTGAAAGCGCATACCACGTTGAATATTTTTAGAATGAACCCAAATAGGCCCTTTCTCCTTAGTTCTTAAATACACTGCAAATGTATTTATATCTTTCGCATAATTAATTTTAACTTTCTGATTACCTAGAAACTCTTTTTCAAAAATTGCCAAACTAGAATTCTCACAGCGTGATGGTGAGATGAGACAATTTCTTGAAACAAGTGTTGTGGCCGGAGTTCCAAATATGCGAAAGCGCAAGTGGACTCCATCTATATTATAATGAGTTGAAATCTTATCTTCACTTACTAGATTAGGATTAGAACTCGATGGAGCAACGGCAAAGTCACCCTCAATATCAAAGATACTCGGGGCCAAAGTTGCGGAAATTGTCACATAATTCTTATCTGCAATCATTTCAAAAAATTGTCGACTCTTAAAGTACTCCATCGTTTCAATGACTTTCTTTGAGCCTATCTTCATATTTTTTAATTCTTTCTTTCCAAGAATCGGTAAAATAAATGTACCAAGAGAATAGCCAAGATTTGCGATAATTGCCCCGTAATACGGCGTGGCCATCGTCATAATATTCTTCACTCTAAAATGGATAGGGTCTTGGGCCTGATACATATTTCTAAGCCAAAACATGGTTATGAGGCCACCTTGAGAATGAGCGACTATTGATATTTTAGAATGACTCTCCTTAAATCGATCATGCATAAAAGAGTCAAAACTTTGAATAAAATCATCGAGATTTAACTTATTATTACCGGTATCGTATTCAAAGAAGTGTGAGTTTATGCACTCATTTGGATGGTATTGATTGAGGTACTGGGCCCAATAACCGAAGGCCCCTTTATTGCTTGCGATCCCGTGAATAAAGACCACATCGTGAACTTCATGAGAGTTACTAGTGCCACAAGTAGCACTAGTATTAAATGATAAGAGAAATAGTAAAGATAGTACTAAAAATCTCAACTTACTCCATACCTTCTGGGTAGATTTGAATTGCATGATTTAGCGTTGTTTGTACCCAAGCATATTCCCTTGCAATAAGTGGTGCATTTAAGAAATCTTCTTCACCTTCTTTGACAAGATCGTAATCATATTTTGGCATATTCTCATTTGGATAAATTGAATCGCGAACGTAGAAAACACCTTTAGAAGCACATCCTACTTCTTCAAAACGTTTTTGAACCGCATTTCCCTTGGCCATAACTTTTTCAGCATTAGCTAGGTATTTCTTACGCCAAGTTTCACTCTTCGTTTTTTCTGCCTTCTCTAGGTAGTAATCACGTTTTTCTTCCATATGTGGTTTAAAAGAAGAAACAAATGGGCAACCTTTAGTGTCAGCATTGTCATTATAACCAAAAATATAATTAGCGTGCCAAAATCCCTTGTGATTATAAATGACTAAAACAGGCGCATTTCTTTTATGAAGCGCTTTCTTAATTCTTTCAACAATATCAGCTGGTGCCTTTGCTACGGCCCATTGGTCCTTATCAGCATCAACATGAAGAACTTCTCTTTTAAATTTTGGGAGTTTGAATTCAACAGCATTTTTGTCAATTGAATCTGTTAAATCAATCCAGTTAAACTGAGTTCCATATGACCCATCTTCATCATTAGCATCTGTTACGACACGCTTGCCCTCTACTTTCTTAAAGTTTCCTTTTGTGAAGCGGTAGTCCTGATTAGAGAACATCACAGAACTTTTATTAATTCTTCTGATATTATCAGTTCTCCAATTTTCAATTTCTTCTTGATTTGTCTTATTTGTTTTTAAAGACATATAGTAGCGTTCTGCAAAATTGATTTTCTTATCACCCTCTAGGTTATTAAGGCGGTTATACCACCACTCAACTACACCAGTGTGAGACATATAAAGACATGAGCCAGCATCTTCTTGTGAAGGAGCTGCTACTACATACTTCATTAACTCATTAAAACCACCAGCTGTAACTTCCTCTTCTACAAAAGCATTTGGATTGATTGTACTTACGTAGTCTTTTGGAAGTGATTGATTGCTTGAAATTTCAGAGATTTCGGCCTGTGCTGAGAAAGTAGAAATGGCCGCAGCGATTGCGAGTAAAGTTTTAAACATATTCCCTCTTTTAAAGTAAATTCTTTTCATGTGTGAAGGGTAAAATGCTAGCAAACTTGAACCATAATCACAAAATTTATGGCCAAATGAAGCGATGCGCATGCTTTAGCTGCGCATCAAGTATTGAGAATTTGATTTTCTTCTAAGAAAGATAGATGACTACTGATGCGCCAATTGCAGTAATGGCCAGAAGAATCCAAGTATTCATAGCAGAACTTCTTTTCACTTCTTTACGGTTTGTTACATACTTCTTATTGCGTTTATTCTTATTAGATTTACCCATTTCATCCTCCATAAATAATCACAGGCAAATTATTTTATACAAATTTTATAGCGAGTGCATAGACCGAGTGCTTCACTCGGAATACAACACTCATAAAAAAGTATTTTCTACCTAGCGACAAGCGAGTTAAATCACCAAAATAACTATGATATTATAGTATTATGACAGGAAGAAAATTACTTGATCAAATTATTATTGCACTCTTGCTACTGACGACATTGGCCACTGTTGGTGTCTTCGTTTACACCAATATTATCTATAAGAAAGAGCTGCCAAACAGTGCAACAGAAATGCAAGCGTTAAAAGATGACTTCAAGCAAATCAACTTCCCGACAACTTATGTCTTGGATAAAATTACTGTAAACCTAGACTCAGCAACTCGCCGTCTCAGATTTCTCGATGTTCAAATAAACCTCGTTCTCTTCAGCGAAGAAGATTCGAAGGTGCTTGATCCAATCAGGCCTCAAATTTACGATATCATTATAGATGTTGCTGCATCTATTGAGCCAGATGAGCTTAACTCTCTTTCAGGTAAGCTAATTTTTGAAGGACGAATTAAAAAGCGTATCAACTACTTAGCTAAGAAAAAAGTTGTTAAGGAAGTATTTTATTCAAAATTCGTTGTTCAATAACCACTTAAATCGAATCTATGTTATAGTTTAGAAATCATGAATCTATAATCACTTAGAAATCCATTCCTTTATTTCAATCAATTAACCGAGGTGATTATCGTGAACACTTCTCTCATTTAAAATTCATTTTTCCATTTACACAATTTTAAATTGAGAGGTCTCCATGCGATCTTACTTACTGCTATTCTATCTAGGACTAGGGCTTCCGGCATTTGAAGCTCGCTTTAGTTTTAAAACACAAAGTAAAAATACAGAGAGTATTTCTACCGAATACGACTTAGCTGAGCGAAAGCAGAGGCTAAGAAAGAAAACACGACTTTATAAAAAAGGGAAACGTCGTCGAAAAGAAAAATTTCGTCAAAAGCATTTTGCACTTAAAGGAAGTCATTCAAAGGATTCACGCTATAGTAATGGAAATAAGCTAAGAAGAATGTTTATTAATATGTAAGGCCAAAACGTTATAAGGCCCGCGAGGGAAGCGGGCCTTAAGACAACAACACATGGGAATTTAAAAAAGGAATTTTTAAATTACTCGCAACGGCCTTCATTTACATAAATGGCCTTTGCACGATATAGTTCACACGAATTTGGAAAGCTAATAAATGCATCCCCATCGATGCCACTAATGGCACCACAAACAGGAGCGAAAATTTCTGGACATACGTTAAGTTGTCTCGGCTCATCAACCCAATTCTTACAGTTTAGAACGGCTTCAAGCTTATACTTACCTAGTCCTTCTTGCTTAAGAGCAAATTGTCCATCTTCACAGCTTTGAGTTTCAAAGTACTCATTAACTAATTCGATTTCTTCATTTTGCTCAGTGATAATAACTTTGAAGATTCTTCCTCTAAATGATTGAGAATCTAGTAGATCACCATTAAGAATAATTTCTTTTGCGCTTACATTCATTGCTAGTACTGCAAGAAAAATAACTGAAACTAATTTACTCATAATCCTACTCCCTAAACCTTTCTAAAAGAATTCAAAGTCTTATCTTGTGAAAGGAGTTATAGAACAAAGAATAAATTAGTAGAAATTATATATAATAATCATTATCCATAATTATATGTTATACTTAAGCGGACATAAAATGGCCAAGGTATTGAAATTATGAATATTGACTATATTTCTATTCCAACTTTACGCGTTTTCATCGAAGTTTATGAAACGATGAACATGTCTCAAACAGCAAAAAACCTTGCCATGACTCAACCTGGAGTCTCTCAGCATATCAAATCCCTTGAGGGACTGCTCCAAATATCGCTCTTTGATCGGATTAATAAGAAGGTTCTCCCAACGGAGCAGGCCCACAGGCTTTATAAAGAATGTCGCCAAATTCTTGAGAATCTAGAAAGGGCCCTTGGAGAAGTTTCAGCGAAGAAAAATACTCTTAAGGGAACTCTTCATATTGGGATGCCTATCGAGTTTGGTAACAATAGGCTCTTACCTATTATTGCCCAATGGTTAAAACTACACCCAGAAGTGTCTCTTCAAATTAACTACGACCATGCCGCTAGACAAAGCCAACTTCTTTTAAATGGTGGCCTAGACTTTGCCATTACCGATAGTTTCAATTTTCCAAAACAAATTGCGACTAAAAATTTATCAAGTGAGCGACTTATTCTTTGCTGCTCAAATGAGTATGCATCCCAACATGGACTGAGTGAGAATGCAAAATTTAAGAAAGCAGACGAGCTAGACTTTATTGCTTACCTTGAAGGCTCACCAGTTATCACGAGTTGGTTTAAGTACCACTTAAATAAGAACTTCCACAAACAACCAAAGGCACAGTTAATGGATGTTCAGGGGGTTTTACGTCTTACTCTTGCAGGTGTTGGTATCTCTGTTTTACCTCTGCACGTTATTGAGCGCTCTGATAATAAATCAAGGCTTATGCTTTTTAAGGGGTCAAAAGAACATATGATAAACGAGCTAAACCTCGCCTACTTAAATGCCAGAAAACTGGGTCCAGTGGCCTCTAGTTTATTTGAATTTTTAACTGAAAATATTTAAGAAGAACAAAAAAAAGCCGCTTAAAAAGCGGCCTTTATATAAAAAATTTATTTTGAATTATTGCTTCATTCCAGGAGCTGTCGACTCGTCAGTTGTCGTAACATTTGACTCTTCGTCAGTTAATCCATTTAGGTATTCTTCAACCTGAGCCTTAGTTACTTTACCTTCAGCGATAAGCTTATCTCTTAATCTTAGGTCTAAAATTTTCTCTTGTAACGCTCTTGAAAGTCTCATTGAATTTCCTTATTTAAAAAATTAACGATTGATATATTTATAATAATGTAGCTTTATATCATGTGTTATTTGCTTTGGAAACCCCTAAAAATATCAGGGACTTAAAAAGCTTACTGCCAAAACCTCGGCTCATCTGGGTTTGGACGCTCCTCATCATCAACCAAGCGCAAATGACTCTTCTTTTTCTTACTTGCCTTCTTTCCACCTTGTTTAGGAGAAATACGGGAGCCTTGGTTACGAACATAGCTTCCCAGTGCCCTGAAACCTAAAACAAATACAGCACCAAAGATCATTGAAGCGATATTTGCAAAAGCCTGTGCTCCACCAGGAGTAAAGAAGCCTTGATACACATTCATCCCTGCCAGAATTAAACAGAAGTACTTGGCCTTAACCGGGATGATCATAAAGAATTGAAAAATACGATCTGGATAAATACAAGCATAACTCACACACATTGCAGACGATAAAAATGCCATTCCATGAAATGGATAATTAATCGTTGCACCACCCATAAAGAGTGCAAAAAGAGTATAAGCAAAAGCATTCACAAGAACAGCAATGATAATATACTGAACGTACCTTCTTGCTCCCCAGCGTGCCTCAAGATCACTTCCAAGAAACCAAAAAAGAAGTCCTGTGAAGACGACATTGAATAGGCCAGTATTCACAAATGGATAAGTTACCATTTTATAAATCAGACCGGCCTTAAGTGCTGAAACATTAAGGCCAAAAATATTAACAAGGGAAATATTTAGAAATTGTGCAAAGACTGCGCTAATGACAAAAGAGGCGACAATGATCCCAATGAGATACTTGTTTACCTTTGTTAGTGGCGGCAGATAAATATTTTGCATTCTTTCTCCTTACATCTTTTGAGCAATCTCAATGAGAACTCCACCTGTCGATTTCGGGTGAATAAAGTTCACTAAACAATTATTCGCTCCCTGGCGTGGCGTTTCATAGAGAAGATTATAACCTAAGTCCCTAAGCTCTTGTGATTTTTTTGCAACATCTGGAACGCGATAACACATGTGGTGAATCCCTGGACCTTTTTTCTCAAGATACTTCGCAATTGGACCTTGGCCATCAATTGGTTCAAGTAATTCAACATGAGCATTTTCATCAATATGAGCAAAAGAAGTCGTCACTTGCTGATCTTCAACCACTTCTCGGTGGTTAAATTCTAAACCTAAGTCACGGTAAATTTTTTCGGCATTATCTAGATTCTCAACTGCGATCGCAATATGATCTAGGAAACAATCTTTATTAAACATGATTTCTCCACTTTTCTTACTTAATCGTTTTAAGCATTATAGAAAAGTCAGCAAACTTGAGCAACCTTACAGATCACTCAAGTTAAAAGGTGGCGAATCCAGAACATCCTCACCTGAACAATCAGCAGGTGTCGTTGGAGTTGCTGGCTCCTGAGGTGTAATTGGTGGCTTACAAAGGCCATTTACACAATCGCCAAAAGTTGGAACAGAGTAACATCTCTTCTCACAAGAAAGAGCGTTATTCGGGTCGTTGACGCGAATGAGGTAACACTGTCTAACGTATTCGATACGACAGAACTCTTTCGAAACACAACTTTGGTTCGGAACTTTTGAACAAAGAACTTGTTCAAAGTCATTATTAATATGATCACGACATGTATTAGTCGTCCCATCACAACAAAGAGAAGCACAGTCAAAGTCTGAACCACAGCTATTTCCAGTTGGAAGGTTTCCAGTTGAATCAAAGTCATCACTACACTGCCCTACAATTGAGCGCGAAAAACAACGATTATTAAAACAACACTCTCCAGATCCACATTCACGATTTGCACTACATGACTTTAGTGAATTAAAGTCGTAACCATCTTTAGCTCCAAGACCTGTTTTAAGAAGTTGTAATTTAATTTCTTTCGTTTCAGCAATTTGAACCTCAAAACCGTCTTCCATTGTAAACAGCTCAATTGTTCCTGTAACGTTACAACTTGAAACCGTCTCACCTGTTGAAGCGTTATAATTCTTTGCTCTAATATTACAACCATCCATATAGTACGTATCACCGGCCGCGTTTAAAGTTTGAACTGAACGATTTGCAAATGGTGATTGTGAACCTAAGTATTGAATCCCTGTTGTTTGATAATTAATTTTTCCAGCACGTGGGAATAAATAGGCCCCAGTACCTGAAGCAATATTTGAGAAATCTGCAGCACCTGCTAATGGCGCTTTAAAGATTGCACTTGGAGTTGTTCCCGACTGATAAACTGCTGCACCTTTAATTTCCCATTCGTCTTCATTGTGAATACGATATGGGCCTCTATAGTCATAAGCTCCTCCACCTAGAGCAAGAGCTGTTCCTACGGCCGCAGGGTGATTCACACCAAAGAGACTTTGAAACATCGCCGAGTCTTTCTTATCAGGAAGACACTTATAAAGATTTGTTTCTAGTGATTCATTTGCAAGAAGATTCCCTTCAATATCAATTTGTTCAAATACAGGAGTATTTGTTTTCGAAACTGTTTCAGCATTTACAATTTCGTCATACCAAAGAGTTTGATCTTTAATTTTTGCATAAGAATAAAGACATACATCCCCTGCCTGATTACAGTATGGATGACTAATTGAAGATGTAAAAGTTGGGTCATCTTCTAAACGAAGACCACGACAGTAAAGACCTGCATTAGTTGCATCACCTTCAACATCTTCGGCCGTATCGTTGTCATAATCATTGTAGTCAAATAGATCATACAGAAGTCTAATATCGTTAAACTTCTTATCTGCTAAATCAAATGTGATCACGTTAATTGTCGAAAACTCTGTAATCCCAGAACCCGGAACTTGACCTACAACACCGTCTAAAACAATTGGTGTTCTTTCACGTCCAAAAAAGAAGCGTCCTTTAACAACACGATTCTTTAGTGATGAAATATTTAGGCCTGTTAAATGAAGCTTTCCTCTGAAGTCTTTTGGAATCGATACTTTCTTTTTAAAAGACCCTGTATTCGGATCAATAATTTGTGTGATTTCAACGGCCGTCGATTCAGGAATACTAGTAACAACTTCGTTGTCGCCATCTGTAGCATTATTGCCTCCAGATGATCCGCCACTCCCGTTATCACCACTGCCAACTTCTTCAGAAGGATTCTCCACAAGATCTCGCACAGAACGAGGCTGCTCCATACAAGAGACAAAAAGTGAAAGTGTGAATAGGTAGACTAAGACATTCTTCATCATTTATTAGGCCTTAAGTTAATAATCTTCACTCTACTTATCGAAATGAGCGAAAATTAAGTTAACCCTAAGTAAATATTAACCCTGAACTTGAAAAATATGCCGATTAGTCTCTAAGGAGCTGAATTTACGAATTAGATCGTAAATCAGCTGCCCTAAATATGTGCAATTTCGAGAATTTGTGTAAAGAATTAGGCCTTTCTAAATAAAGAAACGATAACACCTGTTAGAACATCTTGAATAAGAGTCAATAACAGACAAATCACGTAAATTAATTCAATAGCAATCCCTGCTCCAGGAGCATAATTCGTCACGACCTGTGAGATTCCAGAAATGATAAAAACCATCACCAGATAAAAGAAGTACGTTGCCCCAAGAGTTGAAACTTTCTTCTTTGTGATAGCAAAATTAGACTCTCCTTCTTTATCAAAGAGAATCGCCGTCATGGCCACGAAACTATAGAAATAGGCCACGTAGAAAAAAGGAATGATAAAGAAAGCGGCCCCTAATAACATCAAAAGAGATGTTAAAAAGCCATAGAACATATACGTTGGGATATCCCAGAGTACTTTTGAAACTCGATATTGTAATTTCTCAAAAGCAAAGAAAAAGAAATTAAGAATGAATACTGACTGAATGATTGTCCCAAAGACATTAACGGCCGCGACAGTGATAACAGTCATATCATCTTGAACATTAAAGTATGCAAGGCCATAGGCCTTAAGCGCAAATGATAGAAAGAATAGTGGCAGATAATGAGGAAGGTTTCCCTTCATTGCACTTACCGCTTCATACATTGAATCAATAAAAGAAAAGTTCTTACTTACTTCAATTGTTTCCTCTTCATGATGCATATCCATTTGCATCCCCCTTTGATCTAGTCTTCAATATATTCAAAAGTTCGCTTAGCATGATTCTTTCTCACCCCTGGAACCTTAAATAATTGACCGTGAAAAGAAATATAAATCCCTGCATCTGCTATTTTAGCAGCATAAAGGCTTTCTGTAACATTTTGAAAGGCATCACTGTCAACAAATCCCATAGGCTTCATAGCGCCAGTGAAAATAATAGGAACTTGTAGGTCCTTTGCACCGTCTAGAGCGTCGTAAACAAATTTAGCAGACTTTGCCATGGTATCAGTTCCGTGTAGAACGATAAGTGGAATATTTTTCTCCAACTGTGCCTTAATTGTTTTTAACAGGACCTGACGGTCATAATCAGTAAAATACAGAGAGTCTTTATTAATGATATTTGTAATATGAAGCTTAGTATATGGAAGCCTTAGACGGTCAATAATAGTCTGGCGAATAAAAGAGTCGCGATTCTTTAATGAACCGTCACTTTCACTATAAGACTTCTCGATTGTTCCACCTGTTGAAATTAATTGTATATCTTGAACATGGTTTTCCATGTGCCTTCCTCTCTATAAAAAATTGATTTCTATCTTATACCTAATTTTTTCAATGATTTTAAGAATTTAAGTAATTTTTTTACTCTCCACCCTTGACGTAGACACTTTAGCTCCCATCTTTGAAGCGTAAGACAATTATCTACTTGATTATATATGAAGGAGTATCGATGACTAATCGCACAGGACAGATTTCCGTTGCTACAAGTGACATTTTTCCAATTATTAAGAAATGGCTTTACTCAGAGCATGATATTTTCATCCGCGAGCTAATTGCCAATGGAAGTGATGCTATCACGAAAAGATCAACTTTAGCTCGTCAAACAGGAGCAGAACTACCAACAGGCAAGATTTCAGTGGCCGTTGATAAAGAAGCAAAGACCATCACCGTTACAGATAACGGGATTGGGATGACTGAAGAAGAGGTTGAAAAATATATCGCTCAACTTGCCTTCTCTGGCGCAGAAGAGTTTATTAAGAAAATGGAAGATGCTGGTGGTGAATCAAATAAAGATATCATTGGTAAATTCGGTCTAGGTTTCTATTCGGCCTTTATGGTTGCAGGAAAGGTAGAAATTGACACACTTTCAATGACAGAAGGTGCAACGGCCACAAAGTGGACTTGTGAAGGTGATACTGAATACACTTTCTCAGATTCAGATAAAAAAGAGATTGGGACAACAATCACTCTCCATATTAACGAAGACTCTGTTGAGTTCTTAAATAAGTGGAAACTTAATGAAACTCTTTCTAACCACTGTGACTTCATGCCATATGAAATTGCACTTAGTGATGCTAATGAGAAAGATGAAGATGGAACGCAAAAAGCACCAACAATTATTAATGATACAAACCCAATTTGGAAACGTGATCCAAAAGAACTAACAGATGAAGACTATAAAGGCCTTTATCGTAAGCTCTTTCCAATGGACGGTGAACCACTATTTTGGATTCATCTAAATGTCGATCACCCATTTACTCTAAATGGTATCCTTTTCTTCCCTAAGTACAATCCAATGAAGCCAGTTGGAGATAAGAATATTCGTCTATACTGCCGTCAAGTCTTTGTATCAGATAACGTAAAGAATATTATCCCAGAGTTCTTAGGTCTTCTAAAAGGTGCTATTGACTCACATGATATTCCACTCAACGTTTCACGCTCTTCTCTACAAGGAGATCCAAACGTAAGAAAGATTTCAAACTACATTGTTAAGAAAGTTGCAGAAGCACTTAAAGTTCTTAACAAGAAAGATAGAACAAAATATGAGAGTATCTGGGAAGATATTGGACTCTTCGTTAAGTACGGTTGTGTATCGGATGAAAAATTTGATGCAATTATGCGTGAGCGTGCCCTATTCAAAACAAACGAAGGAAAATTCGTTACACTTAATGAATACCTGGAATCAGTACCTGCTGAATATACAGAGAAGATGGCCGGGAAAGTCCTATACTTTGAAAAAGATGCGGCCAATCAATCACTACTAGCACAGCTTAAGGAAGTTGGACTAACTGCACTTGAGACTGACAATCATATTGATCCACACTTTATTCAACACTCAGAAATGAAGAAATTCAAAAAGGGTGAAGAAGAAGTTGAGATTAAATTTGTAAGTGTCGACTCAGAGATTGAAAACCTTCTTGGAAAAGAGTCAACTTCTGAAGACGATATAAAAGTCAAAGAGATGTTTGCTAAATTCTTAGATATCAAACTTGAAGAAAAAGAAGGTGAAGCACCGGCAAGCAAGGGACTTGAAATTGGACGTATGGCCAATGCACAAACTCCAGCATACTTTAAAGTTGATGAGTCAATGAAGCGTTTTGCACAAATGACTCAATCAATGGGTGGAGACCACCAATTCCCAATTAAGAAAACTCTTGTTGTAAACACATCGAACCCACTCGTTCAAAGTGCATTCAAAATCCACACAAGTGGCAAAAATGAAGACTTAGCTAAGAAGCTATGCCAGCACGTTGAAGACCTTGCGGGAATCTCTAGCGAAGGCCTCAAGCCAGAAGAAAGAGATGTATTCGTAAAACGTTCTCAAGAGCTTATTAGCGAATTATCTAATCATATCAACTAAATAGTACGCGCCACCTTTTCGTGATTTTAAGACGTTAAGAGCTTAATATTGAGAAAAGGTGGTGCATATCTCTATATAATTTTCAAAACTTACCCTATCAAGACATTTTTCGTTTATATTCTCACCAAATAAATCTAAAGAATAAATTTGAGGGAAAAAATGAAAAAAATTACTTTATCAATTTTAATGGCATTAACAATTACTAATTCGGCCAATGCCCTTGAAGCAACAAAAGACTTTTTAGATACAAGCTCGATGGTGACAACGGGATGGGTTTATGCCGCGGGCCTTTATACAGAAATGACTGCAACGCTAGGATTTCAAACTTCGTTTGCAGCAAGTGTTTCTTCACTACAAGTTACGGCAAGAGCAATTAATGGCCTTAATCGCGAAGAAGTAGAAAGAGCGATTGAAAGAGAAGATCAAGACACTCTTGATTCGATTAGAGATCTTATTAGATACGAGCTAGAAGAAGCTGGAGAGATTTCTTCTGGTGATGAGTTAAGTAATGAGGAAGTTGATATTCTTCTTTATGTTATTCTAACAAAATAAATTTTCAAATAAAAAAAGGCCAGTTCAAAACTGGCCTTTTTTATATCTATCCTTTGCTTTAATTTATTTTTCTAAAATGCTGCATTCTTCTCATCAAAGCTTCTTGCGAAAGTTTCAATTGAAACAACATTTGTATTCTCATCCATTCCATCGGCATGCTTAAAAGCTACATTCTTATTATGTGCGCTCATTGCATTTCCATTTGTATGAGAACGCTTTTCATATGTACGAGAATTCTCTTCTCTTTCAAGCTCTTCTTTACAAGAGATACAACAAGTTGCGATTGGTCTTGCATGAAGTCTTTTGATTGAGATTTCATCTCCACACTCTTCACACTCTCCGAAAGTACCGCTAGCGATTTTTTCAAGAGCACGATTAACTTTGTTCAGTAGGAATTTGTCTCTTCCCATGAGCTTAAGTTTAAGTTGAGCATCTCTTTCATTTGAAGTTTGGTCGATAATGTCACCACTGGTCTCGTTAGTTAGTACTTGCTCGACACTTCCTGTTGCACTGACCAGCTGATTTTTAAGATTAATGAATAAGTTTTTGAAATGTTCTTTTTGTTCAATGTTCATAGTATCTCCATTCAATCTAAAAATTAGTAGTCCTTCACGTCATACCTAAAGTCTTCTTCCTGATAACTTTAGAGAGATTCCTTTCTCTGCAATTTATAAAGCAATGCCCGTGCCAACTTTTTAGTCAGTTATTCGGATAAATTTTATGGAATTAGGTGGTGCCAGGGAGGGTTTTGGTGCCAGACTGACTTTTTAAGGCCAGTATTGGCACTGTCAGAACGCACCAGTCCTCAATTTTAGTTGAGTTTATACGAGCTTATCATCTCGCGAGATAATCAGACGTTCATCATCTATCATCTTTGAATAGATTAGCATAACTTCCTGATGGGCCTCTAGGGCCTGAGACCTTGGAATTTTTTTCTGGGTAAAGAAAAGAATGTCTTCACGAATACTCTTAGGAAGCTTTGCAAGAATACCATTGCGATCCTCTTCCTTTTCAAGCTTTAATGCATTCGCTAAGGTTTCAGTCTTAACTTCCCTTAAGAACTCACTCATCATTTGAGGAGTGATAAATTGTAGATCTTTTAAGCGGTACATACTCGTACGTAACTTATCAGCTAAATCAAAATCCATTTTCGTAATATTTGAAATTAAGGTTTCCTTCTCTTCTTTATTCATTAAAGAGATGGCCTCAAGAATTGCTTCAAACCCAGATTCTTTAGAGTTTTTCGACATATGGATTTTCCTTCATCAGGTGATTCTTAACATAGTCGGCAACACCTTCATCAACAATACGGAACTCAAAGTTAGGAAGAATCTTTCTAAACTTATCCATATCTGCTTGTGTGTAGTATTGATATTGATTACGAAGATGCATCGGCATATCGATGAACTCAACATTAGGTTCACGTCCCATAGCAATGAATGTTTGATTGACTAGATTAAGAAAACTGTCTGCTCGCCCAGTACCGATATTGTAAATACCAGAGTGCTTGGCCATCTCCTTCTCAGATAATTCAAGCATGGCGTTGACGACATCCTTAACATAGACGAAATCACGCAGCTGCTTTCCATCCTCATAACCTTCTTTATGAGACTTAAAGAGCTTTACCTTACCTACTTCATTAATTTGTTCAAATGCCTTATGAACAAGAGAGCGCATTTCTTCTTTGTGGTATTCGTTAGGCCCATAGACATTGAAGAATTTTAACCCAAACCAATGCTTTGGACGATCTGTTTGGTTTAATACCCATTCATCAAATAATTGTTTTGAGTAACCGTACGGATTAAGTGGACGAAGCTTACCAAGCTCCTCTTCCTTGTCTTCATAGCCAAGTTCACCATCACCATAAGTAGCAGCAGAAGAAGCATAAATATAAGGGATATTTAAATCAAAGGCCAAGTCAAAGTAGAACTTCGAATGACCAACATTATTAGTCATTAAGTAGTCCATATCCATCTCAGTCGTCGATGAACAGGCCCCCATATGATAGATGCAAGAGATTTGCTTATGGACTTCCTCTAATTGAATATCAATGAATTCATCAGCATGAAAATACTCAGCATACTTTACGCCTTTTAAGTTCTTCCACTTCTCATTGTGATCGAAGCGATCAACAATGATAATATCATCGCGTCCAAGCTCATTTAGTTTAGCAACGAGAACGCTCCCTATAAAACCAGCGCCACCAGTTACTAAAATCATGCCTCACCTTCTTTGCTTTCTAGTCTCATTAGACTTGTTAGAGAAACTCCACACATTGTTAAAAGCGCTAGAAGCTTATAGCTATCAAGGCGAACATAGAGTTTATGATAACCTCTTAGTTTATCTTCAAAAACCTGGTACTCTTCATCTGTATGAGCGTAGTTTGATTTTGCAATCTGAGAGTCACGAATTCCAGGAGAAAGCTTAGTCGTATAAACGATAGCAAGAATGAGAGTTGTTACAGCGATAAACTTCATAACAACAGATGTCTTGCCTTCTTTCTTATAAAGAAATGTGGCCATAATAAGTAGCACGGCAAAGATCATTTCAATAATATTAAATGAAGTGAAGATGATCCCACCTAGTGTTCCAGCTTCTTTTAAAGAGCTAACATTTCGAAAGATACTAGGGGCCGCAATGAAGTCGATGAAGACCGTTGCAAAAAACCATGAAAGGCAGACGCCAAAAATTAAACTTAATAATACGTGTTTCTTTAGTAGTGATTTCATAAAGAAATCATACCGCCTATTTCATGTGATGACGAGAAAGATATGGGTGAACAATTAACGCAACGGCCAAGATACCCAATTCAAAAAGTGCGACAAGAGGTACCCAAAGGCCCATCATTGTTATCACATCTGGAGGTGTCAGCATGGCAGAGACCACAGCAAAGCCAACATAAACATAGCGTCTCATTTTAGCTAGCGACTGCTTTGTCACTATTCCCATAAAGCCGAGAATAAGAAGAACATTTGGTAATTGAAAAATAAGCCCTAGAAAAACGAGAACCTTACTTGAAAGAACCAAATAATCCTTTAGGCCAATTGTGGCCTCAACATTCTGCACTCCAAATCCCATGAGAGTTTCAAATGTAAGAGGAAAAACGATAAAGTAGCCAAAGCTTACACCAGTGGCAAAAAGAAAGAGGCCGATGATGAGGAAAGGTTTAACGGCCTTCTTCTCATGATCGTAGAGACCAGGAGAAATAAACTTCCAAACCTGGTAAAACCACAAGGGACAAGAAAGAATAACACTTGAGTAAAATGCTACTTGAAATTGAGAAAGTACTTTATCGAGAAGTCCAAGGTAGACGACCTTGCCCCCACCAGAATCACCTAAAGCGTTTCTAAGTGGCCTTAGCAGAATCTCCTGGATGAGGTCCCCATAGGCATAGCAAACCACAAAAGATACTAAAATAATGATTAGTATTTTAATAAGTGCAGAGCGCAACTCTTCTAAATGGTCAATTAATCCCATCTCTTTCAAAACTTACCCTAGTTTTCCATCCATACTTAAAGTAAAATAAATTGATACTAATAATTTAACACAGTTAGAACGAATGAAATACCCATTATTAATTTTTATTGTTAATTTTATGATCACTCTTCCTGCCCAGGCCAAGACGATATTGCTGTGCCTAGGACAAGAGGAAAGCTACTATGCTAAGAGACACGATACAGGTCCACGCTATCACTTAAATCAAATTATGATCAATGAGATTTCTTCTGTAGGTAACCCTCAGTTCTCAAAAGGTTATTACAATAAGTTTTGTTCTGACCCAAGTAAGTCACCAACTCTGAAGCTTCTTAAGGCCCTAACAACAGGCCAAAGAAATATCTTTGACTTTAAGGAAGAAGACGGTGGTATTGGTGTTCAATATTCAGTGTCGACTTATAATGAGTTTCGTCTAAAGTCTATTAAGATCCTAATGGAGTATCTTGCCAAAATTCAGATGCAAGCAAGCAGCGCAGACTGTCTTGAACAAAATATTCCTGGATTAAAAGAGTTCTATGCTCGCTATCGCTATCTTGAAGGAGAAGTAAGTCTCTCAACTCTAAAAGGTTCAAAAGAGTCGCTGTTAAAGATTTATGATTCTTTAGAAAATATTGATGCGATATTAATGAAGTGTAAAAAAACTAAATAAAGAAAATACTTAATTGAGAATCCAGTGCAGTTAAAGTAGAGATAAACTCTTTTGCACTTGCGGCCTCTTCGTCACCAATAATATAAAGATGGTGTCCAATAAGTCCCTCGACACTAATTCCTCCAAGTTTTTCAGCAAGAGGATAAATATCTTCTAATAGGAATTGATATGGCCTTTTTCCTGCAACCATATCTTTTTTGAAACCATTGAAAGTCACACTTGGAACAACCTTTTCCTCGCGACTTGTTTTAAACATTGGAATGATATCGGAAAGACAAGAACCACACCCACCTGCGGCCTTTGATAGGTTCGTGATCGTTAAAGGATCACTAGCTCCCCTTTCTATAAGAGCTGCAACTTCACTACGACTCACGCCAAAACATCGACACAGAGTATTTTCTGTATCAATGGCCATGAGTTGATTAGGAGAAAAATAACTTAAGACTTCTTTAAAGAAGCTAAACAGCTCTAGTGACTGCCCTGTGTTTTCGACAAGAGCAGCTTCAATTTCATTTAACAATTGTGATTTAGAGCTCTTTGCCTTTTCAAGAACCGACACGATGATCTCTTTTAAAGAACTATCATTACTTTCTACAAAGTACTCACGCACTTCATTGAGCTTAGAAAACCTAAGCTCAACTCGGCATGGATTATTAATCTTTAAATCTGGTGCAATTAGGCTCGTATTCACTATTAAGGATGAACCTCATAGCTTCTAAGAGTTAGAATCTCAAAGCCACCTTCTGTAACTAAGATTGTGTGCTCAAATTGTGCCGACCACTTCTTATCCTTTGTAAGAACTGTCCAACCATCTTTAAGAACTTTACAGTCCTTTACACCTAGGTTGATCATTGGCTCAATAGTAAAAGTCATACCAGGCTTCATCTCTGCGCCCTTACCTCTCTTACCAACGTGAACAACTTGAGGGTCTTCGTGAAATTCACGGCCAATACCGTGGCCACAATAATCTTCAACGACACCATAACCGTGATCGTGAGCAATCTCCATAATAGATGCTCCAATATCACCAATGTGGCCACCTGGACGCACCTGTTTAATCCCTTCCATCATACATTGATAAGTAACATCAACAAGCTTCTTAACTTCATCAGAAACATTACCAACTAAGAAAGTTTTATTTGTATCACCATGGAACTTATTTAAATATGTAGTGACGTCGATATTTAAAATATCACCATCTTTAAGAACATCTTTTGTACTAGGGATTCCGTGGCAGACAACTTCATTAAGTGAAGTACAGACCGACTTTGGAAAACCGTGATAATTTAATGGTGATGGATAAGCACCATTTTTAATAATATATTCATGACAAAGATTATTTAATTCCTCTGTGCTCACACCAGGTTTTACGAATGGTTCAATATACTCAAGAGTTGATGCCGCTAACTTCGACGTTGCTCTCATTAATTCAATTTCGCGTTTCGACTTGATCGATATCATACTTTTCCCTTCGGTTCATTCTAAGTACTTAAATATACATTCCTTTTAACATAGTTTGATCCACTAAAGAATAGACAAAGTTAAAAATTTTACAATTTACAACACGCTAAGTACCTAAAATGGCATAATGGCGCGAAAGAATTCAAGAATTAGGACTTTAAAATGAAACAAATTATCGCCATTTTCCTCTTAACAATGAACGTACTCTACGCTCAGGCCCAGAGCAAGAAAGACAATAAATTGTTCCACTCGACAATGACTCAGATAAATGAAATCCAAGATAGAATAAATGACACAGGCTATGACCCATTAAAGCTAGGCTACAATATTCGTGAACTTGAAAAACTAATCAACGCAAGTCGACAACTTGTGAACGTCACAACAGAGTACAGTAAAGTTCTCTACCGACAATCAAAAGATGATAAACCAATTCGTGGTGCCGACTTATCCATTATTGGTAACCTCATGAATACAGCTGCACTTATTATGGAAAAGTCCAGCCTCTACACAGTTAGAGATTTTAGACAAAGTCGTTCTTACTCAGAAATTGATTATGCACAAATTAGAGTTACAAACCTGCTTGCAAAACTTAATTATGTGAATCTCTACTTTGCGACACATAATATATTCTATAAGAATCCAACGATAAAAAAATTAACAAAAGAAGTTATTAAAGTTCTGGATAACGAGAAACAAGTCGAAGTTCTCAAGCAATTTACAAAAATAGCAAAGAGTGACAAGTTTAATGATGAACTACAAAGTGACCTTAGAGTCTTTCTTGATAATCACTACTACTATCTAAAGCTTTTAAATCCTGACCTAACAAGAGGAGTTGTGCTTGTAGAGAAGTTTCAAATCGAAAAACACTTACTTGGAAAGAGACTTCCAACTATTAAGTTTTATAGTATTGGCGATTGGTTTATTGAGATCTTTAATCGTACGACAAATTTCATCTCAGGACTATTTGGAAACCTTGTTGGGAAACTACGTTTTCGCCATGGTCATATGTATGCCAACGAACGAGCACTCGATTACCTCGATACGGTACTGAAGCCGCTGGATATTATTGCAGAAAAAACACCATTTGCTGCAACAGACTTCTTTATCCCAGGACACTTTGGTCATATCGCCATCTATCTTGGTACTGAACAAAAACTAAAACGAGCAGGGCTATGGAATACTCCATATATAAAGAAATATCATAATGATATTCGCAAAGGAAAAACGATTGTTGAATCAATTCGTCCAGGAAGCCGTCTTGTTTCTCTTGAAGACTTTCTAGAGATTGATGAAATCACAATAGTCCGCGAAAAGGGAATTCTAGAAAATAAATGGGCAAGAGAAATGGTGACAAAGGTTGCACTTGAGCAACTGAATAAAAAGTATGACTTTAACTTCGACGTGACAACTCTTGATAAGGTAGTCTGCTCAGAAGTTCCTTACCATGCTTTTGGTCATAAAAGGTGGCCAACAAGCTATATCTTAGGACGAAATACAATTTCTCCAGATGAGATCATTGAAAATGCATACCGTAAAGGATCTGGAATTGAGTTTGTTTCATCGATAAAGGCCAACAAAGAGAAAGAATTATTCAAGGTTTCAAAAGAAGAGATGGCAGAGAATCTGGACTTTGATTATGATGATTCGCGAAATATGTTCACAAAGAAGATTAAATCATGCCGTTTAATTAAAGTTCTTGATCATGATCAACACTCAACGATAAATGGCCGATATCGCACAATAAAAAAGTGTAAAACGATCAAGCAGGACTTAATTTACTCTAGCTTCTAGCAAAGCAAAGGAAAAATTGATAGATTAAGGGTATGAATTATTACTTCTATCGACCAGAGATTTCTAGCTATCAAGGAGAGGCCTTTCGCGTAAAAGAAAGGCAGTCACTAGGCCAGCTTGGTATCAAGTGTGTGGACACACCTATTGAGATTCCAGAGGGTGAAAATGTTATTGTGATCTCAACAAGCTACACAAATAACGAGAGCATTGTAAAATCGCTTGAACATGCCAATATTGCACTGTGGATTCATCCAAATTCAGGCTATGATAACTTCTCTCTTGAGTTTGTAAAAAACGCAAAATTCCCTATCGTTTTAGGAAATGAAATAAGAGCAAATGCAGTTGCCCAATTCTATCTCCAGGCATTACTAAACCATCAAGGACAAATTCCTCACAGATATCAGTGGGATGAAGCGAGAAGCTATAACCGAGAACTTTTACACACAAAGAAAACTCTAATCATAGGTCGTGGCCCAATTGGTGCAAGACTAGGCAATGCCCTTGAAACACTTGATGTAAATATCAGCTACTACGACCCATACCAAAATAAGCAGCAAAGTACAAAGTACTTTAAAGAAGAGCTGGCCAACTCTGATATTATCATCATGGCCTGTTCACTAAATAAAACGTCTTATCACATTCTCAATGAAGATATTTTTTCGCTCTTAAAAGATAATGTTCTCATCATGAATGCTGCCAGAGGTAAGCTTATCGACCAGCAGGCCCTCGTAAAGTTCTTAAGTAAAAATAAGAATGCCCATGCAATTATTGATGTATTTGAAAAAGAGCCAATTGACTTTAATGAATTTAAACACCTTCCTAATATAACCCTAAGCTCACATATTGCAGGAGTGTATAAGGGAATTAACGACGCTATTATAAAGTTTGAAAAACGTGTTATTCGAGACTATCTTCACGACCAGGAACTTGACCTTTATAAAACAGCACTCCTAAGCTCTCGAGTTAAGGGTGATTTCTTAATATAAATTTAAGGACTATATATGACTAAAACAAATGAAACATTATTAAATGATTATCTATGCCCTCCAGGTTTTGGAGTATTCACAGTTAATACAGCGAAAGACAGAAAAGATAAATTAACTAAAGTTCTCTATAACACAACAGAAGATCAAGATATCAGAACAGCTTGGGCAAATGAACTCTCTAAGCTTGCAGATGTACATGGTTGCGCTATTTTAGGAGTTGCCTCTGACTGTGGAGGAGGAATTCAAAGAGGTGCAAACTGGGGGCCTTTATTTCTTAGAAATACACTAATTGAAGAACATCTTGAAGTGTATAAGCAATGTTTTGATTTAGGTGATATTAGGGTAATTCCTCACCTATTACATGATAAATACTTAAATAATGAAACAATAAAGAGTGCTCAAAATGCACTATACGGTGGAAAGCAGCTTAGTGTTTCTCCGCTTAGTATTGCAAAAGCAAGTGTTGATGAGGTTTTCAAAAATAACAAAGATCTAAAGATCTTTAGCATTGGAGGAGACCACTCGGTAAGCTTCCCACTAGTTAAGGCCTGGATCAATAATCGCAGATCACTTGGTAAGAAAGTTGGACTTATTCACTTTGACGCACACACAGACCTTTTAAGAGAAAGACTTGGTATTGATTACTGCTTCGGTTCATGGCTAACACATGTCTTAGATGATCTTGAAACTCCTAAGCATTGTTATCAATTTGGAATTCGCTCAACAGGAAAATCAAAAGAGCACTGGGAAAGTGAGTTTGGCCTAAACCAATACTGGGCCAAAGATGTAAAAGAAATTGGGGCCAAAGAGCTAGCACTCAAAACAATTGAAGAGCTTAAGGCACAAGGAATTGAAGAGATTTATATCAGCTTTGATATTGATGCCCTAGATGAAAGTGTTGCAAGTGCAACTGGAACACCTGAACCAGAGGGACTAATGCCACATGAATGTGCTACAATGATTAAAGAGTTTACTAACGCCTTTAAACTAACTGGTGCTGATATGGTAGAGATTGCTCCATTAGTAGGCCTAAGCGAAGAAGGCTCTCGTACAACACTTGAAGTAGGAGCTGCAATGAGCGCTCTTATGATGGAGGCCATGATACGTGCCGATAATTGAGTTTCCCCCAGTCGAAATCGCAGATGAGCAAGGGCTATTAGCAATTGGTGGAGACCTCCATCATGACTCTCTTCTACTGGCCTATCAAAGTGGAATCTTTCCTTGGCCAATATCCCAAGAGTATCCCCTTGCTTGGTTCTCACCTCCGCAAAGAGGAGTTATTCGCTTAGACGACATTCAAATAAGTCGATCCCTAACTAAATTTGTCAAAAAAAGTGAATGGACAATATCATTCAATCAAGATTTTCTAGAAGTCATCAGACAATGCCAAGAAGTTCACTCAGATTCTTTAGAAGGTACTTGGATTACAGATGAGATCATTGAAGGCTACTTTAATTTATTCCATAAAAACTTTGCCTATAGTGTAGAAGTTAGAAATGAGAAAGATCAACTTATTGGCGGGCTCTACGGAGTTAG
Organism: Halobacteriovorax sp. GFR8; assembly: GCF_050955245.1. Taxonomy (NCBI): domain Bacteria; kingdom Pseudomonadati; phylum Bdellovibrionota; class Bacteriovoracia; order Bacteriovoracales; family Halobacteriovoraceae; genus Halobacteriovorax; species Halobacteriovorax sp. GFR8. The sequence continues at coordinate 1,142,204 of NZ_JBPBLR010000002.1, read as the reverse complement.
CATGGGACATTTCCTAAGTGGTGAGTCCATGTTTTATAAAGAGTCTAATGCTTCAAAAATTGCCCTATTAGCAATTCTTTCGATAGTTAAAAGCAACCACATTCCATTTCTTGATACTCAAATGGTTACACCTATTACTAAATCGTTTGGAGCTATTGAATTAGATCGAAGTATCTTTATTAGCGAAATTCGACAATTATTTAATCAAACACCTATCGAATTTCCAAATACTAGAATACCTGTTAAAGATCTACTTAAGTCTTTTTAATTTTAAATATAATGCGGCCCTCTTAAAAAAGATCACAATACGCCAGCGGCTTTGATAAATATTTTTAGATAGAATCATTTTACAATTTCCTCTTCACTAATCCCTAAAGCATTCCATTCACAAGCAATTTGTGAAAGAGCGAATTTCTTTAGTCTTTTTGAGAAGTATTTTAAATTTGCCATTGTCGGCGACATCAAGTGAAAGCGATCAATCACACCATCTTCTTTGAGATATGAAATGATAGAAACGTCACCAGAAGATACTTGTGTTGTTGCAAGAAATATCCCTGTTTTAATCGAGTTAGGCTTATGCTCAACTCCTTTTCTTATAATAGGATATTCTTCACAGATTTTAATAATATTTGAATAGGTATTCTTTAATTCTTTTAAACGAATCAACAGGAGTTCATAAGTTGTTCCATTAAGAGCAAGGAACTCAGTACTTGCAAGATCACTATATTCATAGAAAGGTTCATACTTCTTACTATTATAGTGATAACCATAGCTTTGTAGAGGCATTGATTTAAGTGAAAAATCGAGGGCCCCAAGATTTGAATGAAAGTAGCTTTCTAAATTTAAAAAGTACTTATTCCCCTCTATCGTCTGAATGATATCATTTATAATTTCCTGATAATCATGAATACGATCTCTAATATCGTAAACCCATTTGCGATCTTCAGAGTTAATTAGCTTACTAAGCTCGTCTTTTGATTGAACCTGTGAAAGATTTGTGAAATTATTTAGAGTCTCAAACTGATAATTTAAAACTTGATGTAACTCTTTGAAGGATGAAAGATTAAAAACTTTCTCTAAACACTTTAAATTCTCAAGTGCACAAAGAATTTCATAAATAAACATACGATGAATTTTTACGGAGCTACTTGTCTCTATGTTTTCAACGTACTCACTTAATTCAAGACTTAACAAAGATGTAATAGTCTTCAGAGGTAAGTTTGACTTTAATAATAATGAGATGGCCTCTTCAAGGCCCTTTCCTTCAATTTGCTTTTCTAAAGACTCAGACTTACTAAAGTCAAAATCAAAGAAGCTATCACTAATACGATTTTCATCGATATTAAAACGAACAACTGAACTTGAAAGTGGGTTATTAAACTTTTTAACCGGAACTTCGACTTCTTCACCAGTCACTTTAAGGGGCGAAAGGTACGACTTACATAAAGAATCTTCAAGGTTATCTTTTTCTAGGTGGTATTTCCCCTTAGGTGTAACAACCTCATATTGAATACGATCTTCTTTTCGATAAAAGTGAACACCAAAGTTTCGATTAACTTCGGCCTCAAACCAAGTCATTGACTCAAATAAATGAGAAAATGAAAGCGCTGTTTGTCCATAGCCTAATGAGAGGGCATAGAAATGTCTTTTGTGATTATTTAAATTTTGAAATTGATAGATAAGTAAAAAGCGCGAATTTAAAAGATTATATTTTTCCTTAAGCTCACCTGCATTTAAGAGGTCAAGACATGTCAGGCCAGAGAAAACAATATGTTGATTATCAAAGTTAGAAAGCATAAGCATTGATAGCTCTGCTTTTGATTTTACCTGAATTTCGTTCGTGATATCAAAAATATTCATCTATTTAATTATCCAATTACTTTAAATTAAATCTTACGTCGTATGGAAAGATTGGCCCAACTTCTTTATCTGGAGCACAACTTTGTTTCTTACCGTTTGACCACACCCAATTATATATCTTTTGATTGAATGTGTCTGCACCACTATCGTATTCAATATAGCGATAATATGGGGCCCCTGAGTTAGCAGCACTAGATAATAATGTGATTGCTGCAGGAAATGAAGCTGCAATTTCACGATCACGACACCCACCAATTAATTTTCTTTGATCGACAACAAACTTACCTTTGCTATCTCTCACATTGCGCACCCATGTCTTTAAACGACAGTCAAAATAATAGCCTGTTTGAACAGCATTTTCAAAGGCCGTTAAATATTCTAGCTTCCAATGCTTATCCTTCTCTTTTTGAATATTAAACGGACGCACATACTTTCGACATAGACTAAAACGATCAAGGTGATTGCGATAGAATTCAATAAATCGTTGTGAAATCCCTTCTTCTTTTCTAAAAATGACGAGGGCATCATCATAGACCTTACGACACGACGTTTTTAATGTTTGTAGTTCACTATTTGAAAACAAGTGACCAGAGTTGATTACATATTTAAGAGCACGATTGGGTAGAATTGGAGATTCTAAGCGGTAGGCTCCCTTTAGCTTTCTTCCTACATCGTTGCGGCCCATTGAGTTTTCGATAAAGGCCTTAGCATACTTCCAATCGACATATTTCTTTAAGGTATTAAGCCCTTGAACCTCTTGAAGAGACTCATCAAGCATACTCTTTGCAATTAGAATTACTTCTGAATTCCAGTCATCATTTAAGTCACACAGCCCCGTTAAACAAGATTTTAAAATATAGCCACCAATGATTTGAACTTGAATGGTTTCCTCACGCGGGAAGCTACCATCAACAAGGTATTTTAAGTCACCGAAGACGGCCACTCGCTGAGGCTTTCCATCCCGGCCTAGAAGTCTTGGAATAACGGCCCAAGAAAAATTTGGAGTTGATATATTTGATGTGTAATCATTCCAAATATCTTTTTCTTTACAAAATTTACGTTCTTTGAAAATTCGTCCACTAACTAAATCAAGTTCGAAATGAACCTCACTATCACGGGGCGTTGTAATAAAAACATCCACAAGCTTAGTACGCATATCAATACGTGGTGCAAAGTCGAAAAATAAATGAGGAACAACTCTCCCCTCATAAGTTAGATAATTGAAATTGCCTTCTCCTGAAAACCAAGTCGGCTTAACTTGAGAAGTTGGTAGAACAATTTTTTTTGTTGCACATCCTACAATGAAAATTACAAGTAAAAGAAAAATGAATTTAGTAGTTTTTTTGAATTGACAAATATACACGTTATAGTCCAAAATCGTTAAACACAAATAGCGGTTCGGTGTTGGAATTGGTAGACAATCTGGATTTAAAATCCAGTGGGGGCAACCCCGTGCGGGTTCAAGTCCCGCCCGAACCACCATTCCTTTTCTTAATTATCAACGGATACATTTATTTAATCAAGGACTTAGACTGATTCAGTCCGTTTTTTTGAAACGCATTGCGAAATACTGAATTAAGCAGCTTTCTTAGAGTCATCGTTATTGTTAAGGATTTCAATCATACGCTCTCCAATAACTTCCATGATCGAGTCCGAAACAGACTCAAAACGCAGCCCAAAGCCTCTAGGACGATTCTTTGATGCTCTCATGATAGTGAAGTCAACTGCGAGTGCGCGGCCAAATAGGCCTTCAGAGATATAGATTGTTCCACGAGTATTTTTGTCAAATTCTTTCTCAAATTTCGTCACTTCAACAAATCCTCCACTAAGGGAAAGATTTGTCAGGTAGCCCTTATAATCTTTTTGAACACCTACAAGTGAAAATGAAACCAGTTCTTGAAGATCGACTCGATACTCAGTTCTTTCAATTTGATATTTATTATTTTCTGGATTTTCTTTATCTTCAGAAACCAATTGCGCTTGCGTATTTAGCTCAAGGCATTCTTTGGCAGCAACCCAAGGTGCACCGGCCTTCTTTTTAACAAGTGTTTCAGATGTAATAATATTCTTCTCTAAGTCAACTAGCATTTCATCGAAGCGTAAAGGACCAACAACACCGGCCCCCGTATCATATTGCCATGACTTCTTATTAGAGATTTCAAAAGACTTACCATTTTTAAGTCCTTCAATATTTAATCGATCAAGTTCTAAGTCATCAACTTGAGCGCGGGTCGCTATTTCAAGTCCACCACTTGAGATATCAAACTCTCCTGTAGCTTCTTCACTTAAATCAATTTCAACAGTACGGTCCTCATCTTCTAAGACAAGTGAGTCACGTGAAATAAGGTTAATTTTAGGTCCAGCACTAGTAATTTCTTCTTGTGGTGTAACATCTTCAATCTTCACTTCTTCATTGACTGCAGAAATGCCGATCTTACTATCAGTATAACTCTTGAAATTTTCTAATTCTTTTTCTGCAACTTCTAGTTTTGCATTCAAGGCCTTGGCCTTTGCTATTACTTTTGAAAGATTCTTTCGTGCAATTTTATTTTCAACGGCGAGATTTTTATATTTGATTTTAAGTGCATTAAATTTCGCTTGGTACTCTTGAGAGTTTGAATTTCCATCCTCCAGCTCACGTGCTGTGGAGAGAACTTTTGTTATCTTACGATTAACATCACTGATAAGATTAGTTTCATCTAAGATAGATTCTAGCTTACCTATAATGATCTCGCTGCGATCACTCCCCGATGAACCAATAAGTTGTGTGATATCTCCGATCCTCTCTTCGACATTTGAAATCTTTTGACCAAACTCATCTCGAAGTTGATTTCCGATTGTTGAAACTTCATCTTTTACAATTTTAGAAATTGCGCTTAGTAATTCATTATTTTGGGTACTCTTAATCTCTAACTCTTCTTTCTTAATACTGTGTCCATCTGGTGCAGATTGAGGTTTTTCAAAGCTCTCAGGACTTGGCTTAAGAGCGTCAATCACAACTCGAGGTAAACTCATCTTAGATAACTCAAACCATTGTGACTTCTTAACATCAAAACCATACTGATTCGAAAAAACGACACCTGAGAGCGCTTCAACGTAGAGATCGTTAATATCGATTTCTCTAAAAGTTGTGAATGTGTCTGCGATGAAAAGTTTCTTCAATATTTCCTCAGCTGTTCTATCTAGTATATCGGTAAGATTTAAACTAAAATTTAATAATATTAGTAGTTTACTCTGTTTTTGTTTACAAACTCCTATTTGATTAATGATAAGGTATTGAATTGTGGAAGATTCCAATAAAAACCACTTAGAAAAAAGAGAAGAAGAATTGGCCAAATTAATTGGCTTTCAAGTGCAAGTTGTTGAAAAAATCGAAGCAGGCTTAAATGAGAAAGTACAAACTTCACCTGAAGAACTTTACCTTTGTGGCCTACAAGAAGAGGCCATTAATACTTCCCTTTCAGACTTCTATGAGATTCTTGCGAAAATCAATGAATTAAAAGATGCAAAGGAAATCGTCATCTGCGATATCGGAGCCTCTTATTCAAAGATGGCCTTTGTCGCAAATCACTTCTTTCCAAATATCAAGATCATTAGTATTGAGCCAGTCAAAGAGCGAATTGATTATGCAGCAACTAAGCTATCATGTACGAAGCACATCTTCATCAATGATATCTTTCATAAAGACTTAATCAAAGACTATAAGATTGATTACTTCTTCCTCTACTTTCCTGTTGGAAAGATTCTAGATGAAATCATCGCGCAAATAGATGCTCCTATTATCGCCATCGAATCCCATGGTGAACTCTTGAATCGCCTGGGGCATAGTTTCTCTAAGAAAACAAAACTGACACAACTTATTTATCCGCGCCACAATCCTCATAGCTATATCTTTTCAGACAAAGAGGAAACGAGTTTGTATAAGGCATTTAAAGCGCTTCAAGAAAAAGGTGATGATCTTATTATCATCAAGGATCAACGCCCGTGGTTAGCAGATTCAGAAGGCCTAAAGCACTACTTTGATGACGAAGATAAGATTACTCTTGAACTCAAGTCACCTCCTCGAACAATTTACTTTAATCATGAGCTTAAGAGCGCCAGCTCTAGTGACTACTCCCAAGACATACAGCAGCTCATTCAAAAGCGCCGTGCTAATGAAAGAATTGATGGATATTTAATTCGAAAGATATTTTTGGATGGGAGTTTTGAGTTATCGTCAGGGGTCATAAAAAAGGCACCCTAAGGTGCCTTCTATCTTTAGCTAGATGTTTAGCGGTTTTTTATCAAATGCATCAAGAGCAGCTTCTTTGAATGCTTCAGAGTAAGTTGGGTGCGCATGACAAATGCGTCCAATATCTTCAGCAGCAGCTCTAAACTCCATTGCAGTCACAGCTTCAGCAATTAAGTCTGCAGCACGTGGGCCAACAATGTGTACACCTAAAATCTCATCAGTTTCTTTACAAGCTAATACTTTTACGAAACCAGCTGATTCATTTGAAGCACGGGCACGACCACTTGCTTTAAATGGAAACTTACCTACTTTATAAGGAGTCTTATTTGCTTTTAGTTCTTGCTCAGTTACACCAACAGAAGCAACTTCTGGCCATGTGTAAACAACACCAGGAATTAGGTTGTAGTTGATATGTGGCTTTTGACCAGCGATGATCTCAGCAGCAACAACCCCTTCTTCCTCCGCTTTGTGAGCAAGCATTGCACCAGTTGTAACGTCACCGATTGCATAAATATGTGGAACGTTAGTTCTTAAGTGATCATCAGTGATAACACGTCCACGCTCATCAAGATTCACACCAGCGTTCTCAAGACCAAGGTTGTCAGTGTATGGGCGACGGCCAACTGCCATTAGACAGTAGTCACCTTCTAGTTTGATCTCTTCTTCATTCTTTTTGTTCTTGGCCTTAACAACAACTTTAGCACCTTTTCTAACGACTTCAGTTACACCATGACCAGTATAGAATTCCATTCCTTGCTTCTTAAGAACTTTTGTCATCTCTTTTGCACAATCTTTATCCATTGTTGCAAGGATTGAATCTGCGTACTCAACAACAGAAACTTTTGAACCAAGTCTTAAAAAGACAGAACCAAGCTCAAGACCAATTACACCACCACCAATAACAATGAAGTGTTTTGGAAGAGTTTCAAGCTTAAGAGCTTCTGTTGAAGTGATAATTCTTTCTTTATCAATTTCAATTCCAGGAATTGTCGCAGGCTTTGAACCTGTAGCAATGATAAAGTGCTTAGCTTTAAGAGTTTCCTCTTTCTCACCTTCAACTTTCAGAGTGTGTGCATCAACGAATGATCCAAACCCATGGAAAGTTTCAACTTTGTTCTTTCCCATTAGGTATGTAATACCACCTGAAGTATCGGCAACAACGCCAGCTACACGCTCGGCCATCTTTTTAATGTCGGCCTTAACTTTTCCAGTAGTGATTCCGTGTGCTTCAAATTCATGAGTTGCTTCATGAAATTTTTCACTTGAATCAAGCCATGCCTTTGATGGGATACAACCTACATTTAGGCATGTTCCACCAAGAGTATTATATTTTTCTACGATTGCTACTTTCATTCCAAGTTGTGAACAACGAACAGCACTGATGTATCCACCAGGACCAGAACCAATTACAACAACATCAAATTCTTTACTCATACTTATTCCTTAAAAATTAAATTTAAAATTAGATATCTAGAAGCATTCTAGCAGGATCTTCTAACATCTCTTTTACCATCTTAAGGAATGTTACTGACTCCTTACCATCGATGATTCTGTGGTCATAAGATAGTGCTAAGTACATTACAGGGTGAATAACAACCTGTCCGTTTACAGCAACTGGTCTTTCAACAATATTGTGCATTCCTAGAATCGCAGACTGAGGAACGTTGATAATTGGAGTTGAAAGCATTGAACCGAAAACACCACCGTTAGTGATTGTAAATGTTCCGCCAGTCATTTCGTCCACAGTAAGTTTTCCGTCACGACCTTTAAGCGCAAGTCTTCTTACTTCCTTTTCGATCTGAGCAAGACTTAGGCTTTCTGCATTTCTGATAACTGGAACAACTAGACCTTTTGGAGTCGATACCGCAATACCAACGTCAGCATAGTCGTGATAGATGATATTCTCACCATCAATTTGTGCGTTAACACCTTTGATCTCCATAAGAGCTTTCGTACATGCTTTTGTGAAAAAAGACATAAAACCAAGTCCGATATCGTGCTTGTCTTTAAAAGCATCTTTATACTTCTTACGAAGCTCCATTACATTATACATATCAACTTCATTGAAAGTTGTAAGCATTGCCGTTGTATTCTTTGCTTCCACAAGACGCTTAGCAATTGTCTTACGGATACGCTTCATTTTTACTTCTTCTTTCGCTCTACTTGCACCACCCATTGGAACTTGAGTTTCAATAGTTGGAGCAGGAGCTGCCTTTGCTGCTGGAGCCGCTTTTGGAGCAGCACTTGCGTTCATAGCATCAGCTTTCGTGATCCTTCCATCTTTCCCACTTCCTGCCACAGCACTGGCCGCAACGCCTTTTTCTGCAAGAATTTTTGCAGCTGCTGGAGATGGATAATTCTTATCTCCACCTGTAGCTGGAGCACTTGCCGGTGAAATTGGAGTTTCTACTGCAGTTGGAGCTTCATCGCTTGACGCTTGAGCTGGAGCCGATGCAGAAGTATCAAGTTCTGCAACTACCGCACCAATTTCAAGTTCAGCACCTTCTTCAGCGATAATCTTAATCACACCACTTTCTTCAGCTGGAAGAGGAAGTGTTGCTTTATCTGATTCTACTTCTACAAGTTCATCACCCTCATTTACAAAGTCACCATCTGCAACAAGCCACTCTCCAAGAGCAACTTCTGTGATCGATTCTCCAATTGGTGGAATAGTAATTTTTACGATTGCCATTTTTTATCCTTATTTATTTTTTAGCTAAAAGCTTTTTCTACAATTGTTTCTTGTTCTTTAAGGTGTACAGATGCATATCCTGTCGCTGGTGAAGCCGAAGCTTTTCTAGAAACACAATCAATATCTCTGAAAGTGTCACGCCAACGGTTAAGGTGCATCCAAGCTCCCATATTTGAAGGCTCTTCCTGTACCCAACGATGAGTTGCATTTGGATACTTATCAAGGATTGCCTTAATCTTTTCTGTCGGAAGTGGATATAATTGTTCAAGACGAATAACGGCAACATCTTTGCGATCATTCTCTTGTTGGTACTTTAATAGATCGTAGTAGATCTTACCTGTACAAAGAACAACTTTCTTAACGTCTTTTGGGTTAACCCAAGTATCATCAAAAACTTCTTCAAACTTACCTGATGTAAACTCTTCTACTTTTGACTGACATAGAGGATGTCTTAAAAGTGACTTTGGAGTGAAAACAACTAGTGGCTTTCTAAACTCCCACTTAAGCTGGCGTCTAAGCGCATGGAACATATTTGCTGGAGTTGTAATATTACAAACAACCATATTCTCTTCAGCACATTGCTGTAGAAATCGTTCTGGACGACAAGAAGAGTGCTCTGGCCCTGCTCCTTCATATCCATGAGGAAGAAGCATAACTAAGTTACTCATTCTTCTCCACTTACTTTCTGCAGCTGAGATAAATTGGTCAATAACGATTTGAGCACCGTTAGTGAAGTCTCCAAATTGTGCTTCCCAAATATTTAGTGCATGCGGTGTTGCTTGAGAATAACCATACTCAAAAGCAAGTACTGCATATTCTGAAAGAAGAGAGTTGTAGATATAGAAGTCACCTTGCCCCGTTGTTAGGTGCTCAAGGCCACAATATGCTTCATTAGTTTTCTCATCAAAAACTTTTGCGTGACGGTGAGAAAATGTCCCACGAATAACGTCTTCTCCAGAGAAGCGAACATCGTTACCTTCTGTAAGAATTGATCCGTATGCAAATAGCTCAGCTAGGGCCCAGTCAATTTGATCACTTTCAAAAGCGGCCTTTCTTTGATCAAGAAGTTTCTGCGCCTTTCTTAAAGTTTTAAAACCTTCAGGCGTTTGAGTGATTGATGAAATAATATTTTCAAGTGTCTTCTTATCAACACTAGTATCTGGTGAACTTGCAAAGTCTTCTAATGTAGAGAAGCGAACATCTTTCCACTCTCTATGTGGTCCCGGAACCTTCTTAGGAATAACATTTTGCTTAACATTGTTGAAACGATCAGAAAGAAGATTCTTGTATTCTTCTTGCATTTCTTTTGCCACGGCCTTATCAAGTGCACCGTGACTAGCAAGTTCTTCGATATACATTTCACGTGGGTTCTTATGCTTTGAGATCATTCCATAAAGCTCTGGTTGAGTATATTTAGGCTCATCACCTTCGTTGTGACCGTGCTTGCGGTAACAAACCATATCAACAAAAACATCACGCTTAAATTTTTGTCTGAACTTAACAGCAAGCTCACATGCATAAACAACATCTTCAGGACAGTCTCCATTTACGTGGATAACTGGAATATTTAACATCTTAGCAACTGACGTTGAGTACTGAGATGAGCGAGCATCCGTAAAGTCAGTTGTAAAACCTATTTGATTATTAATTACAAAGTGTAGTGAACCACCTGTACGGTAACCAGGAAGCTCTGACATTTGAAGAGTTTCATAAACAATCCCCTGGCCAGCAACAGCAGCGTCACCATGAATGACAATTGGGATAATTTTGCTCTCATCTCCTCCGTACGCAATATCAATTTGAGCTCGAGCATAACCAGTGGCAACAGGAGAAACTGTTTCTAAGTGTGATGGGTTTGGTAGAAGCTTTAGGTAAACTTCTTTATTATCTTCAGTCTTCGTTACTGAAGTAAATCCCATGTGGTACTTAACGTCACCATCTCCTTGACCTGCTAATTGCTCAAGAGAGTTTCCTTCGAATTCAGAAAAGATATACTCATAAGTTTTACCAAGAGTATTTGCTAGAACATTTAAACGTCCACGGTGGGCCATACCGATAATAAATTCTTTGGCCCCTAATCTTGCACCTTCGTTAATGAATGCATCAAGACCTGGGATCGTCGACTCTCCACCTTCTAGTGAAAATCTTTTTTGTCCCGTATATTTTGTTTGAAGAAAGTTTTCAAAAACATTTGCTTCATTCAGTTTGTGTAGGATTCTTTTTTTCTTATCAACATTGAAATTCTTATTTAGGTAAGTTGTTTCAAACTCTTCTCTAAACCAACGTCTCATTTCAGTATCTGTTGAGTGCATATACTCAACTCCGATCTTACCGCTATAAAGCTTACTCATGTGATCCATGATATTTTTAAGAGTCGTTGCACCAAGGCCAACAAACTCACCACATGTAAAAACTTCATTTAGATCAGCATCTGTTAGATCATAATCCTGAAGAGAGATACGTGCATGACGATCAAGTCTTGGACGAATCGGGTTTGTATCCGAAAGTAGATGTCCTCTTGATCTGTAAGATTGAATTAGTCTGAATACGTTGAATTCTTTACGTAACTTCTCATCACTTACTTCACCACCGGCACCTGTGCTACCTTTACCGGCACCGAATTCAAAACCTAGAAAAAAGTTGCGCCAACTTTCTTCTACTTCCATCGGGTTTGATTCGTATTGTTCGTAGAGAGAGTCAATGTAAGAAATGTCTGAACTTGATAGTGTTGAAAAGTCGAATTTATCCATTTGATTTAAATCCATTTTACCGCTTTGCGGCTATTACAAAATTAATAATTTAGGCACGTTAATATACCTTATATCTTAACAGTTCGTGAAGTTTTCTTTTTGCACAGGCAAGCTTTGACTAGATAAAAATCAAAGTGATAAAGTTCGATCAACTACCCAACTTTTGACAGGAGAAATTATGGATTCAAAAAAATATATGAGTGATGCAATCAGAACAGAATCAAGAGATTTTGATGCAATGAATACACGTCTAAATGACGATGGAATAAAAAGACTTCTTCACGCAGGAATTGGCCTTTCAACAGAAGCAGGAGAATTCCTCGATGCTCTAAAGAAGCATATATTCTACGGGAAGGATCTTGACCGTGTAAATCTGGCAGAAGAGCTAGGAGATCTTTTCTGGTATATGGCCATAGTTGGCGATGAGCTTGGAATCAAATTTGAAGATGTCATGGAGAGAAATATTACAAAGCTTAAGGCGCGCTACGGCGAAAAATTTAGCGAAGAAAAGGCCGACAAGAGAGACCTTGATAGCGAAAGAAAAATTCTTGAGGAACAGGCGTTTAATTAATGAGACTTAACAAAATCTTTATATTTGGAATGGTTCTATTGTTAGGACTCTTAACTTCTTGCAACAGCGAAAAACTGCAAATTTATCGTGTCACTGGCCCAACTATGGGGACGACATACCACATCAAGTATCTTGCTCCTAGCGGCTTCGATGAAGACTCGGTAAAAAAAGATATTGAGATCAGATTAGATGAGGTTAATAAGGCCATGAGTACTTATATTAAGGACTCAGAAATTTCACTCTTTAACAAAATGGCAAAGAATGAAAAATTCTACCCTGGTCCAGACTTTACAAGAACGCTAACCCACGCGCTAGAGGTAGCAAGGAAGACTGATGGTACATTTGATCCAACAATAGGAACTCTTGTAAACCTTTGGGGATTTGGTCCTAATGGCAAGCGCAAGATCCCTTCAAAAGAAGATATCGCTGCGGCCAAGAATAAGGTTGGATTTGAAAAAATCATTTTCAAAGACGGCATCTTAACAAAAAGTATTGATGGTGTTTATCTTGATCTATCTGCATCAGCGAAGGGATTTGGAGTTGATGCCATCATCGAGCTTCTTCAAGCAAGAGGAATTAAGAATGCCCTTGTAGAAGTTGGCGGCGAGGTTCGAACAATGGGTGAATCTCTGACACGTCCATGGCGTATTGGCGTTGAGTCCCCTAGTAACAAAGATAATAACCCGGTTGTTAAGGTCGTAAAAATCAAAAATGTTGCCCTTGCGACTTCTGGTGATTACCGAAACTTCTTCAAAGAAGGCGGCAAGCGCTATCAGCATACGATAAATTTCAAATCAGGTTCACCTGTGGAGTCACAACTTGCTTCAGTTAGTGTTATCTCTGACACATGCATGGATGCCGATGCCTGGGCAACGGCGTTAATGGCCATGGGTGCTAAGAAGGCCATTGCTTTCGCTAAAGAAAATAAATTGAAGGCGTTCTTTATCTACCGTTCAGATGATGGATCAGGAAAGTATTTAGAGACATCAACGCCAGGATTTGATAAAGTGACAGAGTAATCTAATCAGATAATTTTTATCGGAGAATATTATGGATGCTAACATTAAACTATTCCTTATTACTTTCGCTGTACTTGCTCTATCAATTACAGGAATGGCCGTTGGTGTGATTCTATCAAATAGGAAACTTCAAGGATCTTGTGGTGGACTTGGGAAACTCATTGGTGAAGATTGCCAATTCTGCGATAAGAAGGATGAGTGTACAGATAATCCAGAGCAGGCCGAAGACTGTCTAAAAGCCTAATATAAAATGCAAATCAAATAAACAGAAAGGCCCCATTATTGGGGCCTTTTTTGTTCATAAATAGGGCCAAAAAGCGCCCCTTCCCCTAACGACACCACCCATAATTCTGTAAGTAGCTGATTGTACGTGTTCAATTTTTGGCACAGTTCATGCTTTTACTATACCAACAAAGCTCTTAAACAGGATGTTTAAAGCTGAAGGCTTCAGGAAGAACGAACTTAGCGGAAAAGAGGCCATTATGAGAAGTACATTAAGGAGAGCACTTTACATCACTTTAGGATTAGTTATCTTATCGATCACAATCCAAGAAAAAGTTCATGCAAGAACGATGAAGAGAATCACGCCTGAGCAGATCCAAAAACTAGATCGTGCTATGGCAATTGAAACATTTAATGGTGAATTTCTCGACATCACAAAAGTGGCAAAAATCAGAAAAACTTTTGGAAATCTTGAGGGACTAAAAGATGGTGCACAAATCAAATTAGCAAATGGTGATGTACTAACTGCAAGAGATATTCGTTTTCTATATGTAGAAAGACTCAAGCAACAAAAGGAGAAGAAATCGATAGTGGGGCGTACTCCACACGACGAAGAATAGTCGAAAATATTTTGGGAATCTGTAACTAATTTGCTACGTCTTCCTTAGTAGCAATGACCAGTAAGACATCCGGGTCGCTCGAAAGAGCGGCCCTTCTTTTTTTATCCGCAATGATTTTACGGCCACTCGGTAACATCAAATAAATAATGCGAAGGCCGGCCGCTGTCACGATTCGCTCATATTCAAGATAATCTAAAACAGTAACGGATAAATCAGAAAGAATCATCTTCTTGCTCTTAACCATCGCTTCAAAACAAAAAACTCCCCCATTACTTAGAAGAGCATAGACATTGCTAATATAGCGAGAAATTTCATCTTGAGATTGTAAGTAATGGATTTGGTGAGAATCGAGAATAAAATCAAAGCTCTCTTGCAGTTGCCCTAACTCAAGACTTGAGAGGGTTTTAAATTCATCATTTGGAAAGTTTCTTTTGGCCTTATTAACGGCGGCTTCAGAGATATCAATTCCTAATAATTGAGAGAAATTGAAGTCGGCCAAATTAAGCCCTTGGCCACAGCCAACTTCTAAGGCCTTAAGGCTTTGAGGGCCAAGAGACGTAATGGATAGTGCTTTTTGAGCTAGCTCAATAAGTGTCTGAGATTTGAGAAAGTGATCACTTTCTTTATGGGCCTGATTAAATTGATTCACAATTTAATATAACGGCCCCATATCCTTGAAGTCACCATCAAATCCAGTTGAGAAGAAGAAATCGTTAGGAGAAAGTCCCAACTTCCCACTAGGAGGAAGTTTTCCACCAAAGTAGATCTCCCAGCCTTTTGGGTTCTTATCATATGTCATAGGTGTAGGCTTAAACTTCTCAATTGCATAAACGCTTTTTAGAAGCTTATAGATGAACTCTGAACAATATAATTTTCCATCGTCCCAAAGATAGTCGTGATCAAAATCCATTCCAAGATACTTTCTTTTGTAATTTTCAAGTAATTTTCTTTTCTTTGAGAAGTTAATATGTTTTGGACGAATCACGTGTGGAGTTTTATTTGTGTAGCCAAGAAAAGCTTGTAGTGGAATATGATGAACACTCCCAAGAGACTGGGCCACATAGACTTGCGAACCTAACTTAAGCACAATTCCCGAATGAGAGAAAGGGCCTCCTGTTTCATTTTCGATTAGCTCACAACTAAAGCAGTCCATATCTAACAGGATAATATCACCTGTTTGTAGATCTCTTAGTGGCAGTGCCAAAGTTTTAAGGCTTACAAAAACAAAGAATAACACCAAAATACGTCTTAAATTCACAACAAAACCCCTGTAATAACAGAAACTTAAATGATTAAACAGCAATTGCCCTACTATTAATAACTAAGGCTTTGCTGTTATACTAAGTAAGTAACTAGATTGATAGCCTAAAAAAGCAGGAAAAGTAAAAATGAAAGGCATTATTTTAACACTCATATTTTTAAGTTTTGCACTTGGACACTTTGAAGTCTTTGCGACGACAAACTGCCCTACAGGACAGGTTTTCAACGCAAGTTTAAATCGCTGTATGTATACAGAGGGTTCAATTAAGAACAGAGATGAGTATCAAGACTGTGATTCTAAATCGAGTGAGACTGAGCGTAATGCTTGTATGAAATCAGCGGCAGATGCTAGACAACAAAAAACAATTAATGAATTAAATGCAGGACGTGTTTCTGATAGTGAAGTTGAGAGCAAAGGGAAAGGAAATCTTATTACAGGTTTTGCTGAAGCCTGGGGAATCGTTACCGGTGTAACGGCCCTCGTTGTTCCAAAGTTCTTTAATGGTGAAGATGCGGCCAAAAAGCCAGTTGATAGTACAGTTAAAGGAGATGCGAACGTACAAGATGCAGGAGCAAAGAAAGCAGAGGTCTCAAAAGATGAGAACCGTTCAAGCTGTAAATCTTGTATGCTGGTGGGAGCAGTCTCTGCCTATAGCTTCTATCAAACAAAGGTCAACAAAGAAGACGTAAAGAAGAAAACAAAAGAATTCAAAGAAGAATACGAAGAGATTTCAAAAGACCCTGAAACAATGAAGAATGCTCAAATTGCAGCATTTGATATGCTTGAAAAAGAACAGCAGTACCTAGCAGATGTATCTTCTAAACAGGCCAAGCAATATAAAACGCTAGCTCTTGGTTATACTGCTGCAGCTGCAGTTGCTGTATATGAGACTTTTTCATCATTTGGAACAAGTTGTATGAATCAATCACCGGGTGAAGCTGGTGGTGCTTCAAAGTGGAACTTCAGCGATATGGCAAATGGCTTTCGCTCAATCACTAATAACCCGTGTACAGTTATTGTGGCCTCAGCAGTAACAGTTCCTGCGGCCCTGACTGTTTCAAATCAAGCAAAGAAGAATAACAAAGACGCCAAGTCAAATGTTGAGCAGATTAAAATTCTAAAAGAAAAGTATGTGAAGAGTGTCGCTTCTTTCTGTCCAGATGGAAGAGATAGTCTAAGCAATCCGGCCTGTTACTGTTATACAGCACAAGGAAATAAAAATCCTAACCGTGAAAAATCAAAAACATGTCAGGATTATTGGAACAAGTACAATGGTTCATTTATCGCCTCGGCAGATTCATCTCGTGCAGGACAGGTTAATAACCCACAAGGTTGTTTCTATGTTGATGGCAAGTTTGATCGCGAGTGTAATTGTCGAAAGCTTAAGAATAATAAAGGTGAAAATGCTTGTAAAAAGATCACGGTTTCCCCTACTGCTTTAAGCTCACTCGGCGGACTAGATGTCTCAGAGGCCATTAGAGCGGCCAATGCTGCAACACAAGGAAACGGTGGAACTTACAATGCTTCAACAACTGATGCACAAGCGGCCATGGCGGCAAAGGCAATGGATGCAATTAAGAAAAAACTAGAAAATCCATTTAAGAAAAACACAGGTCTTGGGCTAAGTAAGATCAGCGATGAACTTGCTAAGCAGGCCGGTAAGTATGGTGACAATAATAACGTTTCAATCTTTAATGGAAGTGGTGCAAGTGAGGCCTTTGCTCGTCTAAGACCAACAGAGCCTTCTTTCCAAAATGCCGTTGAGAGTGTTTCAGCAAAGCTTCCGGCCAAGGGACTTGCAGCACCAGCAAAGAAAACGGTTAGAAAAACAACAAATAACAACACTAATCGTTGGAAGTTTGACGACAGCTCAAGCTCGCAGGTTCTAAGCTTTGGAGCAGGAGCTGGTAACGGTGATTCTAAGAAGAAATATGATTATGGAGATAACGATATTATCAAGGATAAGTCGGTTTCAATTTTCAAGGTTATCTCTCATCGCTATGTTCAGTCAGGACTAAAGAAATTATTCTCTGAATAATAATTGGAATTTATATGAGTAAGGTAGACAAGGAAGTTCTATTCGGTATGACAAAAGATCACCTCATTTATGATGAGAGTATCAACCGCTACTTCCACAAAGATTCATTTGATGACTTTAAACGTTTTAAAGAAGATGCTCTAACAGAAGGTATCGACTTCTATGTCACAAGTTCCTTTCGTTCATTTGATGACCAATTAAGAATCTGGAATGAGAAGTGTGCCGCTAAACGTCCTATCTATGATCGCAATGGAGTAGAACTCGATCACACCAAACTCTCCCCTTCAGAAATAGTAGCGGCCATCATTAATTGGTCAGCGCTTCCCGGAACATCTCGCCACCACTGGGGAACGGAGCTTGATGTGGTGGATGGCAATAGCTGGCCAGAAGACTATCACATTCAACTCATACCTGAAGAGTTTTCTGAAGGTGGCCCATTTGAGGATTTTAGTAAGTGGTTAAATTCTAAGATTGAAAACAAGCAAAGTTATTCTTACTATAGGCCATACGTTGAAGACCTTGGTGGAGTTGCACCAGAGGCATGGCATATTAGCTACAATAAGGTTTCGGCCGAATATCACCAAGAATATACTTATGAGTTATTTTGTGAATTATTAGAGCATAAGAAGATGAATGAGCTTACTTATCTAGACGAAGTAAAAGCAAGCTCACAAGAAATCTATCATCACTTCTTTAGGCTTTTAAAGTAAGTCCTACGGCCTTTAGCCATTCAGGGTCGTGACCCATAAGCTTTCTTTCCTTAAGGTCAAATAGCCCTGCTGTCATTTTGAATTTAGTGTAAACCTTTCCACTATCATCAAACATTTCCTGCTCGTAAACTAGAACCTTACTATTAACAAAGCTCGTTGCTTTTGAGCGAATTTTAATCATTTGTCTTAGGCGTAGCTCAGATTTAAAAGTGATATTGATATCTAAAACAACTGGCCCTTTTTTTTCACGCATAATGCGATCCATACCCCAACCATTCTTTGTAATCATATCCCAACGGGCCTGCTCAAAAATCGTCAGATAAGTTGCATTATTCATGTGGCCAAAAGTGTCCAGATGAGTTTCTTGTACCTGAAACTCATAAATGCCCTCTTCTATGT
The DNA here is from genome assembly GCF_050955245.1 of Halobacteriovorax sp. GFR8. Classification (NCBI taxonomy): domain Bacteria; kingdom Pseudomonadati; phylum Bdellovibrionota; class Bacteriovoracia; order Bacteriovoracales; family Halobacteriovoraceae; genus Halobacteriovorax; species Halobacteriovorax sp. GFR8. The sequence goes on along the minus strand of NZ_JBPBLR010000002.1, from coordinate 1,123,831 downwards.
TGAAATCATCGATTGTAAGTACTTTTTGTGATGTCATATATCCTACCTCTAACTTATTAAATTTCCTTAAATGGCCACAATCATGGGCATTCGTAAAATTTAATTTTACATGGCCGCTACCCAAAAATGAACATATTTTTAAGGACTTATCTTGTGCAACACCCCTCAAATCCCTAAAACATGCTTAAATACTCAACTTTTCGAAGAATTTAACCGAATAGAACTTATAATTTAAGTAAGGAACACCTAACTTTCGAGTCACTTATGAGCAAGAAAACAACTTTATTAAACACATTTACCTTATCTCTTCTGCTAGCTTCAGTGCCACTTAGCTCTGCCTATGCGTCGCTTAACTGCCCAGATAGCGAAGGTAATATGCATCAGTTCGAATACTCCTTTCCTGGACTTGCCAAGCCATCAGATGAAGATGTCCAAAAAGCATGTGAAGAACTTATCTTTAAAAAGGAAAGAGAACTTGCCAATGAACTAGCAGATCAGCCAACTCCTCCTCAAGATGAAGACGATGTAGATGGCCAACAAGATCCAAAGCATGCAGACTGGAATGGTTGTTTACAAGAAATGACGACTAAAGAGAATAAGTCACATATCGAGGCCTTTAAAGCATGTGCAAAGTCTGTTTCAAAGCTTAGCTTCCAAAATGTCGAACCAGACTTTACAGGTAGTAGTGGCGCTATAAAATGTCAGCGTGCTTTTAAAGTTTCGGGAAAAAATGGGAATGCAAATTGGCAGGATGTTGCCCAAGAAGTTTACCGCAATGGTAGCTCGTCATCGATTGACTACACTAAGGCCGTCGCTGTTTTCATTTATGCAGATAATCCTAAAGAAGTTGATGGAAATGCAATTTCAACTGCCATTAAGAATGTTACAGCATGTAACCAAGTTGCGGCCGCATTTGGAGAAAACTTTGCAGAAGATCGCCAATCAGAAGATCAATACTCTAATCCAGAAAAACTTACTTCAATTGATGGACGTATCACTTGTAAACTTTCAGGCCTTGAGACAATTGACTACGACGAGTGTTCAAATCTAGTTCTTGCTCACAACGCTGCCCAACTAGGAAAAACTGCCAATGCAACTTTTCAACAGTTTCAAGCACAGGACTTTAGTAATAAGCAACAAAATAAACTAATGAATATGGATGCGTCAGAGAACGTAACGACAACGGCCCTTAAATCACAAAAAGATGGCCTAGCAAAACAACAGGATATGGCCGAAACACGTCGTACAATTGAAGTTGCAAGACTTGGTACAATCTTAACAATGACTTCAAGTATTCCAACGAGTGAAACTTACTTTGAATCAAGTGAACTTTGTACGAAGCCTGTTGAGCAAGCACTGTTGGGAATTCAAGGATATGTTACAAATGACGGCGGAGCAGGTTCAGTTGGTTCCGCAGCACAATTATGTCGTATCAACTTTAAAAAATTTGCTATCTTAAAAAATGGTGGGGCCAAGAGAGCTGGTAACCAGATCGCAGCAGAAGCTGGGGTTGATGTTGCCAAAGAGCAGATGGCCGTAAGCCAACTTGGAAAGCAACAAAAGATGATTTCAAATGCCATTGGTAAAATTGAAGGAATGGATACAATGGAGCTTCCAGAAGATTTCTTTGAAAACCAAGATGTCTACATGGAATTTTGTCAGGCTAACCCTGCACACGCTCAATGTCAGTCAGGTTGGGCAAATACGGTTAATGTTCCATCATTTGGGGACTACTCTGTTGGTGGCTTTGGAACGAATCAGGCCTATCAGCACACAGACCAAGATCAAGCAGTAGCTGCAACGGCAGCAAGTACAGATGACCCAACATCAGCTGGTGTGGATACATCAACTGTTGTGAATAAGGCAAAAACTGGTGGTGGACTTAAAGGTAATTTTGGTCCAGTTGCCACAGTATCTGAAGGTGGACAGATCGCACAAGGTGCCGGAGGTGGAGGAAGCTCCCCTGGCGGTGGAGGCGGTGGCGGAGGCTCATCGGCAGGTGGAGCTGGTCAACCAGAGGCCCTATCAGGAAATGCTGGGAGCGGTTTAAAAGGGATCAGCTACGTTGGTGGCCGTGGTCCAAGCTTTGTCGGTGGACGAGGAACGGCCTCAGTAAAGAAGAAGAATAATGGTAATCCATTTAGCAATATGTTTAAGAAGAACCAAAACCGTAACCTAAGTTCACTTAACTTTAAGGGTAAGTCAGCAATTGGTTCAAAATCGGATAATATCTTCCAAAGAATCTCAACGGCATATGATAAGGCCAACGATGCTGGAAACCTTCTTAAGTATGAAACAAAAGCTCTTGAATAATGAACACTTAGAGTACTTATCCAGAAAACTAAAAAGAGATAAAATATAGACACTGGGGCCAATATTTTGGCCCCATCTTATTTTTACCTATCAAATATCAGACAGTTACAATTAAGATTTTTGGCACGTAATGTGTATATGTATAAACTAACATGTCAACGACTTGTTGATGCGTCACAACGTAGACAAGATGAATCATAGAGTGCATATTTCAGGGACGAAATATGAATATTCAAGGGAAGAAATCACTAAGATGAATACTATTCAAGAAATTTTATTAAGCGAACTTACACAATCAAGAAGCTACCTAGATAGAATCCTACATGCTGTTTGTGAATTAAGTGAAACTCACCTCGATGCTAAGGCGCGCCTTATTATTGAAGAGTTTAGTTCTGAATACGACAAGCTAGTAAGTGAATTACTAATTCCATCTCACTTTGGTGATCTCAATCTTCTCCATCAAAATAATTTTCGTCAAGGGCGTGAAAACTTAAGGCTCATGAATAACTTTATCGAAAGCTTTATTGCTCTCGCTCCAAAAAATGATGATGAAGTTGTTGGTGTTATCACTCGCCTCATCAATCTCTCATATAAGTACACAAGAGAACTTCACCTCATCTTAATTGAGCGCTCATCACTTGATGTTGCCACACCGAGAATGGGGCTTTTAAAAGCAATCGATATTAAAGAAAAGAAAGAAGTTGTTGTTGCAAAAGAAATCATTAAAAAAGGTCCATTCACACTTATTGAAGGTGGACGCGTGGATGAAGATGATGAAGATATGGAGCACGAAGAAGACTTCACTCCTCCACTATACTTCCTAGAATCCCTTGAGATTCTAAATCTTGCTCACTCTAAAACAGCACCAATCCTTGGAATGAATGCAAAGAGAGAAGAAAAGTACGAACAATATATTTCAGATGCCCATGTGCTAGTTTCTAAAAAAGACCTGGCCGGAGCACTAGAGTTATTTAACAAAGCACGTGGCCATAAAGAAACAGCAGAAGTACTTACTCTAATGGGTTGGGTTACGTCTCAGATGGGAAATATTGAAGATGCGAAGTCACTTTGCCTAAAGGCAATTGAAATCGATCCAGAATATGGTGCTCCTTACAATGATCTAGGAACACTTCTTTTAAATGAAGGCCATATCAATGAATCGATCAAATGGTATGAGCTTGCAAAAAAAGCACCTAAGTATACAAATCGCGAATATCCATATATCAATGCAGGCCGCGCCTATATGCAGCTTAATAATTTTGATAAGGCCATGGAAGAATTCGAGGTTGCCTTAAAACTAGTCCCAGAAAATCAGGAACTACGCCACACAGTAAGTAAAATCCGCTCAAGTGTAAAAAAACCAGAGAATACGGAAAAGACTCGTGGATTTGAAAAGTTCAAAGTTGATTTCTCTGGCCGCCAAGGGGATAATGATAACCAACCAACACAATAATTTTAACGGTATGGATATCATTTATGACAAAAATCTCAGCCTGTGAGCTTGGAAAGTTCTTAGCAAAACACCTTAATACTTACGAGTATAACGACTACGGCCCAAATGGCCTACAAATCGAAGGTCGTCCAGAGATTTCAAAAATTGCATTTGCAGTTTCTGCGCAAAGAGACTCTGTCGCAAAGGCCTGTGAGTTTGGCGCTGATGCCATGATAGTTCACCATGGACTTTTTTGGAAATTCCACGGTGTCAGAACTATTACAGGAAGCTTCGCAAAGAGAGTAAAACCTCTCATTCAAAATGATATCAATCTATTCGGCTACCACCTACCTCTTGATGCCCACCTTGAAGATGGTAACGCTGCCGGTATCGCGAAACTAATCGGCTTAACAAATTTAAAACCATATGGTGACTACAAGGGAATGCCTACAGGTATCCAAGGTAGTTTTGAAAAACCACTTACACCAAGTGAGTTAAAGGAACTCCTAAAGAAAGTCCTTAATCACGAAATCATTCATAGTGATCCAAACAATGAAAAGATCTCGTCAATGGGAATCATTACTGGTGGTGCAAACTCAGACTGGCGCTACTGCGTTCGCGAAGGCCTTGATGCTTACCTGACAGGTGAAATGAGCGAGCATGACTGGCACGAATCTCGTGAAGAAGGGATCCACTTCTTTGCCGGTGGCCATAATGCAACTGAGAGGTTTGGCGTTCTTGCCCTTAAGAAATTAATTGAAGAAACTTATGGGCTAGAGTGTATCTTTATCGATTCACCCAACCCGGCCTAAGCGGATCGCCTAAGGAGCAATTATTTTCTCTTTAAACTTAAAGTAATCGTAAACTTTGCGACAGGTTCATCCCCTGATACATCTGGGCAAGTTGCAATGATATCCAGTGGAAGATTGTGACGTTCATCACTTGCTAAAACTTTTTCAACAAAAGCATCAATTTCTTTACCTTGAGTACAAGTAAAGACCGTATCACCTTCTGCTCTTTTTAAAAATTCAGCATGAAATTCTTTAAAGGCAAGAGATACCCTCTTTCCTTTATCCATTGTCTTCTTCATTGCTGCAAATCCACCAGCAAGATCAGCACCACAAGCAAGAGCACCAAAGTACATGCTGTTTAGGTGATTTTTAGAGCGACGAGAAAGAGGAATCTTAATGGCCGTTACTTCTTCACTCAATTCTACAACTGTTGGCCTAAGCCAAAAAATCATTGGAACTTTTGTTAGGCCAAAAAGTCTAACGAAAGCAGTATTTCTTAAACCTTCTGGTAATTTATCTAAAACTTTTTTCATTACTTACTTCCTTTTAATTCAAGTGTTCGCTGGTAGGCGCGCTCAATTGCACGATTAAACATCTCCTCCATCCCCGACTCTTTAAAGGATTCAAGGGCCTCATAAGTGACACCGTTTTTTGATGTGACATTATTGCGAAGAGTTTCCGCATCAGAGTTTTGAGACAGCATGCGACCTGCCCCCTCTATTGTACCCGCAACCATTTGATGTGCAAGGGCACCATCAATGCCGCGTGCTTTCATATCTTCAATTAAGATACGTGCAATTTCAAAGAAGTATGCAGGGCCTGAGCCTGAAAAAGGGGTAATTGTATCAATATCGTCTTCATTTTCAAAAACAGTATTGATTCCACTTGTATTAAATGCCTGCCAAAAAGCTCCCCACTTATCCTGATGAACAGTCTTTGTTTTATAAAGAGCATTTACCCCAAGGCCAACTTGGGCCGGAGTATTTGGCATAATTCTAATTATTTGGTCAGTTGATAAGAAGTCAGCTAACGCCTTTGCATCACTTCCCGCAAGAAGTGAAATTATTGTTAAATACGGGTGAGTAAGAAAATCAATTTCTAGCGCAACTTGTTTTAACTGTTGAGGTTTAAAACAGGCCCAGAGGTAATCAATATGAGTATTACGTAATTCTTCGAGATCCTTAACCCAAATCGCACCAAATTCGTCCGCAAAGCTTTTCGCCTTAGCTCCACTAGGAGTAAAAACTAAAAACTCACAATCTTCAGAGTTTCTGATGAAACTAGGGATTAAAGCGCGGGCCATATTGCCCGCTCCTAAGATTAAGTGACGATACTTCATTATGAGTCTAACTCCATTGGTGCTCCGTGCCTCATGATGTTGACAGCGTAGCTTCGTTCACATGAGAACATATGGAAAAGGTCAAAGTAAGACCCACTAATATAGTCTTCAAGTGGAGAGACAAATGTTGTCATAACGAATTGTCCATTCTGATCCCCCACGGCCCCATTGAATTCTTTTATTGATTCAAGATCACCATCACAGATAACTACATCAAAGTTTTCACTTAGAAGAGTATGCATCTTTTCTTTGCTTACGTGGTAGCAGTCGATATTTTTCTTAGAAAAACGGTTTCTCTTTAAAATATCAATTAAGTAATTCCACCAACGATAAGCTTCAGCATTTGAACAAAGGATTGTTACTCCTGTCCCAGTTGTTAAAGACATAAGTACTGCAAAGAAAGTTTGCATATTAATTTCTTCATTTAAGCTTAAATAAAGCGCACGGTCTTTATTGCAATCAAAAACAGAGTAATTTATTTGTCCTGGGATATAGCGATTATCACGTCCTTTATTTAAGAATTCTAGATAATCAACCTCAAGCCATTTCTTCAAGTCCTTAAGAGCATGTCTCTGCTCTCCGAAAGTTCCCGGAAATAAAGGACCGAAGTTACTGATAATCTCATCCAGTGCAGACAGCATTTTCTCACGTCTTACAAAGTGATCAGAAGAAGAACTACGAGAAACGACTGGCTCATAATCACTTCCAACATCAAATTTTGAAGACTTAAGATCTTGCGAACTATTACGAACAAAGAGACTTCTTAGGTAGTCAGCACCACCGGCCTTAGGCCCTGTACCAGACATTTTAAATCCACCAAAAGGTTCGATAGCTACACGAGCACCAGTGATTGGACGATTGATATAATTATTTCCAATATACATCTCTTTCGTTAAAAAATCGATATCATCTTGAGATTGAGAGAATACCCCTCCAGTTAATCCGTACTCAACACTATTAAAAATATTCAACGCATCTTCATAGTCATCATAAGCAACGATATGAATAACAGGAGCAAAGAGTTCGCGCGAAGCATAACTTTCTTTCTCTAAAGCACGTGACTTTGGCAGTTCAATAATTGTAGGTCCTACACAGTAACCAGGAAGGTTTTCCTCTGAGCGGTTAACGTGTACAACTCCTCCGTATTTTTTAGCTTCTTCACTGGCCTCTTTTACTTGAGCAATTAAGCGATCTTTCTCTTCTTGACTAACAAGAGGATTGATAAAACTAGCAAAGTCTGTTGCTGGCCCAACATAGATATCATTAGCGGCCTGCTTAAGACGAGCAACTAACTTATCCTTCACTTCTTTGTGCACAAGAACACGAGAAGCGGCAGAACACTTCTGTCCGGCGTGAGCAAAAGCAGAATAAAGAATTCCAGAAACTGTCTCATCAAGCTCAGCATTATTTGTTACGATAACAGCGTTCTTGCCACCCATTTCGGTGATGACACGAACTGGATAACTCTTAGCAGTGTTGCGATTTTTATAAAGTCTTTTGGCACAAGTTTTTGCGATATGAACACCAACAGGTTTAGAACCAGTAAAGATAACACCAGCAATACGCTGATCCTCAATAAGCTTTTGTCCAACCGTCTCACCAACACCAGGAAGGTGAATTAAGGCATCTTTAGGTACACCTGCCTCATGGAATAAGTTAACTAATTCACAAGTAATAAGAGGTGTTTGCTCAGCAGGCTTTAAGATAACAGTAGAGCCTGTTAAAAGAGCTGATGCCGTCATCCCACATGGGATTGCAAGTGGGAAGTTCCATGGTGCGATGATAGCAAATGGGCCACGGGCCTTGTATTCTTCGTTATCACCTACTTCTGCTAATTTTCTGATATAGAAATTTAAGAAATCAATTGCTTCATCTACGTCAGCTAGAGCTTCGCCAATGGCCTTTCCTGACTCGTGCATAATAAGTGCAGAATAGTAATTACGGCGAAGGTACATAATCTCAGCAGCACGTGCCATAACAGCAGCTCTTTCTTGCCAAGCAGACTTAGACCACTCACCTTCATAGAAAGACTTATCAATTGCCGCAATAGCTTTTTCAGTATCATCTAAATTAGCAAAAGTTATTTTACCAACAACACTCTTTCCATCAGAAGGAGAAAGAACTGATTCAGAATCTCCTGTTAGAGAAAAGTCTGTTGCATAATCTTTTCCTGATTCAAATTTTTCAAATTCACTTCTAAAGTACTTAAGCTCTTTTTCAAGGTAAGTTTTTAGTGGTGGACAGTTACTAAATTGTCCATGAACTTGAGTTAACGTCGAGTCTAAATTTAGAAGACCTTCACTTTGGTGTTTTTCAAAAATCTCATTTGGGGCCATAAGTTTTGCATTCTTCTTATGGCTTCTCATGATTGTTAGGACACCAACTTGAGAAGAGTTTTCCATGATACGACGAACAAGGTAGGCCATCCCTACAATCAGAGAACCAATTGGAACGTAATTTCTTACGGCCCATCCCATCTTGGCCATCGCAGTCGACAGGGCTTCATAAGTCATATGCAGACATTGGTGCTCAATCTCATCAATGTCGTTGAATTTCATCTCTCTTAGTGCTTCAGCGTAAGCATGATCTGCAAAGTTATGAGAAGCAATACAAAGCTTGATATGTGGAAATGCTTTATACATTTCATAGATCATTTGTCTGAAGTTGATATCTGTTTCTTCTTTATTTAAGAATTCAGGAGCATTGTGACCATGGGCCTCGGCCTCAACAGTCTCAGCATCCCAATAAGCACCCTTAACAAGACGAATTGGCATAATCATGCCACGCTCTTTTGCTAACTCGACAACATCTTGAAGGTGATCGTAACAGTCACGTAGATAAGCTTGAACAACAATACCTGTATCCGCATAATCTTTTAGTTCTTCGGTTTCAAGAAGGGCCTTCTTATAGATTTCAAAAACGATATCACGGTAGTGGTAATGTTCAGCATCGATATTAATAAAGACTTGCTGCTCTTTTGCTGTCTTTAGGATTTTAATAAGTCTAGGAGAAACTAGCTTATAAGTATAATCAAATGCCTCAGGTTTAAAGTCAGAACAAAGGGCCGAAACTTTGATTGAAACGTGAGCTCTTAAAATCCCCGCTTTATTACGACTTCCAGGAGTAATGTGCATACTAAAACCATTAACTAGTTTTAGAACTTCATTCATATAATTATCAGCTTCAGACTCAGAGACAACTAACTCTCCAAGTTGATCAAGAGTAACATCCCTTCCAGTATTAAAGATTGCTGCAAAATTCTTTTGAGCACTTTCAATTGTTTCACCGGCAATAAATCTCTTTGCCATGAAGCGAACTTTAAAACGAACAATATTAGCAAGGGCCTTAGCAGGGAAAATACGTACAATTAAAAGAACAAAGTAAAAGAGAACAACTAACTGCGGTGGCAGAGGTTGACGATCCCCTTTTAGATCAAGTCTTTTTGCTTTTTTCGAATCGAGAATAAGTCGTCTTAGCGACTCTCTCAAAATTCGCTTAACTTCCTTTCCCTCTTTATCGTGATCAAGAGATGGTAAGATAGCTAAGAATTTTAATAAGTGGATTCTTAGAAGTGCATAATTTGCAGTAAGACCTAGAGCAAAGTCAGAGATCTTCTCAAAGAAGACTGGTTTATAATCATTAAGAAACATAAGTAGCTTCTTTGTGATTGTATCAGACATTTCACTTACAGATTGATCTTCGATCTCATCAAGTTTCTTAAGTCCATAGCGATGACTAATGATATTACTTACACCAGGAAAATCTGCAATTTTAACACTCATAACATTTGTTACATGTGCTTTGAATTTCTTATAGTCTTCGCTTTCTTCTCCAACATAGTTATCAAGAAGAAAAATTTCATTGGCCATTTTTATATTACAAAGGCGTAGTACTTTTTCGTCTTTATCAATTCCTAATAAAAACTGAACACCTTCGAGACCTATTTGAAATTTGAATGAAGAATCAAACTCCGTCCAAAATAGTAAATCTTTTTTAATAGACTCTTTAATTTGTGAACCATCAAATAAAAGAGATTCAAAATGATCATAATAGTCTAAGCGAAATGAATCATTTAATTGTGTGCTTTTAACCACAGGTAACTTCACATTAACTCCAATTAAAGTATGTTTCTCAACGAAAAGTTGATTTCTTTTGTCATTTAATTATCAGCGGGTATAATAAACTAAAGTGAAGGTTTAAAAAACAAAATTCACACATCTAACTCATAGCAATAAATTACTAAAAATTACTTTTGATATTAGTTAAGTTTTGAGAAAATATACTTATGAATGAAGAGATCCTATTTATCGATGACGATGAGAATATTGCAGAGCTCTTTGCTCTTACCCTAAGCCAAGAAGGCCATGAAACATTGGCCCTGAGCGGTGAAGTTGACGTGGAGCACTACTTCGACAATATCAGCGATAATCTCAAGGTGGTCATTGCCGATAAGAATATGCCGGTTATCAATGGTGCGGAGGTTGTGCGTCGATTTGAGAGTAGCTCTAAAGCTGGTACATTGAAATATATCATCATCTCCGGTGACGAAGAGCTGGACAATGAGGAACTTCAAGACAAGGTGCACTTCATTAAAAAGCCTTTTAAAAAAGAAACTCTCTTTTCAGTGATTGAGGACATTATTTAAATGCGCTTATTGGTTTGTCTATTTATATCACTCCTAGCAGTCAAAGTTCAGGCCATCACTTATACGATGGATGATCTTCGTGTGCTCTATAAAGACAAATCTCACCGTGAATATATGAAGCACTTCTTAGATGTAAGGCCTTCTCAAAGAGACTTTGAGTGGAAGAAAATGACACGAGAGATGGCAACATCATATGTCGAAGATCTTATAAAGAAGAACGAGATCAATAAGGGCCAGTTCACAAGAATTACAAAATTTATTGAAAACAAGAACCTTAAGGCCTATGCCTTTTTCACTCTTGCCTATTCTAAGTACGCTAGACTTTACTTCCAAAAGTGCACTAACTGCCAAAAAGATTTAGATACCTATATTTCTCATTCGGCCCGCTACCCTGATATCGACTTTGATATCTATAAGGTCCTAGCAGCGCCACTGCAGAGCAAGTATGACAATCTGGTCAAGGCTCCTTTAAAAAGTAATGATTCAATCTACTACTGTCGCGAAGAACAGGGCCAGAAGGCCTTCTTACAAATTATTGTCAAAGAGATTTCTCGCACAGATTCAAAGGCTTCAATCATCAACAAGGCCAAAGATATCTTTAATCCAGATTGCCTAAATGGTTTTGCCAAGGCCGACCTCGAATCACTTCTTAGGCCAAGTAATTATAATAGCGAGATCATTTTCCTTACATTTAATGCTTTTGATAAGATTGATGAGCAAATGAAATCAGTTTTTCTAACGAATTACCTTTTGACTAATCCAATCCCAGGGCCTGTGATGAATATGGCCTGGAACAAGATGGAAGAGTTATCGGCCAATTATGACAGCAGAAAGAAAGTACTCGATGATCTTCTTAAGTATCATCCTCTAAGAGGAGAGATCTTTCATCGTCGAAATGGTAAGGCCAGCACAAAAACGAAGGTTATTATCAAAAGATTTGCTAAGAATTTCCCAGAATATATCGAAAATTACGCTCAAACTTGCCTCAACTTCTACAATGGTAAAAAGAAGTTTCCACGCGGTAATCCGGCCCGCTATTGTGATGATTTCATGGCAGAGGACGTTGCTGGCCAGTGGTTAAGCGATGAAATTCGTCTGCGCTACTCAGGCGCTAAGAAAATCAAGTAGTTATATCCAGTACATTATACAACTCGCCGCACAAAGCCTTGCCTGTTAAGCGTAACTATGGGAGGATGCCCGTATCAACAAATAATATTAGGGAATTAGGGAAATGAAAAAAACAATACTAGCACTACTATTTGCTCTGCCAGTGTTTGCAAATACTGGAGATCAAGATCAAGAACCTACACCAAAGCCTTGTCTTGAGTTAACTCAGGAAAAGTTAATTGGCCTAGAAAGTAAGCCGGAAAATGAGTTAGTATTTATCTCTAATAAATGTTCTTATGCTGACTTTTCTAAAGAGCTAAAAGAAGGGCTACAAAAAGCAATTCTTGATGCAGATGACAGCAGACTTCAACTACTTTTAAAAGACGAAAAGATCAATGTTATCATGGACACACTTGCCACAGATCATGTTGGCTCAACTCGTTTTTCATATGAAGACACAAAGAAGATTGAAGACTTCTACTCTTCAACAAAGGCCGACTCTCTAAAACAATCAGGAAACCTAGAGTCTTTCAGAGAAGAGCAATCTGATGATTTCTACTTAGTGCTATTTTTTAATGCTGAAAAAGATCGCCTTATTGTTATCTACAAAAGACTTACAGAAGCTCCAGTTAAGCCAGTGCCGACAGAGCCTTCTGGGCCAAATGATGGTTCATCAGACGATCTTCCTTCTGAAGAAGTTCAATAAATCAAAAGGCCCTTGAAGTCATTTTCAAGGGCGCAAAATCACTTAATATACATTGAATGCAATCAAGATCGATGCTAAAATTACAAGCAGGTGGGCGGCCTGCTTGCAAAATCCAGCGATTTTGCTTTCTTTTTTACTCATACGCATTCCTTTGCCTAAGAGGTTAGCTCGGGACAAGATTGTCCTGAGCAAGTATGAGCTCAAAAGTTTTTGAATCCTAAATTTCTATCATTTAAATGAAAAGCGAATTGCTTCTCTTCTTGCATCTATTTCTAAAATAGAAAACCAATTTATAGAATTAAAAATTTCTTGGCATAAAGACTCGCGGCCAAGTCAGCATTTTTACGATTGCGATTTTCGACACGGTAGCCAATGAAAACTCGCTTTCCACCTTGGAAGCGATAAGCAGGACTAAGCCTTACAAACTTATCCATATCACCTTTATAAACAATAAATTCTTCACCAGGCTTTAAGTCTTTGGCATTAATAAGAAGTGAGCCTAAATCAATACTCTCAGCACTCCAAGATACCTTAATCTTCTTAACATCACCTTTTTCACTAGCAATACCTCTGCCCTTTTCATCTTTTTCATAGGCAAGGCCATTGAACATTTTTGAAATCTCAGATGCATCTGGGTGATTAGTAATCGAAGCTGGTAGCGTTGCTCCAGAACTTTGAAGATTATTTAAATCAATATTTGGTGCTGAACGCCCAGTGATATCAACTACTGTTGCCTTCGCTTCAGGTTGCGTAAACGTTGAACTTCCTGTTGAAGATGATCCAGCACCACCTGTGGCAAAATTTGATCCGCCACCCGATCCTGTGCTAGCAACATTTGCAATAGGATAATTTCCTGGACCGTTTGGGCCTCTACCTTTTCTTCCTCTTTGGATTGGTTCTAAAGTTTCAGCGTCATAGCGTTGGTACTTATCTTGATTCTCACGCGCTAATTTTTCTCTTTCTCTTTTCAATCTCTTTTGTTGTTGTGATAGAGCATCAGCAAGACTACTTCCAGCTTGTCTTAGTGTCTTAATAGTCTCAACAATCTGCTTCGTATTTCTTGAAACATTACGATTACTTCTTGCTCGAGTCCCCATTCTTAGACCACTTCTACCAGATGCCATTTGTACAGAAGCAGAACTAATACCATCACTTACACTTACAGACTCCACTGCTTGTTTTGTCGGTGGCTGCTGAGAAGGTCCAGTCATTTTGGCTGCGATTGGAGAACCAGCAGAGGAATCATTTTGAGATGGAGTTTGTGCCACTTTTTCATTCTTTTCTGGGCCACCAATGTCAAGGGCCTCACCATCTTTACTGGCAAAGAATTGCGAAACAAGTGAACCCTTCTTCATCGAGCTAGACTCAATCTTTGCAAGTTCAATTCTTTCTTCTAATTCATTATAATCATCTTCATGCAGATGACTCCTAAAGAAGGCAATATCATCTTCATTTAACTCACCTGATTTGAAATCTTTTAATAATTGGTTTCCTATTGCTTCTTTCAAAAATTTACAATCCGGAGTCTCAGAATTTTCAATGCAATTTGCTTTTTTAAATTCAGCTAGTGCCTTATTGTTGTCAACATGACATCCATGTATTGAATAAGGAGCTTCGTCCATGCAGATTTTCCCACAAGTTGGATCAACATCACCTTCAAGAGAATTATGAGCAGCTTTTAAAGCTGATAAGATATTTTTTGAGATGTCGACTCTTTTCGGTCGATCTTTTATTTTACAAAAGTAATTAAAATTATCAATATCTGGAGTACTAGTTAAATCAAAGTCAAATTTATCAAATTCAGGTTCTGATAGAGACTCTCCTTTACAAAAACCAATAACCTCATTTTCAAACTTCTTACAAGCTTGATCTAGCTCTTCTTGCTGAAGCTTACCTACAGATGCTGTATTACCTAGTGATGATTGACATATATTTGTTCGAAATTTATTAAGGGTGTTGATACTTGTATTAGTAGAATTAAAAATTTCATTATAATCATTTCCGATCTCCGTACCTAAATCCTTCCCAAGATATTCAGGAAATAGCTCATCAATCATTGTCTGATCACAGCTTCTTGAGAGGGTATCATTAAGCACACAGTTTAGCGTCAAGTCAGTGTTTTCACTATTCGAAATAATTTGAGCGATTTCAAAAATAGCACCTTTTAGCTGTTTCCCACTTTTTTGACGAAATGCCTTTCGACTTTGCTCAAAATCTGTTTTCTCATCATTAGAAATGCATTCACAATATGTATCAGAATTAGCATCGAAGCCAAGCTTTTCAATACATTTTTTTCCTACATTAACCCTTGTTCCGCGATTCATTTTTGAAGCAATTTCTTCAATTGTATCACCACCATTAAAGATTGTAGCTATCCCCATACGACATTGTGCATTCGCAGAAAAAGATATTTGAATAAGTAGAAAATAAAATATAGCTCTCAAGCTGTTCCTTAATTCACATTAATTGGCATATCAGGATCTTCTTTTTTAATCTCTTCAATTGACTTTACAGGAAATAAATTAAAACGTTTTCCTGACCTAAGGCGTCTCATTACAGCAGCATATTCTCTCGCACGTTTAGAGTTTGGATAATTCTTTTCAAGATAGGCGAAAACATGAAAAATTGGTCCTTCTACTATCTTCCCTTCTCTATTAATTCGAATATAAGCATTAGGGTCAACTCCACCAAATTGAGACTTCATTACTGTTCCCAAATAGCTTGAATAATTTCCGTCCTTACTAGTATCATCGAAGAAGTTCTCACGGAACGCCCAGCAATCCATTGTTAAGACATACTTGTAGAAAAACTCTCTATGCCCTCCAGGATAAGTCTTATCAATATTTTCCATTATCGAATTATAGGTCGGCATTATCTTATTTGCAGTAGCGTAAGCATCACAAACACCCTTCACACTAGGTTGCATAATTTCTTTCATATTTGCGGGCCAGTCTTTTGGATAATTTGGATTTGCGCCGTACGATCTAACATTGGCAATTTTACGAATATTCTCTTCGTTTACAGAATCCAGAGTTTCGAGAGTCCCCTTCACACAATTAACACCATCAGAAGCAAAACTATGGCCGTTTTGCACTAACAATAATAATAAAAATGGTAAAATCAACTTCCTCATAAACTAATCCTTTGTGAACTAATCGGAAGCAAAATAATTGACTTTAGGGATTAATTCACAAACTTATGCATAATTTCAACAACTTACTTGAGTAAACCAATTCACTAAGTACTTAAAAACACATTAGTACCAGAGAGAACGCCTCAGCTAATATTATAATTGAGTTGAAAAATAAGACCAAAGCTGGGCCTTAAGCACTTGATTGCTTATTAAGTGGGCCCCTATAAAAGTTGGCAAATTAGAAATTATAGATTTTCGAAATACACCAGTGTCTCAGGGTTTGCCACGGCCTGAACATTATCCAGAGCACGGCCATTGATTAGACGGCTTACGGCCATCTCCATCTTCTTACCTGAGCGAGTATATGGAATACCCTTTACTTGAATCACACGTCTTGGCATATGCCTCGGCGTTGTATTTTCACGAATACGAGATTTTATAAGTTTAATATCTTCTTTTGATATCTCACGCCCATCCTTTGTGACAACGAAGAGCCAGACTTCCACATCACCATCGACATTCTTTCCTACGCAAACGGAGTCTTCAATAAAATCGATCGTCTCAGTTTGGCGATAGATTTCGGCCGTACCAATTCGGACACCACCAGGATTTAGAGTAGCATCAGAGCGGCCAAGAACCATTGCTCCACCACCCTCAGTGATCTTGATAAAGTCACCGTGGTGCCATACTCCTTTAAACTCCGAGAAGTATGCCTTATTGATACGCTCACCATCATCATCGTTTAAAAAGTATATTGGGCGCGAAGGGAAACTTTGAAGACAAACTAACTCACCCTCTTCACCTGTATCAACTTTCTTTCCACTTGAATCAAAGCAAGTTACATCCATCCCAAGGCCCGCACATTGCAGCTCACCTCTAAAGACAGGAAGGATTGGGTTTCCTAGAAAGAAACAACCAATAATGTCAGTTCCACCAGAGATACTTGAAAGCTGAATATCTTTTTTGAATTTCGAATAAACATAGTCAAATTGTTCAGGAAGCAGAGGTGCTCCTGTTGAAAGAATCGTTTCAAGAGACGACATGTCATACTTAGAAAGGTCGATATTTGAATCTTCTAAGGCCTTTAAGAATTTTGGACTCGTTCCAAAAATATTAAGCTGTTCTTTCTCAATAAGAGAAACAAAATCGCCAAATGTTGGATAACCCGGTGAGCCCTCATAGAGAACAACAGTTGATCCAAAGTATAAAGATGAAACAAGCCAGTTCCACATCATCCAACCACAAGTAGTGAAGAAGAAAATTGATTTGTCTTCTTTAAGGTCTGAGTGAAGGCCAAGCTCTTTAATATGATTAACAAGAGTTCCACCGATACTATGAACAATACACTTAGGTTTTCCAGTTGTTCCAGACGAATACATAATATAAAGAGGATCGGCAAAGTCACACTCTGTATACTCGATCTCTTTATCGACTGGTTTTACAACATCACTCCAGCTAACTCCCTTGTGAACAGAGCTTGCATCAAGCCCCTCACCTTTGAAATCAACAACGATGACTTTCTCAATAGAATCAACCGCCTCAACAACAGCATTAATCTTATCTGTTAAATCAAAGTACTTACCACCGTACTCATAACCGTTAACGGTAACAAGGACTTTTGGTTTTGATTGACCAAAGCGATCAATGACACCTTCAATACCGAAATCACATGACGTCGATGTAAAGACTCCACCAAGAGAAGTTGTTGCAAGCATTGAAACAACTGTTTCAGCAATATTAGGCATATAGCCAGCGAGAACATCGCCCTTTGAAATATGAGGAGCGAGAACTTCTTGAAGGCCCGCAACCGTATTTCTTAAGTCTTTATATGATATTTTTTGAGTTTGGCCGTTTTCTCTTACGCTATTTAAAGCGATGGATACATCACGGCCATTTTTTAAAAGGTTCTTTGCGAAGTTTAATTTTACCTTTGGAAACCATCCATAAGTATCAAAGCTTAGGTCTGTGCATACTGGTTCTAAATCGCCAGTATAATCAACGTCAAAGAACTTAACGAGTTCTTTCCAAAAGCTTTTTGGATTATCCACCGAGTATTTATGTAGCGAGTGATAAGACTTACAATCAAGTCCTTGGGACTTATTAATTTGTCTTATAAACTCCATCATATTTGATGACTGAATTCGCTCACTACTCGGCGTATATAAAATTTTATTCACTTCTTCTAACCTCAAAATGCTTAGTTAAAACTAAACTAGTCCCTTTAGGATTTCAGCACTCTCCGCTTCCACTTTGGAGTGCAGAGAATTTCCATGAGCATCCATTGTCACAACAACAGGAAATTCATCAACAGTTAATTCCCAGATTGCTTCAGGTGAACCAAGGTCACGCCAATAAACATTGTCTACAGACTTAATTTTCTCAGCTAAAACCTGGGCAGCACCACCGATACCGTGGAAGTAAACACATCCATACTCACGACATCCGTCAAGAGTCTTTTGTCCCATTCCACCTTTACCGATAACACCAAGGATACCGTGGTCACGCATGACTTCCCACTGGTATGGTTCTTCACGAATTGAAGTTGTCGGTCCTGCGGCCTTAACTTCATAAGTCCCGTCTTCTTTTTCAAGAACAACAGGTCCACAGTGATAGATAATTTGATTATTTAAATCAACTGGTGGGTTTGTCCCTTCGTGAAGACGTTTGTGAACGGCATCGCGTCCTGTAAACATCTTCCCAGAGATTAAAACCATATCTCCTACTTTAAGTTCTCTTATTTGTTCTTTTGTAAATGGATAGTCTAAACGTTTCATATACGCCTCTTAGTATAGCCAGTTTTTAATTTGGTTATTAGGTTTAAGTGCAACCCCTTGTCTTCTAAATGCCCAACACATATAAGACACAGAAACAAAGAATGATGCCGGTAAACGGTTAAGGTCAGTAACTTTACAACCTAGAAGAGTTGTCTTACCACCAAATCCCATTGGCCCAATACCAAGCTTATTTGCAGTTTCAACAATATCAGCTTCAAGAGCAGCAAGTTCTGGTTTTGCATTTGTATCATCTAACTTTCTTAAGAATTGATCCTTAGCTGCAACATGTCCTGTACCGCGATCTCCACCAATACATACACCTAGAACACCTGGACCACATCCCTTACCTTGTGCTTTTTGAACACAATCAAGGATTGCTTTTCTTACACCATCAAGGTCACGTCCTGCGTTTAGCTCTGTATTTGGAAGAGAGTATTGAGCACCTACGTTTTCACATCCCCCACCCTTAAGCATAAGCTTAACTTCTAGATTCTTAGACTTGTGTTGCTCAAATTTGATTACTGGGTGTCCACCACCTACATTCATACAGTCGTTCTTACCAGTTAGTGAATCAACTGAGTTCTGTCTTAGGTAACCAATCTTTGTCGCTTCTAGGACGGCCTTTTCACAAACCTTTCTAAATGCAGCTTGGTCAAAATCTCTTGGGTGATAAACTTTAAATACGATAGTTCCAGTATCTTGGCAAAGTGGCTGAGACTTCTGCTCTGCCATCTTGATATTTGCTTGAATAATATTCATTGCGTATTCAGCAGTTGTATTCTTCTCTTCTCTGTGAAGGGCCTCTAGAACTACTTTCTGAATATCGTCTGGAAGAACTGTTGAAGTTACTCTGATTAGCTCTAGAAGAGAGTCAAAAAGATCCTTTGAAGGATTTGCTTTTTTTACAACTTTCTTCTTAGTCGCTTTCTTCGTAACTTTCTTAGCTACTTTTTTCTTAGTTGCTTTCTTCGTAACTTTTTTTGCTACTTTTTTCTTAGCCGCTTTCTTTGCGACTTTCTTAGCAACCTTTTTCTTAGTTGCTTTCTTTGCTACTTTCTTAGCAACTTTTTTCTTAGTCGCTTTTTTTGCAACTTTCTTCTTTGCTACTTTCTTAGCAACCTTTTTCTTAGTCGCTTTCTTCGCTACTTTTTTAGCCACTTTTTTCTTAGTTGCTTTCTTTGTTGCTTTTTTTGCTACTTTTTTCTTAGTTACTTTCTTTGTCGCTTTTTTAGCAACTTTTTTCTTTGCTACTTTCTTCTTGGCCATGGCCATCTCCTTAATCTATATAGAAAAAATTTCCAAAATCATGTGCATATTTCTGAGTAATCATTCCATAACCAGGATAGCTTACTCCATCTAGTTTAAATCTTTTTCCAAAGCCTTTAACACCCCAAGAGTTCTTAAAGTAATAAACACCTTTGTACTCAAACTCCTGCCAAGAACCGTCTTCCATCTGCATTCTCGTCTTAACGATAACATCATCATCGTAGCCAACAAGAATCATCGAATGGCCACCACCATTGGTTCTTGAAATACGGCGATCACGAGTTCCAACTTCAGGATAACCAACAATACCGGCATACCACTTTGACTTATCTCGCTCTTGAATTTCATATGTTTCAGTTTTCTTAGAATTCCACGAACCATAGTATAACTTAGTCCCTAGAATAACTGACTTTCCATCACTTAACCATTTCTTAATTCTGGATAAGTCTTTCGACATGTATGACTTCTTTCTTGAGTAGAGGTCACCAACAAGAGTATCCCTTAAATAAATTGCCTCTTTTCTAATAGGGATAAAGTCAGGATCGATTTGCGCAATATCATAATCGGCCATTTCAAATAAACGAGGATCTCGTTGGCCCAGTAGACATGACTTTAAATACTTTGGTAGCGCAACTAAGTGACCACAGGCCTGTTTGGCCATTGTAATCTCGGGATAGTCTTCATCAAGAGATGGCCACTTCTTACGAGAGTAAGGCCATGTCTTCTCGTGAACAACTCCCCAATCAAGAATGGCGCGCATATTCTTAGAAGTTGTCGAGCCTTCCCAGCTCTTATCCTTCATGATGAGATATTCCATCCACTGCTCTGATAAATCGAGCTCAACAGGAAGAAATCCGTGTTTACGAATGAGTAAGTGCTCAACAATTCCAATTGCACTAAACATTGTGCATGTACCGCGAGAGCCTTGAGATTTAACGGAAGTCTGATGGCCAATTAATGCATGGATATCGCTTCGACTTGGAAGCTCTGATGCTTGGGTATATAGCGCACCCAGTAGAATTATTAAATTCAATAAAATCGATCGTAGTTGTGTTGTGTTCATACATGAAATTCTGACTCTTTAGCTCGGTTTTATCAAGATGCAATGCATTTAAAAAAGTAGGTCAGAATTGATAAAGCGATTGCCTAATCGACTCTCTGGAGGCACATTATAAGCATGATTTCATTGGCAGGATTAAACGACAAACAACGCGAGGCGGCTGAGACCATCGAAGGCCCAGTACTGATTTTAGCAGGTGCTGGAAGTGGTAAAACACGTACTATCACGTACCGTATTGCGCATATGGTAGATAACCTGCATATTCCAGGTAAGCAAATCCTGGCCGTATCATTTACAAATAAGGCCGCAAAAGAGATGAAGGAAAGGGTCCACGGTCTCCTTGGGAAGAATAAGTCTCGAGGAATGACACTAGCGACATTTCACTCTCTCGGTCTAAAAATTCTTAAGAAAGAAATTACTCATCTTGGTTATCATAAAAATTTCTCGATTTATGATCAAACAGATCAGATGAGTATCATTCGTGAAGGGCTTAGGCTTTATCACGATAATAAAGGCTCTTTTAAAAAAGAAGTTATTCAGTCGAAGATTGGTAAGTTAAAAAATGAAGGAATCACACCTGAAGACTTTGCAGACTCACCTTTCTTTGATGGTGAGGATCCTTACGATCACGCAGTCAATTTTCTATATGAGTACTATCAAGAGAAGCTTAAGTTTTATAATGCCATCGATTTTGATGATATTCTTCTACTTACTGTAAAACTATTTGATGACAATCCTGAGATCGCTCTCGAGTATTCAAATGGCTTTAAGTACATCATGGTTGATGAGTATCAGGATACAAACCCGCTTCAATTTAGGCTTATTCGTCACTTAACTTGTGCACACGATAACCTATGTGTTGTTGGTGATGATGATCAGGCCATTTACTCATTTAGAGGCGCAGATATCTCAAATATTATTGGTTTTGAGAGAGACTATTCAAGAGCTAAGATTATTAAACTTGAGCAAAACTATCGTTCAGTTTCTCCAATCCTAAAACTTGCTAACGCTGTTATTCAAGAAAATACAGACAGACGAGATAAGACACTTTGGTCAGATAAGCCTAGTGATCACAAACCAATTCTTTGGGAGCTCGAAGATACTGATCATGAAGCAGAAATCATTGTTGAGGATATCATCTCCCACCAATCAAAAGGTGGGCACCTTGGTGATATTGCAATTCTTTACCGCTCAAATACACAAGCTGCTCCAATAGAAGAACAGTTAAGACTTTCACAAGTTCCTTATACAATCATTGGTGGTCAGAAATTTTACGAAAAGAAAGAAGTAAAAGATATCATGGCCTACCTTTCAGTAATTAAGAACCCGGCCGACCAGATGGCGCTTCGAAGAATTCTAAATGTTCCAAATCGCGGAATTGGGATGAAGACGCTAGAGAAGTTTCTTGAAGAAAGTGAGGCCCATCAAATTGATCTCTTTAGTGCGATGAAAGGTGCTCCAGAGCTTGCAGGGCCAAGAGCTGAGAAGATATCGGCATTTGTTCAATTGATCGAAACGGCAAAAGGATATTTCGAGAGACAGCCCCTAGGTCAAGCGATTACAAGTCTTACTGAGGATCTAAAGTATTTTGAGTATATTGATAAATGCTATGATCAAGTTAAACAGGCCTCAAGAAGAAAAGATGATATTCACTTCTTTATTGAGTCAGCGGCCCGTTTCACAGAGAATTTTAAGGAACAAGCAACCCTAAATAAGTTCATGGAAAAACTCATGTTACAGGACTCTCAAGATTCAAAAGATGATGAAGAGGACGATGATGTGAGAAAGAATGAAGTAACATTAATGACACTTCACTCGTCAAAAGGCCTTGAGTTTAAACAAGTTTATATGGTTGGTGTTGAAGAAGAAATCCTTCCTCACAAAAGAACAATTGTTAACGGTGAAGGCGACGCTGAAGAGCGTAGACTTTGTTACGTTGGAATTACACGTGCTCAAGAAAAGTTAATTATGACAGTTTGTAAGCAGAGAAAAATCTATGGAAATATGCTTGCACGTCACCACTCACGCTTTCTATGTACAGATAAAGCGAAGAGCTTCTTTGTCAAACAAGATCGCCAGAATTTTGGTCACCTTGAGTCACAAGAAGAAGTAGACGCTTATAAGAAAGACTTCTTTTCAGGCCTTATGAATCTTCTAGATTAAAATCAATGATAACTGTATTTGAAGAGTAACCAGGGATAAGGCTAATCAGGGCCTCAAAGAACCCCTGTTTGATTGTGACTCGCATTTTACTAACCATGCGGCAGTCATAACTTCTTTGTCTAAAGATATCTCGAATTCTTCTTTCTTCAATTCCAAAACCAGAAATATTTTTTGAGACCTGATACTCAAGTTTCTCTTCAGAGTTTGCCCATACGCCGTTCTTTGAAGCACAGAATTGACTATTAAGCTTCACACCACTTGAGGCGCAAGAGGTTAAAAGCAGTACCAAAGGAAGAATGATAAGCTTAATAAACTTCATACTCATTCTCTCCTATGTCCGTTGCGGCCTTTACTTCAATTTGTTTTTTTGAGAAAAGACCGAAGCTTAAAAATTTTATAAACTGATCTAATGGTGATTCTATTTCTTGTATTTCAATTCGAGAGACATATTCACTTCGACGGCGAAAAAAGTCGTTTCCTAATTTCACATGATGTTGTTTTGGAAGTGTTCCATAGAACATATTTTGGATTTCATGGTTAGCTTTTAGTGTAATGGCCTCTCGGTTAGCATGTTTTGAAATATGCAATATTCTCTCACCCTCTCCACTATAGAGAGTGTTTGAACAAGACGTGAGAAAAGAAACCAAAAAGGCCAAGACGATAAGCTTAATACTAATTTCCTTTAAAATCTGGATTTCTCTTTTCTTTTAGGGCCGAAAGACCTTCAAAGTGGTCATTTGTTCTTTGCGCAATCCCTTGATAAGCACTCATAAGATTTAAGTGAGACTCAAGATCATCATGGGCAGCACGTTTCATCGCAGTCTTTGTTAATTGAACTGCAACTGGAGCATTAGCAGAGATCTCATTTGCAAACGCAGTAACGGCAAGTTCAAGGTCTTCACCTGTTACAATATTATTAACGAGGCCCATCTGCATTGCCTCTTTTGCCGTATAGATTCGGCCTGTTAAGTACATCTCCATTGCTTTAGTGTAACCAACTTTTCTTGTAAGAAAGTAAGGGCCACCATCACCAGGAACAAGTGAAAGCTTACAGAACGTTTCTCCAAATTTAGCATCATCACTTGCCACTGCAAGATCACACATTGCCACAAGATCACAACCTGCCCCGATAGCACCACCATGAACCATAGCAATAATAGGCTTTTGAAGTCTCTCAATAACTCTTGGAATATTTTGAATTCCTTTTGAGTAACGATTTCTTAATTCAAATGATTCTCCAGCAAACATTCCCTTGCGAGCAACCATTGCCTTGATATCGCCTCCAGCACAGAAGTTATCTCCCTCGCCTTTTAAGACAATCACACGAATATCAGGGTCACCATCAGCAAATGTTAGAACTTCAGTAAGTGAAGCGATCATTTTATTTGTGATAGCATTGGCCATCTTTGTATTATCAAGACTTACCCAAAGGGCAGCATCTTTCTTTTCAATTTTTAAATGTTCAAATTCGTAGGCGTAAATAGACATTACTTTCTTCCTTTGTAAGCTTGAAAAAACTTAGACGGTGCAGAGTGACCAATTTTAGAAATGATAAATGAACTAGCATCATGAAGTTTATCCATATCCACACCAGTTTCATAACCTAATTTATGTAAGAGATTAACAACATCATCAGTTGCAACATTACCACTTGCCCCTTTGGCATATGGACAACCACCTAGGCCTGCTGCAGATGAATCGAAAACTTCGATTCCTTCTTCAAGAGAGGCATAGATATTTGCTAATGCCATCCCTTCAGTATCGTGAAAATGCATGGCCATTTGTTTTAAGTCAAAATGCTTAGCGATGAGTTTTGTTATTCGTTTTACCTGGGCAGGATTAGCAACACCAATCGTGTCACCTAAAGAGATCTCATAACATCCAAGGTCCAATAACCTTTGAATACCATCAAGAATGGCCTTATCATCAATATCTTTTTCATAAGGACAACCAAAGACAGTTGAGAGATAACCTCTCACTTTCATACCATCATCAAGAGCGGCCTTGGCCACTTCGACTTGTCTTGCATGGGCCTCTTCAATTGTTGCATTGATATTCTTTTGATTAAATGTATTAGACGTTGCTGTAAACATGCTAATTTCTTTAACACCAAGTCCATTTGCGACTTCGAGACCTTTAAGGTTAGGAACTAAACAAGGAGTTGCAATCCCTTTTCCCTCAGTGATCTTTAGAACTTGAGGATAGAGATCCGCAGCATCTTTCATTTGAGGAATTTTATCTGGACGAACAAAGCTTGTTACTTCAATCGTTGATAAACCTGTTTCACTAAGAAGCCTGATAAACTCAAGCTTATCTGCAGTGGCCACAAAATTCTTTTCATTTTGTAATCCATCACGAGGTCCTACTTCAACAATCTTAATTTTCTTAGTCATAGTTAATCCGAGTTAGTTTAATTCTACGAGGTCAACTCCACCATCAATTGTTTGGCCTTCTTGAACAAGTATAGCATCAATCTTTCCATCACGAGATGCCTTTACTGTATGTTCCATTTTCATGGCCTCCATAACAATAAGAGCGTCACCAATCTTTACTTCTTGTCCTAGCTCAACATGAACCTTAAGAATCTTCCCAGGCATTGGGGAACTCATCTCATGGGCCTCTCCAGTTGCAGATCCAGAACGTTTTGCAATATTTCTTTTAATTTCAACACGCTTACTATTTACAATATAAGCGTCTTTTTGAGTTAAAATATGAAATGGCACTTCATTAATCCAAAGTGCATCCTCTTCAATATCCACAGCACTCGTAAAGCCTTCAAAGCGAACAACTAAAGTACTTACTCCAGAGAACTTGAAGAATGCTTCAAAAGTATTATCTCCAAACTCATAAACTCTCTTCTCTCCAGCATCTCCACTCATTCTAAATGAATCAAAAAGAATATCATCTTTTAAGAAATCATGAGCAAGTGCCGCAGCGATTTCCTCCGCATAGACTTCAGCAGGAGCAAGATCTTCTTCATAAGTTTTTACAAAGTGAGTATATGTGTTTCCTGCTAAGAATGCTTCATGCTTTAAGATTCTTACAAGGTAATCATTATTAGTCGTTAGACCTTCAAATGGTAGATGATTTAGACCCGCAATCATTGTCCCAACAGCTTCGTTTCGTTCTGCTCCCCAAGTGATAACCTTTGCAATCATAGGATCAAAATTAACAGTTATTGAATTTCCGTTCTTATAACCAGTATCGAGACGTACACCATCAATAGCGTCTCCAATATATTCAAGACGGCCAATTGCAGGCATAAAATCATTGTCAGGATCTTCGGCATAAATACGACATTCAATAGCGTGTCCTACTTGCTTAATATCATCTTGAGTAAAGTCAAATCTTTCACCACTAGCGGCCATAAGTTGTAATTCAACGAGATCATAGCCTGTAACCATTTCTGTTACTGGGTGCTCAACTTGAAGTCTTGTATTCATTTCTAGGAAGTAAAAATCTTCTCCATCAAGAATTAACTCAACAGTACCTGCACCGTGATAATTAATTGCAGTAGTGATCTTTACAGCAGCATCAGTCATGCGCTTTCTTAATTCATCACTTAATGCCATTGAAGGAGTCTCTTCAATAATTTTCTGGTGACGTCTTTGGATCGAGCACTCTCTTTCAAAGAAGTGAAAGTGATTGCCATGAGTATCACTCATCACCTGAATTTCAATATGGCGAGGACTTGTGATAAATTTTTCAATAAGTACGATATCAGACCCAAAAGAGCTTAATGCTTCACGCTTACAACTTTCGAGTTCAGCTAGAAAGTCTTTCGAATCATTAACAACTCTCATCCCCTTTCCACCACCACCGGCAGATGCTTTAATAAGAACAGGGTATCCCATCTTATCAGCTTCAGCTTTAAGAAACTCAGGATCTTGATTTTCTCCATTATATCCAGGAATAACAGGGACACCAATTTCGATCATCTTATCTTTTGATCCCTTCTTATCACCCATTAGAACGATATGTTCAGGTGTTGGACCTATAAAGATGAGTCCTGCGTCTGTTACCTTCTGAGAGAAAGTAGCATTTTCCGAAAGGAATCCATAACCAGGGTGAATTGCATCACACCCACTATCTTTAGCGATCTGAATAATCTTATCCATATTTAAATAAGTTTCACTAAGAAGTTTCCCTTCTAAGTAATATGATTCATCAGCGAACTCTCTTTGAGGAAGATTTCTTTCTTCAAAAGTGTAAAGAGTTACAGTTTTTATACCAAGGTTGCGACAAGTTTTAATAACTCTTAGTGCAATCTCTGCGCGGTTGGCGATTAATACTTTTTCAATCTTCTTCATATTATTTATTTCCAGTTAGGTTTTCTTTTTTCAAGTAATGCAGTCATTCCTTCCTGACCTTCATCAGAAATTCTTTGTTTTGCAATTACTTCACAAGTGTAATTCATCGTCTCTTCATCATTTCCAAGACGCTCTTTCACACCAAAAATAAGTTTCTTTGCAACTCTTTGTGCATTTGGGGCAACCTTGATTAACTCTTTGGCCATACTAACGATATCGGCATCGTAGTAGCGATCAAGTGATACCTTATGAATCAGGCCAATCTCTAGAGCACGTTTCCCATCAAATCTTTCACCAGTTAGGAAGAGGTGGCGAGCATTTGACTCTCCGATTTTTGCCATCACAAATGGAGAGATAACAGCAGGAACTAGTCCTAAATTAACTTCAGTTAATCCAAATTTCGCACTTTCACTTGCAATGACAAAGTCACAACAAGCAACAAGTCCAACTCCACCGCCTAGGGCAGCACCGTTTACTCGACCAATCACTGGCTTAGAAAGATTATTAATTGCATGGAATAACCCTGCTAACTTTTTCGAGTCAGCAATATTCTCCTCCATCGAGTAATCTTTCATTTTCTTCATCCAATTAAGATCCGCTCCTGCACAGAATGACTTTCCAGCACCGGTAAGAATCACAACGCGTACGCTATCATCGTTTTCAAGTGCTAAAAACTCTTCTGTAAGTGCTGCAATCATTTCATCATTGAACGCATTATGTACTTCAGGGCGATTAAGTGTAATAAAACAAATCCCACTCTCTTCACCTGTTCTTATCTCTTTTGTAAATCCTGTCATAAAAAATCCTTTCTTATTAATTACATTCTAAAGACACCAAACTTTGTCTCTTCAATAGGTGCTTGCTTACTTGCTTTTAGAGCTGCACCTAAGATGTCACGAGTCTTGTGTGGCTCGATAACACCATCATCCCATAGTCTGGCCGTTGAGTAATATGCACTACCTTCATTTTCGTACTTATCTAAGATCGGTTGCTTAAACTTCGCTTCTTCATCAGCACTCATTGGCTTTTCACCTTTGGCCTTTAGTCCATCTTGACGAACAGTAGCGAGTACTCCAGCAGCTTGCTCTCCACCCATTACCGAGATACGAGCATTAGGCCACATCCATAAGAAACGAGGAGAATAAGCACGTCCACACATACCGTAATTTCCAGCTCCAAATGAGCCACCAATCACAACAGTAAATTTAGGAACATTTACAGTTGATACGGCCGTAACCATTTTAGCACCATGCTTGGCAATCCCTTCTGCTTCATATTTTGAACCAACCATAAAACCTGTAATATTCTGTAGGAAAACAAGAGGAATATTTCTTTGACCACAAAGTTGAATAAAGTGAGAGCCTTTAATGGCAGACTCAGAAAATAGAATACCGTTATTAGCAACAATCCCTACTCTTTCTCCACAAATTTTTGCAAACCCACAAACAAGAGTCGGACCGTACTTTTCTTTAAATTCATGAAAGCGTGACCCATCAACTAGACAAGCGATGATCTCACGAATATCAAATGGCTTCTTTGTATCGCGAGGTAAGATTCCGTAGATATCTTCTGCATCATGCTTTGGCATCTCAAAGTTAAAGTCGTCTTCATTTTGCACAAAGTTTGTATTCTCAACGATTGATCTCGTAATAGCTAGAGCATCTTCTTCATCTTCTGCAAAGTGATCTGCTACACCTGATTCACTCGTGTGAACTTTTGCCCCACCTAAAGTTTGAGCATCAACTTCTTCTCCAGTTGCTGCTTTTACTAACGGTGGGCCACCTAAGAAGATCGTTCCATTATCTTTTACGATGATTGATTCATCGGCCATGGCAGGAACATACGCCCCACCAGCAGTACATGAACCTAGAACAACCGCAATCTGTGGAATCCCTTGAGCAGACATTTGCGCCTGATTAAAAAAGATTCTTCCAAAGTGTTCTTTATCTGGGAATACCTCATCTTGCATTGGCAGAAAGGCTCCTCCGGAGTCAACAAGATAAATACAAGGCAGACGGTTCTCGCGTGCGATCTCTTGCGCTCTTAAGTGTTTCTTAACAGTCATAGGAAAATAAGTTCCACCCTTAACTGTGGCGTCGTTTGCAACAAACATACACCATACACCGTGGACTTTACCGATACCTGTTACGATACCAGCACTTGGAATATCCATGCCGTACATACCATTAGCAGCTAATGAAGATAATTCAATAAATGGAGATCCTGCATCGAGAATCTTATCAATACGCTCACGTGGAAGTAACTTTCCACGAGAATGGTGACGAGAAACAGATTTTTCTCCTCCACCCATATGAGCATGTTTAACTTTGTTTCTTAATTCTTCTACATTTGAAAAATGAAAATTGAAATTTTCTCTAAAGTCGTCACTAGAGCGATCAACTTTAGAAACGATAGGTAGCGTCCCTGAAATTGTCATAGAAATTGCCTCAAATTTTTGTAATAAAACTGAGCAATTTTATCTATTTATGATGGATTTTGACAAGGCAAGGCACGTTATAACGCGCCTCACATAGGTTTAATCTAAGAAATTATTCTGATATTTCTGCTGCATTGAGAAATTTAGAGTAGATACTCTCCTCCGAACTTACTTCTGAAGGCTCTGAGGCAATAGAACGACCTGCGTTATCTAATTTCTTTATTTGATCGAATTCTAACTGTGGCCCTTCAAGTTCCGGTAGTATTGCTACTTCATACAGCGCATCCTTTGACTGAGAAAGAATGACATTTCCATTATCATCATGACCGATAAAATAAGTTTGTCCATCGGCCAAAACAACTCGATTACTTCCTTCTGAAATGGCATCCGCAACGCGTTTTCGGTCCTGCTTTCCAATACGATTATCTGAAACGGATAATATATCAGATCCTGTACTACTTGATAAACTTAACCCAGATGCCATCTCCGCTGGCCCTAGAGAACTTGCAACCGCGGCCATGCCAGCAGAAGAAGAGGCTCCAATACTTGCGCTACCACTTCCACGGCTTCCACCAGCTCCAGCAGTAGCTACGGCCCTTACCTGAGAGTGAGAATTTACGGCCCCAGTATAACCGGAATTATGTACTCCATTATATGAAGCATCTTCATTAAATGCCTGCTCACTGGCAGCAACTCTTTCTCTATTCTTCGAACTTTCTTCATTAACAGCAAGTGCATTTTTAGCAACACTTGCTAACTGTTCTTTAAGTTCTCTAAGTTGCTTCCTAAGCTCTTGGGCCTCAGTATCACCAGTTTCTGTTGAAGAAAGTTTCTCTTCTATTTTATCAACTTCACTTTGTAGATCTCTTTCAACTGCTTCATGTTTTGTCGTTACATTATTAGATGCCACACTCGTTTGATTATTTACAACTTGTGCCTGACTTACTTGAGCAATTTGTGAGTCATTTGCCATCGCTCTATTTTGTGAGTTTGCATTATACTTTTTATTTAAATACTCGGCCGTTTGAGAAAATGCTCCATCATCTATCGCATCGTTTGAGATATTATCAATAGTTGAACTGGCCTTAGAGTTATTATTAAATGCATTTGCTAAGCCGCCTTTTTCATAAGACTCTCTAAGTGATGCAATTTGTTGTCCATGACTACCACGAACTTCATCGAAGACTAATGCTGGATCATAAGTCGAAGTGAAGTTTCCGTAGCCACCCGCAACAGTTTGAGAAATTTCTCCCTTATCAACAGCAGAACAGTAAAAGTTGGCCGTTGCAATATCGTTACCACCAAATAACTCATTTGCCTCTGTAAACTCTACGGCCGAGACACTTTTCATTACATCATCAACCTTTGTAGGATCACAAGTATATTCTAGCTCTTCAATTCGACTCTCACATTCACTAATAACCTCTTCTTTTAGACCTGTTAAGTGATTCATTAAGGAGTCAAAAATAAACCTCTTAGTATCAGTGTCATCGCTTTTAATATCCTTTAATGCCTTAGAGACTTGCTCAAAGTCATCTGCATCACGAACCATTGACTTCATAAACTTTGAACTAAAGAAAGAAACATACTGAATTAGAAATTGTTCTTCTTCCTCTGCTGTAAAAATCTGATCAGCATAATCGAGTCGCCCTTCTTTCCCATTTGTTTGATAGTAAAGTGAACGACTTAATTTATCTGTCTTTGCAATTTCTTTTTCTCTAAAGCTATAAAACTCACGACTAAAAATTTTGTTATTATAAATGTAGGCTTTAAGATCATCTTTATAATCCTTCGAATATCCTTCTCCGCCAATTCTTTGTTCATTAAATTTTACAATAAAAAGATCAATGAATTGTCTTCTCTTGCTACCACCTCTAGCATCTAAAGTAACATTTTCGGCTGCAATCCTCTCATCGAAGTATTCATCAATATCAGAATTAGAATTAGTGAATAGCTGGTTAAGACGTTGCTTAGCATCCCCCTCAGCATTTGTTTTTAAAAGATTATCGAGATTATAACCAATCTTCTTATCAATAGCGTCTCTGACTTGGGGACTAAAACAAGATTCAATCTTTTGACTAATCTTATCGATATCACTCTTTGTACAAGTAAATCGATCAAAGTTCTCATCTCTAATAGATAACTTATGACGATAACGCTCTAGTCGGCCAGCATTGTCTCTAATGAGATCAAGTAAATTGTAAACACGACTTGCAACGATAGCAGAATAAAGCTTATTTTTATAAGCTTGATCTGAATTAGGGATAAATGACTGCTCTTCTGTGACTGTATCTGTAACATTAGTTACGCAATCACAATATTGATTAACATTAATCTTTTCTTTAGCACCTTCATTAAGGTCAACACTATAGAGAGTGTCTCGACATGCATTTCCATATCTCGACATACTAATTTCCATTTTAGTTACTTGGTCAATTTGATCATCTGCTGGCGAAGAGCTCTTACGATCTCCAACACAGCCCGCATTTGCTAAAGTCTTCTCCATGTCAACAAATGGATCACTCGTTCCAAGAATACGATTTTTCCTAATCTCGTTAAATGTATCTTCATTATGATCAACTTGTTGAAGAAGATAGGTGCCTGCATTAGCAGCATTAGTATCAACCTGACTTAACATAAGTAAGTTTTTATGGATGGGAGAAACAGATGCGCCTGCACCAAAAATCGCCACCGCTTGAGTTGTGCTTTGTAGAGTAAATAAAGTTGTCGTGATAAATATTTTAATTAATTTCATTTCCGTCCCGGATACCTGATCCATTTTGTCTATCGGTGACATTAAGAATTCTCTTAAGTGACTAATTTTTATTGTCTCACTTCCTTTCTTCAATATATTATGGATGCAAAGAATTTAATTTCTAAATAGGTTTTTAAGACAACAGATATCGAGTGATCAAACTCACTGATTTCACATGTAAATATGTTCAAAAACAAATAAATATTTCCTAATCAACAAAATCCTTCTATGCCAATTATAGTCGTCGTTTCAACACTTTCTATTTTTAAAAAAAGTTTAAAAAAAATAAAAAAAATAAAAAAAAATAAAAAAAGACCAGCAAAAGCTGGCCTTGTTATTAATTAGAATATGAAATTGGACTATTCGCTTATTTCAGCAGCATCTAAAAATTTAGAGTAAATGCTGTCTTCACCAGGTGCTTTAGTTTCTTCACCTTCAGATGCTATTTCACGTTTTGGGCCATCCTCGGCCTTTGGCTTCGGTAATTGAGGGCCTTCTTGTTCTGGCCCTGGAACACTTGCTAGAACTTCTTCTGCAGTTTCAGAAAGAATCACATTTCCTTCTTCATCGTGCCCAATATAGTAAACTCGGCCATCGGCCAGAACGACACTATTACTTCCTTCAGCAATGGCCTTAGCTACTAATCGCTGATCACTTTTTGCAATATTATCCCCGGCCACAGCACCAGAAGCTGCGCGAGATGAAGAAGACCCAGAAGTAAGTCCAAGCCCACCTGTTGCTCCAAGGCGATTTATCCCACTTACACCAGAACCGGCAGACGAAATACTTCCTGCACTAGCTGCGTTTGAGTTTGTTGGAATACTAGAGCCTCCAGATGCCTGTTGAACAGCCCTTTGAGAATTTGATGGAGAGGCATCACGACGTCCCCCACCAAAACCACTGCTCGCTGAAATATTAGACATGACTTTATTTCTTTGTGCTGCAATCCTCTTTTCTCTTTCAAGGTCATCGGCCGGATCGTTGTTTTCATTCTTAGATGTAATGGCAGAATTTAGCTCAGCAATTTGTGCCTTTAGAGCAGCTAATTCGGCCTTAAGCTCCGCACTTTGGCTTGCTTCATCCGTAGATACTGCAGTTGAGTTTTGATTCTCCTCGATCTCTCTAGCAATTGCTTGGGCTTCATCCTCGACTCTTGATTTTACATCTTCTAATGATTTTACAGATGTCGTAGGATTTTGAATCATCGATTGTAGAGAATCACTATCAATGACATTAGAGCTTGTGAAACTTGAATTTGAAACAGCTGAATTTGAGCTATTATAGCTCTCAAGAAACTGCGCAGCTTCGTCAAAGTTATACTCACTTGAGCTACCATCATTTGCTATACCTGATTCTTGACCATTATTAATGATATCTCCAGCAGTATTAGCTCTCTCAACAAAGCCACCGAGGCCCCCCTCTAACTTCGAGTCTTGATCACTCTTCACTTTATTAGTCGCAAGACCTGTTGTTGGATCATATGTACCTTTAATTTGTTCTAATACTTTTTGAGAATCTGATACAACATCACTAGCAAGTTTATTGGCATTCGTATTGACTACTCCCATATCTAGAGCAAGACAGTACTTTCTTGAATTTAAAGATACATCTTCACTATTCGTATCATTAATAGCAACAAACTCTTCTAAAGATAGAGAAGACATAATTTCCTTAGGACTACTATTACAGTCTTTTTCAAGGGCCTCAATTTTTTGACGACATGTTGCTCTTAACTCACTCTCATGTTGATTTCTAATAACATTGTACATATCTCCCATAACTTTAGCGCCTTGATCATTTTTCGTTTCAAGGTCATTTAAAGCTTTAGAAATTTCAGACAGAGATGCTTTCGAAGAACCATCAAGTAGTCGAGGTAAGGTTTGACTGGAAATGGAAGTCGCAAATTGTAACATAAGCATATCTTCTTGAACTTGAGAGATATACATATTATCGACAAAAGAGCTTCCCCAACCTTGGCTTTTATTTTCTAAATTGGCCTTGGCCCTTATCGTTTTATCTGTTACATCAAGCTCGTGTTTTCTAAAGTCCTGGTAAGCTCCATACATAATAGGATCACTATAAATATACTTATTTAAGCGGGCTACATATGAACGTGGGAAGCCTAGAGGGCCTCTTTTATGCTGGCTATACTCTAAGATAAAAATATTTGCGAATTCCTTTAGCTTCTCATCATCAGTTGTGAACATCTGTCTTTGTCCACTAACCTTTTCATCAATGTCTTTAAAAATTTGTTCGAAACGATTCTTAGCACGAGATTGTCTAGACGAGTTTCCTAGTGCAGGGATTGTCGTCATAAAGTGCAGGCCTATCATATCTTTTGAAGAATCAAGATCTAGTTTCTTATCAATGGCATCACCAAGTTTCCCTGCAAAACAAGACTTAAGTTTATTACTTAGATTTTCAATATTCTGACCAGAACAACTATACGGATCATTAACATAGCTTTTCTTATCGAATTCATCGAAACGAACTCTAGATCTTTCTAAAAAGTCTTTAAACTCTTTAACTCTATGTGCAACAACTTTTCCATAGATTTTATCTGAAAAATTATCAATGACATCCTTTTGAGCTAATTCTTCTTCTTGTTCATCAGAGTGAGTTATCTTATTAGCGCAATTACAAAACTTTTGAGAATCTACTTTTGGTGTTAAGTTAAACGGATCTTCATCCATTGATAAGTAATCGTCTGAACAGCCCTTAAAGCGGCTATCAAGTTTAAACATAAATGATTCTAAAGATTTCCCATTAGTTCCAAGACGCCCCTGAGTAAGAGATTCATCACCAGAACAAGGTCTATAGGCTTCATCAAAACGAAAAATATATCCTTTATTCCAAGGGTTACTCGCTACCGCAGCTGATGAGCTAAATGGGTATTGAACACTTTGGCCAATCCTGAAGGGAGTATTTGATCGATCTTTTTGCGGATTATCATCATAGCTCAAGTCGAAGTTCGTATCATAATCAAAATCAATCAAGGAATCATCAATTCGACTCATAAGGCCGGCCTGAAGGAAGCTTGGACTATAATACATTGGAGGAACCTTACTTCTAATTCCATCCCCACCCTCAAGTTCTCTTAACTGTATACGCTTAAGGCGAATGGACTTCTCAAAATCTTGATTCGTTTCCGCAATATTGTAGACTTGTTGAACAAGAACTTGTTGAACAGGGTCCACAGCATTGAACTGTCCACTCGCATTCACAACAGCATTACCAACCGCAGCTCCAAGCATGTCACCACTTTGATTAGCTACTCCACTTACTAGACTGTTGGCAAAGCTTGAGTTAATCGTGAATAATAGGATAATCGATGATTTAACAACTTTCATTTCTTCCTCACATAGATTAATCTTCTTAATTTATCGGTTAATAAGTTTTATTTCTTTACTCAACCGATAATAAAGTTGACCACTCCCCTCTTTTATTTTCACTTGAGAAAGGATGTGAGTGAATGATTTTAATTAATTAGACGCAAGATAATTTTACGGCCGGCTTCAACTAGTTGATATCAAAGAATTTTTATGAATTGTAGAATTACTAATCACCAAAATTTATGCAATTAATAGTGCCAATAAATTTTGCTTTTTAGCAAAGTCCTGGCCCAAACTTATTTAACTTATCTAAGTGAGAATCAATCGTAGCATATGCATACTTGTGTAACCTATCAGGTAAATCAGGATAAATTGATTGAAAAATCTCTTCGCGACTTTTCCCCTCTTCTAGGCATGCACGGATTTGATTTTCTCTTTCAATTCTGTGTTCCAATGTATGCTTAACCTTATTGGTCCCCCCAAGGCAAATTCCATGGGACGGCATCACGACTTGTGGATCAAGATTAATGACTTGATTAAGAGACTGGAAATATTCTCTCATATCCGAACCAATGCCACCAATTGTAACTGTTCCGATTGTTTGAATGAGATCAGATACGATCATCCATGCGCCGTCTGCTCGTAAAAGCGAGCTTTGACCGAAAGCATGGCCTCCTGTAGTGACAAGCCTCACGTCATGGCCACATGACGTTGTGACAATATCACCATCCTTATAAAAATTTACTTCATGGCCATCAAAATAATCATTTCCAAAGTCTTTTAGAAGATGCTCGTAAGTACCTTTAGACATGGAAAAAGGAAGGCTTAACTTTTTTGCCAACTCACGGCTTAACTCATGATGATCTGGATGGTGATGTGTTAAAAATATTTCACTTAATCGATGCTCTTTTAGCCCATAGATAAGCTTTTCCAATTCTTTCTCATTCTTAGGAGATGGGTCGATAACAATCTTTTTTCCATCTTCATCTCCAATAACAAAGCAATTTGTACGATTTGCTGGAGGAAAAGTGTGAGACAATGGCATATACTGACGTAGGCCATATAAAGGCTCTATCATTGGTACTTGTTTATCTCCATCATACTTTAAATTAGCATCAAGAAAATCGACACTATTAATATCACGATCAAGATCCTTTAAGATTGTAATCATAGGAGGAACAACTAAGAGGTGTCCTTTTTTGTACTCAGTAAAGGCCTCATGGCAATTCATCCAAGTTGCCTTGGCAATCTCGCCATCATCAAAATGAAAAGCTATTTCATCAAGAGCATTCTTATCTTTTATAAAAACTTTAAAATAATAATTTTCAAAGCGATGTGGATTGAAGTCAGGTGTAACTGCAAGAGCGTATTGTTTAACATCTGTGATATGTCCTAACTTTAGCAGTTCATCAATATTAATATAGAGTTCTTCTTGTATCTCTCTTTTAAGAGCAAAGAGAAGATAATCATCACCACCATTGACCACATCCTCCTCATCAACTTTTCCACCAGGAAAAGATGAGTAGCCAGGAAAGGCCCTAAGGTAGTTTTGTCTCTTCATAATGAGGATTTGATCCTCACAGATAAATATTGCTGAAACTGATTGCTTCAATTGATCTCCAACTCTTTAAATACTCTTTGTGCATTAGTGTAGCGAACTTCCCTGTATCCTTTAATATTATCGAGAAGTTTAAGCGCGTGGTACTGACTATTCTTGGCCTCAATCTTTTGAATGCCATTAAATAGATAATTTCTAACTTTAGAACTAATCTCTCTTTCCTTCTCGTGCCATGATGGAAGGAATGAACGTAATAGTCTAAAGTGTCTCATAAGTTTTAATTGCCAATCTTTTGGTGAAATATCAAATTCAATTTTCTTTCCAAAAATATCAAATGACGGACGATTGATTCTCTCTTTTGTATAAGACTTTCCAAGGAAGCTATAAATACCTTCTTCCATTTGTTTTAGGAATGGAGAAAGCATTAAATGCGCAACCATAACTTCATCTTTTACGATAAACGTCTTAGCTAAAACTCTTGTCGCAAGAACTCGATTTTCCTCATTAACAATAGTTCCAATAGCTCTGGCACCTGAGATAAACTCTGTCGTCTCTTTACCACGATTGTAGATATACTGATCGTGAATCATTTGAATTAAGTCTTTACGACTCATCCAATTAATATCAACAATGGCCTGATCAAGATGCTGTCTAAATTTATTAAGAATATAATTTGAATTATGCCATGGAAGTAGTGATGCCTTAATAGACTCAATTGCTAAATCAAGTGGATCCTTACTCTTAATGACAAGATTCTTATACTTAGCTTCAAAGGCTTCAGTTCCAAGAGACGCCATTTCTCGTCCAAGCTTAAAAGAGGCGATATTATTTTCAACCTCTGCTGGCTTCATTGATTTTTTGAGTGCACCAAGAAGATCTTCTTCACCAAAAGGAACAAGACCTAATTGAAATGCATAACCAAGAATCATACTTGAGGCATATACTGCTTTTCCAAAAAAGAGATCACACCACTTCTTAAGTGGAACAAGGATGATCCTATCATCACCCTTGCTTCTAACTTTCTCAATAAGCTTTGCTCTCGTTAAGCTCTCCTCGCTCTCCCCTTTATCAAGAAGAATTGAAAGAGGTACTTGATATGAATCATCGAAAATGGCCACCGCATTTTCCGTCTTTAAGAATCCAAGTTGCCCAATACCATCTAATAGGTCGGGACTTAAGAGAACGTCAGATCCTCCACGTGGAGTAACCGCCCCCATCGACTTTTCCCTATGACAAATTGACATGTGACCAGTTACGTTTCCATTTCTTTGAGCAAGTCCCTTTTGATCCATAAATTTAAAATCAAGATCATCACGGCCGGCCATTTCAACACATGCATTTGCAATAATTTTAGAAATTGTTGTAATCCCTGATCCACCAACACCAGTGACAACCATTCGCCAAGTATCTCCACTAGCAATGGCATCAAATGTCTTCTTCGTTTCAAACTCTTTAAGATCGTATGTTAAGTGAGAAAGATCACTGTCTCGATACATTGTCGGGTGATACCCCTTAACGACTACTTTTTCAAAACTAGGGCAGGCC
This sequence comes from Halobacteriovorax sp. GFR8, assembly GCF_050955245.1. Lineage (NCBI taxonomy): Bacteria > Pseudomonadati > Bdellovibrionota > Bacteriovoracia > Bacteriovoracales > Halobacteriovoraceae > Halobacteriovorax > Halobacteriovorax sp. GFR8. Next base: position 1,085,165 of record NZ_JBPBLR010000002.1, on the reverse strand, counting down.
TTCATCTTTGTACAATAGCTATCGGCTACACAAATTGTTGGATCGATGGCCATTTTAGTTCCATAAGCATCCATTACCTGAGTTAAACCAGGACACCCCGTCTCTTCAATACAAACACGACAATCTTCACAAGCAGAAGTATTAATTTGATAGAAAGTTTTCTCAGCTAAAGATCCTTTCTGCTTGATCTGAGTTCTCTCCTTAGCTCTTACCTTAGCTTGGTAAGTAAGTGAGCACTCTTTATTTGAAATAATGACTTTCACGCCTTTTTGTACGACAAATTCACGCATAAGGTTTTGATAGAAATAGCGATCAGAAGGGTTAACTTCCTTGGCCACTTTAACACCAAGATTTTGAACGATATTTAACATATCTTGCTTAGGTCTCTTGCTTCCTTCGACATTAATCTTAGAAGCTGGAGTCATCTGATGGCCTGTCATGGCAGTATTATCATTATCTAAAAGAATATAAGTAATATCGTGATCAGCTTGAACTGAGTTTGAAATATCAGTTAGACCTGAGTGGAAAAAAGTTGAATCTCCCATAAGAACAACTGAAGGGTTCTTTGTAAAAAGATCCATCCCCGCACCTAGTGCACCACCTTGTCCCATTGCAGATAAATTATGCATCTCTCCAAAAGGAGGAAGAAATGAAAGAGAGTAACAACCAACATCGCCGTGAGTGATGAGGTCGATATCTTGGGCCTTAAGCCAGCGACGTAGATCTTTCAGAAGAGAAAGAGTTTCACGGTGCGGACACCCTGGGCAAAAAGTCGGAAGTCTTTTTGGAAGTATCTCCCCGAAGTTTCTCTCTTCGAATGCCAATGATTTACATTGGCCAATTTCAAGATAGTCTTTCAGGGCCTCAAGTTTTTCACTGATGATTTCATAACTAAGCCCACCAAATGCAGGGAATCCTTCTGTATCTTTAAAGTCTTTACCGACAATATCAAGAATAAGACCGTGCTTTTGACAAAGAGAGCGAATCTCTCCTTCAAGGAAGCCACGCTTTTCTTCAACCACTACTAGTTTCTTTAGGCCCTTTAAGTACGGAACTAATAAATCATCAACAAGTGGAAATGAAGAAGCTACCTTATAAAGAGAAAAGTGATCAAGGTACTCACCTTCTTCTAAGCATTGCTTAAGTGTTTCAAAAATAACACCACTTGAGATAAATCCAATATCAGCATTAGCTTTTCCAAAAACCTGATCAAGGGCCATCTCTTTAAGAACGCTCTGAAGTTTTGGAAAGCGCTCTTTAATCATACTCACATCAGCAAGTAGAGAGTTTGGTGGAACCATAACATTCTTTTGAAGATCAAAAGTTGATGGATCAATATCAATTAAACCAGCTTCAATTGGTGCTTCATCAAAACACTCAACGCGTCCTCCACCTTCAGCTAAGAATGTTGTTAGAAGTAAACCTTGATAGAGACTTGTTTTTGATGAAATCTCCTTTGCTTTTGCAATCCAATCTTTTAACTCTTTCGGATTTGATGGTTCTAAAAAAGACATATGAAGATGCTTGAATAAGTACCTTGAATCTGCCGCAGTTGAAGTCGACATTGACCAAGGATCATCACCAACACAAATGACTGTGGCAGGATAAATTTCTTTTCCATCAACAATCTTTGGACGTGCAGGATTAGCAAAGTTACCAACAGATAAAGCGTCACTTGCCACATGAAGTCCCATTGACTTCATGGCCACAATACAATCACGTCCCGCTTGCTTTACACCACTTGCCATGGCCGCGGCATTGGCCTCAGAGTTAGCAATAACAACACGGATACCTCTATCGTGAAACTCTTTTTTCTTCTTATATAAGATATTAAAATAATCTGCTAACGGTGACCCAGGGTAACCAGTGTAAAGATTAAAACCAGCTTCAAGAGCACCTTGAATGATTAATTCATTCCCATTGAGAATTCTATATTGACTCATAATTCCTCTAAATTTAATTGAGGTGCAAGTATAGAATTATTATCATGTTTTTTGACGAACCAAAGCGTCATTACTCAATAGTAAACACAATCTTTTTAGTGTACGTATTTTGACTCTTTTGAGGCTTGAATTGCCACAGCTTAGCAACACTTAAAACCGCTTCATTAAATGCTGCATAATCTGCTGGCCTTAAGATCTTGGCATCAATAACCTTGCCGTCAACTCCCACTATGAGGGAGATCGTGACTGTACCACCTATCGCAGACCTTCTCGCTGAGCGTGGATATATTGGTGCCTTAAAGTGAATGATTTGATTATCGAAAGTATTATTAGTTAAAACTTGTTGCTGCTCAGAAGGAGAAGTTTCTTTTTTTGCCTGAACACTTTTACGGGGCTTTTGTTCAACCTTCTTGATTTCTTTTTTTTCAATTTTCTTTTCTTTCTTTATTGCATGCGCCTTAATCTGAATATCAATACCAATACGCTCACGCCTCATTTGTTGCTCACCCTTTCTAATATTTGAAAAGAAAATAACAGCATGAGTCACTAGACTTAGTGCAAAAAAGAAAAACCATAAACGATGCTTCATGCACATATCATAATGCATCTTGCTCCATTTGGGAAAAATCGTTAGTATCTTCCATACTCTATTCAAACAGCAAAATTAAAAGAAGGAAGTTTTTATGAACTCAAAAATTTCTCCAGAGAACCCACTTGGGGTTCTGGCCATTGATCACCTAGAATTCACATGTGATTCGTTAGAGACGGCCACGAAAGAATTATTCTATACATTTGGTTTTTCTAAGACATATGAAAAGCAAAGTGAAAGCAAAGAGCTTTTTACTCAAGGGCAGGTTAGATTTCTTCTAACAGCACAAAAAGGTGGCCATGCAGAAAGCTATTTTAAGGCCCATGGTGAAGGTGTTTCGACAATTTCATTTCTAGTTGAAGATTGTGAACACGCATATAAAACAGCAATGGAGCGTGGTGCAGAGTCACTTCAAGAAGTTGTTATCACAGAAAATGAGCACGGTGTTTATAAGTCGGCACGTATCAAAGGTTTTGGGGATGTTGCCAATGAGTTTATTGAAAGACCTCGCTCATTCTTCCGTCCGGAATATACAAAACTTGAAGAGGATCCAAAGGCACGTCCACTAGGATCTCGAGTTGCAAGAATTGACCACCTAACTAATAACGTTCCAAAAGGCGAAATGAAGAAATGGGTTGAGTTCTATGACCGTGTTTATGGATTCAAAGTAACTCGTTACTTCGATATTAAAGGTTCAAAAACAGGGCTTAACTCAGAGGTTGTCCAGCTTCCAAAGGGTGAAGTTATTATCCCTATTAATGAGCCAAAAGAAGCAGGTGGGAAAGATCAAATTCAAGAATTCCTAGATCGCCACAATGGTGCAGGTGTTCAGCATATTGCCCTTACTTGTGGAGATATCCTAACAACAGTAAAAGACTTAAGGGAAAGAGATATCAAGTTCCTCGATATTCCACACTCATATTATGAAGGTATTTCAGGTCGTGGAATCAATGTTACTGAAAGCCTAGAAGAGTTAGAAGATCGTCAACTTTTAGTTGATGGAGATGAAGAAGGATACTTAATCCAAAACTTCACTGATACATACGTTGGTCCACTATTTTTTGAATTTATTCAAAGAAAGAATCACAATGGATTTGGGGAAGGAAATTTCCAGGCCCTCTTTGATGCCATTGAAAGAGATCAAATGGCCAGAGGATACCTGGACTAGAAATTACTTAATACAACTGAAGATGCTTTGTTTTCGATAAGATCTCGAGGCAAAGCATCTTTTATCAATTGTCATATCTGACCAAGCCTTATAAGCACGATCGCGAATTGAATTAATCACTTCGACAAATCCTTGAAGGACTTCGTATTCTGATTTATCAGAACACTCAAAGAAGAAGTTCTCACAAATAACTTCTTTAGAAATGATAATATCTTCTCGCTCTGTATTGATTACAATATGGGCCTCATGAAAAGGGCGAAAAGATTCAATTACGTGCGCACGCACATCTCTTGGTGAAACTTCTAAGGCAAATGACGCCTGAATTGCCATTGCGACTAGAATTATTTTGATTAATATTTTCATTTTCCACTCCGGGATTAATTATTTTTTAGATGCGGCAATATAGACGAAAATCTAAAGGCAATGTTTATTATTGAAACTATTTCACATAGCGTCATTAAAAACTGATGTTTTACATTAGATTAAACTAATATATGGTTTTCCTTTATCTAAAGTACTGAAAATACGTCAAAAAATGACTCAACTAGCCTATTCAAAAGGTCCCTCATATCCCTACAATATTGGTTTAATTAACTAAAATTTAAACAACACGACACAACTTCAAAGAAAGGATACTTATGTACAAATTAATCGCCATTTATAAAATACCAAATGATATCGACGCATGGGAAAAGCACTATGCAGAAGTTCACACTCCACTTGTAAAGAAAGTTCCAAGCATGAAAGAACTGCGCTTAAACCGCATCACGGGAACTCCTCGTGGAGCTAGTGACCTACACGTTATTGCAGAAATGGTATTCGAAAATAAAGACGACTTCAAAGCAGGTATGAGCTCTGAAGAAAATATGGCATGTGGAAAAGACCTGTTTAACTTCGCTAAGGAGATCGTTTCTGTTCACTTCGCTAAAGAAGAAGTTATCACTCTTTAATAAGGAAAGTTTTAATGAGTAATATCCTTTGTGAATTCCCATATAACGGACATGAGCATATCGCCCTAGTAAAGCTTAATCGCCCTAAGGTTTTGAATGCTCTTTCAACTGACCTAATGAGAGAGCTAGTTGATAAACTTTTTGCACTTGATGACAACCCACAAGTTCGTGTCATCATTCTAACTGGTGATGATCGCGCATTTGCGGCCGGAGCAGATATTGCACAAATGGTTGAAGCAACTCCAATTGATCAAATCAATGATAACCGCTTCCGCTCTTGGCAACAACTTGCTCAAATTACAAAACCAATCATTGCGGCCGTAAATGGCTTTGCACTTGGTGGTGGTTGTGAGCTAGCAATGCACTGTGATTTTATTATTGCAGGAGATAGCGCGAAATTTGGTCAACCCGAAATAAAAATTGGAACGACTCCAGGTGCAGGTGGAACCCAAAGGCTAACACGCGCTCTTGGAAAATCGAAGGCCATGATGCTTGCCATGACAGGTGAAATGTTTGGAGCGAAAGAAGCAATGGATTGGGGCCTTGTTGCAAAGGTTGTCCCAAGCACGACTCTACTTCAAGAAACTTTTGAAATGGCAAAGAATATCGCAAATAAAGCACCTGTTGCCATTAAGCTAATTAAAGAGTCTGTAAACAAGGCCTTTGAAATGAGCTTGAGTGATGGTGTTGATTTTGAAAGAAGAAATTTCTATCTCACGTTTGCAAGTAGCGACCAAAAAGAAGGAATGCGTGCTTTCTTAGAAAAGCGTGATCCAGAGTACAAAGGTTTATAAGATGTCAGAATACAAAAATATCATCATTGAAAAAGAAGCTTTCACAGGTGTTATCACAATTGACCGTGAAGAAGTTTATGGTGCTCTATCAAAAGAAGCGAAGCTAGAAATTATTTCTGCGATCCGTACTTTAAATAGAGATAACGAAGTTGGTTGTATAATCCTCGCCTCAAAAGGGAAAGGATTTTGTACCGGTCAAGACTTAAATGACCGTACGGTACAAGCGGGAGAGAAGCCAGTGGATCTAGGGATTACACTTGAAACAGAGTGGAACCCACTTGTAAATGCTATTAAGTCATCTAAGAAATTAGTCATTGCAGCAGTTGAGGGCGTCGTTGCGGGAGCTGGTGTATCTGTTGCTCTAGCATGTGACTTAGTCGTGGCAAAACCAGGGATAAAATTTGTTTCAGGTTTTTCAAAATTAGGACTTTGTCCAGATGCAGGATCAACTCATATGTTCACGCAAGCACTTGGGCCAAAAAAGGCAATGGAGTACTTTCTCTTCAATGCTCCCCTAACAAGTGAAGATCTTGAAACAGCAGGACTTATTAATAAGGTAAGTGAAGAAGCATTAGCTGACGCTAAAGCTTGGGCCGGGCAAATTAATGCAATGGCACCACTTTCAGTAAAAGCAATAAAAGAAAATATCAGTGTTGCAGTTGACAGCACTTCTAAAGAGTCAATGGATCGCGAGACTGCATACCAGAGATTCTTAGGAAATAGTGAGGATTACAAAGAAGGCCTATCGGCATTCTTTGAAAAGAGACAAGCAAAGTTTTTAGGAAAATAAGAAGGAGGCCCTATGGCAGTTAGAGAATACACTCAAGAAGAATTACAATTATTTGAAGACATTCAAAATGGTAAGAAATTTGATAAGGGAGATGAATTACCTCCTCTATATAAGAAGGCCCTAAGAAACCTTCTATGGATGCAACACGACTCAGAGTACTCTGGAGCACTAGGATATGCACCATGGATTGAGAAGGCACCAACGATGCAAGAAAAAGTTGTTGTTGCTCAAATCGTTAAAGATGAAATGAGACATGCTTCTGTTTGTTATAGACTTCTAAAAGGTCTTGGTGAAGATGTTGACACTCATATCGAAAAGTCAGAACTTGGATTCAAGATGCCAGAAGACGAAGCACAAATTGGATTCCAAAGGCTAAAAGATGACTACCGTGTAAATATCTTCTACTACGGTATTAACTTCTGGGAAGACTTTATTCTTTTTAACTTCCTAATGGATAGAGCTGCTGGTCACCAATTAGAGGACACACTTGATTCAAGCTACCTTCCATGGAAGAAAGGAATTGAAGGGATCTATAAAGAAGAAATCATGCACCTTGCTCACGGAGATAAGTGGATCAAGATTCTTGCTGAAGGTGAAAATAAAGAATTCCTACAAGAAAGATTAAATATCTGGTGGCCACGTGTAATGAATGTATTTGGTTCAACTAAAGGTCGCTCAAATGACCTATACGTAAAACTAGGTCTTAAAAAGAGAACAAATGCTGTTGTTCGTGATGTTTTTGTCAAAGAAGTAGAAGAGCTTTGCGAGCAAGCTGGCCTAGTTCTCCCTGTATACGACGAAGACGCACAACCACAAAGGCAATAATTTAATGAATATAAAAAGTGTACTAGTTATCGGTGCAGGAACTATGGGGCGAGGAATCGCCCAGTGGTTTTGCCAGCATGGTGCTAAAGTTGAGCTAGTTGACCAGCACCTTGAAATGGCCCAAGCAAGCGGTGATCTCATCCACTCTTCATGGGATAAATTACAAAGTAAGGGAAAATTTGATGAAGCGGAAGTTGCTGCATTCAAGAACAACTTAAGCATCGTTGAAATGAAAGATCATCAGATCGATCACGACCTTGTTATTGAAGCAATTGTCGAGAACCTTGATATCAAAAAACAAGTCTTTGCAAAACTTGATGAAGTCATGAAAGAAGAAACGATCTTCTCTTCAAATACATCATCAATTCCAATCACAAAGATGGCAAAGGACCTATCAAAATCTCGTCGAGAAAAGTTTATAGGACTGCACTTCTTTAATCCAGCAACTATTATGAAACTTGTTGAGATTATCGAAACACCTTGGAGTTCAAAAGATTGTGCTCATGCCCTTTATGATTGGTTTGAACGTTATGGAAAAAAACCTGCACTATGTAAGGACTCTCCTGGCTTTATCGTTAATCGTGTGGCCAGAAACTTTTACGGAGAAAGCTTTCACCGTCTGGAAAATTATAACCAAGAACAGGTCACAGAAATTGATCGTGTCATGAAAAATGTTGGTGGTTTTAGAATGGGACCATTTGAATTAATGGATCTTATCGGAATTGATGTTAACTACGATGTCACGCAGTCTGTATGGGCCTCATATTATTATGAACCACGTTTTAGGCCACATAAAATCCAAAGAGAAATGGTTGATAGTGGCCGTATTGGACGTAAAGTAAAAGAGGGGTTCTATCGTTATGAATAAAACAATTTTAGTAAGTGATAACCACCCTCTTTATAAAAATGTTCTCGGAAGTGAATTCCTTTCGATTGTCGTTGATCCATATAGTATTAATACTCTTGATGGTGTTGACTTCGATGAAACTGACTTTATTCTCGACTTAACTTGCTTTGATCGAAATTCAAAAATGGATCTCTACGAACATCTCGACATCGTCTTTGGAGGACCAATCGTCTCAGATCTTACAGTGAACTGGGGTGAGTACCTAATTGGCCAATATGAAAATGTTCTTGGTGCCGTTGCGGCAGCCTTTTACTCGCCTAAGAGTTGTTTTGAATTCTATATGAAAGATGATGTAATTGAAGAAGCGACGTTTGAAGTTTTTAAAAAGCTAGGCTTTGACTTAGAAATCGTTAACCACATTGGTATTGGTTTTACTTATCCAAGAGTTATTTCTCAAATCATTAATGAAGCATACTTTGCCAAAGAAGAGGCACTTGCCTCAAATGCTGATATTGATAAGGCAATGAAGTTTGGAGTGAACTACCCTCTTGGCCCATTTGAATGGTCGGAGAAAATTGGCGTTGAAAAGATCTTAATTCTTCTTGAAGAGCTAAGAGAAATCACAGGCGATGCACGCTATCGTCCATCAAAACTATTAAGGATGAATCTATGAGTTTAAATAATAGAGATGCATATATTGTATATGCTAAGCGAACTCCAATTGGAAAACTTGGAGGAAGTCTCGCTCACTTACGTGTCGATGATATGCTGGCAAACCTATTTCGTGACTTTTCTCAAAACTTTGATTTTGACATGAAAGAAATCGACGATGTTATCGTTGGTTGTGCAAACCAGGCCGGAGAAGATAATCGTAACCTGGCCAGAATGGCAGCACTACTTGGAGGCCTTCCTTACGAAGTCCCAGGTGTAACCCTTAACCGTCTTTGTGCTTCTTCACTTGATGCAATTATTGATGGTTGGTCACGTATTAACTTAGGCATGGCCGACTGCCTTCTTGTTGGTGGTGCAGAAAGTATGACAAGAGCACCACTTGTAATCTCTAAAGGCTCAACACCCTTTGGACGTGACTCACAGATGTTTGACACTACTTTTGGTTGGCGATTTCCAAATAAGAAGATGGAAGAAATGTTTCCTCTGCTAGGAATGGGGCAAACAGCTGAAGAAGTTGTGGCAAAGCTTGGAATCTCTCGAGAGGATCAAGACCTTTTTGCACTTGCTTCTCACCAAAAGGCATGTCAAGCATGGGAGAATGGAGATTTTAATGACGAAGTTCTACCTGTTGAAATCAAACTAAGAAAACAAACACTAACTGTCGAAAAAGATGAAGGACCTCGTCCTTCAACAACTTTAGAGGCCTTAGCTGGACTACGAGCAGTCTTTAAAAAAGATGGCTCCGTAACGGCAGGAAACTCTTCAATGATGAATGATGGTGCAGCCTGTGTGGCACTTGTCAGTGAGGAATTCTTAAAACGCCATAATTTAACTCCACTAGTAAAACTAACAGGAGCAGGTGTTCGTGGAATTCACCCAAGTATCATGGGCCTAGGTCCTGTCGAGTCAACAAAGAGACTAATGGATAAGTTTGGAAAGAAAATTTCAGACTTTGACGTTATCGAACTTAATGAAGCCTTCGCGGCCCAGTCACTTGGCTGTATTCGCGAACTAGGCCTTGATGAATCAAAAATCAATCTACGTGGTGGAGCAATCTCACTTGGACACCCTCTCGGATGTTCAGGCGCTAGAATTGTGACAACGCTAACTCACATCATGAAAGATAACGCAAACCTGAAGCAAGGCTTAGCCTCAATGTGTGTTGGTGTAGGACAAGGTGTTTCACTTAGTATTGAAAACTGTAAATAGGAGCATATATGCAAGAAATTAAATTATACATTAACGGAGAAATAAGGCCCTCATCATCTGGTGAAATGGTCGATTCGATTGATCCATCAAATGGAGAACTAGTTGCGAAAGTTCATATTCCGTCAACTCAGGATCTAGAAGATGCTGTACAAGCGGCAAAGAGCGCCTTCTATAATAAAGAGTGGCGCAATAAGACAGCTACAGAACGCTCAGAAATCCTTTTAAAGATTTCTGAAATTTTAAAGGAAAGAAAGAGAGACTTCATCTCTCAAGAGATCAAAGATAGTGGCTCAACTTTTAGAAAAGCTGCTGCTGATGTTCACAACTCAATTAGTTTCTTTAAAGTTATGAGTAAGGTAACGGCCAAGTTTAACTTTGAAGCTGTCGATGAAAATGCAACTCGCGCTGGATTTTCAAAGAATACACGTCGCTATGAACCAGTTGGTGTTTGTACTCAAATTATTCCATGGAATCTTCCATTACAAATGGCCGCGTGGAAAATTGGTCCAATCTTGGCAACAGGTTGCACGACTGTTCTTAAATCAGCAGTAGAAACACCTGTAACCGCGATGATGCTTGCAGAAGTCCTCATTGAAGCAGGTGTTCCAAAAGGTGTTGTAAATATTGTAACTGGTGGTGCTAAAGAAGGTGCATACCTTGTTAATCACAAGGATATTTCAAAAGTAGCCTTTACAGGTTCAACTTCTGTAGGTCGAGAGATCATTAAACAGTCGGCAGATGGAATTAAGAATACAACGCTAGAGCTTGGAGGAAAGTCTGCCAATATCATCTTAGATGATGCCGATCTTGAGATTGCCGTTGATGGTTCACTCTTTGCTTTCTTATACCACTCAGGACAGGCCTGTACTTCAGGTACTCGCCTACTTATCCAAGAAGGTATCTACGACGAGTTTATGGCAAAATTTAAGGAGCGCATTGCTCAAGTGATCCCTGGCCCAACCACAGAGAAGACAACAGGTCTTGGACCAGTTGTGAGTGAGAAGCAATTTAACAGCGTTATGAATTATATCAATAAGACTAAAGAAGAGGGAGCAACACTAGTTTACGGTGGAGAACGTGTTACTGAAAACGGTCTTGATAAGGGTTATTATATCCAACCAACAGCTTTTGAAATCACTCCAGACAATACTATTTGGCATGAAGAAATCTTTGGGCCAGTTGTTGGTATCACAAAATTTTCGACAGAAGAAGAAGCTATCTCCTTAGCAAATAACTCAATCTACGGACTTGCAGGTGCTGTATGGTCAAAGAATGAAGATCGTGCGCTTAATATTGCGAAAGAGATTGAAGCAGGTACCGTATGGATAAATGAGTATCACCTACTTAATCCAGGTATGCCTTTTGGTGGTTTCAAGCAATCAGGTCTAGGACGCGAAATGGGTGAAGAAGGAATCAAGGCATACCTTGAAGTCAAACACCTGTGGGAATCTGATTGTAATACTCGTGAAGGAAAAATGTGGTTTGATGCAATATTTTAGATAGGTAATAAAAAGGCCTTCGTAATGAAGGCCTTTTTTTTATTTGTATAATACTTTAAGAGCAACATCACCAAAGTCATCATAAATTGAAAATGACTTCTCTAAATGACTTTCTCTAAATACGATATCAAGCTTAGCTTCAATACAAGTCGTAATAAAGTCACGTCCATAAATTTCATAACTACGATTCAGGTAAGGTTGAAATTCACAAATTCTAACCCTTGGATATTGATAAGGAATACTTTCATAACTTAGAGCAAAGAATTCGCGGTAACGAATATAATTTTCACCTACTCCAGCAAGTCTAGAAAAGACATGATCAATTCGACGATTATTAAACCTAAATAAATCTGCTAATTGCTTAGAGTGCTCCGCAGAACCTGGGCGATATACAGGGGCATTACAGTAGCTAGCTTCCTCACTCCCCTCATCATCAAGGTTAAATGTTTTTAAGATACATTTAATTGGTGTTGCAAGAGTAAGAGTAGAGCCTTTTCTTCCGTGCATAAATCGCCTAAAGGTCTTATCTTCATTAATTGATCCATGAACAAGGCCAAGAACGTCTCCAGTTCTTGTGTCAACAACTCCACCACCCATTGAATCATCGCGAATATTACAATTTTTCATAGCAACTGCCGAAGAATCATCATTATTGCTTGGAAAGAGAACATTATTATTTGTCTTTCGACAGTTATATCTCATACGGTTAAGTTCATAGCCAGTATTATCAAGCTTCTTCTTAATGAACCATAATTGGTAATAATTAAAGTCACTCATCTTATTATCAGATATTTCAGCATAATTCCCAGGAATCACTTCCTTAAATTTGATCGTAGTGAAATTTCCATTATAAGTTTTTTCTTCATTAAATTGGGATTGGCCGGCGAGAATTTCACCACACTGGTAAACTCGTCCATTTGTTGTCTTTGCTGCAATTGAACTACATTTTGCTTCGGCCACGCAACGAGATGGAACAATCATATGCTGTTCATCGGCCATATAGCCTGTGCAATATGTTGGAAATTCACCTGAGCTATTGATAAAGAGAATGAATGAGTCAGTACACTGCCCCTCATCGAAACAGTCGAACTTAACCTTCGTTGAGGTCTCTAATTTCGAGGTTTGTCTCGTCACATTCTTTTTAACACCATCTTCTCCACCTGGAGTTCCACATGAACATAGAACAAGAAGAGAGATAGTTATAAGTGTTATTGCCTTAAGCAAAATTCGTCTCCAAAAACTTCATTTAGTCCGATTTTTTACCATAAATAGGATTTTCAATAATGATATTGTAATTTATTCAAGAATCCTCGACACACAGTGGCGAATTCGACGATTTTAACGTATTCTTGTTAAATATGATGATCGTAAGTGCGTGCTTGGCCGGTAAGAAGTGTCGATATGACGGTGAGCACAAAAAACAACAACTTATAAGTGACCTCGTTGCTCAGGGCAAGGCCATCGCTGTTTGCCCAGAAGAGCTCGGAGGGCTTCCTACTCCTCGTCCACCAGCAGAGAACGTTGATGGTAAACTCATCACAATTAACGGGGAAGACGTCAGTATCAACTATGAACTAGGTGCCCAGAAGTCTTTAGAGATTGCATTGGAAAATTCATGTACCAAGGCCCTGTTAAAATCAAAGTCACCAATGTGTGGAGCAGGTCTTGTCTATGATGGAAGCTTTGCTGGCAACCTTATTGAGGGCGATGGTGAGTTTACGAAAAAGCTAAAAGAGAACGGTATCCAAGTTCAAGCAATCGACTAATCCAAAGTTTTCATACATCTAACAAAGCAGTAACAACTCAATTATAAATTCAATTAAGATAGACTTACTAGAGCACTAGGAGGGTCTAGATGAATGAATTAGAACTAAAGAAATTTCAAGCAAGAAATTTACAAGGGCGAATGAAGCACCTTAGTCATCAACTTGAATACTTAAAAGTTAACCCTGAAGACTGGGAGAATTTTCAATCAATCATTAATATGAAGTTTAATCACCTTATCAATGATTCAATTTCCCTTGGGAGCGTTGAGGCGGCAAATTACCTTGCTCTCTTACAAAACCATTTAAATGAGAATTTTAATAGTGAAACGATCACAATCGTAAAAGATCAATTTGATGAAGTTCTTGATGCCTTGGACGGCCTTGGAGTTGAGCTTTTAATTAACACAGAGGCCCAATCGGAATTTACTCACTAGGTGCCATGCGGATGCACGCAAACTCGTCGGCTTCGGCTCCTGCCTCTCGCCGACATACCGTCCATCCTGAACATAAATAAGCCCCGCATTCGCGGGGCCATCCTTTTGCAGTAATTATTGTGGTTTTAATTAACCAATTAGTTTTAGAGCTGCAGCACCTTGAGAGTTAGACTGAGCAAGTACTGAAGAACCAGCGTTAACAAGAATATCATTCTTAGCTTTCTTCGCTGTCTCAGCTGCGTAGTCAGTGTCTCTGATACGAGAGTTGGCAGCACTTAAGTTTTCTGAACTGATTTGTAGGTTGTTAATTGTAGAATTTAATCTATTTTGCTTAGCACCTAGCTCAGCTCTTTGTCCTGCAATACTTTCGATTGCAGAGTCTAGGTTTGCTAGAGCAGATTGAGCACCTTCTTTCGAACCTACTTCAAGGTCTGCTACACCTAGGTTTTCAAGAGAAGAATTCAGTACATTCGTATCAAATTGAATTCTATCTTGGAAATCATCATTATTAATACCGATTTGGATATCAAACTTATCACCAGTTCCAGTTAGTAGTTTCTTTCCGTTAAACTCAGTAACTTCTGAAATTCTTTGGATCTCTTGCTTAAGGTTTTGATACTCAAGATCTGTAAACTGTCTCTCAGTGTCACCTACTGTGTCCGATGCAGCTTGTACAGATAGTTCTCTTAATCTTACTAAGATGTTTGATACTTCATTCAGACCACCTTCTGCGATTTGAATCATTGAAATACCGTCACTCGCATTTCTTTCTGCTTGATTAGTTGATCTAATTTGCCCTTTTAATTTCTCAGAAATTGCTAGACCTGCAGCATCGTCAGCTGAACGTACAATTCTTGTACCAGATGATAGTTTTTCTAATGACTTTGATTGAGCTGAGTTTGATTGACCTAATGATCTTTGTGCAGCTAAAGACGTTACATTTGTGTTAATACGCATACCCATTGTGATACCTCCGTGATCTATTTCCCCCCCGTACTCAGGGTTGTCCCGACCATTGGAACAATGAGCATACTGCTCTTGTGAATTTTATTAACTTTTTAATTAAGTCTTCTGACCTAACATGAATCTTCTCGGAGGTGAAAATGAAAGCTTTAGGAAAATATTAAATTATTTTATTTTTTTTTTACATTTTCTAAAATTAAGAAAGCGTTTCAATATCCTTAATATTTTTGGCCTCTATAATGATAAGTTTATAAATAAAATAAAGAATTCACCGATAATGACCTATATGGAAGAAGGGAAACCACTCATATTTCTCGAGCCTCTTACAGAAACAGTAAAGAAGCTCAAGGAAACGATTGAAGCATCTGCGCAAGCAGAAGGTATCGAAATCTATGAAGTTGAAAACCCTGAGGAATATAATCAACTAATCCCTACTATTGGCCAGTCACTCACGATTGCTTGTAGTCCTAAGAAGACCGCTCAATGTATTCAGCCCCTAAGAAAGTTCATTCACAAGAATAATGTGAAGGTACTTTTGATTAATTCAAAGTCCATTCCACCTAAGACTTTAGAGAAGTTTAGAAAGATTGGCCTTACTGAATATATTCAAGAACCTGTTCCCGCAAAAACATTAGAGTATAAAGTAAATCTTATTCTAAGGTCTCTAAAGAAGGCCGAAGAAGCCGCAGAAATGGAGCTTAAAAGTGGTGAAGAAAAGGCCCTTGCTCCTGAAAGTAATTATGAAGATAAGAAAGAGGCCGAACGTAATAGTAACGGCGGCCACCTAAAAGGCAAGGTTGCAAAGTCTGCAGCTCAAAAAGATAATAAAGATGTCTTTGATGATAGTACCTATGCAGACTATAGCGATGGGGATGAGATTGAAGAGCGAGGAATGTCATTAAAAGACTTAAGTGCTCATCAAAAGCAAAATAATCAGGCCCCAGGTCACCTAAAAGGATCAGTTGATAAAAGTAATAAGGAGGGTGCCTCTCCAGAGATTAACTTTGAAGAAGACCTCTTTAATAGTCTTGAGCAACAGTCTAGTAAATCGAATAAAGATCTTGGTGGTAACCTGAAAGGTCAAACATCCCCTACTTTAGATGATAAGGAAAATAATAAAGATGACTTTGGTGATGACCTCCTTAAAAGTCTTGATAATGTAAAAAAGAGTTCACAAAAATCTGATGAACTTGGTGGTCAACTAAAGGGAAGTCTCGCTCCTACATTAGATGAAGTTGAAGATGATGAAACAGAAGAAGATCTTTTTAAAAGTCTTGATAGTGTAAAGAAATCATCAAATAAAGCAGATGATCTCGGAGGTGCTCTTCAAGGAATTGTCTCCCCTACCATAGATGATATTGAAGACGAAAAAGATGCGGACGAGGATCTTTTTGCAAGCCTCGATAAAGTGAAGAAGTCGACAAGTAAATCAGATGGCTCTGGTGGACCACTAGAAGGAAGTATCTCCCCGACGTTAGATGATGTGGAAGATGAAAAAGAATCTGATGAAGACCTCTTTGCAAGCCTTGATAGTGTCAGAAAATCTAACTTTAATGAAAAGAAGAATGCCCCGAGTTTAAAAGGTAAGATTGATCCAACACTGGATGATATAGACGATGATGACGATGGTTTTGACGACGACTTACTAAAAACATTGGATGAACTACAGTCCAATCAAGGAATAGCTAAACCAAGTGAGCGGCTAAGCTCTAAGAATTCACGAAATGATGAGCTTATCGATAATGAAAAAGGTTTAGAAAGACAGACAAAAGACATATCCGAAGCAGCAAATGGAAAAAGAGGAGCTGCACAAGAAGATGACAACAAGAAAAGTAGCGATGAGGACCTCTTCGCCTCCCTTGATGCTCACTCGAAAGAGAAAAATAAAAGATATGACAATGTTCACAATCTTGACCTCAATAGAGGAAATGAAGAAGAACAAGATCAAGAGACAAAAGCTGCTGGCCCGACAATTGAATATGAGAAAAAGGGTGATCTTGGAGAGCAGACTATCGATTATAGTAACCTGGACAAGCAACCGGAGTATGACGGTGGTACTAAGGAAGAGCTAGAGATCAAGTTCTCGGAAGGAGACGATCCCCTAGCGGCCAAGAAGAAAGAAGAAGCCGCTCGCCTTGCTCAAGAGTTAAAATTACAACAGCAACAAGAGGAAAAAAGAAAACAAGAGGAAGCAAAGCAAAAGGCACTTGAAGCCGAACGTGCCAGGGCATTAGCTGAAGCGGAAGCTGAAAGGCTTCGAAATGAACAAGAAATAGAAGAAGCACTTGGCGCCATCTTTGTTCCCGATCCAAAGGATATGAACTTCTTTATTGAGGCCATGAATTTTGTAATTGATGGCGATGGTATCAAAAACTTCACGAATGAATATATTAATACCTTCTGCCACGGCACTGTCGTTGTATATAATATTCAAAATGAATGTATTCTTGGCAATGAGGATGTGGATGATCGTTTTGATGCCATAAAGAATGTCTTAAAGGCCAAGAGAAAACCAAGCTGGAATGATACGACTTTTCAAAGTGAGCTTCTCTATTATCACATCCCTATTATAGAAAATGGGAAGTATCATAATTTCCTACTCTTTCTAACTTCAAAAGATGAAGTTGCAAGATCTAGTGAGAATCCTAAAAGAGTCGAGTTATGCCTCCAGGTATTAAAAGGTAGCTACCTAAGTGGAGAAGATCGTGCCTCAACAAAAATAGCATCAAAAAAGAGTCATTCTATTTCTGATTCAGTTAGTGGACTTTTTAAAGGAATCTTTGGAGGTAAGAAATGAGAGCATATTTCTTTATCAAATTAAGCTCCCTAAAAGACATTAAGACTTTTGCTTTCTCTCTCTATGTCTATAACTTGAAAGATAAAACCTATAACCTATCTCTTAAGGCCAACACGCCTTTAACAAATGATAGTTATGAGCTCCTTCGTTATATCGAAGAAAGTAAGAAAGGAAAGATTGCAGTCAAGCTTTCTCAGCGAATGACATATCTCGCGACAGTTGGAGAACTTGAAGAGATCGAACCTAAAGTAATTGAAGAAACGAAGAAAAAAATTGAAATACTTAAGGAGTATGAGAATATCATTGAAGAACAGAGAATTAGTGAGCATATCGCTCTTCCTCCTCTTCGTAGTATGGTTTCAAAGGCAATTGATAAGGATGACTTTCTACCTATTATTTTAAGGGCACAAAAAGAGATCATGCTTTTTTCTATCGATATCAGTCATACTGTATCTCTTGCACGTCACTTTGCAGGTGTTCACCTGAATAAAGATAATCTGACCAATCGTATTGTTGCCCTAAGCTACTTCTTTGCTAAAAAACTAATGATAGATAAGCCTGATGACTTGGCGGATTTAGTATGTGCTTCATTCTTAGCAAATATTGGCCTGACTCAAATATCCCCTAATATCACTCACGGCAATCACACCGAGATTACAACAGATCAAAGAGAGCAATATTATAAGCATGTTAAATTCAGTCGTATGTTCATTGACCAAAGTGGAATTGAACTTAGTGACACATGTAAAAAGTTAATCGATATTCATCACGAAAAGTATGATGGTACAGGTATGCCTGATCAGATCTCACAAGCAGGTCTTAACCTTAGCAGCGAGATTCTAGAGTTTATCTCCCACATAATGGAGTATAGCTACGGATTAATCACAGGAGAAAAAACATCACTAAGTAGTGTTGTCTATATGATTGATGCGGGAGCGGACGTAAGTGGCCTCAATGTTAACTATAGTGGACGAATTAGGCCTCATGTTACAAGTGTCTTAAACCTCTAACTAAACGTTCCATAAGGAAGAGTATTGCGCCCCATCCAAGTATGAAGGTTTGCCTGAATCTTTACATCTTTATCACTCTTGCTATCCATTACCTCAATCTTTGCAAAAGTTAGCTGAGTTGTTCCAGTCCCTTTCCCAAAATCAAGATTATACATACGAGTCCATGTTCCAGTATTGATAAAAGTTTTTCCATTAGAGTATGTACGGCAAATTGGCTCATGAGTGTGACCAACGATTAGAACGTCTGTATCCTCTGCCTGTTGTAGATAGTCAAAAGTAAGAGATTCATAGTCTTGAAAAAGTGTAAGTTCTTTAAAGAAAAGTTTTAGCCAGTCACCAAAGTTATCACTTATTTTAAAGAGGAAAATTGAACGCACCATAATGAAATAGATTACGTTTGCCAGCATAAATCTAAGTGTAAAAAATGTATCGTAAATTAATCCATTGATAAGAAACTTATTAATTGGCCTTACAGCATTAACGTGGTCACGTTCTTCCTTAAATTTATTTATAACCCTTGTCACATAATATGATCCCCAAGGAGGATTAAAATATCTCTTCCCCGACTCATCTTCAATAATACAATGTTCTTCATCAAAGGTATGAGCAATCTCGTATTCGTGTCCATGCTTTAACACGACTCGATCGGCCGGGCGATATTCATCATTTAGGTGGCGAATTTCAAAGCGAGAACGAACACTTTTATCAAAGCATTCTAGGACTAAGTCCTGTAGTGATTTAAAGACTAGCTCAGCATCATGATTACCAATGATGAAAGTTATTTTCTTATTCTTTGCCTTAAGAAAATCATTAAGGCCCTGCATAACTTCTTTGTGAGCTTCAAGTATCATTTTTAGCTTCTTTAAAGAAGACTCTTCTGACCAAAATTCATCATCATAAACTTTTACATAAGGGACGGCCAAGAGATCAAAAAAGTCACCATTAATAATTAGCTCGACATCCTTATTGGCATATTCCTCTTTACTAAAGTATTCAAGAAAATCCACGAGCTCTTCATCGTAGTGAAAGTCCTCTAGATAATTTCTTACACCATCAACATACTCTCCTGCTCCTAAATGAACATCAGAAATAACAATAATGGTTTTCTTTGAATTATTTTTGCGAAGGAATCTCATACGCCGACTTACCTATATTCAAGACTACTTTTTGAAAAGCAGGGTCTAGTGGAACAAAGAAAAATTTCTTCTTAGTATTAAAGTCAAACTCAACACTTACTTCCATATCAGACTTAACTGTAATAAATTTTAAATTCTTATCATACTCATCAATAAACTTCCCACGAATAGAAGTGAGAGTTTTATTCTGAACAATAACTGCAACCCTTCCATTTCTCATCTTGGCCGGAGAAATTACTTTGTAATAACTAGGCATGGCCGTCACAATAAATGCTTCGGCCCTCTCCATTCTCTGCTGAGCATAGACCTCATTAGATAATAAGAGACTAAATAAAAAGGAGAAAAAGAGGCAGGTTAATTGTTTATTATTCATATTTATATTGTAACTATTTAATATTTTATCGATTATAGCTGGCAAAGCTTACCTAGTAACGGCCTAATGTACTCTGAAACTGATGTCACGTAAGTTTCGATCCGATGAAGAATGCATGATAAACGCAATAAAGAAAACATTTACAAAGAATACTGAAGAACAAAACCTACCATTAGTGGACTTTTCTGATCCAGCACACCATTGGATCGTTTCAAACCCACATATTTTCAGATTCTTTCAAGATATACTAGGTCAACTTGATGATGAGGAATGTGAAAGCTTAGCATCTTATGGACAACTCGTTTTTTTAGAAAGCCAAGGAATGTACTCAAGTGTTATCCCTTCACATGGAGATAAAACATTTGTCCTTATTTATCCTCAATTACTCAAAATGATTCGTTCTGCAGATAATGAAATGGCCCAAGCAGTGATCTTCCACGAGTTAGGTCACCTCTACTATCGCCACTTTACAATGAGATCTCAATTAAGTGAGATGACAAAACAAATTGAAGCAGATGAATTCTCAATTCGTCATGGCCATGCTCTAGGGCTCTTTAATTTCTTAAAGAGTATGCCAATTACCACTGAGGTTAGCCAAAGACTAGAAATGATTCGTTTAAGAACTTAATTTCATCACGAATCTTAGCAGCATCTTCAAAACGTAGATCCTTAGAAGCTTCTTTCATTTCAAGCTTAAGCTCAGCAATACGTTTTTTAATCTCATCAGGAGACATCGTAACTTCTTTTGGCCCGCTCTTTTTCCCCTTCTTCTTATTACCACGAAGAGTCTCAATAACTCCGCCAGACACTTCTTTTAGAATTGTCTGTGGCGTAATTCCATTGGCCTCGTTATACTCCATCTGAATCGCTCGACGCCTCTTTGTCTCGCCAATTGCACGCTCCATCGACTTTGTCATCTGGTAAGCATACATAAGAACCTTACCGTCACTATTTCTGGCGGCACGGCCAATAGTTTGAACAAGAGATCTTTCAGACCTTAAGAAACCTTCCTTATCTGCATCTAAAATGGCCACAAGTGAAACTTCTGGAATATCAAGTCCTTCCCTTAATAAGTTAATTCCAACGAGAACATCAAACTCACCAAGCCTAAGGTCGCGAATAATCTCAACTCGCTCAATAGTATCAATATCACTATGAAGGTACTTAACCTTAATTCCGCTACCGTGATAGAAATTTGTTAATTCTTCGGCCAACTTCTTTGTTAGTGTCGTAATAAGAACTCTTTGACCTTTTTCTATAATCTTTTTAACTTCGACTAGTAAATCATCAACCTGATTTGTCGCATCCCTTACTTCAATGATTGGATCAAGAAGACCAGTCGGCCTAATAATTTGCTCAACAAACTCTCCATGTGTTCTCTCCAACTCATAATTACCAGGAGTCGCAGACACATAAAGAATATCATCTAATTTTGACTTAAATTCTTCAAAGTTAAGAGGACGGTTATCAAGTGCAGAAGGAAGCCTAAAACCATAATCAACGAGATTCATCTTCCTTGCTCGATCTCCCCTATACATACCACCAACCTGAGGAACAGTGATATGGGACTCATCAATAATCATAAGAAAATCTTTTCTAAAAAAATCAATAAGAGTTGGAGGAGGATCTCCAGGCTCACTTCCAGTCATGTGACGAGAGTAGTTTTCGATCCCTGAGCAAAAGCCCATCTCCTCTAGCATCTCAATATCCAGAAGTGTTCTTTGCTCAAGTCTTTGCTTTTCAACTAATTTATTCTTCTTTTCTAAATCCTGTAGCGTTTCTCGAAGTTCCACTTTAATTGTCTCTAAAGCATGCTCCATTCGCTCCTCACCAACAACGTAGTGGGACTTTGGATAGATTGTTACTTTTTGAAGTGCTTGTATCTTAGTTCCCCTTAAAGGGTCAACAATTGTAATACTTTCAATTTCGTCATCAAAGAATTCAATACGCACGACATTTGAATCCTCGTGGGCCGGAAAAACTTCAACGATATCACCACGAACACGAAAGCAACCACGCACAAAATCGATATCATTTCTTTCATATTGTATGGCAACAAGTGACTTTAAAAATTCATCACGATCTCTCTCATCACCGACAAAGAGAGTTTCTCTCATGTTTGCATACTCATCAGGAGAACCAATCCCATAAATACAACTAACAGAAGAAATGATGATGACATCATCTCTCTCTAATAGTGATCGAGTTGCAGAGTGGCGAAGTTTATCAATCTCATCATTCACTGATGAGTCTTTTTCAATATAAGTGTCACTGCCTGGAACATAGGCTTCAGGTTGATAGTAATCATAGTAAGAAACAAAGTACTCAACAGCGTTATCAGGAAAGAAGTCACGAAACTCAGCATAGAGCTGTGCCGCAAGTGTTTTATTATGAGCAAGTATAAGAGTTTTCTTTCCAAGCTTTTGAATAACGTTGGCCATGGTAAATGTTTTACCTGAACCCGTTACTCCTAAAAGAGTTTGCTCTTTAATACCAGCACTAAGTTTTTCGACAATTGTTTTTATCGCTTCAGGTTGGTCACCACAAGGCTTAAACTTTGATTTTAAATTAAATACATTTTCACTCATATGCCTATTTTATCTCATTATCCTAGTTTAAAACAGCGAAATTGAGGTATCATTAATATAACCAAGTTAGATTTTGTAAACTCGATAGAAAGTTTATATGATAGTCAGAATACGAATTGTTATTAGGATTTTAAATGAGTGTAGGTGAAACACCTAAAGGTGAAAAAAGAAAGACCGCGATCATTGAAACAGCAATTGATCAGATGGCACAGAAAGGTATTGACGGTGCATCTTTTCAAAAGATTGCAAATACTCTTGGAGTTAGTCAGTCTGCAGTTTTTCACTACTTTAAAAATAAGTCTGAACTCTTTCTTGGAGTTCTCGAGTATATCGTTTCAAAGAACCACGCTAGAGTCATAAGCACAATTTGCGAAGAAGATACTTCTCTTACAAGGCTAAAAAAACATTGTCTCGCTAATTTCCAATGGCTGATTGACCGTCCTAACGAGGCCAAAACGATTCTCTATCTTTACTATCGTGCCTCAATTGACCAGAAGGTTTCACAAACTGCTGCCAATCTCATTCACACCGGAAGAAAGAGAATTATCGATCTCGTTCGTAGTGCTCAAGAGAATGGACAACTTGCCAAAGACCTAAATCCAGAACTTGCTGGTCAGGCCATTCATGAGTTCCTAACAGGTGCCATCATCCAAATATTAAGCCTTTATAATGTAATTGATCCAGAAGAAGAGGTTAAGGCCTATACAAAAAGGCTTGAGACGATAATTAACCGACTAAACGACTAAAGAATAAACGTCAAAATTCCGAATAGTAATTAGTGAAGATTCTAATTTCTTGTGTATTTTCCATTCTCGTAATTCTTAGTTTTTTTCTGAGTAAAGACGAAGTTGCACGTCGTTCTATTGCAAGCGTTAATAGGCCTAATTCTTGTCTCGAGGCGATCTCTGAATTTGTCAATTTTGGAACTGATCCTAAATACAACACAAAGGTTGCACAAATCATTACATATTTGAAAGATAAGTATAAGGGTATAAACCTCTCATATATTCATCGCTCAGGACTAAATCGAAAAATAGAAGATGGCCATTTAGTTTTTACAACAATTAGAGGAAATCAAAAAATCCCACTTAATCAGCAACATCTTATTAAGGCCGATAAGGTAAAGGCCGTAACTCCCCTTTCACAACTGAGCGAGTACCATCAAAAACAATATGAGAATAATATTTTTAAACTTTATAAGTATCAAAATGATATCAGTACTATTATTTATGAAGCTCATAAGAAAGGCGAAAAAGAAGTAACTGATTATCTTCTTAGTGAATATCAACGAATTAACACTCTTATAGAATTCTATCGAGGAGAATTGGACTACGTCCCATACGCACAACTTGGAGATAATTCTTATCAGTTACACGAGCCGGTTCACATCGATTCTCATGGAAGAACAAGAACTCTTGTTCATTTTGATAACACAACCTCAACGAGCAATTCAATCTTTAATATTTCTGCAAATGAAAGTGAAGAGATAAGTTACCAAACGATGTTTGCTAATTTTTTGAATAGCTTAAAATACAATCAAAATTTCTTCACTGCTCAAAGAGGTGTAAAGAGAGTTCAAAGCTTTACCTATATGAATGATAATGAGGTAAAGGCATCTTTTCATATGATTGGTGCTATAAGAGATCATGACTCACGCCCAGAACTAGTGAGTACAGTAAGAGACTTTCTCTTTAATCAGTACAAGAATCGTCTAAATATTGAGACCCAAGACTTAAATAAGCTTAAAGAAATTACGGAACAATTAGAAAATCGAACGATCGTTCTTGCAGCAGCTAGAAACTCCTATATGAAATACTCTTTTAAAGGGTATGATGACTCAGGCATCCGCTACCTCTCTAGAGAAAAAGATACTATCGATATCTCAGGAACAATTTCAATTACTGTTTCAAAAGAAGCAGATCAAAAGCTTCCTCTTGAGATCTTTACAGGCCATGAGGTAGAAAGACAAAGAAGTGAAATTATCGCAGAGATTGGACGTTTTGCTGTGGATGGAAATGATTCCACCTTTAATGCTAATGACCTAATAGCAGCAGTAACCTTTGCCGCACAAAAAGTAGAGGGTCTTGATCGAATAGTCATTGAAGCGGACAAAATTAGAGCTCGATCATTTAAGAGATGGGGTTTTAAACCAATTCATGAGCGAATTAATTACGAAGGAAATACTGAATACATAATGGAAGTAACACCGAAAGAGCTACTTGAGAATGTTGAAAAAAGATATTTTGATAGTCTTTAAGATAATGGCATCGGTACAAAAAAATAAAGCGTTTGCAAGTTACCCCACAAACGCTTATTTCACACACACAACACAAGAGAATAAGTTCAAAAGAACCTTGAACTTATAAAGCTATTAATTAAAACAGCTCTCAATTTGATTTTTTACTTCTACTTTCTCTGCCCCGTTCTTGATTGAAATCTCTTGAACAATTAAATCTCTACACTGCTCAAGCATTTTCTTTTCACCAAACGAAAGATTTTTCTTATTCTTTAATAAGAATAGTGATCTAAGGACATCAGCAATCTCTAAAAGTGAACCTGTCTTCACTTTTTCCATATAGTCTCTGTAGCGACGGTTCCAAGTTGAATTATCAACTGTTACATCGTGATCATTAAGAAGCTCATAAACTTCATTGATCTCTTTTTCGTCGACGAGTACTCTAATTCCATCTTTGGAATTTGTAGGAACCATAACAGTCATTCCATTTGCTACAACTTTGATGATGTAGAATGAAAGGTTATGTCCTCCCACCTCGCGATCTTCGATGTCCACAATTTGTCCCACACCGTGGCCAGGGCAAACTGCGTAATCTCCAATGTTAAACATTTCTACCTCCATGGGTATTTTCTCTCCCATTGAATATACTACGACGCAGCATCAGTCTCAATGAGCCTTGTAAGATTTACATATGATCTTTGATTTTTAGACAGTTCGTTGTAGAGAGCAAGTCCTATGATTTCAATGACTTATATTTAGAAGAGTTACGATAGAGTGGCAGCATTATTTCAAATGTCGTATTCTTCTCTTCATTGAGGTACTTGATATGGCCATTCATGGACTCAATAATTTGCGTGCTAAGGGCCAAACCAATCCCCATTCCGGCTTCAGGCTTGGTTGTATACATGTAAGCAAAGAGTTTCTTTTGATCCTTGAGCTCAATCCCTTTTCCAGTATCAATGATATGAATGATCAGCTGATTGTCACTATTAGATTCGTAGCGAATGGTAATTCGCCCCTTCTCCATCTCTTCAATTGCGTCAACAGAATTAGAAACAAAATTTGTTAGAACCTGAAGGATTTGAACTTCCTTTCCCCAAATCTGACAACCATCGCAGTCACCTTCAATATTTAAAGCAATATTATTTGCGCTACATTTATGAATAACCAGCTCTTGAAGCTGATCAAAAAGACGATCAACATCAATAGGACTATTATTGAGATGATTGGAGTTTTTAGAAAGAAGTTTGATCCCTTTAATAATTTGATCAATACGTTGTGCCTGATTCTTAATCATATTAAAGCGCTTCTTCTCTTCCTCATCGACTGTATTCTTTTCTAATCTCTTCACACTCCACAAAAGCACAGTTAGCGGATTATTGATTTCATGTGCAACGTTGGCCGCAAATTCACCAAGATTTGCTAGACGATAATTATTAACTAGCTCAACATTCTTTTCTTCAAGCCTTTCATCGCTTCGAATCTTTAACACAAGAATGACGAGAAAACCGATAAGACATATAGTAAGCCCAGATAAAGATGCAACATAGACGGCACGCTTAAAGTCAAAAGAGCTAGTGATATCACCGTAAACATAAGCAGAGATCTGCCAGAATTCACTTTCTAATTCTAAGTTTAAATCACTTAATCTCTCCAAGATCACAATCGACTTAGTGATTTCCTTAAAGTCACTCTCCTGAAACTCATAACCTTCAATACTTTCGGCCCTCGTTAGAACCCCTTCAATAATATTACGAGCAGATGTGAGTATTTTATTTGCGACTTTTAAGTAGTCTTGGAAAGACTTCGTTTCAAACTCATCTAAGATGAAGGCTTCACTCTTAAGGGCACTAATTTGTCCAAAACTTGCATCAATTCTTAAATAGGCATCTTCTAGATTATCTATTGTTGGCGTTTCTTTAAACTTAATGAGTTTTTTATGAGTATCGTGGATGGCATAGGCCACATGAAAATAAAGCCTAGCAACAACTCTTGAGTTAAAGAGTCTGTGTTCTTCCTTGTCAAAGATTCGAAGACCTGCTCCGAATCCAGCTGAAAGCATAAGAACAAGGATAATTAGAAAGCTGTAGAATAAGTGCTTATTAGAAAGCTTACTCATAGACAAATTCGATCTCATTTATCATCCAGATCCAATCAGCTCCTTCTTCAGTGATCTTATCTTTGGCAATTATACCAAGATCCTTTCTGATGATTCTCATTGGCCCTAACTCTGAATTTTTCAACCATTGGCCATCTTGCTTATACATAATATAAGTCGTTTTTGAACGCTCTACGTTCCTTTGGATATGTACCTTATATAGATTAATGGCCTTAAGCCTCACAGAAGTAGCAGCAGGAGCAAAGTAAACAAAGAGGCTTTCGAGAGAAAATGCCGTGACTTTTACTTTCTTATGCTGCTGATATGGATCGAAAAAATCAAACTCAACACTCGGTATCTTCGTAAAATAATCTACCTTAACAATCTTATCTTCTTTATGAAGTGTTTGATTGAATATTTTAATTTTTTGCCTCGGTACTTTATTAGCAAAAGTACTTAGACTAAAAAGTGTAGCGATAAATATCAACGTTCTCATCAATAATTTTTATCACAATTCATACAATATGAACAAGTATAAAAAAGGCCCTGTCATAAACAGGGCCTTCTCTTATTATGCTTTTAAATTAAAAGATAATTAGAAACGTGAAACGATTTCATCTTTTTCGAAGAAATAAGCAAGTTCTCTTTCTGCAGAAGCTAGAGAGTCTGAACCGTGAACAGCGTTTTCACCGATTGACTTAGCGTATAGCTTTCTTAGAGTGTTTTCAGCAGCTTCAGCTGGGTTAGTTGCACCCATGATTTCTCTATTTCTTTCAACTGCGTTTTCACCTTCTAGGCACATAAGTACAACTGGCGCAGAAGTCATGAAAGCAACAAGTTCACCAAAGAATGGTCTATCTTTGTGCTCGATATAGAAACCTTCAGCTTTCTCTTTTGAAAGGTGAGTAAGTTTAAGTGCAGCGATTCTTAGTCCTTCTTCTTCGAATCTCTTAATGATGTTACCGATGTTGTTATCAAGTAGCGCGTTTGGCTTAATGATACTAAAAGTTCTTTCCATACTAATCTCCTATAAATTATCTTGCGGAAAAATTCCTTAATTTTTTAATTAAAGGTTCTTTAAAACCTTCTCCATTGTCTCACCAAGCTCAGCTGGAGAACGTGATACTGTAACACCACATTCTTCAAGAATTCTAAACTTAGCTTCTGCAGTATCATCTCCACCAGAGATAATTGCACCTGCGTGCCCCATTCTCTTACCTGGAGGCGCTGAAGCACCTGCGATGAATGAAACAACTGGCTTACTCATGTTCTTTTGAATCCAACGACCTGCATCTGTTTCAGCAGAACCACCGATTTCACCGATCATGATAACTGCATCTGTATCTGGATCTTTTTCGAAAAGCTCTAGTACGTCGATGAAGTTAGTTCCGTTTACCGGGTCACCACCGATACCAACACAAGTTGATTGCCCGATATCTCTTTGAGTTAACTGATAAACAGCTTCGTAAGTAAGAGTTCCTGAACGAGAGATAACACCTACACGACCTGGCATGTGGATGTGACCTGGCATAATTCCGATCTTACACTCACCTGGAGTGATAACACCTGGACAGTTAGGACCAATTAGTCTTGATTTTGAACCTTTAAGAGCTGCTTTAACCTTAACCATATCAAGGATAGGAATCCCTTCTGTAATAGCAATGATAAGTGGCATTTCTGCATCAATTGCTTCAAGAATAGAGTCAGCTGCAAACGGAGGTGGAACCATAATCATGGCCGCATTCGCTTCCGTCTTATTCATAGCTTCTTTAATTGTATTGAAAACAGGGAAACCTTCGTGAACTGTTCCACCTTTACCTGGAGTTACACCACCAACAAAGTTAGTACCGTAGTCTCTTGATTGTAGTGAGTGGAAAGTACCTTGCTTACCTGTAAAACCAACAGTGATTAGTTTTGTATCACGATTAATAAGAATGGCCATTACGCCTCCCCTTTTGCTGCTTCAACTGCTTTCTTAGCAGCATCAGCTAGATCTTCTGCAGCGATAATTGCAAGATCTGATTCATTTAATATTTTCTTACCTAGAGCAACGTTTGTTCCTTCTAGACGTACTACTAATGGAACTGTTAATTCTAGTTCTTTTGCAGCTGCAACAACACCTTCAGCGATAATGTCACATTTCATGATTCCACCAAAGATATTAACTAGAATTGCTTTAACGTTCTCATCTTGAAGAATTAGAGAGAATGCTTTTTGAACAGTTTCTTTTGTTGCTGATCCACCAACATCAAGGAAGTTAGCTGGCTCACCACCGTGAAGCTTAATGATGTCCATTGTACCCATTGCAAGACCTGCACCGTTTACTAGACAACCAATATTTCCATCAAGCTCAATATAAGCTGCACCAAATTCACTTGCTGCTAGCTCTTTTTCACTTTCTTCAGTTGGATCTCTTAGTTCTTGAACTTCAGGATGTCTGAAAAGAGCGTTTGAATCGAAGTTTAACTTTGCATCAAGTGCTAAGATATCACCTTGCTTAGTTTTCACTAGTGGGTTGATCTCTGCAATTGAACAATCGTACTTCATGTATAGATCATAAAGACCCTTAAAGAAGATTGAAGCTTCTTTCACTTCTTCTTTTGTCTTAAGACCAATTCCGTATGCAAGCTTTCTAGCAACAAATGGAGTAAATCCAGCTGCAGGATCGATTGCTACCTTAATAATTTTCTCTGGAGTTTTGTGAGCAACTTCTTCAATTTCAACTCCACCTTCTTCAGAGGCCATCATTGTAACTTTACCAGTTGCACGGTCTAGAACAACACCAGCATAGTACTCGTGCTCGATGTCACAACCTTCTTCGATGAAAAGTGTGTGTACTTTCTTTCCTTCTGGACCAGTTTGGTGAGTAACAAGAGTCTTACCTAGAATATCGTCAGCGTGTAAGCGAACTTCTTCGATTGACTTTGCAAGCTTAACACCACCTGCTTTACCACGCCCACCTGCGTGAATTTGAGCTTTAACAACCCAAATATTTCCACCTAATTTTTCTGCCGCAGCAACTGCTTCATCAACAGTCTTCGCAACTTCACCTCTAAGAACCTTCAGGCCCATATCTCTCATTAAACCCTTGGCCTGGTACTCATGTACGTTCATTAAAACTCCTAAGTTTTTTGTCTATGAAATATTCATGATTTTACTGGCTTATAATAGAGGGCAAGACCATATCTTTCTAGGTGAGTCGTGTCATTTTCCCCAAGTTTTTTGTGCATTAAATGATTAAGATTTAGAACAAAAGAGTTATCCACAATATAACGCTCACAGTCTTGAAGCTATTTCCAAACTTTCGCACAATTAAGGCATGGAAAACATACTGATTAGCCCTGGTAAATTTAGATTAGACGGTGGTGCCATGTTTGGCATTATTCCAAAACCATTATGGAATAAGGTTCATCCTGCGGATGATTACAATCGCATTGACCTTGATCTGCGACTTTGGATTATTAAAGATCAAGATCGCATCATTATAACTGATACTGGAATTGGTGATTACCACGGTGAAAAGTTTGATCAACAATTTGATGTTCGCCAAGAACATTCACCTCTCGTTAAGGCCCTTGCAGACAAGGGAATTAACTGTTCTGACGTGACAGACCTTGTGATCTCCCACCTTCACTTCGACCACGTTGGAGGAATGGTATATAAAGATGAAAATGGTGAATTTGCACCAGTCTTTCCTAATGCCACAATTCACCTTCATAAGGATCACTGGGAATATGCACTTAACCCAACATTAAGAGATAGTGGTTCATTCCATACTCAATATTTTAAAGAAACAATTGAGAAATTTGATAAGGCCGGACGTGTTCATTGGCTGACGGGTAAAGAAGGTGAAATTTTAAAATTAAGTGATGATAGCCTTCGTTTTAAGTGTTCTTATGGCCACACTCCTCACCTTATTCATCCATACACGAAGGACTATATTTACCTTGCAGATTTAATCCCGACTTCAAATCATATTCACGTACCTTGGGTTATGGGCTATGACATAGCACCTGGGCAGACGACAGTTGATAAGATTGAGTTTCTAAAGATGATTGTGGAGAAAGATCTTCGCGTAATCTTTGAACATGACCCAAAATATGCCAGTGCAAAGATTACGCAAAATGAGCGCGGCAAGTATATTCCAATCGAATTAGAATAGATTTAAAGCAGCTCTTTGATTTGTTTTTGAACTTCGTTCTTTGAAGCCTGAAAGTTCACGCGATCCTTATCCATGAATCTTCTTAGATAAAGACGCTTCTTCTTATTAAGCATGCCATAACGAGAGAGCTTTTCAGTTAGCTTTACACTCCAAGCACTAATATCCTTACCAAGTGCATGAACCTCATTTTCAAGCTTTCTTTCATCATCCGATAACTTTGTATTATTGAGGTCATAATTTGATAAAACGATACTCTGTAAAAGAGGTGCAATATTCTTAGCGTAGCGCTGTTTAAATTCCTTATGAGCAAGCCAGCCACTTTGTTGACTTAGAGAGAGTCGGTAGTGAATCGACATTGAAGAAATAATGGCCTCAAGTGTTCTAAGCTTTTCATTAATAGCGGCAATATTCTTTTTAGAAGCGAGTGTTTTCTTCTTCTCAACTTTAGTAATTTTCTCAATATACTTTTCGCGAGTTTCAGGAACAAGAAAGACCTTCTTTTCTAAGACTTCACGATTTGAACCACTTCCCAATTTACTTTTAATATTATCTAACAAGCCTAAGTAATCATAAATAAATGTGACTGCGTATGCGCCGGGAATGAAGTTTTGACCTTCTTCTAGTATTAGGTCCTTAAACTCAATAATTCCACCCTCACCGATATTGTGGGCCTTAACAAGAACGTCACCACGGTGAAATTCATCAGGCTTTCGATGTAAGATTAACTCGACACTCACTCTCTTTTGGAAAGGAAGCTTGATATAAAGAGTCGACATATCCTTATTCACAATTAAGTGAACATCATTAGGACTAACAGGCTTTTTAAATTCGTTTAATGCGCTGATTGAGATATTTTTTAACTCGACCTCTTTTACCTTAGGTCCAGCGGCCATGTAAAAGCTTACAACGACCACAACAGCAATAATAAAACTTGCTACTACAGTTAAGTAAATTGGGAATTTACTAGGCATCTGTGCCTCTAATTCGACTTCAGTATCGTTGATATCAAATGAAGAAACTGACTTGAGATTGTCCTGATCATACTCCTGATCGAGTTCTTCACTTAACTCTTCCTCTAAAGCAGGCGGAATGTCGTCTTCATTGAAGTCATCATTGTCGCCAAAAGACTTTGCTTCGTGAATAGGAATTTCAGGAAGATCATGATCCTCATCTAATACCTTAGACTCATAATATGACTGGGCCTCATTGCGGGCAACTTGAATGACAGCAAAGACAGGCTTCCAATTCGCGGCCCCCTTGCGCCAACAAAGTTGATAGGATTTAATTAGACCTTTATCATAAAAGTCGATAATATCTTGAGCGTTGAATGGTCCCTTGTTTTTACCGGACTGATTAATATACCAATTTTTTTGCATAGTTATACTTTAAAGGAAGTTACATGGGCTGGAAAGAAATAGATGACAATCTTAACAAAAGAAAATCACAATCCATTGCCACTCGCTTCAAATTTGATGACTTTAAGACACAGCAAGCGCTTCTTTTAAGTGAGAATGATCTTGGAGTTGTTAGAAATGGTGGACGTCGTGGAGCTTCCCATGGACCAAAAGTCATTCTTTCGCAGCTTAAAAAATTTGCCGATCATAATAATTTGCAAGAGCTTGGTATCATCAGCGTCGCAAACCAAGAACAATTAGACTTTGATAAGATGCAGGCCCAGTCAATTGAGACAATAAAAAAAGTCACGGCCAAGAAGATTGTTCATCTCGGCGGTGGCCATGATCATGTATACCCACTGGCCATGGGAACCCAACTAAAGAATCCACTTCTCATTAATATTGATGCTCACCTCGATACAAGAAGTGATGATGTCTACCATTCTGGAACTCCCTTTCGCCAGGTGGCCAAGCAAAAAGATGTAAAGATTCTCCAAATTGGTATTCATCAATATGCCAACGTTCCTCAAAATTATGAGGGCATGAAGATGGATATTATTGATACAAAGAAGCTAAAAGAACTATCACACACTTTTAGTGATATTAGTTTTATGGACAATATCTATAAAAGTCACGATGGAGATATCCTCTTTAGTATTGATGCTGATGCTATTGCAGCAGCAGATATGCAAGCAGTAAGCGCAGTTAACCACGACGGTATTCCTCTTGAGTTTTTAAGAAAGTTAGTTTCACAATACAAAGAGTACACTACTGATAAAAAACAAATCTTGGGAATTTACGAATACAATCCGTTATTTGATGAGTTATCGGCAAAGGACGCACGCGCCCTCGCCTCACTCATTTATGATTTTTTAATTTGATCTTAATTCGATTGTTTTATTCAAGTCTGTTTGCACATCATTGATTTTAATAAACTTGTCTGAGATATCCCATTTTGGGTTATCGACCTTCTTAGAACCCTCTTGCGCTTTATAGGCCCAAGGGTAATCCCCGATAAATTGTTTTTTCTTTTTATCAAAGATAACAGCATAGTAAATATCGATTAACTGAAAAGTACCAGCAGACCCTGAGTAATAGACAATAAGTTCATAATTTTCACCTACTGGTTTTGTCTCAGTGACTTTACTCTTACCTGTTCGTTTTGTGATCTTGGCCTTAAGTGTTTTTGAGTCTTTCTTTTTAAGCCAAAAGTCACCTTTGATATTAACAATAGACCAATCATTCACACCGGCGAATGCAATTGCTTGAAATAAAAATGTAGAAATTAATAATAGCTTTTTCATTATGACCTAAATGGCTTTTTTACCGTCCAATGCCAATCGTCGCCATCAACGATCTTTCCATCAGTATCAATCGGTTTATAAAAAATATGGCGTTGTCTTTTCCAACTCTTTGCAATCTTCTTGCGATCGCTTGCATTGTTTTCATTATACATCGGGTTTGGTTGTCTTAGAAGCTCTCCATCAACCTTAACATTTAATTCCCAATTATCTTGATTTGCTCTGAAGTTATCTCCCCAAGCATCATTTGTCGGAAGCATCCAGTTTGCATGGTAATGATAAACATGATCAACATCTGGCTTAGGCTTAAAATCTGCCGTTCCAAACTTCATATAAGCATCAATGGCCGTATCAAACTCTTGATTACGCCCAGGTAACATCATCTGTCTCCAGTTATCTTCATTATGATTGTACATTGAGAATTGCCAAGGATCTAAAGCAATATCAAGAGCTCTTGTATCACCTTTCTTACCTGCTCGCGTAGCATCTTCATTTGAGTTACGAACACGGTTATCAATAACCTTCATAATCATCATCATTTCTTCTGGGTGTCTTTCCCCGCCATTTATATCGCGAACAAGAATCCCCGCTTCACCTTGAGCTGTAAAAACCATCGCTGCAAAATGCTGTTCTTCTGGCCTTAGGTACTTATAAAGATTCTTAAATATTTGCCCACGATTCGTAAGAGTCCCTTGGCGCGTAATAGAGTTTTGAATACTCTTCATACACTGGGCAAGCTTAGATTTTGACTCACTATCTTCTGCTGATAATGAACCGCGGTTCTCAAGAACTTCACAACCAGCTTTCCACGTTTGATTATTTGTAATGATATTTTCAGGTTCTTCAAAAATCTCACTTACATAAACAGGGCGTGGCCTAGGTCTCTGGCTTGTTGATACAGTATTATCCCCACACGGCTCAACAGGAGGGTTTCCGACTTCTCCAACCATACGGTTTAGGCGGATATAATTATAGGCCGTTGCCATATCAAGGGCCTCTTTAAGATATCTCTTTGTTACGTGATAAGTTTTTTCGTGCTCGATGCCATCAACTTCAATCTTAATTCTATAGGCCCAATTATTTTGGCCAACAATACGAACCTTAATGCTCTTATCGCTTCCCCTTTTTGGAGCGTCAATACGGTGGGAATAGCCTGTTTCGGTATCTAGAACATCAAATGAACGAACAACATCAAATTGAATATCTGTAATTTCCTCATAAGTAGGATCTGTTGTACCTGCATATATACCTGAAATTGCAAGGATACTTAAAAACAACACCAATTTCTTCATCAACTTCCCCATAAGTTTAACGCGACAATAGTTATTGTAACACGTTGCGAGAATATTGGTGAAATATGGGCGAAATCTGCTTGTTTATACAAATTTCGCTACCAACTATTTAAGGCACTATTTTATCGAGGTCTTTTTCGTCAGTTAATCCATACTTTAAAAAGTAGACTAAATCGCTTTTTTGAGAATTATTAAGGCGAATAAGATGATCTTTAAGGATCGTATCTGCGGCGTTTTTCTTCTTAAAGTTCATATAGTTATTAGTTTCAACAAATAACTTACGTCCAAAATTTTTCAAGAATGTATTCTCCACCCAAGAACTATCATAAGTATCAATAGACTTTATTCCATTATTATAATGATCCACTACCTCTTCTAATGTCCCATATGCACCTGCGTGAAAGTATGGGCCAGTAAGAGCGATATTTCTTAGAGGTGGTACTCTAAACTGATAACGATCAAAGTCACGTTTAGTTATATTAAATCGACCTTCATCATTCTTTCTAGGGTCGTTCTTACCTGGACCAACCTGAGGAGAGGCAACAGAGAAGAACCCGCGTCCACCTAGGAGATCACCAGAGTGACATGAAAAACAACTACCATTTTCAAAAAAGATCACAGCTCCACGCTTTGCCTTTTGATTAAGGGCCATACGCTCACCTCTTAGGTACTTATCCCAACCAGTGTTATATGCAGCAAACTCATGTGTTTCAAAATGGGCCACGGCCTGTCCGAAGTGACCAATATTAAGCTCGGCCTTTGGAGTTTTAGGAAATGCTTCTTTAAAGAGCTTCTGATACTTTGGCATGGCCAATAGCCTCTTCATCACAATATCCCAGACTGCTTCTTCATTTGTAGCATTTGCAATATCATTACTCCCCTTAACACCTCTCATTTCCTCATGAGAAGTAATAGGAAATAGTGCTTGTGCGGCAAGTGCACTACCTAGGTTTTCAGTAATATCCCAACGTTCAGGATAGTCTCCATTTAGGGCCTTAACAGGAGTTGTGTAGACATCCCAATCTTTACGATAGTGAACTCTTCCATCCCAAAAAAGAAATTCGATATTCTTGTCACCAAGATTATAAAGAGGCTGAGAATTTCGAGGGATCGCATGTCCACTACCAATTAAGCGCTCACCAGCTTGCCACTTTCCACCTTCACCAATTCCAACAGGAAGCTTGTCACCACTTCCAAACTCTGGCCTATGGCAGTCAGCACAGCTAATATTTCGATTTCCAGAAATCTCCTTCTCATGAAAGAGTTCTTGTCCCAATTTAAAGATTTGAGGATTCTTGCCCTTAGGTTTTTCAACGGCCTTTAATCTAAAGTCACTAATATAGCGTTTTAGTTTGATATCAAGTTGGTCGGCCTGGGCCGCAAAAGCACCCAGAGCCATTGTGAGGATAAATAATGTTTTCATTTTGTGTGTGTCACCTTTTTATTTACATGCCTTAAACTTATCTTTAAATAAAAGAATCATATCGTGTGGCATGAGTCCAAATGATAAAAGAGTGTCATTAAAGCACTTAAGCTTAATTCTTCCGTAATCCTTTTCAATTGAAGCCTTAAGTCCTCTAATCTTTTTTAGTCCGTGGTAGTAAGCTGTTGCTTGCCCCGGAGATCGATATGCATAACGCTGAAACTCAAGCATTGACATCTCTTTTGAAACACCAAGCTTATTATGAAAAACCTCAACGACATCTTCAGCACTCGCCATTCCAAGTTGCACACTTGGATCAAGAAAGTAGCGAGCAATACGCCAAAGTCTCATTTCAAGGCCTGCAAACTTCTCTTCTAAAGTTAGATAATCATAAACAAGATCTTCCGCATATAATGCCCATCCCTCTACATTCACAGAATTCATTGCATAACGTGCCCGAATTAAAGAAGTCTTCTCTTCAAGCATACGACTAAATTGAAGATCGTGACCAGGTCTCCCCTCATGGGCAGTTAAAACTGTGGCGGCACTTTCATAAGAGAAGTCATCAAAAGGAAGGCTTCCTGTTGAAGAAGTTGGAACAACAAACTCAGGTTTAATACTTCCATCATTTCCAATTAAAGGAGGAGGATTTAAGTGAGGAACCGGTTGTGCTCTGGACTCCGCATCTCCGGCCATACGAATCACAAGCTTTTGTTTTGGTAGAGTTACTAAATGATTCTCAGTTATAATTTTTGAAAGCCTTCCAGCGGCATTCTCATAAAGCGTCTGAACATCCTCTAGTTTAGTTACTTGATTCTTCTTTAGGAAAGTAATAACAGAGAGAGGATCATCTTTTTTTAGATTATTTTTCTTAGCGATTAGAGAAGCTAATTTTTGATATTCTTTATAAAGTTCATCAAAATCTCTCTTACCAATTTTAATTAATTCATCCGCACTAATATCAATACCAGCATCACTTAGGGCAACTTGATATAATTCCTTTGGAAGATTTGGGTTTTGACGTGCATGAGGAAGAATCTCTTTTCTTATAAATGCGTCATACTCAAGAACTTGTTTTTGAAATAATTCATATTCCTTCTTCCAATCAGTACGGCCACTTGACTCAAGCAGTTGTTTTACTCCTGCAACATAGGCCGGAGAATTTTCTAGGTTCTTTGTAACTTCCCCTATAAATGGATAAACTTTATCTTTATAAAGAGCAAGATATCGCTTCTCTTCACTAAGCATCCCCATAACATAAGACTTCTTACCTTCTTCAGACATGTAGTATTTAAATCGATCAACTGCAGCTTCTTTTCGTTGCTTTGGCGATTGAGGATTAATTAGACTAAAAAGTGACTGATAAATTGATTCAGAAACATTAGAAGCACCGATAACACCAAGACGTCTTGAAGTATCAACTCGATTCTTCATTCTCTTAATAACTCCAAGAAGAATTTCATAATCAACTTTAAGATTTCCTAATTCAGTCTCAATTTCAAGCTGTTCTATCTTCTTAATCCAGTTAATAAATAACTTGTCATAAGCTTCGTCTAGTTCCTTACGAGGATTACTTCCAAGCTTGTCATATTGCTCATATCCAAAAGATGAACCTATTTCAGGATTTAGATCAGAAAGAGCAAATGTAAACTCTTCGGCCAATTTGTCTGAGGCCACTCTCCAGTCTTTTTCTTTTTGTGAAAAGCATGAAGAAATAACTAATAAAGACAGAAAGATTAAGTGTTTAAATTTATGCATATTGACCCTTGGAGAATTATTTAGATCAGAAAAGTTTAATTGCTGATTAATGGAGTGTCTAGGTTTGGTATTGGGTTTGCTGGTTTATTGGTTTACTGAAGTTGCTAACTTCACTTCGAGAAGTGTTGTGGTTGGGTGGCATTTCAATGAATAGTTGATTTGATTTGCTAAGACCGTACCCGAAGGCTCCCTTCGTGGTCGCCTCTGGGTTGTATTGCATCATTTGCTCCTGCAAATGCTGCAAACAAAAAAAGCCGGATCAGGGATCCGGCTTCTTAAAGAGAGACATTTTTGACGGAGTGAAAAAATCCTTTCTTCTGCTCCAACACACACACGTTTATATATAAGCAAGGCCCGTGCCAACTTTTGCATACCTCTGACGCGTCGAAAAGTTCCTGAAATTATATAAGGAAGAAAAATGACAGTGTCATATTCATGACTGACACACATAGTCTTTGTGTTATTAAATTGACTTCACTGATTTTAGAAAGCGAGAAAGTTTCATCATGCCGATGTCACAAGCTTCCGTTTCATCCTCTGCGTTAAAAACTTGATCCACATGTTTGAAAATTTTCTTTGTCTCTTTATAGACGATTGCAATATCAGCATTGAAACCACGAGATGTTTTATTAACTTCAATCTGACCAATTAGATTGTCATTATTTTGTAAAGTTACATAAAAATCTTTCGGATAATCATTTTGTTTCATATACTTGATTTATCTAATTCAAAGGAGAAAGACAATGAAATTTATTATTGCTGGGCTCCTCTTTTCTAGTATGACATTTGCAAATTGTTACGAAGTAAGTAATGCGAATACGAAGATAAAGTGGGAAGCCTACAAGACAGCTAAAAAAGTTGGCGTTAAAGGTGAATTTAAGAAATTCGACATTAAGGCAACTAAGAAACAAGGTAAAATTGAAGAACTTATTAAAGGTGCACGTTTTACTATCGACGTAAACTCTGTACACACAAAAGATAAGTCTCGTGATGCTAAGATTGAAAAATTCTTCTTTCAAGACATGAAGATTTCTGGTGTTGTAAATAAAGTAGATAGCAACTACCTATATGTTGATATGACTTTAGCAGGAAAAACTGTGAAGGTTCCAATGAAGTATGACATTGAAGATGGTGAACTAGAAGCAGAGGGAACAATTGATGTTCTTGACTTTGCTCTAGGGAAAAATCTTTCGGCCATTAATAAGGCATGTCTAGCTCTACACGAAGGAAAAACTTGGAACGTTGTTCAGGTTGAAATCGAATCTAAGTTCTCAAAGTGTAAATAATATACTCGATTGTGGGCAGGTTACGTGAACCCTCACTAACTTTGCCCGCATCTTTTTGTGATTAATTCAATTAACTATCATACTCCCTCTAAGTTCAGGGTCGAACCCTATTTAAGTAAGCTTGGAGGCATATTTGAAAAAGATAGCAACACTATTACTTTCATTAGTAATTAACCTTACCTATGCACAGGTAAATGAAATTTCAATTGAAGAAGCTTCTTTTCTTGATTCCCTATCAAAGAATTTTAAATTTCTTTATTTAAATTCAACTTATACAGAGATGAATGCAAAGAATAGAGACGGCTTCACAATGGATCACCTTTTCTACTTTCGTTACAACTTAACTAAGAATCAAAATATTCGTTGGGTTCCTGTATACACTCAATCAATAGGCCAAGAAGGAAAGAAAACTCTTCAAGGTGAGTACGCTTACTCTTCATTAAGATGGTATGTAAACAACATCCTTACTGAAGATAAGCATGGTATTAATTTAAACTTTCAAAATAGAAATTATATTTTTGATGGCGAAGATCGTAACAGCGGTTACGACTCTTATCACAGGGCCTACTTCCTCTCATCGAAAACAGTTGCGGATGGAAAGCTAACACTAGAAGCAAATACTTACTTGCAGGTTTATAACAAGAACGGAAGGAATCCTAATGCAAACACATGGCGTACAATGTTTGGAACTTTTGCTTTTTACAACTTTAATGACAACTGGTCTCTTGGCTTTGGTGGCGAGTGGTATACTGACCACAGAGACGGTGAAAGAAAATCAGGAGACGATCGATTCGTAGCATGGCTTCCTTATTTAAGATATGCCAAGGGTGATGGCTTTGTTGAACTTTATGCAACATATACTGCTGCCCAATCTGGAGATAATGACCACGCTCTTATCATTGATGACTTTCATAAACGTGGAACATTAACTCTCGATATCGGTTATTACTTTTTCTAAATCTTAACAGAATCTCAACTTTGCAAGTGGAGAGGATCTTGCTATTTTCATTGAGAACACAAGAACAATATCCTCTCCACTTAATTACATATGCATAGAGTAATCAGGTTTAGAGAACACACTCGCGGCAAGACCCCTGAAACTTGCCGCGATTCCACTCCTACTTTTTTCTTTTCAATCAATCAATTAATTGTTACAACAAATAAAATTTACAAATATCTGTAGGGGGATATTAGTCATTATACAAGAACGCTTGCTTCTAGTGTTTCTTAATATCTTCCCCTCAGTTATTAAAAATATCTCATAGAGCTCAGGTACGCGAGCCTGCCTCTATTTCTCTAAGTATCTGGCGTGGCACTTGTGCCACGTCTTTTCTTAAAAACAATGTTCAAATCTTAACAGAAACCAAACTTTTCTTTTGAGTCGCAGATTGGTACTTAACCAGCATAAACAAACTTGGAGATTATTATGAAACTTGTTATCGCATTATTTGTTACACTTTCAGCTTTTGCTAACACTTACCAACTTTCAAACACAGTTGCTTCAGAAGCTAGCTATGACTACAAAGTCCTAGAAACAATCACACTTACAGATGTTGAGCACTTAAACTCTGACATCTACGCAAGAACTGTTACTTTTAGAGCAGTACTTAATGGTGAACTAAAGTCATTCACAGGAAAGATCGTAGAGCGTGAAGTTGTTGGTTCAGATTACCTATACAAGGTTCAAGGATCTCTAGATAGAGACGTTGTTGCTAACGGTTACCATTGTGACGAATTTGAAGCATTCAACTATGTTTTCGATGGTGAGCTTGAAGTTAACTTTGAAGCAAGATACAGAGAAGTAAAAATCACAAAAGTTTCATTACTTAGAGAGTACAGCTACGATATCTGTCACGACAGAAAAGAGTCAACGCTTACTCCATACATCCTAAAATAATTCAATACTTCTAAGCGACACTTCGGTGTCGCTTTTTTTTTGCGGTGGACGAAGTCCTAGCAGCGACGAGCGCAGCTCAAGCAAAGGCGATGGGCGCAGCCCTAGCAGCGACGAGCGCAGCTCAAGCAAAGGCGATGGGCGCAGCCCGAGCCACCGGCGAAGCCGTAAAACAAATTTTGAAATGATATTTAATTCTTTAAGGCTTGCTTCGGATGCTAGCGTAAGACGAGGGAAGGCGTAGTTTGCTACGCCGACCGAAGTCAGGCGCAGCAGACGGAGTGAGACCTAAAGAATTAAAAGAAGCCACCGCCCCATGGGCCGCCCTTCTTGCGAGGCTTTTTCTTCTTTCCACCACCAAGCCCAGGGAAATTAGGCATTCCGCCTCCCCCCATTCCTGGCATACCAGGCATCCCCGGCATTCCTCCACCTTTCATCATTTGAGAAAGGCCACCCATCATCTGCTCCATCTGCTTAAACTTAGCAATGAAGTCACGAACCTGTGCTTCAGTATTTCCAGAACCACGAGCGATACGCTTGATGTGAGAATCTTTCATGATCTTATAATTATCACGCTCTTTTTTTGTCATCGAGTTGATGATAACGCGCATTCTTTTCATTTCATTTTCAGCAGGTGTTAAGTCACCTACTTGCTTGAGCATTCCACCCATACCTGGAATCATTTTCATGATTGATGCCATTGAACCTAGGTTCTTCATCATATCCATTTGTTTCATGAAATCGTTAACAGAGAATTTTCCTTTCTCTAAACGCTTCATCATACCTTCAGCATCATCTTTATCAATTGCGGCTTCCGCTTTTTCAACAAGAGTTAGAACATCTCCCATATCAAGGATTCGTCCAGCAAGACGATCTGGGTGAAAGAGTTCAAGGTCTTTCATCTTCTCACCTGTTGAAATGAACTTGATTGGAACGCCAGTTACGTGCTTAATCGATAGAGCGGCACCACCTCGAGCATCAGAGTCCATTTTTGAAAGAACAACACCTGTAAGCCCTACAGCTTCATGAAAGCTCTTAGCAACGTTTACGGCCTCTTGACCAGTCATTGCATCTGCCACCATTAGTACTTCAGGATTTAGTCCTTCTAAGCTTTGGCGAACTTCTTTGATTTGTCCCATTAGTTCTTCATCAACGTGAAGGCGTCCGGCCGTATCAATGATAACGATTTCTTTACCATGCTCTTTTGCATAGGCCATGGCATCTGCAGCGATATCTTTAGGGTGCTTACCAAGATCTGAGTCGAACCAGTCCATATTCATTGACTTAGCAAGAGTGATTAACTGGTCCTTGGCTGCAGGTCTGAAAGTATCGGCTGGAACAAGAAGAACATTTTTCTTTTCTTTCTTTGTTAGGAAAAGAGAAAGCTTTCCAGAGAAAGTTGTCTTACCTTGACCATTTAGACCAACAACAAGAATTGGAGTAATACCGCCTTCAACATAGTTAAGTTCAGTATTCTTATCACCCATTGTCTTAGCAAGTTCATCGTGAACGATCTTAATGAATTGCTCTTCAGGGTTAACACCTTTGATAACTTTTTCACCAAGAGCTTCTTCTTTAACGTTGTTGATGAAATTCTTTACAACCTTAAAGTTAACATCAGCTTCTAGGAGTGCAGTCTTTACAAGTTTTAGAGTATCTTCAATATTGCTTTCAGTAATCTTTCCCTTACCCGAGATATTCTTAAACGCTTCTGAAAACTTATCACTTAAATTATCAAACATTCTTGTCGTCCTTATTTTATTTTATTCAAAATTATTTCTAAACATTCACTTGGGTGCGTGGCCCAGTAATCAGCAGTATGATCGCCAAAACCATCTTTCGTTATTCCGCTTTCCCAAAGAGCGCCAATTGATTCAACACCAAAGCCTCTTGCCCCTTGCGTATCTGTGTAACTATCACCAATCATCACAATCTTATTCTTTGGCATATCTTCAAGCATCTCACTTAGCCCCTGCGGATGTGGCTTAGGAGTCGTATCATCAAGACAGCGAAGTTCCAAGAAGTGCTGAAGCACATTTTGGTCATCTAAGATTCTAAGAGTTGATCTACGATCACGTGCCGTCCAAACATAGAGTTGGAATTCATGATCGAGTAGATCTAAGATTAGTTTCTTCATACCATCAAAGAGTTTGTAATTATTGCTCTGCTTTGCCGTCACTTCTTTCCAAGTCGTCATAAGCTTATTTCGTTGTAGCTCAGAGTTGACTGGATCAAGGCCAAATTGATTTGCGGTATAAACGAGATCAGGTCCATATTTTGAACGGGCCTCATCAATCGACACCTCACGATTTAAAATAATCGTCATCATCTCGGCCACGGCACAAATAACGGCCTCTTTAGATGAAACTAAAGTTCCGTCACAATCAAAAACAATATATCCTCTTGGATTCTCAAAAAACATTAGTAATTATTTCCAAATTATTGAAATATGTTGACCTAATTCTAGCTACTTGCTAAATAAACGCATGGCCAATAATCGCACTTTTTCACCATCTCTTCAAGCTAAGATTGACACTCTAATGGCACGTCGCCCAAAGGTCAAACTTGGTAATATTTCATTTGATTCACCACTTCTACTTGCTCCCATGAGTAGTATTTGCACGGCCCCATATCGTTTATTGATGGAAGAGCTAGGCTGCGGTGGAACAGTAAGTGAGCTCGTAAGTTGTCATGGGATCAATTACAAGAATGAAAAAACCACTAAAATGCTTGAGATTCACCCACGTGAGAAGAATATTGGACTTCAACTTTTTGGTGAAGATGGTTCGGCAATGGCCGAAGCTGCAAAAGTGGCCGAGGAAAGAGAGCCTAAATTTATCGACATCAATATGGGTTGCCCTGTTCGTAAAGTTGTGACTAAGGGTGGTGGTTCCGCTCTTCTAAAAGATACATCAAAGCTTGGGAAATTCTTTAATCAAATGAAGAATGCTATTGAAGTTCCACTTACAATCAAAATCAGAACTGGTTGGGATGAGAATTCAATTAACGCCCAAGAGGTTATTCATATTGCCAAAGAAGAAGGTGTTGAATTCGTTGCTATTCACGGTAGAACAAGAACTCAGGCCTATAAAGGATTAGCAAATTGGGATCTCTTAGAGAGTATTGCAGAAACTTCTCCCCTACCAATTATTGGAAACGGAGACCTTCACTCTGCACCTCTGACAAAGCAGCGCCTTATGGCAACTCGTTGCCAGGCCCTAATGCTAGGACGTGGCCCCCTTAGAAATCCTTTTATTTTCCTAGAGAGCTTCTTAAATGAAGATGATGACATCTCAT
The DNA here is from genome assembly GCF_050955245.1 of Halobacteriovorax sp. GFR8. Lineage (NCBI taxonomy): Bacteria > Pseudomonadati > Bdellovibrionota > Bacteriovoracia > Bacteriovoracales > Halobacteriovoraceae > Halobacteriovorax > Halobacteriovorax sp. GFR8. Next base: position 1,040,671 of record NZ_JBPBLR010000002.1, on the reverse strand, counting down.
TTACTCCAAGTGACTACCTTGAAGTTATTGAAAGATTTCGTGACTATATGGAAGAGTACACAGATCGTGAAAGAACTGTTCTTATCACACTTAGAAAGAATATCGTTTGGATGGCCGCAGGTTTTCCAAATGTAACTCACTTTAGAAATGTGATGTTTCAAACACCTGATATCGAAGAGACGATGAAGGTAACTCGTGAATATTTCGATGCCATAAAAAATGATCACAAGAAATTGGATCTAACTCAGGCCTTCATGGCCGGTGGACACGGCTAAGACTCCGAAATCACTTCTCATACTAAAGTTTTCCACTTGAAATGTCGAAGAGGCATAAGTGGAGATAGTGTAAATTACTTTATACTTAAGTTTGAGATAATGTGAGATGAAGAGACTTTTTAAAAACATTTTCAATACAGTACTCATTAGTACGTTTGCCTTCAATGCGACGGCTTCAGATATGTGTACAGACCTTGAAACTGAAATCTCTGCCATTCATGCAAAACAAGACCAAATGAAAAAAGATGATAAGGCGGACTCTCCTACTCTTATCGAACTCAAAAAAATTCGCGACGCTCAAATGGCACAAGTCGTTGCCCTAAGAGCGCTAAAGAAAATTCGCAATGAATACCTAAGCTTTAAAAAAGAGGCAGAGGTTCTTGATGTTGCAAAGCTATTTGATACAAATACGGCCCAGGCCCTCAAAGAGCTTGAAACTCATACTCAGGCGGTCACAAAATATGCAGTCATTCATTCGACTGTATCAGCATTAGCAAAGAAGCAGGCCGCAAGCATTGCAGAGAATAACAAAGAAGAAAATGCATTTGTAAAACTCTTTAACCACTTAAAAGACGGTAACGGAAAAGATCTCTTCTCATATGTTAAGTCTGCGTGTCGAGGAAAGGATGCGAGTGTGCAAAAAGAGTGTGAAGTCTTTAATGACTTCACAAATAACTTCGAAATGGATCAAGGCTATGAAGATATGGCCAAGGATACCATTAATAACTATGGAGTTATCCTACAAAAGATCTATGCAGGTAGTGCAACAGAGAATGATGCAAATAACTTTCTAGAGGCCCACCTTGAAGCTCTTAAGGATGATACAGTAAACGTTGCCCTAACGACGACAAAAGAAGGAACACCATCAATTAAGATCAACACTTCAGGAAATAGCCTAAACCTCTTATCTCATAATGATCAGCTTAAGCACTATTATGAAAATACTATTTTAAAGCTATATGAAGAAACTTATGATCATAATGATGACCCAAATATTTTTAATACACAGCAGGGCTCATTCGCATCCTTCTACTTGGATAGTGGAATCTCTGATCAGTCATTTAGTGACCTTTCATCAGCACTATCGAGCCTAAAGAATTGTCGAGTAAAGATTAAAGAATGTGATGCAAGTAGTGACCTTGAAAAAATTAAGAATGCTATTAACGACTCGAGAGCTGCCATTGGTGATTACAACACACTTGAGAGCATCTCTCTCTACCCTAGTGAAGAAGAGAAGAAAGCTGATAAAAAAAGAAGAGATGATCTTAAGAATAATATTCACAATTTTTTAAAAGATGCTAATGATAAGGTCGAGGCCTTAAATAAAACAAGTAAGAGTAATCATAACTTCGGTGAGATCTTAGCAGACAATCTTGCGGAACTTTGTCCAGGTACATCAGGTGCCTCAACAACAGATATTCTCTATGAATGTGTGGAAAGTGAACTAAACGACAATGCCTTAGATCAAAAGATCAAGGAACGTGAAGAGGCACTGGGTGACGTTGAAAAGCAAATTGCGACGATATTCACAACAAGGCCAATGAAAGACTTAGAAGTCCTCAAGGCCTTAAACCTAAAGACATATAAGTTAAATTGTCGTGGGTTCAAGGAAGCTAATATCTCTTGCATGCCAGCACTTGAAACTGGCAATGAAGGTATTTCAATACTTACAAAGCTAAGTGATGGAATGGATGATAAGTTGATTACAGAGGACTACTCACGCTACTTCTATGGTGAACAAGAACCAAATGATTATCGTATGACAGATCGCTACCTTCTTGATTACTGTCACAAAAAGAAGAACAAACGTTGTAACGGAGCTGTTGTCGAGAATGGAGCGAATGGAGATGATGAGGATAATCGCGGCGATGAATTCGATTACGCCTGTCGTGCTCTTCATGTACGAACTTGTAACTTAAAAAAGAGCTCATTTGCTAATAGTAGTGTTCAACTTGAAAGCAACGAGTATTTTGACTGGGACCCTGTTTCTGAAAGAATGGTAAAAAGAAAACACAGAAAGAGCTTTTGGCCTCAAGTTGCCATGTATGCTGCTCAAAACTCTTATGCCTTTATAGGTCCGATGATCTCAACACAACAGCTTAGAGCACAACTTCCAGGCTATATCTATACAGGTCGTGTGCAACAGCAACAACTCGCCTATCAACAACAATACTACGATTGGTACATGAATAAGCTCGACCTTTCTAGACAGAGAATGTTTAGCGGTAGCAATAATCCATTCTATAACTCATATGATTTCTATGCCAATTATGGCTATAGTTTCTAAATGGCCCTAAATCACACAAATTCTTGTCGTCTAAATTAGATTCTCCTCTAAATAAGAGGTACGTAAACCTCGTCATATCAATAACTTAGATCAAACTAGGTATTTCTTACCTTTTCTTTAATATCAACAGGTTAATATAAAGAAAGGCGTCGGATTTCACGAAAAGTGAATGGGTAGGAAAATGTAAACCAATGAAATTTAAAATAAGTTTACTCACATTCATAAGCACACTGATGCTCCTTACATCTTGTATGGAAGCGGCCAATAACCGCCGCTCTAATCTAGATTCAAATGACTCGGAACAAGAGTCTTCAGATTATATTGTCGAAAATCCTACTGACCCTTCATGGTATGCCAAAGGCCAATATGTTGATGGTGCACTTACCCTTAACTCTGAAGATACGGGCAGCATCTATCTTGTTGGCGGAATTGTTAATAACTACATCGTTTCACAAGATAAGAAGAATTCAGTATTCTGTCTAATTGGATCAATTAATACGGCAAGCTCAACAGGTGTTGATAAGAAGCCTCAAGTGAGACTTGTGGCCACTCCTATTAAGTCAAGTAAGTCACAAGAAACAAGTTTAAGAATTAATATTGCTAATGCTGCTGACAACGCTGCTTTTTGTGGTGGTGATAATATCGTAAGCTACACTTCAACAGGATCATCTGTTTTAGTTGATGCAAATGAAGCGGCCTATAGCCTAGCGACGATTTGTCCTGAGTGTTCAACAAGTTTTACAACGATAAAACTGACGCTTCATGAGTCTGTTTATGGTATTTTAAAGCAAGCACCTGTTTCGAGTACTTCAGTAAACCTCTCTAGCCTATCAATTACAACGAATGTAAATGGATCTTCGACAACACCAGGTGGTAGTTGTACAAATACTTCATGTCAGCAACAAGGTTACAATTGTTGCCTAAATGGCCAATGTGTTATTGATGGTGAAGTTCGCCCAGAAACTGATCAAAATAGCTCTGCCTACAAAACTGCTTTAGCAGAGATTTTAGAAGATGCTAATAGCTTTAAAAATTATCCTGAACTATTCTATGTATGTCCGATTAATATCGACCCAGATGAAGATGATAACGACGGTTCTGATGGTGACCCTATCGACGATGCCAACCAACAGTTATTAAAAGATATTGAAGACTACAAGTGTCTACTTGGACAGCTTGATAGCTGTGATCCTGATCTTGACAGTGTTCGTGTAAAAGTATGGCAGAAGTGTGGATGTTCATTTGAACCAACTTACATCGGTGGAGAACTACAACTAGATTCTCGCTGTATTGATTATGGCCTAAAGGCCGAGAAAAACTCTAACGGTAATATTTTAAATATACAATGTGATATTCCTGTTGCTGAAAATGAAGATAAGCCTTTCCAAAACTTATCAGTACTAGTTTCAGGAAAAAGTGCCCCTCACCGCTTCTTCTCTCTTGCAGGTACTCCTTATGATGATCTAACAGAGATCCCAGAAGGAACAAATCAAGAGGGAGATACATTCTACTACCTAGATGATGCTAACAAGGCCGGGCCTTTAGAAACATCATATAATATGAATGCAGTTATTGGTCAGATGACACTTGATCTTCAACAAGCTCAACCGGCAAAGGCCATTGATGTTGAAGTTGATAAAGTTTATATCGTTTCAGTTACAAGTGGCTACGCGACTCCTTGTCCATACTGCCAACAAGATGCTTGGCAAAAAGTATTTAGCTCACAACCTGAGACAAGTAAGGGCTACGGTCTAACTTGGCGTGGTTACACGACAGATCGAGCTGCCATTGGAAGTAATACGACATACGGTAACTATGAAGATACTATTTTTGGACGTGCATGTTGGGTTCCTCCAACAATGCTACCTAGTTCACATATTAGTTATGCAGATGCCGGTGTTCAAAGAAGAAACCGACTTGAGACTCAAGCGGCCATGTTTGTTAATGGTTACCAAAGAGATTGGTACGGATTTAATCAGGGTGCCCTAATCGGATCATTTGATGGAGTTTCATGGTTCTCAGTTGGAGCAGGAAGACGTGTTCGCTCAACAACTCAAAAGCTTTTCTTAGCAATCAATGCTCCATTTGCAGACCTTGCTCAGAATACAAATTATACAGTATCTGTGGTCGAAGACCTTGGTGGACAAACAGCAGCAGATTACGACTGGGACTTTTCAAAAGACCCATCAGCGGCAGGACAAGGATATGGTGCTAGTTGCCAGTATATGCATGCCTGTAATGTTGATAGTGACTGTGTTGCCAAGCTTGGTTGGGAATATGCCTGTGCTCAAGTAACTGACGTTAAAACAAATTGGCCTAAATTTGATATTGATGCATTTGAAAGAAATAACTATTCAAGAGAAGGTGTTTCACTCTCTTCTATCTTAAATACAAATATTAGTAGCGGGCAGAATAAGAGATGTGTTTACCGTGGAGCAGGTTCTCTGTGTAAGCTAAGTCCAACAACTAATGTAAAGAAATCAACTCATACAAAGCTTCTAACTTGTGCACCAAATTTTTACTGTGCGGCCCTAGACTCAGCAAGCTTTTCAAAAGAACTTATTCGCTCACCTAATGAGCCAACAGCAATTCTCTACGGACAAGCGGCCAGTGTTCTAGGCAGACCAATTAGTTATAGTAATCGTGGCGAAGAGCTACCGACAAATATTCAACAGGCCATCGCTGCTAACCTATCTATTTATGCAGCCTCTGGAACATTTGGGCCAGGTGATGTTGGACTTTGTGTACCAGGACGATCAACTGATACAACAAATGGTTTTGAAAGCCGTCACGAATCTGAGGATAATAAGAACCGAACTGACTATATCTCTCAAATAGCTTCTTGTAATGAAGATGCAACAGGAGTGAATCGTACACGTTCATGTCCAGTATTTGATACTGATGGAAATTATGTAACAGTTGAAGATGCTTCAATCAATGTGCCTTCTATTTTACAAAATATGTGTTCGGCAGCTTCTGTTGACACAGACGAGTCCTCTTCTTTCAAATCAATTGAAGCAGGACTTGTCCAAGATATCCTTCAACTACAAACAGAAACACTTGCAGCAAATGCCTGTATTAGAAGAGCAGGAGCTGTTTGCCATACAAACTTAGACTGTGGGCCTAACCGCCTTCATGCAGATGTTGCCAGAGGACTCTCACCTGCTAGCTTTGGAGACACAATAGCAGAGCAGAAGTTTTGGGAAGAAGAACTAGTATGTGGGCAAAGCCAACAAGAGCCTCTACTTAATACAATTCTTGCTGGTAGTTATTATAACTACGACATGGGACAAAACCGTTGTTGTCGTGAAATTTCAAAAGACTTCACAATGTACACTCAAGTTGAGACAAATACTGCATTCCCTGGTTATGACTCACAAAACGAGGCCCTAAACACAAGAATAACGTCTAATGACTCTCCAGATGCAACAGGACGCTACTCACGCTATATTGCTTCAGAAACTTATAACACAAGTTCAGTTGAGATGAAGATTGAACCAGGAGTTCTACCTGATAATGGGCAGGCCCTAATTATCAATGAAACTGGTCAATCAAATTGTTGTGGCGGTGGTTTCATTAGAAAGTTTGAAGATGGAACAAATAACTGGACAGCTGGTGGACGCTTAAATCTTTCACCGACAAAGTTGGCTTGTCTAAACTACTCAATGAAGTCTTGGCGCGAAGAGCTTCAACCACTCTATCGCAATAACTGGCTAATGGAGTACTCTTTCATGAGTTCAATTGGTGGATACCGCACTTATAATGGTGAAGTTGGACAACCATTTGTATGGCTTAGACCAGGTGATCCTATTGGTAGTATTCAAGCAAATATTGATGCTAACTCTAGCGCCACTCCTGAAAATATCAATACGACTTCGGCCATTGATGGGCGTATTAGTTTCTACCCTGCAGATGAGTCGGGAACGCTATTTAATACAAAAATAGCATTTGGACTTTATCAAAATACAGGTTTCAATGACACATTCAATGCACCTTACTCACCAGTCGTTGTAAAACCAGCAGGTTTCAATAACCCTATTGCTCCGGCACTTGGCGCTGATGATCTGGAACAACAAACTCTTGCAATTTATATCCCTGATTATGTAGATGGTGCTTCGATTAATGATGTTATTTTAAACTATATCACTGATCCAGATGCAACAGATTTTTCAGACCTTTCAACACACGATGAAGCAGCGATGACTGAAGTTATCTGTCCAAGCGTTGCAGGAGCTGAACTTGCACTTGCTTCAATTGGTCAGCCTGCTTACTGTACAGTTACGGAAAATAACTTAAGATATATGTTCTTTAGAATTAATAATGACCTACTTTCGGCACCTACACCAATGCAGATTGGATGGGTATCTTTCAGATATAACTTCCCAGCAAGTGCATTTGGAACGATTCCAGGTGGACAAAAGTATTACGAGAGTATCTTTGAAAGATATGAACTTCTTGGTGTACCACAAGTAACGTATGAGGCCATTCGTTGTAATGATGAAAAGGCCAATCCACTCGCTCATACTTCAAATGAAGGACGCCTTGTTGAAGGTATCTATAATGAAGTAAGTGATCCATTCTTTACAGATCCTGATCGAATTCCAGCAACTGATCCAAATATTGGAACTGCTGATGATATTGATAACCAAGTCTATTATAAGACTGATGGATCAACGATTGCCCTACCACAAATCTTTGCGGCAAACGATTTTAAATGTTGTTCAAAGCTTGGAACAAATGTCACGGATCCAGGTTCAATGTGTTGTTCAGGCTTTGGTGTCTTAAATGAAGATAATACTTATGAATGTCGCCTACCTAGTGGGACAAATATAAATACTTATTTAAATCTATTTATCTCTTCTGAAGGTATCGTAACTGAAAGTGCCGATATGTCTCTTGATCCAGAAAAACACTACGATCTTAGAACAGGATTTCCTCTGGTTGAGGGTGCTAACGCCGATACAGTTAAATCGAAACTAAATCAAATCGGTAACCGCTTTTGTCAGCTTGGAAAAGTAAGAACTGGTAGCGCCTTTGATAATTACTACCCACAGCCTGCAGCTGGTTACTTTACTGAAGATACGCAACTACAAGGCTATAACTCAATTGTCGATTCAATGGATGACTTAACAGCAGATGATGCAAACTACTCAAGCTTCATTAAAGGCTTCCGCTGGAATCACCACTTCTACTGTGAATAAGATTCATACACTGTTCATTTCTTAGACAGAACAATCTTCACACTTAACTAAAATTCAACAACTTACCCTATCAGAATTTTGGCACACCTATTGCTTTATACATAGTATCTAATTTTAAAAATGAAAAAACCAAATGGGGAAACTATGAAAAAGCAAAATCTATCAACACTGATTAAAGTTGCCATCTTCACTGGATTAATTCCACTTTCGGCCTATGCAAATATTTGTACGATCGTAGAGAGAAAGTTTGAAAGAAAAGGTTTTGAGAAGATTAGTGACTTCGATAAAGATTTCCAAGAAAGGTACAATAAGTATAAAGAGAGATGTGATCTTGAAAAGTATAAGATTGCAGAAGAAAAGTTTCAAAAGAAACAAACTAATATTGCAAAAGATGAACAGAAACATGCTGACTTTATCAAAGATCGTGAGTCAATTGAACTTACAACAGAAGATCTAAGAGATTACTACGATAACTCACCTATTATCGCGTACCGTGCATCACTAAAGTATAAGATATTTGACGGTAACAAAGAGATCTATCTTCAAAAGGTTTCTGATCCAAATGCTATTTGCCAAAACATCCTTGGTGACAAAAAAGCAAAAGCAAAGAGTGCACTAATTTCTATTGCTGAAAAAGAGCATATGGGACAAGTTAGAACTCCTCAAGAAGTTAGTGACCAGTTAGAGTCAAGATTTGATGGTGCTGGATCTTCAGCTGCCTTTAAAATTACAAAGAGAGGGATCTTTGATCTTGGTGATAATGTAGAGGCAGGAACAGTTACAGAAGATTTTGAAACGTCGAGAAAGGACCGTATGGAATTTAATGCAGACCTTAGAGTTCTTCAGTCAAACGGTAAGATTTCAACATTTGCAAGCGATATTAGAGCACTTGAGTTCTCTAAATTAGAATGTATTAACAACCCAGTAAATGAAAAAGATACTTTAGATGATATTGAAACAAAGGCAACAATTGAAACAAGAGTAAACTCTGCAAAGATTGATAGCGATGAAGATGAGCAAAAAGTCATCGTAAAGTTTGAAGCTCAAGAAAAGCAAAACTTCATGGCCCAAAAAGGAAATAGTGATCGTGTAAATCCAAACCAGCCAACGATCAATGATATCCGCAGAGGTGAAACAACAGAAAAGTACACAGTTGATGATCAGATTGACTTTATCCTTGGAGGAAAAGTTAACTCAAGATCACAATAATAAAATACCCCTCCCCCCTTTAAAGGCCCGTATAATACGGGCTTTTTTATTTTGAGAATTATACAAATTCCATATACAATTTAGATATGAATAATTACTTTAAAACACTTCTCGTTACTAATATCGCTCATATCTCACTTGCGCTAAGCCCTCAAGTTCCACCAAAGGTGATTGAAGAGGTTGAGTTTAAGCCACATATGGTTGAACACCTAATTAAGGGATGTCCTGAGAATTCAGCATGTACTGCAAAAATGGGTACTATATCAGAGGAGTTCAAGGAGACTTTCTTAAAGGGCAGCCTAAAAATGAAAAAGAATTTTGCAGCTAAGCATGGCCTTCCCTTCACATTCTGGACTACTCTTCCAAAAAATAATAACACGATAACATACCAATCAAAATGTAACTTTCATCATCCACAAAAAGATAAATTTGGAAAGATCATCAACGATAGACAACCAATCTACGAAGGGATTAGATTTCTTAAGAGCACAAAAGAATTAAAAGACTCTCAAGATATCCTTCCAAATATTATGTTTAAAGAAGGACAAGAAAAACCAATCATTATACCACGCCACACTCTTCCCTTTTATACAAATGGGAATGCTATTTTCTTTCAGCAAGAGTATCGCGGAGTTGATTTTAAATTTAAAATTGAAAATGAAAAGATCACTCTCCATACAACAACTCTTGAAAACCGTGAAATACAAGGCGCAGTTTGCAGCGAGGAACTCTTAGCTAAGTTTAAGAAAATCAATAGTCAAAAGCTCTATCAAAGTGCATATTGTAAACTAATCTATGATGCAAAAGCGAAGAAGTACTTTCGCTATATTTTTGGATGGAGCTGTTAATTGCAACAGAAACAAATAGAAGAAATTGAGCTTTGTGTTTACAATCTAGAAAATCTCTTTATTAAGGATGCTCTCGCTCATCCACCAAATCTCAACTATTTCAAATCACCATTAAATCTTAATCAGCTTCGTACTGTTTTTAATGAGATCAATGCGGATATCTACGCATTAACGGAAATTGGCTACATTGAAAGCCTCCATTACTTCAATGATAACTACTTATCTAGCGAGTATGAAATCTATCACAACCAAGGAAATAGTGATCGTGGGATTGAGAATGCATTCCTGGTAAGAAAAGGACTTCCTTTTTACTTTGAGCACCTATCTCATACTGAAAAGGAAATCGATTTTATCTTACACGAGGAAGATGAGACTAATTACTTTCTCTCAAGAGACTTCTCTCACCTGCGAATCTTTAAAGATCAAGAAAAAACACAGCACATAATGAGTCTATTGAATGTTCACTTAAAGTCACAACGTGATGATGACACCGGCCATGACTTTCGTTCAGTTAGACGAAGAAAGGCCGAACTTGAGTTATTGGTTCACGTCTATAAACAAGAATGTACACTCTACAATGAGACCCCTGTAATTCTATGTGGTGACTTCAATGGTAATGCTTCAAGTGAGAATACAGACGATGAATTTACTTCACTGTATAGTGAAACAAATCTCAAGGATGTTTTGGGAATCTTCCAACTTCCACTAGAATACCGAACGACATTTTATCAATTTGTTGGGCAAGCGGCACACCCGTTGCAGCTAGACTACCTTTTTATCGATGAAAAGTTTAAATCTCAAATCGCTGATGCGGCGGTTTATCGCTACCGCAACTCAGTAGGTAAAGTATTAGGGCCACCGCGCAAACGCTCTGATATTTGGAATAATCCCTCTGACCACTACCCTGTTTATGTAATTTATAAGCTATTGAAATAAGATTAAAGAATCCTAAAATTACGCGATGCAATTGCAAGGATGAAAAAGATCATTTAAAAATTTTCTATGCATCAAATCACACAACACATACTAATCTGGCTTCTTGCGTTACCAACTTTTGCAACATCTGTTGTTGCTATTAGTGATAATCAAATTGATATCAACCATATCGATCTAAAGGGTCAACTCTATACAAATCGACTTGAGTATAGCAATGGCAAGGATAGCGACCAAAATGGTAAAGTTGATGATGTTAATGGGTGGAATTATATTCAAAACTCAGCAGAAGTTTTTGACTCGAGCCTGATTGGAACTTTTGATCCTAGAGTTTTTGAATACTACGAAGTTAGAAAGAGGAAGACTCTTAAAACGGCAACTGAAAGTGAACTTGAGTGGTACAAAGAAATACGTAAAGATGATGATTTTATGGATAGCCGAGATGATTTCTCATCTTATACTCACGGTTCACATGTTGCATGCTTGGCCATGAATACAAAGGCACTGCCATATGAATTAAAGTCTAATGATATTCAATTTCTTCCAATTCGCTATCTCGGTGACGATCCTGTTGGACTATTTGCAAAGAAAGAGTTTGTTCCTAGTAAGAATAAGAAGTCATACCTTAAGATTAGAAATATTGAAAACTATCTTGCTTACTATCAGGATTGGATGATCGCTAAGATGAGTGAGACAGTGAAATACTCGTCAAACTTTTCGAATATTTACCATGCCTCTTGGGGACAGAGCTGGGAGCCGGCCTACGATATGATCAATGGTCACTTCCAAGAAGAATTCGATCTGAGTGAAAAAGAGGTTAATAAAAAATTCGAAAAGCTCATTACTCAAATGCGTGATGATTATATGAATGGCCTGATGAACAAAGGCCTAGAAGTTGTAAAGTCATATCCAAAAATGCTTTTTGTATTCTCTGCTGGAAATAAGAAGGATGATACCGATACTTTTCTTCACTACCCTTCGTCGATCATTGCAGATAATGTGATCTCAGTAGCTGCAATTGACGAACACAATAAGGATAAGGCCTACTTTTCAAATTTTGGAAAGAAGACTGTGACTATCTTTGCACCGGGAGTTGCCATTAGCTCATGTACTCCAGGAGATCGCTATGTTCCAATTAACGGAACATCTCAAGCTGCACCACAAGTGACGAATACTGCTGCAATGATCTTTGCCATGGCCCATTACTACAAGAAAGATATTGATGCCTCTATAGTTAAAGACATACTAGAGAAGTCGGCCAAGAAACTGACTACTTTAAACAACCTTTGTACAAGTGGTGGAACCCTTGATCACGAAAGGGCCCTAGGGCTTGCTCGTTATTATTTCAAATAATTTCTAAGCTAAATATTCATATGAAATGAGCATATTTTGCCTAAACCTCTTATCTGTTTTGACGATAAGAATAGATAAGAGGTGGATCATATGAACAAATTAGCAACTTTAATCTTACTATCTTCATTAATGAGCTGTGCTACTGGCACACATCATACTGAAACAATTGAAAGCAAAATTGCAGGTTTTGAAGACCGCTCTGATAGTGAAATCAACCCAATCCCCTCTTATAAGGTTAGAACCTTTAAAAAGAAAAGTCGTGGGCCAGCAAGTGTTGGACAAGAGCCAACTAAAGATATTTCAAAACTCGATAATAAGAAAGTTTACTTTCTTTCACTCTATGAACAGTACCTAACATTTTCACAGCTCTATCCAAGCTTTAAAAAAGAAGTTAAGACCTGTGCATACTTTCACCAAGAATTCATCTCTTACAATGATAAACCTCGTATTTGGGATTATCAGTTGAAAGAAGAGATTGACGACAATATTGAAAATATCGTTTGGCACCTACCATATAATGGAGAGCGTGCTAATAAGAGTACTCTCCCACTTGCGATGCAAGAGCATATGGATCGTACTCACTATGAACTAACAAAACTATGTGACAATGGCTTCTCTGATAATTACTACGTTTTTGAGAACTACATCACTCTTGCAAAAAGTGATAAGGTTGCAGCAGGAACAAGTGAAGGTGCCAACTCACTAGTTAAGACAAGTTTAGTTTTCAATAAGCTTCTAATTGATAACCTCTCAACGAAGAAAAAAGTTAATGTTGGACGAGGGCTTGCCTCAAGTACTGAAGAGATCGAATATACAGATATTTCATTCAGACGAATGCAAGCACTTTGGTTTTAGGAATCTTTAACTAAATTAAGCCTTACCGACCTTTTAATTAAGATTAAGTAGAACCTATCATATTTCTATGAAAGCTCTACTAATGATACCCTTAATCTTCGTAATGACCTTATCTTGTACTCAAGAGCGCCCTAAAGAATCGCGTTTATCAGAGATAACGAGAAGTTTCTATGAGATTCCTAACTTCTTCGATATTGAAATTGTCTCCATTGATGTCCAGAGTGAGGTCATTGACGAGAATTATAATTGCTATGAGTATAAGTTAGACATAAGCTTGCGGGCAAAAGAAGACCTCCTTACACTAAGACCAAATCGGCCATTCGGAAAATATCGCATTAGAACGACAAAGGGAGAAGAATTTATCCCCATTACAAATACAAAGCTTGAACTCGAAAAAGAAATTCAATATTACGAGGGCCAAATTGATCAGGTTGCTCTTATTAAGCAGTGTGTCCGAATGCGTGGAAAGAAGTGCATTCGTTACCGTAAAGTTAAGGCCTCTCGACGACACAAGGAAAGTATGATTGATCGAAAGATTGCCTCGACAAAAAAATTCTTTCCTTACGAAATAAATAAGAATCAAAATACGATCGTGAGAGAGTTACCAATTATTGTGTGTAAGAATGAATTAACCAATAAGTGGAATTAGATAACACCAGTTAGGAGTAAGTAAACTTCTCTAACATTAGCACGTACCACTGAAATCGATGTCATCATATCCGAATAATAGATATGCTTGCGTCCATCCTCTTTATGATGAACTTTCGCAAAGTCCTCTCTTTCAGTCATAAGATGTCTCTTAAGTTCTCGAGTACTAACAACAACTTCGTTGATCTCTTCTTCAGTTGCAACTTGCCCCTTATAGACAGCAATGCTTCTTTGGTAGAGAGATTGTACTTCAGAAAAGTAGCTTAGTAGACGGTCTGTTTCATCAGCTGATAACTTCCAATTCTCATAGTACTTAGTAAGCATCGTTGTAAGCTTATCGAGACTATCTGCTAATTGTTCAAGGTCTGAGGCAATCTGCATCAGCTTGATGGCATTGCGACTCTCAACTTCTTCAGCACCGTTAGCAATTACTTTTGAGATAAAATCATTTATCTCTAATTGAATATTATCAATAATTTTTTCGTAATCTTTAATCTTTGCAAGAGCTCTGGCGCCTTTGGTAGGACTTTCAATATACTCGTGACATTTTTCAAACATTCTTGAAACAATATCTAATAACTTTCCAATCTCTAACTCGACTAATACATAGGCCATTGTCGAAGAGATATGTCTTCTCTCCCCCAAAAACTTAAGCTTAGGACGATCCTTAAACTTCGCATCTGGATACATTCCTTTAATCAATTCAGACACAATATTCTTAAAGAAAAAATAATTTAATATTGCTAATGAGATAACAAAGAATTGTCCCACTATAATGAGACCAAGATTTCCCACAGTTGTTTCAACATTGTGGTCAATGATGACAATAAGTAAGAAACTAGCAAATGTAGCAACTAAGTAGTGAACAAGAGGATGAAGAGAAAGCCTAATCGCAAGGGGCCTCGCAACCTTTCGTGCAGTATTAAAATTAATAAAGAACGAACTTAGTGTTGATGCACAAATAATTGAAAAACAAACACTAGCTGGAAAGACTCTCGTAAATATCATGACAACAGCAATTGCTAACGTCATTGTTTGACTTCTTAGAATGAAAGAGATCACACTTCCAATAACAAATCCAATCAAGAGATTTGTAAATAAAGAGTAGTCAACGAATCTCACCACAAGGTCTTGAACAAAACTCCAAGTCAGAAGAGAAACTAAGCTCTCATGCATGACCGAAATTCCTAAGAATAGGAAAGCTAAACCAAATAGTAATTTTGTGAGTTTTCTTACAAAACGCTGAGAAAATATCAATCCAATAATAAGAGCAAATGCCATTAAATTTAATGCTAACTCTTGCCTTGAGAGCATCAATATAAGAAAGATAGCGACTGCACCAATAACTGAACCAAATAGCATTGGTATCACGCGATTCTTTCTTATAAGATTTGCATTAACGAGGCCTACAGTCACGATATTGGCCATTGTCGGTGAAAAAGCTAAAAGACTTAGCCTTGCCCCATTCCAAAAGTTGACGACAAAGTTCTTACCATCAATATCTGAGGCAATATGCTTGATTGCACCAGAGCCCAGACTCTGTATTCCAGCAGAGATGATTCGTTGTCCGTAATAAAAAATAGCGAGGCCTGAGATGAAAAATAAAACCGTTTGCAAGTATTCCATGACTTATTAGATACAAATCCTTATGTGATTTACGAAGTGGCCTTGGCCAGCCAAATAGGGATAATAATATAGAGTATTGTATCTCGGATCAAATAAAATAGGAAAAAATAAATAAAAGCTTTTGGGCCCTTGTTCCAAAGTCCTTCAATACCTAAATATTGGATCTTCTTAGACATGGCCACCATAAATTTTGTTTTACCATAGTGAGCGATAAAGAATGAGATAGCACCATCGACCTTGCGATCAAACGCTAGGAATGGAGCCTTTAGTCGCTCCAGAAAGGACTTTAGCGCAGTTTTCTGCTCTGGTTTCTTCTTATCTACTTCGTTTGCATTATTAGTGATTGAGCTCATGATAGGCACAAATTAGCAGAGAATTGTAGCTGTGAAAAGGATTTTAGGCATCTTTGAACAAGTATTGATGACACCATATAGTTTTTCTATTGGCGCCCAATCCAGACATATAAGATAGTAATATTATGGAAGAAGCTATTGACTAATACGCTCAGACAATACAAATTAGGTCAACTTCACATAGAAATTATAAAGACGGATAAAGAAAAACAGGGTCTACAATTCCATGACACTTTTAGGTATCGATTTCGGTAATCTAAGTCACAGGAATCATAGACGACACAGTGCAAGGACGATTTTTTGTTACAAAAAATACACCTATTAAACATTCAAACGAAGAGTGAAAATATACCAACTCACCTACTAAAAATGCCTGGTGCGTTTGTTCTTATTACATGTCAAAGAACGATTATCTTAACGACATCAGAATTCTCTCAAGAAGATACTCAATTAGGTACATACTACTTTGGAAAAAAAGCATACCACTTTCTATTAGAAACAATATGCGGCCTACAAAGTAAACTCAAAGGTGAAAGTGAAATCGTAGCTCAATTCAAAGAGGCCTTTTCAAATTACCTTAAAGAAGATATTCGTTCTTCACTTATTCTTAGAGTTTTAGAAAAACTTTTCAAAGATGCTAAAGAAGTAAGAAAAGAACACCTCATTAAGATTGGACAGCAATCTTATGCTGGTATTACAAGAAGAATCATTCAATCAAAGTACGATTCTGGTGATGTCCTTATTTTAGGATCAGGACAACTAGCTAGAGATTCAATTAAGCACTTGATGAAAAAGTATAATGTTTACATTAGTGCAAGAAACCCACAAAAAGTACAAGAAATCATCAACGATTTTCCAAATATCAATATCACGGCAATTGAGTGGAAGAACTATAATGAATACTTCAAATTCAATAGCTATGTGAACACAATTGGATGTTCTGGAAAGATCTTTGCTGAAGAGTTCTTTGCTGGTCACTGTCCTAGTAACTCAATCTTTGTCGACCTTGGCTCTCCTTCTGTCATTGATACACAATTTGATAAGAAGCAAGGTGTTTACCGTTTAGGAGATATTCTTAACCACGGTAAAATGTTAGATGAAGAAAAAATTGAGAAACTAGATCAAGCAAAACTGGCCATTGAAACTCTTGTTGAAAAGAGAGCAAAGCATCTGGCAAACGTTCGCGCAAATCTTTAGTTTTAATTAACTCACAAGCACCGATAGCTAAGTCGATCAGTCATCTACAGTAAATTACTGTAGGAGACGTCATGGAAATTAATATCCCAAGGAGTGTCGGTCATATTCCATCCACGACACTGAAATGGATAAAAGATAATTCAAAAGTCTTTAATAAGGATCTTATCTCTTTAAGAATCTTATTAATGTTGAGTATGGTCATAAGTACAATTTCCCTGGCCCTACCAGTTGTTCTGATGCAACTCTTTGATCGTATCATTCCTGGCCATAATACTGGTAGCGCCATGGTGCTTCTCTTTGGCCTTACAATATTTATACTGGCGGAGTCAGCACTAAAATACTTACGCTACTACTTTGTCACCTTCGCATCTGCACGTTTTGAAAACAAGCAATCACAAGAGTTGATAAAGAAAATAATTACCGATACTGATTTTTATGACGTTGGAGTTTTTCAATATTCCCTAAAGGAAATACAAAGAAATAAAGACTTCTTTGCCGGCAAAGGTTTTGTCACATTATTAGAACTTCCATTCTTGTGCCTTTATTTTGGCTTTCTCTTCTACCTCAACCCATTAATGGCCTTCATCCCCTTTGTTTCATTTTCACTCTATATGATGATTTCTTTTTATTCCATAAAGAGAATGACTAGAATTATACAGCTCAAACATATAACAGATATCGAGCAAAACAATCTACTTTATAAAATTTTAGATAACCTCACTGTTTTAAGAAAATTTGGAAGGATCAATCTTTTCAACAATCGTTTTAAAAAGAAACAAGCAACGGTAACTAAGAACAACTATTTACTTAGTCGTTACGCGAACTTTCAATTTAATTTGAGTCAACTTATGTTACAGCTCACATCTGTCGTAATTCTAGCGACTGGAGCTTACTTAGTTATTAATGGCCTGATGAGTATTGGTGCCCTTGCTGCGTCACTAATTTTGGCAAATCGTTGTATAGCACCAACAGATAAAATATTTAAGACCTTGAGAAAAATTCATGAAGTAAAGGTCATGACGGATATTATCGTTCACCCAAAGGGAAGATCACAGGAAAAAGAAAAGAAAAATATCGATAAGATCTACTCAATGATAATACCAATTTACATAAGAGGAAGGAAACATGAAATTCCTTTTATGAAGGGCGATACCATCTCTTTAAAAAATCAAGATAAAGACACAAAGGAGTTTCTCTTTGCTCCAAATCTTAGGTCCATTACAAATAAAGTCTATGTCGATGATTTAAAATTATCAGACATTGATGATCTAAGCCTCTATAAGAATATCGCCATTATCAATGCGGGCCCAAATATATGGAATGGAACAATAAGAGATAATATTACTTCATTTGGTCTTGTTAGTGAAAAAAAGGCCCAGAGCTATATCGATGTTTTGGGGCTAGGAGAAATCATCAGAAAACTACCTCATGGATTAGATACTAAGCTAACTTCTGAAGTAGAAGATAATATTTCTGATGAAGTAAAATCACTTATCTACATTACTAGGCAACTTGCACTTGACCCCGAAGTCATCGTTCTAAATGAATTTGAAGCGGGTGTTGATCGTGAAAATTACATCAATATCTTCAACTATATAGCAAGTATTAGAGAGTCTCGAATAATCTTCGTAAACACAAGAGATAGAAACTTATTAAAACTCTGTAACCGAGACCTTCTAAACAATCGTATCGGAGAGATTGAGACTTACTTAGTCTAAGGAGAGATATGTCCAATATAAAAATGATCTTTCATAATTTCATGGAACTAAAGTATCAGGATGACTACAGCGAAGATGTTAATGAAATCTTAATATCATATCGACATATGAAAGAAATTGACTTGATAAACGCATTAGCGACAATTGGACTTGAAGCAAAAAAAATAGAACTTCAATTAAAAAATGTTGAAATCGACGCTCTTCCCTGCCTATTAATATCAAATATCGATATTGAAGATTTCTGTGCTAAGAATGACCATCTAATTCTGACTTACGAAAAAGAAGAAGAAATATTTTATCTCATAAATGACCATGACCTAAAACGACAGATTGAACTTGAAAATTTCCCTATCAAATATGCTCTCTTTATTAGAGAGTTTAATGAAGTTGAACTAAGAAATGAAAAGGTATTTAGAAATACAAATAAAAACTTCGTATCTTGGACAAAGGCGATTATAAAAAGATTCAAAAAAGAATTTTCAAAGCTATTCATCCTATCTTTAATCAATACACTTAGCACACTTGCCTTTGCGGTTTACGTTCTTATTACTTACGAAGTGATTACTGGAGCTAGGTCACTAGAAGTCCTAGTCCCAGCTACATCTGGAATTATTATACTACAAGTAATAAGTTATTTTTCACGTAGTATAAGATCAAATATTATCAATTGGTGTACCAACCGTATTGACTATATTCTAGAGATAGCAGTTCTAGAGAAAATATCCACAATGTCAGATCATCAAAGAGAGATCGAAAAAGTTGACTTTCAAGTTAACCGTTTTGAAGATATTAAAGATGCTGTCAACTACCTATCATCAGAAAACAACCTAAAGCTCATTGACACGATTTTTAATACTCTTCTTATTTTCCCTATTTTCTTCTTATCATGGCAAATGGCGATTCCTCTTGTTTTTCTCGCACCATTGGTAACTCTTCTTTATTACTCTGACATTACAAAGATAAGAATGAAGAAAGAAATATATGATCAGTTACATGAAAACAAGAATAATCTAGTTAATGAACTTAAAAGAGGCTCTGAAGAAATCTATCTAGAAAACTTATTTCCAATATTTTCAAATCGTTTGTCATCACTTAGTTCAATGTCTTATTTTAAAGAACAACAATATAAAATGAATGCCTACCGGACTGAGTTTTCTTCTAAAGTCATTACCATTACAATTGTTTTGGCATCGACAATCGTAGGTCTTCTACTTATTTGGAATCAAGAGTTAGCTGTTGCTCATTTTATGGCCGTTATGGTTTTAGTGTGGAATATACTCACAACCGCACAACAAATACCTAACTCAATCCAAAGACTAGACTCTCTATCTTGCTCATTTAGAAAATTGCACAAACTCTTTTGTGAAAGTAGTGAGACGAGAACATACCGTTCTAGTGAGGATCTTTACACTAGAAACTTTGAAATAGAATTTAAATCAGTTTCTTTTCAATACCCAGATACATTAGAAAATGTCTTTAGTAATATCAATATTAAACTAAGGCCAAATGAGGTGTATGGCATTCATGGAGGAGCAAACTCTGGAAAGAGTGCGTTTATAAAATTACTCAATAAAACCTACCTCCCTCAATCAGGTTCTATCCTCATTGGAGGAATCGATCATAGGCAATTCGACACACTCTATCTTAGACAGCACATTCTAACTCTAAACTTAAAGAAGTCATTATTGAAAGATATGAGCATTTACGAAAATATAAAATATATTAATCCTCTAATCACACGTGATGACATCATGATATATTTAGGATTCTTTGGAATTGGAGAGCTTCTTGAGGATAACGGATTAACAATTGACAGCCCTCTAAGTGGCGCAACTAAGTTAAAAATTACAAACGAGCTATACTCTGCAATAGTTTTAGCGATTCCATTCTGTACTCAGGCCAAAGTCGTTCTCATTGAAGATATTCCGACCTGCACAATCAACAAACAGTTCAAACTATTAAAGAAGTTTTTAAAACTCTCTAAGAGAAACTTTACAGTTGTTTTCTGTAGTGAACACAAAGAAATATTAAAAGAGGCAGATAATATAATCTACATGGCACCTAACAAAGAATTCACTTCAGGGAAAAAGGATAAGATCTTTGAATACCTAGAAGAGAATGCCCTCATATAAGGAGGATAATGATCATGAACAAAAGAAAAAGATTCTCATTTGGTAGTAGTCTCGATTATGCAAAACAAACAGACTATATCGGGCAAGACCTTCTCTTAGAAGAAGCAAGAATTCCATATGTATCTAAATCAATTATCCTTCTTTCATTTTTTTCTGTGATAGCATTTTTTGCATGGTCTTCTTTCTCAACAATTAACGAAGTCGTCCAGGCCAATGGAAAAATTGAAGCAACCGCGATCACACATCTTATCAAGCACAATAAATCAGGAATCCTAGATTCTCTTGAAGTCATGAATGGACAATATATAAAAGCGGGTGATTTACTCTATACCCTTATTGATGAAAAAAAGAATAAAGATAATAATACAGTTAGAAAAGAGATTCTCTTAATCAGATCACCTATTACTGGAATTGTTAATGAGGTAGACTATAAAGCACTTGGAACAAGTGTAAGTATAGACAAGAATATTGTAAAAGTCCTTCCTATAAATGACACCCCAATAGCGACAGTCAAAATAAACCCAAAAGACCTAGGGCTACTCCAACAAGGCATGAAAGTTAATGTAAAAGTCACCTCCCATCAAACCCATCGCAATCAAACTGTTTCGGGATGGATAGAGTCTATTTCACCAAGTGTGTTTTATACAAGTAATGGGTCAAGTTATCACCAGGCAAAAGTGATACTTTCTAAAAACTATCTTGGCCAGAACCAGGAAAGCAATTTAATCCTACCAGGAATGAAGATTCATGCAGACATACAGATAGCTAAAAAAAGTATCCTAAGTTACTTATTTATGCCGATTGATACTTCACTAAGTTACGCATTAACGGAGAGATAATATGTATAAAAGAATTCAACAGGCGGTTCAAAATATTACAAGTGAAGCAAGTGCTAGCAAAGAGCTAAAAGAACGAGACATTCAGTCAGAGAAATCGAAGGTTCTCATTATAAGTAATAATGAAAGCATTACTGAACGACTATCTTCAATTCTTGATGATACTTACGAGATTGTACAACGAGATAGTATTTCTATGATCATGCAAGTTTTTGCCAATGTTAAGAAAAACGATATCGACCTTATTCTCTTTTATGATTCAGACTTAAATAAAGATCTTTCAATTTTTTCAACTTTAAGAAAATATCCACGTTTCTCAAATATTCCCATTATTGTGTTAGCACAAGAAATAACAGAAAAGCGTAAATCACATTATCTTGAGAATGACTTAAATGACTTTATCGATCTTCAAAGCTTTCCTCTTATCAAACAACTTGCAAATTCAAAAATTAAACTTCAGTCAAGAATTAACTCAATCATCAATTACTCTATTGATCATAATAGCGGCCTTGATATCGTCAACAATGCGCAAATGCATCTTAGAACATTGGCCGATGTCGCGAGTTGTGCACGAACATTGAAGTTATTCACCAATGCAACAATTACGCAGGAGAGGGCATTCTTTGAAATCATTTTAAACTCCCTAGAACATGGACAGTTAAAAATTGATAAGAACGAGCGTCAAAAAGTAAAGGATAATGGTGACTATGAAAATTACCTCGACATACTTTGCGATCGAAATAAAGAAGCAGTCATCGTAACTTATGAAAAACTAGAAGATTCATACCGAATCTCTGTTATTGACGGAGGTGATGGTTTTAACTTTAAGAGGTACCTAAGGCCTAACCTAAGTAACTCGACAAATGAGACAGAAAAAGGCATTGCGATAGCCAATAGTACGAAAGGAATAGAGTTAAATTATATTGCCCCTGGAAATATTGTTGAGATCAATATCCCACATCAAGAAAAGTTTAAACTTTGGCATTAGGGCGAAGTTTAAAGAGATAAAAAAAGGCCCTTGATTTAGGGCCTCTATAAATTAAAGACTTTCTAAAGCAGAATATAGGTCAACAACCCCTCCTGTTAGGATATCACCATCCATTGAGGACTTTGTTGTCACACTATTCATTAATACATTTTTTAATTCAACAGCAGTTAAATAAGGATGTCTTGAAAGAACTTCAGCTGCTACTCCTGTCGTATTAGGAGAGGCCATGGAAGTTCCTGACATATTTCCATAACGATTTCCTGGAGTTGTTGAGTAAATAGAAGATCCTGGTGCAGCAACATCAACACTTACAAAACCGTAGTTTGAGAAATAAGAAAAGCGACCATAACGAGTTGAAGAAGCGACAACTAACATCCCCTCACTATCGTAAGAAGCAGGATAAGTTAGTTTTGTATCAATGTTTTGAGAACTATTACCTGCACTCACAACAACTAGAGTGTTATAAGTTTTAGCGATATAATCAATTGTCTCTTTTACCAACATTCCGCCTTCATTATGAGACTTACCAAAAGAGCAGTTAATAACTTTGGCTCCATTTCTTGCAGCATAGAGAAAGCTTTCAGCGATATCCACATCTGTCTCGTCACCATAGCTTGGAACTGAGCGAAGCCCCATGATACGCACATTGGAAGCAACACCGGCAATCCCCACCCCATTGTTTTGAGTAGCTGCAATAGTTCCCGAAACGTGAGTCCCATGTGAATGGCCATCCATCATATCCCCTGTCGCATTTCCATCACTGTCACGCTCTAGAGTATTGATACCGTGAATATCATCGATATAACCATTGCCGTCATCATCAATACCGTTACCTGGAATTTCATTTATATTTGTCCACATAACATCTTTTAAGTCTTCGTGATTATAATCAACACCAGTGTCAACAACTGCAACAATAACGGGTTCATTTGAGATGGCCAGGCCACTTTCTTCATAAACCTTATTAACACTCATTCCATGCTTACTTGCATCTTTAAAGGCCCAAAGCTTTGAAAGTTTAGGATCATTTAAAACAGAGCTGTAGATCTCATCACCTTCCTCAACTGATTCTGATTCAATCGCTTCAACAGGTGTTGGAAGTGGCTCTCGTTTTGAGAATGTATCAAACTGAGCATCTTGAACATCTTGATGGGACCTTAGTTTATTAAGAAGGCTTTCATCACCATTTGTGTAGAGAACATATGTGGTTTCAAAAAAGTAAACTGATTTATTTATTCCTTTTAACGCCGGTATATCTTTACCATTCTTTAACTTTACAATAATGCGTTTAGGGTTGATGTTAAGAGACGATGCCTTAGCTGTGATGTTAAGGAAAAAACCTAATAAAATTAGGACTGTCCCTATTAAGATCGATCGATTCATTTGCAATTCCTTTTGCTAATAAAATTTCAATAACTTAAGTGTATCTATAAAAAAACAATATAGAAAATGTCTTTTTCTTACATTTTCACTCGGAGATGGGACCACTTTATATAAAAATCAGATAATAGACTCGCTGCGCATACTTGGTTTTAATGACAATTTCATGACAAAAAAGTAAGTTATCTAATGTATTTTACGTTCACACCATAAACAAGGATTTATTTTGAAATACATCATCGGAACACGTGGCTCTCTATTGGCCCTGACTCAATGTAATCAAGTAAAAGATCAGCTCGAAGAACTAACTGGTGACGAGTTTGAATTAAAAGTAATTAAAACTCAAGGTGACCAAATTGTTGATAAGCCACTTTGGCAACTTGAAGGAAAAGATTTTTTTACAAAAGAACTAGATGCGGCCCTACTTCAGGGAGAGATCGACTTAGTCGTCCACTCATACAAGGACCTAGGAAGTGATAGACCTGAAGGAATAAAGTTGGCAGCAATTTCTAAACGAGCATACGCTTACGATATTCTTTTAATCAAAGAAGAAACTGTTAGTAAGCTAATGGCCAAAGAGCTGACTGAATTTGTCGTGGGTACATCTTCTCCTCGTCGAATTGTAAATATTGAAAGTTCTCTATCTGAATTTCTTCCTTACGGAGACAATGTAAAGGTATCGACTAAGATGCTTCGTGGAAACGTAAATTCACGTATTCAAAAGCTTAGAGAAGATAATTACGATGCTATCGTTCTTGCTATGCCAGGTATTGAAAGACTTGCCATCACAGAAAGTTCTAGAAAAGAACTAGAGGTATTACTGGCAGGTATGACTTATGCAGTTCTTCCTCATAGCCAATTTCCAGCAGCAGCTTCTCAAGGAGCTCTTGGAATTGAATGCCTAGAGACTCGTGATGACAATGGAGTCCTAGCAGAAAAACTTCAAAAACTTCAAGATAAAGATACTGTAAGTGAAGTAAGCCGTGAGCGTAAAGCATTTGCAAGCTACGGAGGTGGTTGTCACCTAGCAGTTGGTATCAACGTTACGAAGAAAGGCGACTACTATATTCATACTCACAAAGGAAAAGTAGACGATAAGGTCATTTATGAAAGACACCTTGAAGGAAGCTTTCCATCTCCAGCTTCAAAAGAGAAGGCCTTTATTGGTCTTCCACATGCTGACCATAGAGAACAAGAATATATCTATTGTGAGTTAATTCACAAAGAGGCCCTAAAGAATGCACGCGTGCCAAATAACGACATTCTTCTTTCTGCACGCTACGGCGTTAGTCTTCTAAAGAATCACGGAAGGTCTGTTTATACGGCCGGAACTTCAACATGGAAGCTACTAGCACAAAATGGTCAGTGGGTACATGGAAGTTGTGACGGACTTGGTGAAGATGTACTAGATAAGATTCGCGACTCAAAGGCCATAGAAGTAATGAATGGGCCCAAAGAAGAGCTAACAATTTTAACTCATAAAGATTCTTATTCGGATTACGGTCAAGTATTTGAATCCTACGAAAAAAGCGACAAAGAAGTACGTGAAAACTTCTTCGATGAGCTTAGACAATGCGATATATTCTTTTGGACAAGCTACTCTCAATACAAAACTTACATTGAGCACTTACCGGAACTTAAAGATAAGTTTCATGCATGTGGCCTAGGTAAGACATTTGAACAACTTTCAAAAGAAGATATCACAGTACGTCCATTTGCCAGCATGGAAGAATTCAAAGTTTGGCTAAAAAAATAAAATTATAAAATTAAAGGAATATATATGAGTAATATGCACACAGAAATTTTTGAAAAAAGTAAGAAGATGGTTCCAGGTGGAGTTCACTCACCTGTTAGATCATTTAAGGGAATGACTTCTACTCCTAAATTTTTTAAGAGCGCTAAAGGTGCCTACTTTACTGATATTGAAGGTAAAGATTATATCGACTTTTGCATGAGCTTTGGACCACTAGTTCTTGGTCACCAAAATGAAATAGTGAAAGAAAAATTAACTGAGGCCCTAGGTCGTGGTTGGAGTTATGGCGCTTGTGAACCTTATTCAGTAGACCTTGCCGAGTATCTACTTTCACGTCTTTCTCACGTTGATCAAATTAGATTTGTAAACTCAGGAACCGAAGCGGTTATGACAGCTCTTCGTCTTGCTCGTGGTGTGACAGGAAAGAATAAAATTATCAAGTTCAATGGCTGTTACCACGGACACGTTGATGCCATGTTGATTAAAGCAGGTTCAGGTCTTGCTGGTGCTGCTGAATCTTCTTCTCTTGGTGTTCCTAAAGGTGTAGCTGATGACACACTTATTCTAGAGCTTGAAGACCTAGAAGGTGTAAAGAAGTGCTTTGAAGATCACAAAGATGAAATCGCAGCAATCATTATCGAGCCTCTACCAGCTAATAACGGACTTCTTATTCAAGACCAAGCATTTCTTGAAGGCTTAAGAGAAATTACAAAAGCAAATAATGCTCTTTTAATTTTTGACGAAGTTATCTCTGGTTTCCGTGTTGCATTCGGTGGTATGGCAGAGCTTACAGGAATCACTCCTGATATCGTAACTTACGGTAAGGTTATCGGTGGAGGCCTTCCAGTTGGTGCCATTGCTGCAAAAACAGAAATCATGGAGCACCTTGCTCCAGTTGGCGGTGTTTACCAAGCCGGTACTCTAAGTGCAAACCCATTAGCTATGGTTGGTGGACTTGAAACACTTAAGCAGATGACAAAAGAAAGCTACAAAGAGCTTGAAGATAACACTCTTAGAATTGTGAATATCTTTAAGAAGTGGTTAGCAGAATATAATGATGGCCAATTTTCAAATTACAACATCATTCACCACTCTTCTCTATTTTGGATCGTTCCAGGAGATAAAATCAAGTCAGTTGGAAATATTCCAGGCAATATCGGTGAAGACTTTGTTCCATTATTTGAATTACTTCTTGAAAAAGGAATCTACCTATCTCCAAATGCATATGAAGTAGGATTCGGCTCACTTGCACATAATGAAGAAGTTGCTAAGGATTTAGAGAACAGACTTTGGAACTAAAGAAATCTTCTTCTCCATTCTTTCTAATCTCGACAATAACGACGGGACTTATCGGGCTCTTTGGCCTGTGGTGGCTCTTTTTAATATTTAAGATGAGTGATCGCTTGGCAAAACTTAATAGTACAGAGGGCCCAGATATTGGCTCACTTATTAAATGGGAAGGAATTACATTCTTAGTTCTTATACTCATTCTAGTGAGTTCGCACACTCTCCTCTTTATTAGAGATCAAAGAAAAAATCGCTCGATTGCAGCTTTCTTTGCCGGTCTTACACATGAACTGAAGACCCCACTAGCAAGTATTAAGCTACAGTCAGAAGTAATTAAAGATGAAGTTGAAAAAGATTCCAATCAGAGACTACAGAGACTTACGACACGATTAATTGACGATACAATTCGTCTTGAGAATCAAATGGATAAGATCCTGCAACTTTCTCGAATCGAGCGAGGTGGAAATTTAAACTCAACAGATATTGAAATTAATCACTTCCTTGAAAAAATCATTCAAGGTGGCTACCAAGAAAAGCTTCAGGTAACGATAAATAAAGACACAGAAAATATAAGCCTACAAGCGGATGAGTTTGCTTTAAGTATTATTTTTAAGAACCTTTTAGAAAATACGATTTCCCATACGGATTCAAATGAAGTGGAGATTCACATAAGTACAAAAGGCGAAGCAGTTCATATCAGATACCATGATCGTGGCAGCTTCAGTGGTGATGTCAAAAAACTTGGAAAACTTTTCTACAAGCATCAATCAACGAAAGGTTCAGGGATTGGCCTCTACCTATCTAAGAAGCTTATTGAAACGATGAAAGGACAATTTGATATCACTTTAGATAAAGGTCTTATCTTCGATATTCAGCTACCAATGTCTGAACAAAGTGACGGAGGAAAAGATGAGTAATTTTGGCAAAATTCTTGTCGTTGAAGACGATAACAACCTTGGAGATACGCTAAGTGAATACTTGGGAGATATTGGCCATGAGTGCCGATTAGCTAAGAATGTTAAAGATGCTCGCTATTACTTTGAAGACTTTAAACCGAATATCATCTTGATGGATATTGGGCTTCCTGATGGCAATGGAATTGACCTTGCCAAAGAATTTAGAAAGATTAGAAAAGACTTTATTCTTCTTTTCTTATCTGCCCTAAATGATCCTCAAACAAAAGTTGAAGGCTTTGAGGCAGGTGGTGAAGACTATATAACTAAGCCGTTTGCTCTAAAAGAGCTAACGATTAGACTTGATCGGCTCTTAAGCTTTAAGACAAATATTGACTCACTAGAAGAAGAAATCTTGATTGGTGACCTAAAGATTTGGCCAAAGCGCTTTGAAGTTCAAGACGGTGATGGAAAGATTCTAAACCTGACGCAAAAAGAGTGTGCCATTTTAGAAATCTTATTAAAGAAGAAAAATGAAGCAGTAGAAAGAGATTTTATTATTGATGAGGTATGGGGTGAGGATAAGTTTCCATCACAACGTACTGTAGATAACTATATTGTTAAACTTAGAAAATGGGCCGAGAGTGACACTAAGAACTCACTAGAGATTCAAAGTGTTCGCGGAATTGGCTACAAGCTTATTATAAAGGAATAAAAATGGGATTATTTAACGATCGCAAAAATGAAAATGGAAAAGAATTTGTACCTGTATGGTTTATGAGACAAGCTGGACGCTACCATGATCACTACCAAGGCATGAAGAAAGAAAATACATTCATGGAGCTTTGTAAGAAGCCAGAGCTTGCCTGTGAAGTAACAATGGGACCAATCAATGATTTTAAATTTGATGCTGCTATTCTTTTCTCAGATCTACTTTTCCCACTAGAACAAATGGGAATGGGACTAGAGTACGCACCAGGACCAAAGCTTGAAATGAAGCTTGAAACAGTTGCAGATGTAAAAGGTCTTAAATTCTTAGATACAGCAGAGAACTTCTATAAGTTTCAAGGTGAAGCATGTACTCTACTAAAGGATGCTCTTCCAAGTAACAAAACTCTTCTAGGATTCGTTGGAGCACCATTTACTCTATACACATATGCAGTTGAAGGCTCGCACGCGGGAGCTCTTTATAGCTCAAAAATTGGATTATACGACGGACGCTGGGATGCATTTGTTGACCTACTAATTCCAGAGCTACTTGGAGAAATGAGAGCACAGGCCGTTGGTGGTGCAGACGCAATGTGTCTTTTTGACACAGCAGCAGGTGAACTGAACTTTGAAGACTACACTCAAAAAGTTCTTCCTGTACTAAAGAAAGTAACAGCTGAATTCAAAAAAGAATTCCCAAATAAGAAAGTAATCTACTACTCAAAGATGACTCACCTGAGATACCTACAAGCGATCGAAGATGACAATATTGATGTATTAGGTATCGACTGGCGTCATGACCTTGGTCATGTTTTAAATACACTAGGAAATGACTACTATATTCAAGGTAACCTTGAACCAGCATATCTGGGACTTCCTTGGGAAACTCTAGAGAAGAAATGGATGGATCTCTACGAGTCTGTACAAAATGCCAATGCACCGATGAATAAATGGATTTGCGGACTTGGCCACGGTTGTCTTCAGTGGATCGACCAAGAAAATGTACGCAAGAGTGTAGAGCTAATTCAAACAAGATTCCAATATTAATTATTTGGGCGCGAAGCGCCCAAACTCCCTTCCTATAAGCCCTCTTCATCATCTATGTAAGAAGATAATAGAATCTATCTCTATTTTAATTAACTGATTGCCCCTAAAATAATTTAGTTACAGATATAAAATAACCAAGGAAGGTTAGATGAAAATTACACGCAAGATTTGTTTTCAGTTACTAGCAGGACTCTCTCTACTAACATTTAACTCTTATGCATTTGAGCACAACTACATTGTGACAGGAAAGGACTTATTCCAATCAACACAAAGTCTACACTCAAATCTACAAATCGATATTATCAAGGTTGAAAAAGACCTTGTTATTGCAAAAACAAAAATAATGAGTGAGCAAGCTGAGATCTCTCACCTTGCACACGAAGAGCACCAAAGATGTGGTGGTTTCTTTGCGTTCCAGACAAAAGAAGAAGCACTTCAATTTGTAAAAGAACAAAAAGAAAACTCAAATATTAATGCCTTCTTAGCTGATTACACAATCAATCAAGAAGACCTTGTTAGGTCGGCCATTGCAAATACGAAGGAAAGCTCAATTAGAAGTGTTATTGAAAAGCTTTCAGGCTTCAATAATAGATACTATAAGTCTCAAACTGGTGTTGATTCTCAACGGTGGCTTAAGGACCACTGGACAAGTCTAACATCACACCGTTCAGACATTAGCGTTGATTTCTTTAACCACTCTTCATACCCACAGCCGTCGGTTATTGCGACAATCAAAGGTAAGACTGACGATGTTATTGTTATTGGCGGTCACGGAGACTCAATCGCAGGTTGGTGGGGACGTACAAATGCTCACGCACCAGGTGCCGATGATAATGCTTCAGGTGTAGCAACTGTTACAGAAGTTCTAAAGACTCTAGCGCAAAGTGGCTATCAACCAGAAAAGACAATTATGTTTATGTCTTATGCGGCAGAAGAAGTTGGCCTTCTAGGTTCAAAAGAAATTGCCCAAACTTTTAAAAGACAAGGTAAGAACGTTGTTGGTGTTATGCAACTTGATATGACGAACTTCAATGGTTCAAACGATGACATCACAATCATTACTGATTATACAAATGAAGCACAAAACAACTTCCTTGGTTCTCTACTAGATAAGTATCTTCCAGAGCTTTCTTGGGGACGTGACACTTGTGGATATGCTTGTTCAGACCATGCTTCATGGACGGCGCAAGGCTTCCCTGCTTCAACTCCTTTTGAAACTCGTAAACGTGAAATGAATGGAAAAATCCACTCTTCTCGTGACACCCTGGATAATATGGGAGGAACAGCTGATCACGCTCTAAAGTTTGCAAAACTTGCACTAGCATTCACAATCGAACTTGATAGATAGGAAATCTCTCGACTTTGATAATAATAAAAAAGCCAGCTTTTGCTGGCTTTTTTTTTTATGTCGATTACTTAAATTCAATTGAAAGTGGACAGTGATCACTTCCCATAACATCTGGCTGGTGCCAGCAGTTCTTCACGCGTGATACAAAATCATCTGTTGACCAAAAGTAATCAATACGCCAGCCAACATTTCTTGCACGACAGTCGCCACGATAAGTCCACCAAGTGTAGTGGCCATTTTCTTCTGGAGAAGTGAATTCACGGAAAAGATCAGTAAAACCCTGGGCCTTAAACTCATCCATCCATTCGCGCTCAAGAGGAAGAAACCCCGTTGTCTTCTTATTTGTCTTTGGATTTGCAAGATCATTTTCAGTATGAGCTGTGTTGTAGTCACCACAGATCACAACTTCTTTCTTTGTCTTCTTCTTAAGAGCTAATGCCTTGTCAGCAACGGCACGACAGAAGTCCATTTTATATGGAACACGCCCGTGATCTCTTTGGCCATTTGGGAAGTAGCAATTAAAAAGAATATAATCATCAAATTCAGAAATAATCGTTCGTCCTTCGCAGTCGAACTCAGGGATTCCAAGCCCTACAGTATGCTTAACATTAACACCCTTTCGAACCCAAGTTGCAACTCCTGAATATCCTTTTCTCTCTGCAGGTGCGATAAGCACTTCGTGATGATCAGGATTATTTAAGCGCTCACTTAATTGTTCAGGTAATGCCTTTGTTTCTTGTAGACAAATTACATCTGAATTATCTTCTAAATACCAATCGTAAAAACCTTTCTTTTCGCAGGCCCTAAGACCTGCGACGTTCCAACTAGAAATTTTAGCCAAAACTAAGCTCCTAAGATCGAGATACCAGAGTCAACGTAAAGTACTTGCCCAGTTACACCATTTGCAAGGCGTGAACCTAAGAACACAGCTGCTCCACCAACATCTTCTTGAGTTACGTTACGACGAAGTGGCGACTTCTCTTCAACGTCATTTAAGAAACCTTTAAGCCCTGGAACACCAGAGGCTGCAAGAGTTCTAATTGGACCTGCAGAGATACAGTTTACGCGAATTCCTTCTGGACCTAGATCATCAGCAAGGTATCTCATTGTTGATTCAAGAGATGCCTTAGCAACACCCATTACGTTATAACCATTAAGAACCTTAACTGAACCATGGTAAGTAAGAGCGATAATAGAACAATCTTTTGCCATAAGTGGCTTAAGAACATTACATACACCTAGTAGAGAGTATGCTGAGATATCTTGTGCCATCTTGAAACCTTCACGGCTTGTTTTATGAAAGCGATCCTTAAGATCTGTTTTATCTGCAAACGCAAGTGAGTGAACAATAACATCAACCTCACCCCATTTTTCTTTTACAATCTCGGCCATCTTAGTCATGTGATCTTCATTTTGAACATCTAGTTCAAATGTAAACTCTCCACCAATTTCGGCGCTGAGTGGTTCAACTCTTTTTTGAAGAGCTTCGTTTAAGTATGAAAATGCAAGACGTGCACCTTGCTCTTTCATTTGCTTTGAAATTCCCCATGCAATTGATTTGTCATTTGCAAGGCCTAGGACTAGAACTTTCTTTCCTTCTAAAATTCCCATTTATTACTCCATTTTTATTATATTATTTAATAAATTTGTAACCGACTGAACGGATACTAATTATATGTTTTGGTTCCTTTGGGTTTTCTTCAAAGTATTTTCTAAAACGTACGATGAAGTTGTCAATGGTACGAGTATTTGAATCCTTTTTGTAGCCTAATAATTCAAGTAACTCACCGCGCGTCACCACTTCACCCTCATTTTGAGTTAAAAGTGTCAAAATCTTCACTTCCTGCTCAGTAAGGGCATACTCCTCGCCTTGAGAGCTGGCCTTAAAGTCAGAAAAATTAATCTCATTCGCACCAAATTGATAGACTGACACTTCTTTCTTTGTCCAACTTGAACGCTTTAAAAGACGCTTTACGCGCAAGATGAATTCATCAAGATTAAAAGGTTTTGAAAGATAATCATCTGTCCCCAAATTAAAGCAACGCACCTTCGACTTTGAGCTATCCTTAGCAGAAAGAACAAGGATAGGTGTTTTCTCATTAATCTCACGAATTTGAACGAGGATATCCTCACCGCTTAACACTGGTAACATGAGATCAAGAACAACTAAATCAAAGTCCTGCTCACGATAAAAATTAATCCCCTCGTCTCCACGACTTGCATGGACAACTTCATAACCTTCAAGCTCAAGGTTTAAGATAATTCCTTTGGCAATATTTTGCTCATCTTCAATAAGTAAAATACGACTCATACTAACTAACCTTATTTTTAAAAATTAACTTTAATGTTGTTCCCTGGCCGAGGCCTTCACTGTCGGCACTAATACGGCCACCGTGTATTCTCATAATCTGCATCGCCATATAAAGACCAACCCCACTTCCCTTTGAAGACTTTCCAGCTTGATAGAATTTTTTAAAGATATTCTTGATATCCTTATCCTCGATCCCATCTCCATTATCCACAAAAAAGAGTTCACTAAAGCGTTTCCCCTTTTGGAAGATGATCTCCATTGTCTTATGCTCTTTACTATTATAGCGAATAGCATTTGTCAGAATATTCATTAAGAGAATATCAAATAGCTTGCGATCAAACTCGATAGACTCCTCATCATCGAGATGAACAAAAGAAACCTCAAGTTCAGAAAAATTATGACGATTGCGATGAACAAACTCTTCAATTGTTTGGCGAATATTAATCTGTCTTAGATCCGGCTCGACTTTCTTTTCTTCAAGTCGACCTAACTGTAGGATTTGTTCAATATTATCCCCTAGTCTCTCAGTGTCATGCCTCATAATATCGAGATACTCTAACTGCTTCTCTCTCTCAAAACTGTGACGTTTTAAGGTATCAATGAAGATAGAGATTGAAGCAACAGGAGTCTTAAGCTCATGAGTGAAACCATTAATAAAATTTTGCTGCATACGATAGAGCTGACGAAGCTTTTGATAGTAGTAGAAAACCATACTAAAGCCTACGATAATCAAGGATACTAGTATCGATAGAATGAGAATCATAACCCATGTCTCAGTCTGCTGAAACTGAACGAGAGGGATATTTGATTTCTTCACAAAGTCCGTTAACTTTGCGTTTACCTCTAGGTAAGAAGAAATATAGAGATATAAAGAAATCCCTAAGGCCACCAAGCTCGATATAAAGATAAAGAGTGGGTGAATAAAAAATGGGCCGCGTTTAATAAGTGACATATTGCAAATATTAGCAATTATTGGCACTATAAGTTAAGGAAATAATCTCAATAATATATCAAAGAATTTAAATCGAGGAATTTATGCAAGACATCGCTCAATTTATTGACCACACTTTATTAAAGCCTGAAGCAAGTAGCCTACAAATTAAAAAGCTATGCCAAGAAGCTAATGAGTATGGTTTTAAATCAGTTTGTATAAATCCTAGTAATATTCTTGAAGCAAAGAAACACCTTGATCCAAGTAAGTCTCTTATTTGCACAGTTATCGGTTTTCCACTTGGTGCCATGACAACAGAAACGAAGGTATTTGAAACAAAGGATGCTATCGAAAAAGGTGCCCAAGAAATCGATATGGTTTTAAATATTGGTAGACTTAAGGAAGGAAATCTTGAGTACGTTGAGCAAGATATTGCGGCCGTTGTTAAGGCCGCAAACGGAAAGATTGTTAAGGTTATTTTTGAAACTTGTCTTCTTAATGAAAAAGAAATTCGTTTAGCGGCCAAAGCATCGATAAGTGCTGGAGCTAGCTTCATTAAGACTTCAACAGGATTTTCAAGCGAGGGTGCCAATCCTGAAGTAGTCTCAATAATGATTGATGAGGCTCAAGGAAAATGTGAAGTTAAGGCCTCTGGTGGCGTTAGAAGTCTAGAGGATGCTCGTAAATATCTAGAAATGGGTGTAAAAAGACTGGGAACAAGTTCTGGTGTCGCAATTATGGAAGGTGAAAAAAATATCACAACTTCTTACTAATGTGTAAGTTTGCATCTGAGTATGCTATTGATAGAAGTAGATGAGAGAGAGGGACTCACACAAGGAGTTTTCATGAAGTCTATTTTGCTATCAGCAACTGTAACTTTAGTTTCAATCAAGGCGTACGCAAGTCTGCCATGTGAGCAACTCGACCAAAACCTAGCTTATGAAAACACTCGTGAATTCATAAGCATCAAAAAGAAAATCACAGAAAATTCTCAATTAAATGATGACATTCGAAATCGAATTAAATCACTTATTAAGAACACAAGAAATTACTACTTCAAATCGGGATGTCAGAACCTAAGACATCAACAGCTTGGTATTTTACTAGAGCTTAATGAGTTGAAGAAGTTATAAGATTTTCTTTACCGTTGCCTACCTACTATTGCGTCCAGCAAAGTGCCACAATGACTTGAGAGTCATTAGGGCCAAGGCCAGGAAGGTTATATGGAGAGAATCGCACACCAATTAACAATTTCAAAGCATGCAAAGAAGAGACTGCTAGAGCGTCAAATTCACTTTAGCGAAATTGATTATTGCCGCTTAAATGAAGCTGCTCATAAATTGAAATTAAAAGGTTCCAAAGAGTCCTTAGTTATCACAGATGAAGCTGCCTTTATTCTCGACATTGATCGCTACTGTCTAATCACAGCAGTAAATAAAGATGAACTTAGTGATAATATTTTTACTAAGATTGATGCAACAATGATCTTATAAAGTATTCCAGTAATTAGTTGGAAGCTCTCCTTTTTTCGCCAATTCATTAGCAAGGCCAGGAACGGCTCCACCAAAAACGAGTTCACCATTTTCAATCTCAAGAACAGAAGTTGTAAGAATATTATTTCCTTCCATACTATTGACTTCCATCACCTGAGTCACTTTTCTTCTGCCATCGTCTGTTCTTCCAAGCTGAATAATGAAGTCGACAGCTGTTGAAATATATTTTCTTACTACATGATATGGAAGATCAAATCCGGCCATTAAGAATAATGCTTCAACTCTTTGTAAACACTCCACTGGAGAATTAGCATGAATAGATGTCATACTTCCATCATGTCCTGTATTCATGGCCTGAATCATATCAAAAACTTCGGCCCCTCTTACCTCTCCGATAAAGATTCGATCGGGCCTCATTCGAAGAGTATTCTTAACAAGTTGACTCATTGAGAGCCCTTCCTTGCCACTTGTTAGGCCGGCCTCAAGTCTTACACAATTAGTATTGCCCACGACAAGCTCTAGTGTATCCTCAATTGTGATAATTCTTTCGTCTGGAGACACTTCCTTTAGAAGCATATTCATAAAAGTCGTTTTCCCAGAGCCTGTACCACCAGAAATTAGAATATTCTTTTTTGCCTTAATAAGTGATTTGAAAAAAGGAATATACTTTTCACTAATACCAAATAACTGAGAGTGTTTATCTAATTCGAAATTATTTGAAAGGTATTTTCTAATTGTAATGGAAGTGCCTTGAGAAGCGTATGGTTCACTAATAATATTAATACGTGAGCCATCGGGTAACCTTCCATCTAAAATAGGGTTCTCATTTGAAAACTTCTTCTTATTAAATAGTGCGACTTCATTAGAAAATTCGAGAATATCTTTTTTATTAAGAGCAACATTAAGTCCAATAAACTCTCCTCCTCTTTCAACAAAAACATTCTTTGTTCCGTTAATCACGATTTCAGAAATTCCTTTCTTCGTCGAAAGATCTTCTAACATTTTCCACACACTATTATCTGCCATACTCTTCCTTCTTCACACTATCTTAAACTGTTTTCGACGCAATCAAGTCAGTGTCTCCAATACTTAAGGCGTAATTAATTATATTTTTTTGTAGTTGGTATTTCTGGTCTGTTGCAAGCATCGACTCAATCGTCTCAAAGCTCTGTTTCGCTCTAATTAGTCCAAAAAGTTTTTCTTCACCTAAGTATTTTAAAAAGTGAACAAGCATTAGTATCAAGATATCAATACGAATATTTCTATTTTTAGATTGAGCTAATAGTTGATCAATTCTTCGATCCGGGAAATAAGGGTGCTCCTCAATACTATCAAGATCAGATTCATAACAAGAAACTTTTAGGTACATACCAAGTGAAATTAAACGAGAGTAGCCACTTACCGTTTTATCGCGAAATCGTGATTCAATCTTTTTGATATCTTCAACCTCTTCTGTCAAAACAGCATGAGGGTGATTACTATTGTAGAGAAAGTTCATGTAGTAGGCCAAGAGACGATCACGAATTCCATGCCAACCATACTTCTTTACTAGAGAGGTTAAATCAGTCTCCTCACCGCCATTTAAAATACGATAAAGAATCCTGGCCATTGCAGGTGATTCAAAGAGAAATCTTTGTAAATCAACAGATGTGTTACTTGAGCTTGAAACATCACTCAAAAGTAACTGACAAAATCTCTCGGGAAGTTCTACATAATCTAATTCCATAAAACTATGATAAATGAGATTTAGGTGAGATTCCAGCTTTATATTAATAAGCTGCTGCTGTTATAATAGATCTATGAAAACACCCATTTTAGAAGAATTTAAACTCAAGGCCATTGATAAAGAAGAAATAAAACTGGCCATGAAAACTTACCGTGTTGGTCATCAGCCACTTTATCTCGATGCATCGAAACTCCAAAGAGATCGACTCATTAAATTGCTAGGACTCTTATCTAATGTTTTAGAGGAAGAAAACCTTTCACCAAAGTTTCCTTATCCCTTCTACATCATCTCGGATATTGAAGATATTTGGACTCGTTTTCCTATCTTTAAGTCACTTGAGGATCTTCCCAAGTACTACCAATTTGAAGCGGCCAGGCCTACAAACAAAGAACAGAAAATATTGGACTTCATTGATATCTCAGCTTCTAATATAAGAAATGAAGATGTACAGTTATGTCTGGATGAATTCGGACGAACGATTTCTTCACAGAGAATCATTAAAGCACTTGCTAAAGAAGGTTCGAAACTTGAAAAGATAATTTCAATCATGGAAGACGAAAATGTCAGAAGATAATCAAAATGATGACCTTAAAAAAATTGATCAGCATATAAAGAAGGTCTTAGGAGATGAATTCGCTCCTCCTCCTAAGAAGCAGTCTTCAGGTAATGAAGAGCATAAGCTGACAAACTTTCTCGATATAGAAAAAAATCGCATCAAGCAGCTAAAGGACTTCTTTCAAACGAGAGTTCCAAATGTTATTGAATTAAATCAATTTGATGAACTGATGCAAGAGTTAGTTGAGTATAATGACCAACTTCGAGCAAAAGTGTTAAAGAAGACAGTTCAAAAAGACTCTAAATTTAGTTTAAACTTAAAACAAATATTTAATAAAACTTTTATCGAATAGGAGAAGTGAATGAAGAAGATTTTTATGATGGCACTTTTATGTGTATCAACTTTAGCAATGAAGCCTGCAATTGTTGAAATTTCAGGTGAAAATGGTGGTCGCCTAAATGGAAAGGCCTGGTCTTCATCAGAGCTAAAAGATAAAGTTCACGTTCTATTCTACGTTGACCCTGACGAAAAAGACTTAAATAATCACGCCTCAGAGGCCCTTGCACGCGAAAAATTTGATCTTAAAAAGTATGCTTCTATTGCAGTTATTAATATGGATGCAACTTGGCTTCCAAACTCAATCCTTGAGGGTGCTCTAGAGGACAAGCAAAAGAAATATCCTAACACTCTTTATGTAAAAGACCTTGAAAAAGTAATCGTTAAAAAGTGGAAAGGAATCGTAAAGGATGACGACTCGAATATCCTTGTTTTCGATAAGTCAGGTAGCATTGTTTATAAGATCAATGGAAAAGCAAGCGATGCTCAAGTGAAAGAGATGATCTCAATTATTAAAAAGAATATGTAGGTGCCTATGTAGGTGCCATGCACCTTTGGTTTCGCACCTGCTAACAAGCGGGTGCAAAATCTCCCCTATTTTCACATACGAAATATTCAAATAAATACTCCTTTTTTAATTTTATTCATTCCTAAACTCAGTTATCAGTGCTGAATGCCAAGAAAACCAATAATTAGAACAAATCTTTGTCCGTACCACGTTTATATCAGAACAAATAATAAGGAATGGTTCGATATTCCCATGCCTACCGTTTGGAACTATTGTTTGAAATCAATCAAATATGCTCAAAATCACCATCCAGTCGAAATCCAAGCATTTGTATTAATGACAAATCACTATCATCTCTTAATCTGGACTCCAAATTTTGATATCGATCGTTTTATGTTCTTTATGAATTCCCACTTAAGTAAGCTGATAAGAAGAGAGACAGGTCGAATCAATCGTATATTTGGAGATCGCTATAAGTGGTCAATTGTTAAAGACCAAAAGTATTATCAAACGGTATTGCGTTACGTCTATCAAAACCCGAATCGCAAAGGAATTACACAAAAGTGTCAGGATTATGAGTTTTCGACTCTGTCTTATGTAATTAAAAATGAGGATTTGGGATTTAAATTAAAAGATCCAATAATTGGAGATACTAAAAATTTCTTAGAGTGGGTAAACCAAGAAGACGAGAAGTTTTCATCTACTAGAATTAAAGATGCTTTAACAAGGCCAGAGTTTAAAATAAAAAATAATAGAACTTCCCGTCGTATTTAGCAGGTGCGAAACCAAAGGTGCATGGCACCTACTCTAAAGGTGCATGGCACCTACTCTTTTATGATTGTCGTTGAGTTCATCAAGACAGGATAAGTTTTTCTAAGCTTCTTCCCATTTTTTAATAAATAGGGCCATTCAACGACAACTTCACTAACCTTCTCATCTCCAAGACCAATGTGAATATAAGATGTATTTTGAGGCTGAAATTGCCCAAAAGATGGATAGTGTTGGCGAGTAAAAGTATTGCCCTTATCTGTATCTACGATAACCTTCGCACCATAAGCTTCTTTATTAGACTTTTTTCCAATGAGCTTAAGTTTGATAAAATTCTTTTGCGGGAGTTGATTTTCGAATAAATAAACTCTCGGCCCAATTCTAAAATCACGAGTATTCGTTTGAATCGTTAGAATATCCATTCTCCCATCATCGTTAAAGTCTAGGACGACAGTTGAGCTTGGGTTAACAATATCAATTCCAAGGTCTGGCGCACGGTTAACTAACTCATGATCATTTTCTTGTACAAATGAGACAAGTCTTGAGTGAGGCGGAAAGCCAGAGTTATCAACGATTAAATCAATAAGGCCGTCGTTATTTAAGTCACTCCAAAGCCCTCTCATATCACCTTGGTTCCAATTAGCCTTCGCTTCATCATTTGTATACTCTGTACGAATGAAAGAAATATCCTTAAGACCTTTATTCGTCAAAATACTTGAACGATCGCGCGAAGCTAGATCAAGAGAGTGAGAAATTTCTCCCATGGCAATATCGTAGTAGCCATCATTATTATAGTCACCACAAATTGCAAAGGTAGAGTTTCCACCGTTATAGCGGCCACCACTAGTGATTGTATCCATACTGTAACCAGAACTCTTGCCCGTATCAGTGTAGACAATATTTTTTCCACGCTTTGATGAAAGCCAAAGCTTATTTGGATAACCAGCAGAGTTACTCGTTAAGATATCAGGGATGCCGTCATTATTTATATCACAAATACTTGATGAAAAAGTCGGTGCAATATTTATATATGTATCACCACGCTGGTCTAGCTCACTTGTTAGGGCACCGGATATTTCGAAGACCTTACCTTTCTTATAAGTAAAGAGGCGATTCTCAATTGCCTCACCCTCTTTATTACGGTCAAACCAATTAGCGACAAAGAAATCTAAGAGCCCGTCATTATCATAGTCAAAGAGGTTAACGTTTGAAATTGGTGCAATGAAGTCAAAGCTGGTTTCACCAAGCTTTCTAAAGACAATGCCATTATTACGAGAAGGGCTTCCCTTATACGAAACAAGAGGTTTCTTCGTTAAGGCCGACTTCTGATTATGAATCCCTGTAATAACATCGACAATTCCATCCTTATCAAGGTCCGCAAATTGTAAGAACGTCACCTGAACATCATCTTCAAAGTAGATATTCTTAGCTTTAACAAAGCCTTCATCCGTGGCCAAATAAAACTGAGGAACAGAATAATTCCCATTTAAGAAAACGAGATCCTCTCTTCCATCACCGTTGATATCATATACATAAACACGTGATGCCTTAATACCACTTAGTCCAAGTTTTCTCGTCACATCGACAAATTTCGAAGATGACTTTGTTGGCCCATAATTGAGCCTTACTTGTTTAGTTTTTGATTTCTTTTCTTTCTTTTTAAAAACCTTACTAGAACAAGAAGTTAAGAGTATGGCCGAAGAAAGTAGCAGGAGAGAATATTTCATATCATTATTCTAATAGGCCCCAGCATTTTTTACTAGGGCCTAAGAGATTATTTTTTAAATTGTCATGAAAAATAATTAGAAGTTAATGATATCTAGGCCGTAACCGTCATTTGCGCAAACTTGATCAGAAGTTTCTTTAACAACTTTATCGTCGTGCGAAGTCATTGCCTTAAGATTTGTCACAACAACTGCTCTTGCATCTTTAAGTGCTACACGAGCAAGGTTAAGAGCATAGTCTTTTTTGTCTTGTTCGATCTTGTCACTATTAAGGATTGAAGTTGTACGAGAAATTACAGCTAACATTACATAAAGATTCATCGCCATTTCAGCAATTCTCTTTTGTGGAAGCTCATTTCCAATAATATTCTTACCATACTTCATTAGTGTATTCTCAACTTGAATTGCGAATTGACCAAGAAGAGAATTAAACTTCCCTGCTTCCTTATCAAGCTTAGCGTGATGCTTAGTGATTAGACGTTGCCCAATCATCTTTGATAGACGGCCTTTTGCGAAGTTTGTTAATACACCTACTGACTTAATCGGATCTTGAAGAGCTTTTGAAACATCAGCCGCTTTACCAAGTGCTTTCATGCTTTCAGATGGATTTCTAATACCAGAAAGAGCAAGGAAGATTCTTAAAATTTCGTTTGTTCCTTCAAAGATCATATTAATACGAGAGTCTCTCATAATTCTTTCATATGGATACTCTTTCATATAACCATTACCTGCTGCAATCTGCATCCCTTGATCAACAACTTCCCAAAGAGATTCAGAACCATAGATTTTACAAACAGCTGTTTCTAGGTAGTAGTCGTTTAGACCTTTACACATATTACCAGTTGTCATGTAAACGATTGATTCAGTTGCATAGATTCTTGCTGCCATAAGAGCAAGTTTATCTTGAATAAGGCCAAATTCAGCAATTGGTGCACCAAATTGCTTACGTCCTTTAGCGTGCTCAGTTGCAAGCTTAAGAATTGTCTTCATTCCACCAACACATCCAGCACCAAGTGAT
The DNA here is from genome assembly GCF_050955245.1 of Halobacteriovorax sp. GFR8. NCBI lineage: Bacteria > Pseudomonadati > Bdellovibrionota > Bacteriovoracia > Bacteriovoracales > Halobacteriovoraceae > Halobacteriovorax > Halobacteriovorax sp. GFR8. The sequence continues at coordinate 998,425 of NZ_JBPBLR010000002.1, read as the reverse complement.
AGACGTCCAGAGTTAAGAACGTTCATCGCAATCTTGAAACCTTTTCCAAGCTCACCAAGAATATTTTCTTTAGGAACAATTACTTTATCAAAGTAAACCGCACGTGTTTCAGAGGCGCGGATCCCCATTTTGTTTTCTTTTTCACCAAATGAAAGACCTTCCATTCCCTTTTCGACAACAAAACAAGAGATCTTCTCTTTTGTTTCACCATCTACTTCGTGATCTGTCTTACAAAATACTGAGTAAAATTCTGCTGTACCAGCATTTGTGATCCAAAGCTTCTGTCCAGTGATCGTATATGTACCGTCACCATTATCAACGGCCTTTGTCTTAATCGAATATGCATCAGAACCTGAGCCTGGTTCAGTTAAACAAAATGCTGCTAACTTTTCACCTGAAGCAAGTTGTGGAAGCCACTTTGCTTTTTGCTCTTCAGTTCCTTCATTAAGTAGTGCACGGTAACCAATTGACTGGTGAGCACCAATCATTGTTGCAACTGCACCATCAAAAGAAGCTACTTCTGCAAAAACGCGACTATAAAGAGTATAATCAAGACCAAGACCACCTAGATCTTCATGAACACCCATTCCAAAAAGCCCAAGTTCAGCTAGACCTTGCATTACTTCAGGTGGGATCACACCTTCATGATCCATTTTCTCACCGTCTAAAGTCCCCTCACAGAACTTATTTACAGCGTTCACCATTTCGCGCCCAAAGTCTTGCTGCTCATCAGTAAAACCAGGGTATGGAAATACATTGTCTTCTTTAACTTCACCAAAGAATAGATCTCCAACAATGGAGTCCATCATTTGCTTTTCTTCACTCATCATTAAGTCCTTTTTTAAATCCATCTATGTGGGTAGAAATTTGATTGACTAGAATTCCCTGACATTTTAGCACGACATACGTCAAATAATCAAAGCAAACACTTACTAAAGTTTGTCCGACAAAAACGCTCGGTCAAAAATAAAGAAAATTCTTACCGAATATATCAATGGTTGATGCTTTGGGTAAACAACCTTAAAATACTATAAGGTATTAAAATATAAAAACTTTCAAGAAGAAACTTAATGACGAAAAAGAAAGGATTCTTTTCAAAAATTAAATCAAAGTTATCCAAGGAACAGGATGACAGTGAATTTATTGAGCATGAAGAAACTCTTCACGATGGCGAGGAGTACGAGGAAGAGTACGAAGGCGAAGTCTACGAAGAAGATGTCGACGTCCCTCTTCCACCCCCACCAGCAGCTCAACTAGAAGATCATCAAGAAGATGACAATGTGTTGGAAGACCCAACCCTAGAAGTCTATATTGATGACCTTGAGGCACATTCTGAAGAAGACGCTGGATTCTTATCAAAGCTCAAGAGTAAGCTCTCTAATAAATCAAAAGATGACACAGAAGATGAAGACTCTGAAGAGTTTTCGGATGATGAAGAAGACGAACTAGAAGTAGAATCAGGCAATAAGTACAATGTCATGCAACGTATGCTTGATAAGATTAAATCTAAAACAGAAGACTTTGACTTATCAAAAGTTGGTGCTGGTAAAAGAGGAAAAGGTCACCAATCAGGTGCCCAATACTTCCTTCCTAACCTTCTAAGTAATGAGTCTCGTCCAAAGATTCATCACTACTTCTTAATTCTCTTAACTTGTGCCTTCTTATATCAGATTGGAAAGTTTGCCGCTCTTTTTCTAAGTGGAAAAGATAACAGCGCAAAATTCCAAACAAACTTTAGTCGCCCTACTACATACGACCACAATCCATCAATTGCTAATTTTAGAAATTACAACCCTTTTAATATTCAAGAAGATGAGAATGAAAAAACTGAAACAAAAGTTAAGCGTCCAAAGAATGTTGTTAAGGTTTGTCTTTCGGCCGATCAAGAATCAAGACTTGGCTTTAAGCTGCTAAATACGATCGTTCTACAAAATACAAAGAAGTCAGTTGCGAGTGTTTCTAACCGTGGAAAAGTTGAAAACGTTCGTGTTGGTGGAAAGATCAATAATATTGCAGAAATTGGAAGTATCACTCGCCAGAAAGTTATCTTTAAAAACTTAAGAACTGGTGAATGTGAATTCATTGCAAATGTTGACGAGAAAGCGAAACGTTTTGCACGTAAGGCCAATACAAAGATCCTTCCTCCAAGTAGAGCGAAAGATGTTATGCCTGAGTTCAATAAAGATATTAAAGTTGAAGGAAATAACTTTAAAATCAAGAAAGAACTACGTGACTCTCTCCTAAGTAATATTGGAGACGTTCTTACTCAGGCCAAGGCCATTACAATAAAGAATCCAGATGGATCACTTTGCTTCAAAATGACTGAAGTTAAACCTGGTTCAATCTATTCATACTTAAATGTTCAAAATGATGACATAATTTGTGAAATTAACGGCGCAAAAATCGAGAATATGAATCAAATTATGGGAATGTTTGGAAAAATTAAGTCTACGGACTATTACGAACTCGGTATTAAGAGAAACGGAGTTCAGCAAAGCTACAACTACAATTTTGTCGAATAATTATAGGGATCATGGATGAAGAAACTATTTTTAAATCTCTCAGCACTATCTTTACTATGTCTTGCCGCAGATCCGGCACAGGCCCAGTTTAGACAATTTAAATCGAAAACGAAGGTTAATCGTGATGCGACTCCTTCCGCTGCCAACCTACTCAACAGTGGGAATGCAGAGTCAGGAAGTGATGCATTTGGTAGAACGGCCAATCAACCAAAGAAGTCTGACGATGCTTACGTTAACTTAAACCCAGAAACTGCTTTTGGGCCAGAGATTGTAACAAGCTTTGATTTTGAAGACACTTCCCTACAAGACCTGACAAAGCATATGCAAAAGCTTACAGGGCTTAACCTTATTATCGACAAGGACCTCAAAGGAAAGATATCAATTTCAGCACCGACTCCAATTACAGTTGGTGATGCATGGAAAGCATATTTAGCAGCACTTAATATGAATGGCTTAACTATGGTTAAATCTGGTGCTTTCTACAAGATTGTTCAAGCAAGAGATATTCGCTACATCCCAACAAAGATTTACACAGGTAATTATGTTCCGGAAACAGAGAATTACCTAATGAAGATTATTGCTCTTAAAAATATTGATTCAACAGAAGTTTCTCGTTCATTTAGACCCTTCATGTCTCGTTACGGGCGTATTATTGAGATCAAGCAAACAAATACAATTATCATTCAAGATACAGGTTCTAACATCAACCGTTTAATGAGCTTAATTAAATTCATCGATGTTCCTGGACACGAAGAAACTCTTCAAATTATTCCAGTTAAAAATACTTCAGCTTCTGAAATTGCCAAGCTTCTGGATAAGATCCTAAAAGATGATACATCGAAGAAAACTTCTTCAAGAAGAAGCTCTGATGGTGGTGGACAAATTATCTCTAAACTTACGGCCGAGCCACGTACAAACTCAATTATTGCCATGGCAAACTCAAGTGGGGCAAAGAGACTAAAAGAGCTTATTAATAAGCTTGATGTTGAGCTAGTTGCTTCAAATAATGAACAAATCCACGTTTACTACCTTTATCACGGTGATGCAGAAGATATGTCAAAAACATTATCTGAGCTAGTAAGTGGATCAAAGTCGAGAACATCAAGTACGAGAAGAACATCACGTTTTTCAAGAACTTCAAATGATGACAATAATGAACTATTCAATGCAGAAGTAAGAATTACTGCTGATAAATCAAATAACGCTCTTGTTGTTACGGCCTCACCTACTGATTGGCTTACACTTGAAAAAGTTATTAAGAAGCTAGACCAACCAAAGGACCAAGTATTCATCGAAGGTCTTGTGATGGAAACAAATATTTCAAAATCTCGTGACCTTGGTGTTTCTATTGTTGGAGCATACGGTTCAGGAGCAGCTGATCGCGCCGGTTCAATCAACGGAACTTCAGGTTCAGTTCTAACTCAACTTATTTCTGGAACATGGACATCAATTGGTGGTCTATTTGCAGGTGTTGGTCTTGGTAATGAAATAGAAACAGAAATTAACGGTCAAACTGTTAAGATCGACTCTATTAACGCTCTAATTTCAGCAATTGCAAGTAATGGTGATACAAACGTTCTATCAACTCCACAACTATTGGTTCAAGATAATACTGAAGGAATATTTGAAGTTGGTGAAAAAATTCCAGTTCCTAAAGAAAGTCAGGCGTCAAATGGATCGACAACGACTACACTTGATACACAAAACGTTACATTAAAAATGAAGATAACTCCCCAAATTAACAAGGTAACGAGATATATCAAACTAAAAATTGACCAAAACTTTGAAGATTTCTCAAGCAGGGCCCTTCCATCTGGTGTAGCATCAGTTGGTGTTGGTACTGTTGTAAGAAGTGCCGTAACTACTGTAACTGTTCGCGATCGCGACACAATTGCAATGGGTGGGATGATGAGAGATAAGACTACTGATTCAGTAAGTAAGGTTCCCTTACTTGGTGATATTCCAGTACTTGGTTGGCTATTTAAGAATACAACGACTCAAACAGAAAAACTTAATATGCTAATGTTCTTAACGCCAAAAATTCTTGATAACTACCAAGAAGACGTTGCAAGTACTGTTAAGGAAAGCTTAAATCGTCGTGCATCTCACCTTAAAGAGTTCCACGGTGAGAAGGATCCATTTAAGTCAACTGCGAAAGGACTTTACAATAAAGCTCAAAAACAAGAGCAAGGTCCACTATATGATGAGCAACGTAACAAGTATTACAAGCAACAGAATCAAGATAGCGTGATGAATGAATCCGTTATTGAGCCTGGCTACAAAGATATCGTTCAAAAAGTAAACGCAAAGAAATCTGCTCCTAAGAAGGCCCCAGCTGTAAAAGTAAAGTCTTCAAATAAAGAAGTAGTGATTAAGAAGTAATATTAAAAGGCTTGATGTTAATGAGAAACCAAATGCTAGAAACATTTGAACACGGTAAAGAAAAGATTGGTGAGCTTTTAATTAAGCACACCTCTCTTACACGTGAGCAATTAGATGAAGCACTAGAGATTCAACAAGAATCAGGAATGCTTATCGGTGAAATCTTACTTAAGAAGAACTATATTCACCCTCACGATATTACAAAAGTAATTTGTCACCAAATTGAAATCCCTTACGAGTCAGAGATTGACGTGGATTCAATTGATCCTGAGCTAATTACAAATATTCCGATTAATTATGCAAAAACGCAGGAGCTTATTCCAGTAATGGAAACTCCGCGCTTTGTTTCAGTTATTATCACTGACCCATTCAATTTCGATGCTATTAATGATCTAAGAGAGATCTTTAAAAAAGATATTCATATCTCTGTGGCCCAGCCTCTAAAAGTTAATGATGCCATTAACCGTGTTTATGAGAAGGCCAATAAGAATATGGTTCAGTCCCTTGAAGATGAGTTCGATGAATCTCTTGATCTTGATGGGCCAATTGATATCTTAGATGCCGGAGCTGACGAGGCGCCTGTTATTCGTTTTGTAAACTCAATTATCTTTAGAGCTGTAAAAGAGCGCGCTACCGATATTCACATTGAACCTTATGAAAAAGAGTCAATTTACCGCTTTCGTATTAACCGAGTTATGACGGAAGTTTTAAGACAGCCTCTTAAAACTCACTCTGCTGTTGCCTCACGTATTAAGGTTATGGCAAAGCTTGATATTGCAGAAAAACGTCTTCCACAAGATGGGCGTATTCCTATCAAGATGGCCGGTAAGGATATCGATATCCGTCTCTCAACAGTACCAGTCCAAAATGGTGAGCGTATCGTTATGAGGATTCTTGAAAAAGATAATAATATCCTTCAACTTGATCACCTTGGTTTCCACGGTAAAGTTCTTGATGATCTCGATGCCCTATCGCAAAGAAAAGATGGAATTGTTTATGTATCAGGACCAACAGGTCACGGTAAGTCGACAACTCTCTTTGCCATGCTAAGTCGAATCAATACACCAGATCGTATGATTATTACAGTTGAGGACCCGGTGGAATATGAGGTTCCTGGAATTTCACAAATTCAGGTAAATCATAAGATTGAACTTTCATTTGCCAAAGCACTTCGTGCCATCCTTCGTCAAAACCCTGATGTTATCATGGTTGGGGAAACAAGGGACTACGAAACAGCAGAGATGGCAATTCAGGCTTCTATTACAGGTCACTTTGTTCTTTCGACAATTCACACTAATGACGCTTCGTCTGTGCCAAACCGTCTGATTGATATGGGAGTGCAGCCATTCATGATTGCCTCTTCTCTTTCTGGTGCACTAGCGCAAAGACTTATTCGAACTCTTTGTAAGGAGTGTAAGAAGCCAAAAGATATTACAGATTTTGATCTCGAAGTTTTAGGGATCGATAAAATACCAGAAGGTTCAACAGTATATGAGGCCGTAGGTTGTCCAAGTTGTGACAATAAAGGCTACTCAGGAATGACTGTAGTAGCAGAACTTTTAATGATTAACGATGAAATTCGCTCTTTGATTATCAACTCTTCTCCATCTGGACAAATAAAAAGAGTTGCGCAAAAGTACGGGATGAAGACTCTTAGAGACGATGCAATTGAAAAGGTTCTTATGGGAATAACTTCAATTGCTGAAATGAACCGTGCTATTAATATCGAAGGTGAAGACGAAAGTTACGAGTAACAAAAGAGTAAGAAGACATGGCCATATTTGATTATAAAGGTATTGATCGCACCGGAACTGAAAAGAAAGGTAATATCACAGCAGAAAACGAACAGGCAGCAAAGGCCAAGATTCGTGCAAAAGGTATTATGCTCACAGCGATTAAAGAACATAAGTCTTCTAGCAAGTCTTCTTTTGAGTTGAACTTTGGAAGTAGCGTTTCAATCAATGACCTATCACTTATGACTAGACAGCTGGCCACTCTTGTCAAAGCAAAGATTCAAATCGTTGAAGCCTTCAATGCACTTATTGAGCAGTCAGAGAATCCAAAACTAAAAGTTGTCCTCTCTGAAATTCGCCAAAAAGTGAACGAAGGTAGCTCTCTTGCGGCTGCATTCTCAGACTACCCTAAAATCTTTGACCATATCTATGTCAATATGGTTGAGGCCGGTGAACAGTCAGGTACTCTTGATATCGTTCTCATCCGTCTTGCAGAATTTACAGAAGCGCAAGTTAAATTAAAAAATAAAGTAAAAGGTGCCATGATGTATCCAATCATCATGCTACTTGTTGGTGCTCTTGTTATGGGAGTTATTCTTGTTCTAGTAATTCCAAAAATTACAAAAATCTTTGTTTCAATGAAAAAAGAATTACCACTACCAACAAAGATTTCGATTTGGTTATCAAGTTTTTTACAGCAATATTGGTGGGCCGTCATTATTGGAGCATTCGCTCTTTACTGGCTATTTAATCGCTATATTAATACTAAGAGTGGCCGTGAGAAATGGGACTACGTTACATTAAAGCTTCCTATTTTTGGTTCACTTATTACAATGGTGAACGTATCTCGCTTTGCTTCAACCTTAGCAACACTCCTGAATTCAGGTGTACCAATTCTTGCATCAATGAAAATTGTTAAAAACCTAATTGGTAATATTCATATGCAAGAGGCAATTGAAAATGCTCGTGTTAATATATCGGAAGGTTCTTCCATGGCAGCGCCCCTTGCACAATCGGGATACTTCCCTATCATGGTTACCCATATGATTAGTTTAGGTGAGAAATCAGGTGAACTCGAACCAATGCTTAACATCATTGCAGAAAACTACGAAGATCAGGTAGAATCTAAATTGAGTGGGTTAACATCTGTTCTTGAACCTATTATGATGGTCGGAATGGGTGGTGCAGTTGCCTTCATTGTTATGTCAGTTGTCGTACCAATGATGGAGCTAAACTCGATCAATTAAGCTTTTTTAGAGGATATAAAGAAAGAAGACATTTAAGGAGATTTTAAATGAAGAACAATTTTTTAAAGCGCCAAGTAATGAAGAGTCAGGCAGGGATGACACTAATTGAAATCCTAATTGCCCTTACTCTAATTTCATTAATGGGGACATTTATTGCAGGTAAGGTTTTCGACTCACTAGAAGAAGGTCGTGTAAAATCAGCAAACATTCAAATGAAGTCACTAGAGTCACTACTAAAAGACTTTAGAAGAAAGTGTAACTTCTACCCAACAACAGAAATGGGACTAGATGCACTTATTTCAAAGCCGTCTGGAGGACGCGAGTGTAAGAACTATCCACCAAATGGATTTATCGATGCAGATGAAATCCCATTAGATCCATGGGATATGGAGTATGTTTATACTTCAGATGGAAAGACTTACAATATCATGTCTTATGGTAATGATAACGAAGAAGGCGGAGAAGGTTTCGCTGCTGATATCTACCTAAGAGATAAGAAGTAATTTAAATTAAAAGTCAGGGAAGTTATGCATAAGGCACATGGACAATCAGGTTTTACATTAATTGAAATTCTGGTATCCATGGCCTTAGCTTCCCTACTTCTCTACATGGTTGCAGGATCAACCTTTTCCTCACGCCGCAACCTCGATGATACGATTGAAAACATTGAACGCATTATTCGCTTCTCAAGTGATGAAGCTAGTTTAACAAATAAATTTTTACGTGTTGGTTTTGATATTGAAGATATCGACCAAAAGCTTTCTCTAGAAATGGCACAAAGTAATGACTTTGTTATCGACATGGATTCGACACAGAATTATGACGATCTGACAGAGGAAGAACAAAAAGAAGCAAATAAGCAAGGAAGATTTATGCCACTTCCCGACTTTGATGCGAACGAGTTTCGTCCAACAGGAGGAGTTCGTATTGTTGCCATAGGTAGCACCTTAACACAAAAATTACACACAACTGGCAAACCATATGTCTACTTTTACCCCACAGGTGAGAAAGATTCTGTTATAATTATTCTTGCAACTGAAGATGAAATGGTCGCGCTATCAACTGAGCCATATTCTCAAGTAATCAATCGTGAATACGTTGGCCTTGAAGATGTGAACTTCTCTAGTGATGACTATATTGAAAAACTAACAACAAGAGCAGAAGAACTTTATAACGAATGGTTAAGCAATTAAAAAATAATTCAGGTTTTACCCTCATTGAGGTTCTTATTGCGCTCGCAATATTCGCAGTCTTTATTACTTCATACATTACCGCTCAAGGTTTAAATATCACAGACTCAATGGAGATGCGTACAGAGATTACTCTTCGTGAATACGGCATTGAGAAAATGAATGAAATTCTAGCATACCCTCCAGAGCTAAAAGATAGCATAACTCTAAAACCAGAGTCTGGAAAGTTTGAGAGTAATGACAATATCAGCTATAGCGTTGAATGGAAGAACTTCACTGTTCCAGACTTTGAAAAGATATCAGGCTCTGAAACACCAGATGATGGTGATGATAGTAACAATGCTATTCAAAAACAGATTTTTGGCGTTGTAAAAAAGAATCTTGAAAAACTTCTTTGGCAAGTCAGTGTGACAGTTAAAGATGATACTACTGATGAAACATATACTATTAGTACGTGGTTATCAAATGATAAGTACAAGGTGCAGATAAACGGACTCTAGGTTTTTAATGAAAGGCATAGAAAAAAATCATATTCACAAGAATGAAGATGGCTTTACATTAATTGAAGTTCTTATCGCTATTGCTATTCTCTCTGTTCTTATGACGGCCATCTATACAATAGTCGACAGTAGTGTAAATACGAATGATCGAGTAACAAAAGAAGACCGAGAAAGGCTTCAGCTAGAAATTGGAATGATGAGAATAGAAAGGGATATCGAGTTAATCAACTCTCCCCTATACTATGAATCATCTAAGGCCGATGATAATAAGGCCTTTGCTAAGGCGTATAATTCATCACAGTCCCAGTCACAGTCAAGATCAAGACTTGGAGGCTCAAGTCAACAGCAACAGCAACAACAGCAACAATCTAAAAAATATGTCATGACGACTCATCTTTATAAGAATAAGAATTTTGATAACCTTTCAGCAGGTAATGTTCCGATTCCAATTCTTTTAAACGAAGAGAAAGGCTCTCTTGTTTTTCTATCATCTGCTAACCGAAGACTTGTAAAAAATATGAAGCAGTCTAATTTAATGTGGGTTCGTTACCGCGTGGTAACGACTTCAACAGATGGTCAAGACGAAGAAGAGAAAAATACAGAAGCACCTTACTCATTAACTCGAACAGTAATCCCTGTTGATATTTACAACAAGGACCTCGACTGGGAAAAGGCTAAAGAATATCCAGTTATTGAAAACCTTAGAGACTTTTCATTCGAGTTCTACAGCCCAGAGAAAGAAAAATTTGTATCTTCTCTTAGAGAGTTAAATAAATTAAGGAATACGCCACGTCTAATTCGCATGAATATTGATTATGTATCAAAAAATGGTGATGAGCTTCAACTTAGCCGAACGATACGTGTTATGTGGCCTGAATTTAATTCCAGCGAAGACTTAAAGGAAAAGTATGACTTTAAAAAATAAGAAGACAATACTTAGAAATGAGTCAGGAATTGCCATTATCATGGTAACTACAGCTGTCGCTATTTTAACTGTACTTCTTGCACAGTTCACATACGAAACCAAACTCAACAAGATTAGAATACAGGGACAAGTTGATAAGGTTCAAGCAAAGCTTAATGCTGAAGCGGGACTTCACTACGCTCTTTCTGTATTGAAAGTTTACCGCGAAGCATGGAATAAACTTGAAGATAACACTTCTCTTCAGTCGACAATTTCAAAAAGTGATATTGAAGCAATTGCAACTCAACCTTTTATTGTTCCTATTCCTGTATCAACAGAGCTAAATGCACTACAAAAGAATGCCATTGCTGAATTTGAAAAAGAGTCTCTTATTCAAGGTTCAATCTCTGTAAGCCTGAAGCCTATCACAGGCTTTCTCAATCCAAATACATTAAGAGTCATCAAGCCTGTTAACGAGAGCTCGTCTCAGTCATCTTCAAGTGAAAGTGGTCAAGATGGTTCAACTATTACTCCACACCAATTTATGGAGAAGACGTTTACAGATATGCTTGAGAGAACTTTTAGAAATGAGATTGAAAATAATGAAGATTTTGCCCTTCACTATTCAAATTTAGATCCCAAGCTTCTTGTTAAAGAATTAAAGTATTATGTTTCAGGTAAAGAAGATTACGATGAACCTGAGAAGGCCGATATCGAAAGAACTTACCAAAATCTTGGAGTGGAAGCAAAGCATGCGGCCTTTGAAACTGCTGATGAACTCTATTCTCTTGCAGGTTGGGATGATGAAATCGTGAACTTAATTAAGGATCGAATTTCAATTCACAATGTATCGGTTATTAATGTAAACGAAATTACGATTAATCAACTAAAAGTTCTTTTTCCAGAAATGTCTGATGTTGCCCTTGAAGAATTCTTTAAATATCGCGATGGAGATGAGGAAAATGGTACATCACCAAGCTCATTTAAAAGTGATAAGGATTTTAAAGAGCTAATCACAAATCGAATTGGTGCAGTAGAACCTTCTGATTTTGATAAGAGAATTAAGGAATTCGCTGATGCCGATATTATTATTGGAACAGGTGGGAAATTATTCAAATTAGAATCAATTGGAAGCTACGCCGATACGATCTATAAACTGACTGCTTTTATCGACTTACCAATAAAACCTCAGGCCCCATCAACGACGTCTCAAGGTCAAAGTGGACAGCAGGCCGGCGGTTCCCAAAACCCAGATGATGACGATGACGGTGGTAATGGACAACAACAGTCAGGATCTGCCTCTCAGGGACAAAAGTCGACAGGAAAGAGCTATCTCTTACGCCCGAGAGTTGTAGAAATTCGCACTTACTAATGGCAAATTTTTCATTCAAAAAAAAACAGCAAAGTTATTGAAATTTGGTAAAATAAATTTATGAGTATTTTAGTAATAGACTGTGGTGCCTACAGTATTAAATTTGTTGAAGGCCGAGTACACAAAAAAAGATTCATTATTGATGATATTGAAGAAGTTCTACTCGAAGATGTTCGTGGCCCTAGTGACCAAGAAGTCTCTGTACACGAACTTCAACAAAGAATTATCTCTGGTTTTTTAAAAGACCAACACTATAACGGTCGTATCATTACTCAATTACCTAACGAGTTTTTAACGAATCGTTACCTAGATCTTCCAGCAAAAAGTAAGAAAGATGCTGAACTGATGATCCCTTTCCAACTAGAAGAGGATCTACCATTTAATATTGCTGATACTCACTACATAGTTAATCTTTATAAGAAAATTAATAGTCAATTTTCAGCTATTGTTCAAATTGCAGAAAAAAGTGTCTTTGCAACTTATCGAAACTTTTTACAGGCCTATCATACAGTGCCTTCGAACTTAACTTCGGAACTTAGTGTTTATCAAAGTTTTGTCGAAGAAAAGAAGTTAGAATCAAATGTATGTATTCTAGATATTGGCCATCAAACGACAAAAGCATATCTTATTTACAATGGCATTATATACACTCATCATATTTCATATGTAGCTGGTGCAGCCATTGATGAGGCCATTTCTAAGACTTATAATATCGGTCCTGCCGAAGCAAGAATTTTCAAACACGAAAACAGTTTCTTTTTAACAAAGTCTCAACTGGATAGTGTGACAAAAGAGCAGCAAGACTTTGCTCTAATGATGCACCATACTTTCAAAGACCTTCTCTCTCAAATTGATCGCTGGCTATTAGGTCATCGAGTTAAAACTGGTCAAAGCATAGAGCATATTTACTTAACAGGTGGATGCGCTAACATTAAGAATATTGATAACTATATTACAGAAAGACTTCATGTTAGTGTTTCACAATTTATGACTCCTGGTCTTGAGAGAATGGTTTCTCCACAGGAGTATAACTCTCTTGCACTCGCCTATACAATGGGTGTATCAAACACATTTAGAGAGCCTGCAAAAAACTTTTTCACAAAAGAGTTTGCATCTGCACTGAAAGATGGAATCAAGTTAGAAAATACAATTTTTACTTTCTATCGTCTTGCTCTTGTCTGCCTAATTCTTTGTGCTGGTTTTTTAGTAGAGTCACTCTATTTCGTAAACCGCGATATAAAGGCCACTGATAGAGAGATTAAGAAACTTATCAAATCAAGTGATCTTAATATTACTAAAAAGCAGGAGAGATATCTTAGAAAATCACCTGATAAATTAACAAAGATCATTAAGCAAAAAAATAAAGCGATAGAAGTTGATTTAAAAGTATTAGCAGGTGTACCAAAGTCGAGTGCTCTTGCAAATCTACATACTATTACAAGTGCAATTAAAAGAAATGAAGAAGTTTCTCTGACGAAATACAAAGGTGATCTTAACTCTGGTTTTGCACAATTCCAAAGTAAGAGTGATCGCGATACGAAGCAATTACTTAAAGTTCTTAAAGGCCTTAATGTAAACGATGCTAATATTGACGACTCAAATAAAGAAAAGATTACAATTAGCTTTAAAGGTAAATAATGACACAGAAAAGCGTATTTAAAGAAATTGATGTCGCTATTGATAAGCAAATTGAAGAAGCTAGAAATTCTGGTGTTTTTCAATCGTTTGCCGATCAACTCCGCTCTTTCACAGAAACTGAGCAGAAAATAATTAACCAGGTTCTTTCTGGTCTTGTCATTATTATTCCAATTATCGCTCTTTTTGGTGTCTTTATCTTTAGAACCATCAAAGTAAACGATTTAAATACAAGAAAAGAGTTGGAACAAACAATCATTAGCTTCAAGGAAGGAAATATTAAGCTTAAGGCCCAAGAAGGCCCCATCGTTATCAATGATGCTATTTATGAAAAGTCTGATTTTATAAGTAAATTAAATAACGCAACTTCAAGACTTAATATAAAAGGAAATCAACTTAATGTTGATGGCTTTCAAAAAGAAAACCTTGGTGGATCAATAAACCGAATTGAAACAAGTATCATGATTGATAAGTTCACAAATAAGGCTTTTGTTGGTCTCTTAAATGAACTTCATCGAAAATTTAAAATCATAATCACTGAGATCGACCTAGAAAAAACGGCAGATGGAAAATTCGTTTCGGGGAAATTCCTTGTTGAATTTTACGCAAAGGTTAATTAATGCAGGATAACTTAGGTAATCAAAAGAATAATATGAGTGAAGCAGCAGAACAAACAGATATTTATAAGATCAATAAGAAGACAATCTTTCTAATTTCTATTTTCGCCTTCTTATCATTATTTTTTGGCTTTATCTTTAACTTCTCTGTCGAAGACAAGATTATGAATCTCGTTTACGATGGTTTAAGAAAGAATCGTAGCTGCCCTATCTACTATCAAAGTGCTAGTTTAAGTTACTTTCTGCCAGGGATTAATTTAAAAGAAATTGATATTTCATCTCGCTGTTTAAACTCTCGCTCAGGACTTTTGATTTCAGAAGCCGATATCTCTCTAGGGCTTCCAAGTATTGCTCCAATGGGACTTACTTTTAATACTGAAATTAATAAAATTGCAGGACTTGATAATCAAATCAACATTAAATCAATTCATAATTTTTCAACACAATACTTAAAAGTTGAAAATACGGTCATTAGCTTTGATGCTCTTGCTCCACTAATGAATAACTTTAAACTTGATGGAACAATCAACCTTAATGCACTTGTTAGCACAGACCTTAAGGCCATTAAAGACCTTGATATCTACCTGACTTCTAAAAACTTTGCGATTCCGACACAAGTTATCCAAAGTTTTGAGCTACCTACTCTTGCAATTAATAATCTATCATTAAAGGCCCACTCTGAAGAAGGCGGAGCTGTTGAAATTCAAGAGCTTATTATTGGAGACAGCAACTCACCTATTCGAGCAAATGCCAGTGGTACAATCACTCTTGATAAAAGAAATATCAGAAACTCTCGTCTTGATATCGAGGCGCAGGTAAAATTCACACCAGAGTTTATTGAAAGCTTTGCTATTATCAATCTTCTTTTAGGCAATGGTACTCCTGATGAGCAAGGTTTCTATCACATGAAGATTGATGGTACTCTTGGACGTCCAAACACACCGAAAATGATTAAGCGCTAGTTGACTAAAGGCCAACTTTAAAGCATCTTAATTCAATGCAAAATCAATCTGTATTAGAGCTTAAAGAAGCAAGGCAGCAAATTGAAGCTGACCTAAAACTATTTATCGATCAAAATAATTATCAAAATTTCTTTAGTGAAATTTATGATTATTCTCTATTACCTGCTGGAAAGTTATTTCGCCCTATGCTGGCCTATGCAACAGCTAAAGACTTTGGTATAGACTTTAATGATGAAAGGCTTAGAAAGTCAGTTAAGAGCTTCTCATGTGCATTAGAGATTCATCATACATATACTCTGATTCATGATGATATGCCTTGTATGGATGACGATGAATATCGCCGTGGGCGACTTTCAACTCATGCAAAGTTTGGCCAATGGCAAGCACTTCTTGCAGGAGATGCACTTCAATCTCTTAGCTTTAATTTAATTAATAAGATTAATGTAAAGAATAAATATGAGATTTTAAATTATGCGCATTGGTGCTTAGGAGCAAAAGGTCTCATCCTTGGCCAAGCCTTAGACCTCGGTCACCACATGACAGAGAGCTTTAAGAATCTAATCCTTACTCATAAGTTAAAAACTGCACGTCTTATCCAACTCTCAATAGTTGGCCTTTATCTTTTTAATGATGATGCAAATTTAGAAATGGCCAAAGCGCTTCACCGTTTAGGTCACCATATGGGCATAGCCTTTCAACTTCTTGATGATCTTTGTGAACTTGAAGATGAAATCTTAAGTGAGCATGAGGAGGCCATTAATCCATGGAAAACAAGACGCCAGGACTGTTTTACAGAACTACAATCTAATCTCGAATATATGAAAGTATTTTTTGAAAAGTACGCGTGCGGAAATATCCGTTTAGTATACGGAGAATATCTTGGAAAGATACTTAGTATTATCGAACCTAATAAAGAAACAATAACTGGTCACTTAAATGTAGAGACAGGCACTAGGCCCGCCTCTTTAGATCCAATTATTTCTTTGTTGAATACTTTGACTCTTTAGGTTCAATTGATTAAGGATGCTCTTTGCTTGCTCAAGTTTATCTAAATCAATATTGTAATTTACAACCTTTGATTTAGAAGACTTTGCAGGCTTTGTATTTAACTTCTTCTTAGAAGCTCCACTAGTTTCTTTAGAAAGATCAAGTTGACCTCTTAAAACTAGCTTAGCTTTCTCAATAGTCATTTTCTCTTCAAATAGAAGGCCTTTAATTTTTGCCAACATTTGAATATCTTTTTGTTCAAAAAGTTTTTGACCAGTTGAAGAAACGAGAGGTGAAATTTCATCAAATTCACTTTCCCAAAATCTTAATACGTATGGCTTAACGCCAACGATTGAGCAAACTTCATCAAGTTTAAATAACGATTTCTGTGGAATCGATAATGTTTCTAGCATTTAAAATCCGTTTTCGCTCTCAAAGTCATCATCAGTATCATTCCTGAATGATGTTAGTGCTTTTGGAGTTCCTTCCTTAGGTGCAATTGAAGTGTCTTCCTTACCTTTATCGTCGATACGGTGTACGTAGCGTCCAGTAATATCTTCCTTTAGAACCTGTGAAGGTTTAAAAGTAAGAACACGTCTTGCAGAAATTTCCATCGCCTCACCTGTTTGTGGGTTACGGCCAACTCTTGATGCTTTATCGCGAATTGAGAAGTTTCCAAAACCAGAAATTTTTACTTTTTCCCCGCGGGCCAAAGTATCTTTAATTACCTTAAAAACTAAGTCTACAAGATCAGAAGCTTCCTTTTTAGAAAACCCTGCTTCCTTATAAACTCGTTCGACAATATCAGCTTTAGTCAAGCTCATTGCATTCCTCCATGAATCAAAAGAACCTTTATATATTAATAGGTTAGCAGAATTATGAATATTTCACAAAAAAAATTTTGTGGGAAATATATTTCATTTTAATAACTTAGGCTTTTTTAGTGTTAACTCGTCAATTAAGCCAGTTTTAAGAAAAGCTTAAGTTGAGCAACTAAACAAATACCATGTACCATGTTTATATCAACTTCTTCTTGTCAAATTGGCGTATTGACATGAACAATCCCCAGCACAAGTTTTACACTTCTGCTGGGGATTTTTTATTTCCGAGTTTTTTACTTAGACTTTTTCTTAACGGCTTTCTTCTTGGCCTTTTTCTTACCAAGCTTTTCTTGATCCTTAGCAATCTTCTTAAGAAGCTTGTGCTTTTCAGCATCTTTCTTCTTGAGCCAATCAGTTAATTTCGTATCAACTTCATTAAGTTCTTCGATAAGTTTCTTGGCGACAAGCTTTGGAGACTTTGCAATTTTAGTATATTCATTAAGTCTCTTAGTCTCGTCCTTAACAAGAAGCTTACGCTTTTCTACTTCATCCTTTGTCATACGATAAATTGGCATATCGGCTAGATAGTCAGAATAAACATATTTTTTCTTATCTAGGTATTCAACAAATGACTTTCTATTCTTAGACTTCGTCGCCTTTTCATACTCTTTGTTTTTAATAAACTTAATGATCTCATTATTCTTTGTAATTGAATCTTTAAGGTCAAGACAAAGAAGTTCATATCGACGAGTTACAACTTTAAGCCTTTCACCAGTGAAAATTTCAATAATCTCTTCGGCCTGATCAAAGATCTTAACACCTCGCTCAGAAATCAGCGTGTAGTTTGGTGATAGAGATGAAGTTGCTCCAACTGTATCCTTCACTTCCTTAAGAGTAACTTCTTGTCCTTTCTTAAAAAGAAGTTCGATATTAATTTCATTATCAACTGATGCATCAACAAAATCTTTAATGAATCCACTATCGATGAACTTTGTTAGGTGGCGATAGATTTTCTTAGCATCATATCCACGAGGAAGTTCCGTAATAAAAAACTTCCCATCTTTTTCTTCAATACTCATTTCAAAAGTAAGCTTACCGCTCTTCTTGTCAACATGAATAGGAAGTGAGTAATTATGAACGTACGGTTTAAGCTTTTTCACTTTCCCTGTTTCAATAAAAGAGATCATCGACTTGATTAGATCTTTGTGATGAAAACTTGGAATCGTCGAAGAGAAACCAGTTCCAATCCCCTCTGCACCGTTAAGTAACATAAGAGGAAGTTTAGGAAGAAGCCCTACAGGCTCCATCGAACGCTCGTCATAATTTGGGACCATTTCAACTTGATTCATATCATCAAATAAAAGTAAGTCTGAAACCTTCCCTAGCTTACATTCAATATACCTTCCGGCCGCAGGATCCGTTTCCATCCTTTCACCGAAGTATCCTTTCTTATCAATAAGCGGATAGTTATTTGAGAAGGTATAGTCTTGGGCCATATTAACAATCGCCGATTCGATTGAAGCTGGACCGTGAGGGTGTAGAGTTAGAACTAAACCAGTTGCCGCAGAAACTTTTAAAAGTCCCTTCGACTGATTTTTCCAAAGAGTATATAAAATACGTCTTTGACCTGGCTTTAGGCCATCTTGAAGATATGGGATCGCACGATCCATAAGTGTGTAGATCTGATATGTACGATACTCATCTCTTACGATATCTTCTAGGTTTACTGATTCAAGTGAATGAAGATAAGTTTCTTGCATTATTTATTTCCTTCCAAATACTTTTTAATCAAGATAATCAATCATGTCCGCTAGGCCACCAGTGGCCGCTTTCTTAGCGACGGCCTTTTTGGCCTTCTTCTTTGCAGCTTTTTTTGCCGTTTTCTTAGCGGCTTTCTTTGCTGTTTTTTTCGCTACAGTTTTTTTAGCAGTCTTTTTTGCTACTTTCTTTGCCGCCTTTTTGGCCGGCTTAGGCTTTGTTACAACCTTATCCTCAGAAATCGCTTCAGACATTATTTCAGATTGATCTTCATCAAGAAGTAGATCTTTTCTCAGATTTGTATCCTTACCAAAACAGATATTAAGCATCTCCTTGGCCTTAGACTTCTGGTCAATTACAATCTTAGTGTACTCATCCTTAGATAAAACATACTTCCAGGCTTCTGGTGACATCTCACCAAGTCCTTTATTTCGATGAATTTCTTTAATCTTTACTTCACCAGCATCTCTAAATTCTTCAAGTTCCTTATCTGATTCAAAGTAAAGAGTTTTCTTATCTGTCACGACTTCAAAAAGAGGTGCCTTCGCAATTTGAATTGCACCCATCTCAAATAATTCAGGCCAAAACTGATAGAAGAAATTCGTTAAAAGCGTATTAATGTGTCCACCGTCAACATCCGAGTCGGCAAGGAAAACAATATTTGAATAACGAAGCTTTTTCTCATCAACTTCTTGCCCTAGAACAAGACCAATTGATGCCATGATGTCAGAGAATTCCTGATTATTTAGAATATCTTTGATACCTGCTTGAGCAACGTTCATCGGTTTACCACGAAGAGCAATCCCACCTTGGTACAACTTATTACGAGCAGACCTTAAACCACCAATGGCCGAGTCCCCTTCGCAAATAAATAGTGTACAAAGCTCACGTTTTTTTCTTTCGTTAGCATCAAGTAGTTTCTCAACTCTTTGTCTCTTTTGCTTACGTCCTTTTGACGCTGCTTCCTTAAGAACTTGATATTTATGACGAGACTTCCCTCTTTCAATAACAACTTCAAGATAGTCTTTATTCTTTCTCATGAATTTATCAATAGACTTGGCCATTAATTCTTCAAGGGCCTTCTCAAGATGTGCATCACGAACTAACTTACGTTTTGTTTGTGATTCAAATCGAGGGTTTGGCATCGTTACACCAAGAACAAAAGTAAGACCAGAAAGAATATCGTTATCAACTAACTTAATTTTCTCTTTCTTTGCTTGGCGCTCTAACTTATCTTTTACAGCATTGATAAAGATTCTTCTTACACGATCATGGTGGAAACCACCGTCATAAGTAGGAGTTGAGTTAACAAAAGAGATAAACTTTTCTCTCTCCTCACTCCCCTTATCAATTGTTAGAGAAAGAGACATATCGATCTTTCCCTTAACTTTTTTCTTTTTCGTATTTATTGTCTCATAAATATAAGTTGTCTCACCAAAGTCGTGAGCATTTGCTTCATCAATTCTTTGAGCTAATTCATATAGCCCTTTTTGATAATGATATTTTTCACCATTGAAGTAAAAAGCAAGCCCTGGATTATTATAAGCAAGGTCAATAATACGCTTTCTTAAAAGGTTTTCATCGATCTTATTGTCTTTGTATACCTCTTTGGCCAGTGTTACTTGGATTGAAACACCTGAAGCGCCTTTAAAAGTCTTTGGTTTAGTTTGCGTAACCTTAAGAGCACCATCAATGAACTTCGTCGTTTGCTCTTTTTTAGAGTTATAGTGCTTAATCGTAACAAAAAACTCATCGGCCGTAAGACAAGTTGCAGCGGCCCCTAGACCGTTTTGTCCAAGAGTTCGATGGAGAAAGCCCTTCTCATCAGTTTCTTCATCTTTAAATTTAGAACCAGTTCTAAATTCTGAATAAACCTGTTTGACTTTATTTAGTGGAAAACCAATTCCGTTATCAGCAACAGTAACTGTTTTTCCATCTTCACTTAGTGATGTGTGAATTTCCGTAACGTGTCCACGATAATATTCATCAATACAGTTATCTAAAAGCTCTTCAATGGCCTTTGACTTTGCTTGGTGAAATTTAACAGTTTTAAAATCGACTGACTTATCTTCGTAGACATATGTCTCTAAATCTTCAATATCATTAGAACCAAAGACGAGCGTAATACGGTTTCGACAGTGCCATCTTTGATCTTTACTCTCAATGACAGCGTCTTTCGTCTTACCTTTACGATTCACTTTTTCAATGCTGCGTCCCATGCTTAAATTTTCCCCTATCTTAGCTTCGTGCTATAATGAATTTACTATAAAGAATAAGGGAAACTTAAAGGCCTTGAAAGTTACAACGCGTCAACCATTGATAATTACAGTAGTTTTTTACTTGATTTTGCTATTTTCAAATCTCGCAATCGCCTCTGATTTCAAGGGGATTGATGCAGACATCAAAGAAATTTTAGTTGATAAAAAAAGAATTTACCGAAAGGCCATCGTTAAGACTCAAGAAAACAAACAAAGTTTAGATTACCAAATATATGGAATTCATCCAAATAAATGCAAAGTCGCGTTAAGAAAATTGTCGCGCTACGAAAAATTCAATGAATATATCGACCTAGTAAAACTGTCGGGTTACTCAGAAAAGAAGAAAGAAATTTATCTCTATCTCGATCATACTTTGATGCCATTTCCCATGTCTCTAAATTTTAGAATCCCACGTATCACTAAACCTGGAGTCTACCCATTCACATTTGATAAGGGTTTTTTAAAAGGCCTAAAAGGTGAAATCAATGTGAGACAATTATCGGACGGGCGCTGTCTCTTTTTTTCGAAGAGTTATTGGCGAGGTGAAAAGTCATCGATACCAGACACTCTTTTTGAAATGTTTTCTGAAACACTGGGAGAGCTTGCGATGGAAAAACTATTTCGTGTATCTCGCCGACTTTAGTTCTTCGATAAAAATTTTCTCTCTTATTTGCCAGAAACGCTGCTTCTTACGAGCAATCACAAATTTGGGTTCTCTAAAATACTTACGATCCTTTAAGATTTTATCAAGATCATCAATATAATACTTAAGCTCAGGCGTTTTTAAGTGCTTTTTAACAAATGCGTGATAGAAGGCCATCTGTTGCGATTTATTATTTAACTGATAATATTCTTTTAACGACTCTCCATTTACATCAAAATAACTCACTTCTAGAGAGCGCCCCTTCTTACCTTGATGCTCATTAAATATCATCTCCTCGACTCGCATAATGTGAGCATCTTTAAGCTGCATGGCCTCTTTAAGTTTCTTATCTGCATCACGAAGCTCATGCTCACAGTGCGCACAAACGTGTGCACTAATATCGTTACTCTGTCCGCAATTGTCACAACTTTTAAAGCGAAATAAAAATCCACATTCCTCGACACTCATATCACTTTCATCAATATGAATCCCCTGGCACTTTCGGCCGTAGTGTTCAGTGATTCCACCTTCACTATCAACCTTGCCCCAGAAGATATTAGCGTGCCCACAATCGGGACACATAACTTGAACCTCTTGAGTTTCACCACTTGGTCGAGTTTCCCCCACTTCTGGCCTAAAAATATCGTGATCAAGTCCTGTGTAATCGAGAATTAAACAGTCTTCTTTTCCTTCATAAAGCCTAAGTCCACGGCCAACAATTTGTTGGTAAAGACTAATGGATTCTGTTGGTCGAAGGATGGCAATCAAATCCACATGGGGAGCATCAAAACCAGTAGTTAATACTGAAACATTAACTAAAAACTTTATTTTTTGATTCTTAAAATCTTCAATGATTTGGTCGCGAATCTTTTGATCAGTTTCACCTGTTACAATGGCGCTAGAGTCTTCAGGTAAAAAGCTCAAGACTTCATTGGCATGCTTTACTGTGGAAGTAAAAAGCATCACTCCATTTCGCTCTTTTGCCTCTTGAACGATATGCTTTACAATCCCAGGTGTAACACGAGCGCTATCATTCAAAATCTTTTCAATTTCTTGAGTTAAAAATCTTCCAGAATTCTCATTTACTTCAAGTTTTGAAAAGTCATAGCAAGCAACAGGAGAATCAATTTTTATTGGCCTAGTTAAATAACCATTTTTAATCATATAACTAAGTGGCAGTTCATAAATACAATGCTTAAAAAAGCGCTCTTCTTTTGTTCTTAGAATTTCATGATAGTGGTAATTATAAATCCACCCCATTCCAAGGCGATATGGTGTTGCCGTAAGACCAAGAAAGAAAACCTTTTGGTTCATTTCTTTGAGCTTATCAAAAACCTGCTGGTATTGAGACTCTTCTTCTAATGAAATTCTGTGACACTCATCGATGATAATAAGAGAAAAATCTTTGAAAAAGTCCTCAGGTGCACGAGCAATTGACTGAATAGAACCAAAGATAACCTTATCGTCCTTATCTTTTCGATTCATGGAAGCAGAAAATATCCCGGCCTTTAAGTCATAGGACTCATACTTTGCATGATTTTGTTCCACTAATTCCTTAACATGGGCCATGACCAGAACTCGGCCTCGAGCAATGCGTGCAAGCTCAGCGATCACTAAACTTTTTCCAGCACCTGTTGGTAGAACAATAAGAGAAGGATCAGCACATTTTCTGAAGTGAGACACAACTTTGTCTACAGCTTCAACTTGATAATCCCTGAGTTTAAACTTCATCTCTAAAGATTAGCAAAAGAGAGCTAATGAATGAAGAAAAATAAGCTAATAAATACAGTTACTTGCTGTGGTATCACCTAATAATTTTGGCATAAAACAAAGAAATAAAATATATTTAACAGACAATTTCCACACACTTGGCCAAACAAATAAAGATGACAATAAATTTCAGTTACCATGTATCAACTAACTTAACGAAGGACGTAGGATGAAAAGTCAGTATGATATTTATGAAAAAGTTAAAAATTATCCATGGGAGAATGAATATTTTGTAGCAGAGTATCTGGCACAAACCTACTTTTACGTATCCCATTCAGAAAAATTACTTTGTTTAGCAATGGCGCGACTTGATGACGATAAAATATTTCGCCGTTTCAAGGAGCATTTGAATGAAGAAAGTGCTCACGATAAATTGGCCATAAGAGATCTACAAAGATTTGGGTCAAATATTGAAAGTCATCAGGAGCATTCTTTAACGAAAGCATTTTATCAAGGCCAGTACTATCAAATTGAGTATAAACACCCTCTTGCTTTAATGGGCTATATATTTTTCTTGGAAGACTTAGTTGCAAAAGCTGGCCCATACGTCCACGAAAAAATAAGTGCTTCAAGTGGCAAGATTTCTAGCTTTATCAAGCTACACTATGAAGAAGATGAAGACCATGTTGAAGAAGCGAGAAAATTAATCGAATCCCTACCTAAAAATATACAAAACTTTATTGCTGAAAACAAAAGATACTCTCAGGAGATATTCTTCAATATCCTAGATGCAATTGAAGCAAATATCGAAAAACAAGATAAAACTGCAGCATAAGTAGGAGCCAAAATGAAGAGTATCGATATAAATGACTTAGAACTTATTATTCTCTCACCAAGAAATACTGACTTGAATGACCCTCTCTATTGTTACTATGAGCAATTCTATAATGAATGGAAGGAGACATGGACAAGTGCATATAAGAAGCTAGGACTTAGGGAGGGAGATATTGAGCTTTATTCAGATGAACTATACAAGCAAGATGAGCTCGTTGCAATTTACTACAAGGGAGAATTCGTAGGAGGTGGCGCCAATACAGTATTTAACCTTGAAAGCAATATAGATCAAAGCTCATCATACTTTAAAAACTGGAATGATCTTATCAAAAAACAAGTACTGAATAAGATTGAAGGGAATCATATTCTGGCATGTGGTAACTTTACTATCACCTCAAAATTTAATACTAAGAGTGATGAATTCCCATGGAAGGCATTAGTGCTTGTGACACTGATGGAGAGATCACTAATGCAAAATAATGGGCCAATTATTTCCTGTACCAACTCTAATAAGAAAGTATCGCAAGCAAGTATATCAGTTGGTGCAAGAGTATTAGTGGAGAATCAGCTTTTTCAATTTTCAAATGGAGCACAAGACTATGTTGATATCCTCTCAACAGATCCAAGCATAATGAGAAAACTTCGCTCTAAACATCCACTTTTTAAAATAACAGAGCAATTATTTAAAAAATTCAAATCAAATAGTGACCTGGAAATAAACTTGAATTCAATTTATGAGGAGCTTAATGCAGTAGCGTAGACTGCACAACTTGTTCTTTAGGCATTAGACCATTAAGAAACTGAGTAGCGACTGTTGGTATTCTTATATCAATAGTCGTTCCCTTATCTTTTCGAGATGTGAATTCAATCTCACCTTTTACACGGTCAACAACGAAACAAACAATACCAAGCCCCATACCAGTACCCATTTCATGATTAGTCCCACTACTTGAAGTTACCTTACTATAGGTTTTGACCTCATTTACAATGTGCTCAGGAATCCCCTTCCCTGAATCCATTACCTGTATATGCATCATATCCATACACACATTTATAGTTAAATGAACTTGAGCTCCTTGTGGCGAAAATTTTAATGCATTCGAGAGTAAGTTACCGAGAATTGTTTTGATTAAAACTTCTTCGCTTATAGGAATATTAATGTCATCACTCTCATTCTTTATCGATTTAACGAGCTGAATTCCTTTTAAACGATAAAGATCCAAGAAGTTGTTTTCAATTCGAGAAAGAATATTAACCATACTAACTTTATGACTGATGCCTTTCTCACTTTGATACTGTTTTCTAACCTCTGTTTTAAATCTTATTAGCTCATTTAACCTTTCATTGGCCTTTTCAACAAAAGAGATATCATCTCTTTTTATTGCTCGGCTTAGACTAAAAGATAGGTAATTCAAATCATTGGATGTATCGTGAATCAAAGTTTTATACAGTGTATTTGTAAGCTTTAGCTCATCTTTTAACTCTGCATCAAGAATAACTTTCTTATCTAAAATCATCAGAAAGAAGCAGTACATAATTAAAATATAATTTAAGACAGCAGCACTCCATCCCCACAACTCTGTCCCGGGCACAAAACGAAAGACAGAAAACGAAATGAAATTCAGTGCACCTAGCGACATAACAAAGACATAGAAGAAATTTGTAAGAGAACTTTTTCTTTTAAGAATATAGTAGATTGCAGCAAACCCAGGAGAATATGCACTCAAGACCAAGGGAAGACTAAAGACTGTAAAGTCATCTGTCCAAACAGCTAGAAGAAAACTAAAGGTAATCCCAATCAAGTGCAAGAGGCCAAAGTAGCGAAAACTTAATCTATTTTGTCCTGCTAAAATATAATTACTCAAGAAAAATATCGGAAAGAACTGAAGGCAAAAAGATGCCGCCGCCAAATGAGGCGTTACACCTACAGTGAAATTAATAAAGTATGCCAAAATGACCGTCACTAGAAACTTCTTAAAATCAAGATAGTCTTGATATCGATCAACGGCAGATACGAGAAATACACTCGCAGTACATAGTACTAGGAAGCCTAATAAAATAGCATATAAAATAATAATTGAATCCACGAGTGTTCAGTACCATAAACAAACAGAAACAAATATACTTTATTAAGAGAGTGAATCTTTTTCAGTCTATAAGTATCTAATTTTACAGACTTCCTAAGGGGTAGTTAATTTAATTTAAGAATAATTATCATTTAAACACATTATTTATTTACACCAACTTTTTTAAGTAACGGCCTAAGTGTAATTCTCATACCTCAGGCCTAATTTTTAAGTTACTAAGCTATTTTTTCGACCTCTGTGTGCTCATTTAATTTTCTCTCTTGGCCATAGTACTTTGGTGGCTTTTTAAAGTGTAGAAAAAGACTTGTAAGTAGGTAAGTTTTTAAAAGTTCAAGATATCCAGATTTTGAAACTTGTACTAAATCTTCTTCATTTTCATAGTCAATAATACTATGGCAAAAATTTTGATATTCAATATTATTTGCTCGACTCATCTGAAACATATTCGTTTTAAATCCCATCTTCTTACAAGGAGACTTAAGAACAAAGCGATAAGGGTCAATACTGCACTCTTTTGGGTCCTGAAACCACTTCTTAATGTAAAACTCTTCGAGGAGTTTAACGACGTTGATATAGTCTTTCGGAGGCTTCTTAATTTGACTCTTTGGAGATGGCCAAACTTTGTGACTTATTTTATCGAATGCTTCAATTGCAGCAGGTGTAGCAGATATATTTGTCGTATAAAAACTCTTATGTTTTTTGAAATATTCTAACTTATTGAAACATGCCAACATGGCCATTGCATCATTACCTGTATATGAATTTGCAACCATAATTCCAACATGAAGAATATTAACAGCACCATCTTCAATTATATAATTCATCAAAAATGAAATATCCTTACCACGTGTATGAACAACTGAAACAATAATATGACTCAGAAAGCTTTTTATTTCATCCATATCCTCTAATTGAAGATATCTAATATTTACTTTTTTCTTAGAAGTATTATTAATTTCTACAATTGAACGGTACAAACGCTTCAAGTTAAAATCATCTAAATAAAGGCCAGGCCTAAAATATGTTTTGAAGGAATAGCTCCCCCACTTTACCTCGTTCATAAATGCTCCTTAGGCAGCTTTCTTACCTTTCTTAGACTGTGTCCCAGCATTAATTATCTGAAACTCATATTGGTCAAAGAACACACCTAAGTGGTCTGTATGTGGGAGGCCACAAATGACTTTATAAGCTTCATTTGCCATTAGTACACCAGAGAGCCAAACAACAGGTGTAAAGCTTGGTCTAGTAGCTTCTTTAGTAACAATTTTATCAACGAGATCTTTAGAAATATATTTATAGGGAGAAAAATGGCTAAAAGTAAAATCAACCTCTTCCCTTACGGCCTGATTACACAACTCGGGTGTTAATTCATCAATACTCGTATTCTTTGTACATAAATCTAAATATTCCTCCCAATGCGGAGAATCGGGAGTCATAACAAATACCGAGGCGAATGGTGTTATCCATGCATCAACAATAGTAATACTTTTTCGGCGAGCTGCTCGCTCTAAAATTAGCGAATAAAACATCTCGTCCATACCATTGATAACAATATCAACATCATCTAGAAGCGCTTCAATATTGTTTTTTGTAACACCTTCGTTAAATGATTCAATTTCAAGATCAGGGTTTATACTCCTGAACTCTTCTTCTAAGACATCGACTTTATATCGATCGTAATTTTTTGCATTACAGTGGATTTGACGATTTGAATTATGTGCCTCATAACGATCGAAATCTGCAATTTTAATTTTTCCTATTCCCATACGTACTAGAACTTCGCTAGCGACTCCTCCCATGCCACCAACACCACAAACTAATACAGATGCTCCTTGCAACTTATCTTGATCTTCTTGAGTAATTAATCCAATATTTCTTGAAAACATCTCTACCCTCCAGTTAACGTGAGAGTATAAATTAAAATAATTTTTTTGGAGAATTTGGGGAGTTACAACGGGGCCTTTTCAAGACCTCAGCAAAAATACTTGGCACACACTAGTGATACTTAATACTTACGAGATGAAAATTAAGACTTAGAACTTTGACTATCGAGATAGAGTACATTGTTAAAATCAGTTTCTTCTTGAGAAATATTTTTAATTAACTCAATTGACGTTCCATTTCCTAGGCTCGAAGAAATATTAACCTTGAATCCAAGCGCATTAGCAGTATCCATGATGATACTCATACCATGTCCAGATCCCTTCTCACCATTAGTTCCCTTTGTAGATCCAATTAGACCAACATTCTTTTTAATTAACTTAAGCTTCTCTTCAGGAATACCTACACCAAAGTCAACGATTCGTAGACAAAGGTTTTCATCACACACAGATGCAGAGAAAACAATACTGTCATTCATATGTGAGAACTTAATAGCGTTATACATGATATTAGAAATTAAGTTATTTTGGAGGGCGATTTTATTAGTATAGATCGTTAAATTTTGATCAATTTTAAAATCATGAATAATTCGAACACCCTTTTGAATAGCAATATCATCATATTCTGTTACTGCTTCTATTAAAAGGTCATATAAGTCGATCTCTTCGAGTTCAAAAAGTTCACCATCAATATGCGTCGTTACAATTGAGTTTTGAATGATACCCTTAACTGAATTTGAAAATTGATTGATCTTATGAACTGCTTGATCATAATCACCATTTTCAATTCTCTTCTTAGCAACTTCAAGGCTTAGGAGCTTATTTGCGACGTCATGGTGAAGCGTACGATTACTTAGATTTAGTTCTGTATTTAACAACTCTAAGTTCTTTCGGTACTCTTCAAGCTCTAGATTTTGCTTTTCTAAAAGATTTGAATATTCCACATTTTTCAAAATAACTTCATGAAGTTTTTTCTTCGTGAAGAAGAAATTATATAAAAGATTTGGAATACTCACTTTTGCAAAGGCAGCATTTCTTACAGAAAACACAACTCTATCTTCAACAATTAGGTATTTCACTTTTGAATATGTACGACACCCAATAAAATTGACAGGGATTGTTTTAAAAAGCTCAACATACATATTGATAAACTCGTGAAAGATATGAGTTGAATCTGAAAATTCAAAAATAATTTGAAAAGAATCTGAACTTAATTTCTTTGTATCAATCTTTATATTTGTATAAAGCATTTTGAAAGACAACTTCAAAAAGAATTCATAAAGTAAGCTATAACTAATGAAGTAAGTAACGATGTCAAAGAATGGCTTAATAATTCTATTTGAAACACCTGTATTACTGATAATTTCTGTATAATTTGGATACTTCTCAGAAAAGAAGATCGTAATGTCTTTAAACTCTTGCCACGTGATGCGTGACTTTACATCTAAAAGATTTTTATCTTTAACAGGAAGCTCTGCTATAAAGTCATCAACAGAGTCACCCATTGACCTTACACCATCAAAATATGCGACTAATGCCTTATTACTTACTTCCAATTAAACACACCTTATCGATCACTAAATACTGATTATCACTACAATAATTAAAATGGCAACTTAAGATACATCTTTAACTCTGTACCATAATTTATATTGTACCCTTTGATAAAAATTCTTACTAGCGATGCAGAACTTGCCGAGAACATCGGCCAAGAAAAAGTATTTCTATTTAGATTGGATTAGATTTTCAAGAGATAGGTCTCGTTAAATACCTTCAAAGCATTTTTGCAATAAGTCACCATACTGTCTTCTTGCAACCTCTAGTAAATCACTTGATTTTGCAGGGGCATGGTAATTTTCAACAAAGTGCTGATAAACATCCGAGCGGTAAGAATCTGGAAAGTTCTTATCTTTGATATTGAAGTCCTTACCTTTCACAAAAATCGTATTAGGAGTGAAGACAAATGCAAAATTTGAAATATTCAATGTGTCTTTAAAGCGAATATCACCATCCGGAAAAAGACGTTCCTTAATTTTCTTCAGGCCCTTCTTCCCAAAGCACGTATTTTTATAGCTATTAATACCATGAGCAATATAGATATCTTGAAGTTTACTCTTAATTCCCAAGATTAAATCAGAAGCGGTATAACCAAAGAATTCATGGGCAGCAATATGAGCATTCACACCTGGAATATTTCTTGAAAACCATAGTTGAGTATTCTTTAGGGCTATATCAGAACGCGTGCGACTCCCTTTTATTAAAACGTCAAAATCCGCATGCATTAATTCATGAAAAATAGTCGATGCTAAAATAGAAAACTGATACTCTTGGCCCGTTGGAAAATCAGAAGAGCTAACAATTCGATCTCCACGCCAATTCTTCTGACGTAAAACGATCGTATTTGTTTTGTCATTATAGGTAGCTTCTGCACCACTTTTATTCATTAACCACTTTTCAAAAACATTAGGTTTTCTGACTCTAATCTTTTGAATAACATCATCTAAGCGCGAAAGTTTTAGCCCTAATTCATTTTCTAATGAGTTTGAAAACTCCGAAATTGTTACGGGAGAAGTTGCCAGGACATAAGTGGAAAGTAATAAAGTAAGTATCGATTTCATATCCATAATTAGACTCAATTTCCCTTCATAAGACTAGTTTTGTAAGAAAAGATAAGATTCTTTAAGCGTGTGATATAACGTCATTTCCACGGTTATTACGCTTATTACCTAATGTATCCGTCAATTGATTAGAAAAAGGAATTTTAACAATGACTTTGGTTCCACTTTTCATACTCACAAAACTAATCTCACCATCAATTCTTTTAATGATGTAACAGAGTATGCTAAGACCCATACCACTTCCCATTTCATTACTTGTTCCACTACTCGACCTTACTTTAGAAAAATTTGTAACGGAGGAAACAATATCATCAGGAATCCCTCCACCGGAATCGATGACACTAAAGTAAACATGAGTTTTATCGTGAATCATTGAAAGATAAACTTTTGAACGTGGTTCAGAAAACTTTAAAGCATTTGAAACAAGATTTCCAAGAATGGAGTTAACCAAGCTTTCCTTACTTATAGGAAGAGAGGCTTCAATATGCTGATGAGGGTAAGTCACAACCAACTGTACTCGCTTTCGATTAAAGTCATCTTGATAACGAGTTACAACAGACTTTACTAGCGTCGAGAGTTCCACATCATAAGAAAGTTTTTCCTCATTAAATTGCTTACGAATTTCTGACTTAAACTTAATGAGTTCACTTAATCGATCATAGGCTAACTTTACATAAGTTAAGTTCTCATCTTTTAATGCCCTTGAAAGGCTCAATGACAAAAAATTTAAATCATTTGAAGTATCATGAATGACGGCCTTATAAATTGCATTAATAAGTTTGAGTTCTTCTTGTAACTTATAATCACCATCGACTTTCTTCTCTAATATTTTAACTAAAAGGCCTAACATGATTGCAATATAAGAGATGACGCCAGCACTCCATCCCCAAATTTCAGCTCCCTTAATTGCTGAAGTAAATGGGTATGAAAAAGTTACGATTCCTGCAATGGCAAAGATAGCAAAATAAAAGGGATTAACAAGATGATTAAGTCTTCGACCAAAGTAAACGAGAGCGTAGAGCCCTGGAGAGAAGCTACCAGCAGCAACGGCCAGTGAATAATATTCAAAACTGTATCCTAATAAAAATAGAGTTAATCCAGCAAGGGCCCCCAAAGAAAAGAGACTCATAATCCCTATTCGATATCGATCTAAACGATTATTGAGGAAGAAATTACTTATAAGATATAACGGAATAACTTTTAGAGCGAAGAAAATAACATCAAACTCGATCCACTGAGCAAAATAAAAACGTATCACATATAAGAAAAAATTTAGAACAATTGCGGCCTTAAATTGGTGGTAATCACTTTCTTTATCAATCATTGCAACGACATAAGTACAGACAACACACAGAAGTAGAAATGATAAGAGTACGATATAAAGAGTTGTCATATTATCCATACATAAAAACTAACATAGTGGAATATATGAACAATTGAAGAAAGGATAACTTAGCTTAACTTTTATTCGAAATTAGCTAACAAAAAAAGGCCAGCTATAAAGCTGGCCTCTTCTCTATGTAAATTTATTACTTTTTTTAGTCCTGGTTATCCACCAAAGTCATCTAGCATGATATCATCTCTCTCAACACCTAGGTCAAGAAGCATATCGATAACACACTTGTTCATGATTGGAGGACCACATAGGTAGTACTCACAATCTTCTGGAGCTGGGTGCTTGCTCAGGTACTCATCGTGAAGTACTTGGTGAATGAACCCAGTATAACCTGTCCAATTATCTTCCGGTAGTGCATCTGAAAGAGCAACGTGCCATTTGAAGTTATCGTTCTCAGCTTGTAGGCCATCGAAGTCTTCAACATAGAACATTTCTCTAACTGAACGAGCACCGTACCAGAAAGTCATCTTACGTTTAGAGTGAAGTCTCTTAAGTTGGTCGAAGATGTGTGAACGCATTGGCGCCATACCAGCTCCACCACCAACGAAAACCATTTCTTTATCTGTTTCGCGTGCGAAGAACTCACCGAATGGACCAGAGATTGTAACTTTATCACCTGGCTTACAGCTAAAGATATAAGAAGACATTTTCCCTGGAGGAGTTCCTTTTGGAGCTCTTGGAGGTGGAGAAGCAATACGCACGTTAAGCATAATGATTCCCTTCTCTTCAGGGTAGTTTGCCATAGAGTAAGCTCTGATCGTTTCTTCATTAACAGTTGAATTGTACTGCCAAAGGTTGAAATGATCCCAGTCACCACGGTATTCTTCTTCAATATCGAAGTCTTTATAATCGATTGAAAGTCCTGCAGGTCTTTCAATTTGAATATAACCACCAGCTCTAAATGGAACTGACTCACCTTCAGGTAGTTCAAGTACAAATTCTTTAATGAAAGTAGCAACGTTGTGGTTAGATCTAACCGTACATTCCCATTTCTTTACACCAAAGACAGACTCTTCAACTTCAACTTCCATATCAGTTTTAATACCAACCTGACATGCAAGCCTTAAGCCTTCGCGAGCTTCTTTCTTAGAGATATGTGACATTTCAGTTTCTAGAATTTCTCCGCCACCTGAGTGTACGTGAACCAGACACTGACCACATGTACCCCCACCACCACAGGCAGAAGATACGAATAATTTTTGATCAGCAAGAGCATTTAGTAACTTTCCACCAGCTGGAATGTGAACTACTTTCTCACCGTTAATTGTTAGCTTAACGTCACCACTTGATACTAGCTTTGATTTAGCAAAAAGAATTACTAAAACTAGTGCTAGAACCACAACGGTAAACATTAAAACACCAAGAATAATTGCATTCATAATATTTCCTTTTTATTACTTACCGTTACTAAAGTTGGATTCCTGAAAAACTTAGGAAACCAAGTGCCATTAGACCTACAGTGATAAAAGTAATACCAAGACCTTTTAGACCATCTGGTACATCACTGTACTTCATTTTTTCTCTAATACCTGCAAGAGCTGCAATCGCTAGGGCCCAACCAAAACCAGAACCTAGACCGAAAACAACAGACTCTCCAAAAGTATAATCTCTTTCAACCATAAATAATGAACCACCCATGATGGCACAGTTTACAGTAATTAGAGGAAGGAAAATCCCAAGAGCGTTATAAAGAGCTGGCATATACTTATCTAGGAACATTTCTAGGATTTGTACCATCGCCGCGATAACACCGATGTAACAAATTAGACCTAGGAATGAAAGATCTGTACCAGGAATCCCTGCCCACTCAAGAGCGTTCTCTTTTAGTAAGTAGTTATAAAGTAGGTTGTTGATAGGGATTGTAATTGTTTGAACAACTACAACCGCAACACCAAGACCTAGAGAAGTCTTAACCTTTTTTGAAACTGCTAGGAATGTACACATACCTAGGAAGAATGCTAAGGCCAAGTTCTCAATGAATACTGCTTTAATAAATAAACTTAAATAATGTTCTAACATATTTCACCTACCCTTACATTTCTTCTACTTGATCTTTCTTCCAAGTACGTAGTCCCCAGATGAAAAAACCAATTAAGAAGAATGCAGATGGTGCAAGAAGTGCCATACCATTAGTTTGGTACCAACCACCTTCTCCAGTTGTTGCTAAAATAGACATTCCAAAAAGTTTTCCTGAACCAAGAAGCTCTCTGAAAAATCCTACAAATACTAGTACGAGTGAATAACCGATTCCGTTACCAATACCATCAAAGAATGACATGATTGGAGGATTCTTCATCGCATATGCTTCCGCACGTCCCATAACGATACAGTTTGTAATGATTAGACCAATATAAACTGACATCGATTTTGCAACGTCATAAACGTAAGCTTTTAGAACTTGATCTGTCACGATTACAAGTGAAGCAATAATCGTCATCATAACAATGATACGAATTGCACTTGGAACGTGGTTTCTAATTAAAGAAACGAATAAGTTAGAAAATGCACATACAACAGTTACGGCAAGACACATAACTGCTACCGATTCCATCTTTGTTGTAACCGCTAGAGCAGAACAAATACCAAGGATTTGAAGTGCAATTGGGTTATTTTCAAATAATGGAGAAACTACTGTTTCTTTAAAGTTCATTATTCACCCCCACCTTGTGTGAATTTATCGATGAAAGGTCCAAATGCATCGTCACCCATCCAATAGCGAACAGTTCCTGTTACACCATTAGCAGTAAGAGTTGCACCTGAAAGTCCATCAATATCAAAGCTGCTTGCTTTACTAGCAGCACCCTTAATTACTTGAATTTGTGGTTTACCTGCATCACCAAAGATTTTCTTCCCTGGCCATACCGATCTCCAGTGTGGGTTATCAATTTCACCACCCAGACCTGGAGTTTCACCGTGAGAATAGAAACCAATACCTTTAACAGTATTAAGATCAGTCTCAAGAACTAGGAAACCATACATTGTTGACCAAAGACCTTTACCGTGGATTGGGAAAACAACAGACTTGATTTCTTCACCAGCTTTAACAAAGTAAACTTTTGCATACTTTGCACGGAACTTGATCTTCCCTTTGTCTTCCGACGCAGGAATTGCATAGTTCATTTTTGGATCTTTAGCAGCTTTTACAGCATCGTACTTTGTCACATCAATATCTGTAACATAGTCACCAGTTTTAAGATCAACTAGCTTTGCTTCGATTTGCTTATAAGCTTCTAAGATCTCTTTCTTTTGAGCTGTAGCTTTTACAAGACCTGCAGTCATCAGAAGGTTTTTCTTAACATCTAAAACTTTATTCTCGTCTTGAAGTGGCTTCAGTGAAACCGCTGACCAAGATACGACAACTGAACAAACAACACATAGGATTGTTGCTACGATCAGAGTTTTTGCAGTACTATCATTACTCATCACTGCCCCCTTAAGCCGTTTTGTATCCGTTTGCACGTTTCTTGATATTTCCTTGAATAACAAAGTAATCAATTAAAGGTGCAAAACAGTTTCCGAAAAGGATTGCAAGCATAGTACCTTCTGGGAAAGCTGGGTTAATAACACGAACAAGGATAACCATGAAACCGATTAAAGCACCATAGAACCAGTGTCCTTTGTGTGTCATAGAAGCTGATACTGGATCAGTTGCCATAAACACTGTACCGAAAGCAAAACCACCAATCACTAAGTGCCAAAGTGGAGTTACTGAGAACATCATATTTGTATCAGAACCGATAGCATTTAAGATTCCAGAAGTAACAACTGCTCCAAGAACCATTGAAAGCATAATTCTCCAAGAACCAATACCTGAAATAATTAGAACCGCAGCACCGATTAAACAAGCAAGAGCTGAAGTCTCACCCATTGAACCTGGCATAAATCCTAAGAATGCATCTTGCATTGAAGTTGTGATTGCTCCAACACCACCAAGTGCCGCTTGAGAAAGGGCCGTTGCACCAGTGAAACCGTCTACTGCTGTCCAAACTGCATCACCTGAAATTTGTGCAGGATAAGCAAAGAAAAGGAAAGCACGAGCAGTTAGTGCTGGGTTAAGGAAGTTTTTCCCTGTACCACCGAAAACCTCTTTACCGATTAAAACACCAAAAGAGATCCCTACAGCGACTTGCCATAAAGGGATTGTCGGAGGAAGAGTTAATGGGAAAAGCATCCCAGTAACAAGGAAACCTTCATTAATTTCGTGACCACGTACGATCGCGAAAAGTGCTTCCCAGAAACCACCAGCAATTTGCGTTACTAGAAAGATTGGGAAGAAGTAAAGGAATCCGTGTAGAAGGTTTGCTACAAGGCTATCTGGAGAGAAGCCTGCACCAAGTGCTAAAATGATATCAGCACGCCAACCTTCAGGAGTCATACCAGCTGCAGCTAAAGCTGAGTTGGCCTGAAAACCAGTATTGTACATTGCCATAAACATTGCTGGAATAAGAGCAATAGCAACAGTGATCATTAATCTTTTTAAGTCAAGTGCATCTCTAACATGAACTGAACCTCTCGCCACTCCACCTGGAGTATAAAGGAAAGTATCGATCATTTCATAAACAGCATAAAACTTTTCGAACTTCCCGCCTTTGGCGAAATTATCATGTTGAGAATCTAGAAGTTTGCGCAACATTGTATTTATCCTTCTTTCTCAATAGTAGTTAAACTTTCTCTTAGAGCTGGACCGAAATCAACTTTACCAGGACTTACGAAAGTACAAAGCGCTAAATCTTCTTCATCTAGCTCTAAACAACCTAATTCGATTGCATAGTCATCATCTTTCGTTACAAGTGCTCTTAAAAGTTGAGTTGGTAGCATATCAAGAGGCATTACTTTTTCGTATGAACCAACTGGTACCATAGCTCTATCTGAACCGTGAGTAGCAGTAGTAAAATCGAAAATCTGCCCTGGCTTTAGCCAGTGTAGGAAAGTACGTTTAACAGAGAACTTATTAAGACCAGGCTTGTGCCATCCTAAGAACTCTCTTTCACGCCCTTCAGTAAGTAGAGAAATTTGGTTGTGGAAACGTCCTAGGTAAGAAAAAGTTCCAACCATTGCACGTCCACTGAAAACAGAACCAGAAACAACTCTCACCTCACCTTGTCCAACTTTTCCAGAAGTAACCTCACCTAAGTGAGCACCTGGAACAGTTTTAACAAGAGTTGGATTTACAGATGCTGGACCTGCAATCGAGATTACTCTCTCAGTTGATAGTTCACCAGTTGCAAAAAGTTTACCAATAGCAATTACGTCTTGGTAGTTGATTGACCATACAGTCTTATTTGCATTTACAGGATCAATAAAGTGAATGTGAGTTCCTGCGTTTCCTGCTGGGTGAACACCTGCGAATTCTTTTGTTTCAACTTTAGTCGTTGAAGGCGTTGGAATATTTGCACCGGCCGCTTTACAAACGAAAGTTCTTCCATCAGTCAGCTTTGAGATTACCTCAACACCGTTTACGAAATCTTCGCTTGCTTCAGCAATTACTACTGCTGGGTCAGCTGCAAGTGGATTTGTATCCATTGCTGTTACGAAAATCGAATGTGGCTCAGAAGCTAAAGCTGGCGCTTTAGAAAATGGCCTTGTTCTGAAAGTTGGCCATAGACCTGATTCAACTAGAAGTGCTTGAACATCTTCTTTTGCTAAATCTTTTACTCCCGTCCCCTTGTAGTTTTCAAATGTAACTTGCTCGTTACCTGAAACTTCAATTACTAAAGTTTCAAACGCTCTTCTTGCACCACGGTTAATTTCAATAACCTTTCCGCTGATAGGTGCTGTATAAAGAACACCTTCAACTTTTTTACAAGAAAATAACGCCTGACCTTTTTTAACTTCGTCACCCACTTGAACTAGCATTGTTGGTTTCATTCCAACATAGTCTGGCCCAGTAAGCGCGACTTTAGTCACTTGAGGTCCTACCTCAATCTTTTGTGATGGCTTCCCACTGATAGGAAGATCCAATCCTCTCTTAATGTGAATCATAGCGACAAATCCCGTTATCTTGGTTTGTTAACAATAAAATATTTATGAAATTATTAGTTTTTTAACAGAAATACATAAAGTTGTAACCCTAATTTTAACTAATCACGACACTCGTTTAAGAGACCATAATGCGTTAAAACAAAGGCTATTTAGTCGACAATTATCGACCGCAACATTTCTTGAATTTCTTACCTGAGCCGCAAGGACATGGGTCATTGCGTCCAACTTTTGCACCATCTCTCTTTACCTGCGCTACAATTGGCTCACCGTCAACGAAGAACCAGTCTCCATCAACTTTAACAAATTCAGAACGCTCATAATGCACATGGTCTTGTCCGCCTAGGCCAAAAGTTGCCTTGAACTCAACCATTCCCCAGTCGTCCCTCTCTGTCCCCTCTGCAGTGTCAACGATCTCAAGACCCTTCCACTCAGATTGTGATGACCATGCCTTGATTTCATTTACATCCATATCCTCTCTATGATCAGGGTGTGTTGAATCAACGATGAAATCAATATTGCCGATTGTATAAGCAAAGTAACGTGCACTCATAAGTTGCGCTGCTGTTTGGGCCTTGGCTTCACCCTTTACAATTGCTTCACATGTCTTTGTATCAAGACCAGAATTACTCATAATAAACTCCATTTAATATCGATATAATAAGTCGGTAAAATTTGTGTTTGTTTCATCAAAATATACCTTGCTTTCCAGTAGTCGACTAGAAATAAATGTAAAATGCTCTCTTAGCACTTTCTGGTATTTTGTACGACTTCTACGAATGGCATATTCGTCTTTAAACTCAAGATCTTCAACTTGGCGATCCAACTCCTTATCTGTTGGAACCGTTAGATAAAAATACTTTATTTTGGAAGCGAGAATTGGCAAACAGTATTCTAGTTCTTCATCTGTGAGGTATTGAAAGACACTTGTACAAACACCAAGGTCAAATGACTTCTTAGTGTTTTCATTCTTTCGACACCAACTAACAATATCTGTTTTTTCTAACTTAAATTTCGTTGATTCGATTTTGTTGATTTCGCGATCTTTTACAATTTTGTAAGCGTACTCACTTGGCTCAATCCCATGGGCCTTATAGGGTTTAAACTCCTCTAAAAGTGCCTCAAATAAGTGACCAAGGCCAAAGCCTAAGTCAATAATTGAGCTGATATCAATATACTCTAAACCAAATAAATTTTTAATATAGCCAACGTGTTGTTCCACATTACCTATTCCATCCATTTGATCAGCTTCCTCGTAATTGACTTCCCAATAGTCTTTTGAGAATCCCTGTGATCCTTTTTCTTTCATGTTGATTTAACCTTTAATGTCTTTCCAATTAAGTATGCATTCGAAATAAATCGGTAGATACCCACCGAGAAAATTGCCCCCCACAGAAGCAAGAAAGATTGATTTAAATAGCTTAGATAGGCCAGAGGAAGAAAGCATGTAAAGAATGCGATTACCATATGGCGTCCTAGAAAATCAAAGCGATTAATTCCAAAGACAAGGCCATCAAAAACATAGGCAATCGACACAGGAATCTGAACAATAGCAAGGAAGTAAATAATCCCTTTTATTGTTTGATGAATACTTTCATCATAGGTAAAAAGTGAGATCAATGGGCCATTTGCAAAAGTAAAGATCAAACAAAAGACGATCCCGATAGCTCCACCCATCACTAAAAGCTTGTGAAAGATATCCTTTAAATATTCATGGCCTTCATTTCTAAAAAGTGTTCCACCAATAATATTTCCAGAAGTGGCCACGCCATCTGTGAAGAAAGAAGCAAATAGCCAAAGATTTAATATAATTTGATGAGCAGCAAGTACTTTTAAAGAAATGGAGCTAGCCACTTTAGTGGCCAAGAAAAAGCTTAACGTTAAGAAGGCCGAGCGCATGAAAACATTGATCGAGTTTTTCCCCATGTGGAATGCATCGGCCAAAATAATCTTTTGAGATAAGAAGAGATGGCGAACCTTTTCGTGAGTAAGAATAAAATAAAGACTGATAAAGAAGCCTACTGCGTTAGCAAAAATAGTAGCAGCGGCAACACTTGAAAGCCCCATATTGAGTTGATAGAGCCCAAGGTATGACAAGACGATATTTATAGAAGTGGCCACACCAATAATGCCCAAGACAATATTTACTTTTGCCATTCCTCTAAGAACAGATAAGGCCGACATGAATAATAAAATAAAAGCATGTCCATAAAGTCTTGTTAAGAAGTACTCATCACATAAAGAGTATAGTTCTTTAGTTACACTTAAGAAGTCATAAACAAAGTGACGAGCTGGTACAAAAATAAGAACAAGTAAAAGTCCGATCGAAAATGCGATTAAGAATGTTACTTTGATAAGTGAGACAACATTTTCATACTCACCTTTTGCAAGTTTTTGAGAAATTGCTTGAATAGGCGCGTGTACTAAGAAGTTAAACATCCAAGTGATGGATGACATAATAGAAACACCGATGGCCATAGCGGCCAGCATATTTGTATCAAAATTTCCAACAAGAGCTGTATCGACAATTGAACTTAGTGGCTCGAGCATCGATGCAAGGATGGAAGGAATAGAAAGGGCCCAAAGGCCCTTATATGTTAACCAATTACGGTCCAAAATTTCTTCTTTAAAATTTCTTAGTATTTAGTTACTGCTGAGAAGATTGCAATAAAAATTAGTGCAAGAATTAAACCTAGACCAGCAAGGCGATTTGCTTTCATACGTTTTGCAAGAATTGGCCCAAGAGCAGAAACTGCAACCCATAGTCCAACCTTAACCTTAACCCATAGTGGCCAACCAGCACCATGACTAACACCGATACGAGCAAGAAGCCCCATACCACCTACGAAAAGTAGGAAACTTGCAATACCAGAAGTAATTTTAAATAGCTTTCTGTTTTGCGCTTCAGTACTTACAAATTGAGGTGCAAAGGCAGCAACCATAAGGACAACCATAAACACGTGAAGTACTTTGTAAAATTCATAACTCATTTCTTTTCTCCATTTCTCTCTTCAAGACTCGTCATTCTATCATTTAATATATTTAAAGTTTTATTTAACTTAGCTAGCTCTCTTTCTAGCATTAAATCTTCTCTATGTAGACTTGATTGCATCCCTTCTACATTTCTTTTTAAGACTTGTACACGTCTTCCGATCGTAAGAAATTGACGTCCAAGCATAACATTGGCAAAAATCGCAGTATATGTGGCAAATAGCCCCGTTCCAAAGATCATCAGAACAATTGCAATAACCCTTCCCCAAAGTGTAACAGGAGTAATATCTCCATAGCCAACAGTGGTTATTGTGGTAAAGGCCCACCAAATAGCATCTCCAAGCTCAACAACTTTTGGATTGGCCCCTTTTTCAAGATGTAGGAAAGCAAATGCGAAGATGATCACACCGAGATTACCTATGATTGTAATAAACCAAAAGGCAACGGTTTTGAATAAATAGATAAAGCGTTCAACAAATACGCGAAAGCTGGAGCGCAAAACTAACCTCTTCTACAAAATTTTAATTTAATATATAATATTTAATATGAGCTATTTTGGAAACAGTAATAAGGGAGAAAAGATCTTTCGCGGTGCGTACAACTACTACCGCAAGGACAATCTCTATGCTGAAGAGACATTTGAAGTTTATCGCAGGCCAAAACTCCACCAGATCTACTTTGAAGGAGAAATGCTGGCACGTGTAATGACGGGAGAGCTTCTGAAAATCAATGTCGCCTACACAGTTGATAAGGAATACACTCCTGTCAAAGTTCAAATCGTTAAAAGTCTTGGAGAACAACTTTCTAAAGAAATTTTCTTATTTGATCATTCGACAAGTGAGCTTAAGTATCAATTTGAATGCGATGGTGAAGTTAATCGTGAGTCGATTACAACCTCTCCTAAATTCTATGTCACAACACCACTAAGCTGTTGCAGCATGCTCTTTCTTTGGTCGAAGAAATTTGATTCGGTTGGAAAGAACTACTACTCATTCTTTTCTTCAAATAATCAGTGGAAATATGACGGGCCTATTATCAATAATAGTATCGTTGTTGAAAGAGCTGCCCAAACATCAGAGTCCATAAAGATTGCGGGAACATCAGTTACTGCTGTTCAGTACAAGTTATTTGAAAAAACAGATTCTGAAGACAGTAAGGATATGAAAGTCGCCCCAGACTTTCTAAGTATCTGGCTTTCTCAACACCAAACAATTCCTTATATTATAAAAGACAAGCAAGGAACGAATATTTCTATTAAATATCTCAACAACCTCGACCGAAGCTAGCGATGAAAAGATTTTGGATATCAACATTTGTGTTAGTTTTGATATCTTCTTGTGCTGGAAATATTTGGGTTGAAAGTACCAAACCGGACAACAATGCCATTA
Source organism: Halobacteriovorax sp. GFR8 (assembly GCF_050955245.1). NCBI lineage: Bacteria > Pseudomonadati > Bdellovibrionota > Bacteriovoracia > Bacteriovoracales > Halobacteriovoraceae > Halobacteriovorax > Halobacteriovorax sp. GFR8. The sequence goes on along the minus strand of NZ_JBPBLR010000002.1, from coordinate 956,011 downwards.
ATAGTATCTTATCAAAAGATTACGGGAAAGATTCAAATTTAGATTTAAATCTTATACCATTTGATAAAGTAGAGTTCTCGCAAAACTTTAGGCCGTGCTGTGCTTTTGGGACAGATTTTAGAGTCAAACTTTTATCCATCCCAATCCCCTTTTTCAAAGAACGAAATACTGTCGATTACCACTCTCTTGGGACACACGTATACAATATTGATAACTTCTCGAAGGAAGAGATGCAATTAATTGGAAAAAGAGAACCTGAAGTTAATGGACTGATATATACAAAAAGAGCTGGCCTAATTGATACAGCACATATCAGGGATACAGCAGATATCACATTAACCCTTTTCTATAAGATTTATCCCAAATTAGGTACTGACTTTGAGATTGAATTACCCTATGAAATTGGTAAGCGAATAATTGTTTTCAAAGCATTTGAGACTAGTAAGTTACAAGGCAAAGATAAGATTTATTTTACTTCAGCACTTGCTTCAAAGCTTGCATATGAAATGGCCATCTCCCATGAGTTTGCACAATGGCATGGCTACAGAAATGTCTCAATATTTTCAGAAGAACAATCTGCTTACTCTCCAGAGGATCTTTACTCAAATATTTTTGGTGCAAAAATTGCTTCAGCTTTAATCAACGAGAAGCTTGCCTTTTCAAGTATACAATACAATTTAAATATGACTTCTTGGCTTAGGGATTCGTTAAAAGAATTACAACCTGTCGATAAAAATGAGACGCAAAGACTTCTTATGACAACCAACAAAGAGTGGTGGGATATCGATATTAGATTACCAGAAAAGTTCATGTTGAAAAAAAGAGATTATGACCTATCAATGAAGCTAGCACCACTTGAGATTCCGGCCTCCCCTCTTAGAAACCCCGTCGTACTCGAAATGAAAAGTTTTTTTAAGAATTACAACTTAGACGAGATCGCAGTCATTCAATTAGAAATTGATCCTTCCTATGAAAAAACGTTTATGCATGTTCCAAAGAATCTTTGGAATAAAAAACTCACAATTAAGGATTTGAGAAAGATCGCTCAGTACGATAAAGAATTTGATGAAAGTGACCTTAAGAATAACTAACTTCAAACAACGTATAAGATAGATATATGAAGAATTATATTTTTACATTTAACCTTTATTTGCTCTTATTCACGACTTCCTGTGCGCAGCTTCCTGCCAGCAGAAGTGATATAAGTAAGAAAAGTGAAATCCATCTTTCAAAACAACTCTCACCTTTCATATCAGATGGTTGTTCAAAGTGGCCAGACGGAACGATATCAAAGCCAGAAGCATGGCTTAAGTGTTGCTTTATCCACGATCAACATTATTGGCTCGGAGGCACTGAGGCCCAGCGCTTTCATGCCGACCAACAACTAAAAGCGTGTGTAAAAGAAGAGTTTACTGATTGGATGTCAATCGTCATGTATCTTGGGGTCCGAATTGGTGGCGGCCCTCAGTATCAAACATCTTACCGCTGGGGATATGGTTGGAATTATGACAGAGGTTATATCCCTCTGACTCAAGAAGAGATCGATTATGCCAAGACAGTCGCTCCAAAAGAATTTGATGATATTAGAAAGTATATAAGGAAGACAAATTAATGAAGATCATATTCTACCTACTTATTCTTCTTAGACCCTTATCAACTTTTGCCCAAGAGATGCCAGTAAATAAAGTAAGTGAGGAAAAACCTCGTTACTTTCCAATTTGGGGAGAAGAGGCAAAGAAACGAGGCTACACTCTTCCTCGCCCTTACGGGCTTAATATTTCTAGAATAGAACATGATGAGAATTTCGGTGTCGATAAGGCAACTTTGAATGGAGAAGACCTATTTGCAGCACTTCCTGTAACTGGTGATGTTAAAGTCGATACTGAAACAAAAATCAATATGATTCGAACTGATTTTTGGCTACTGCCGTTCTTTAATTTATATATCGGCCTAGGTCAGATACACTCCAATGTTCAACTTGAATTTAAAACACAACTACCAATAGTGGGGGCCCAACAACATAAGATTCCATTTAAGGCAAAAGGAACTGTTGCAAACTTAGGAGGTGTTTTAGTTGCTGGCTATAATAACTGGTTTGCCATGACTAATTTCAATCTAACAGACGTCATCATTGAAGATGAGTTAGATGTAAGTTTATACAGCATCGCATTTAGAGGAGGCTACAACGCAGGAAAGCTACAAGTATTCACAGGGGCCATGTATATTGATAGTGATATTCAAATCACTGGCTCACGCCAAGATATTGTTCTTAACGTAAGCCTTTCATCTAGTGGATGGCATGGTCTCGCAGGTCTTAACTATGAAATCAATCGCGAGTTTGGACTAACAACAGAACTTAGTTTTGGTGATCGCTATATGTACCTACTCGAATTTGGATACCGTTTTTAATCTAACGTATTCACAAAATCCTTAGAGGCCTCAAGTGCTTCTTTGAAATTCGTTCGATGTATTTGGTATGGCTCCATCTGCTTTGTTAACTTTGCCATTGTCGAGTTCTTCCACTTCTTCACACGTGAGTCGATAACAACTACCGCACCTGCATCTGTTTCAGTTCTTAACAGCCTTCCAAGTTTCTGATGTAGGTTTCTTGTTCTATGGGCAAGGTAGTAATCTTCAAACTCATTTCCTATATTTGTTTCATAATACTCACGACGAAGACGAATAACCTGCTCCATTGAAAGATCTGGAATTTTATCAATAAAGACAAACCTTAAGGCATCACCAGGAACATCAATCCCCTCACCAAAAGACTCCATTCCAATAAGAATTCCGTTTCCACTCTCTTTAAACTCTTCAACAACATTGACCCCCATTCCTTGAACAAAAACCGGAAGCTTGCCTTCAAACTTATCCAGCATATATTCCACGGCCTTCTCAAATCGAGCACGAGCAGAGAATAATAGAAGCGATCTTCCATCGATATCTTCAATAAAAGGAGTTAGGCGATCACAAATTGTTTTCACAAAGTCCTTATCATAAAGAGATGGTGTATCATCACATAAGAATACTTTCGTACGGTTCTTATAATCATAGACAGAAGGAAGATAGAGCCCTGTTCTAAAGCGTCTTTCAGGTTCACTATAGAGATAACCTGTCGACCACTCCATACCACGACTACCTTGATCTCCGTGCTCATTTCCTAGAGTTGCAGAAGTATAAACAACTGATGAAGAAGTTTGTAAAAGTTGGTCATGCAAGATGCGCCCAGTATTAATAGGTCCGGCACTTAGTAAGAAACCTTGTTGTTCATGATACTTCATCGAAAGAGAATGAGGTTGAGACGAGCTTTCAATCTTTAATAAGACGGAAAGAGCATTCATCACATCTTCAAGTTGTCCCACAAATGCCTCAAAACGAGTCCAGGCCGTAATTTCACCTTGGCCTTGCATATCACTTACCTGCCAGCGAATCGTATAAGGGTACAACCTTTCGTGAACTGATTTTAGAAGATAGAAGATACTCTCCAGATGGTGAAAGACACTTAAACGAAGGGCCTCTTTTTCTGTAGGCATAATCATTGGAAGTTCATTCCAGAACTTGTCAGTATAGCGAGGCATCTTTTTAAAGATCATCTCAAACTTCTCAGGAAGTTCGAATAAGTGATCTCTAAGCATTGAGGCCGTATCAATTGATAACATTCGAAGAGATGAAATCTCTTCTTCTTGATTCTCATCAATCATCGTATTGATTAAATAGAAAAGAGAACCTAAACCTTGTAGGTTTTGGAATTGCTTGTGAAGGCTTTCTAGATCACTTTGTGCAACTTCTGCGGAGAATGCCTTTGTTGCCTCTCCTTCAATTTTATGGGCCTCATCCACCACTACGTAAGCAGGTCTAGGAAAAGACTTAGTCCAAGAAAACATCAGTGCATGATTTCCAATAATAATATCGGCTTCCTTTGCATCACGAAGTCCTCGGATATAAGTACAATTTGCGTAGAATGGACACTGCTTACTTGAGCAGGCACGGTAGTCTACGGCCAAGTCTTTTTGAGCTTGCGAAAAATTTTCGAGCTTCATGCGAAGAACAAATGGTAGATCATCTTTTGAGATCATATGCTCTAGCGCACTATTTGAATTGTGATAAAAAAGAGACTCAAAATAGATATCAGAAAACTTATCTTTTAAGTCATTACTTTGAGAAAAAAGATCCTCTTCATTCTGTCTTTGGGTAAAAAGAAGCTCACAAAAGTGATTGCTTGAACCAACAAGTTGACGAATCTTTAAGTCCTTAGGAGAGACTCCTAAGAGCTTATGAAGTGCTGGAACATCTTTATTCATGGCCTGGGCCTGAAGAGTCTTTGTTCCCGTGGCCACAAGAACTTGCTTTTGTTCACTTAAAGCAAATAAAGCACTTGGAACTAAGTAGCCAAGAGTTTTCCCTGTTCCAGTAGGCGCCTGTACCATGGCGTGGATATGGTTTTTAAAAGACTGACCAACTTTAAGGGCCAAGTCTTCTTGTGACTTACGATAGCGATAGCCATTAAATAGTGTCGAAACCTTCTCCTCATCACTGAAAATATTCTTCACATTTTGGCCATTGAAGGTCATATCAAAGTTTTGCTCATACACTTGCTTATCTTCAAGTGTTTTTGGATATGCCCATTCTAGTGCCGTCTCGATGTGAGCGGCAGGATCAAAATCGATTTGTTCAGAAATATCAAATAGTTCTTCTTCATAAAGACATAAGAACCTGAAGAACCAATAGTCTTGAAGAGAGTATTTATGCATTAAAGACATCATGAAGTTGTATTTACCAGCATCTTTCTTCGTCATAAGAGATGCAACAATGACAACTTTTAATAGATCCACTGAATCCTGGAAACCTCGGTGTAATTCCTTTTCAGCTAAACCAAAGCCAACAATAAAGTTTTCAAGCTTAAGAGAAGACATATGAGGAAAAAGCAGTGATAAGAAGTAGAGAGAGTCTTGCCAACGATGCCCTTCTCTAAAGTCGAGGGTTTCGAAGTGATGATCAAGGAAGCCAGCTTCAAAGTCTGCATTATGGGCAAGAATATCATGGCCATCAAGCTCAAGAACTTCTCCGATGACATCATCAAGAAGCGGAGCACGCTTTAGCATTTTGTTATCAATACCTGTTAGCTTTTGAATGAACTTAGAAATTTCAAAACTAGGACGACACAGAGATTCATATTTATGAACAAGTTTAGTTCCTTCGAACTGAAGAAAACCAACATCAATTATTTCATCAACACTGCAATCTGCACCCGTTGTCTCAATATCAAGTAGTGCCCATTTACCTAGTGTGTTATTTTCTGTATTCATCGTATCCATGTTTGTTTATTGCTCCCATAGGCCCTAGGCCTTTATTTAATTTAACATTGTTAAATCGTATTGATAATCACCTTTTTATGCCTTATTCTAGCTACATATTATTAATAATTTCATTACGTAAGGGTGCGCCATGTCTTCTGCGACATTTTTTCAAATTCAATCATTTCTGATCCTATCTTTAATGATTTATGGAGTAACCCAGAGCAAAAAACGCCAGAAACACGTTAAGATTATGTCTGGTGCCATGATTTGGGATATTATCTTAATTCTACAAATTGAGTTAAGTCGCAGCGCAATTGATAAAGCAATGGAAGTATTCCAGTCACAAACAGCACTTAAGATTCACCTATTCTTTGCTGTATCTAGTGTCCTGCTCTACGTTGCAATGGTTATTTCAGGGCGCATGGTTCTAAAAGGTAAAGCAGGACTTCTTAAGAAACACCGCTACCTAGGTATCACAACTCTAGCGTTTAGAATTTTAACTTTCATCACAAGCTTCTATGCAGCATCAAAAGTTGCTCTATAAGAAGGAACAAAAGCAGAAAGCGAGTTATCTATGTTATTTGAACAAGTAAAAACAATTATCGAGGAAAATATCAAAGACTCACAAGTGATGGTCTACGACCTAACTGGAGGCGGCGACCACCTTGGAATCACAATCGTTAGTGACGAGTTTAAAGGAAAAATGCTTTTAGCTCAGCACAGAATGGTTATGGACATTCTAAAGCAGAAGTTAAGCGAAGATCTGCATGCTGTTCAGTTAAAAACTCTAACAATAGAGCAAGCTCAAGCACAAGGCCTTGTCTAAGAGACAACTATTCAACGACATCAAAGTTCACATCAATAAATGGTAGAGATACATCCTTGCGCTTAAAGGTAAGACTTTTAAAGCCATCACCAATAACGAACTCTGTGTACTCTCCATTTGGCCTTTTGATCCCGCGAACGAGTTTGCCTAGCACTTGGTCATTATCCCTATAGGCCTTTAGTCGATAACGGATAATACGGGCCCTTGCAATATTGACAGAGTTAGCAAGGCCATAAACAAATGGAATATTTCGCAAGAAATCATCTTCATCATTGTAATAGTTCATACTTCTAATATCCCAATTAATGAACATATCGGATTCAATACTTTCTTTTACTAAATTCTTAGAATTTTTAGACTTGACCCAACCAAGGTAATTATACTTTACAGGAGGATTTGTACCTGGATTTTTACTATCTTTACGAACAGGCAGGTTTGTATATGCATAGATTAATGCATCCTTTCGCCAAATTAAATCCTGCTTATCATCCTCAAGTCCTGGCCGATAGAGCTTATTATTTAAGTTATTATTATAATTGAATCCGTGAAATTCTGTGCCGCTATTATATGCTTCACTAGGATTTAGGATAACTTCTTTAGAGAAGAAAGGATCTTGAATAAGGAAATAAATTGATGTTGAATAAGACCCAACTCCAGAAGGAGTCTTTAATGTGATCTCTCTTTCACAATTTTTTTCGCAAGTTACATCAAAGTAGAAGTCAAAGAAGTTCTTATTATTCTCATCCTTAAATTCTAAAGACCCCAGTGAAAGCTTAGCAAGTGAGAGGTCTTTACTTATGACTTGTTCAAATTGACTTAAATTAATCGTTTCTAAAATCTCTTGGGTTATTTTCTTATTATCTTTCTTATATTGACTAAAAAAATGAGTAGCAGATAAGAGAACAACTCCAGCAAGCCCTGATGCAACAAGAACTTCAACAAGAGTAAAGCCTTTCTTATTTCTTAACAACTTTAACATTTATTCCCCAGAAATGATAAATTCATAATCTTTAAAACCTTCAATATATGACCTATGGGTAACTCTTATGACGAGCTTTAAGAGGCCTCGGTAACTCGGGTGTGGAATAAGAACATAGCCCAACCTTCCCGGACAGGACGGACACTCATCCACGGAAGTAACTAGTTTATCATTCCATGCCAGTGGAAGCTTTTCATTTAAGTCTTGTACACTTGTCATGGATAAGAAGTCGTCACTGTTTAAGTTCATTTGAAAAAGAGCACTATTTGAAGAAATTTTTCGATAAAGAGAGTGAACAATATTATACTGAACGACTTGACTTCGAGACTTCTTATTCGCTTTCCTAAACACATTCTGACCTCCAACAAAGGCATATATTAGAACACCAAGAAGTCCAGCAGTAACAACAATTTCAGCTAGAGAGAGTCCCCTATTATCTAACTTCATCTAAAGACTCCCCGTTTCAACCCAATAGGTTTGTATATTAAAACGTCGATAACGATTTGGTATCTTAGACCTTGTCACGAGTCCACCATCATCAGGTAAACCAATCTCTGGATCAACAGTAGTCCAGTTATAATTGTTTGGACCTTCAAGCACAAAATGAATTGGAGAGCATGTTCTTAGGTCGTACTGCTCTTGTCTTGAGATATTCTTATCCCAAACGGTTATACTATTATCACAATTTAAAATATCACCATTATCCCTTCTTCGAGCAAGCCATTTATATTCTCGAAGTTTTTCAATGGCGGCAGGATGCCATATATTATAGAAATCAACTCCAGCATTAAGAGCTCCACTAGGTATTTCTAATTTATTTACTAGTAATGTTCCCACAAATGTTAAAGGTGTTGACCTTGCTTCGACAACCAAGTCCTGACAAGCATAGAAACCAAAGATAAAATCAACCTCACTTGGTATGATACATTTCTTAGTCACGGACTGATTTGGGATACCTCCAGCATCACCTGGAAACATATTCCCCTGATTGAAACGATATAGATCTTGCATCTCCATAACGTCAGTTAAAGTCACTCCATTACCCCCAACATCATACATCCATGAATGTAGAGTATTCTTAGTAAAAGAGATATCCCAAGAAAAATTATCATTATCAGGAATACCAGAACACTTATCTTTAAGCTCCTTACTTTCTGATAATGTTAACCCATCTTCTGGAATATAAATCTCATCACTTAACTTATCAAAAAATCCTTCTTCTGGTTTTCTTGGTGGTTCATTTGAGGAATTATCTTTTTTCAGAAGTGTCCAACCTCCAAGTTCCCTATCTTCAGCATTGGTGTACTTAACACCGCTAAACTTTCCAAACTGATCCCTTAAGAACACGATATTTATAATATTAGGATTTCCTAGCTCATTAGGTCCGGGTTTCTGAGGCTCACTTCGGCGCGCTCCTGAAATTGGGTTTGAACTATTTTCAATGGCAAAATCAAATGCTGTTATTGACAGTTTTATTTGTGAAATATTCTTATAAACATCTGTATTGAGTTGGTCTTTATTTGTAATTCCTAAGTTAAAGTTCGTGATATTTGTCGTAGATGCTGACATTTTCAAGTCAATACTAGGCTGGTTTTTTAAAAAATCATCAATCTCCTTTAATGATTCATCCTTCAACTTCTTATAGTCATCTGATAGCCTTTCAATTTCACTTACACGGAAATCACAAGTGGCCTTTCTTGCAGGCTTCTTAGAATACTCGCTTGAGCAGCTTCCACTTTTATCTGTATTAAACCCAGCACTAACGAGGCTACATTCACTAGATCTCACATTTGAATTTTTTGAGTTAAGACTATTACATTTATCTTTCAAACGACGAACGATACCTTCAAATTCATTCTCTTTATAAGTATCATCAAATTGTTCCTCTGAAACAGTTTCTTGATTTAAGACATCTTTTGATTTTATAAAGTTGACATTAGAATTTAAGTTAATTTTGAACTGGGAATCTCTTGCAAGCAAGAGCTCTGCATACTCACCATTTGCAGGTACAGTAACATCCATTTTCATGATTGGTTTTTCAGAGTTTCCAGGATCAATATAAGAAACAGTATTCTTAATATTATCTAATATCTTTATATAACCTTCTTTTTCACTTACCATGGCACTAGGATAGCCATACTCCTTAAACTCATTTGAAATAGGAAGGTCCGTTTTAGATAGTCCAACACTGAAACCACTACTCGCTTTTCTGCCAAATAAGCGAGAGTCACGAGTTTCAGATAAATTCTCCTCTAATTTTCGCCAGATATCACACTTCTTTGCAAGAGCTGTATCTGAGTAGTAAGCATTGCCAAATAAGACAGCAATCCCTTCATCTACCTCATCCTCAAAGATCACCCCTCTCTTTATCGTTTTAACCATTGGATAGGTTGAATAAAGTTGGTCATTGACTCCACCATGACTTGGCGGTTCAAAATCCCCACTACTTCCTCTAATACTTCCTCGACCTAAGTGAATATTTGAATATAGTCCAACAGGGGCGTATGAAGAAGTCGGGATAATTAAATCATTATCGACATAGATTGGTGCATGAATATTTAATCCTTTAGCACTTTTTGAACCGGTGTATTTCGTTATATCAAAATCTCCACCTTTAATAATTGCAAATTGATTCAAAGTACGAGGAAAAAGTCCGACTAAGCTACGGGCATAAGGCTTTTTATCGTAATCATCACATTGAGAATCCTCTTTCATCTTTGCTTCGACATAAATTTCGATATAACGATCATCCCCGGATGTATAAAGAGCACTATTCTCAGCACGATTAAGCTTAATAAGCACTTCATCCATACAGTTTCGCAAAGTATGTGAGAGTGATAAGTTGATAGGATGACTCTTACTTAGTTCTTCTAGTGACTTAATTTTTACAGTTGTTTGAACTTCATTTAAGGCAGGTTCAAATCCAATTTCTCTATTGTATTCATTTTGATATGCTTTCTTTATTGCTGTTACAGCAGTGCTAGACCAAAGAAGTCTTTCAAGATTACGTTTATTACTAATAACCTCTTGCATGTCACCAGAGCATTTTTCACTACGTTCCCAACTCTCATCCATACACCAACGATTCTTTAGTGCATGTGAAGTATAAGAAATTAATCCTCTGGTAAAAGTATCAATTTCAGCGTTTATACGTCCATCTTTCTTCTTTTTTGAAACCACGTCGAGAACCTTATTAAGGTTCATGGTCAAGTATGCTGCCGCAACAGAAGCAAAGATAATAAATGCTAAGGCCGCGCCACCTTTTTCATTTTTTAATAATTTCATAAAATTCCGTCTTTAATCGATTAACCACTAAAGCGCTGGAGAAAACCAAATGTCATAGACACTTCCATTTCGTCCATCTTCAGTTGTAAAGATTGATTTTTCTCTCGCTTCGGCCCTTCCTTCAAAGGCGATATGTCCTTTCTTGTAATCTAAGCTTATTGATGTAACTCCTAGTTTTAGAAGTGACGTTAACTCGGAACTTTCACTTACTCCATTACCATTGAGGTCATTCCACAAAATAAGATTTGAATATATCTCATCATTAGCATCAATGATGCCATCATTATTCGAGTCATATTTTGCAAGAGCTCTAAAACCATTTTCATAAGTATTTTGATTACCAAATAGCTCTAATGCACTATTGATTTTCCCATCTCCATTACGATCTAGTGCAAGGAAGTAGCCTTTTGAATTTGGCTCAACCCAGTTTATGATTGGAACATCATTGATAAGTGGAAATGAGCTGCGGCCTAGAAACTGCGGAAGTTCAGAGTCAAAAAATAACATTAACGGTGAGTAATAAGATCCACAAAATTGATTACGTCCCAAGAAAGCGGCTTTTATATTAAGACAATCCTCAAAATCATTTAGACCAATACTACCCTTGTAATCTAATTTAACCCATTTATCTTCATCAACATTATGTTGAAAAAACTCAACATTAACATCACTTGATCGACCAGAAAACTGAACTTTCCCAGTACTTAAATCTCTTGCCCCTGTACGCTTAGGAATTTGTATCTCTGAAATTAAGACATTAACTTCCCCTTCATGAATTTCACTTTCGGCCGTATCATCAGCTCCTGAAACAATACGAGTTTCCACATCCATTGTCTCTTTACCGCGAATTCCACAATTAGCAATTCCAGGCTTCTTAGTATAAGAAGACTTAGCAGCATAACCAGTTCCCTTCCAATTATAGAAGAACTTACATTTTACTTTCTTATTAAGATCAGCTTGTCCTAAAGGGTCACCTTTACGAGAGCAATCAAGATAGTCATTTAAGAAAAATTTCTCTTTGTTATAAGAGCAATTATAATCAATATTTCGTGATGAATTTCCACTTTGAATTAGACACTTAACCTTATTTGTATCAGCTTCCCAATTACAAGACTGTCCATAAGTATTTGGCCAAGTAACTTGAGGAGAGAAGGTAGTATTACTTTCAAACAGCTTTCCACCATTTGAAAGTTTAACATTCATTTTAATATCACCGCCACGAGGATCAATTGAACTCTTTGCGTGACGAAGGTTTGCACCATAACATGTCGGCGTCAGAGTAATATTTAAATGCTTAGAACGAAATTGATCACAAGAATTTTTCTTAACAACATTACCGACTTGATTAAGCTTAACCCCAAGAGCTGTGTTATTTGGGATTACTGAAATTCCTTGAGCGAATGCCTGATGGCCACTAAATATGATTAAGAATAAGAATGCTAACATTTTACTACTTCCTTTCTGTAAGTAATTTCCTTTAGCTTAACATCACTATTTTAAAGCACTTACAACTTACTGAATTCACAACTCTTTAAAACCTAAACCTCTTATGTAACTAAAATTACGTGAGTACTATTCTTGGCATCAAGCCCAAAGAATTTATTTACGAGAGTTTTGTTTATCTACTAGCTCGTTAAATGAGTCTTCGATCTCTTTAAAGTAATCGCCTTTTCTAAAAGTTACCTTCTCTAAAAAGTGCTCTTCATCTTCTTGAGAGTTGGCCAATTTTTTAAAATGTTGATTCAATCGATACAGTGGCCCAGCTATCTTATGAGACATTGTTAAGCCTAGATAGAGAAATAAGAAGAATGAAATGAGTACAGCAATAAGAAGCGAGAAGCTGATAATTTGAACTTGTACATCCCAAAAGCCTTGAAATGCCTGGCTTTGAAAAAAACCACTCTCCTCTGCCATCTCTTTGACGTTGACCAAGAAAGACAAAATTGTGGCCACAAAGAGCCCACAAGAGATGAGATTTAAGAATCCAAATTTAACAAGAAAGTGTTTTTGAAATTCTGGATTGATCCAGATTTGCTTTAGACGACGGCGATTTTTTGCCATATCTGAACTCCTATAATATATATTTAAATACTATTATAGGAGCTTACTTAAGTTATTGAAACAAGGGAAAAGTTATCCTTATTTCCTAGTGATGATCATCCATCATGGCATCATCAAAGTCTTTACAAGCAATAGCTAGAGAAGCTGGTAAAAGTGCCCAAAAACCCACTAAACTAAGTGCTACGAATACTTCTAAACTCATATATTATTCCTTTTATTCTAAATTTCTTTGAAACCTATTGGCCATTATAAGTCATTTAGACTTTCCTGACTAGAAAATTCGACTTCAGGGGCCTGCCCCTTATCGATCTCAACTTCCATAATCCTTTGAAACCTTTTGGAAATCTTACCAGTCGTTATATTAATATTATTTACGTCTTTAGTTACCGTCGCTAAGTGCTTAGTTAGGTCACCCCATCTCTTCTCGTATAGGCCAAAATCAACACCCAGCTTATTGATCTCTTCGTGTAGAATCGACATATATTTAGAGCGCTCCATATTCATCAGAACTGACTGGACAGTTGTTAAAGTGGCCATAAAAGTTGTCGGTGAAGCAATCCAAACATTCTTCTTTTGAGAGTAAGCAATAATATCTTCGTGATAAGCATGAATCTCAGCAAAGATTGCTTCTGCAGGAAGAAATAGAACGGCTTGCTCAGAAGTTTCACCCTTAATGATATATTTTGAAGAAATATCATCAATATGCTTTTTAACGTTCTTCACAAACTCACGTCGAGCAAGAGTCTTCTCCTCAACACTCCCCTCAAACATTCTCTTGAAGTTCTCTAGTGGAAATTTCGAGTCGACACATAATCTTCCAATTGGCTCAGGAAGATCAAGCATTGCATCCACGAGCTTGTCGTTAGATAGCTTAAACTGAAGCTTATAGTACTTATCACCTTCTCCAAAGACAGACTTAAGTAGCGAAGTTAGTTGAACCTCTCCAAAAATCCCGCGAGACTTCTTATCAGTTAAAACTTCCTGAAGGCTTACAACATTAGTTGAGAGAGATTCAATCTTCTTTTGGGCCTCATCAATTTTAGCAAGACGAGCGATAATACCAGTAAAAGTTTCGTTAGTTTTTTTGAAACCTTCATTTAAGTTTTCTTGAACCTTATTATTAATCTTCTCTAACTTTTCTTGGATAGCATGATTAGTCTTATCAAATTTCTTTTCAAGGTCTTGCGTTAGCTGATCCTTAAAGCTAAACATATCTTTATTAAGTGCACCTTTTGTCTCCATTAGGCGCTCAACCACAATCTCACGAAGATTTGAGAAGTTCTCTGCTAGTTGATTATTATTTCTAAAAAGCGTCTCAGTAATATCATCTTTTTGAGAACGGATAAGGTTAGTTACTTCATCAAAGTTAACCGTATGCTCTTTCTTAAATATAAGAAATAAGAAAGCTAAGATTGCGACTTGTAAAACGATGACAATAATTATTGGAGTCATTAATTCTTTCCTTCAATTTTTGGCGTAACATATTTCTGGGCCTTGAGAGTTCGCTCTTTTTCTTTAATGAATTGCAGGCCATCAACCCATTTCCCTTGTACACGTACACCCCAGTGTAAGTGCGGAGCACTTGAACGACCAGTATTACCACTTAAAGCGATGATTTGACCACGCTTAACTGTATCACCTTGATTAACCTTGAATTTTGACAGATGGCAATACATTGTGATGACACCGGCTCCGTGGTCGATGAAAACAGCATTACCATTAAAGAAGAGATCCTTAACAAGTATAACTCTTCCATCATTAGAAGCTTTTACTGGAGTAGGCCTTCTGGCGCGCATATCAGTTCCCGAGTGCCAGCTATTCTTCTTATTATTGAAAACGCGACGATTTCCATAGTAGGCTGTTATTTTTGAGTCAAGAGGCTTAATAAAGTCCTTATCTGTTAGTGACTTCTCTAACTCAGCTGTCGCATAAGCTTCTTTTTGTAACTTTACTTCCTCTTGCCAGCGCTTAACAGCCTCAGGAGACAAGTCGACATGTTTTTTTGAAACCTTGATATATGACTTCTTATAATCAAAAGGCTTAATTTCAAATGTTGCGATATGGTATTGAACCTCTTGGCCGTAAACTTCAGACTTTAGGTAGCAGTGAACAGAAGTCGCAGCGTTTGTCTCCTCGCCATCCTTTGTCTCAAAGTACCAATATTTTGGTGCCCAAACTGTCTCGAGAGTATTCCCTTTCACATTGTGGCCAAGAGTTTCCTTTCCACAAAGAACTCGAAACTTCTCCCCAATACTTGGCAACTCCAAGACAATTTTATTGACCTTCCCAGGGTAGGCAATTCGCTGTTCAACTTCGTATGTCCCAAGTTGTGGTAATGGTTTGATCCCAGCACATGAATAGATAAATAGAATAAAGAAAAGTGGTAATAGCTTTGTGTGTTGTCTCATATGAAAATTATGGCAAAGAAGTCACGTTTTTTAAACGCCTATTGCTTTAAAAGTACTAAAAATCAGGGTATAAACAAATATATTTATTTCGAAGGGGTAATTTAATGGCGACTATTAAGCCACAAAACGCAAAAGGAACTAGAGATTTCGGGCCAATCGAGTCAGCAAGAAGAAATCATATTTTTGAAACAATTAAAAAAAGGTTTCAATCTCATGGTTTTATGCCACTTGAAACACCGGCCGTTGAAAACTTGAACGTACTTACGGGAAAATATGGAGAGGAAGGAGATAAGCTTCTTTTTCGCGTTCTGAACTCAGGAGATTTTTTAAAGAAAGTTAAACCTGAAGATCTTCAAGAAAAAAACCTTGGGGCCGTTTCAAGTAAAATGTGTGAGCGTGGACTTCGCTACGATCTAACAATTCCATTCGCTCGTTATGTGTGTGCTAATCTTAATGATCTTGCTCTGCCATTTAAGCGCTACCAAATTCAGCCGGTATGGCGCGCTGACCGTCCTCAAAAAGGACGCTACAGAGAGTTCTATCAGTGCGATGGAGATATCATCGGAACAGAATCACTACTAAGTGAAGTATCACTTGTGGAAGTCTATCATGATGTATTTAAGGACCTAAAGATCGACGGTGTTGAAATCGTCATCAATAACAGAAAAATCCTTCAGGGAATTGCAAGTGTTCTTGGTGTTAGTGACAAATTAACAGATATGACAATTGCTATTGATAAACTTGATAAGATTGGCGCTGAGAAAGTTGGAGAAGAACTACTTAATCGTGGCTTCAATAAAGATCAAGTAAATCGCCTCTCAACTCTTCTTACTCTTGAAGGTAGCTCAGATGAGAAACTTACAACGATAAAGAACTTCCTAGGTGAAGATGAAATTGGAAAACTAGGCCTTGAAGAACTAGAATTTGTTCTTACAAACGTAAAAGAGCTTGGAATTGAGAACTTAGTATTTGACCCTACCCTTGCACGTGGACTTGATTACTACACAGGTTGTATCTTTGAAGTAAAGCTAGTCGATGGTTCAATGGGAAGTATCGGTGGCGGTGGACGCTACGATGACTTAACAAGTATGTTTGGTCAAAAAGAGAAGCTCTCAGGTGTTGGAATCTCATTTGGAGCAGAAAGAATTTATGATGTGATGCTTGATCGCGGTCTATTTGAAGATATTAGTGCAAGCGTTGATTATATGATCATCAATATGAGTGATGAAGATCAAAAAGAATACCTCCAGATAGCTCGTAAATTTAGATCAGAAGGCCATTCTATTGAGATTTACCCTACCTCAGCTAAAATGAAGAAGCAGATGACTTATGCTAACAAGCGTGGAGTGAAGAATGTGATCTTCTATGGAGAGGCCGAGAAAGAAAAAGGTGTGCTACAAGTGAAGCATATGGAATCTGGAGAACAATCAGAAATTAAATTTTAATTAAAAAAGGCCAGCTTAGCTGGCCTTCTTTATTTCTAACGAAATTGATTCGTGTCGATTATCCTAGGATATCGTATGGACGAATTGTCTTTCTACCGTTAGCTGTACATCTCTTTTGAGCTTGATCAACTAGCCAGTATACGTACTCGTTCATTGCTTCAAGAGCGTCAGAAGATACATTGTATCCTTTACCCTTAAGAGCTTCTTTAGTTTTTGAACCAACTAGAAGCATTTCTTTTTTCTTAGTTGCTTTTTTAGCTGTTTTCTTAGCTGCTTTTTTTGGAGCTGCTTTCTTCGCAGCCTTCTTTGGAGCTGCTTTTTTCGTAGCTTTTTTCTTTGCCATTTTAAACCTCGTGTTTAGTGTTTTTAACGAAAAATTTGTAATAATGTAATTTTAAGTACCTGGCCTAAACTACGTCAATAAAAAAAACGGAATGCCTCTTTAATTTGTCGATAAAACCCCCCAATCTCAACTAAATAAATGGGTAAAATGGTCACCTTTGCGCCAATTCCAAGCTTGAGCTAATCTTTAGGGATGGATAAGCAAGCTATTAAAATTGCTTCAGAAAAAAGCAACAAATTTATATTAGCGTTTGAAAATATCACAAGTAATACAAACGTCTACGATACAGAGAAAAACCAAATACTCATGTTGGAAGCACCTAACAGTATATGTGCAATCATCCCAAAGAAAACATGTGCAAATGGCCACAAGATCAATCTCTACATTATTCAAAGCTCACAAGTACCAAAAGGACAGCTCGGCAATATTACAAAACTTGCGAATGTCATAAAGCTAGTAAGCGAGGTCATTGAGATTGAAGAATATGGTAAAGAAAAAAATAAAGTTGTTTTTCGCTTACTTGAAGACAACTTAAAAGAGCATAAGAAAATTGAGGCGGTGATCTTAGAAAGGCAAGAACGCTTTAATGAACTTTTGAAAGAATATAGAAACACACACAATGACTAAAAATAATTAAGAGACAGTTACGGAATTGAAGAAATGAATAGAGAAGCATTTTTTAACGACATGGAAGTTTTGGTAGTCGAGTCCATAGGAAACGCACGCGTGGCCTATGAGAATGCGTTTAAGACTCTGGGAGTCCAGAGGAAGAATGTGCGATTTGCCAAAACTTTCGAAGATGCCATTAAAGAGATGAGGAGCTTTAAGCCTACTCTTGTTTTCTCTTATGAAGTACTCGCTGAAGGGCGCTACAATGAAGTATTAAAAGAACACTTAAAAATTCTTCCAAATCGAACAAAGAGTAGTTTTATTCTTTTGACTCAAAATGACTCAATTGATGCAATTTCAAGAATTGCCCAGCAACAAGTCGACCTTGTACTACCAATCCCATTTACGGTTGATAGTATCAAGGCCCTGATGGAAGAACTTTATCAAATGAAGTCTTCCCCTAGTGACTACAGAAAGCTAATTAATGAAGCTTATGAGTACGTTGGGACAAAGCATGAAAAAGTTTTTGAAATTACTCAAAAGGCACGCGAAATCTCTGACAATGCATATGAGTCATTTTATCTTGAAGGTCTCTGTCAATTTAAAGAAAAAAAGTATGATGATGCTATCAAGTCTCTAGAGCAGGCCTATGCACTCAACCCAACAGACTTTAACACTTTAAAGTTATTCTTTAAAACATATAAGCATTTAAAGAACTACTACATGGCACTTCAATACTCACTGAAACTTCATGCCACCTACCCTATTTCTCCTGATATGCTTCGAGACCTTTCAATGGTGGCCGTTGCAGCGAGAAAGCATGAATTGATCATAAATTACTATGAAGCCTATAAGAAAGTTAATGAACCGGCAGATGATATCAAGGATGCCATTGCCGCAGCTATAGTTATTTATGTTCAATGTGAACTGGATAAGATCGATTTCAATAAAGCAAAGATTCAAGATCTTGCAGTTAATAAGAGCTATAGAGAATCTCTTAAACTTTTAGAAGAAGCTTCAATAATTTGTACGACAAAGCCAGCAATTCTAGAACGTATGCTTGTTGTCCTTGCCCATACACCAGACAATAAGACGACAAAATTTATTCAAATTAAACAGAAAGAAAAATTCCCAAAATATGAAAATGCTCCACTGATGGATGCCCTCGTTTGTGACAAAGATTCCACTGCATCTCAATCATTAAAGATGGCCATTGATACATTAAATAGTGGTTTTAAGTCAGAGATCCTTTATGAAATAATTATAAAGAGGTCTGTTGAAATGAACCGTAAAAAAGAAAGTACTCAAGAATGGTATGAGCAGGCCCTTAAAATCTATCCAAATATAAAGGTTAGGCTCGATAAATTTTATAATGCCTAATGTGATTACGAACACTTCGCCCTGCGCCGTACCATAAAGACCTTTGCATAGGCCCACCAAAATTATATAAGAATAGGAAATTTTTGGGGGTATTTATGTTTAGAGCAGTAATTTTGCTAGCTGCAATTGTTTACTTAACAAGTACAATGGCGCAATTTCAAGCACCACAAATTCCATCTCATACACAAGCTCAATGTGTAGAGAAGCTATGTGCAAATAATCCAGGTGAATGTAGTTCAAGAACGCAGCATCGAATGATCTTTGATGCATGTTCAAGACAACTTGATCTAGGATGTGTTGATCTTTCAATGAAACTGATCTCAAGCTATGAGCAAAATGACCTAGAAGAAATGATCTCAATTGCTCGCTCTTGTCAGTATGTTTCAGGATACGCTCACCAAACGGCCATGAAGAATATGTACCGTTATGACCGTGATGAATTTTCAGAAATCACATTTATTAACTCAAGACTTTGGCTTGTTCAATACTCTTGTTTAACAAGTGCGCTTTCAAGACTTCACCCAAGAGACTTTGATAGTCTTGAAGATTTAAAAGCAATTACAAACCAATGTACTGGTACTTTTGATGTTGCCTGCTTTGAGACGCAGTGTAAGTCAAAATACTCATGTAACGATCAAGAAGAGGTTGTGGATGCACTAAGAAGCTGTATCTCAGGGCCAAGTAAAGTTGATCGTCGCAGACTTTAAAATTTACAAAATTTAAAATTAAAAAGCTAAAAAAATAAACACACAAGAACACAACACACAGGTTTTTTTAATGATTAAAATTCTAATTAAAATAGTGGCCATCACGATGGTGGCCTCGTTTTCTAAGGCTCAATTTAATAGCTCGATACTCTTTAACGGACGCTTAGCAAACTCATGTCAGTTTGTCAGTGACCAAGCAGTTCTTGAAGTCGTCGACTCTCTTATAACTGCAATCAAAGATATCAATGATGAGCGCTACCGTTGCCAATCTATATACGCAAACTCTAAGGCATTCCTCGCCTCTTTAAGCGAGCAGTATCGTACAAGCTCAAATGAACTTTCGATCATCGATGCAAACCTTGAAACGATCTCAAGTGAAGTTTATAAACTTGTTACAAGTAGCTCATACGCAGGAGAATACGATCAAGAGATCCTAAGTCTTCAGCGTCGTAGACAAGAACTTTTAGATAGTGACTACAATCAAAACAATGGAGTTGTGGACTCACTAAGTATGGCCACGACGATCCTTGATGACCTAAGAGCAGCACCAGAGTGTGATGAGGACCTTGGAACAAAGATGATACGTCCAACGATCATGCTTATGGGACAAGTTGCAGGAGCACTTTACCCAGGTTCAAGTTTATTTACAGCAGCTGCTTCTACAGGCCTTGCCAATATGGTCGACAGCTTAGTTTCTTACGTACAATTTAAGGGCAATGATGCAAATCAAGCGCTAGAAGATCTGTATAATAGTCGTAACTATTACGTTTCTTATAAGTGTGCATATAAGAATATCAATGCCATGACTTGTAATCTTCGTCGCAAGAATGCAACAAGAGAAGAAGCAAAATGGCTTTATAATTATATTAAGGAGCTTGATACTCCAGATAAAGATTTCGAACGCATCAAGGACCTTAGAAAGCACTACCCTCGCCTACAGCGTATTCTAAGTGAACTTCGTGACATTTACGAAACTGCAAATCAACAAGACACGATTGTTACCATTGCCACTCTTCAAAAAGAGCAGGCGAAGCTTAGACTCTATCAACCAAATCCTTACGAAATTGAGGAATGGAATGATAGCTACCAGAACATTCGCCCATGGAGTGAGTGGGCCCATATGCTCACTTGGTATTCTAATATCAACTCAAAGCTAAAGGTCTACTGTCGTGAATTCCAAGACGGAAAATACTGGGTAAAAGAAAATAGTGATTGTCAGGAAGGTGCTATTGCACGTGACGAAGATCGTACGCAATATATCCAAGAAGTTGTTAAGCCTGCTCTAGCAGACCTTGCAGCAGACAAGGAAAGACTTTCAGAGAAACTTAGAAATTCAGTAAACGTTGAAAGGCTTTATAAAATTATCGAAGCTGAAGATAATTGGCGTGATAATAAAAAAGACTTCTCAATTACTGAAGTTATTCAAATCTTTGAAGAAGACTTAGAGAATACAACAACTAGACCAGAAGCAACGTCACTCTTTTCAATTAGAATTAGGAAAGCACTTAAGGCCCTAAAGGCATTAGTTAATTTTGAAAATGTTGTGACAGACGCACAGGGGCTGACGCCAGAAGATTGTGATATCGATAATCCAACTTGTCAGTGTGACAGCTTTAAGGATCTTTCTCAAGCTGCTTATACGTACCTTGCAAATAATCTATCAGATGGAGACGTTCTTTCTGTTGAAACAATTGATGCAAGTTTTTACAATTATATCCGCACAGTAGAAGAGTTCTTCCTATATGGACTTCCTTACGCTGAGTCGCCAAAGCTTACTTATGAAGACAGCTTAAATTACTCTAAGTATATTTTCCTTGTTCCAATTTATCGTGGCATTCAAGAAAGCCTTCTTCGTGGGGACAACGTGGGAGCAAGTAATATCCCATTAATGAATACAGCACGTCGTAACTTTGAAAAAGTTTTTGCAAAAGAAATCATCAAAGTTCTAAATAAGAATGTAAAAGTGGCCCTGGACAAAGGAAGCCGTCACGATATCTACCGTGACACTCTCCACTCTTGTGCTATCTATTACCCAATGATTAAACAAAAAGGGATGGGCCTTCGCGCGAAATACGTCCTCAAAAGATGTAAGGAGCTACTTGATAAGAGTGGCGGTATCCCTTACCTCATCCAAGGCCAAGAGCGCTTCTCAACAAAGAACGAAGCTTACAAAAACCAGTGCTTCTATCGTGACTACGAAGAGGCCGTAAGCACAAAGAAAGCAGAAATCGCTCGCGAACTTGATCAAAGTGGTGATTTACCAGAATTATAATATTGCCAACCCCACGCGGGTTGGCTATTATCTTTCTACAAAATATCTCAATTGAGGGCCTTTAGCTCAGCTGGGAGAGCGCTTCGCTGGCAGCGAAGAGGTCAGCGGTTCGATCCCGCTAAGGTCCACCATAAAAAAGCCCGTGCGGTATGAGCGTAAGCGAATATCACACGGGCTTTTTTTATTGTTGATTTTAGTGTCAGATATAATTGCTTTTGGCGGTTGCCTACAGGATGTAGGTATGTCGACGGAGGCAGGAGCCGGCAGTCGACTCGATCCCGCTAAGGTCCACCATTTTTCGTAAGGCTTTTTTAGAAGGCCTTTTTTTTCGCCCAAAATCTAAAAAGACATCGTTAACAACATTCTAAACACTTATAAAATCAATTACTTGGTATCTAGTGTTTGATCTCTTCTTCCGTTGTTCCAAAACTAACCATTGTGACTCAAAATGACTGAGGTTGGCTATTCGTAGCCAAAAATCTGGCTACGCCGATTAGCCTCACTTTCATGCACTGTCATAAAATTAGCCTTTGGTTTGTAACCATCTAAATTCCTTGAGCAATTTCACTGGCGTCCCGCTGGCTAGCTAGGCTAATCCAGCAAAACGTCTTAACTGTTAAAGGAGAACTAAAATGACAAAAACTAAGAAGAAAAAGAGAAATGGTAAAGCGATCACATCAGAGCACTTGGCTCTAAGAGAGCTGAGGCTTGAGTGTGAAATGACCCTTAAAGAAGCTGGTGAAAAGTACGGTCTAAGCTCTAAGGGAATGGGAGCAATTGAAAATGGTCGCGTGAGCCTCAATCGAGAAAAGATTGAGGATATCGTTAATTCTTATGGCCTTACCCACTTAGACTTCATTAGGTCTAAAAGATTAATTGAAAAGGGAGCAAAAAGAAGACCCAAGCGAAAATTCATAAAGACGGTACTTAAAAACTCAGATCGTCGAAAGTTATCAAAAAATTATCACCAAGGAGTGCCAAGTTCTACGCTCCTTAAGGCGAATAAAGAAAATTTCTCAAGACCAAGCATCTGCCATGTGCGGATACTCAAGGCCAACCATTGGACACATTGAAAATGGAAGGATTGAACTGGATGAAGAGCGTGTTCGACATATTGTGAAATCTTACGGCTACAAATACTCAGACTTCGAGGATTCTATGGCCAAGGCAGAACTTCGAGATACGATTGTGGATTCATGCCTAGAGAAGATAGACCAGCTTGATGATGGCAAGCTTGAGATTGTTAAGAATTTGTTGGGGAGCCTCTGAGGGAGGCTTCCCCTATTTAATCAACAAATGTTGTATCCGTCCAATCAGCAAAGTCTGTATCATCTAAAATATTATAACGATAATAGTCATATAAATACTTAGAATATTGATTATTGATAGGCTCATTATTTTTAATAGCATTAATAAATTCTAAGATAATATCACTCTCAACTTTCACTTCACCAATGTTTTGAATTAAGTAATCTACCTTTTTGAATAACAATAGTTTTCTATTTACTTTAATTTTAAAATGACCTCTACTTACTAAATTGGCAAGGAAGGTCTTACGGTGGCCCTTAACTTCTTTTAGGTTTTGTTGGATATATTTATAATGAATTAGGCTTTCAAGTTCTATGGTTTCATTGGTCTGTATTTTTTCATCTAAAAAAGCTAGATAGATACAGAATTCAAAAATGTTTCTTTCTAACCTAAGGAGAAGACTGTTACTTATAGTTGAATATAAATAGAGTGCTTTCTCTAAAGTCTTTTGTGGTACTTTTGTTACTATTTCTTTTATATCCAAAATTTAAATCCCAATGCGGTCGACAATGTCTTTCCGGCTGCTAGGCTACCAAAAACAAGCATCATTATATAACTTATACAATAAGCTACAGTATACTTTTTTATAAAACTTGTGGTCTAACTAACCACCACGATCGTCCATATTCAAGTATCAATTTTCTTTCGACTTCTGCAAAAGATATACCTTTAGGTTTATTCAAATGGATAATCAACAACCATATACTTAAAGAAACAAATGCTACTGTATACACAATCATATTTCCTCACTTAATTCTGACAATACTACACGAATATAGCTAATACTTTGATCACTTAACATTATCTTGTCAGGCTGTAATGAAGGATACTTTTTATCTATATTTATGAACTCTTGTCTTAAGTGGTCAATCTGAAGTTCGGCCTTAGCACAGTATAAAGAATCATAGGCATTACTAACTTCAACATTCTCGGCTTCATTTATAAGTAGAATCTTAAATAATGAGAGTACTTCATTTGTGGATAAAGGCTTCTCGAAGAAGTTAAGAAACCATTTAAAAACAAAAATAAATGGAGAGATAAACAAGAGAAGAAGCTTAATCACATTTGTGTTCCTTACAATCAAGACTAAATTCTCGATGAAGACAACATACCGAGATAAAACAAACAAGCAGTCTCTTTTAAAATAGGCTTATCTCCTATTGTCTCAACAAGACCTTCCGTTTTCAATAAATCTAAAGCCTTATTAGATAAAGTATCGTTACCAAGAATTAGACTTTCTACGCAATCAACGACTTCGGCCCTTGAAAACAACGAACATAGACTCATCATATTTTGCTTAAGACTTTCGTTTGATATTCCTTCCTTAAAGTCGCTTACTGTTTCAAATTCACCAGAAGTACTCCAAGAAAAGTTTTTAGATTTTATACGACATCCCGTAAAAACAACGGCTTCTTGATCTTTATTATCTTGTAGTAAATCGAGGACTTTATCTTTCAATTTCACGGTCATTTAATCTCCGAATATAAGTTCTTCTTGTATTTTGAAATGTATTCAGACTCACATTTGTAAGCATTGCCAATTATGTAAGGCTGATGCACCTTTACTTGAATTGGCTCTCCTACGTTACCACCTGCTTTAGCAACACTATTCTTAAAATGATTCTCAACATTAAGAGCATTTTTTCGATGAAAAAAGAAAATCTCTTCGATTTCCTTTATAAACTTACAATGATTTAAGTTAGGCTTCATTAAAACAACATCTTCACCACCAATAGAGTTTGCTCCTCCTTTTGTTAAAAGAGGATGATGTGAGCAAGATGCAAACAGAAAAGTAAGTAGTGAAATATAAATGAATTTCATATACAATTATTGTATTGCAATAACTGATTGATTTAAAGCGAAATTATGAAACTCAATACAATTATAAAGTTCATATTACTCACATTAATGTGCCTCGGCCTTATGGGTACGAGCTGTATCAAAGAAGGTGGATACGTATATAAAAAATACGAACTAAATCAATGCCCTCCCATCGAATACATTCTCCCACTTCATAATGGGACGAATACGAGCAGAATAGAATTAAGTGAAATGCCTGATTTACTTTGCAAAAAACTACCTTCTTATCAATATTTTAAGAATAACAATAGGACAGGGCCAATTTATTATCCAATGATCGAACGTCAAAAAGACAAGTGTTCTCTGTATGTAGCATTTAGAGCTTTTTTTCCTGACCAAGTAGGAGGAAAGAAAGCTGATACCACTGATTCAACTAAAGCATATACATATCCTAGCGGTATTGAGAATATCGACGCCTTTGCCAATGCATTAGTTCATGGAACGAAAATGGCTCCCTTAACTGCAAGAGAAATCAAAACAGGAAAATCTGATAAAGAAGATCTCGAATTCTGGTGTACAACCTTGAAGGGTGATAATAGATGAAGTTAAATAAATTTCAAGCAGCTTTTATATTACCAATTACAATTCTAATTTCAATACTCATTACTGGTTTTATTTCAGATCAGGTAAAAGTAAACTTTTCTGTTATAGGAATTATATTATCTCTTTTTTTGCCGTTTATTTTATTTTCAAAAAATTTAGTCAATCACCAGAACTTAAAAACGTCGAAGCAGCTCTGGCTACTGAACATATACTTCATTATTGACTGGTTTCTTATGAGCTGGTTATTTTATAGAAAAAATTCTGACGTAACATTCATATCATTCTACGATAATCTGATTCAAGCACTAGATGGATTCACAGCAGTAGTGTTGATAGGTTTAATCTACTGTCTCGGCTTAATAAATTTTGGGCTATTCAATATTAACAAACAGCTACAAAACAAATAATTAACCTCAATTATATTAGCCACAGAATAGACAGCTTATTGAGAATGATAAATTTTCTTATCTTTTTGAATATCATGCCAAAGATACTTAATAAGTTCCATGCTCATTGTATCAGGATGATTAATTCCTTTTCTTAAGAAATAGCTTGTTAGTTCAGGGTTTCGATTTCCCCACAACCATTTATTCCTAATATACATTCCATAGCCTCTATGAAGCAGTATCAGCTCGGTTTCTTTCATATCCAATAACTTCCTCTTAGTGCTTGGTTTCATTTCATTCTTTAAAATATCAATCCATTTATGTAGTTCATGAGGAATCTTAGAATAGTTTATAGCAGAGTCTAGTTTCTCAATTGATTCGTTTTCACTTGAAGGAAGAAAAGATTCCTGTCCTATAAATTGTTGAATAATCTTATCCTTAAATTTTATCCCGACATAAATAACAACAAGCAAAGCTATTATTATAGGCCCAAAAAAGAGAATCTTTCCTAAATTAGTATTAAAACTAGTCCAGTATTTAATCAGTTTATCAATCTTATCTTCTTTTTTATCCATAAAAATAACTATTGTATTAGCTTAAATCTTTAATTTCCTCTAAGGCCTTCATCAGCCTACTTTTTTCAAGTAAAAAGCCACCAAATACTATTAGGCAAAAGACAAACAAAAAACATAAGAGTATGAAGAGCATTAAAAATATTTTATCACTCTCAGCAATAAACAAAGAAAATATAAACATTCCAAATAATGATAATAACCAAATCGTTAAGAAAATGGATGAAAACAAGGGAATTCTTGCAGTCAGATAGACTTTATTATCAACTATCTTCAATATTCCTTTTAAAGGAACTGGCGTATTTACATGCAAAGAGAATAAGGCACGGTAAAATCTGAAATAGACTGTTGTATCATCTATAACCTTCAGAGAACCTACTTTTGTTCTACTAACTTTCCTAAGTTTCTCTATATCCATGAAAGAAAAATCAACAGGTATATTTATGACTTTAAATCCTTTTGAGAATATCCATGGTGAAAACATCTTAGTTAGATAGTATTCTGCGTATATAGAACAGACTATAGCAATCAAAATTATAAAATAAACTATGAGTGTATAATCTTTTTCTGCAATCATATCAGCCTTAATAAACAATAATATTTTTAAATATCTAACTATTTGAAATATCGGGATATTAGAACATGTTCTTAAAAAATAATTTCATCTTTAGAATAACTAATAACTTCCCTACTGACTTACTGTAATCACATAGATAAGAAAAATACACTCATACAATAGTTCGTTAGCTCATCAGAAAACATACTAGAATCACATCTATAACCTAGAAAATGTTCACTAAAGGATACAAGAAACACGTCCGACTAATTAACTCAGGTTAATCTTTTACAAAGTTGGTTTAATGTCTGATGTATTTATTTTTCTATTTATTGGTTTAGTTTTTTATTCATTCTATAAATTTCTTCAAATGGCCAAAGAAGCAAGTGAAGTAACAGTTGAAACAAGGCCAAAAGATAAAGTTATAAATTCAAAGCCTATAACAATAGAGGATCATAAAAAATCTAAAACAAATATTACCAATAGCTCAAAAGTAAAAGAAATTATAAGTTTCATTTATGAAGATGCTTCTGGAAATAAAACCACTAGAGAAATTACTGCATACAATATAGATGACGAATATATAAAAGGATTTTGCCACTTAAGAGGTGAAATAAGAACTTTCAGAAAAGATAGAATTGTATCCTTTATTAATAAGCAAAGTGTTGAAAAACTATCCACAAAAACACCTACTAAAAAACCTAGATCGACAACAGAAACAAAAACAGAAATACTATTTACAGGTTTCTCAGCAGCGAAAAGAGCTGATCTCGAAAAAGTTGCGACGAACAATTCTTTCAAAGTAAGAAAAAGTGTTACAAAGAATCTTGCGATATTGTGCTGTGGACCTAATGCCGGTCCTAAAAAACTAGAAGAATCTAAAGAAAAAGGCGTTGAGATTTTAACGGAAGATGATTTTAATAAATTAATTCAAACAGGAGAACTTCCAGTTGCGTCATAGAATTACCAATAGTCTCACATTAATCTGTATTTCACTTACAATCATAAGTTGCTACTCACACAAGGAAGTGAAGCTTTGCACAGATACTAATTTAGAGCGCTATAACAGTGAATGCTGCCCAGTTGTAGGCAATGATGAATCTGGTATATTTCATACACCAGGAGGACAATTCTACGGAATGATGCTTGTCAAAAACAAAGGACATGATAATAGAGTTTGCTTTAGAACAGAATCAGATGCAGAAAAAGTTGGGTATAGAGCGAGTATGAAATAATTCATGGGACCAAAATGGGACATAAAATAAGAAGACAACACTTTGTCTGGAGACGTTATTTAAGAGAATGGTCAGACAAAGAAGAACAAATATGGTGTCATCGAGATGGTAAAATCTTTAAATCCAATCTAATGGGTATTGCTCAAAAAAGAGACTTCTATAAAGTTCAAGAACTAACTACGGAAGAAGAGCAGTTTTTAATCTATCTAACAAGAACTCCTGATTCGGCTACGCACATCAAAGAAATTCATCAGCAATTTCTTAATCTTTTCAAACGCCCCTTTGACTCTAGACGGTTCCTAGAATCTATAAATGATCAAGAAAAAGTTGAAAAAATTAACATAGGAATTCACAACCTTGAAGAACTCCTTCAAAGAACAATTGAAAATACAGGAGCGACTTTTTTAAATAAGATATTGAATGAAGATACATCTTTTTATTCAAATGGTTTAGAAAGAATGCAATTTTCTATATATATTTCAATGCAATATTTTAGAACTCAAGAAATGAAAAGAAGGATGTTCCTGTTTGCAGAAAACTCGAATGAACTAAATGTAGAGAAATTCGCACCTTATATGAGAGCAATTTTTTCAACAAATATTGCAATTAACATCGCAGAAGACCCTAAAATCTATAAAATAGTATTATTAAGAAACAACACAGAACTTGACTTCATCACTGGCGACCAACCTGTCTTGAACACATGTGCTAGCTACGAAAAAAATACTCCTGTTCATGAACTGGAATTCTACTACCCTATTTCTCCGAAACTGAGTATTCTCTTAACAAATAATGCTGACCAAAAAGATACATCATTAAGCATACATGAAGTTGATCATTACAATAATTTAATAAGAACAGCAGGAAACAATATAATATTCTCATCATCTAAAGAAATTTTAAAAGCTTATTATCCAAACTCAAAAATATTTCTAAGCAAATGATCATTAACTTAGATTACAATTCTCTGATTTTAAATAAGTAAAAGAGATGACTATACAAATAAGCAATACACTACCAGCAAGAATGTTAA
Source organism: Halobacteriovorax sp. GFR8 (assembly GCF_050955245.1). Classification (NCBI taxonomy): domain Bacteria; kingdom Pseudomonadati; phylum Bdellovibrionota; class Bacteriovoracia; order Bacteriovoracales; family Halobacteriovoraceae; genus Halobacteriovorax; species Halobacteriovorax sp. GFR8. The sequence continues at coordinate 926,907 of NZ_JBPBLR010000002.1, read as the reverse complement.
CAATAACTCCAAATAACTTATAATCTAAATTAACAAGTAAAAGTAATGCACTTGATAAAGCCAAGAATGTGAAAGAACCTTGGCTCTTATGTTTTGAATAGCCAAGCTTTCGAAATGAATACTCAGTATATAGAGATGCAGGAATAGAAGTCATTAAGATACAAACCATTATTAAATTCTTGTGTTCGACTTTATCGGGTAAATTTAAGAATAATAAAAACATTGGATAAAGTGAAAAAATATAAATTAGAAAGAAATAGATCATTTCATATAAATGATTTTTTATCATGTATTTAAAGCTCATTAAGAACTCAACATATGGCGGTTCTGGTACGTGATACTTTTTCGTTAAATGTTAAACATTATCCAAAAAGTCATAATAATAACTACAGATAATACAGCTTTTACAGCTAAAGATATCTTTCGTGCTTTTACGCATCTATAATCATCACATTCCTTTATAAACTCAAACATATTAGATGACTTTGAAACATCATAGTCCTTCTTTAATCTAATAAAGAGCATTGAATATACAAAGACAATACACCAAGTACAAAAAATAAAAATAAATAAATGCTAAATACTATATTCATATATCACCTCTTTACGGTTCTGGTACGTGATACTTTTTCGTTAGAGCCGCATCAATTGACTGGAAAGACAAAGCGAAATTTAAAAACTTACTTTAAAAGGCAAAGTTCTATTTTAGAATCCAGGTGCTTTACCTTCACGACTTTGGCGATCAGTAAACTCTAACATTTCTTTATAAACTTTCTTATTCTTTTCAGACAATGCCTTATTAAGAATTGGCATGAACTGCTTTCCTCTTTTTCTTATAACGTATTCTATGAGATCAGCATTGAAATAGTTTTGATTCACATTAAGTAGCTCATTATAAACACGTGCAACTTCACGGGCCAATTTCTCATTCCAATCTTTCACCAGACTCTCTGATGATTTACTGATGAGAGTAAGGTCTTTGTTACTACCATTACCTTCCATTTTATGAATGGCCTGCAACTCTTTTAGGTATTTATCTTGAAGAGGAGTCGCTAGCGTTTGGACGGTAACAAATGCAATCAGCAAAGATTTTAAGATAACTCTTAATTTCATACATACCCCCCTCTAAACATAAATCACTTATCGCCTATAATTTGAAAAACCTTACCCCTACTGAAGCTTAGACTCCTAGATGATTTTCATTAACCAAGTGTAAAGAAAAACACCTGAAGCACTTATTCAAGTATATTTTAGTTCTATCTTTTGGTCAGGATTAAAGGTTTCTCCACTCCTAGCCGACTATGAAACGATAAAGAACTGAGGAGAATAAGTGTCAACAATAATAAAGTCGAAAGTAATTGGATACGGCTCATCTAAAGTGAAGGGAAAAAGTAGAGAGTACACTTTCCTTGAGTTTGAAGATGGTACAAAGCTTAAGAATGTTATCACGACAACATATATTGCTGACCATATCTGTGTAGGAAATGAAATTGAAATATCTTACATGAAGGTTAAAAAGTATCAATTCATCACATGTGCAAGGTCACACACAGGTGAATTAATGCTCGCCTCAGATGACTCAATGATTCTTACAGCAGTAGCTTTCTTCTATCTTCGCGATAGTGTCTTAATTTCGGGCTTTGTTGGATACTGGCTTGGAAAGCTGTCCTTTGAGCATTACCGAAGCTTTCCATTGGCGGTTACACACTTTGCTTATTTTGCAGCTGCTATTTTTTCGATTTATATCTTTAAATTTTTTAAATTCACAAAAAATTATAAACAAGGGATTACTGCTTTAGAAAAAAGTCCAAAACGAGTACTTGCGGCGTAATTGATATTTGGTTCCAGTTCACTTTTCGTTGACCGTGCGTAAAGAATAAGCAACGTGCTGATCACAATTAATTGATCATCATCTTTCAAAGATGCTATTATAAAGTGAATCGAAGCTTATTTCAGCAAGGGAAAATATAATAGTTCCAGGTGTTTTCCGTTTAGTGTGCATTAAGAAAAATCACCTAGAACCTCATATTAAACAATATATACACAGGTAAAAAATATGAATGATCAAAACAATCGCAAGAAAGACCCTTTAGAGGGCGTGACTTTAAAGATGATGTTAACAGATGTTATCAATCTCTTTGGCTGTAAAGATATCTATGAAATGACTGAGATCAATAGCTTCAATGACGATCCTCCAATGTTTAATAAAATTTTAAAATTTATTAGAAAGAATCCATGGGCCATTCAAAAGATTGAGAAGATGTATCGTGGGAATTTAGAAACTATAGAAAAAATGAAACGCGATGGAACGGTATCGAAGAAAGACCTTGCTCTTGGAAGTGGTACCGGTGGCCGTAAAACAAAATACTAGTGTGCGAACGCAAACAAAAAAGTACCGAAGTACGCCTTAAGCGAATGAGGAAATGTTGTAAGTATGGCTGCCGCCATTGCCCTTGGGGATTCAAGAAAAGAAAAAGTTAGTGGATCAACAGCTCTAAACAATATAGCGATATCATGCTATAATTTTAAAGTTAGTGACTAATACAGGTGAATAATTTTGAAATTGAGAAATCAGATAGAATGGGCAATACATTGCATGGAGTTTTTAGCGAGAGTTCCAGAGGGAGTATTTATCCCAACAAAAGTTCTCGCCAAATTTCATGGAATACCTAAGGAATACCTATCTAAGGCTTTACAACTCTTGGCCTCAAATGGGTTGATTGAAGGGACCTTAGGTCCTAAGGGTGGCTATCAATTAGCAAAAGATCCTTCCCAAATTAGCCTTTTAGAAATTATTGAGGCCATTGAGGGAAAGAAAAGAACATTTAATTGTCAGGAAATCCGGTTTAACAACCCTTGCTTGAAGAAAAAAGACAAAGATAAAAGTGTAAAGTGCACAATTGCAATTGCAATGCTTGAGGCCGATGAAGCTTGGAGAAAAGTTCTTAGAGAAAAGAAATTATCTGACATTGTCTCAGGGATAAACTCCCAAGTTCCAGCAGAAATCTTCAAATTATCAGAACAATGGGTAAATAAAGAGATGTCCTAATCTGCGCCTCTTTTAAATCTCCAAAACATGTATCCATTTAATAAAGCTAAGACAACAGTAAAGATAATAAAGTCGTATGCCTGTTCAAATCCTACTGAAAAAAGCATACTGAAAGTAAAAGTAACTAAGAGTAAAAAGCTTGCCAGAAAAGTCTCTTTTAACCTTACGTTAAAAATGAAAAAAACAGCTAATAAGACTTCAAAAATGGTAACAATATAGCCAAAAAAATATGAAACTTTTTCAGGAAACCACGGGTTTAGACTTGCCGTGTAGCTTAAGAAAGTATCAAAATCACCCCAAACAACTCCCATATTCCCTACTGGGCCTAGTAGGCTTAACCTGTCAGCAATAACCCACAAATATGTGATAGCTAGAAGATATCTCGTAACTAACGTAGCTTTTTTAAAACACATACTTTTCTCCTTGAATTAATTATGGATATAATATATCCTTAATTAAGACTTTGCAATATATTTTAAAGGGCACATATGAGTCAGGAAAAAAGATGGAAAATATTTTTCTTTTTAATATTCCTAGGAAATTTTATTAGTGGAATATGGATGCTTGTAGGCCCTACACATTGGTATGAAAACTTTCCAGGAAGAATTCCTGACTTCGGCCCTTTAAATGAGCATTTTGTTCGTGATCTAGGATGTATTTTTTTAGTATTAAGTATAATTTCATTTAAATCGGTTGTTGATAGTTCATGGAGAAAAAATACACTCTTTATATTACAGCTTTGGTTTACAGCTCATGCCATAGTTCATCTATTCGATACTCTTAGAGGGCTGGTTGCGATGGAGCATTTATACATGGATATACCTTTATGCTACATGCCTCCTGTACTAGTTGGTTACATGCAGTTTTATTATTATAAGGAACAAAATTCAATCAATGGGAGTAAGCTTGCTTAAAGATTTATTTTTTGTGCTGGTTGGAATCTACTTAGGACTCTCCCCTTTTTTAATATATTACTTTACGCATGGACCGGCTTGCCCATGTCATGCACTAGTAAATGAAAGAAAAGTCCCCTAAAAAGCTCTCTAATTTAGATTTAAAAAAAATCAATATTTAGGCTACAAACAACTTCTGTTCCAGACTCCTTAATGTCATCTTGGCCAGATTGAATAAGTTTTAGAATTTTCTCCTTCAGATGTTCCATACTTCTTAATCGTGACTTCTATGTTGCAGTTATGATTGATAACGCTAGAATCAAGCTCTAATAATCGATAGGAGGTAGTCGAGAATCTTTATTTCGGCTGCCTTTATTCCTTCCCTGATTGCATTCTTTTTCAATTGAGTTCAACAAAAGGAACTCTCAAGAAATTAACATAAATTTAATAGACTACATGTGCCACGCTTCCTATAACTGGAACTCTACGACAATTGTATAATTGGTGAGGAAAAGTGAAGCAGAGTTTAGAGTATGTATTCGATCAACTTGAGACTGGTGTGCAGATCATCAATGAGAATATGCAATACATATTTCTTAACAAATCTTTACTTCGTCAACTTGGAAAAACTCTTGAAGATCATGTTGGAAAAAGAATGGAAGATGTTTACCCAGGAATTGAAAAAACTGATGTATATGAGTCTATTAAAAATTGCCTAAAAACAGGAAATTCATATCGTGTAACTAATGAGTTCTTTTTCGAAGACGGAAGAACTACTTATTGGGACCTAGAATTAGCTAAGGTATCTGATAAAGTAGTCATACTTTCACGTGATATTTCATCGACAAAAGAGGGCGAGAGATTATTATTAGAATCTAATCTAAGGCTTGAGGCAGAGATCAAAAAACGAACAAAAGATCTAGAAAAATCTAATAAGCGAATTAGAGAAATTCTTGGTCACGTTAGTCATGATCTGAGGAATACTCTTGGGATTGTTCTTTCTTTAGCTGACTATATGGAAACAAAGGGAAAAATGAGTACTTCTAAAATATCTACGATTAGAAAGATGTCAGAGAAGTCTTTAGAAATTGTTTATTCAATTCTTGAAGGGGCGGCCCTAGGAACGGGAAAAATAACTCTAAATAAAGCGAAGACGAATATTGCGAATATCATTAACTCACGAATTAAGATCCTTATAGAGAGCTCTAGTCTAATAGAGTCGCGCTTTAAATTACTGCTGGATAATTCATTAGAGGCAGAAGTCGACCCACTTAGAATTGAGCAAGTACTTGATAATCTTATCTCTAATGCCTTGAAATACTCACCTGATGATTCAGTAATCTTAATTACTCTTACGAAAGACGGAAATTTCTCTATTAAAAATCGAATAGACACCCATAAAGTTGAGAAGCTCAAGCCAACGAACCTTAAAGAAAGCGCAGGTTTTGGTTTAGAGATCATTAATTCTATTTTAGAACTTCACTCGCTTAAACTTACAATAACGAAAGAAAATAATGAGTACCTTGCTTCTTTTAATTTAAAGGAAGAACTAATCTAAATCGCGCCCCTTGATTCTCTCCATAACTAACTGCCGTTAAAGACCCCTGTAGCTGTTTAGCAATATTTGAGGAGTTATGTAATCCATAGCCTTTTCCAAAACGGTTAGATTGTAAACCTGCTTTAAAAAGAGTTTTATGGGCCTCTTTACTAAAGCCAACACCATTATCAAAAACTTCGATAACAAGTGAATTATCTTTCAAAGATGCATGAATATCAATTTGTGAAGGGTTTTGTGATCGATCACAAGCTGTTTTAGCATTATTAAGTAGGTTCATTAAAATTGTAAGAGTGTTTGCGAAGTCAATCTTAACGAGTTCTTCAACATCGACGTCTATATTTATATAATCGAGCTGATCCATTTCCAACATAGAAAGGGCCTGTTCGATTAATTCTTTTACATTGACTGACTCAATAACGTTCTTAGTTATACCATGCTCTAGATGAGTAACAAGAAGCTCTGAAACCGACTCCCCTTTCTTCTTTAGGGCCCTAACATCATTTCCTAAAACCTCATAGAGCTCTTCAGGAGATAAAGACTTTTTACGAAGTCTTCTATCCATTCGATAAATAACTGTCATTATTGATGTAATAGAGTTTCCAACATTATGTAGAATATTAGACATGATATCGGCCCTACCAGCGTTTCGAGCTGTATCAATCAGCTGCCTCTGTGCAGCTCGTAGCTCGTTACTTATCCCCTCAGCCTTTTCCTTTTCATTCATAAGCTCGATCGTTCTCTTTTGAACTTCATATTCAAGCTCAGAATTAAAGCGAGAGAGTCTCTCATATAATTCTGAATTCTCTAAAGAAATAGCAAGCTGGCCAACAAGCATATCAAGGAGTTCAAAATGGCCTTTTGTAAATGCACCATTAATCTCATTATTTTCGAGGTAAAGAATTCCTTTATCAGTAATAGGAACAACAAGAACAGAAAGATTATCTTTGCTTGAGAAATAATTCGAATTTTCCACTAATTGATTAGCAAAGAGACTATCTCCATAAAGGATAGGAGTTTTTGTTCGCCAAACATAATTAATAAGTGAATGTGGGATTTCCCTATAATCATCTAGAGCGAAAGGAAGTGAAACAATACTCTTTGCTCCATTTTGAGAACTAACGAATAGCTTTTCATCTTTATTTAAAACAATGAAGCCCTTAGCTGCACCAGTATTAATAACCATAATATCGAGCATTGCCTCAAGTAAGTCTTCCTTAATTAGATTCTTAGAAATAACTTGAGATGAGAGTAGGATTGATTTTATATCAAAATTTTCCCAAGATGTTGTAATTGTCGTTGTTTTCTCAATATTTTCATCTTGATCACGAGCTGTTAAAGAAAATTCTGTTTCTAATTGAGAGCTCTTTTCCCAAGCTCCCCAAGCACGGTAGAGTCCTGCTGCTTTTTGAATCTGTAAGCGTGCAAAGTCGTCATTTTTCAGGTTTTTCCATACTCTTGCCATTCTCTCACGTATAATTGATTCGATATTAACGTATTCACTCTCCTGAGCATAAGCAGCTGCTTTGTCATAAAGTTCTAAAGATAAGTACGTATCACCTTTTAGTAATAATCGCTCTGCTTCAACGAGGTAATACATGTGAGCAAAGTTCTCTGGACAATTGTCCATAAATCTCTTCATCTTCTCTTGGTTAGATTCAACTATTGTCATTAACGACTCATCAAAGTTTTTCTTTTTAGCAACTGCAAGAATCGCCAATGATTGAAAACAGAAGTGCGTAACATTAGTAATGACAGAAAATGAATATGGTAAAAGTTCTTGTGATTTAAAAGATGCTTCTAAACTTTCATCAAAGCGCTGTAGAATATAGTCATTTTGAACTTTAAGAGACATATACATACTCAAAGACATTAAGCTTTGATTTTGTTGGCATTCTTCAATATAGCGAACTTCATCTTCTCTCTCAGCATCTTGAAGCTGAGAGATTGCAATACTAAGCCCTCTTAAAGTGTCGATACCAATTTGATTTGGGTGTTCAGTACAGAACTCTATTCCAGTTTGTATATCTTTTTGCAGTTCCTCAAGATTTCGGCCGCGAAAGAATTGATTATAAGGCTTAAATAACTTAATGAATCCGGCCCATAAGTGTTCACCAGCATCATGTCCTGCCTTAAAGCCTTCCTCATTAAAGGCATCCCCTTCTTTAATATGTTGAGTCCAGAATTGAACATGATTTGCCATTGTATGGCACGCTCGACACTTCTGTCCAAGATGTGAAAAGCGTTCAGCTATTTTAATCCCAAGAGCATTGAAGTCGTATCCTAAAGAGAATTCATTAAATGAACATAGAACTATTCCATACGATGCGTAACCTTTTGCAGACTCAGGTACTGGCCCATAGGCAAGAGAAAGCTGTACGATTTTAGCTACGACAATACAATACAGATCAATATTGCTTAAGTAGCAAGGAGAATCGAGATTGATAAGAATTTCAACCGCAACGCGATTTAGCTTATCTTTCATTTCAGGGGCATCATAGAGAGATTCAATTCCAGTAGATGGAATAAGCTTTCTTACAGCTTCAAGTTCCTTCGGAACAATATTGTTCAGATTTTCGCTTGGTAATGTTATACCTAAGCAGCAAAGCGCCAAACGGCCCTCACTAATCGCCTTATCATAAACACCCTGTGCAGTGTATTGGATAATTAAGATATTATGAACTTCGGCTTTTTCAATAGGGTCTTCTAATTGTTCAAGTAACCATCTGGCATGCTCTTCACACTTGATATAGTCTCCAGAGAGATAGTAGAGGCTTGCTCTCTCTTTCTCTATTTTAAAGAAAATATCATGATGAGTTTCATTGGCCATACTTGGAAGAAACCTAGATGCATACCTCAAAAAAACACTTGCTTGATCAAAGGCCGTCGAAGACTTTGCTTTTTGAGATGCTTCAAAATTCATTTCTGCGAGTTCTAGTCTAAATTCACCATCATCAATAATACTTTCACAGTGATTCAAATGACTAACAACAGTGATAGAATCGATATTTCCATCAACAATATGTGATAAAAGTTGTTTTCCAATATTCAGGTGTATATGTGAGCGCTCTTCTTTTGAAACAAGCTCATAAGCTGATTGCTGAATCTTATCATGTGCAAATTTATATTCACTATTATTAAGAGGTCTTATAAGAGGTGCACATCCAATTGAATTCAATTCATCTTTAATCTGTTCTTCACTAAGATCAGTAGCATTTTTTAATAATTGTAAACTAAATCTATTCCCAATACATGCAGATAAATTGAGTAATTTCTGCGACGATTCAGGCAGCTCCTTCATCATCTCTATTAAGTAATCAACAACATTATCGCTAATTTGACTTTTTTGAATTTCTGTTAAGTTCCAGTCCCACTGAAGTTCTTTGTTATTAAAAGTACAAATCTTTTTCTGATAAAGTACTTTAAGAAATTGGTCGACACTAAATGGATTACCAGCAGTTTTTTGAAGTGTTAGTTTAGCTAATTCTGATGAATCTCTTTTAGACGCAAAAGTTCCATCAATCATGTCTTGAATATTATTTTGAGTTAAAGGAGTAAGTTTTATTTCTGATTGATTAATACACGTATTAGAATCAATTAAGGCCGAAAGAGGATGGTTCTTATCAACTTCATTATCTCTGAAAGCACCAATGAAGTAGAGAGGCTTTACTTTTTCGTTCGTTAACAAAAGTTCTAATAGGTGGATACTTCTAGCACTTGCCCACTGAAGATCATCAATGAACATAACAATATGACCGAGCCTTTCACATAGAACTTTAAATAATTCGATAAAGAGTAGCTCAAATCTCGTTTGAGACTCAATAGGTCCTAAGGGTGCCGGCTCCTTTTGCTCACCAATAATCATTTCCAACTCGGGAAGAATATCAGTCATTACTTTTGCATTAATTCCAAATGCATTGAGTAGGCTTTCTCTTAAATAAGAAATTTCTTTATCACTTTTAGTAAGGGCAAGTTTTAAAATATCAGAAACAGCACTTACAAGAGCAATCCCAAGAATATCCCCTTGAAATTGATCAAATTTGCCAGTGACAAAAATTCCATTTTCTTTAGTAATTGGGCCTAGAAGTTCATTTACTAAAACTGTTTTCCCAATTCCAGAAGGGCCAGAAATAAAGCTCGCCTGCTTCTTTTCGTTTGATAAGAAATTATTTACTAAAAGGTTAATTTCCTTTTCGCGCCCATAAAGGGTTTCAGGAATCGAAAACGTGTGCTTTACATCTTTTGTGCCAATTTCGAAGTCTGGCTCAGCTTCACCTGAACTAATCGCATCTAAGCACTTCTCAAGGTCAAATCTAATTCCAGATGCACTTTGGTAGCGAGACTCCGCTTTCTTTTCAAGTAAGTGATCAATAATTTTAGCAATTATCTTTGGATACTTAGCTAAACGACCTTCAACATCTACCTTTGTCGCAATATGGTGATAAACCCAAGTTAGTTTATCCTCTACCATAAAGGGATATTCTCCGGTTAGAAGCTCAAAGAATGTAATCCCTAATGAATAAAAGTCCGAGCGATAATCAATCGATCGATTCATACGTCCAGTTTGTTCAGGAGACATATAAGCAAGGGTTCCTGCGAGTTTATTTACAGGAGAGAAAGAGATAAAGTCACTATCTCTTAATGAACCAAGCTCTAAATCAATAACTTTGATTTCACCATTTCGATCAACAATTAGATTCGATGGGTTAATGTCTTTATGCGTAATTCCTTTCGAGTGAATTTCTTCAATCACAGATGTAATTTTAATTGCTAATTTTAAAAACTCAGTCGTTGATAAACTTGCATTAAGTGCCTTCTTATCTAGTGAGATCGATTCGTCATCATCTAAGACTAAGACCCAGTCACCCTCTGATTGAAAAAGATCGATACAATTGACCATTGAATCACTGTGATATTTAGAAAGGATATTAAATTCATTTTTTATAAAATCGATTTTATTTCGAGATGGCTTTTTATAAACCTTGATGATAACGTTCTGATCACTCTTTCTATCTTTTGCTCGATAGACAGTAGAGTTCTTACTGCGATGAAGTTCATTCGAAATTTGAAAATTTGAAATCTCTTGCATGATTTTACATCTCTATCTAAAGTTTATAATAGATATTTGTCTTCAATATTTTGCTCAATAAGTTCAGGGTAAAGTAGGCCAGAAGTTAGGCTACAGAAATTTTTCATCGTAAATGGCTTAGGTAGATAATAAATTTTTCGTTCTTTTGACGTTATACGTCCAATCATCTCTTCTAATGTATAATCACTATATGCCGAGCATATAACGAAGTTTTGATTTGGGTAATTTTTGACAATACGTGAAATGGCCTCAATTCCGTCAATTCCTGGCGGCATCCTAACATCCATAAAAATCACGTCATATGGCTCTTGTTCACGATAGGCTTTGTCGACCATATCCACGGCCTCTTCACCTTGAAAAGCACTGTCAATTTTAAGTTGGCATGACTGATAAGTACTATTAGTCAGATCTTCTTTCAGATCATCCTCTAGATCGATAAGACACATAGACATAAGCTCGTGTATATCTTCATTATCATCAACTATTAAGATGCGTCTTAACATTTATTCCCCAATAAATCTTACTTGAATACAAAGTGATCCTCATCAGAGCTAAGTATTATTTGTATAAATACCTTATAACGCACACGAGCAAGGCGGTCAATAAAATCTAACGACTTACAATATTCTAAGCACTTAATATCACATGAATTTGAGGTTAATTTTTTATTAATTTTCCATAATACATATTATTAATTCAAGGCCTTATTAATAAGAAGGCTCCTCTTACCAATATATTTTTTCTTTAAGTAGTCAGACATGTACCTAAATAAAGTACTCAAAAGTCATAACTCAATAAAAACAAGTAGTTAAGAACCATGTCACTTATATTAAAAAGTAATTTTTTTTAGTTTCCTACCGAAAAGAAAACATGTTCTATCTTTTTAATCTTCTAATATTTGCCATCTCTATACCAACATTTGCTAGCGATCTGGATACCTATTACGAATTAGAATTGGAAATCAACCGACTTCATTCTCAGTTTAATAAAAACCAGGAAGAGGTAGCTAAGAAAAATAACCTCTACAATCGCATGTTAAAGGCAGAAGAAACAGCAGCACAAATTACAAGGCTACAAAAAGAAAACAAAGAAATTATAAAGAAACTAGGGCCAATGAAAGAAGATTTTCAATCTCTAGAAAACAAGTTGATCGTTAAGTCCATAACAGGTGAACTCAATGAACTTACTGAAGTAAAAGACAAGTATCTATGTCTAAATAACGAGCTACACTACTTTTCAAATGACAGAGAATTTGAGGGCTGGAATTTAAAATATGGTAGTTCAGAAAGAAGAATTTCATACTACGCTAATAAAAGTACATATATTAAAAGCTGTCTAGAGAACCGGTCTACTGAAGCTTTTGTTGAGGTGGATTATAAATCGCAGTCATTATGCAATAAAGAAAGTAATCTGTATAAATATGTAGGAACAAAGACGAAGTATAAGACATATATCAAAGAAGGACTTGTTAATATTGATGTTTCTCTCTACTTAAAATTTGATGGAAATGAGAAAGACAAAGAAGAATCAATGGCACTAGTAAGAAACTCAATGCCATGTGTGAAAGACTTCTATGCAAGGCATGGCCTTAAACTTAACGTTGATCTAAAAGAAGAAACCGGCATCGTTGATCGCTTTAAATGTGACCATACAATAATGATATCTAAGGAGCATAAGAGACCAACTGCTAAAGAATGGGCCACGCATAAATTTGCGAATGTTGCGAATATAAATGATCAAAAAAGATGCAAACTATACATACATGAATTGGCCCATAACTTAGGGCTAGCAGATGCGTACAAAGATCGACTATGTCCTGATCGAAAGATCATTTTAGATGATAAGAATATTATGGGTGATGGCCCAAGTGGCTACTCTCCTTATCAAGCAGAGTTAAATGGTAGTCAAATTAGAACAATTCTATCACCTCTATGTGAATAAAAATTATTATTAAGCAAGTGGAAGTTCAATTATAAAAGATGTTCCTTGCCCTACTACAGTATCGATAGAAATATTTCCGCCATGTTCTTTTATGAAATCAAAAGAAAGAGACAATCCAAGTCCACTCCCCTTTCCATACTTCTTAGTTGTAAAATAAGGATCGAATATTTTCTTTTTGATAGCATCGCTTATTCCAGGCCCTGTATCTGAGACTCGAAGAAAAGCAGTATCACGATTACTAGAAAGCTTAACTTTGATCTCCTTAACTTCACAATCTTCGAGTGCATCTTTTGCATTTGAGAGAAGATTGAATATGACTTGTTGAATCTTTCCAGGACAGCCTTTAACTAATAGCTCCCCAACAGAATTTTCAAAAGAAACATCGATTCCATAATTCTCATAAATCTGATCTAACATAGAGACACTATTCTTTGTGACCTCATTCAAGTTGAACTCGACGATTCCTTGTTCATCCTTACGGGCAAAAGTCCTAAGGCCCTTTACAATATTCTCAATTTGAATCGAAGAATCTTCAATTTTCTGGAGTGAGTTATTTATATACTCTTCATTTTTACTTCCCTTATACAATTCTCTTTTTAACCTTATCAAATAGCCTTTAATAACAGTTAGTGGCCCATTTATCTCATGACCAACACCTGCGACTAAATCGCCAATAGTTGCTAATTTCGAACTATGATGAATTACCTGATCTTTTTCCTGAAGCTCTTTTAGATAATTAATTAACTTTCTCTTTAGCGGTATAATAACTTTGAAGAATTCATAAATTAACAAAAGTATAATTAAGCAGAACAAGAATAATTCTATTTTACTTAAATTTAATACTCTTGATTTTGAAAAGTCAGCAGATTCAAAAACAATCTTATTCATCTTACCTAAGAAGATTTCCGTATCGACAACAATATTTTCAAGCCGCTGATTCACATCAGTACAATTAGTAACAATACAAGTGACATCATGATCAATTTTCTTCAAAATTTGATCGAGTTTAATATACTGCTGTCTAATATCTTCAGTAAAAGCAGGTACAATTCCTTTTTCAGTACTTCCATTTTTAAGTGTATCATGAGAAGAAAGCAGGAGTTCCTTTGTAGCAATAATCTCATTATTTAATTTTAAACGATCTGACAGTTTACTATCATAACGGTATAATAGTATTTGTTTTGCAAGTCTTTGGCTTAACATACGCTGTCGTCCTGCCAAGTTAATTACTTGTGAATAACTTTCTTGTTTAAGGATAAAGAATTGCATCAAGGCTTGAGAAATAATAGTAAATAAAACGATCGAAACAAAAGCAACAATATACTTTAAAGTTACACTTCTTTCGTAATCTACCTTCATCTGGCCCTTACCTCAAGCCGCGATTTTACTGGCGACCTTTGCTTGATTATCATAAATATTTTCCAAATCAAATTCCTCTCCTAGAGTTGCTATCGTTGTTCTAAAACTTAACTGTGATTCTAAAAGAGTTTTGAAATGACTTGCGGCCTGTTCTTCTCCATGATTAAGAATTACTAATTTTGGCGAAATACGAGATTCATTTAACCATCCAATGAGATCTAAATAATCACCATGTGCCGATAAAGAATCTATATAAAATATGCTAGCTCGAACAGGAATTCTCTGCTTATGCATATGAAGTTCTTTCTCTCCATTAATTAAAATGCGACCTTTCGTTCCTTCTGGCTGAAAACCGACTAAAATTATTCCGCTATCTTCATCTACAATATGCTTCATAACGTGATAGACAACTCTGCCACCATCTATCATACCAGAGGCACTAACGATGATACGTGGCCCAGATTTATCCATAAGAGCCTTAGAGTCTTCAACATCCTCTACTTCTTCAAACGTATCAGGGTAAATATCAATATCCTCTGTTACATGATCTTTAACATGACCTTTATGAAAACAGTCATTAAAGATTCTGTTAGCCTTCTTAGAAAGCGGACTATCAAGATGCACAGGCACACTGGGAATGGCCTCATCATTCATAAGCTCTTTAATAAGATAGAGAATGTCTTGTGTTCTTCCAACAGAGAAGGCCGGTATAACAGCGACACCACCACGCTTTAAAATTGTATTAAGATACATTCCTAGAACTTCTTTTGCAGGAATCCTGGCATGCAGTCTATCTCCATATGTTGACTCCAAAACAAGATAATCAGTATCACAGATAACTTGCGGCTCGTTTAAGAGAATGTTTCTCTTATGCCCAACATCACCTGAAAAAACTATCGTTTTAACTTCACCAGTAGATGTTTTATAGCGGATACGGATGAAGCTTGCTCCAAGGATGTGACCTGCCCAATAAAATGTAATAGCAATATTTGGAGAAATTGTTAATTCTTGTTCAAAGTCGACAACTTCAAAGTGTTCAAGAACAGCTTGAGCTTCTTCTGTTGTATAAAGCGGAAGTGCGGGTTTGTGTCTTGAAATCTTTTTTCGATTGGCATATTTTGCATCTTCTTCATGGATACGGGCCGAGTCCATTAATAGAATTTGGCAAAGTCTAAATGTCTCTTTTGTACAGTAGATCCTTCCACGAAATCCATCACGATAAAGACGAGGAAGAAGGCCTGAATGATCAATATGTGCGTGAGTTAAAAAGACCGCACTTAACTTACTTGCACCGTGATAGCTCATCCAATTTCGTTCACGATTTTCCTTGGCCCCTTGATAAAGGCCATAGTCAACTAAGTACTGTTCTTTGTAGTCCTTTCCTACTTTAAGCAATGTCTTTGATCCGGTTACACCTCCGGCAGCACCAAGAAAAGTAATTTTCATCGATAGATCCTTTTTATGATTTAAATACGTGTAGTACCTATCGACGATTTAATAGTTAAGAATATTTAATATTAACTAAAGAATGGTTATCTTAGTTGAGTAATAAATTCGACTAACAAAAACATCACAATCACTTTGCAAAAAATAGACCCGAAACAAACCTTTAAATATTTTTTTAGTCATATACTTATTACATAGGAAAACAACTCAAGGAGAATATTATGAGAACTACAGAAAAAATTAATCTATCAACAAAAGGGTCAGTTTAATACTGACCTTTTTTTTTACTTCATCGCACCTAAAAGAGGAGTCCCAATTACAACGACCTAAGCGAAGTTATGAGAGAGAAAATGTTAAATTATTGATGAAAGAGCTAGAAAGCTTATAAATTCATTCTTTGGGCGACTTCAATTTTATATGGATCTCCTGAGTGGCCTAAAGCAGAGATAACTCCCTGCCTATTCTCAAGTGGTTGATTTTGGCTAAGCTTCCACTGCCCTTCAAGGGAAGTCACTTCAACTTTAACTCCAATAATTGCTGCTAGAAGCTTTTGTGTATAATCAGCGGGAGCATCTTCAATCTTCCAGGGGTTACGACTTCCCGCCTCCTGTTCATTAGTAAGCATCTCAATGGACTTTAGAATCCACTTCTTATCTTCAATAAAAGAAATTTTTCCACGAGCGTGAACAACAATATAATTCCAAGTTGGTACAGCTTTACCAGTCTCTTTCTTTGTTGGGTAATGATTTGGCGAAATATAACAATGAGGTCCATTAAACGTAGCAACGACTTCACTAACATCAAGTCTTTTCCTCCAAAGAGAATTAGCTTTTGCAATATGGCCAAATAAAAAGAGCTTCCCCTCTTCTTCGACAACACAAAGAGGAAGATGATTAACCTCAATCCCTTCGGCTCCGTTAGAGATAAGATTAGCAAATGTCGTCTCCCTCATCTGCTTTATTAACTCGGCCTTATCTTCTTGTTTGAATAACTTTGGAATATGCATTCTACTACCTCTAATCCATTTATTAATGCTACAATGATAACTCAATAAACACTGGAGTTTAAATGCCTTATATTCTAAGCCCAATTATTACAGAGTCAATGCCTGGAATGTGGTTTGAAGGCCAAGGCTATAAGCGAGAGAATATTTACTCGATGAATGATCCAAAAGGTCCTCCCGTAAATTATGATGCCCACCTTCTAAAACCTCATAGCTTGACTCATATGGAAGCGCAGTCTCACACCATGAAAGATGGGATGAGCGTTGATGACTATTTTAAGAAGCAAATAAATTCATTCTTTGGGCCAGTCACTGTCGTCAAACTAAAAGGTCAAAATTGGAAACCAGTAGAAGGCCTAGATGGAGTTTTTCATTGGGAAGTCTCTCTTAGTGAGCTTAAAGAGGAGCTTAGAGATGAAATGCCCAATAAGTTAATTTTAACAGTCGAAGACATGCCAATAAATGAGTCACAACTTCACGACCCAAATTATGTGCTAACACTTTCACAAGAAAGCGCTGACTACTTATTACAAAATCCAAACTTTAATATGTATGGAACTTCTTGGAAGTCTTCGGACTTTAATCCAGGGAGTAGAAATAGACCAATTCACAATACACTCTTTAAGCAGGCCGCGATCTTTGAAAATTTAAAGCTTCACGATGTGCCAGCTGGAAAGTATTTCTTTTCAGGATTTCCACTCCCCCTTCACTTAGCTTCTGAATCACCGGTTTGCCCAGTGTTATTTACCAAAGAAGAGATTAACTTCTAATATCACTTCTCTTATAAGCATCGTCGACAAAGACTTCAACAAGAGCATTAAGTGCATCTGTTACTGTAAAGATACCGTAGACACGATTTCTATTATTGAGAACAATTGCAGACCCAACTTTGTGACTTGCTAATTGATAGGCAACTTCACCTAAGCTATCGTCCTTATTAACTGCAAGAACAGATTCATTCATAAAGTCCTTAACAAGAACACCATCACACCAGCTCTTTCCATAAATCGACATGACATCTCTTTCAGAAATGATTCCCACAATTTGATTCCCGTCACTTACAGGAAGATGCCTAATTCCATTGTCTTTCATAATCTTAAAAGCAATATCAATGCTGGCATCCTGATCCACAACGTGAACAGCAGGAGTTGTAAATTCTTCGACTGATATATGTTTCATATATGCCTCCTAAATTAAATTTAGATTAGCACAATGGATTAATTGGTAACTGACAAGTGTCAGTTTTTACGAAAAAAATTCTTAAAATATGCCTTAACCTTAAGGCAATAAAAGCGAAAATACCAAAAAGATGGAATACAAATATAGACTTAAAATCTTAAGTAAACCAACCTAACCATCTAGAATAAGGCTGGGCCTAAAAAGATGACATTCGTCACATTTAAGTATTTGCCTTAGACCTAAAGATTACATACAATTTTTATATATGTTAGCCAAGAAAAGGGTCCTTGTTGCAGAGGACGAACCGACATTAAATGATATCTACGTCGAAACCTTTGAGTCATTTGGTTATGAAACCATTGGTGTAAAAGATGGTGAAATGGCACTAGACTATGCAAAACACAACCCAGTAGACTTCGTCGTCACTGACTTAAAAATGCCAAAGATGGATGGACTTAAGCTCTTAGAAGAGATTCGTAAACTTAATGCTCAAGCACCTCCTGTTTTAATTATCACAGGCTTCATTGATGAACTAAATGCACAAAGGGCCAAGGAACTTGGTGCAGTTGATCTTATGACGAAACCCTTTGACTTCGATAAGGTCATTCTCTATATCGAAGAGAAGTTAAGCCAGCAAACAGAATCCTAGATTCCCCACTCTTTTGAAAGCTCACCAATTCTCTTCTTAAATAAAAGAGACAGAATCATTGAGACAATTGTCAGTCCAATAGCAAACCCCGCCCAAAGTCCGGCCGCTTCCATTCCATGCTTATAACTAAGATAAACACCTACAGGAATTGCAATTAACCAGTAACCACAGAATGAATAAAGCATTGGTTGTTTACTCATTCCAAGACCTCTTAGAACTCCCCACATGGCAACTTGTAGGCCATCAGGAATTTGAAAGAGAGCAACGTATAGGAAAAGCCCTGAGCCATATAAAATAACGGCTTGATCAGTTGTGAAAAGTCCCATTAAAAACTTATGAAAGAAGAAGTAAAAAATTGCAGTCATTACCATATAAGAGACGGCCATAAAGATACACCCATACGAGTAGTTCTTTATCATCTCCATATCCTTACGTCCTAGAGCATAGCCAACCTTTACACCGGCAGCACCATTAATTGCGAGAGGTACCATAAAAGTTAACCCCGCAATAGTTAGGACGATATTGTGAGAAGCAGAAGCAACAAGACTCATACGACCAATTAAAACCGTGACAGTTGAGAACATGAGAACTTCAATAAAAGTTCCAAGTCCAACGGGAATTCCAAGCTTAATAAGTTCTTTAAACGACTTCTTACTAAAGTGTGTTTCAATTGGAAGCACACGGTAAGCATAGACATAAATAATAATAGCAAGAACAAAACGAGTTATGACAGTTGCAACGGCAGCTCCTTTAATTCCCATTTCAGGAATAGGACCAATACCAAACATTAAGCAGTAATTCATAATGAGGTTAACAACATTCATAATGATAATAAGTGAGTTTGCAAAAATCGTTTTATCAAAGGCCTGAAGATATTCCTTAATCATCTGAAAAATGAGTGCCGGAATAATTGAGATATTTACCCAATAAAGATAAGTCTTAACAAGAGGAACGATTTCCTTATTTAAACCAATATGGTCAACGAAGTATGTAAAGATATAAAGAGCAGTACAGATAACACTTCCTAAAAGAAGCGCTAAAGTCATTCCACTACCCCATACACCATTTTCATGTGGGTTAGTTTCTTCTCCACGCATTCTTGCCGTAACTGCACTAACAGAGAATAGAGTTGATATTCCAATCATAATAAATGGAGATAGCATTCCTGCCGCAACCCCAATGGAGGCCACTGCTGATGTGGAATAACGTCCGGCCACAAAGATATCACCAACGTTAAAAAGCATCTGACCAACTTGGCCGATAACAAGTGGAATAGTAAAATAAATGAGTTCTTTGAGTCTCTTGCTCGTTGTTGCAACTACCATAATAGTTAGAGGTTATACCTCAATTTTTTAATAGATGGCATATAAAAATTGTAACCAAATATACTTTAAATCTCGGCCAAAAATTCGTAGAATATGAACACAAAGGAGTGCTTGTGAAAATTGTTTCAAACGCAGCGGAAGCTTTATCAATAGTCTATTCAAACTCAAACATTTTTATTCATGGTGGAGACTCAACACCACAGGCCCTAATTGATGGCCTACTTGAAAATGCACATAAACTAAAAGATGTAACGCTTACTCACCTCCACACTCATGGTGATGCGAAATATGCAAATGAAGAATATTGTAAAAACTTTAAAATCATAAACCTCTTTGTTGGTGGTAACGTAAGAAAACATATCGACTACCAAAGAGTCGATTACCTTCCATGTTTTCTGTCAGAAATACCAAACTTGTTTCGCAGTGGAAGAATCCCTCTAGACTTTGCTCTTATTCATGTAAGTCCACCAGATCAACATGGCCATTGTACTCTAGGTACTTCTGTTGATGTTGCAAAGGCCGCAGTAAGTAATGCTAAAGTTGTTATCGCACAGATCAACCCAAATATGCCTCGCGTTCATGGCGATGGGTTTATCCATGTTAATGATATCGACTATGCTATTGAAATTGATGAAAAAATTGTTGGCCATCAAGAGGTTTGCTTAAGTGAAGAAGATTTGAAAATTGGACAACTAACTTCGACACTTATTGAAGATGGATCAACTCTACAAATGGGAATTGGTTCAATCCCAGATGCAGTTTTGGCGAGCCTAAAGAATCATAAGAATCTTGGTATTCACACAGAGATGTGGTCAAATGGAGCTCTTGATCTCATTAAAAGTGGTGCCGTTAATAACTCTCTAAAAAATGTTCACCGAGGAAAAACGGTTAGTGCCTTTATTGTTGGAGGCCAAGATGTTCATGACTTTATTAATGACAACCCAAGTGTCATTCAACTTGAAGCAGACTATGTAAATAACCCAAGTATTATTAAGAGAAACCCAAAGGTTTGTGCCATTAATAGTGCCGTAGAAATTGATCTTACTGGACAAGTTTGTGCAGACTCAATTGGCCATCATATTATCTCTGGGGTTGGTGGACAAATGGACTTTATGAGAGGAGCTTCCCTTTCTGAAGGCGGTAAGCCAATTATTGTCATCAACTCACGTAGTGCAAAGGGCTTTCCAAAAATCGTTCCAACTCTAAGGTCAGGAGCAGGGGTTGTAACAACTCGTTCACATATGCACTACGTCGTTACTGAATACGGTATTGCTGATCTTTATGGAAAGAGCCTTAATCAGAGAGCACAAGAATTAATTAGAATTGCTCACCCAGATGACCGAGAAAATTTAGAAAAGATGTGGCATGAAACGCACTGTAGAAGATAATCTACAGTGCAGCTATTGGGGATTGGCATAATAACTCAACCATGCCACTTCCCTCATATTTTTCTTTTGCAACTTTTAAATCAACCCTCTTAAAGATCATATACGAAATAAATGATCTTAAATTTAATAGGAATGGATTATCTTGTCCGTGAACTGAAACATATGAATCTGAAACATAGCCTTCATAGATATCTCTAAAACCAGGTGAATCGATAACAAGAAGCATGACACAAATTGCGATAGCTTCCTTACCTTGCTCGACTCCTTGGTTAATGGCCTGATTAAGCTCTTCAACCGAATCAAATGTTTGTTTTGAAATCTCTTTAATTTGATCAGCTAGGAGATTTATACAATGTTCTCCACAAGTTGTTATGAATTCTTCTTTAGAGCCGAAATGATAAAGAACTGAAGAAACATTAATCTCGGCCTTCTTCGCAATATCTCTTAGACTCACACCGTAGACACCATTTTTGGCCATTAAAGGAATTGCAACATCAATCAAATTCTGTTTAGTCCTATTCATCTATCTACTACCTTTTGTTAACTTAAGGTCAAATTGAATAAAATTCTTGATTCAACTTAGTTAACATGTTAACTATATAGTTAACACATTAACAAACTTGGAGTAAGAATGTCAATAATGAAGAGTGAATTTGTACAGGAAAGTATTATCGGACGTATGATCCGTACAACTCGAATCCTCGATAAAATGGTATCCGAAGAAGTTTCAAACTTTAAGCTAACGAAGCCTCAATTTGACGTCCTAGTCATTCTACACCTAACGGATCAAGAGTCAGTAACAACGACAGAATTAGCTGATGAGCTACTTGTCTCTAAGGCAAATATCACTGGAATCGTTAAACGACTTGAGATGGCCAACCTTATAAAGAAGGCCGTTGATGAGAATGATACAAGATCGAAGAAAATCACCTTAACAGAGGACGGCCTTGATTTAATTAATAAAGTACTCCCACGCTACTTTAGTATGGGTCAAGAGCTAGTATCAAGATTTACACCAGAGGAAAAATCTAAACTTCTTTGTCAGTTGGGCATGATTGAGGAATTTTACCAGTCAAAAAGATAAAACAGCTAAGAATCAAAAAAGAGACAGAATAGACAGGAGAACGACACTCATGAGAAGGATCAAGACCTATATCGTCTTGTTTGGACTGGCCAGTAGCGTAAGCGCTGCTCAGTACAAACTAAACGAACAATCAGTAGTTGAACTTGCAACTAAAAGAAATGAAAATGTTGGAATCGCTAGACAAGAACTAGAGCAAGCAAGAGAGTCGCTGAGCAGCGCTACCTCAAACTTATTTCCAGTTCTATCAATATCGGCCGGCGTATCAAAGAATGATGGTAAAGGAAATATCATGCCACATGGATACGACTGGAATCACAATGCGAGAGTACAACTAACTCAACCCCTATACACTTTTGGAAAGATCTCAAGTGGTATCGACATTGCACAGTCAGCAAGTCGAATTGGCGAATTAAAGACAGTTGTCACAAAAGCAGAAGTTCAAAATGTTGCTAGACAGCTCTACTATAGAGTTCTATTCAATCAAGAGCTGGTTAGAATTACAAATGACTCATATAAGAATGCTGTTAAAAATAAGAAGGCGCTTGAAGAACGCGTATCTTACGGACGTATTTCAAGAAATGACAATATCAAGATGCAAGCAGACCTTGCCAGTCGAAAACCAAATTGGATTATTGCAAAGAAAAACCTAAAGAACGCAATCTTAGACTTAAAAAACTTTCTAGCATTACAGCCTGAAGATGATGTTCAAGTTGTAACTGATAATTTCAATGCAAAAGATAAGATCGCAACGATTCCATCAAACCTACAAAAACTTGATGAAACAGTTGATGTAAAGATTCTAAAAGAAAGCATTCAATTATCAGACTTCTCAGTAGAGCTTGCAAAAAGCCAACGCCTACCTGATCTCGGGCTATTTGTTGCCTACTCTCCTCTTACTTATCGAGTGGATAAACCATTTACAGGAGATATTTCTCATAACCAAAATGATATCTCATTTGGACTTCAATTTACATTTGATTGGGATCTCGGAGGAAGTAAAAATTCAGAAGTTGCCATTAAAAGAAGTGATGCAAATATCGCACGTTTAAAATTCAACCAACTTAGAAGAGAAATCAGAACTCAGTATTTAAAATTTGAGCAAGACTATGAAGGGCTACAAGAGCGATTTGATGCCGAATCTGAAGCTGTAAAGCTAGCCGCTTCATCTTATAAAGTAGCACTTAGTTCGTTTAAGTCAGGTGGAGTATCTCAACTTCAATTAAATGATAGTGAAATCCAACTTACTCAACATCGTCTAAATCTTGCCCAAACAAAACTTCAACTAAAAGTGACTCGTGCAGAAATGGATAGACTTCTTACGAGTACAACGAAGGGAGAAAAATAATTATGAAGCAATTAATCTTCGTTCTAGTTGTAGGTCTACTTTATGCGGGTAGCTTGTATGTAAAAGACCTCGACCTTCAAAGAAAAAAAGGAAAAGAGACTGCCACGATGTATACAATTCGTGCAAAGTCAGGAACTCCAGTCAATACAACGAAAGTTACAAGACGAGCATTCTCTAATTTTGTTATTGTAACAGGTAGTAATATCGGCCCTAAGATCCACGCATCAGTGGCCCCAAAAGTAGCAAATTTAATTCGTCCAGGAGCTCTTGTTAGTATTCGTGTAAAAGACAAGAAAGTTTACGGTAATGTTGTTTCAGTTGATACCAAGGCCGACTACCTGTCTGGTCTACATAAAATTATCGTTTCTTTTGCAAACAAAAAGATCCCAACAAACCTCTATATTATGAATATTGAAACACACAAGCTTGAAAATGCTTTGACGCTAAGAAGAGAAGCTGTTTCAGAAAGGGGCGGTTCGCATAATGTCTTCATCGTTAATGATAAAAATATCGTCATGAAACGTAATATTGAAGTAAGCGATAGTAATGAGGATCTATACGTTGTTAAAAGCGGACTAAATGAAGGCGACACTGTCGTACTTAGTGATCAGCGCTACCTAACAGATGGCGAGAAAGTCAATATCATTGATGCGCAAGTGGATCAGGATTAAGGAGTTATAAGATGATCGAAATATTTGTAAAACGCCCTGCCACGACAATCATCTTCATTGCCATCTTTATGGTAATGGGCTTGGTTTCAATTGGTAATTTAATTATCGAACCTACACCTAAAGTTGAGCTTCCAATTATTACGGTACAGACAATCTACCCAGGAGCCTCTCCTGAAGAAATTGAATCTCAAATTTTAAAGAAAATCGAAGATGAAATTTCTGAAGTATCTCAAATTAAAAAAATTAAATCGGATGCAAGAGATAGCTTTGGTATAGTTGTTATTGAATTTGAAATTGAAGCAGATGCTAATATCAAGTCAATTGAAGTTAAAGATAAGGTTGAAGCAATTTTAAATGATTTCCCTGACGGTGCAGATCGCCCTATTATTGCGAAATTCGACCCTTTAATTCAACCAATTGCAACCCTTGCTCTTTCAAGCACAAAGCATGATCTAACTCAAGTATATGAGTATGCGGACAAAAAACTTAAGTCTCGCTTATCTTCAATCAATGGTGTTGCCTCTGTTGATATCTTTGGTGGACGAGAGAGAGAAATCAATATTGAACTTGATAATAACCTTCTCATTCAAAACTATCTTTCAATTGAAGATGTACTTTCTGCAATTTCAAGAAAGAACTTGAATATTCCAGGTGGCTCTATCAATACAACTGATTCTAAAATTAGTGTTCGTTTTGTTGGTGAGTTTGCAAACGTAGATGAAATTAGAAATTTAGAAGTAGTTTCTAGAGAAGGACAAGTTTTCAAACTTATTGAGATTGGAAATGTTACAGATAGTTTCAAAGAAGTTGAAACGATGGCACGCTTTAATGATAAAGAGGTCGTAGGACTATCAGTTCTAAAACTTTCAGATGGTGACGCCATCAAAATTGTTGATAACGTAAAAAATGCACTTGCCCAAGTCCAAAGTGAGTTACCAGATGGAATGAATCTTGAGCTTGTTGTTGATACGACAAGAATTACACTTGATGATACAAAAGGAACAATTAACTCGATCTTCATAGGAATTGGATTAACGATTGCTATTCTTCTAACTTTTCTTGGAGATTGGCGTGGTGCTCTAATTGCAAGTATTGTAATTCCAACATCAATCATCTCAACACTTTTCCTTATGGATATGTCATCGTTCTCAATTAATGTTATGACTCTCCTTGCGTTTGGTACATGTTTAGGAACACTTATTGCCAACGCTCTTATTATTATTGAAAACGTTTATAAGCATCTTAAGATGGGAAAGGATTCTCAGTCTGCTGCCATTGACGGAACAAAAGAAGTTTTACTGGCCGTTATGGCATCTTCGGGAACAAACCTTGTCGTATTCACGCCACTTGCTTTCATGGGTGGTATCGTTGGTAAATTCATGCTGCAATTTGGGATGACAGTTGTCTTTGCAACGATCTTCTCAATCTTAGCATCTGTTACTTTAACACCTATGCTTTGTGCCCTACTTCTTAAAGATCCAGATACTTTAAAAGGGCCATTTCCTAAGCTTGCAGGTCTTGTTGATCGCCTTCTTGCGTGGGTAACAAAACAGTACCGTTGGTTCTTTGATAAGTTCATGAACTGGCCAATTACTTCAATCATTGTTCTCATGGCATTATTTTTTACAATTGTTTATCCGGCAAAACGAGTTGGAAACGAATTCCTGCCAAAATCTGACCGTGATGAATTTAAAGCATTTATCCTGATGCCAGATGGTTCACCAGTTGAAAAGACTGCACAAATCACAAAGCAAGTTGATGAGATCATCAGAAAATATCCTGAAGTTGTCTCAACTCTTTCCGATATTGGTTATGACGGAGAAGAAAGATCTCGTATTACTGTTAACTTAATATCTGCAACAAAACGTAAGAGAGACTATAAAGAAATTATGGATGACCTACTTCCAAAGGTTTCTAATATACCTGAAGCAGAGATTACTCTTACAGGTGGTAGTCGAAATGCAAGTAATGACGGTGATATCACGATTAACGTAACTGGTGATGACTTTGATAACATGGTTATCGCTTCAGAAAAAATGCAAAAGATCATGAAAGATTCTGGCTACTTTAGCTCTATTGAAAGTTCATACAGAATTCCAAAAATGGAGATACAGTTTATTTCTGAACCTCAGAAAGTAATTCGTCAAAACCTTTCAAGCTCACGTCTTGGTGGAACAATTCGAGCACTTGTTAACGGAAACGATGATGCTGTTTATAAGGAAGGTGGAGAAGAATACGATATTAACGTAACTCTTGCACCAGAGTTCAAGAAAAACATTTCAGATTTTGATAAATTTTTAATTCATGGAAAAGATGGACTTATTCCTATCTCAAGTCTTGGAAAGGTTCAAGTTGTTGAAGCAACTTCACCACTTAAAAGACGAGATAAGGAAAGAATCATTCAAATTAAGGCCTTCGTTGTTAAAGGCGTTGTTGGTGCCATTATGGGAGACCTAGGTCAGAAATTTAATCAGGCGCAACTACCAGAAGGGACGAAGTTTATGTTTGCTGGACAAGCAGAAAGTCAAAAAGAGTCTCAACAGGAGATGGGTAAGGCCTTCATGCTGGCGGTTATCTTAACTTATATGCTACTTGTTGCGATTCTAAATTCTTTTGTCTTCCCTATTTCCATTGGGTCAGCGATTCTAACATCCTTTCTAGGATCATTTTTAATGATGTTCTATACAGAGCAGACAGTTAATATTGGTTCCATGATGGCCATTGTAATGGTTGTTGGTCTGGCCGTTAATAATGCAATTCTTATGATTGAATACACCCAGCAAAAACTTAATGAGGGAGTTGAGATTAAGGAAGCACTCTGGTTAGGAGCTCAAGAAAAGCTTAAGCCAATTCTTATGACTTCCATTGCGATTATCGCAGGAACAATGCCACAGCTGTTTATGATCGATAAGATGAAATCGGCCATGGGAGCTGTTCTAATTGGAGGGATGCTGGGATCAATCTTCTTCACTTACACTCTCGTGCCAACGATTCACTTGGTAATTTACCGAGCGAAAACATGGTTCTCAAACCTAATAAATTCAAGAACTTAAAGTATACAAAGGCTCCTAAACAGGGGCCTTTTTTTTCGTCTACATTTCAGACATCTCCTGTAAAACTTCCCTCTTTGAACAAATTCACCTCAATAAATGTTATAAGTGTTCATTATTTATTTAGCCAAGAGAGTAATAAGAGAGAGTTAAAGATGAGATCAATTATCCTTACTTCAGTTCTATGTTCAGGAATTTGCCAAGCAATGCCAATGCCTTCAAAAGGTGTTGTTAAAGTATCAGATGGTGCTAAGGCAAATTGTAATTCAAAGAAAGACTTATATCGTAATAAGCTGCAAGCTTACCGAGTTAAGAATTATAGCTCACAACAAAAAGGCGAAAATATTGAGTTAACACTTAATATTCAAATGGTTCAATGTAGTGAAACTGATAAAGGCTTTGCTTTTAAAGATAAGAATATTTTCGATTTATTTACTTACAAAACATATCGTAATCTTGAAATGGAAGTAAGAACAAAGAGTGCTAATATCCTCTTTTATCAAGATGGTGTTTATAAAAAACTTTCACAGGTTGATATCATTGATAACCAAGACCTCTCAAAGATTACAGCAAACTTCAATGTGAAAGACTTACTAACAAAAGAGAAGTACGAGCAGTATCAAAATGGTGAAAGTGTAATTACAAGCTTAGACTTTAGCCTTAAGCGCCTTATTGAAATATCAGGAAATGATTATAACGGTGTTTATGATCAGAACTACGGTGGATTTAGAATATTTTTTGAAATTAAATAATAAAAAAGGGCCTCTGTAGAGGCCCTCAGTATTTGTCTTATTTTTGATTCATACCTTTGAACTTATCTTTAGACATAGTTGTTACATATGCTGCAACATCTTTAATGTCTTGATCTGATAGCCCACGAACTTTAGTCCACATCATTGATGTGTTCTTAGTCTTTCTCTTCTTAGACTTAATTGCAGTTACTTGCTCAATAATATAAGCAGCATCTAGACCTGCAATTCTTGGACCTTTAACAATCGCAAGCTTACCATCTTTTGCCTTTCCCATACCGTCAGCATTGTGGCAAAGAGCACAGTTAACTTTTTTGTAAATTGCCTTACCTTTAGCAGCGTCACCAGCGTAAGCACTTACACTTAGTAAAGCAGCAACAACAGTGATTTTTAATAAATTCACAATATATCTCCTTTATATTTATAGCGTAGCTATACTTTATTCAATTATCGTCAAATCGTCAGTAAATTTAAAAGAAAATATACCCCTAGGGCCATTAGTTGAGCTATACTCTCTTGCACATAGTGACAAGTTAAAGAGAGTAAAGGATGAACACAAGTGTCATAAGCCTCATTTTAGGGACAATATGCATCGGATTAGCACCCATTTTTGTAAAAAACTTAAGTGGTGACCTTTCTCCAAGTATGATTGGAGCGCTCCGTTGTTCAATAGCGGGATCAATTCTTCTTATTTACCAACTTTTTATTAAGAAAAATTATATCAAGGATAAACGCTTCTATACTATGACGGCCGTCATAGGTTTTTGCTTTGCTATGGACTTATTCTTTTGGCATCGCTCAGTTCACCTCATTGGTGCCGGCATGTCGACAATCCTAGGAAACACTCAAGTATTCTACTTACTAGTTTTTGGACTTATTCTTTATAAAGAGAAAATTACAATAAAAAAACTTTTGGTCTTTCTCTTTGCTTTCTTTGGGGTCTTTCTCATTCTAAAAGGTCAGGTTCAATTCTATCAGTCGGAGGAATTCTTTTGGGGTGTACTCTTTGGGCTAACTACTGGATTGTGCTATTCACTATATACGACATCAATAAAGAAAACTTCATTATTGTCTTTTAAAACAAATGTCACTGCATTAGAAATAATCACATATTCTTCACTTGTAACTGGCGTGCTGTTATTTATTAGCGCCCAATTTGAACAAGGCCACACAGGACTAAGCTTAGAGCATTTACCATCAGTATTTGGACTTGCCATCCTTTGCCAAATCATAGGCTGGTCTCTAATCAGCTATGGACTAAAGAGTGCTCCCCTTTCAGTTTCAGGGCTTATTATCTTGTTGCAACCAGTGATTGCTAAGACTCTAAGTATTTTCTTATTTGATGAGCCATTTTCTTCACTTGAGATCATTGGAGCATCAATTCTACTATTTTGTATTTATTTGGGAACTCACCTTTCTCGCCCAAAAAAATCAAAATCAAATGACAATTAAGTTTAGTCTTAATACCATATTATGAATAAATATAAATAGGTATGGTCTACAATGAAGGTATTTTCATTATTTGCTTTAATGAGCATTTTTCTTATTAGTTGTTCCAATAATAACGAAGTAAATCTTCTTGATCCAAAGACTAAAGATATTCACGAAGAAGCAACAAAGCAATCGCTCAAAAAGATTGAAAATAATAGTGTTGTCTTCTCTCAAAAACAATCAAACCACTGGAATGGCAAAAAGCAATTAAGCTTTAATAAAGATATCAAACCAATATTTGATAACCGCTGTGTTGTTTGTCACAGCTGCTACGATTCACCTTGCCAGCTAAAACTTACTTCAAAAGAGGCCATTGAAAGGGGGGCTTCAAAAGATAAGGTCTACAAAGGAGAGCGCCTCATTGCAGACACCCCGAGTCGTCTTTATATTGATGCAAAGACAGTAAAGCAGTGGAGAGAAAAGGGCTTCTTCTCTGTTTCAAATAATCATCTTAATAAAAGTGTTATGGCAAAAATGCTGAAACTAAAAGAGGTTGTTCCTCTTCCAAAAACAAAGATTCTCCCTACAAGTTTAGACTTTAGTCTTAATAATGATCGCTATTGTCCAAAAGAAGATGAGTTTAATGACTACGCTAAGGCATCCCCTTTTGGAGGAATGCCATACGGACTGCCGGCCTTAAGTAAAAAAGAGAGTGAGCTGATCACGACTTGGATCGCGCAAGGCCAAAAATTTAACAAAGAAATACCTCTTTCTAAAGCAGAGAGAAAAGAGATTAAGAATTGGGAAAACTTCTTAAATAACAATAGTAAGAAGCATCAGCTAATGGCACGCTACCTCTACGAACATCTTTATCTTGCAAATCTTTATTTTTATGATGATCAAAATACAAACTTTTTCAAATTAGTAAGATCAAAAACCCCAACAGGTAAGCCGATTGAAATAATCGCGACACGTAGACCTTTTGATGATCCTAAGGTCAAGAGAGTCTATTATCGATTACAAAAACAAAAAGAAACTATTGTTGATAAAACGCATATGCCTTACCTCTTTAACAAAGAAAGAATGAATTGGTATAAAGAACTATTTATTAAACCAAAGTATCAAGTAAAAGCACTTCCTAGTTATGAATTCTATGAAGCAGCTAATCCATTTTTAATATTTAAGGATCTTCCTGTTCATTCACGCTACGAATTTCTTCTTAAGGAATCCCAGTATACAATTTCTAACTTTATAAAAGGGCCTGTATGTCGTGGTCAAATTGCTCTTAATGTTATTCAAGATCACTTTTGGACATTTTTTGTTAATCCTAAGTTATATAGAGACAGAGAGAATTTCCCACTCACTAATGAACTAAAGCGCATGAGCCTACCCGCACAATTTGCCAATACAGGTGGAGTTCGTTGGTTTAAATACAAGAACGAAGAAGAAAAATACTTGAAAAATAAATCAGACTTCATTGATAAAAATCACTCGATTTTGAATCTTGAGTCGATCTGGGATGGCGATGGAAAAAATCCAAATGCAGCGCTAACTATTTTTAGACACTTTGATAGTGCAACAGTTTTAAAAGGATTAGTTGGCCAAAACCCTAAAACAGCATGGGTTATCGACTACCCCCTACTAGAAAGAATACACTACCTCCTTGTTGCAGGCTTTGATGTCTATGGCAATCTTTCTCATCAGCTAAACACAAGACTCTACATGGACTTCTTAAGACTAGAGGGCGAATTCAACTTTCTAACTCTCCTCCCGTCTAAACAGAGATTGGAGGAGCGAGATCACTGGTATGAAAAAGCCTCCGATGCTGTAAAACAACATATTATTGGACGACATGCTTGGATAAAAAAAGAACCTCTTATTTCATATAAAACAGACAATCCAAAAAATGAACTCTTTACTCTTTTAAAGAAAAGACTCAATTCTGCTTTAACAAATGATTATGAAGTTAAAGATGACGATTTAAAGAGTCTTATGAATAACGAAGAGATGAAGAGAACTTCAGTTAAACTCTTTTCGCAACTTTCTTTTATCTTAATTGAAGATACAAATGAAACTTATACTTTAGTACATAATAATGCTCACTATAATATCTCTCACCTACTAAAAGAAGGAAGACAGCGTATTGCCCAAGAGGATAACTTTACAGTTACGAAAGGAACAATAGGAAGTTACCCAAACACAATTTTTAAGATAACAAAATCTCAAATACCGGCCTTTGTAAATGCAATTAAGAATACAACCTCTGAAGCGGGCTACAGTAGGCTTCTAGATAATTACGGTGTTAGAAGAAGTGATGAAAGGTTCTGGCCAACACTTGATAAAATTCACAACATCGCTTACAAAACAAAACCTATTGAATTTGGACTTTATGATCTAAATCGCTTAGAAAATCGTTAAAGGTATCAAATTTTTGTTAACTTTTTGAAATAACTCTCCGACAGTTTAGCCATGAATAAAGTATTAATCTCATGGGCAGGAAACGAAGAGCTTGAATCCTTTTCTCCTTATTGTGCAACAGTAAATAGAATTTTTTCATTTTTAAATATCGACTTTAGCTTAAAAACTGTCCACGTTAACTCTCAAATTCAGGGAGTCCCTGCAAAGATGAGTAGCCTACCTGCTATTATTGATGGTGATAGGAAAATTCTAGGAATTAGAAATTGTATCAACTACTTCAAGGATCTACGTGGAGAATCTGATTTATTCTTACTTACCAATGAAGAGCAAATGCAGGCCCAACTCTTACAAGACTGGTGTATAAGCTCATTATGGGCAAGTGTCGTATACTTTTCGTACAAAGATATTAACGGACTCAATGCTATGAAGAAGAAATACGCTAAGCTAGCAAAATATGTTCAGGACATTGATGAGTCACCTGAAGAAATAATTTCATCTTTCAAAGAAGCTATCATAAATGGAATCTCAGAATACGAAATCTTTCATAAAGATCAAGCAAGTGCTCTTGATTATTTTGAGTTACAAATTATTCATATCGATGAAATATTAGGGGCCAAAAATTTTATTTTTGGTAATGAAATTAAGTATATTGATATTTTACTCTACACTCACCTTAATCGAATCCTTATTACAGGCCTAACGACATCTGATCTTATTAAACAAAAATATCACCGAATTGTTAGATGGCTTCACAGGGTTGCTGCTCAAACACGTTCAAAAAACAATGTCTACCCTACCCATCTAGAAAGTTAACTGCAATATTTCTAATTATGCTCTTTTTCTATTAAACTTAGATAATAGTTATTAAATGGAGACATTATGAAGAATATTGCCATCGTCATGGCCATGGACTCGGAAGCAGCACCACTTCTTGAGAAACTAGGTATCATAGACCAAGATAAGAAATTAGATCCCAAGCTTCCAATGAAGTTATATCAGTGCGAATATCACGGACATAAAATTTCAATCATCATTAGTGGTGAGTGTAAACATCACAAGGTACAAAATGTTGGTACTTCCCCTGCCGTTGTCTCTACTCTTCTTGCAATTAGAGAGCTTGGAGCAGAAATGATAATCAATGCAGGAACGGCCGGTGGTTTTAGAAAGCGTGGAGCCGAAGTTGGTGACGTCTATACTGCCGACACAACAGTATTCCACGATCGTAGAATCCCAATCCCAGGTTATGAAAACTACGGAGTTTATAAGACAACACACGCTATTGCTCAAGAATATGGGAAACTCCTAAATCTAAAGACTGCAATTATTTCAACAGGAAACTCACTTGATATGAGCACAGAAGATGAGAAACTAATTGAAGCGAATCAAGCTGTGTTAAAAGATATGGAAGCAGGAGCGATTGGCTGGGTCGTTGATCAATTTAATACTCCAACACTCTTTTTAAAGTCTGTAACAGACATTGTTGACGGAGAGCATCCAACGCAGGAAGAGTTCTTTGCCAATTTGAGATTAGCATCGGATAATTTAGGTAAGAAATTAATTGAATTAATCGAAAAAATCTAAGGAGTGATTTATGAAACTACTAGCTGCTATGCTTTTTATACTTCCAACTTTAGCTGCACCATGCGCTGGCCAAGAAGGTCAATATTGGATCAATAACGATGGAACACAAGGTGGCTTTGTTGCCGACACTGCATATGTATCAAAGAATGTTTACATAGGGGAAAATGCACAAGTTTGTGATAAGGCCCAAGTAACAGGATTTGCAAAAATCACAGGAAACGCAATTATTTCAGACTACGCAAAAGTCTGGGGGAATGCTCACGTTTATGAGAATGCAAGAGTCTACGACGAGGCATCTGTTTGGGATAATGCTCAAGCTTTTGGCGAATCTCGTATTTACGGATTTGCAGGCCTAAAAGGAAATGTAAAAGTATACGGTAAAGCACGTATGTTTGATGCTACTTACTCTTCAGGTCGTTATTACTAGGAATTAATATGAGAAAAATCTTTTTATTTTCACTGTCTCTTTTTCTAATTGTAGGCTGTAAGGAACAAACACAAGTAAAGCTTCGTGTTATTGAAACCACTGACCTTCATGGTTACTACAAGGACTACGATTATTATAAGAACGAGGAAAGTAAAAGATTTGGACTTGTAAAGACGGCGACACTTATTAAGAAGTATGCCGCTCAAGCAGATAATTATACTTTAATTGATAATGGTGATCTTCTTCAGGGCAATCCTATGGCCGACTTTGTGGCCACGCATGGGAAAGAAGGAGTTCACCCTGCTTTTAAACTCATGAACCACCTTAAGTACGATGTGGGTAATATTGGAAATCATGAATTTAACTATGGCCTAGAATTTCTCGAGGCCTCACTTAAAGATGCTGCGTTTCCATATATCAACGCTAATGTCTATAAAGATGAAAATGGCAAGCCTGCTTCACCCTACTTCAAACAATACGTCATTATTGAAAAGAAAGTGAAGGACACCAAAGGCCTACCACACAAGTTAAAAATTGGTTACATTGGTTTTGTCCCACCTCAAATTATGATTTGGGATAAGAATAATCTTGAAGGAAAGGTTGTTGCCCGTGATATTGTAGAGGTTGCAAAAGAGCTGACAGCAAAAATGAAAAATGAAGGAGCTGACGTAATTATTGCAATTCCTCACTCCGGAATTAGCACAGATGAATACAAGCTCTACGCGGAAGATTCAGTTTATTACTTAAGCCGTGTTCCATAT
Organism: Halobacteriovorax sp. GFR8; assembly: GCF_050955245.1. NCBI lineage: Bacteria > Pseudomonadati > Bdellovibrionota > Bacteriovoracia > Bacteriovoracales > Halobacteriovoraceae > Halobacteriovorax > Halobacteriovorax sp. GFR8. The sequence continues at coordinate 892,514 of NZ_JBPBLR010000002.1, read as the reverse complement.
ATTGATGCCATTGCCTTCGGTCATACGCATGCCCTATTCCCCTCTAAAGATTATGAAGGTATCCAAGGTATCGATGCTAAAAAAGGAACAATTAATGGCGTAGCCGCCGTTATGCCTGGTAAATGGGGATCTCATGTTGGGATCATTGATTTAAAACTAAACTTTGATGGAAGTAAGTGGCATGTTATCGATGGCCAATCATCAGTTTACTCAATTTATGACAAAGAATCAGACTCCAGCGTAAAACCAGATCTAGAGCTTGCAGAAATCATTGAAAATGATCACCAAAGAACAATTAAGCTAGCTGGTGAAAAAGTTGGTTTCTCTAAAGAAGAATTTTACAGCTTCCTATCCCTAATTCAAGACGATGCAGCAACTCAAATTGTTTCTAATGCACAAATTGATTATGTTAAAAGAGCAATTCAAGGTGACGCCAATCTGAGCGGTCTTCCTGTTTTATCGGCCGTTGCTCCTTTTAAAACCGGAGGGAGAAAGAATGATCCTAATGGTTATACAACTGTTGATAAGGGTGTTCTCACATTAAGAAATGCAGCCGATCTTTACCTCTACCCTAATATGCTCTACGCTCTTAAGCTTACAGGTAAAGAAGTGAAAATGTGGCTTGAATGTTCAGCGGGCATGTTCGCTCATATCGATCCAAAGTATAGTAAAGACCAGCCACTCATAAACTGGGGAAGTTTCCGTTCATACAACTTTGATATGATTGATGGCCTGACTTACGAGATTAACATCACAAAAAGAAGACATTACGATGAAAATTGTAAGGTTTTAAATAAAGATTCATTTAGAATCGAAAATCTAAAATATCAAGGAAAGGCCGTAACTAATGAGCAGGAATTCATTCTTGCCACAAATAGCTTTCGTGCAACAAGTGGAAAATTTCCAGGGGCCAAGAAATCCAATGTTGTTTTCACTGCACCGGACAGTAATCGACAAGTTCTTATTAACTACATTAGAAGAGAAACAAATGAGAAAGGCTTTGTGGATGCACGTCCAAATGAAAATTGGAAAATCAAGCCAGTTCCAAACGCAGAAAAATTGAAAGTATATTTTGAAACATCGCCTTCAAAAAAAGCAACCAAGTACATAAGAAAGAATTCTAAGTTTAAGCTTAATCGCATTAAAGGCCTAGATGATGAAGGCTTTGCAAAGTACTATATAATTCTAAAATAGACACATTGCTTCCACAAATTCCCAAGGCGTAAACTACTGAATTTACGCCTTGACGTATTAATAATATGACATTTACGCAAAATTTAGATAAAATCTACGGTCCGAGGATTAAATTCTCAAACGATTTAAAAGGATTTTATATGTCAGTATACGTCAATAGAACATTGAATATGAAAAAGATCAAGGCCATTGGTTTTGATATGGACTACACATTAGTTCGCTATAAAACAGAAGCATTCGAAAAATTTGTTTTCGAACTAGTACTTAAAAAATTAGTGGATGTAAAAAATTACCCGAAAGAAGTAACAGAATTAAAATTTGATTTTAACCAAGTTATTCAAGGTTTAATTATCGATCGTCTTCGTGGAAATATTCTCCAAACAAACCGCTACGGGAAAGTAAAGATTGCAAAACACGGTACAAAGCCAATGGACTTTCATGATCAAAATGAAATCTATGGGAATAGTATCATTGATCTAAATTCAGATCAGTATCAGTCTCTGGATACAAACTTCTCTATTTCAAATGGAGCAATGTTTGCAAACCTTGTTGATCTAAAAGACCAAGGAATGAAGCTTCCTGATTACGAAACACTATCTCATGATATCAAAGAAGTTATTGATATCGCTCACTCTGACAACTCTCTTAAGGGATATGTTGAAGAGCATCTTGAAGACTTCATTATCAAAGATCCAGAAGTTGCAAAGCTTCTAGAAAGATTTAAGCGTTTTGGAAAAAAACTAATTCTTATTACAAATAGTGAATGGTCTTGGACGAAAAAATTAATGGAGTACACGATCAATCCATTCTTAAAAGAACACGAGACTTGGACTGACCTATTTGATATTTCAATCTGTCTTGCATGTAAGCCGAGATTCTTTAACGTAAGCAATATGTTTCTAGAAATCCAAACGGATACAGGTCTTATGACAAACGCCGAAGGACCACTTGAACAGAACAAGGTTTACCAAGGTGGATGGGCCGGTAAACTACAAAAAGACCTAGGCCTTGAAGGTGAAGAAATCCTTTATCTTGGAGACCATATTTACGGCGACGTTCTAACATTAAAGAAAACATTTAACTGGAGAACGGCACTTATTTTAGACCCACTTGAAGCAGAGATTGAAGCAATTAGACAGTCAACTCCAACACAAGCTCTTATTGATGCTGAAATGATCCAAAAAGAAAAGCTAGAGCACGAACTAAATAAACTTGAGCTTCTTAAACACGAAGACCCTGAAAGGTATAATAAAGAAGATATTGGTAAAATCTTTAGTGAAATTGATAAGATCAACTCAAAGATTTCACAACACCTAGAAACTTATCGTAAATTCTTTAATGCCCACTGGGGAGAAATGATGAGAGCAGGTCTTGAAGAATCACGCTTTGCTGATCAAGTTGAGAAGTATGCATGTTTCTATATGGCAAAGATCACGGATCTTCTAGAGTACACTCCACGTACTTACTTTAGGCCAAAGAAGAGAATCTTGGCCCACGAAGACTCAACTATGCTTTAAATTTAGATTGTACAAATTGTTGAAAGACTCGGTAGACTTCATCACCGTATCCCCCGGCCATAACCCATGCTTGGGGGATGCCTTTCGACTCAAGTAATTCATACATATAATTATCTCTTTCAAGGCATTCTTCTAAAGTTAACTGAATACCCTTCGCGCTCTCAAGAATATCTTTTTCATAAACATCTGCACCTTGAACAACGATACAAAGGTCATAATCATCTTTAACAAAGTCCCCTATCTGCTTAAGCTTCTCTAGGTAGTTATCTTCGGGTGTCACCGGAATATCAAGAGTGCTTGGAATATAGCTAGAGTTTGTTTTATCAGGATTATCAAGAGGCCATCCATCTTTCATATGAATTGAAACGCAATCAATAGATTCATCACTTGTTACAATTTGTGCCGTTCCATCACCTTTATGGGCATCCATATCCACAACGAGGCACTTCCCTACACCTTTTTCTTTTTGTAACTTTCTAATTGCGATAACGATATCGTTAAACATACAAAAACCACCAGGCCCATCACTCTTAGCATGATGCATTCCTCCTCCTAAGTGATACGAAAAGCCAGATTCAAGGGCATTACAAGCAGCAAGATATGTACCTTCACAATGAGAAAGAGCACGGTTGATAAAATCACTTAATGGTTTAAATGCGGCCGTTGGATCATAACGATGGTAACTTCCATCATCATTAATAAGCTCGTAGGCTTCAAGGACAAGTCCAGTTGGATCAAGCTTAGTTCGTGCACAGAAATCACGATCGTGGGCAAGAGCGAGGTCACTTAGGAAAAAGTGAGTTGATCTTCTTCGCTCAAGGAAAGGTGAATTCTTAAATTCTTCTAAAATTTTTGTCACTCTTTCATCTTTCAAAGGAACGCCAATACCGTAATCGGTATAACTACCAAGGGAGTCTTCCATATAATAGAGTCGACTTTTTTCTGGGTGGTATTTCATAATCATTCCTTTATTAATGAAACTTAGCTTGCCTGATTATCCTAATATTATATAGTTATACCTTAAAATCGCCTGTAAATCTTACAAATTTAAGAATGAGACAGGGCCCTTTGCTATAGTAGTCTATTAGCTTTGCTATAAGTATTCGATTTTTTTGGGAGATTAAATTTCATGACAAATAGGACAATCTGGCTTCGCCATGAAACAAAACCGTTTGAACAGCGTAGTGCTCTTACGCCACAAGCAGCCTTAAAACTAAAGGAGCTTGGTCATGAAGTAATTATTGAACGCTCACCAAGTCGTATCTTTAAAGATGAAGAGTTTGAGGCCTTAGGTCTTAAAATGATGCCGACAAATTCATGGATAAACTTTGCCCCTGCAAACGCTTTTATCCTTGGACTAAAAGAACTTGATGTTCACGAGTTCCCTCTAAGTCACCGTCATATTCACTTTGCTCACGTCTATAAAAACCAAACAGGCTCAAAAGAAATGCTTGATCGTTTTATTCAAGGAGATGGAAAACTTTATGACCTTGAATACCTTACTGACAGTAATGGGAAAAGAATTGCGGCATTTGGAAAATGGGCCGGTTTTGTAGGAGCAGCTCTTGGGCTCAAGAACTGGATTTGCCAGCAAAGAGGCACAGACTTCAATGAATGCGCACCTCTTAAGTCATATTCATCTCAACATGAGTTAATCAATGAAATATCAAAAGAACTTGATGAACTAGGCTCAAGGCCAAGAGTTTTAGTTATTGGTAATCGAGGGCGTTGTGGACGTGGAGCAAAAGAGCTCCTCAAAGCAGTTGGTGTAGAAATGATTGGTTGGGGAAGGAGCGACACACAAGTGGCCAGACCAATTAAGCAAATTCTTGACTACGATATACTCGTTAATTGTACTTTAAATAAAACACCTGCAGAGCCATTCTTAGACTTAGATATCCTAAAGAATGAAAGAAACCTTTCTGTGATTTCAGATATTAGCTGTGACCCGACAGGACCTTGTAATCCACTTCCAATTTATCCAGATATTACAACGATAGATGTCCCAACATATAGGATTCAAGAGCTCGATCAGCTTCTCGAAGTTACGGCCATTGACCACTTACCTTCACTTCTTCCAAGAGAGAGTACAGAGGAATATGTCGAGCAACTACTTCCTTATCTAATTAATTTACTTAATGGTGATATCGAAGACTCTCCGTGGGAAAAAGCACTTGAGATCTTCTATCAAAAAACAATTGAGCTAGGATTAGAGAAGAAATTAGTCGAAGAGCCTCAGTTACTAATGTAATTTTCGATCGCTCTTACTTCATCGTAATTTTCAAAATTTTCGTGTTTCTCATACCCTTTAATAAGGTATTGGCACTTCTTTAAACAAAGCTGTGTTAATACTTCAATTCTTTCTTTCGAAAGTTGGCGATTTGCTTTTGCCCAGGCCATGGCCTTAACTCTCCAGTAGTCCATTGCAAAGAATTTAAATGAGAGTTGATCGTCGTGCCCAGCATGTTTAATTACGAAGGCCTCTTCTAGGAAACCTATTTCATACAGAGACGTTATCTTGAGCCAGAGGTCGTAATCTTCACAAACAATAAAGTCTTCATTAAACCCACCCATCTCTTCAAATAAGCTACGCTCCATTAAGACACTTGATGGTGAGATCACACAATTTTTTAATGAGCGAATAAACATATCCCCACCAACTTTTTGGTGAACTTTCTTTTGCTTCACAACCTCTCCATCTCTTAACCAATGCTCACCTGTATGGCAAAGACGAAGCTTAGTGTTCTCAAGTAGGCTTAGTTGGCGTTGAAGTTTGTTTTCACTCCACTCATCATCTGAGTCAAGAAATGCAATGTAGTTTCCTGACGACTGGATTACGCCAAGATTTCGAGCAGCGGAGACTCCTCGATTTTGTTGAAAGATATATTTGATACGCTCATCTGAAAAAGACTCGACGATATCTTTTGAATTATCGCTAGAACCATCATCAACAACAATCAGTTCAAAGTTTTGAAAGCTTTGCTTTAAAACCGAATCAATTGCACGGGCCAAGAAATTGGCCCTATTATAAGTGGGAATAATAACGCTAACTAACACTGCTAATGATATCTTCCAGCATCTCTTTCGTTACTTTCTTTTCAAGAGAATTTAGAACGCCATCGAGTTGACCATGATTTCTAGCACCACAAAGAATAGTGCTTAACTCATCATGTGAAAGGTTAAAATGAATAGCAAAGTCTAGCCCTGTTATTCCATGTTCTTCAAGGGCCGGCTGCATTCTAGCTACGATATCATAGCGACTCTCTTTATCCATGGCCTTCCACCATGGTGCCCATGAACGACAATCACTTTTATCAAACTTACGATCTTTTGTAACTCTTCCTGTAAGGATCCCCTTATCAAGAGTTCCCCAGCTCATGAAACTTATGTCTTCACTTTTTACAATTGGGAAGATGTCATTTTTCACGTCTTGTTCAAAGAAGTTAAATTGTGATTGAATCACTTCAATCTTATCAATTTCAGATGCTAACTTAAACTCTTCTGGAGTAGTATTACACAAACCGATGTGTTTGATTTTGCCTTCATGCTTGGCCTTGGCAATCACTTCAAGTGTTTTTCTAATATCCACTCTCTCATCAGGCCAGTGAACCATATAAAGATCGATATAGTCTGTATTTAAATCTCGAAGAGACTGTTCAATCATCCTTTGAGTTACAACTGGATCATTAGTCATATCCACTCGTTTATTCTCGTGCCAAGTCACTCCAGACTTAGAGACAATAAAAACTTTTTCGCGATTATTTTTAAAGGCTTCACCAATTCTCTTCTCACTCTCACCAAAACCGTAAATAGGTGCAGTATCGAAGATCTTAACTCCACGATCAAAGGCATACTGAAGAAGACTAATTGAATCTTCTTTACTAATATCACCAAATCCATAACCTGCGCCCTCTCCAGAGATGCTGGCGCCACCAAATGCGAATTGTCCAAATTGATCTAATATTTTCATAAGTCATGAATATCTATTTCGCCTAAATGCGTAAAGACTTGACGCACCGACAAGATAAGCGTTATCTCCTAGTTATGGATTTACTTGTATTTGCCCACCGCGGCGAGGCCCAAACATTTTTAAAAGAGATGGATTTTAAGTCCCATCCTGAATTTAACGACCTCTACCTAAATGGTGACCTGAGCTTTGGTTTAGTTCTGACAGGAGAGGGCCCACAGAATGTAATGATGGCACTCACCTATGCGATGGGTATTCTAAAGACACAAGGGGTACAGCTAAACCAACTTATTAATTTTGGAATTTGTGCCTCCTTTAATGAAGATTTAAAACAAGGTGAAATATTTGAGATTAGAACAATCTATGGGCAAGGTGAATTTAAAAGCTTTCAGTGCCTAGGCGAGACATCAAAGCTAGATCTCATTACTGCAAATGAACGAATTCTAGATACTAAGCTTGCAAACTCACTTTCACACTTTGCCCCACTTGCTGATCGCGAGGCTTGGGCCATTGGGTTAGTGGCCAAAAAATTTCAGACTCCTTTAAGAGCTTTTAAATTAATTTCTGATCATGTTACAGATGCACCAATTTGTGAATATATAAAAGAGCATGCACAGGACTACTCACAAGAGCTCTACCGCTACTTTGTGACTTCAGTATCGAAACAAGAGAAGTCCCTCAATGCAGAGCTTCCTCTTCTTGATGATAAAGACTTCTACTTTACTCTTTCATTAGAGCGTGAAGTCAGAAACTTAACAGAGCAAATCCTTGTGAAGTATGAAATGGATCTGGAAGAACTTTTAAACTTAAGTGCTATAAAAAATATTAAGGCCCTTGAAGTAACGCCAAAGAAGAAGGCCTTAGAACTTAGAGACTTCTTAAAAGAAAAACTCTATCCAACTCGAACGAAAATAATTAAACAACTTGATAGCTTTGTTAAAAATACGGCCTTAGAAAAGAATGAGCTAACTTACGATCCTTCACTAGAAAAAGTTATCCTTTATATACGATCAAAAATTACTTCTGAAAAAGATCTCGTGAGTCTTCAAAAAAACCTTTCAAAGATTGATTGGCAAAGATTCAACTCCCTAATGAATGGAGAAGAACTTTGAAAATAGAGAAGATCTTTATTGAAAATTCAATTAAGGATGAGATTGTCGCAAATCAGCTGCCACAGAAGTTTCCAAAAGCAAAAGTCGAAATCATCTCCAACTATGCTGACATTTGGGGAAGGGTAAAAAAGCCTTACCTCCAAAAGAGGGACTCTCTCAACCTCTTTATTGCTAGAAAGCAAGGCCAGCTAGTTAAAGAGGCCCCAAATGCTTACGGTATCTCAGGAGAGCCTCACTACTACTTTATTCACGCCTATAATTGTATTTATGAATGTGACTACTGTTATCTTCAAGGCTATTTCAATACTCCTGATCTCGTCCTCTTTGTTAACCATGAGGAAATCATCAGCGAAATGCAAAAGCTTGCAGATAAGTCCGATGAAAATATGTGGTTTCATGCGGGAGAATTTAGTGACTCTCTCGCCCTGACACATCTTACAGGTGAACTAAATTATTATCATGAATTTACGAAGAAGAATCCTCACTGCTATATTGAGCTAAGAACGAAGTCGGCAAATATCAAAGAGCTTCTAAAGCTTGCGCCTCTTCCCAACTTTATTACGTCCTTTTCTCTTTCACCAAAGAATAAGGTTAAGTCTCATGATCTGAAGACACCTAGTCTCGCCGCCCGTATAAAGGCCATTAAGAGTCTTTATCAAGCAGGCCATCCTATTGGTATTCACTTTGATCCAGTCATTCACAGTGAGAATTTTGAAAGTGAGTATGAAGAATTAATTAGTGAACTAAGTGAAGTCATTCCCCTAAGTAAAGTTGAGTATATCTCTATTGGAGTTGTTCGCTTTACAAAGGATGTCTATTCGCAGGTAAAGAAGAACTATCCACAAACAACGTACTTCCACTCTGAACTAACAAAGGGTGAAGATGGAAAGATTCGCTACCCTAGACCTATGAGAATGTGGATTTTGGGCAAGATAAAAGATCTCTGTCTAAGAGCAGGTGCCTCTGAAAAGAGTACTTATCTTTGCATGGAAGAATAATTACTCGTTTAAGTATTCTGGATAATTAAGATAGAGAATTTCAATCACAGAAGAAGAGAACCCACGTTGCCTTTCACGATAATTGCGATAAACCTCTCCAGGATTTACAACCTTAGCATTCTTAGCTGACGCCTGATTAAGGCCTGCTTGAGACGTCGACATCTCGTCATAAATTGATTCAAGCTCAGAAAAGTACTCACTGTCTTTACTTGATAAACTTCCAATGGCCTTTAAAAGAGTTAAAGACATAAGGATATTATCTTGTAGCCCGTCTGTTTCTAGGCTCATAACAAGCTTATTAACTGTGCTATCAATTATCTCGGCCCTTTGAGCTTGCGTAATTTTATCTTCACTCGACATTTCAATAATAGTTTCAAAGAGTACTGTGATATTTGACTGACGACAAACAAGCGGAGCTCGCATGATCGCTGCCATATCCTCTTCACTTATCTCATCTACACTGTCGAGGGCCTCTTGAGCTAGTTCAGGAAAGCGTTTCGCTATGGCCCTTCCCTCATTATTAGTTAACTGATCGAGCGCTCTGTTTACAAGGTTTGCAATATTGCTCTCTTGTGCATAATAGCCAGAGTCAGGGTCAATGATCTGGGCCGGCGGCATAACTGAATTAAAACTCTGTTCACAATCTGCATTACTTCTTCTTAAATCTTCAATAACAGCACTTAGCTCAGAAAAGGCTCCCGTATCTGGGCCAATATTATTCAATGCCACGACCTGATCATCAGATCTCTTATAATCAGTCTTCTCATGAAACTGCTTACGTGGAACGAATTTCTTCTTAGGTAGTGCGCGATCTGTAAAAGCGATTGGGGCGCTCTGAGAGTATTGTTCCCTCAAGGCCTCTGGATGGTATTCATCATTGTAATAAGTGTAGAAATAATAACCGAGGGCCATCAAGACCAAGACCGACAAAAACAATAATATTCGTTTTTTCAAATCTCTTCCCTCAAAAAAGTTCTAACTAGCTAGAATTACATTTAATAATAAGTATATGATAACGATATTCCGCTGCTATGTCCAAATAACTTTGGTATTTTGCAGTAAAAACCGTAGGATATTACGCAATTTGTACAAAAGTAGTTGCACTTTTACGACGTTATGTTTATATTCTACAACCTAATAACCCATATGTTAATGTAGAGTTTATATAAATAAATAAGGATGAAGTGATGGCACGTACATGTGATTTAACTGGAAAAAGAAGACTTGTTGGTAACAAAGTTTCTCACGCTAAAAATAGAACAAAAATGACTCAAAAACCAAACCTTCAAACGAAGAGAGTTTTTGATCCTGTAACAGGTGAAACAATCAAACTTAGACTTTCAACTAGAGCAATCAGAACTCTAGACAAAGTTGGTTCACTTTCTAAGTTCCTTAAGAAGTACAAGCACCTTTGGAACGCTTAATTAGATTTAAATCGATTTAAGATAAAGAAAAGGCCAGCATTTTGCTGGCCTTTTTATTTGGGTAATTTTAATTCTTCTTAGTATTGAACATCTACTTGATCAATAGCAAATCCCCACTTCTGAACTGAACGATCAGACTTGAAAATAAGCTTCAGCGTATCACCTTCAGCGAAGAAAGAAGTATAGTTCTCTCCTGAACCTGTAATCTTCTCAACTAGTACACCTCTAGCGTCTCTAACTTCGATAAAGTCATAACGATTCTCAAGATCAAATTTACGAACTCTTACTCTCATAAACTTTGCACCTTCAACAGTGTAAGTCGTCTCAAGTGTCTGGTTCTCTAAGTATGGGTGCTCTGATTCAAAAGAAGCAACATTTACAGTTTCCCAATCTTCTGGATTCGGCTCATTTCTTTCGGGAACTGTGTCAGTTAGAAGATTATAAGCATTGATACGACCAGCGTTGATTGTCTTACCTCTTAGGGCAGCAACAGGATCAGAAGTAACCATTACCTTATTTCTAATTTCTAATGGAGTAAGTCCTTTGTTTTCAGAAAGGAAAAGACCGATTACACCAGAAACATGTGGCGTTGCCATTGAAGTTCCAGAGTAAGAAGCATAACGTCCACCCTTAACAGTTGAAAGAATTTCGTGTCCTGGAGCACCAATATGTACAGTTGAACGTCCATAACAAGAAAAGCTTGCTAGTTCATCAGCAGCAGTTGTTGCAGCAACAGAAATTACGTTATCAACATTGTAGTTTGATGGGTAGTGTGGCTTAGAATCATTGTCTGTTGAAGAGTTACCAGCAGCTGCAGTAAATACGATCCCTGCTTCATTAGCTCTCTCGATTGCTTCCTTAAGAGCTTCTGAGCGGCCACCGCCTCCCCAAGAGTTTGACATAATATCAACACCAATTTTCGTTGCATAATCAATCGACTTAATTGCTGCTTCAGTTGATCCTGAACCACTATCTGTTAGGAATTTAATCCCTACAAATTGTACATCTCTCATTACACCAGCAACACCAATAGCGTTATGTGAGGCACCGATTGTCCCTGCACAGTGAGTTCCGTGTGAGTGACCATCCATTGGATCACCATCATTATTTGCGAAGTCATATCCGTGGATATCATCTACATATCCGTTTCCATCATCATCAATTCCGTTACCAGGAATCTCGCCTTCGTTTGTCCACATTTGATCTCTTAGGTCTGGGTGGTTGTAATCAATCCCTGTATCGATAACCGCAATTTTAATGGCACGATCACCTTGAGTAATTTCCCATGCTCTAAGTGCATCAACGTCCGCACCTTCAACACCAGACACACCTCTTGGAGCATTTGAACCAGTATTTTTTAGACCCCATAGTTGACCAAATTTTTCATCAGCTGGCGTGTAGTAAACACCTTCATCTGAAGAAGTGTTATAACTTAAGATTTCTTCTAATACATTTGTGTGTACGATTGGCTTAACGATTTCATAGATAAAGTTTGGCTCTGCATACTCTACCTCTGCTCTTTCGTTCATTTGCTTTGCAATTGCATCAATTGACACAAGTGACTCATTAAACTTAACAACATATAAGTCACCAGACGTTAGTTCGATACGACGGTCAAGTGAACTTCCATGTAATGATTGTCCAAAGAAACTTTCAACAGATACATCTTTCTTTAACTTTACGATTAGTTCACCTGGAACGTAATCAGCAGCTAGTGGAGAAAGGGCCATTGCAGAAACAACAGCGGGTGCTAAAAATGCTTTTAATCTCATTAGATCCTCCTAATCTTTTTGTCTCCCTTCCATGGGAGACCCTATGCTAAGACTTTTGAATAATTGTCTATCAACTAGTTTAGCACTCTTTCAGAGGCAAAAATTTCAAAAGATACAAAATATTGAAAATGTGAGAAAATGTTAGTTAATGATACACGGTAAAAGTAGCGACCCAGTCCTAATAAAAAGAATCAAAGTTAATGTTTGGACACTTCGAGATGAAGTGGAAGCAGCGGTAAAACTAAGATATAAAAATGGTGAAAAGCCTAATATTGACGACCTTATCGAGATTTATAAGGATAAGGGTGAATTACCTATCAACGAAAGCATTGAAGATGAAGAGGCAGCTCTTGATCCACAGGCTTTGGCCGACGCTGCCATGGCCGGAGACAATGTTACGCCGATCAAAGAAACAAAAATCATCAAGCAATTTATTCCTGATTTACCTCCTGCAAAGGTTTACGTAGGAAATATTCTCCTATCTGAACTCTATATGGATGGAATGTATTTCTTTTGTGAGAAACAATTTACTCAAGGTCAATCGATTGTTGTTGATATTCAAATTCCAAATCGAATTATTCTAAATGGTGTCGTGATCTTCTCACGTACCTACAATATGAAGAGTCGTATTATTTCCCAAACGAGCATGCCGTTCCGAACAGGTATCAAGTTTACATTCCTCAAAGAAGGTGAACGTACCCTACTTAGGAATTTTATCAAATCTATTGAGCCAGAAGTTAGAGAGGAGCCGACTGCTCCAGCGGCGGCCAAAGAAAGTAGCTCAGATGGTGATGATGACTTCGATCTCTTTGACGATCTCGAATAAGAATTCTAGAATTTCTTATGCAAAATATTAAACGTAATTACTTTTCAGCCAGCCTCGTCTCAATACTCTTTATTACTCTCCTTTTTGGAGCAGTTATTAGTGAGTTTTTTCAAGCACCAGTTATTACTTCAAAAGAACTGTCTAATCTTCAGTTTCTATTTACAAGTGATCAGGTTGATAAAGTTGATAATATTTCCCTTCAATCAAATCTTGGACGCTTTAGCCTCGCTAAAAATAAGAATCAATGGATTATTACAAAGCCAAGAAGAATTAATGCTAATGAAGCAATCATTAATAAACTTTTAGACTCACTAAAGAATGTGAAGATTAAAAAGATCTTTCCAAAGGATCCGATTAACCTATCTAACTTCTCTCTTGATAACCCAACATCAATAGTCACACTAAAAGGCGAAGATGGATCAGATGAAACAATTTCATTTGGTTTAATCAACCCAATCGATAACTCGACTTATGTTGTAAGTGATAAGGACAATGCTATCTATCACGTCAATGCAGTAAAGTTCTCTCTTGAGAAAATTGATCTTCCCTCTCTTATTGACTCACGAGTCTTTAGTTATGCACCAAGTGATATTAGAGGTGTTACAGTTATTAACTCTGGGAAATTACGTTTTGAATTTAGTCGTAATGATAAAGACATTTGGGTTTCAGGGAACAAGGCCCTTGATGATGAGGCCGTACAAGAGTTCTTAGTTAAGCTGACAAGCTTTAAATCGAACTCTATCCTTGATAAGCGAACAGAAAAGATGGATAAGGCAATTGAGCGCTATCTGGCCAAGCCATACTTTAAGGTCATCGTTAAGATAAAAACAGGTGAAGAAATTGAGTATGACCTCTCTTGGGTGTTAACAAGCTTACCTGATCTAAATATTGAGAAAAAAGAGAATTTTATAATTCGAGCATCAAATAGAGAGCACCCTTTCTTAGTAAGTAAAGAGTACTTAAATGTTTTATACAAAAGGCTAAGATCTTTTAGACCAAGCCCTTTGAATAAAATTATTTATTAAGCGATTAAATTATTAAGGATATCAGAAGCCGCGCCTTCAACTTCATCAATGACGTGTTGAATGGCCTTACCTATGCGGTGATGTTTGATTGGAAATTTCGCAAAAGGAATGAACATATAGTATGTCTCACCCTTGCAAGTCTCAAGAGCGTTTAAATCCTTAAAAATATTTTCATCAAAATCAATTTTTACAGATTTTGCTTTTGTGCAATTTCCAATTACTTCATCAAACTCTTCGAATCTTTTCCCTGTAGCGCTGAGGAGTCCCCCAACCTCAGCACTAAGAGATATTTGGTCGGACTGCGATAGACTTAAGAAGTTCTTATGACCTTCAATTGATACAAGGATTCCCTTGCGGCTCAATTGAACAATCTGTCCATCAACAGGTTTTAAAATAGAATTCCAAAATGAAAACTTCGCTTTTAAATTTGTATTCATTCTAAAGTCTCGATGACTTAGAGAAAGATTATTAAGCAGGCGATCATAGACAAATAATTTATAGATATCATAATCAACCCATCTCATTGAATGAAGATGCATGAATGGCCCGGCCTTATGCTTTAGAGAAATAAGAGTTTGCTTATTCACATCAAACCATAGGTGCTTAAGCCTTGGGTCAATATAGAAGTTATACAGATCAAAGAGAGTTGTCTCCATCTCACCTTTCTTATTTACAAGCCAAACTGGTATTTCTTTAAAAGTTTCGAGTTCTTCCTTTACTTCCTCGATACTCATTGAAGAATCACCATTTAAGTGTCGCTCTTTCATTGCACAAATTAACTTTGACCAATTCGACCAATGAAGACTGTATGAACTGTCATCAAATAGTTGAATTGATTCAAATAACTTCGGGTCAGCAATATAATCTTCTAGATTCTTTAGCGCACTCATGGCCTTCTCACTTGTCAAAATTAGCTCAACATTCGTTCTATTCATTCAATATAGCAACTTAGTTAATTAATTCGAGCCTTATTCAAATTAGCCTTTAATTTCTATTAATTTCGAGTGCTTAACTTATAAACTAAGGCTTTCTCCAATAATTTATAAAATTGCGAAATATTGCCTATTATTCTTGGTATTTAATGATTTTAGCGACTTAAGCTATAATATGAACTATGAAAGCAGAAGATATCTTCCGTAAATCACATTTGGCATTAAACTTGACCCCTTTTACTATTAGGGAGCTTTTTAATATTCCAACAACACCATGTGATGTTTATATCTTCGAAGATGGAAAATTTAAGCACAACCTCTATCGTGGCACTTATGTATCGAATGACACTCTTAAAGAGATGATTGAAAAAGGTCATACAATTGTTTTTGCAACAACAGAGCAAAGACAAGAGCTTAAAGAATTACAGCAAGAATGTCTCAGACAAGTGACTCGCTCATTTTCCATGGGTGATACTTACCAGAATTGTAAGAATCAATTGAATCT
Organism: Halobacteriovorax sp. GFR8; assembly: GCF_050955245.1. NCBI lineage: Bacteria > Pseudomonadati > Bdellovibrionota > Bacteriovoracia > Bacteriovoracales > Halobacteriovoraceae > Halobacteriovorax > Halobacteriovorax sp. GFR8. The sequence goes on along the minus strand of NZ_JBPBLR010000002.1, from coordinate 877,242 downwards.
AATTACCATCAATCTTCGCTATCTTTTTGAAGATCCAACAGATGATAATGCACTTAATTTGCAGTACCAAAGTTTAAAAGTTCTGGCATCTTTCTTGATTAAGAATCCAAAAATGCACGAAGCGCTTTATCGCTATTTTGCGGCCCAGGGCCATCACTATATTTTTGCACAGCCCCTACTATCATCTATTTTTCTTGTGGGGATTTTAAAAACATCTCAGCTATATAATGATAAGGATATTGAGAACTTTTTTATCACAAGCTACTTCAAAGATATTGGGATGTCGGCCATCCCAATTGATAAGTACGATAAAGAGAATCTTTCTGAAATGGATAAGGTGCTACTTGCAAAACATCCGATTATTTCAGCTCGTATTCTACAAGGAAGAATTCAATTAAGTCCTGCTCATATGAAGGTTATCGAAAACCATCACACGTTCAGTATTTTAGATAAGTATGATTCGGACAACCAATACTTAAAGAATTTAACTGTTACGGGTTTTGAAACAATCATGGTAAATATTTGTGATATTGTTGCTGCCATGATTTCTCCACGCCCTTATCGAGAGGCCCTTACAATCTTTGATGCCCTAGAGAAAGTACGTTCACATATTGGTAAGGACTACCCTCACGAGTTTAAGATTATCATTAATTATTTTCGTAATTTCTTTACAACTTCAGTCAAGTAAAAAAAACTTTTCATAACGTTTTAAATATTTCACAATTATAAGTAACCAAGGACTGAGGTTAATATATTTTTTATTATATATATTTAAATTCAACATTTGCCAGATTCTAGGGAGGGAACATGGCCAACGAAGTAAGCCCGGTAACGGGAATTATCGCAGAAGAAAACGTCTTTATCGATTTTGGTGAACACGAAGGAAAATCAATTTTAGAAATTCAGGATACACTGCCTGACTATTACGATTATCTCATTAATAAAAGAGAAGAAGGAATCTGTACAATTCGTCGTAATCAAGACAAGTCCTTCAGACTCTACGTATCAAATACATTACAATAACTACGCAGGGCGACATTGTCGCCCATTTTTTTAACAAAATCTTAATAAACACCATATTTACCATGTGCTAAATTCAATAAAACACTGAATTTAGGAGACACACATGATTAAGAGAATAATTGCACTTTGCCTTCTACTGGCAAGTTCAAGCACATTCGCTTTAAAAATTAATGCAGCAGGAGCATCTTTTCCGTACGCAATTTATTCAAAATGGTTTTCAGAATATTCAAAGCTTCACCCAGAGGTTCAATTCAACTATCAGCCAATTGGATCAGGTGGTGGTATTCGCCAACTTCTAAAAGAAACAGTTGATTTTGGGGCTTCAGACGCTCCAATGAAAGCGAAGGATAAGAAGAAGGCAAAATGGCCAGTTCTTCACGTCCCAATGGTTCTAGGAGCTGTTGCTATTGCTTATAATCACCCTCAAGTGCCTGACCAACTAAAGCTTGATGGGCCAGCACTTGCAGATATCTACCTAGGTAAGATTACTAAGTGGAATGCAGCTCAAATTGCGGCACTTAACCCAGGTGTAAAACTACCTTCAGATGATATTCTGGTTGTTCGTCGTGCAGACGGTTCAGGGACAACAAAGAACTTTGCAGACTACCTTGTGGAAGTAAGCACTGAATGGAAGCAAAGAGTTGGAACAGGAAAATCACTTCGCTGGCCAACAGGAGTTGGGGCCAAAGGAAATGATGGTGTAACTTCAATTGTAAGTAACACTAAGGGATCAATCACTTATATGGACCTTGCTCACGCAAGAAAGAATAATATTAAGACAGTAGCACTTAAGAATAAGTCTGGCATCTTCATCAACCCAACAGTTGAGGCCGTCTCAGCTTCAGCTAAAGAATTCAAAACTGATGGAAAAGAGTTAACAGGTTCACTTATCAATAGTAGTGCCAAGGACTCATACCCTATCAGTGCCCTTACTTATATTCTTCTACCTATGGTGGAAAAAGATCAGAAACAAGTTGAGATTTACAAATTTGTCGAATGGGCAATTAGTAAAGGTCAGAGTTATGCTAAAGAACTTTACTACGCTCCACTACCAACTGAACTTTCCAAAAAGGTATTAGAAAGGGTAAAATCTCTTTAATGAACCTACTTAAAAAAATAGGGCCAGCTTCTCCTTCAAAACAGGATAAGTTGGCCTATATAACACTTCGATTCTTTTCTCTTATTGTCATTGTCCTACTAATACTTATGATTGGTCAGCTATTCTACGCCAGTCGTGAGGCATTCAGTGAATTTGGGTTTAAATTCATCACTGATGATTTTTGGAACCCGATTGATGATGAATTTGGTGCACTACCATTTATCTTTGGAACAGTAGTCACTTCTCTGCTGGCCCTACTTATCGCAGGCCCAGTTAGTATTTCTGTCGCACTCTTTATTACAGAATATCTTCCAAAAGGAATTTCGAGTATTTTAGGAACTTTCGTTGAACTTATTGCTGCAGTTCCTAGTATTATTTTTGGTCTCTGGGGTCTTTACTACCTCGCTCCATTTGTAAAAGAAATACTTACTCCTGCACTTAAAGCAACACTTGGTTTCCTACCATTCTTTCAAGGGCCAAGCTTTGGAATTGGTATTCTTACGGCCTCAATTATTTTGGCCATTATGATTATTCCAACAATTACTTCGGTTGCTCGAGAAGTATTTCGATCAATTAATATTCTCCACAAGGAAGCGGCGCTAGGTCTTGGTGCAACAAAATTTGAAATGATCAAGATCGCAGTATTAAGGCCAAGCTTTTCAGGGATCGTTGGCGCCCTCGTTTTAGGACTTGGACGTGCACTTGGAGAAACAATGGCCGTTGCTATGGTGATTGGAAATACTCCACAAATTTCAAAATCAATCTTTGCCCCGGCTTCAACAATGGCCTCAGTTATGGCAAATGAATATGCAGAAGCAGAAAGTGACCTTCACCTTTCGGCCCTATGTTTAGTTGGTTTACTTCTTTTTGTTGTAACATTTGTTGTTAACTTAGTTGCACGTACAATTGTATGGAAGCAAACGAAGGGAGCATCGAAATGAAAATCTCCAAAAGCCGTATCCTAAAAAACCAAGCCTTTAAAGGGTTATTAGTTCTTTCTTCACTACTAGTTATTCTTCCTTTAATTCTTGTTTTTATCTTTTTACTTCAAAAAGGATCAACTTCTATTAGTTTAGATTTCTTTTTAAATGATCCAAAACCAGTTGGTGAAATTGGTGGAGGAATGAGACATGCAATTTTAGGGACACTTATTATGGTTTCAATAGGCTCACTTATTGCAGTCCCTGTCGGAACATTATGTGGAGTCTACTTAAGCGAATACGGAAAAGGCAAGATTGCAACTTCTCTAAGATTTACAATTGATCTCTTAACAGGTGTGCCTTCAATTGTTGTTGGGATTTTCTCTTACTTAATCTTTGTTGTAAGCTTCAAATCATTCTCGGCATTGGCCGGAGCATTTGCTCTAAGTATAATTATATTGCCAATTGTAACGAGAACGACAGAGGAAATCTTAAAACTGATTCCTAGACACGTAAGAGAAGCAGGCCTTGCCCTTGGACTTCCAAGATGGCGAGTAATTTACAATATCATTCTAAAGGGTTCAAGAAATTCACTCATGACAGGTGTTATTCTTGCCATCTCTCGTGCGGCAGGCGAAACAGCTCCCCTGCTATTTACGGCCTTTGGAAGTATGTACATGAGCTACAATGTAACAGGTCCAATGGCCTCGCTTCCAGTACAAATTTATAACTATGCAATTAGTCCATATAAAGAATGGCAACAACAAGCTTGGGCCGGGTCATTTACACTTATCATTATTGTTCTAGGACTAAATTTAAGTGCAAAGTTTTTATTCAATTCAAAGAAACTTAAAAAATTCTTTGTGAGGAAATCATAATGTCAAATAGCGATATCATTTTAGAAGTTAAGAATATTCAAGCATGGTTTGGTGACTTTCACGCCGTAAAAGGAATTGATCTCAAGTATCACAAAAATACGGTCAATGCGATAATTGGTCCTTCAGGATGTGGTAAATCAACATATATCAGAACACTAAATCGTATTCACGAAGAAGTACAAGGTGCACGTGTTTCTGGAGAGGTACTTCTTGAGGGAAATGACATCTATGCACCTTCAGCAGACCCTGTTGAAATTCGTAGAAAGATTGGAATGGTATTTCAAAAGCCAAATCCATTTGCGGCCATGAGTATTTATGACAATGTTGTTATTGGTCCAAGACTTTGGGGTAAGAAGAAAAAGAGCGAACTTGATGAAATTGCCTACAATTGTCTTTCAAAAGCAGCTCTTTGGAATGAAGTTAAAGACAAGCTACACCAAGAAGGAACTTCTCTATCAGGTGGACAGCAACAAAGACTGTGTATTGCAAGAACTCTTGCAACTAACCCCCCAATCGTTTTAATGGATGAGCCTACATCTGCACTTGATCCAATTGCTACAGGAAAAATTGAAGACTTAATGAGTGAGCTTAAAAAAGACTATACAGTAATTGTCGTAACTCACAACATGCAACAAGCGGCCCGTATTGCTGATTACACAAGTTTCTTTATTCTTGGAGACCTTATTGAGCATGGGCTAAGTAGTGACGTATTCACAAATCCAAAAGAAAAGAAAACAGAAGATTATATCACTGGCCGTTTTGGCTAAGGAGCATTCAATGGAATTAACTGTTGAAACACTAAGAAAAGATATTACAGAAATGGCAGCCGTTGTGGAAAAGATTCTCCACGTTGCAGTAGATGAAAAATCAACAATGGAAAATCTTTATGAGCTTGAAAATGAAATCAATGAATTTCACAAGCTTGTGGATGACCATGTCTTTAAGTTTATCGCTCTAAAGTCCCCTACTGCAATTGATCTTAGAACGGCCCTTGCCATCATGAAGATTAATTCTGAATTAGAAAGACTTGGTGATGAGGCCGTTAACTTAAAGCGCTATCTAATGCGTATTTCTAACCAAGAAAAACACTGTAGCATCATTCAAGCTGAAGTCTTTGAAATGGTTAGAAAGAGCTTAATTGCCTTTGCTTCAAATAATATTCAAATGGCAACAGATGTTATCAAGGCAGACCACGAAGTGAACTCTCTCCACAGAGATCTTGTAAAGAAGTTCTACCAACTTCTAAAAGATGGTAAGGCCGAAGTTGATGAAGGTTTTGCAGTTATTCGTGTCTCAAAGATCTTTGAACGATGCGGTGACCACGCTACAAATATTTGTGAAGATATTATCTTCTTAGAGTCAGGTAAAGACGTAAGGCATACAGAGGAACAGTAAGGCAAGTAATGAAAGCACTTATAGTAGAAGACGAACAATCTATTGCAAAATTAATTGGGGTTAACCTCAAGGCCATCGGAATTGATTACGATATGGCAAATACTGGAAACGATGCCATCTCCGCCATTGAGAACAATCGATATGATCTTTTTATTCTAGATCGAATGTTACCGGACTTAAGTGGTGTTCAAATTTGCCAATATATTCGAAACACTAAGAAGCTAAAGAGCGTTGGCATCCTATTTGTGACAGCATTAACTTCTAGTGAGTCAATTATTGAAGGATTAGATGCGGGTGCAGACGACTATATTACAAAGCCATTTGATATTGGAATTCTAAAGGCAAGAGTTAGTAGCCTAAAAAGACGAGTTGAGGGCCATCGCGACACTTCACCAATCAACAATAAAAACACTTACGATCATATGGGTATCAAAGTCGACGTCGACGGGGTAAAAACACTTATTGATGACAAGGAAATTAAACTCACAGTTTCCGAGTTTAAAATTCTTTGTGTCTTAATATCTTCTCCAGGAAAAGTTTTTACACGTAAACAAATTGTTGATCTGATTAAAGGTGAAAATATCTACGTTACAGACCGTACTGTTGACACTCACGTATTTGCCCTAAGAAAGAAGCTTGGGAGTAAATCAAAGGTTATCGAAACAGTACGAGGAATTGGATATCGAGTGAAGAGTGAAGAATAACTTTTTTAATTTTCTAAAAATAAAATTTTTAAATGATATCATTTTTTATCAAACGATAATTTTTTGTTTATCCCTACTCTTTTTAGGGACATTCTTCATCATCAACTTTAAAGATAATTTTATCCACTCAATTGTCGATCAAGAACTAAAATCGCTTCGCCAAGACGGTATCGCTAAGATATGTGATAAACAAACAAAACGTACACAATTCTATATTTTAAACGCAAATCGTACAATTAGATGTGCTGCTCCCGGCTTTAAGATTGAAGATTTCAAAAACATTGTTATTGGTGGGTATGATAGCGATGATAAGTATATCTATCACCATCGTGTTCTTCACTCAAAAGGCAAAAGCTATACATTATTTTTAAGGGTTGAATCAGATGCACTAAAACTGATTTCATCAGAAGTATTTTCTAAACTTTTTATGGCAATGGGAATCCTTGGGATTCTATTCATTGCGGGCCAATTCTTCCTCTTTCGTCACTACTTCACACCTCTCTACGACCTCTTTCATATCTTTAGAATGAAAGGTGTAATCGATACGACAGATAGCCGCGATTACTGGGATTATATTGAATCAAAATCGATAAAGAACTTTAATAAAAGAAGAAAATTACAAAGAGACCTATTTAATACAAAACAATATTATTCTGTAATCATTAACTCAATTGATGACCCTGTTGTCGTAACCGACAGTAAAGGCAAGATCATCTTCTGTAATAATGCCTTTAGAAAGTCATTTGCACCTTTTAATGGACGCTACCGTGGAGCAGAGCTTATTAGTATTATTAGAGATTATGACTTTATTAACCTGATTAAAAAGCATGGCCATCAAGCAAATCTAATCCACAATACACAGATAGCGCTGACAAAAGTAAGTGGCAAGACAAACTCTTTCCAACTTAAGATTAGTGATATTGAATCTAAAAATAAGAATAAAGAGATCCTCTTCTACTTTAGTGATATTACGAAACTTCAAGATGTAAATAATATGCGAAGAGATTTTTTTGAGAATGTCTCTCATGAAATTAAGACACCACTAACTTCTATTAAAGGCTACACGCAAACTCTTAAGTCCATTAACACAGACGAAGATCAGCAAGAAATCATGGATATTGTTATTCAAAATGTCGATCGTCTCGATGAGTTAATCAATGGTATCCTCTCTCTTTCTAAAATTGAAAATGAAGGGAGAATTGAAGTGGAAGAAATCAATCTTCCATCATTCATTAATGCTCTAATAAATGATCAACAACTTAAGATCAATGCAAAGGATATGAGTGTCAACTACTCTCAGACTGGCCCCGAAACGATTGTGGCCAATGGGAAGCTGCTATACCACTGTATTTCAAACTTAGTTTCTAATGCCATCAAATACTCAAAGGATAGCACCGTTATTACAATTGAAAGTGGTCAAAGAGATAATCATCAGTATATTGCCATTACTGATGAAGGTGTTGGAATTCCAAATGATAAGATCGCCAGAATTTTTGAAAGATTTTACAGAGTCGATCAATCACGAAGTATTAATACAGGTGGTACAGGTCTAGGACTTGCTATTGCAAAGCACTCTGCTCAAAAAATGAAAGCTTCTATTGAAGTTGAAAGTATGGTTGATAAGGGGACAACTTTTACTGTTCTCTTTCCGATAAAATCTTAATCAATCTCGAATTTAATAGGAGCGTCCATTAGCTTCTTTAGAACTTCTTCGACATTGGCGTCATTGTAAAGAACATCGTAGAGTCCAGTAAAGATTCTTGCGCGGATATCATACTTTTGAGCTAGTAAGAATGCAGCCTTTGTCGTTTTATAACCCTCTACAACAGTTCGTTGAGAATTAATGATATCAAGAGGCTTTCTTCCCTTAGCTATTTCTAGTCCAAAAGTTTTATTACGTGAGAGGCCACCAGTTGTCGTAAGAATGAGATCACCCATCCCACTTAGGCCATAGAAAGTTTCAGGGCGAGCATTAAAGACTTTACCGAAGCGAAGCATTTCAACAATCCCACGAGTAATCATGGCCGCACGAGTATTATGGTTATAACCAAGGCCTTCAACAATCCCACCGGCAATGGCCAAAACATTCTTAAGAGCACCGCCTAAGAGTACTCCTTTAATATCATAATTAGGTAGGGCCTTAAAGTATGGTGTTTCAAGCTTGGCCGCAACATCCATTAAAACACTCTTAGAGCGTCCGGCAATTGTGACAAGTGTAATCTGTTTTTCCATAATTTCTTTAGCGAAACTAGGGCCAGATAAGAATGTGATATTATCACGATATTGTGGAAAGAAATCATTTAAGAGATCATCACTTAGCTCAAGTGTATCTGGATCAATCCCTTTCGAAAGACTAATTAACGGAATTCCTTTTCCAAGATAGCTATTAAAGCGAACAAGGTTCTCACTAAAGAAAGTTCTAATTCCATGAGTCGGTAAACCTGAAACAATAAGTTCTAAACTATCTTCTTCTTTTGAGTCTAGTTCACTCCAGTCTAGGATGGCCTTGATATTAGCATCCAGCTTGATTCCTGGAAGATAGACAGAGTTTATACGATCGTCATTTATATCTTTGTAGATATCCTCAGAGCGTACCTTAAGAATTACGTTTTCAAACTTATGTGCCAGAATTGATGCGATGGAAGTACCAAACGCTCCGGCACCAACAACAAGTGCAGTCTTATATTTGAATTTTTCTTTTGTCATAGTGCAAGTATACCATGAAGACGTCCGACTCGTTCATAAATCGTTAACACTTCATCTGAACTATTGCATGTAACATTGAATGTAAAAGAAATATACTTTCCTGTTTTAGATGGTTTTTCATGGTGTGGTTTTTCACCTACGGCCATAATTAACTCATCACGATTTGAATCATTTCCAATAAATTTAAAATTATATACAGCAGGCCACTCGTACTGATCGTCTAATAGGGCCTTAAGTTTTGCTAAATCCATTTTTAATCAACTCCTACTTTGGCCATGAATGTTTAAAATCAATCGGCTTGTCATCGAAGTCTAGGACTTCTGGAACAATACCGTGTACATAGCGGAAGATATCGATAACTTCCCTAACTGCACCATGGCCACCTTCTCTTTGAGTAACGTAATCACAATAAACTTGAATTTCATGAGATGCGTGAGGAGTTGTCGCTGCAAAGCCAGCGGCCTTAAGAAGTGGTACATCAAAGAACTCATCTCCCATAAAAAGAACTTCTTCTGCTTTATAGCCAAGCTCGAGAACTTTCTTAAAGGCAACCCTCTTATCTTCATCACCAAGAAAAGCGAAATCAAGTTTAAGGTTATTCACAAAGCGCTCTTGAACACCTTTTGAAGCACCTCCAGAGATCACTCCTACTTTAAACCCTGCTCGCATGAGCAGTTTTAGTGCATAACCATCAGAAGTATGTGATGAACGGTTAAAGCCCATTTCATCATCTTGGTACCATACGTGTCCAGGAGTAAGTACTCCATCAATATCAAAAGCAAGAACTTTGATATCTTTTAATTTCTCTTTGTACTTTTGTGCTTTTGTAAATAAATCCATTAATTATTCCGTAATTGCGTTTTTAATTCTTAATAGTCTTTGGATAATCGCTCCAGCTTGGTCAAGTGGTAAGCTTGTTGCAGCATCAGACTTGGCTTCTGCAGGGTTAGGGTGAACTTCCATAAAAATCCCATCAGCACCAGCAGCGACTGCAGCTTGTGCAAGAGTTAAAATCTGTTCACGTTTCCCACCAGTTGAAGTTCCAAGTCCACCAGGTCTTTGAACACAGTGAGTAGCATCGTGAATTGCACGAACACCAAATGACTTCATAATTTGGAAACTTGCCATATCAACGATAAGATTATTGTAACCAAATGAAGTACCTCTTTCAGTTAGAAGGATTTTATCTTTTGTAATAAACTCTTCGGCCTTCTTAACAATATTTCCAGTCTCTTCAGGAGAAAGGAATTGCCCCTTTTTAATTTTAAGTTGAGCATCGTGCTTCTTACAGGCTTCGGCCCCAGCTAAGATCATATCTGTTTGACGACATAGAAATGCTGGGATCTGAATTGTATCAACAACACTTGCGACAACATCAGCTTGTTCAGCAGTGTGAAAGTCAGTAATAAGCTGAACTCCGTACTGCTTCTTAACTTTTTCAAGAATCTGTAGACCTTTTTCAAGTCCTGGACCTCTGAATGAATCGATCGAAGAACGGTTGGCCTTATCGAAACTTCCTTTATAAGAAAAGTTGATTTGATCCTTAACAGGCTCAAGCATTTCTAATAGGCGTCCGCAAACGTCCATACACATTTGTTCAGACTCGATTACACAAGTCCCCATGAATAGATCAAATTTTTTATTTTCCATATTTATCTGCCTCTTTAATAAATTCGCTAAAAACTGGGTGGGCCGCATATGGCCTCGACTTAAATTCTGGGTGGTACTGACATGCAAAGAAGAAAGGATGATCCTTAATCTCAATCGTTTCAACAAGATCAAGCTCAGGATTCTTTCCACTGATGACTAGCCCACATTCTTTTAACTGCTCAACGTAGAAGTTATTAACTTCTAGACGATGACGATGTCTTTCATGAATAATTTTTTCACCGTACATCTCGATGGCATGGCTTCCATCAAGAAGCTCACACTCATAGCTACCAAGGCGCATACTTCCACCTTTAGCTCCATCGCGAGTCTGTCCTTCCATATAATGAATTAGGAGATCACCACCATTATTAAATTCCTCAGATGTAGCATCTTTTAATCCACAAATATTTCTCGCATATTCAACGATTGCTAATTGCATACCAAGGCAAATCCCAAAGAATGGAACCTTATTTTCACGAGCGTATTGAATGGCAGAGATTTTTCCTTCTGTACCACGCTCTCCAAAACCACCTGGAACAAGAACACCTTGTACATCTTTTAATAAATTTGCAGCACCTTCTTTTTCAATATCTTCTGAGTCAACATAAACAGGAACAAGCTTAAGCTGGTGAGCAAGAGCTCCGTGTTTTAGGGCCTCATCAAGTGATTTGTACGACTCGACTAATTCCGTATACTTCCCAACGATACCAATCTTCACTTCTCTTAAAGGGTGATCGAAGTTGTATGCAACCTTCTCAAGGTCATCAACTTTTGGTGAAGAAGACCAGATTCCTAAAATCTTTGTGATCTTTTCATCTAGGCCTTGTGAGTGAAAGTTTAGCGGAACTTTGTAAATAGAATCCAAATCTAGAGATTGGAATACATTGTCTTTTGGTACGTTACAGAAAAGAGAGATCTTATCCATAATCGACTGATCAATCTCGCGGTCACTTCGACAAATAATAATATGTGGAAAGAGACCTTGTGAGCGTAACTCTTTTACCGAGTGTTGGGCCGGCTTTGACTTTAACTCTCCTGCAGCTGACAGGTAAGGAATTAGAACAAGATGAATAAATAGAACATTCTCTTGTCCAACGTCATGTGCAAATTGTCTAATTGACTCAACATATGGCAGAGATTCAATATCTCCAATTGTTCCACCAATTTCACCAATAAGAATATCTGCATCTTCTGCTGCAATATGAATACGGCGTTTGATTTCATCAGTAATATGAGGAACAACTTGAACTGTTTTTCCTAAATACTTCCCTTCTCTTTCGCGCTCAATTACCTCAAGATAAACCTGTCCAGTTGTGAAGTTTGATTGCTTAGAAAGTGTTAGCGAAGTGAATCTTTCGTAGTGGCCTAAATCAAGATCTGTTTCTGCACCATCGTCTGTCACAAAAACTTCCCCGTGTTGAGTAGGACTCATCGTACCTGGGTCAACGTTGATATACGGATCCATCTTTAACATATTGATACGAATTCCTCGTCTCTCAAGTAAAGATGCAATGGATGCAGCAGCTAGCCCCTTACCAAGAGAACTTGTCACACCACCAGTAATGAAAATATACTTCTTTTGGCTATTTGCCATTTATCACTCCCTCCACAAATGGAATATCTTCTGGAGTATCAACTCCACATAATGTCATATCTGTAATTGCTGCACCAATAGTGTAGCCATTATCGAGTAGTCTTAGTTGCTCAAGGCATTCGATCTTTTCATTAGTCGACTCCCCTAAAGAGCAAAATCTTTTTAAAACTTCAGGCCTAAATGAATAGATACCAATATGTAGGTACCAATTAAGACCTGGTGTATTTTGGCGATTAAATGGATGCGGGCTTCTTGTAAAGTAATGACAAATATTCTTTTCTTTCGAAAAGACGGCCTTTACCTTATTTGGGTTTAAGTAGTCCTCATGATCATTATCAATCGACATCTCTTTAATTACCGTGGCCACATCAAAGCCTTGCGAACTATGAATTCTAAGAAGTTCACTCAGTAAGTCTGCTTGAATCAGAGGCTCATCACCTTGCACATTGATAACAAAATCATACTTCTCGTCTTTAAAGAAACGATCATAGGCCAAGAAAATTCTTTCACTTCCCGAAGGCACATCATCATCGATACGAACCACATTACGGCCCGATTCTTTTAACATATTTTCAATTTCATCATTATCCGTTACGACACAAACTTTCGAACCAGGAAAGTTTTCTACAATACCTTCGCATCCATCATAAACATGAGAGACCATTGCCTTGCCGGCGATATTTGCTAGAGGTTTTCCGGGGAAACGAGTCGAGGCGAATCTTGATGGTATTAATACCAAAGCTTTTAAGTTCATTATTTACCTTTTTGACAGTAAATAATAACAAATACCTGTGCTACTTGCAAAGTGTGATATCATAAATCTATGAAATACTTCGCCTTAACACTCAGTGCCATTGTTTTTATTTATACGGCCTTAATTGAGCATAGACTTAATGCGCAAACTATTTCAGATTCTATCATTACTGACCCAAGTATTTCCCGACGATGTGACTCTTTGATGAACCAACGACAAGAAAAAGTTGAACACCGACAAAGACTTCTCTTCTTACTCGATCGAAATAAAAATCTTTTAAAGTCGACACCTGAGAATAAAAAGTCGATCTCCTCTAAACTAAGAGATAATCAATACCGCGTCATTCAAGAACTAAAGATTACAAATCTAAAAGTTATCAAACTCGAAGAACAAATTGTTCGTCGTGGCTGCCCGGGGCTAACCCTCTAGAATTCCCATTTAGCAAAAGTTGCCATCTCATATCACGCAAGTCATAATTTTAGCAGAAGCACAATATTAGCATTAGCTAAACGAGAGGGACTTCATTTATGACTAAAACAATAGGCTTTGTTTGCGCCTACCTATTTCTATCAACCTTTTCATATGCATTAGAACAATCTCCTGAGATCTTCATTCAAGAGGCCAGCGAAGATAGAGTTGACGAGAGTGCTTATCGCCCACTTGATATCGGAACAGTCATCGAACAAGGAATGCGAAGCTATCAAGACAATATCATTCGTCGCAAGAATATTGAGATCCTTAAGAATCGTCTTAAGGATACAAAAGAAGAATTCTGGACACCAAATCCTAAGATTAACTTTCAGTTAAATCCACAACGAATTGGTACCCTTAAAAGTGGAAGTAACGACCTATCTCGTACATCTCGCTCCGCAAGTGGAAGCGTTGGTCTAGAGTTAGGAGAATATACTCTATTTAACTGGGGCAAGGATTACTTAAATTATAAGAATGAAAAGGAATCACTTGAGCGCCAAATAGATCGCGACAAGGAAACACTTCGTGAATTTAAGCAAGAACTTGTTCGCGAATATGTAAAGCTTATTCATGCAAAGGACTTGAAGATCATTGCTCGCCAATACCTACAAAGAGCAACTCTTGTGTATCGTATGAATCGTGAAAAAGTTCTCCAAAAGAAGGTCACAAAACACGAATATTATCAGTCACGTGCTGAGTACCTTAGAGCGCAGGAAGCTTACACAAATGCAAAGACTAATGAAAATATTGCTTCTGAAGACATGGCAAAGCGCCTAAATGATCCTCCAGGAACACTCTACTTTATCAAAGATGATTATCAATACGAGAAATCAACTTATAGTAGAGACAATGCGATTGCGACAGCAAGAAAAGTCTCTCCTTTCATTCTTGATAAGAAGGTCGAAAGAAATATTAAAAATCGTGAGTACGAAATTGCGGTAAGAGACAATCTTCCTCTACCAAAGATCACTGTGAACTTTGGAACGTATTCTCAAATCTTTGATGGTAGTTCTGTGACAAACGACTACTACACAACTTCACCGGGTAACTCTAATATTGACCTCGTGGCAAGCTTAAACGCTAGCTGGACACTATTTGGGGATGGAGGGCTTTTCAATCGTCGTAAACTTGCAAATGCAAGACTCGAAAAAGAAAAGGCCATGTACGACCTAAGCCTAACAAGAAGAAAAGTTGAAGAAGCTATTGTCAATATTTTCAACTTCCTAAACTCTTCAGTTGAGCAACTTAATATTATCAAGTCTCGAAATGATTCATTGAAAAAGAGAATGGAGACGGCCCTGTATCAGTATACAAACCGCAAGACGCGCTACTTAGAATATCAGCTGGCCATGCAGGACTATTTTGACTCACTAACGAGAGAGTCTATTATAAAATTTCAATACCTAGCAAAAAGAGTTGAACTTGCTCAAATTGTCGGTATCGAGAATCTCCCTGACCAGGCTTTTGATAAGGCGATTATTAAAGGAGGAGGACGTTAATGAAAAAGTTAAGTTTAATCTCTACTCTACTATTAGCTTTAAGCTCCACTGTATATGCACAAGACTTAACAAGTTTTGAAGATATCAATGTCGTGGATGAAGACTATGGCTACGAGACTTCTCGCTACAATATTAAGGACGATAATTTTTCGCTAGAATTTAATTATGGTGGAATTACCAACTTAAGTGAATTTGCTTCGACAAATACAATAAGTGGAACACTTACTTTCTATAGTGACAGGTACTCTCTAAGTCTTTACGGTGCCCTAAACACTCTTGATGTGGCAAGCGTAACTGAATTTGACAACCTCGATGCCAGCCTAAGTGTTTATACTGGTGGCCTAGGACTAAGTAGGCGCTCAATTTTAGTAAATGACTTCATTAATATTAAGTCTATTTACGATGAAATTCATGCCCATGTTACCTATAATATGACTGACTCTGAAGCATTTGGAACAGAGTTATCAGGACTTGGGTTTAATGCTGGCTATGGTTTAATTTATCGTGCTAGCAGTGGTCTTCATTTTTCAGCAAGGCTAATTTATAACCTGATGGCCCTAAAGAGTTCTGATGACACAATTACTCAAGAGGCATCAGCAAGTTGGGTAAGTGCTCAGCTTGGAGTAGGTTTTATTTTTTAAAAGAATTGGATAAATTATGATTGAAAGGTACGAAAAGAAAGAGATTAGTGAAATCTGGAGCGAGCAATTTAAGTTTGAGAAATTTCTCGAAGTCGAACACTCTTTAACAAAAGCTCTTGAGAATGCAGGTATTATCAAAGAAGCGTTCTCTAACAAGCTTAATCTTGTCACAGTTAACCCTGAACGAATCAAAGAGATTGAAAAAGAAACAAGACATGATGTTATCGCTTTTTGTACGTCAATTACAGAGCAGTTAGAAACAAATGAAGGTAAATACTTTCACTATGGTGTTACATCATCTGACATCATCGATACGGCCCTTACACTTCAAATCAAGGAAACACTTAATCGTATCCTTCCTGCTTTTGATAATCTTTTAAATACTCTCGATAAAAAATCTCAAGAACATATCGATACGATTTGTATTGGACGCTCACATGGAATCTTTGCCGAGCCAATGAGTTTTGGACAAAAACTCAGAGGACACCTATGTGAGTTTAAAAGACGCTACGGTGATCTTAAAGACTTTTATGAGAATGAATTAACTGGTCAAATGTCTGGAGCAGTTGGTAACTACACAATCCTAACTCCAGAGATTGAAGAAGAAGTTTTAAATTTTCTTGGCCTAAAAGTAGAACCTATCTCTACTCAAGTCGTCCCCCGTGATCGAATTGCAAAATTAACTAATATCATCGCCCTTTTTGGATGTGCCTTAGAAAGGCTATGTGTCGAGATTCGCCATCTTCAACACTCTGACGTTGCAGAAGTTTTCGAAGGCTTTAAGAAGGGCCAAAAAGGATCTTCGACAATGCCGCACAAAAAGAATCCAATCTCAAGCGAGAACCTAACGGGTATGGCAAGGATGCTAAGAACATATAATCAAGTGGCAATGGATAATTGTCTTCTTTGGCACGAAAGAGATATTAGTCACTCAAGTGCGGAAAGATTCTTTCTTCCAGACATGTTTGGAATCCTACTCTACTCAATTGAGCGCATGAGTAGTACTGTCGAAGACCTTGTCATTGACAAGGAAGCAATGAAAGCGAAAGTCACTCAAAACTTTAAGCACCTTTCAAGCTTCGTTCTTCATAAGTTAATTGAGGTTTCAAATAATACAAGAGAAGACCTTTACCGCGTGGTTCAAAAGGCATCATTTGAAGCAACTGATCGCCAGGGCTTCTTCACAATTTTAGAAACAGAACTTAGCGATAGTGACGACAAAAAGCTTATCGGGCAACTAAAGGATCTCAACGATCTTGAAATCTATAGTGCCCATACGAAAAGCGTTTTTTCTCGCAGCTAAAATTAAACAGAAAATTCAGTAAATGGATGCGGAAGAAGTTCTTTAAAGAGAACTTTTTTCGTAATCCCTTTTAGGTTGCCCAAGTAAACTGGAAAGTCTGCTTTTACAAATTCTGACATAACCTGAAGACAGAATGCGCATGGAACGGCCGGATCTTCTTGGTCTGTCACAACCACGATAAATTCAAAATCCTTTTTACCAAATTGTGCCACACTTGAAAGGACACTTCCCCTTTCAGCACAAATTGTTCCACCATAACTTGCATTTTCAACATTACAGCCAGGGATTGGGTCTTCGACACCACTAATCTTTAGTGCCGAGCCTACTTGAAATTTTGAATATGGAGCATGAGCATTTGAGCGTGCCTTAACTGCAATTTCATATGCCTGCTTAACTTTGTCTGATACTTCAATTTTATTTTCCATAAGATTTATTATAAAGGAAAACACATCGAAGTCTATTTGAAAAAAACCGGCCCCCTTTATAAAGGCCGGACAAAACCTGGAGGAGTTTTGATGAAGTTTAAAAACTTAAGCTAATATTACCTATGATATGCCTTTGGTTAATCAGACTATGGCCCTGCTCAAGAGTCTCAACTGAAATCTTTCCCAGATCCATACCAACAAGAGGAATAAGAGCACCGGCTTCAACCAAAAGAGTGACTTCTCTTAAATAATTTCCATAGTCCTCCTGATCTATAATCCCGGAGGATGACACGAGGACAAATTCTTGTTCAATATTTGGCAAGGCCGAAATAAAGTCGTTAGGAAAAAATTCATCACGAACAGTAAAAAGAGATACCATACGAGTTTTCTCATTAACGATGGCCCTTAGCCTACGGATATATTGATTTGGTGTACTTGCACAAATAATATAATCGACTTTATCAACACCTACTCTCTTCAATTGAGCAGCAATTGGAAGGGTGCCATTAATGGTAATATCCGCCCCCATCTTCTTTGAGAACTCCTTAGACTTTGCATCACCTGCCGTTGTAACAATTTTTAAATTAGTCAGTTTACTGGCCAATTGGGTTGCCATGGCACCAATGCTATTTGCTCCATCGATAATTAAAATTGTTTGCCCGCGACTCTTTTCAGGATCAATTTGTAATTTATCAAATAAACTATCAAAGGCCATAATCGAAGCAAGCGGTAGAGTTGCAGCTTGGGAGAAATCTAAGTTCTCAGGCTTAAGGGAAACAAGTCTTTCATCCACAATTTGAAATTCTGAATTAGTTCCACTTCTTTTCATATCACTTGTGTAGTAAACCTCATCACCCACTTTGAAATCTTGAACCCCTTCACCTACTTCCGAAACAACACCAGAAGCATCAAAGCCGAGAGTCTTGCCCATATGAGTTGGTCTCATCTCATTATCATAAGTTCCGACCGAGACCGCCTTCACTTGGATGAGAAGATCTCTTCCCTTTGCCTTAGGGCGATTTACTTTTATCTGGGAAAAGCTCATTGGATTAATTTCGTTTACAATAAATGTTTTCATAAGAAAGTCTCCATGTAGTAGTTGTGTGATTACCACAGGCTTATTATGGAATTTAGCAGCGTAAAGTTTGTGGAGAATTGGTCAATTCGCCGTAAATAATAATTTTTATTGTAACTTTAACGAAAAGATAATTTGATTTAATGAACAAAGCCTTTAAATGTTGCGTCAAATACTATAGTATTTAGGCTTACACTTAAATAGGAAGAGAGACATGTCAGCTGATAAAATCAAGCATAGTGAAGATGTGAGTGCTTCACTAAAAAACCGTTTTATTGATCTAACGATCAAGAAACCAGAAAACTTAAAAAATGATTTCCTTTCAGGGTTAACTGTTGCTTTAGCACTTGTTCCTGAAGCAATTGCATTTGCCTTTGTTGCAGGTGTTCACCCAAAGGTTGGTCTTTATGCGGCCTTCATGATGGGACTTATCACGGCAATCTTTGGAGGGCGCCCAGGAATGATCTCTGGTGCAACAGGAGCTGTAGCAGTTATCTTTGCGCCACTTGTATATAAAGTAATGGAAATGAGCAAAGACAGTGGGATGACTTTTGATGCGGCCATGGACAATGCACTTAGCTACCTTTTTGCTGCTGTTATCATCATGGGCCTAATTCAAATAGTATTTGGGCTACTTAAGCTTGGTAAGTTTATTCGCCTTGTTCCCCACCCAGTAATGCTTGGATTTGTTAATGGTCTTGCCATCATTATTTTCCGTGCACAATTTTCGCAATTCACTGTTGGCGGAGAGCTTCTTCCTTCAGCTCAACTCTTAGTTATGTGTGGACTGATTGCTCTAACAATGGGAATCAGTGTCTTCCTTCCAAAGCTTACAAAAGCTGTTCCAGCAACCCTTGTAGGAATCGTAGCTTCTACTGTTATTGGGTACCTATTGAATGAAGCAAATCCAGGACTGGTTAGAACAGTACTTGATTTTGTACAAGACCAAGATAAGACAATCACAACAATTGCAGCAGGTCTTCCAACATTTAAAATTCCTTTTGTTGAATTAACAATGGATAACTTAAAACTTATCTTTCCATACGCTCTTTTAGCAGCCGCCGTTGGTCTAATTGAATCTCTTATGACACTTCAACTAGTTGATGAACTAACTGATACTCGTGGACAAGGAAATCGTGAATGTGTTGGTCAAGGGCTTGCCAATATGGTTAATGGCTTCTTTGGTGGTATGGGTGGTTGTGCCATGATTGGTCAATCAATGATTAATATTCGCGGTGGTGGACGTGGACGCTTCTCGGGTGTTACAGCAGCAATCCTACTTCTAGGCTTCGTTCTTTTTGGTGCGCCATTAATTGAAATGATTCCACTAGGTGCCCTTGTTGGTGTTATGTTTATGGTTGTTATCGGGACTTTTGAATGGTCAAGCTTACGTCTATTTAAGAGAATTCCACTTTCGGACTTCCTAGTAATTATCCTTGTTTCAGTCGTAACAATTCTAGCTGACCTAGCGATTGCTGTTCTTGTCGGAATTATTGTTTCGGCCCTAGTATTTGCATGGGAGCATGGAAAGACAATGCATGCAAAGAAGAAAGATGAAGACGATAAGACTATTTATGAATTAGATGGTCCGCTATTTTTTGGTTCAGTAACTTCATTTAAAGACCTTTTTGACTTTAAAGAAGATAAGGAGCACGTGTATATCGACTTTGATAATTCACGTGTTTGGGATCACTCAGGAATTGAGGCCCTACAAAATATTACCGAACGCTACGCGCAACAAGGTAAGAAGTTACACCTTCTTAATTTAAGTAAAGACTGTCTAGTATTACTAGATAAAGCATCAAATATAGTTGAATTATCAGTAATTGAGGATTTAAATACTCATATTGCAGATGATCGACTCGATGGGTAATTGATTTTCTCTGTACAAAGAAAGTCTTTTCCTAAACAATTATTAGAGACACTAATTAAAGGATTAAATTATGAGTGAAGAAAAAGGATTAAAGAAACCAGTAAAACTAAAAGCAGACTTAGCAGCAATGCTTGGTGAGACAGAACTACCAAGAACTGAAATCACTAAAAGACTGTGGGATTATATTAAAGAAAAAGGTCTTCAAACTAAGACTGAAAATGGAAAGCCAGAGAATGCTGGTAAGTTTATCGTAGCTGACGCAACTCTACTTTCAATCTTTAAGCACACTAATTCGACGTCTAAGTCTGGAAAAGTAACTGACCTTCGTAACATGAAGGAAGGTGAAACAATCAACATGATGCAAATGGCAGCTGTTGTTGGTGCAAATATCGAAAAATAAATGCTAAAAAGAAGGGCCTACTTAGTAGGCCCTTTTATATGGATATCAAGTCCAAGTTCTTTTTGAATTCTTTTAAAATAATTTTCTTCATTTGGTGAAATATAAGAGATGGCAATCCCTCTTCTTCCCCCTCGTCCAGTTCGGCCAATTCTGTGAGTGTAGTTCTCAATCTGCTGTGGGAGGTTAAAGTTTAGGACATATCCCACACCGTCAATATCGAGCCCACGAGCTGCAATATCAGTGGCCACAAGAACATGCATATTCCCCTTTTGGAATTCTTTTAAATTATAAATACGTTGGCGCTGATCACGATCAGAGTGAATAGCACAGGCCTTAATATGATTTGCTTTTAAGTGTCTTTCTAATTTATTGGCCTGAGACTTAGTCTTCACAAAGACAATAATACTTTTAATATTGCGATCTTTTAAAAACTTTAAAAGAAAGTCGGCCTTCTTCTCTTCTTCCACAAGGTAGGCCATCTGACGAATCCCCTCATGCCTAGCCTTAACAGGAGCGATTTCAATCTTATGAGGACTTTTTAAAAGCTTATTAGCAATCCCTTCTACTTCCCTTGGCATTGTTGCAGAAAAGAAAAGACATTGTTTTTGTTCTGGAATCTTATTTAAAACAAACTCCAAATCATCTTTAAAGCCCATATCTAACATGCGATCTGCTTCATCAAGAACTAAATGTGTGACCTCATCAAGAAAGATCTTCTCATCTTGAATAAGATCAACTAATCGTCCTGGTGTAGCAACTAATATTTGTACGCCTTTAGCAAGTTTTTGAACTTGAAGCTTCTTGGCACTACCTCCATAGACAGCAAGAGTTGAAAGAGCAAGGCCCTTACCATACTCTTTAAAGCTTTCTTCTACTTGCATCGCAAGCTCGCGAGTTGGGGCAATGACAAGAGATCGTATATGGTACGGTTTTAACTTTGATTTACTCTTAGAGATTAAATCGAGTATTGGCGTTGAAAATGCAGCTGTTTTACCACTTCCCGTCTGAGAGATCGCAAGAAGATCCTTGCCCTGTAAAACAGCAGGGACTCCCTCTGCTTGAATTTGAGTTGGTTTTGTATAACCCTTCTTGGAAAGAGCATCTTCAATAGTTTGGGATAAACCCAATTGCGTAAATTCTGCCATTCGTCATTTTTAGCAGAGTTTATAGGGGCCAGTCAACGAGTAATCCATTATACTGTGGATATGGAAGTTGCATTTAATAAAGAACACCTCTTAAAATTTGTCCAAACAACCATGCCCTTTGGAAAATACAAAGGCAGACTTCTTATTGATCTTCCAGACGAATATCTTGTTTGGTTTTCACAAAAAGGCTTCCCTCAAGGCGAGCTCGGCAGACTCCTTGAGGAGCTGGCCGAGATCAAATTGAATGGACTTGAATTCTTATTCAAGGATCTTCGTTAGAAACAATCCTCACCAACCCTATTTGGCATTTGATGACTAAGAGTGTGGGTAAATTTAAAACCGCGAATATCAGCATTAATATTCTCTTGTAGAGAAACACGGCATTCACCATCTGGATTCTTTGAAATAAATCTTGTTAGAGTTATTTCAAAATCAATATCTTCGACACCTGGGTTGTCACCAATCACATCTTCAAGATTTTTAGTATCGTATGTGAACATGCATGGCCCATCTTCGCCTAAATTACGATGATTCATAATAGTCTCACTCGCAAGCTCAGGTACAATAACTTTCACAAAGTAAGTACTGCCATAGCCAAGATTGGTCCACTTAAGCTTTGCTGTGCTTACATCAACAGGTAATGTAACGGTACGTATTGATAAAACTTTTGAATTTGCAAATGTCATTAATGAAAATAATAAAACAAATAGGACCTTCATTTCCCCTCCTCGATTCCTTTTGATGAAGAAAGAATGGCCTTTTCATTGGAATAAATAAAATAAAAGATATAGCTTACTACGATAAGAAATATTTATTATAAAGAATGGTGCTCCAAAAAGCTAAGCCTATAATATTTAAGACAATAATTTGGGTAATTCGAAAGATCTTTAACTGTTCTTTATTCTTAATACCTAAGCCAAATTTATAAAGTGATAAGAGATTAAGGATAACTGGAACAAAGATCATACCAAAAACAGCAAGCCTTAAAGAGTCGTGCATATAGTCTACTTCTCTTTTAGACTTAGACTCATTTTCTTCAATATTTAAAACTTCGATACCATGCTTTTCTAAAATATACTTTGCATCCACATAGTATAATTCTTCAACAGAAATTGAGTACTCTTGGGCCGAAGCTGAGTTTAAGTAGATATGCTCATTCAAGTGGCCACTAGAAGATTTTACCTTAATACCAGCCTCTTCTAATATCGCCCTTACTTGCTTTGCATCCTCTAAAATTAAAGTTGTATAGATAACTTTCTGTTTCATATTAATTTGCAATTAAGCTTTTAATTGCCTCCACACAATTCGTCCTACGCGAGAATTGCTTACCACCATAGAAATTTGGATCAAGTGTAGCACGATTAATCTCACCTTGCTTGGCCGACTCAAGTCGAAGCTCTTGAAACTCAATTGCTTCCGGATAGATTGGCCCAGTATAAGCTCTTCCTTCGGATGTGATTGCCTTATTTTTACCTCTTGGCCTAACCGCCTTCTCCCAACCATCAAAAACTGGGTTATTAACTAGTTGGTCTTTAAGTGGTCGGTAGAATTTCATACTTGTGTATTGCTCAACATTCGCAAGCCCTTCGCCAATAATTGGACGATACTCTCGCATTTCAAGTCCTAAGTCATCTGTCATTTTCTTAAGATCTTCAATAAGTCTTGCTGGATTCTTAAGATATTCTTCATGACTGACGCTTTGTAACGTACCAGAAATTTCATCTGTCGTATTTAAGGCCTTATTTAGAATGGCCCGAAATAATTTCATCTGTAGTGCACTCTCATATGCATCACGTGGTGCATTCATTAGGCGAACTTCGGCCTTTCTAATTTTTGGATTTACTCTAAAGGCAGGGCGCCATGGCACTTTTGGATTAGAAATATCAAAATCATCACTAATAAATTTTTCAGGAATCACATCTTGAAAATATGCTGACACATCTAAGTGAGTATAGCGCGCTTTTCTTCCGACGCGTTTATTAAAGTATCCTTCATTATAAAGAGCTTTCTTAAGTTCAGTTTCAGTTCCATCCCAATTAGCAAGTCTTTGAGCAAACTCAGAAGAAATAGCAACCGGTTCAGCACTCTTAACACGATTTAAGTCTTGAAACATAAATGCAATGACAGATCGATACTCATTAAAAACAGCAAGAAAGCGCGCAAATTCATGAGGCTTTCCATCAAAGACAGTCAGGTCAATATTTAAATGACCTCCCCCTGCTTTAATATATGGAAGAGCATTATTCTTTTGAAATGTATCAAATACGGCCTGCATCTCATCCATATTTGGTTCAAACTTTGGTGTGACAACTTCAATAGAGCCGGCCCTAACAGAGTCAATAATAACATCTCCTGCAGGAGTATAGTTTCTACCAATACCATCCCACTCGACTCTCCACGAACGATCTTTAGAGTCACGAATTTTAAAGGCAATATCAAGACCGTGACCATGCCCATCTTCATAAAGTCTTTCGACTTGCGCTTCACCACCTAACCTGTCACGAAGATCTGTTGCAAGTTTTTCGAGATATGCTTCTTTCTCATCAGGTGACATATCAACACGGGTCTGAAGCCATGACATTTTACCGTCCATAAGCCTTTCGCGATTATACCCACCGTTTTCATTTTCGATCATTGCAAAATCGCCTTGATACTTAAGAGGAAACTTTGCAGAGTATTCAATCCCAAGATCGACCTTATTTACATCGACTGGCATATTTGTACCTGGTTTAAATTTATGAAAATTCTCTCTGTCAGAAAAGCTTCTCTGAGGCATCATATACTTTCTTATATCTTCAGTGATATTTGATGAAGCAACCCACTCTCTTTGAAGGGAGATAATGGCCTTTCTTAGATTATCTCGGTTTGTCTGCCTAAGGCTTCCTACATCAATGAGATAATCTCTAGTTAAGTTTTTAAGAATTGCCTTCTTTGTTTTCCCAAACATTGGACATTCGTTATACCAATTCCAAAGGACAACGTTATAGCCTTCAAGAGCAGCTTTATTAAGCTTGTCTGCGGCCCTCTTTGCTTGCTCCATTGTTAAACCAAAGCGGTGCTTTAAGTCAGAAGCTTCTGCATAGTGCATTGTTTGATCGTCTATTAGAGTCCAAGAACGAATCTTTTCAATTCCACTAAAGTCATTACGTGAAAAGCGTGAAGCGAGAGAAGCCTGAACAAAGCGAGCAACTCTTGCATTCTTTGTTCCCGATCGAAATTCAATTGAAACCGAATCGTTCACAAAGCGACCTTCATAATCAACTCGTAAAGGTCCTCGATCAGTTTCCTCTCCATCAATAATACCATTTGAAATTTCCCAGTCATCGAGTATTTCTTTATAGTCGGCCGTTTCAATTCCAGAGCGTCCAGCGATCCCCTCAAGAACGATAAGCGCTTGAGCGGCTTTCGTTAATTCTGCAGCTTTTTGACGATTAAAGTTATCCCCAATAGGAACGACCATTCGTTGATGACCAGGGGCCTGAAATAATTCTCCATTTCTTCCCATTGTCTTTTTAAACCAAGCAATCATTTCTTGGAATTCGCCATAAGATTTTTGCGGCTTAAATAATACTTCCCAACCAACAGAGGTTGATTCGATACCTTCTATATACTTTTGAGCAGCGCCAATATTTGGAATCATACGATAATAGGGTTTTAATTCCGCTTCAGTATGCGGAAATTCTCCCTTAAAGAGTTGTCTTCTCGTTAGCGGTGAAAGATAGCTAAATGGACTATTATTGACCTTGCTACCCCATTGCTGCCACTTCTCTTCAAGTTCTTCCAATGACGCTTCTTTAGGATTGAAGCCATTTAGAAATGAAATATCCATGGCCTTATTTCTTCCCTTTTCATCAAAGAGTTCTTTAACTGGATCGTGACGAACACCCTTATCATCAATCCAAACACGTATCGACTGTCCAGGAGTATTATTTATCCAGCGAGTAAAGAATTCTTTTAAGAATTTAATTCGAGTTGATTCACTTGTAGGAAGGACTGAGTTGAATGCATTTGTATTGGGCCCAAGGATTCGTGTGACATATGAAGAAGAACCTTCCTTCTCCGCACCCCAAGTGATTGAGCGTCGTCCAGAACCTAAAACCCCAGTGGCTTTTGCACTATAGCCAACAGAGGCCTCCATCATCTCCCCCCAAATCTCATAAGCACTCTTTTGAGTTGAAGCAGGTGTTCGCCAGTCGATTTCAGGTAGAATATTTTTAACAAAGTAAACCTGTGGGAAGACACCAAGTAAGAGGGAAAAGATTAGGATAAAAGAAGGGTTCTTAAAAAACTTCATGAACGTCCTTAATAAAGATTAATTATTCATTCACTTTTCGGAAACCTAGTGAACTTACTTGACTAAAAGACTATTTTTAATGCAATTACGATGACTTACAAGTTTGCCTAAGTAAGATGAGATACATATAATCGCGCCCATGAAAAATAAAAAACCACTAAATTACTGGCGTATCAGTTTCAAGTTAGTCCTTCTAGTTCTTAGTATTTACATCTGGTTTGTGCTCTACCAAGGAATGACTGGTAAATAATGAGATCCCTACTCACAGGAATCCTTTCACTAAATATATTAGCGGTTGGGCCAGGCCCAGGCTTTTGTCTAGCAGATTACGCGACAAAGAAATACATTCAAAACGACTTCGCAGCGCCTTATCC
The DNA here is from genome assembly GCF_050955245.1 of Halobacteriovorax sp. GFR8. NCBI lineage: Bacteria > Pseudomonadati > Bdellovibrionota > Bacteriovoracia > Bacteriovoracales > Halobacteriovoraceae > Halobacteriovorax > Halobacteriovorax sp. GFR8. The sequence goes on along the minus strand of NZ_JBPBLR010000002.1, from coordinate 851,019 downwards.
AAAGGAAGTGATCTTTAGTTGCCAGTACAACTGTCGTGACATGGAAAGTGAATCAACAGAGAAAGTGACAGGGGTCTCAAAAATAGTTGTGACAAGTCTTTCAGATGATGCCTTAAAAGTTGTTTGCCAGGGCGTTGTTGTTAAGAAATCAAAATGGGGATACGACTACGATCGCACGGATGAATTTTATGCTCACCAAACAAGTATTAAAGAAATTAAAGAATGGGCAAAGCTCTATATCCCTACCGAGAACGAATACACTGTTAAGCTTCTTATAGAGTTCAAAGAGCATTTAAAGAAGGTCTACCCTAGCTATAAAATAGCGGGCAAATCTAATACTGTAGTTGCAAAAGAATTTGCACAAGCGGCATATATTTTAGAAGAGATGGCCCAGCAATTACCAGAGAATAGAAATTTATTTGATGAATATCGTCATATGCTTCAAGAAACAAATGGAAATACGGGAAGTGAATTAACAGCTAAAAAGTTAATCATGGACCAAATACTCTTTGGAGCAAGTTGGTCCATGAATATTTAAAATTAATCGCGACTATTTAATTTTGAAAGAAGTCTTAGAACTTCGATATAAAGCCATACAAGAGTCACCATTAAAGAGAACCCTGCATACCACTCAAGATGTTTTGGGGCACCTTGATCAACGCTCTTTTCAATAAAGTCAAAATCAAGAATTAAACTAAATGCTGCAACCCCAACGACAATAAGGCTGAAACCAATTCCAACTGGACCATTTCCATGAATCATTGGAATAGATGCTCCAAAGAAAGACATGATAAAGCTTACCAGATAGATTCCCATAATAGAGAACATTGCCGTCATAATAATCTTTCTAAACATTCCCGTAGCTCTTACGAAGCCCCAACGATAAAGGAAGAACAAAGTGATGAAGGCCGCAAAAGTAATTGTCACGGCATTAAAAACAATTCCTCTAAATTGAAATTCATAGATAGCAGAAATAGATCCTAAAAGAAGCCCTTCACATAGAGCATAGGCAGGAGCTGTAAACATTGCCAATCGAGGCTTAAAGATTGTTACCATAGCGAAAATAAATCCGCCAATACCACCAATCATTGGATACATTCCCATTTGAGGCTGCATTGAATTCTCTAGCGTTCCAAGCGTTATATTCCAAGTATAAATGAATGTCATAAGCATTAAAGCAAAGAGAATCATCCCTTTATTAAATACTCCAGAAAAAGACATTCTTTCGTCAGATAAAGTTCCCGTATTGAATACGTCATTTCTTAGTGTCGGGTTAGTCGACCTCATAATTCCTCTTTTGTTATAATTTTAAAATATTATATCAAAAGCAAGGAGCTTTGGTCTAAGAAAACAAAGTCTTTTTGAACAATAGCGAGAATTGTGTACCGTGATTGTCAGGTGATACTTCTTTAGTTTTTGAGCGTACCGAAATTGTGCCATGACTAAGTTCAACAAATGTCTTAACGATAGACATCCCAAAACCAGTTCCCTTTTCACCACTTGTTCCAACTCTTGAAGGGATAGAATTATTTTCAAATAAGACTTCCAATAATTCCTCTTCAATACCAACACCCCTATCAATTAAATTGACTTGAACGCCATCACTTCTTTCATCAACAGATATTTCAATTTCCTGGCCAATTTCAGAGAATTTTATAGCATTAGATAAGAGGTTTCCAAAAATTTGGTATTTTAAGGCCGTGGAATTCCCCATAAAATAGATATGCTTATTAGCAGCATAATCATACTTTAATTTAATATTCTTATCATATAGCTTAGATTCAAAGACTCGGTATAAGTACTCAATAACCTGATTTAAGTAAACTTTTTCAAACTTAAGTTCAACTTTGCCTTGCTTAATTGATTGCAGGTCACGAATCTGGGTCAAGATATTACTTATCCCAGATGTACACGAGTTGATACGAGTTAAGCACTTTTGAACGTCTGCGTCTTCATTCGTGATTAGTAACTTACTCAGTCTTTTTGCTGAAAGGTTAACCACTGTTAGAGGGTTACTAATATCGTGACCTACTAATGTTAAAAGAGTATCAATCTGCTCTTTCTTTTCGACAATAGTATGGTAGAAGCGATCTCGATCCACCATATAGACAAACATAAAAAGAGAGTTTAATAAAATAAACCCAATCATGATCAGAACGCGCCCTAACACTTCACCTGTTTCATTCAAATAGCTATGGAGAACGATGCCATTTAAGTGCAAAATGAATAAGTATGTTGCGGCCACAATTGATAAAATAAACCAAAGAAGAAGGTCTCTCTTTGTTCCAATAAGTCCGGCAATCATAGGTAGGACTGCAAACCAAATTGGCGAAACACTAAAGAATCCTCCCGTTAGAATTGACCAAGAAAATTCATGGATAAATCCGGCCAGAATTGTAATATTTAGCGCAAGAGATAAGGACCCAAAAAAGTAATAAAGAATTGGACTAAAGAAATGAATCAGACATGCCCCAACTCCGATTTGAAAAAGCAAAGGGTTCTCACAAAAGAAGTATGCAATAACTAAGTGCCCCCACATTAGGGGTGCAGTTAAGAAAACAGTATAGATATACAGACTCAACTGCGATAGATCACGCTCAGACATATCCGACTCCCTCAGGGCCAAAAATCTGATAATCTTATTTATTGGGTTTACTGGATTCATAACCATTTATTAATACCACAAACATAACTTTTATTTAGATAATTTCATCACTTTTAATAGATAAGCACCTAAAAATAAAGAAAAAAAAAAGCGCTTCCAAAATTTAGTAACTTTTATAGAAGCGCGATGCAACAACAAATATTGCCCAAATATTATGGCAAATTAGAATTGGATACTGGCCGAGATTTTATTAAGCGGCATATACTCTATGCCCTCTGATTTTAAAGATTTATCCAAGTTTATTAGCTCTTGCTTGAAATTTTCAGCAATTTTTCTTTGCTTTGGTTCTTTAAACATATAGCGAGCATTAATTAGCTTTGTCACTGTTGTTGGTGAAAAGAATAAGTTATCCGCCATGTAATACTTCATCTGATCAATAGCATTAACAAGCTTTGACCTCTTTATCATTTTTGTATCTTTATGTGGTGGAGCCTGCCTTAGTCTTAGAGGAACTTTTCTCTTATCTAAAATTCCATAATTGTAATGATCTGTAGCATGGGCCACTGTGACAGTGAAAAGGTAGGTTGTGACAGCGCGAATTAATTTATCATCTTCAAAAATCTCCCCGCTTGAAGGAAAGTCATTAACATGCTGATTACAATAATCGGCCCATTTACTAATCCAAAAATCATCGGCACTTACATCCGCCAAGATAGCTTTTACAAATTCATAAAATACTTCATAGTAGCGACTCAAATAAATCCCATACTTTCCTTCTACACATGGAGACTTAAGGGAATAAGAAAAAGGAGGATATGAAAGATTTCCTTTAATACCTTTGTAACCTTCAACAAGTAGATCTCTTAGGCCTTCAGGACCTCCAGGATATGGAGCATAGACCATCCACCACTTCTCTTGTAAAAGAGAGCTCTTATAATTTAGAACTGCATTCTCTAGAGGAAGAGTGAATCTGAAGTGAGGAGATAGAAGTCTAAAGAGAATATGATCTTTTGGAAGAGATGTTTTTGAAATGGCATTAATTGAATCAAAAGGAAAGTGTAACAATGGATGAACAACAAGTGTTGCACATAAGGCCCCACCTTGAAGAACAAAGTACTTTGCTAGCTCAAGTCCGTCACAGGGCCTAGAAAAATCAAAAACCGTTTCTGTTTTTTGAATATAAATCGCTTGGACTTTAAAGCGATTTCCTTCTTTATAAAGAAGTGTTTTCGTCGCACTTACATGAATTCCTTTTAAAGGCTTAACAACACGAACAGCGTCGAGGTCCACAATAAACCAGTTCTTTTCGTCTTTATTATAATCACTAAAACACTGCCAATCTTCTTCATCTAACTTATCTGTTAAAAACTTACTCATCATGGAATAATTTAAGAGGTCTTCAAATTCATTATTTCCTACTTTCTTTAAGCCTGGAAAGATAAGACCTTTGATAAAGTAGTACGGAGAAAGAGCTAGAGTTGCAATATAGCGAGATCCAATGAATAGCCACCAATCGAGAGTTTCTCTTAGAGGAATATGAATAACCGCTGGCGACTCTCCCCACGGATGAACTGGTGAAGGTTGAGGCCAAGGGCCTTTTCGCTCATACATGAAGTCTTTTTGAGAGTAGAGGTGCTTCGGTGACGTTGCACTATTGATCTGAGAGCGAATTTTATCCTTAACTCTAACAGAGAACTTTTCTTGATTCTTCATTTTGCCTTCCTAGCTTAAAAAATATTATTCGATTTCAATACCAAATGGACTCAATAGATTGAGAACTTCAGGCATCGAAAACTTACAGTTTTTTAAATTTGTATTTGCAATATCAATATAGAAATTTCGTGCATTAAGGAACTTAGAGCCCTTTAAATTTGCTCTCGTAAAATTTGTTCCTTGTAAATCACTATCTGAAAAATCACTACTCTCAAAAGAGCCTTGAGTGAAATCAGTTTCTCTTAGAGTTGATGAGATAAACTGAGCACCATGGATTGTGCAATCTTGAAATGAAGCATAGTTAAGAATACTACGATTGAACTTAAGTTCGAAGAGTGTATTACAGTCACTGAAGTTTAGGCCAATACATTTAGAATCAACAAATGTGACATCACGAAAGCTTGCCCCAAGTAATTTTAAATTACTTAAGTTACAATTTTTAAAAGTACATTCGATGAATTTTGCACTCGAGGCATCAAGTTCACTAATATCAACACCAACAAATTCACAGCAGATAAACTCACTACCTCTAAACTCACTGACCTCGTTAATATTTTCAGTATCAAAAACTTCATCTTCAAAATATGGCATAGAAGCATTTTAAACTAAATTTATTAACGAGGCTATTTTAAATTTTATGAGAAAATTGGTACAGGTTTTCGAGAATCGTCGATGGCCACTAATGTAAAGCTTCCCTTAACAGCTTCAACTTGTCCTTCCTCATACATTCCCTCTAGCATAAGTCTTACTTCAACCACTAAGCTGCTATTTCCCACCTTTGTAATCTCACCTACAAGTTCAGCAAAATGTCCGCCAGGAATAGGCATATTGAAGTCAACTCGATCACTAGAGACTGTAACAAATTTTTTACGACCAAAGCGTGTTGCCGTAATAAAGGCCACTTCATCCATCCATTTTAATGTGTTTCCACCAAATAAAGTATCGTAGTGATTTGTGCTATTAGGAAAGACGGCCCTAACTACCGTAGTTTTTGCGTGTGCAATCGCTTCGCTTAATTGCGCTTCATTCATTGCTTCCTCCTCGGGACTTAAAGATTTCGCTAGTTTGGGATCGGACTTTACCGTTGCGGGACAGTGCTGGAATTTCACCAACTTCACCACCTAACGCTAACCATCCTAAATCTCGAAAAACTTAAAGGCAATAAGAATTACAATTAAGCTGGCTAATTACCTAGGACGTGGTATTGAGAGTCAACAATAATTAATTAAGGACACATATTATGAAGAAATTACTATCAGTTGCGGCCTTATTTCTTAGCTTTAATGCCGCGGCCGTTCAGACAACAGCAAGGCCATTTAGCTTTGATGTTTATGCTCCAACTAATGAGTTAAATTTTAAGGTAACTCTTGAGCAAAGATGTCGCTATGAAATTCCAGTTTGGGGCGATAGCGCAAAATTTGAAGAGAAAAATAAAACAACACCACTAGTTGTTAAAAAGTCTAATCAATCAAGTGGACTTACTCGTTACACTTTTTCTTTAAAGCAAACTCAAAACTTAGAGATGACTGGTTTTTTTAAATACGGAAAAGAATGTACAACAGGTATTAAGATTATTGTTCAAAGTGAAAAGTATGCACTTGGATGGGGAAATCAATTTAGCCGCCCTATAGAATTTAAATTCCTAGATGAAATGTATGCCTATAAAGAATATGACACAGTATTTGAACCAAGTGATAATAAGAATATTAAATTGTTTGAAAATAATGAAATCTCACTTGCTTTTAAGTCCCTTCCAAAGGCCAATCAAATAAATGTAACGATTTTATCCAATGGTAAGAAAATACCGGGTACTTTTAGCACCGGTGTTTTAAAGAACCCACAAACAGGACTTCCATATAAATTAAAGTAATAAAAAAGGCCTCTTTAAGAGGCCTTTTATCTTTTTAGTATCCTAGTTTATCGTAAACAACTTCTTCTTGCTCAGTCACACAATCTGTAACCGCAAAGTAAAAATCATTCTTTAATCTTGGCCAACCATTGCGAGAAACTTCAATCATTTGATCATACTTTGTATACCCTTTGATTTCGCAAGTTGCTTCATATTCTGTAGCCGAATAAGAATCATCATATCCCCAAACTTCATCTAGAATAACAAAGTCTAGAACACAAGAGTTTGTCTCGGCATTACACTTGAAAGTATCAAATCGAAAATTGAAATCACCTTCACACCAAGTGTCCCCACAGATATTATCAATCTCTGTTACAACTCTACTTTCTTCTTGAGCCGTTAAAGTATTTGCAAAAATTGATGATGCAAAGAATGCTAGAATAATGATTTTTTTCATGACTGATCTCCCAAATAATGATTTTTCGGGAATATAGGATGCGACACATTGTATGTAAATCCTATTAATAGTATTTACACGATCTAATTATTAGATAAATTAAAATAACTGCTCTATCATCTCAACTCCACGTGCAAGCTTACTAGAAGCTTCAGAGTCTCTTTCATTTCGATCCGCAATATCTCTTAAGTCACTAGATTTAATCTTCTTAGAGAGCTTAAATTTGGCCGTCGTGGCCTTCTTATCCACAAAGCCTGTAATTACGGCCGAAACATAGGCTTCATTCACCTGTGCGATGAAATCATTAACAGGACGGTATCTCTTGGCCTCTTTAATAAGCTTCTTTATTCGAGCTCCATCTTCAGAAACCTTAAGGCCTCGCTCCTTCATTTGTCGCATAAACTCCTGCATAACCCCTGCCCCACGCGTGGCCAGTCCAAGAAAAACTGAATCAATATTTTTTTGATTCACAGGAATACGACTTATATTTTTATAAATAAAAATTTCGGCACTAATTAAACCAGTCTCACTAGAAAGTGTTGCCATATCTCTTAAGTAGTTTGGGTCAATTTCATTTTTAGGATCATAGGCCCCTAGACAAATATTACAGGCCGAAACCTTAGCTGACTTATTATCAGAGAAACAACAAACTTCACAACCATAGCTCACATCAATCCCATGTCCATGACGATAGCCAAGATTATGTAGCAGCTCATGAAAGACAACTCCTTCAAGCTCATCTCGAGGAGGACCGTTTTTAATTGAATTTAAAAAGCCAGATTTCATCTTTGGATTTAGAGAGACATATGGCCCATTGATTCCCAGGCTCTTTAGCTTGTTACTTCCGACAGAAGCATTAGCAATCGTTCCATCCCAAGAGTAATCTTTCTGATGACAGATTATCGATGTGGGCCTGACCTTACCACTTAATTGAATATTTAAAAGATTAATTATATTTGCGATCTCAGCTTTTGCCCCAGTCTCTTTATTATTAGTACCAAGTTCTGAAAGACAACTCATTCCTTTATCAAGAGAGTTTCGCATAAGAGTTTCAAAATTATCATCACCAAAGTTATCAAGACAACTTTTATGGATATTTACTCCTGGCGTGAATTCATAGAAGCCATTATTGAGTTTTTCAAGAATTGGATCAAAATCGGAGATTAGGCCATCAAGAGAATTGATCGAATTTAAAAAGCTCTCATATGAACACATATTTACATCTTCACTATTTTGAATATTTTGAATTCTTTTTTCAACCGCCAAAACACGCTTACCATTTTCAATACGGTAGAGTTTGTAAATAGACTCATTATCAAGATTCTCAATTAACTCCACTCGATCAAATTTTAAATCGAAATTATTATCCGATTCAATCGTCGTAAGCCCACCCTCGACTTTCATTTGATAATCAAATTTTCCATCGTAATTACGATCATTGAAATGTTCAATTAAGCGCTGATTTTGATAGCGAAAGATATTATCAATCTTTCCGTCTTTATTATCATCGAATTCAAAGGCCTGCCTATCTTCTGACCTGGCCAAGATGCTAGAGAAGAATAGAATAAGAAAGATAAGAGTTTTTGAGTTTGAATTCGTCATGATATTTATTTATCGGAATAATCATGAAAAAAATGACAAAAAAGGCCCACAATTGTAGGCCTTAAGTATATGAAAATATGTTATCTAGATTACCATGTGTTGTAACAACGTTGGCGACTTAACTTCTTTTGAGTTTGGTTATAGTAGATTGTGCAGCTATGGTACTCATAGTGAAGCATAAGCTTAACATGGTGATCCTCTTCCTCACCCACTGGCCAAAAGTTTGGAGCGTGAGAAACCTGTAGGTCCCAAAGACGATCAGCTGTACAAAACGCTTCCACAGAGTCGTAATTTAATAGATCAGCAGTGAATTGGATTGCTTCAACCTTAACTGCATCGTTTTCAAATCTTAGGCATTCATTTGATCCGTTAATGGCAAATACTTGCGTGCTTACAAAGAGCGCCACTAGCATCATAATTGTGTTTTTCATTTTTCCCCCTTATAAAAGTGAGGAAGTTTTACCCATCAAACAATAATATGACAAAACATATTGCGTTAATTAGGCTGCATTAGCGAGAAAACTACTATCAAAGGTTTGAAAGTCACTAATAATTGACACCAACTCAATATTTTTGAATTCAGGAAGCTCAATTGGATAGCCTCCACCAATAACCACTTCTATCTTTCGCTCAAGCTTCTCATCGATTTTTTGCAGATATGGAACAATACTTTTGAAATAGTCCCAGCTATCAGATGAGACAGCTCCTAGAATAAGCCCTTTGCAATTTAGGGCATTAATGGCCTCAGCTAAGCATTCAGCAGGATTTGCGGCACCAAGATAGAATGTTCCCACTCTTCTTGTTCGACACAAAATATCTGCAATCATAATCGAAAGCTCGTGAAGGTTTCCCTCTGGTGTCGCCAGAACATAGCGTCCCTTTGTATCGTTATTTGGAAGTCTAATCTGCCCAATTTGATCACGTATAATCGTCGAAATTATATGCTCTTGAGTAACACTGTAACTTCGCTCAAAAACTAGTCTTCCTATCTTTCTCATAACAGGTAGAACTACTGAAAAGATAAAATCTTGAGCACTAAGACTTAGTCGCAAGAACTCAATTTCATTTCTCACATCTTCAATTTCATATTTAGCTAATGCAGAAAAGAGCTTATCGACTGATTGTTCGACCTTGTCCTCTTGCGACAAGCTTGACTCACTAATAGCAAGGCTCAACTCTTTGAGCTCATCTAGTGATAGATTGGCCACCTTAGAGATGGTTTGACCCGACTTTATAAGAGAGGCGATAATCTTGGCACGGGCAAGATCTTCTGGGCCATACAAACGCTGACCGGCCTCATCTCGTGTTGGGCTAAAAGCATTATATCTCTTCTCCCACATGCGAATTGTGTGAGGTTGAACATTACAAATACCTGATATTATTCGGATTGCTACATTTTGCTTCATTTTTTACCTCAATATCTCACAATTAAGTGTTTAAGTATTGTATATTGTATTATATATACAAGACCTATACAAGGAGTAATTAATGGGAATTCTAATTACTGGTGCAACAGGGCTTATTGGCCGTGAATTAATTCATGAATTGGCCATTCATGGCCATGAAGATATTCGTGTTCTAAGTCGCGCCCCTAAGAGAGCTCAAGCTTCTTTTAATATTCCAATAAAATGTTTCTTCTGGGATCCTGAAAAGGCTCAGATTGATAAAGCGGCCTTTGATTCGGTCCATACTATCATTCATCTTGCTGGCGAAAATATCGGAGCAAGAAGATGGTCGAAAAAACAAAAAGAAAAGATCATCAATTCACGCGTGCTTTCAACTCGCCTACTCGTGAATACAATTAATGAAAATAAAACTCTGCCGATTAAGAAATTTATTAGCGCAAGCGCCATCGGAATCTATGGCAATCGAAGTGGAGATCAAGTCTTAGATGAGAAAGCAGACTTTGGAAGTGACTTTCTCGCTAAGACTTGCATTGCTTGGGAAGAAGAAACGTCCAATATCCAAAACAAAGAAATCATCGTCAATCATGTCAGGACAGGAATTGTCCTTGCTAGAGATGGTGGTGCTTTAGAGAAGATGCTTATTCCTTTTAAACTAGGAGTAGCCGGAAAATTAGGAAGTGGTGAACAGATGATGAGCTGGATTCATCTTTCTGATATGGTCTCGATCTACCGCTTCTTAGTAGAAAATGACTTTAGTGAAAGAGTATTCAATGCTGTAGCACCTAAGGCCCACTCAAATTCTAATTTTACTAGAATCATGGGTAAAGTTTTAAAACGTCCAACTTTACTTCCAGCTCCAGGATTTGCCTTAAAGATTGTTCTCGGTGAAATGGCCACCCTTGTTCTTGATGGCCAAAATGTATACCCTAAAAATCTTTTAGAGAAAGGCTACAAATTCAAATTTGACCACCTTGAAGATGCACTTACTAATCTCGTTGGGCCGGAAAAGGAATTTAAACAAGTACAATGGGTCGAGCACCCATTAGATGAAGTTTTTGACTTCTTTAGTGACGAGAGAAATCTAGAGACAATTACACCTGACTCTCTAAGCTTTAAAGTACTTGGAAAAAGTACTGAACAGATTGAGGCCGGAACAATCATTGATTATAAGTTAAGCCTCTACGGTTTACCATTCAAATGGAAGACAGAGATTTCCAGCTTCGATCGAAACAAAGAGTTCACTGATACACAACTGAAAGGGCCATATAAGAAGTGGGTTCATACTCACGGCTTTAAGAAATATGCGAATGGAACATTGATGACTGATAATGTTTCTTACAAAGTTCCTATGGGAGAGATTGGAAGTATCTTTGCGGGAGCATTTGTTAGAAAAGATATTAATAAAATTTTTAATTATCGTAGCCAAAAATTATACAAAATTTTTGGTGAGACTGATAACCATGTTGAATAAAATTATAGAGGAGAAAAAATGAAGAAGCTCATGTTACTTATTGCCATTTTATCTAGTTCACTTACTTTCTCTGGATCTTCACTTCCCCTAGATACAGTTGATTATGTCGAGCTACAAAAGTACCTCGGTAAGTGGTATGAAATTGCCCGCTTTGAACAAAGCTTTCAAAAAGGTTGTGCCGCAGTTACTGCTAATTATAGTCTGCGCAAAGATGGAGACATTGAAGTTCTAAATACATGTCGCCAAGACTCTCCATCAGGAGAATTAAAGACGGCCAAGGCACGAGCTTGGGTTGTTGATAAGGAAACAAATGCAAAACTTAAAGTTCAATTCTTTCTACGTGGAATAAAACTTCCAATCTTTGCTGGAAATTATTGGATTTTAGAACTAGGTGAAAATTATGAATATGCCATGGTTGGTGATAATTCAAGAAAGTATCTATGGATTCTATCAAGAACAAAAGAACTTGATGAAAAGATTTACCTTGAACTAGTTGCCAAGGCGAAGGATCTTCACTTTGATACATCTAAACTAATTAAAACAAAGCACTAATCAATATTAAGGAGAACCCAATGTCTTTACGACCAAAAATTGCCATTAGCTCTTGTCTATTAGGTGAGAATATTCGCTATAATGGCGGTCACTGCCGTGAAGATTGGGTTTTCTCTGAACTTTCAAAGTTTGTCGATTTTGTACCCGTGTGCCCTGAGTTTGAAATGGGTCTAGGGGTTCCACGAGAAGAGATTCACTTATTCAAAGTAGATAAAGACTCTAACGAGGTTCGTTTAAGATCGAAGTTTTCAAAAAAAGATCTTACAGATGAGGCCCATGATATTTATCAAAAAATTCAAGAACGGATTGCACGTGAAAAGATAAACGGCCATATCTTCACAAGAAAATCCCCTACTTGTGGAACAGATAATGTAAAAACAATCACACTTAGCGATGAAAACTATGTCACAAAGTCCACAGGACTTTATGCTCAATACATCATGGAGGCAATGCCGAGCCTTCCTTATATCGATAGTGGGAGAATTAAGAACCTTGAATTAAGAGAGAATTTTGTAAAAAAAATCTTTTCACATTTAAGATTTCAAGAGCTCGATGGTTCAATTAGAGAACTTCAACTCTTTCATCAAATGTATAAGTATTCCATCATGGAGCATAATCAGAATAATTTAAGACAGCTCGGAAGCATCGCTGCCAATCACGAAAAGCTTGATGCTAGTGAAGTCTATATAAAATACTTTGATCTCTTCATGAAGACTTTAGATATTCTTCCCACAAGAAAAAATCGTCTTAATGCCTGCTTTCATGTATTTGGATACTTTAAAAAAGATCTTTCTTCTCATGAAAAAGATATTCTTATCAAAATGATGGAAGATTATAAGAATGGCATTTCCAACTATCTAACAGTGAACTCATTTTTAAATATTCTCACAAATACACACAAGAAAACTTATCTTCAAGACCAGTATATTTTTGGGCCATATCCAAAAGATTTGAAGTTATTAAAGAATATTGCATAAGATGAAAAAAAAAGAAGAAGTTAATATATTTTGGTTTAGAAGAGACCTGAGGTTAAAAGATAATCGAGGACTTCTCTATGCACTTCAATCAGAAAAGCCTGTTATCCCAATCTTTATTTTTGATAAGAATATTCTTTCAAAACTTAAAGATGAAGACGATCTAAGGGTTAGCTTTATCCATGATGCAATCAAAGAGATCAAAGTAGAGCTCAATGATATGGGTAGTGATATTTTAGTCTTTCATTCTACTCCTGAAGAAGCTTATAAAAAGTTATGCAAAAACTATAATATAGGAGAAGTCTTTACTAATGAAGACTATGAGCCCTATGCAATAAAGCGAGATAATAAAGTAGAACAAATACTTAAGAAAGAAGATATCAAATTCTCTCGTTACAAAGATCACTGTATCTTTGCCAAAAATGACATTCTTAAAGAAGATGGTAAACCTTATGTTGTCTACACCCCATTTAAGAATAAATGGCTTTCAACACTTGCACCAAAAGATATCGCAACAATTGAAACTCATAAGTACTTTAGTAATTTTCACAAATTTAGTACAAAGAGTTTTCCAAGCTTAGAAGAGCTGGGCTTTATCTATAACGAGAAGGTAAAAGATCAAGTTAAAACGATAAAAGGCAAAGTGATTGATAGCTACGATCAAAACCGCGATATTCCAGCACTAGATGCAACTTCAAAGTTAGGAATTCATCTTCGCTTTGGTACGGTCTCACCTAGAAAATGTGCACAAGTTGGTTTTAAAAGGAATCAAGTTTGGCTAAGTGAATTAATTTGGCGAGAATTTTTTATCCAGATCATGTACCACTTTCCTCATGTTATTGATGGCCCTTTTAGAGAAAAGTATAGTCAAATTAAATGGAATAATAATAAGAAGCTATTTAAGAAGTGGTGTGAAGGTAAAACTGGATACCCTATCGTTGATGCTGGAATGCGAGAGCTAAACGAAACTGGACATATGCATAATCGTGTTCGCATGATAGCAGCTTCTTTTCTTGTCAAAGACTTACTCATTGATTGGCGCTGGGGAGAAGAGTATTTTGCAAGAAAGCTTAACGACTTTGAACTGGCCTCTAATAATGGCAATTGGCAGTGGGTTGCCGGAACAGGTTGTGATGCAGCTCCATACTTTAGGATTTTTAACCCTTACACTCAGCAGAAGAAATTTGATCCTGATTTTAAGTATATAAAAAAATGGGTACCTGAATATGGAACGTCAGAATACCCAGATGAAATCATTGATCATAAAATTGCTTATCATGAGACTTTAAAAGCCTATAAGGCCTGTAATTAAATACTTACACATGGTCCGATGTTACGAGTGACGTTGAAGTCTGATCCATAATCATCACTTAGATTATATTCGACAACAACTTCATCATTTGAGTATTCATCAGCTGCAAGATGCTCATCACAACTAAGAACTTCAATACGATCATGTGAACCTTGATAATAGCGTCCATTCATATCAAATGCTGCTTGAAGGATAAGATTGCAAACTTGCTTTGCATCCCCTACATAGCAGAACTGACGTGCTCTAATCGAATCACTTTCATCGTAATTGAAACTAGAGTCACTAAAACCAATAATGGCACCTAGCTTCGAGTCAGATGTTATGACAAATGTTGAATTTAATGGATTTGCAAATGCAGTAGCTGCACTCACAAAAATGAGTGTAATAAAGATGTTTTTCATATTGAGCTCCCTAATACTAAATATGCTTGGCAATTTCTAGCATGGTAGACTCAATAAATAAAATATTTAAATAATCTTAACGAAATCTAAAAATTAATAACAAAAGTTGTATTCTCACTCTCGTTATCGATAAATAACTTATAACCAGAGCGTTCTATAATCTGTTTCGTAATAGCAAGTCCTACACCGTGACCATCACCAGATTTCTTTCTTGAATCACCTAATTCAAAAATCCCTTGCTGGGCCTTCATAGGAATACCTGTTCCGCTATCAACGATCTTAATAAAGCGCTCTGAGGAAGATGTAACAACCTTAATCCAAGGTGAGTCCGTAGATTTTACCTCATCTAAAGAATTTTTAATTAAATTAACTAAGCAAAGACTTAACTCAGTCTCGTTTCCTTCTATAGCAAAGTCATCTATTTCAATATCAACCTTTACACTATGGCGTTCAATCTTATCACTTACAAGCTCTAATGCTTCCTGTGTGATTTGGGAGATTGAAATCTTCTGTTTTGAAGAAGAGTAATTTTTTTTAAAAATATTCATATAGAGGTCTGTTACCTCAAGGATTTTGCCAATATGGCGACGTAACTTTTGTGTATAAGGAGATAGTTCCGTATCGATCATCTTATCAAGTCGATCATTTGTCGTATTTAGAACAAAGAGATGATTTCTAATATCGTGAGCAATACTTGCTGAAGCAAAACCAAATTGAGCAACCTTAGAAAGCTTAACCATATCTTTTTCAAGGTTATACATCTTAGTAAAGGCCAGGTCTTGATAATACATATTAAAGCGCATTGATTCGAATACGTAACCGAGGTAATAAATTGGAACGAGGTAACCGACCGTTTCAGTTCCAATCATCGTATCCCAGCAAGAGACGAATAAAGTGAGTAGAATACCGGCCTTGAAAAGATACTCCTTATCTTCTCTCTTATTAAGTTCACGCCAAATCACAACCGTTGTATAAAGAATTGTAATAATTCCGAATAATCCAACAACGACAACTAAATTGCTTGGGTAAATTGTTAAATTTAAGGCCTGAGTAAAAAGAGTTGTCGGCGGGGTTTCACGAGGAATAAACATGAGGTCAATATCAGTGAGCAGATAGAGGAAGCCTCCAACGACCTGGAAGATTGAATGACCAATACAAAAAACCTTCGCTGGTTTTAAGAGTTTTAAATCATGGCCAAGAAAACCTTCGATGGCCTTGATATAACAATAGTAAGTGAAGTATGCGAAAAACCAGTACGTAAGAAGTAGAAAATTTGATAGCTTAATATCTGTAATATGAGTATTAAATGCAATTAGGATAGCGTATGAGCCCGCACTTAAGCACATAGCGATATGCCAGAAGACCTTGCGACTAAGTAACTTCCTAGAGGTATAAACCCCTATTGAAGCTTGGTACAAGAAAAACGCAAATGCGAAGGTCGTTACATATCTAGTAATTACCTTATATTCTTCGATGCTCATACAGTAAATATACTATATTTAAAATAATTAAAACACCTAAAAATGCCTGATTTTATTAAAATTATCTCAAGACAGTTGGTAAAGGTCTTATAACACCAAATTTTGACTCAATTATGTTCTTCTTAATACTCTGCTCTTTCATGAGCTCAACGATCTCTAATGCGCTCATATTCGGATTTTGCTCTTTAAGATGTGCTGCCATATTAAGTGCCATCGGAGATGCCATCGAAGTTCCAGAATGACGAATCTTCATATCACCAAGAAGAGCGGCCTCAACTTTTGTTCCAGGGGCAAAGAAGTCAACATAGTTAGAGCTATAGTTTGAAAAGTCGGCCATTTCATAATTTTCATCACTTCGCCACTCACTATCCGTGGTTGCTCCAATCGTTATAACATTTGGATAAGCGTAGCAAGCTGGATACATACAATCACGACTTCCATTTAAGAAGCGACCATCATTTCCTGCGGCTACAAAGAAGACTACATCAGGGTTATTTAAAAACATATTTTGAAGACTGCGATAAGTTTTACGATCCACAAGTCCTAAGGATTGATGAGGAAAAGAAAAACTCATATTCACAAAATCGACTTCTGAGTTTTGTAGTTTTTTAGAAATCATATCAAGATACTTCGACTCTCCAAAGTCTCCTGCAAAAGCAAGAAGAGAAGCAGATTTTAGCCCCTTAAGTGCAATTGAGGAAACATGGGTTCCGTGAGAAGTGATTGGACCAGTAGTCCCTTTGGCCTTAATTGTCTCAAAAGGAATTCCATAAATACCGGCCTTCTGACTTGAGGCACCACCCGTACGAGGTAAGAAGCCAGAAAAAGGGTTCATAAACTTTATATCGCTATCTCCATCAAAATGGACACCTAGAACATTATCAACAAAGCCGTCACCATCACTATCTTCCTCATTGAAAGACTCGATCGAGTTGATGAGAATATGATCTTGAATATCTTGGTGATTATGATCGAAGCCAGAATCAATAACTGCAATCTTAACAGTTGCATCACTAGGTCCGCCTGTAACCTCACCTATTTTATTTTGAATATAATCACCAATTTTAACGTCATTATTATTAAAGACATCAAAACCAATGATGCGCTTGTCATCATAGATAAATTTATAATTAAAGTCCTCACCGTCAGGACTAATAACTTTTCTTTCAACAATTGTATCATCTAAAATTGTATCGATACTTTCTAATGCATGTGTTCTCTTATCAAAACCAAACTCTTTAAGAATAATTTCTTGAGAACCAATCCTTTTAATTAAAACCTTAGATTGGATATGATTATTTTGAGTATTAAATACCGTTTTATAAAAAACTGAGTCACTTTTGTATTCGTAAGTAATACTTGAGATTTGCTCTCCTTCTATCGTATAGAAGTTTTGCTTTATCAGTCTACTATCTAAAAAGAATTCTTCGGATGAGATTTTTTTATTCTTTTCAAAGTATTTAGAAATACTTTTCTTTGCACCGTCAATACATGTTTTGACATTACCATCTAGAGTACATGACTCTGCCGCTAAAATATTTGTAACTGAAACTAGGGAAATAAAAAAAGGGATTATTTTCATAATCCCTTTATATCTTAATTTTGAATATTATATTTGAACTTTGAAAAAACTATGTCCAAGGTTAAACTTTAGACACTTCTTAATTTAGTTCACAAGTATAGTTAATCTTATTCTTCTTAAATAAGAAACAACGGTAGCTAATATCAATTGAAACTGAATTATCGTCAATTACAATTTTCTCTTTGTAATTTGAAGCTCCACCGAAATCACCACAAGCATCACCACCTGGACGATTAGAATTTGTTGAAACTAAAAGTGTATCATTATCTAAAAGCTCGGCACTATCTAGAAGAGCAACAGAAACTGGATTTGCATATAATTCAGGAGTATCAAACTCTACTCTTACAGCGTCACTATCACTCTCAACAAGAACCGTACAATTTCCTCTTTCTTCTCCATTCATCATAACCTTTCCAGATTTACCATTTAGGTCATTTAAATCTGAAACGAAGTTATCTAGATTAGAGTTTGCAGATACGTTTGCAGAAAGTGCAATTAAGACAGCTAAAGATAGTAATTTCATATGATTCTCCTTAAAATTTTAACGTTTTATAGAGAATCTTATACCGAAAAAATAAAATTTAATCAGCTTAATATGTAATATTAACCTACCTGTCAAAAGTTTATGATAAAGGTTGTATTGGGCCCATTTTGGTCCAAATCCAGCTCAAATCCGGCACGCCCTAGTAATTCCTTAGTGATAGCAAGCCCAATACCATGGCCCCCATCGTTATTCTTAGTTGTATAGCCTAGTTTAAATAGCTCCCGTTTACTGACGTTATGTATTCCACTTCCACAATCAATAATCGACAATTTTCTCTCTTTAGCGTCTGAAATAAGCTTTACCCAAGGAGAATCATATTTTCCATCCATTGAAACTTCCTCCAGCGCATTTTTCAGGATATTAACCAAACAAATTGTCACTTCTGTTTGATTACAACTCAATTCGAAGTCTTCAATTTCAACGATTAACTTCACCTGTGCTTTATCAAATTTTTGTTTTACCAATTCCAGAGCTTCTTCAATCACGATACCAATTGTTGTTTGAGCTTTCTCATTATTGGTATTTTTCTTAAAAACATTCATATAGAGATCTGTAATCTCAGTAACTTTATTAGTGTGTTTATCAATTGATAAGTAGGTATTTTCAATATCGATTGGCCTCTTTTTAATTAGTCTTTCAACAGACGTCTTTATAACGAAAATATGATTTTTGATATCATGAGCAATACTGGCAGCAGCAAAGCCAAACTGCGCAATTTTAGATAATCGTATAACCTCACTCTCAAGATTGTACACTTTTCGATAACTAAGGTGGCGATAATAGACATTAAACCTCACCGCCTCAAAAGCATTTCCAAAGTAATAAAGTGGTAAAATCGCCCCCGTTACCTCAAGTCCAAGTAATGAATCATTTAAGACCACTAAAAAGCTTACAATTATACCAATTCGTAGAAAGAGTTCTCTCTTTTTTAAGCGGTTTAATTCAAGCCAAATCATAGTACATGAGTAGAAAACAACCATAGCACCTAGTCCGCCAAGAAGTTTCCCCATGAGATTTGGGGAGACATTAAAGTGCATTGTTTTAGAAAAGAGGTTATCTTTTACGTAATTATGATTATCAAAGAGAAAGTTATAGTCAAAAACAAGCGTCGAAAAAGAGCATATAAGAAGAATCGATACAAAGATTAAGCAGTAAAGTTTAGCAAATGAAAGTCCTCTAACTTTGTGACCAAAATAAACTTCAACAGTTCGCAAATAACAGTAAAAAGACCCATAAGCACAAATCCAAAAGACTATAAGAATGAAGTCGGAGAGCTTTTGGTTAATAAAGTGAGTATTAAAGGCAAAGACAAAACAATAGCAGGCCGTTGAAAAACACATTGCTGCCGGCCAAAGAATATTACGTTCTCTTATCTGATAATAATTCGTTAGACTCGCAAAGAATTGATAAACGAAGAATGAAAAAACAAAAGTCGTTAAATACCTTGTGAATGATATATATAAGTCAAGTTCCACAAACGTTCCTCAAAAATTAATGACTTACTCTACAGTATAGTAGCTATCAGAAAAAAATTACTTGAATAACCAAAAGAACTTGAATTACACAAAGGATATCAAGCACTTACAATGCTTTATTCAATAAGGTCAATCGTAAAGGTTGTATTGGGTGTTTTTTCATTTAGCCACAAATTAAAGCCGGAGCGACTTAAAAGCTCCTTTGTGATGGCCAGCCCAATTCCATGGCCACAGCTTTCCTTATTATGAGTGAAGCCAAACTCAAAAATATGCTTAGCAGTACTAGGATCAATTCCACTTCCACTATCCACAACGTGAATTGATTTATCATAACCTTTAAAAATTAACTTCACCCATTTATCTTTGTCTTCATGGCCTTGCACAGCTTCAAGAGCATTTCTTATGAGATTAACAACTGAGATGACTATTTCTGTTTTATTACAGTGAATGATAAAATCATCGGCCTCAATTTCAAATTTCACCTCACTGGCCTCAAATTTAGGAGTCACTAATTCTTTAATATCTTGAATAATTTCTAAGCTAGAATAGTCCTCTTTGTTTGAGGCAATATTATTTTTAAAAATATTCATATAGAGATCAGTTATCTCAAGAAGTTTATCATTGTGTTTTAAGATTTCCTCATATGCCCTCTCCTTATCTTCGATTTTATTTCGAAGAAGTGAGCTAATCTTTACCTTGATAACAAAGATATGATTTTTAATATCATGAGCAATACTTGCAGCAGCGAAACCAAACTGGGCCACCTTAGAGAGCCTAATGACTTCCTTTTCTAGATTAAATAGTTTTTCAAAGGCAAGTTTTCGATAAAAGAAATTAAATCTTACGGCCTCAAAAGCATTTGCTAGATAATAAATTGGAATGAGTGCCCCTGAAACCTCTAGGCTTAAGCATGTGTCATTGATGACAGATATTAAAGTTAAGACAATCCCAATTTTTAATAAGTATTCTTTTGAATTTGATTTCTCTAACTCTTTCCAAATAACAGCACTTGCAAAGAAGACAGAAAGAGCACCAAGGCTGCCGACAATTTGTCCAAAGACATTCGGAGACATTGCAATCTGTGACGACTGATAAAAGTATGACTCATTTACGAGACTCTGACTTGTAAAGATAAAGCTATTATCAAAAAATATATAAGATCCCAAAGAAACGAATTGAACAATAGTGAGGATAAAGATAATAACCTTCGGAGCTTTTAAGAACTTTAAGCTCTTACCTAAGAATGCTTCAATTGCATGCATATAAGAATAGAAAGCGATAAACGCAAAAATCCATAAGAGATTTAAAATGGCATTTGACGTCTTGATATCTGTGACATGGGTATTTATAGTGAAAAACAGACAGTACAGGGCAGAGAAAAGGCACATCTGCGTATACCAAAGACTAGAACGTTCCTTAATAGTGTAAGAGCTAACCAGTCCTGAAAAGAACTGATAAGTGAAGAAGGCCATGAAGAATATCGTAAGATAACGAGTAATATGAATATAGATATCAAGGCTCACGCCATCTCCCTCTCAGCAGTATACACAAATATTATGTACCCTACATATCAAACATTCAAGAATTACTATCGATTCTCACCCCCATCATCCATGTGCTCAGGATACTTCCAATAACTATACTGCGGAGTCCAGTCACTCGAAGAAATTCCCGCCAATGCTAGAATATTCCACATTGAGCAAAACTCATCCCCTGGACCGAAAACCGCAGAATAATTTCGATAGATCTTAGTGCCAAATTTTTGAAAACAGATAATTCCAGACATATTCACCTCACCCGCAACGACACTTAGTTCTTTTATATAATCTCCTCCCCCATGAGATAATATATTTAAGCGCCACCCTCTCTCATTTGCAAAGTGACGTTGAATTTCTGGATCATCTTTGGAAACCAAAACCAACGAACACACACTCTCAATATGAGAGACAAGTCCGTTAATTCCATCTCCCCACAACGTGTAATAACGGAATGCTTGTCTCATATTATGAATCACAATAGGTTGATCTTTACGTAAAGCTTCAACCTTTCCATATAATCTCCAATCGAATGTAGATATATTCAATTGTGGATACGGTGCTGTCAATTTACGAAAAGGTAAAGAATAGGAAATCTATTTTAAACAATTGATTAATTCTGTAATGAGCTTTTTCGTATCTCTATTTTCAAGATAATTTTGCCTGACACAAATATAGATACCATGACTACTTTCTTTCTTCTTATAGATCTTTAGTTTTTTAGAGTCATTAAAACTTGAAGAGGGAACAACACAAAAAAGACCACCAACTTCACAGAGTGTCAGCATTGCTTTGTGAGAGTTTACACAGCCGATTACTTCAAACTTAGATCGCCAACTCTTTCCAACAGATCGAGATAAGAAGTTTTCAGTATAAAGATCTTCTTTACGATAAGTAACAAGTTTTCTATTTTCTTTGCTATCTTCATTTAGAGGGCCAACTAAGTACGTCCCATCACGACAGACCTCAAAAGCGGCCAAGCTTTTTTGTGTCGGAATAACATGGGTCATTATAATATCTAACTCTCCTACTTGTAGTTTCTCAATAAGGTTAATGGCAGAATCAAAATGTAAATCAAAGTGACCAATATTCTCCCTATCGTGTAATTCACTTAAGGCCGGCAGAAGAAACTTCTCCCCTGCTTCAAAAATACTTCCTACCTTTAAATCAATTCTTTGTGCTTTATTTTGAATAGCGCCACTTATTGTATTGAAGCTTGGCAAAACTTGATCAAGAAATGCCTGTCCCTTAACGGTTAGAGAGGTTGTTTTATTTGATCGAACAAAGAGCTCATAGCCCAGCTCATCTTCTAAGAGCTTGATCTTACGAGAAATTGCAGGTTGAGAAGTATTAAGCTCTCTTGCTGTTTGCGAAAAATTTAAGTTCTGCCCGAGATGGCAAAAAACTTCAATGTAATTGAGGTTGATATTCATGCCATCTTCATACCATATCATTTTGATATTTCAAACAAGCACTTATACTATTACATGATTGCGTATTATGAAAAAAAAGGGAGCATCAAGCTCCCTGTATATTTTTAGTAGCAATAAGCGTTTTGAGTTAGGAGAACCTTTTTTGAATCTACTAGGTAAACCATTTCCTGCTCACAATCAGTTTTTACAGGAACATAGATTTGCTCACCTTCATCATAGTAAACATCAGCAGTCTCTTCTGACCATAGTACATTGAAGAAGACTTCTTTATCTTCTGCACTACTATTTGAGTAGTATACGTAAGTCTTTGGACCAAAATATGCTTTTGCAGTTTTTTCAACAGCTTTCTTTGCTTGTGCAATTACTGAACTTGAAACAGGTGCTGCAACTGAAGTAAGTGATAGAATTGCTACCATTAATAATTTTTTCATCTTAATCTCCTCATAGTTTTTTTGTCTAAATAACAATCTTTCTATTTAAACGTCTACGAGTAATCGTAGGTATGTAATTTATTCTTCTAAATATTTTAGATACTTATACTGTCTATTTTTTTGACTCCCCCATGATAATTTACACTTAACACCACTTACATCATCTCTAAGTTATAGTGCATGCATGAAAAATATAAGAAAGATCGTAACTAAAGGTATCATTTTATCAACTCTCGTATCGAGTGCTTTTGCACAAGAGAATAACTACTTCTGGAAACAGGAGTCATTTAATCCTCTCCAAGAAAATTGTGAGTGGCGCTATGAAGGCTGTGTATCAGTAGATGAAAACCAGATTGATATGCGTTCTCAGGCAAAGAGGATGCTTGATGAAATCTACAGCTGTAAGAATACTATTCAAGGTTGTAGCGACGAGGAACAAAAACGTATTGATGATATGGAAGGGATTAAAGGGCGTATTGGGAATGAGACCATCCGTGGTGGAATGAACCCAAAAGAGTTCTCAGACTTTCTAAGAAAATACGACCCTAGCGATAATAAAAAGGGATACTTTATTCCACTTGGGCTAAGTGATAAAGAGGCCCTTATGCTAGCAGCTTCTACTTCACTAGGACTTGTTATGTTTTCTTCAGATGAAGAAACAATGGACTTTATACAAGATCATAAGAATGGTTTCACAGAGAAACTAGTTTATCCTACAAATAATCACGAACGTCTCATTATGGGAGGAGCTGCAGCAGGTTCTTACTTCATGGGAGTTGTTCTTGAAGATGGAAAGCTTAAGAAAGCAGGACTTTATGTTGTCACATCTCAAATTGCGACACAAATTGTAACTGAAGGATTTAAGAAAACATTTGGCCGTCAAAGACCAAATAAAGACCTTGGTGCTTATGCATTTGGAACAGAAGGAAAGTCATTCTTCTCCGGGCACTCTTCAGGAGCTTGGTCTTTTGCAACAGTATTTGCAGAAATCTATAAAGATAATAAAGTTGTTCCATACTTAGCCTATGGAGTTGCGGCACTGACTTCTTATGGACGTTTGCATGATAGAAAGCATTGGTTATCGGATGTATTTGCAGGCGCTATCGCAGGCCATCTGATTACAAAGCTTGTTATCAGAATGCATGAGAATGATGATAGCGAAGGCGGACTTATGGTATTTCCTAGTTGGAATGCTGAATCTGGTACCTTCATGGTTAATTTTGAATGGACACCTAAGAGAAAGAACTCCCAAGGTGAATTCAAGTGTAAAAAAATGCCAGAAGGAAAAGAAAAAATCCGCGCTTGTATCTATGAAGCGTACTTAAGATCACAAAACTAAAAACCAAGGCCAGCAACGCTGGCCTTTATACGTATAAATTTTATCGACTAACTATGATAAATTTCGATATCCCCCTATAATCGCTCAAATTGGAGATATTATGAAGAAGTTGAAATCCCTAGCACTATTAGTTCTTATTGGAATTAGTGCACAAGCTCAAGCAGCGCGCCTTTGGTCATCGATCCCCTTTATAAGAGGAGCAGACCTTTGTGCTTATAAGCAGGCCTATTCTCAAACACGCTCAGAGTATATGAGCGAGATGACCGGCCTAGCATCAGAGCTTATGCAATCAGGAGCCAAAGGTAGCGAGGCCCTACAAATGCTTGTTACTTTCGATGCCTTATATGACAAGAACGTAAGGCTTGCGACTCAACATAAATATCTTGATGTAACACTTGAAAATACATTAAAGGCGTACTTTGATGGTTACTATCGCGACTTTCCAGTTGTTGATAGAAAACTCGAATTCGTCCAAATGAATAATATCCGTTATATCTTTAACTCAATCAATAATGGTCAAAGACCTGGTTGGATTCCTGACAATGCAGGAGAGCTAGTAGACTATATGGCCTATGGTTCATATTCGTTTGCACCTAATTGTCGAGGTAATATCCAAGTAACTCTCACCCTTGTCGGATCAGATGGATCGACAAAGAATTATCAGGGAATCGGACAACCTTCAGTTGTGATGTCCCAAATTGCTTCACGTATGTTCGAAGATTTTCAAAGGACACAATTTCCATCAACACTTAGAGTGAATGGGCGAAAGCTGACTATTATTGGAACTCATAATGGATCAATTGGAAGAGTAACATCACTAAGACAAGCAGAAAGGGCCTGTGACAATATGTATGCAAGACTTCCTAATGGCCAAGAGCTTGAGGCTATTGATGCTTACGGTGATTGGAATGGCGGTATTTCCATCCAACAAAATATTTGGGCACTTCGAGGTGGAAAGGTATACCACCCAGGACTAATGAATCCCTCACCTGTACGTGATCCATGGTCAGTAAATGCAAAGGTAATTAATTACTACTGTGTTCGCTAGAGTTTAAATAGTTTTTTAATTTCAGTGTCGGGTCTTAACTGCCCGGCACGGTAATCCATAACTTTCTTTCTCATCTCATTAAAGTAGTGATGAAGATGAATAAGAACACCAAATTTATCATCAATTTCCATTTTAGAAATAAGAAAGCCGGCCTTTAGTTTTGGAATGATAACACTATTATTAGTAGCACAGTGGCGAGAGTAAACCATTTGAAAGCCTTCTGCTTCTAAAATAGCGAGAGTCTTATCAAGCATGGCCCCATAAACACCATGGCGACGATATTCAGGAAGAACGGCCGAGTTACACATATAATAAGTTGTACTATTTTCTTGGAAACCCCAACTCCAGCCAATGAAATTCTCATCTTTATCGAAGGCCGCAAGACAGAGTTGGTATGGTTTGCCCATATGCTCTTTTAGCCTTTTAATATTAGCTAATTCTTCTTTAGAAAGAATATCCCAAAGAACATAACTATGGTCTTCTTCAAAGACTGCTTCTTTGTGTGCTTGATAATACTTATCAAATTCTTTGCCTTCTAGGACTCTAATTTCAAATTCCATCATAGAGAAATGATACAGGAAATATCAATGGGTGCAAATAAGTTAAGATAGATTTAAAGAGGAGGCTACGCCACATAACCTCCCCCATTTTAGAGTCTTAGAATCTGAAACCAATACCGACTCCAACAAGGAGAGGATCGATATCAACTTCAGCATTCACAACTCCTGATCCAGTATCAACTGTTGCATCTGTTTGTAAGTAAAGTTTTTTTACGTCAAAGTTTAGATACATATTTTGTGCAACCTTGATATCTGTACCAAGCTGTAATGCATATCCAAATGAATCATCGTACTTAGTTGAGGCCATGTCTCCTGGAACTTCTCCATAAAAGATTGTGTAGTTGATCCCTGCTCCTACATATGGTTTTAAAATACCAAAGTCCATATGGTACTGAGCAAGTAATGTTGGAGGTAGAAGAGAAACACTTCCAAGGCTTCCTGTTCCATTAAGATTTACGTCATGAGTTGCTGTTGCAAGAATTAACTCAACAGCAAAGTTTGGATGGAAGAAGTAAGAGAAGTCGACTTCAGGTACTGATTCGTTATTAATTGCAATATTGCCACCGATATTATCACTAACATCAGGGCTTACACCAAGCGCTCTAACACGCACCATAGCGTTCTCTTGTGCAAAAGAGAAAGAGTTAAACATTAAAAAAAATAGAATTGAAATGATTGATGTTTTTTTCACAAAAACTCCTTATGTGTTTTTTTATAATAAAAAAATAACAAAAGAGTTTTTAAAATTTTATGAGACAGATCAGAGATAAAAATAAAAATAAAAATAAAAAAAAGCCTACAAAAGTAGGCTTTCTATTTTAATACTTAGTAGTGGAATCCCCACTGTTGCATGAATGCATGATCTGAGTCATCAAACATTGGCCACCAGCCTTGAGAACCTAGCTGCTCACCTGTTTCATAATCGATTGTGTGATTAATCCAACCAGTTGGCTCTGGCCCAACAAAACGACGAAGAACAATTCTTCCATCAACAATATAATCTGAGCGGTGGTATGTTACAGTAAAAACAGAACCGTCAGCTTTTCTTCTAAAGAAACGAATAACTTCACGATCTGTTAGATTATCACCAAGGTTCCACATAAGAGTTGTGTCACCAAAGTCTTTTGCCTTATACCAATCACCAACTAGGTAATCGTGCTTCATTGTTGAAACCATCGAACGAAATTCTTGGTATTCAGTCATAAGTGTTTTTGCGTCTGGGTGGTTATAACCAAAAACAAGGCAAGGCAGCATTGCCAGCATTAGAATGATAGATTTCATTAACTTCTCCTTTAAATTGAACAAATATTTTCGCAATAAAGATCATGGAATGGCAATAACTGACAACTTAAGAAAGTTAAATTTATTGATTTTCACATACTTACAATAAGATAAATAGGAGTAATTCTTATAGGATTGAAGATCGATAGGGCCATAACATACTTATTTATGGTAGTTATAGCGCTATGCAAGTAAACGTAAAATACCTCGACAATCTAAAAATCGAAGCCAGCTTCGACGACTTTAAAATCATTTCAGACCAGCCTGTACGCTACAAAGGTGACGGCACAGCTCCTGGTCCATATGACTATTTCCTAGCATCATCAGCCATGTGTGCAGCTTACTTTGCCAAGGTGTATTGTAATGCTCGTGATATTCCAACGGAAGACATACGTATTAGTCAGCAAAATATTGTGGATCCTGATAATCGCTATAAACAGTCGTTTGTGATTCATGCAGAACTTCCTGCTTCCATCTCTGAAAAGGATAGAAAAGGGATTCTCGCCTCAATGAATCGTTGTACTGTTAAGCGTGTGATCCAAAACGAAATCGATTTTAAAATTGAAGCAAAAGAAGTTTTAGGAAATGACGTTAAGCTTGAATATGAAGTAAACGAAACGAAGACAATGATTGCAGGAAAAGATTGTTCACTCGAAGAAACAATCACTAATATGACAGATCTTCTTGCTAGTCTTGGAATAAAAATTGAAATCGCCTCTTGGCGTAATCAAGTCCCTCACGTCTGGTCAGTTCATATTCGAGATGCCGACTCTCCAATGTGTTTTACAAATGGAAAAGGGGCAACGAAGGATGCGGCCCTAGCTTCTGCTCTTGGTGAATACCTTGAACGTATTAGCACGAACTACTTCTATAGTGACTACTATCTTGGTGAAGAAATCTCTAATGCAGACTTTGTTCACTACCCTAATGAAAAGTGGTTTGAGATTCCAGAAGATGACTCACTACCACAGGGCCTAATGGATGATACATTACTGTCGGCCTATGATAATGATGGTGAGCTTTGCGCTTCTCACCTAGTTGATACTAACTCAGGAAACTTCGATCGTGGAGTTTGCGCTCTTCCTTATGAGCGTCAATCCGATGGTGAAACGGTTTACATTCCAGCAAACCTTATTGCTAACCTATTTGTTAGTAATGGGATGAGTGCAGGAAACACAAAGTACGAAGCTCGTGTTCAGTGCCTTTCTGAAATCTTTGAAAGGGCCGTAAAGAAACAAATTATCGTCGATGAAATTACTCTCCCGGATGTACCAAAATCTGTTCTTGAGAAGTACCCAACGATTATGGAAGGGATTGCCAAACTTGAAGAAGCTGGTTTTCCAATTGTCATTAAAGATGCTTCTCTTGGTGGAAGATTTCCAGTTATGTGTGTGACTCTAATGAACCCAAGAAATGGTGGAGTCTTTGCTTCTTTTGGGGCCCACCCTCGTTTTGAAGTAGCACTTGAGAGATCATTAACAGAACTTCTACAAGGAAGAAGTTTTGAAGGAATGAATGATACATTCCCACCAACATTTAACGAGTTTGCAATTCGCGAAGACAATAATATTGTTGATCATTTTATTGACTCTACAGGTGTTATCTCGTGGAAATTCTTTGGGGCCAAGCCACAATATGAATTCAATGAGTGGAACTTCTCAGGAACAACTGAGGAAGAATATAACTACTTAATGGACATTCTTAAACAACTTGAAAAAGAGGTTTATATTGCTGACTACAATGAACTGGGAGCAGCTGCATGCCGAATTCTAGTTCCAAATTATTCTGAAATCTATCAACCAGAAGATTTGATTTGGGATAATCATAATCAAGCACTCGACTACCGAGAAGCCATCTTAAATCTCCATGCACTTGATGAAGAAGACCTATCTGAACTCGTTGGCCAGCTAGAGGAAAGCTCTCTGGATAACTACATGCCAGTATCAGAGCTTATCGGTGTGGCCTTTGATGAAAGTACGGTATGGGGACAACTCGTGATTGGAGAACTTAAGGCCCTGACTTATCTTGCATTAAAGCAATTTGAAGATGCTAAAGAGCTTGTTGATATGCTTGGAACATTCAATGACAATACAATCGAAAGAAGGCGCTTTTATCAGGTTCTCAATATTGCCCTAGACATTGAGCTTGGTGAAGATCTTGAGATGGCAGATTACATTGATAGCTTAACTCGTATGTATGGTAGCGAATTAATGGAGCGAGTAACTAAGACAATTACTGGAGAGAATCGTTTTGATGGCCTTACGCCAACAGGAATGAATCTTGAAGGAATTGATAAACATTTGAAGTTAATTGAAAGTTATAAAAAGCTTCAATTAGCACGCCACAACTTTCTAAAATAAATCTTTATGGTAACCTCTTTAAAAAACTTTAGGAGGTTACCTATATGAGTACAAATCTAAATTCAATTCAATTTAAAGATGGAAAAGGTCTAACAAAGACAATTACAGATTTTGATGCTAAGGCATATCTGATTGTAAATGTCGCTTCAAAGTGTGGGCTTACTCCTCAATATGAAGGACTACAGAAATTATATTCTGAATACAAGGATAAAGGACTTGAGATCCTTGCATTTCCTGCAAATGAATTTCTTGGTCAAGAGCCTGGCAGCAATGAAGAAATCCAACAATTCTGTTCAATGGAATACAATGTTACGTTTCCAGTTAATGAAAAAATTGTTGTTAAAGGAGAGGGCCAACACCCACTTTATAAAGCACTTACTGAAATGAAAAAAGAAGCAGTAAGAAACGACAAACCTGACTTTGAGCAACTTTTAATTAGTAAGGGACTTATTTCAGGTCAGCCTCATGACATTCATTGGAATTTTGAAAAGTTTCTTCTAAATCAAAATGGAAAAATTATTGAAAGATTCTTTCCAGATATCTCTCCAACAGATGAAAAAATTACGTCAAAAATAGAAGACCTGCTTTAAAAGCAGGTCTTCTTTATTTTATTTTGTAGTGTAACCACCATCAATAATATAGTGACTTCCATTAATAAATGAAGAATTATCACTTGCTAAAAAAACTGCTAAGTTAGCTACTTCAACAGGCTGACCAAGACGACCAATTGGATGAAGCCCCTTTAATCCTTCATACGCTTCACTTGAAAGCGAATCTTTAACAAGCGGAGTTTCAATAAAGCCTGGACAAATTGCATTGATGCGAACACCTTGCGCAGCATATTCAGCTCCTGCAACTTTTGTTAAACCAACAACACCGTGTTTTGCCGCAACATAAGCACTTGCAGTTTCAAAGCCTACTGTTCCAAGCATTGATGCCATATTGATTATAGAGCCACCATTCTTTAACATATGAGGAATTTCTTCTTTCATGCAATAGAAGACACTGTTTAAATTAACCTCAATAACTCTTTGCCAGTCCGTAATTTCAACATCACCAGCAATTGCAGCTTTTCCAGAAATTCCAGCATTGTTTACAGCAATATCAAGTTTTCCAAATTTTTCGATCGTAAAATCAACCATCTCTTTAACTTTATTAAGATCAGTTACATCAATTTGAAATGCTAATGCATTTTCACCTAATTCATTAGCAAGAGAGCTTGCTTGATCTATGTTAAAGTCAGCGACAATAACTTTTGCACCTTCTTCAACAAATTTCCTTACAATTCCTTCACCGATACCTGAAGCACCACCTGTGATAATTGCGACTTTATTATACAATTGATTACTCATAAAGACTCCTTTCCACATATTCTACTCTGATAAGAATTGAGTTCAAGGCATCGGTTAACTAGTGAACTAAAGTTTACAAGAATTTAACAAAACATTCTTTTGTTCAGAACGAATTTGATTAACATTCTTATTCATCAAGAAACGAATAAAGTATTTGTAGAAAAACTTTTTAATACCCTTTGGATTTGTTCCATATTTTTCATAGAACTCGTCCGGTGTTTCATAGATGCCTAAATCTCTGACAATTCCTTCTTTTTGAATATAAGTTGAATTTCCCCCTTTCCATTCAACTTCGGGATTTTGTAAATCCTTACATGCGACCCCATAACCACAAAAAGAGCGAACATTTTTCCCGGCAATTTTTTGAATAGCCTTAAGATAGTCACTATCGAGGATAAAGCCTTCGAGATTAAACCACTTCCCTTGATAATTCACTTCAACCCAGCTGTGAAGAATCTCACGAGGGGCAATCCAATAAAAGATTCCGGTGATGGCCCCATATTGTAACTTCTTATCAATTGTAAAACCGTGAAGCCTATTTTCAATCCCACAAGCAGTTAATAGACTCATTAGCAGCGTCGCCTTTGTGTTACATTGGCCATATCCATCACGTAAGACCTCGGAAGCAGTTATATCATCACTAGAATTATAGCCAAAATTTATCTCATCTCTAACATAGCGATAGCAAGCTCCGATGATTTGCGATTCATCTTGAGAAAACTCAAGAATATCATTTTTTAATGCAATTATATCCGGGTGCTCAAGATCAAGTAATTTTGATTTCATATATTCTCCTTAAGAAGATAATACGAAAATTTGTTATTCTATTCTTGTATAAACTGGCTATTTTTAAAAACTTCCTTTGGTGACAGGCCAAAGCTTTGTTTAAAAAACTTTGAAAAGTGAGCAGAGTCACTAAAGCCAGCTGCGATAGCGATATCCGTAATACTTCTTCCCTCCACTTGAACTTCCACGGCTCTTTTTAACTTTTGCCAAAGGATATACTTTCTAAATGTAACCCCTACTTCATCTTTGAATAAGTGGAGAAGCCGACTTTCTGAAAGAGCTAGTTTTGCGGCCAAATCTTTGAGTTTTATTTCATCAAGGCTTTCATAGGATTTAATCATTTGAAATAATTTAACTATTCTTTGATCCATTTCTTTATCAGATAATAATCCCAGTGCCTTTAGGAATTTCTCAACACTATTGTGATTGATATCACTAAGCTTTAATTCTCTATGATCAATAAGCTTAGGATCCAACGTGAAACTAGCTTCATCATCAATGAGAATATTTAGATTGTGGCACCTTTCACTTAGAAAGCGATGCTTTTTAAGTGAAGGAAGGTAGACGGCCATGTTTTCGAATACGCCATCTTCTGTCTCATATTTTAATGGGCATGAATCGAGAGAGATAGAAATCTGTTGAGCAATATGAGAGTGAAACTCTACATTTAAGGATTCTGATTCAATTACAGTGAAATAGTCGAAGAGATAAATTTTACGATTCATGGCCCTATTATAAGGGCCATTCGAACCAATTACTAGCTTGTTATGCTGCGATTTTTTCTAATTTTTCAACAGCGGTCTTAATTTGTTCACTCTTTTTAACAAGATCTTCAACCTCACGAGCAGAAGTCTCTTGTGAACTCTTTAATTGCCACTGAGACTCATTAAGAGTGTTAATCGATGTATTTACATCTGCAATACCATTTTCTTGCTCTGAAAGTGCACCAAGAATTTCATTACACATGCTAGAAGACTCCATTGATTGACCTACTAGCTCTTCAAGAGCATCACGACAATCAGACATGAGTCTCTGTCCTTCAAGCAAATCCTTTTCTGTTACCTGCACAAGGTTTTCAACAGTCTTAGTAGTCATATCAGTTAACTCTTTTACTCGACGTGTTGACTCTTCGATGATTGTAGCAATTTCAATGGCGGACTCACCGCTAACTTTAGCAAGCCCTCCAATTTCTTCGGCCACAACACTGAAGCCCTTACCGTGCTCTCCAGCTCTCGCTGCTTCAACAGAGGCATTGAAAGAGAGAAGCTTTGTTTGGAAAACGATATCACTAATGACTTCAGTCTTTTCCTGTATATCATTAATTGTGTTTGAAATATCATTTAGCTGAACACTATTGTCACGAATAACTTGAATCACTTCTTCATTATCTTTTTTAATAATATCAAATGATTGAACTAATCTTAAGATTTTCTCTTTAGATTCATTTGAGATATTTGCAGTATGTTTAGCAAGGCCACTTGAGCGATCAGCATTATCTCTTGTAGAGTCAACCATTGACTTGATCTCTGTAATAGCAGCAGCTACATTATCTACTGAATCAGTCTGTTTACTTGAAACATCGAGAATCTGTCTAGAACTCGAGTTGATATTATTAGCAATGCGCTCTAGCTCAACATATTCAGTCTTCAGGTTTCTAATAACGTTTTTAATTGGCGAAATAAAGTTTGCATACATTGAGTGGGCATTCCACAAAGACAGGCCCAGTGCAATAGCAACACAAATCATAAGTCCAACAAGAGTACTCTTTTTAGCTTCAAAGACAGCAACCTTTACATCATCAATATAGACTCCTGTTCCGATAACCCATCCCCAGGGAGCAAAATACTTGATATAAGAAGTCTTTTCAATCACATCACCTTCTTTCTTTCGAGCGCGATAATATGTTAAAGGCCCTTCTCCTTTTTCAAGTCCAATCTTTAAGAATTCTTTATAGAGATAAGTTCCCTTTCCATCTTGGTACTTGGCCATATTATTTCCCACTTTATATGGATCAGCACCATGGGCAACAACATTTAAATCTTTATCACTCACAAAGAAGTAATTCTTACCATCGTAACGAAGGGCCTGTAGTAAGTTTTTTGCATGTAGCTTTGCTTCTTGCTCTGTAATCTTTCCAGCTTGTGATTCATCATAAAGATACTTCACCATGCTATAAGCATTGTGAATCGCGACCTTTACACTTTCATTCTTACCATTTCGGGCGGTAGAATTAATCGATGGAAGAGTCACAGCAAATAGCAAGACAACAAAGACTGCTGAAGACAAAATTGAATAAACTGACGCAGAAAAGAAGTATTTGATTCTCTCTTTTAAACTAACCATTAGTTTTCCTCCTAAATACCTCTTACTCCTCGTCAGTTTATAAAACTAATTAATGAACCAAACTCAATTATTTTTATGATATTGGTCAGGGTTTACTTTTAAAATGAGCGGCAGTTTTCAAATACGACTAATTCCTCATCATATACTAATAACTCTACTCGACCACCCTCAATTACAACTCTTCCAATTTCTAACTCACCTCTATTTGTACTAGTATATATATGGGCCGTTGATGAATCATAAAACTCGATCCTGCCTTTTGCTAATACTTGTGTACCGAAAGGTGGCCATCCACATCTTCCTCCAGAAGGCATAGATAATTCTTCAGTGAAGCTAAATTGATCATTCTTGAAAAAGAAATTGTAAAATGACGGCCAACATCCCACATCTGCAGCAGAGCTCTTGCAAATAAGATTCGTAGGTGCCTCTTGAGCATAGGCCATCGTTCCAAATGTTGTTCCTAAAGAAATCAGGAAAACCAGTTTTAACATCAATAATTTCATATACATATAATCCTCCCTTACTGATGAAGACAATATACAAAAGCAAATCATTGATTAAAAGTGAATATTAATATATCTTTGGTAACCAATGGATACCAATAAAGTCAGACATTTTAAATCGATTGTCCAAACCGAAAATATGAGAGAAGCAGCTCAGCTTCTGGGGATCTCTCATGCAGGACTTTCAAAATCAATCAAAAGCTTGGAGAAGGAGCTTGGTGTTGATCTCATAACCAAAGACGGGCGCGGTATAAAAATCACACAGGCAGGATTACGTATTGCTCAGGAAATTGATCGACTATTACTTGAAGAAGAAAGGCTATTACACTTGGCCAATCAAGAACAAATTAAAGTTGAGACACTTTGTCGAATTGGTACATTCGAAGTTTTCTCCACTTACTTGGCGCCAGATATCATGAATCAACTTGGTGATGATATTCAAGTTGAGCTACGAGAGTTAACACCTGGTAAGATTGAAGAAGGTATTTTAAATGGCAGTGTGGATTATGGACTAACTTATATACCTGTTCCACATCATCAGCTCGATCATTTAAAAATTGGTCATGTGCAAATGGGACTCTATGGGACCTCAAGCTTCATCAAGAAGTATATAAAAGATGAGATAAATTTTGAGTTACTCCCCTTTGTGGCACCCCTTACTTCTGTTACAGATACCCCCACAAGGGCGCAGGGACTTGATGGTTGGCCAGATGGAAGAATCAAAAGGTTTATTAAATATAAAGTAAGCTTACTTGAAAGTGCTTTATCTATCTCACGTGCAAGTTTAGCAGTTGGATACTTCCCAACCTTTTTAGTCGACCTTCATAATAAAAATATTAAAAGAGAGTTTAAACTTCAAGAAATAAATATTTCTAAACTTGATTCACCTAAGCAACCAATATATCTTGTTAAGAGAAAAGAGGATCAAGAAAATAGAATAACAAAAGTACTAGGTAAAATACTTAGAAAGTTAGCATAAAATCTTGTGAGGAAGAATGAAGAAATTAGTTTTCTTTGTACCAAAAGAAAATGCCGAAGTTGTAAAGAATGCGGTCTTTGATGCAGGCGCTGGGACAATTGGTAATTACGATCGCTGCTCGTTTGAAGTGGAGGGTGTGGGACAATTTAGACCCAACGAAGAAGCAACACCACATATTGGCACAGAAGGCGAAATTGAAAGAGTTGCTGAGCTAAAAATCGAAACAATATGTCCTGATGACAAAATAGATGATGTCCTCAAGGCCCTACGAATGGCCCATCCATACGAAGAACCTGCGATAGATTTGTACGAATTATTAAACTTCTAGGAGCAAGTATGACATCCCTTAATGAGAAAACATGTATTCCATGCCAAGGAGGAGTTCCTCCCCTACCAATGGATGAGAAACTTCAATTAAAGGAACAACTTGATCCTCGATGGAGCTTCTCTAATGACAAGAAAAGACTCAGTCTTGAACTTGCATGTGATAAATTTAATCAACCGATGGCCATAGCAAATGAAATTGCAAAGATTGCAGACGAACAATGGCATCACCCTGATCTCTTCATTAGCTTTGGTAAATTAAAAGTTGATCTTTGGACACATAAAATTGATGACCTCGTCGAAAGCGACTTTATTTTTGCCAGCAAAATTGATCAAATTTTAAAATCACATAAGCTTTAATGCCAAATTATAAACAAATGGTATAACTTCTATTGCAATAAGGATGATAATAATGATCTCCATTAAGTGGCTTTTGCGATTATTTACTTCGGCCATATACATCTGAGAAACATCAAGAAGGTTCTTAAGTTTCTGATCAACTAGTGATTGCCACTGCTCTACTTGTAAACGCTTTAAGCAGATTCGAAATAAACGAGCATAGTAGATATCTCCGATAACTTTTACAGAATTCTCAATTCGATCAACTAGCTCACTTGTCTCAAAATACATCTGACCGGCATCTTTAGCGAGAACAGACACTTTACTAAAAATTGAAGGGTTCTTTTCGACAACTTGTCGATAAAGCCCAGATAATTTCTTATCAAGAAGATCATCAAAATAGCGAAGTTCAAGAAGCTGAATATTTGCAAACTCAATAACATCACAAATATCATGCCCATCAACTTCAGAGTAGACAAAGGCATTATCCCAATCGATGGCCACAAGATCGTCAGGTCCATAGCTAATGGTACAATCAATAACAGGTGCTAACATTGCAGGACTTAACTTTACATTCTTTTCCATGGCCAATAATTGGTAAACGAAAGAGTCTTCCAGCCAGTAATCCTTATTATGATACTTAGGAGAAGTGACAAATATACTATATTCTTCACTTTGCTCCCATATTTTAGGTTTTACTAGTGAGTCTCCTAACGACTCGACAAAGAAGCTTATTCTTTCACGGCAAAAGTTCTCAACAGAGTCTCCCTGTGACCAATTCTCAACCCACTTAATTAATTCTTTCTTGTCGACAAAGAATGGACATTCAATATCAACAGAAAAGGAAAGAGCACCATAACTCCACAATTTTGCAGTGACGGTAACTTTTAGGTTTTCTATCGAATGCTCTCCTAAAAAGACCACTAATGGAGGATCCTGAAAGAGCATGTTCTTAGAAGGCCTATTAAGGCTAAACTTTTTAAGAACAGTAAGGCTTTTTAGTTTCTCATAGGCCCTATCTAGTAATACCTCATGAGCAATATCAAAAATTCGATAAACCTTAAGGACACCCATCTTCTTATTCATAAATCACCGATACCAAGCTTAAGAAAAAAAGTGAAATAACACATTTAAACTGTCCACTTCCATTCTTGGCCATTTTTTAAAATTCATTAACCCCAACAGGGATATTAATATTATCAACCTTGTCCTGATTAGAACGAGGGCCAATCCTGCGCCTTCTATTATCTCACGATTTTTAGGGATGCCATAATTTTTTAAATAGTTTTTACACTTACTTCCTTGAACTTTTTATCAAATTTTTGTTGAACAAGCTCAACAAGCTCTTTCTTCTTTTTATCTCTGACAGTGTAAATACGTCCTAGATCCATTAGGGCCATCATTAAGCACTTCATTCATAAAATAAAAGAGACTAAGAATCTTCATTAAAACCATAAGTGTGGCCTAGCCACACTTTCTTTAGGGCCTCATACAGAGCTTCATTAATGTGCATTAACCTAGCATCTGAACTTTGCCCTAAAAGATAGATTTGCTTAGCAAAATCTCCAATAACAGGAGCTTTCTCTGGATCAAGATTCTTAATTTCATCAGGATAGGTTTCCTTTAAACGCTTACACACGCTCATAGTCTTAGCACCATTCTTATCGCGATAAGCAGCGACTCCAAAAGAGCGACAAACAGCAGGTCTTGTTAAATAATTCATACAATAACCTTTAGCTCCATCTTCAGAGTTACGATGATAGAAAACGCAAGTTTTTGAAGGAGTCCCTTCAAGCTCTTCTAATAACTCTTCAACTCTTTCAATTCCTTCGTCATTTAGTATACGGAATGCACTTGGAAGCATTTCTGATGTTGATGCCGAAATTTCCTGACTCAAGCAACATGCTCCGCAACCACTGAGACAAGGAAGTCCCATATTTAATTGATAGCCTGAAAAAGTCTTTGCAGACTTTTCAAAGATAGATTCGATATGCTTTGAGATCTCTTTATTTAAACTCATAAAAACCTACAACACGTAAAAACCGAAGGCCATTCTATTCATAAAATTTTAATTGGCAATAAAATTCGATAAACAAAAACAACCAAATAAATTTAAGCACTTAGCTTTTGGTAATTTATACAAAACAACTACTCTAGATAAATTTTCTAGAGTATAAAGCATCTATGAAAATATTAATCGCTACCCTACTTCTAAGTTTCACAACCTATGCAAAAGTCTTTAATGTAATGGCCCCACTTCTAGTTGGTGACCCTAATAATTTAAATTCTGATTTTTCAAAATACCAACTTGAAGACTTTAAAAGACAGCTTCATGAAATTAAGGCCCTTGGTGCAACTGGTGTAAGCACAGATATCTGGTGGGGACTTATAGAAAAGAAGGATAACCAATTTGACTGGCACTACTATCAGGTCTTAAGCGACTTAATTATTCAAGCAGGCCTTAAGTGGGTTCCAATTCTTTCATTTCACCAGTGTGGTGGAAACGTAGGAGACACTTGTAACGTTCCTATTCCAAACTGGCTTTGGGCCAAGTATGGACATGACGCCATGTCTAAGTCAGAGCAAGGTAATTACTCAAAAGAGTTTTTATCTGTATGGACTACTCAGCAGGCCCTTGGTGAATTCTACGATGTTATGCACTCGTTTAATTATCACTTTGGTCACAAGATGAATCAAATTTATGAAATCAATATAAGCCTTGGCCCGGCCGGAGAACTCCGCTATCCGTCATACAACTCTCATGATAATGGAGCAGGTTACCCAACAAGAGGAGCAATTCAAGCTTACTCAAGGCCTGCCATTGAAAGTTTTCAAGATGCTGTTAGATCGAAGTACAAGACTGTGCAAAGTTTAAATCAAGCATGGGGTTTTGGGCTTCAAAACTTCGCTCAAGTATTTCCGCCGAATCCAAACTTCTTCTTTTCTAATAATGAGCAATACACTCAATACGGAAAAGACTTTTATCAGTGGTATTCCAATAGTTTGAAACAGCATGGAAAGCGAATTCTTTCTGCCGCCATCGATGTCTTTAGAATGCACACACATATTCAACTTGGTTTTAAAGTGCCCGGTATACACTGGCGAGTTGCCCCAGGAGGAGATCGTCTAGCAGAACTAAATGCAGGACTTATCTCTACTGACAACGATATTTTTAGTGATCAAACTGGTCACGGTTATAATCGAATCATTGGCCTTGTTAACGAATTAAAGGCAGAAAAGAATTTTTATAATATAAATTTTCATTTTACTTGTTTAGAGATGGATAATTATGATGGTCCAGTTCATGCTCAAAGCTATGCTAAGGCACTAGTTTTTTGGGTTGCCCAAGAAGCAAATCGCCAAGGTGTTAGAATACTAGGAGAAAATGCACTTGCAGGAACTCTGTATTCACAAAGAGCATGGGATAACATCGCCGATGCCGTCTACTTTGGAAATTATGATGGTGTTACATTCCTGAGAATGGGGACAATTCTAAGTAGTGGACTAGCAAGAGATAACTTCTATCGTCTTACTCATCCAAACTGACTTTCTTAAGAAGAAAGTCAGTTCGACCTTCCAAGGCTTCATAATTTTCTTTTGAAAGCTTTCCACCAAAAAGAGAAAGTTGCCTTACACTATCTCCAAGTTTGAAGTCTTCATAGGCGTTATTAAGGTAAATAACATTTGAATTTACCCCTAAGACCATTTGATCACGTCTTGTTATTCTCATGGACTGATCAATTGAAATCTTTTCTAAGTTTTTAAAGTATCTTAAGAAATAATAATTCCCAACAATAGACCACTTTCCTTGTATAAACTCGGCCTTACTACTTGGCCTTTCAGAATAAGAAGTTTGCGAAGAGAACCATTCATTCATTGATTCGCATTTAAAATTCCCAATTACACGAGAAGCATAGGTATAGAGCCCTTGCCAACGAGTAATGCTTAAAGATTTTAAATTATCACATTCCAAAGAAAGTGAGTTTTCACTTTCATTTTGTGAAAACTGAAATGGGTTATATTCAATATCAGAAGGACTATATTCAACCTTATTAATGACACTTTCTATCCATGCTTTATAATCCGGTAAGAATGTATACATGCCTTTTCCTGATGAACAATCGAGATCCTCGACTCCATCAAATGCAGCTTTTGCGTAACCTTGGGTTGCACCAATTAAGTATGCTTGGTTATCAATTGTAATTGTAGCTGGGCCCCCCGAGTCTCCACGGCATGCTCCATTTGCATCTTCATAGAGAAGTATTGAACGCTCTAAAAGATTACGCCTAATTGCTGTAGCTGTAACTTCAACTTTTTTAGGCTTACCTACAACACCATTTACATCTTGACCGAAGCCTATAAGCTTAACTTTCTTATTTAGAACTTCATTACTTTCTGATGCCTCAAGAATTTCAATAACCTCAGCACTTTCCGGAGCGGCCTCTTCTAACTCTAAAATCGCAATATCAAAATTGTGACCAAAGTCCCCTCTTATTCTCTCCAAATTATGCATATCTAGTAATGCGTCCTGTGCTAAGTACGCTTCTTTAATATTAATAAATTTAGGTCCCTCAGAAACAAAGGCCACCTGCATATTTTTATAAGAGTTACCAATTAAGCAATGTGCCGCCGTTATGATATGACGTTGTGAAATAAGGCTTCCTGTGCAAAATGACTTATCAAGATCATTTTCTTTAGTAATGGCCACTGTATATTTCAGTTCTTTAGCTTGATGAGAGAGCTCCTCTCCACCAATAATAGCACTTGATTGTAATTTAACTTTCAAGGATCTTTCAGAACAAGAAATGAGTGATAATAATAGGACAATAAATAATGGGGTTTTTCTCATGCTAAGAATGTAGCAAAAGAGAAGAGTCACATGTGAAACTTTGCCTAATTCGGATAGTAATTATATGTAAAAACCTTAATCAGCACTAGTTATTTCAAATAGTTAGCTATTTAAAGAGATAAGTAAATCTTATCCGGCCCCTATTCATAACCACTTTATTTTACTACAAAGCACTATGAGAAAAATAAAACTTCTAATCCTAGCACTAATTCAATTATCAATCTTTGCCATCTCATTTGAGGGAAAAGTTCTGTATATTCACGATGGTGATACCATGACAATTTATAGTGACTTTCTGGGTAAGAAGAAAAATATCCGCATGCTTGGGATTGATACTCCAGAGGTCGACTTCAATGGAAATACTCAAGGACAGATATCTCTTGATGCCAGAGACTACCTTAGAAATCTTGTTCCAATTGGAAGTACA
This sequence comes from Halobacteriovorax sp. GFR8, assembly GCF_050955245.1. Taxonomy (NCBI): domain Bacteria; kingdom Pseudomonadati; phylum Bdellovibrionota; class Bacteriovoracia; order Bacteriovoracales; family Halobacteriovoraceae; genus Halobacteriovorax; species Halobacteriovorax sp. GFR8. The sequence goes on along the minus strand of NZ_JBPBLR010000002.1, from coordinate 809,706 downwards.
GTTGTCATTGACTTAGGAAGAGATGGAGACCTAAATACACGCCGTCTACTTGGTACAGTTTTATACCAAGGCCAGGATATAAATTTAGAAATGCTAAAATCAGGATTAGCAGTACCTTACTTTATTGAGCCTTTTGATAAAGACATTATGTATGAATATATGGCCGTTTCTGAAAAAGTTTTTCTTGAAGAAATTGGAGTTTACGGACTTAACGTACAGCTACCATATGAATTTCGTATGAGTGTTCAAAATCGTATCGGCACAAATTATGTCGGGGATTTAAAGACAAAAATTCTTTACTCACCTGAAGATGGTCACATGGTACCGCCTTACCGTAGGCTTTTCATCCGATCTTTTGAGAGGGCAAAACAATTAGGTTACAAGCTATTTTCGAAATAAGTTATTCACATACGTGTCTAACAATTTCACTTACACCGTCACCTGATTCAACTTCTGTTGTGTAAATAAATTCATTGTCTTTTGGCCCGTATGCAATGGCCTCTTGTTGAAAGAGCTTCTTAGTCGTCACAATTCTAAAATCACTCTTTGCCTCTAACTTCCTTGCATTGAACTCTTTTAAAGAGTTAAACTCAATATTAAATTCAAAAACAGCTCCATAAGTTAGAACAAGAAGTGTTTTACCATCTTTAGAGATATCCATTGCTGTCGCAATTCTTCCCCAAAGATTATAATTATAAAGATGATAAGGAAGATCAATTGTAGCAACTTCCTCTAATTCGGCCTTTTCATTTTTTTCGATAGCTTTAGCAACTTTCTTTTGGCCTAACTTAAAAAGCTTTGCAGGCATAGCACGACGATTTTCTTCATCCACAATCTTCGTTAAAATATAAATATCTCCACTTGGGTGAACAACCATACTCTCCGCATCGTACTTTTCTTTATTTGGATAAACGAGACGTAAAACAAACTCAGGATCAATTTCAGTTGTCTCCTCTTTTAACTTCATCTCATCGATTGCAATAATTGAGAGAAATTTTCTCTTTTTACGATTATCTCCAATATCTGCAATATAGACACACTTAAGCTCACCACATGGGCCTAGTGACATATCTTCCATATCGTATGGTTTAAAGTTATTAACCTTTACTTTCTTTGTATTTTTTCCTGAAGTCGTCGTCCAAAATATTTCTGGACCAGAACCAGAATCATTTAAGTTATACATACGATCGTCATGAATTTGAGAGATTGCAATCCCAGATGTCTCATTTAAAACTGAAGTATCAAGACTTCCAATGACCTGCGGACCAGACCATTTCTGACAAATAGCAAAAGTTGAAATTGACACTAGAGTAAGTGTAATTAGACGTAACATAGTTCCCCCAAATTGTTGCTGGACTATTAAATCACTCGTCGTTTACTATGACAATACACATGCATGGAGAGATTAAATGCTAGACTTTAAGGCAAAACCAATAATTGCAGTTATTTATCTACGCCCACTACTTGGCTACTCGAGTCATCCAGGAATTAATCAGGTCATTGATTACGCTCTTGAAGACCTTGAGGTTCTAAGAAAGTGCGGAGTCGATGCGGCCCTCTTGGAAAATGAGCACGACAGGCCTTATACAATAGAGGCCTCTAAAGAAGTTATTGCAAGTATGAGCGTTGTTGCCAATATGGTCCAAAGGCAAGCAGGCAACTACCCAATTGGTTCAGAGTTTTTAATCAATGACCCAGAGGCTTCCCTTGCAATCGCAAAAGCCGGTGGCAATTCTTTTATCCGTACTGATTACTTTGTTGATCGCATGGCACGTGAGGAATATGGAGGAGAAATGAAAATTGACCCTCAAGGCTTACTCAATTATCGAAGTAAAATTGCAGCAGACGAGATTCAACTTTTAACAGATATTCAGGTTAAGTACGCAACGATGTTAGAGGAGAAAACCCTCGCCCAATCTGCTCGCGAAGCTTACGAGTTTAAAAGTGCTGCTGCCGTCGTTTCAGGGCGTGAGACAGGAATTGCACCAAGTGTTTCTGATATAATGGAAGCAAAAGAAGGCGCTCCAGAGCTTCCAATAATTATTGGCTCAGGACTTTCTCATCATAATTTAGATGAACTCTATCCTGCTCTTGATGGCGCTATCGTTGGAAGTGCACTTATGACAGACACTCGTATGGATTATGAAAAGATTGCACCATTTATGGATAACGTAAGAAGGCTTAGACAATAATGTACACCTTCATTGGAGATGCTGGCTTTGATGATTATACATCCGTACACGAAAGACATCTTGGGGGATGTTCTTTAAATGTGGCCACGCATTTTATGCGCAATTCAAATTCAAAAGCAGCTCTAATCTATCCTGCAGCAAGTGATGGCCAAGCAATTATCAACCATTGTCTTAAAGAAGGAATTCAGGCCATACCACTTCTTCGAAAGGGAAAGACTCCGATTCAATTTATCGAAACCTTAGAAGGTGGCGAAAAGAATTTCACTGAATACAAAAGTGGTGTCCTTGAAAACTTTAAATTCACCAAAGAAGAGCTTCAATTAATTAAAGAGCTTGAAGGTCATATCGTCTGTCCTCTCTATACACAGATCCTTCCATTCGTAGACCAACTTATTGAAGCAAAACCTAGAGCAAAATTTGTCTTTGATTTTCATGATGCTCAAGGGTTTACAATAGAAAAATATTTGAGAGAAGCAGAGTTGGCACTATTTGGACTAACCCCAAGTCATGACCTTGAATTTTATCTTAGGGATTTTGTAAAAGCACATAAAACATCAGTACTCATCACAAGAGGTGCCGGTGAAATTTCTTTCTATAATAAGCATGAATCGATTAGCTATACTCCTCAACCGGTTGATGTCGTAGTCGACTCCACTGGAGCTGGCGATGCATTCCTTGGCGCATACCTCGCCCACAACAACCTCGAAAAAGCCTCCCATTACGCAAAAACAATCTTATCAGTTAGGGGCGCGGGTACCAATCGAGATTACGAAGACTTATAATTCAAAATTCGCGTAATCTGACCTCTTATGCACATTTCATGGTCTACTTCCCGTAAATTCATCCCTTTGATGGACTACTTACATGTAAATCACACGCATTTGCCTATATGCTATTAATTTTTCACCACCAACTATTGGAATTCTCGATTGGTACCCGCGCCCCATTTTGAAAAAACTTAATATCAAAATGAAATTTAAATGCGTAAAAGATCTTAGGCGCCTATTACCTCAACAAACAAGTGAGGTAAATATGAGTCAACTACTAACTAACTTTAAAGAATCAAAAACAATAAATGAGTTATCGCAAATCTTAGATACTGGATGGCAAACGTATAAAGACAATGCCTTAATATACAGCGGCTTTACATTGGTCTTCACTCTACTGGTCTGGATACTCTCTGCCATTCCATTTTCTTCGTGCCTTATCACTCCATTTTACTTGGCAGCAACTTACACAGCGATCACAAAATCCGAAACACAAAAACAACTTACGATTTACGATTTTCTTTCGATACCAAAAGAAAAATTTAATTTGATTTTTATAACGGGCTCTTTATCGACACTGATTACTTTCTTTGGTGTTATTCTTTTTATTATTCCAGGAATTTATTTCTTTGCTTCTTATCTCTTCGTTATGCCTTTAAGTCTTGAACAAGATGAACAAAATACAAAAGCATGGGATCTACTTGAGAAAAGTAGAAAAATCTTTTCAGAAAACTATCAAATTATATTAGCAGCAACACTCACCTACCTTGTCCTTGCTCTGCTTGCAGTACTTTCACTTGGACTAGGTCTTTTTATCGTAACACCTCTAATCGCATGTATTAATTATCAGCTCTATAAAAAACTTAAATAGCAAAATGTGGCGCTCTAAGCGCCATTTTTTTTTAGCGAGGAAGTAAGTAATGCCAAAGAAGAAGCTAATCCGCCAAGGAGATTTTCCTTACCATGTGACGACACGAAATAATAACCGAGACTGGTTTAGTATTCCCATGAATGAAGTATGGGATATTTGTAAAGAGTCTTTAATTTATGCACAAGAGAAAGAAAAGGTACAAATAAACTGTTTTGTTCTCATGTCAAACCACTACCATCTCCTACTTACTACTCCCGATGAAAATATCGATCGCTTTATGATGCATTTTAACTGGCGAATTAGTTATTTAATTTCATTGAGGACAACTAGAATCAATCATAAATTTAGTAATCGTTATAAGTGGTCTATCGTGGCAGATCAAAATTATCTGTATAATGTTTATCGCTACCTTTACCAAAATCCGATACGGGCAGGAATCTCTGAAGCTTGTATTGACTATCCTTACACATCACTACACTTTTCAAGACTTGAGGCAGAGTTATTTCAGTATCGGCCACATATCGATTATGCAGGGGCAAAACAACTAATTGAAAGAAGATATGATACTGAATTTGATGATTGTATTAGGAAGTCCTTAAAGAAGAGCTACTTCACTCCAAAACAAAGTATATCTGCACTATATCTAAAAAGACTCAAAGACTTCAAGATTACAATATAAGTATTGGAATTCTCGATTGGTACCCGCGCCCCTTTTAAGGGACATAAAGTGGTTTAAGTTTTATTTCACCTTTTTCAAATACAATCTCATGAATTGAAGAAATAAATCGATGTTCACTATCTGCTTTCTTTTCTTGAAAGATAATATATTTGAAAACTTCAGAAACCACGAGGGCCGCCTCTTCTAAGTTGTAACCGTATGAGGAAACGACAGACTGGCGAATTAAGCGATCAATTGTATTAACAGGGCCACTACCACCAGCACATGCAACACCAACGGCATTATTTCTAACGAGATCAATATATGGGTAACTCAATCTTTCATCTAAATAACTAAGAGTAATATAATCACTCCTACTTTCTTCCGCAGCACTCATGACCTCAAGAATAGAGTCAGTATCTTTTCCACGTGGCATAAGCCTTGTCACTAAATTACGATAAAAAACGATCGATGGAGTGGTTTCAATTGAAACCAGTGTCTTATCTTTTGGTAGAAGGTTTAGTATTGTATTATAAAAAGTCGTCTTACCTGAGCCAAAATCTCCTGCACAAAGAACACCTCTGTTTGATTCAACGATCTTCTCTATGACATCTCTTCCTTTTTCAGTAAGTGCATTTAATGAAATATAATCTTCTAGAGATAAAATCTTTTTAGGTAGTTTTGTTAACTTAAGTGCTGGCCCTTTAATTGATATAGGCGAAAGAACAACTGAAACAGTTAGCACTTCTGTTATGTACCTAGAAAAAGAAACCTGTTTATCAGTTATACCGAAATTTTCCTTAAGAGAATTGATCACTCTTTCGTACTCATCTTTATTATTGAAGCATTGAATAGAGTGCCACCCATCAACTCTTTTTACCGATACATCATGATAAGCACCGACACTGATCTCATCAACTGATTCATCACAAACTAATTTATATAAACTTCCAAGTACTTCTTCTAATTGATCTTTCATCATATCTCCTACAGTTATTATCTACTGTAAGCTTATTTGTTATTTCAAAATAATTCACCTAGGGACTTCCCTAGGACGCCTCTAACCATTTGAATTTTAGAGCATTTGTGACAGCTTCAGTTCGCTTACTAGCTTGCGTCTTTTTGAATATAGAGCTCATATGGTACTCAATCGTCTTTTCTGATATCGAAAGAGCATTGGCCATCTCTTTATTTGTGTAACCAAGTGAGACTAACTCCAGCACCTCTGCCTCTCTTGCTGTTAAGGGGTTCTCTGGTGAGATTGCTGATTGATCAACTGATTTTGTTAAAGATTCCAAGGTTTTAGCAACACGATTTAGACATAGTGATTGATTTTTACCACGTGAGTAAAGACGACATTCTTTGGCCAAATTGAGTAACTCTGCCTCTAAGGTTTTTATAAAAATCTCCCCATTAAATCAAAAACTTCTAAATGAAATATTCCCTACTGTTCCTATCGGTTACTAGGCCCTAAATAATTAGCTTTTCTGAGCGACAATCACCACTAACCCACTGAAATCTCGATTGGTAACCGCGCCCCTTTTAAGTAAGTATTACAAGAAGCAGTGTCAAATAAACTAAATAGAGTTAATTAAGTAGGTGTATCTATAAATGAGAGGAACAAATGAAGATTTTATCGTTAATTGCCATTCTATTTACGCTAAATACATCAGCTGGATGCCTTGAAGATCAAACAAGTTGTGACGACGAATTTCAAGGATGTGTGAACTTTGCGATTCAAATGCCTTACGAAAAAGATATCACTCCTATGCTCTATCGCTGTCAGGAGAAATACCTTACGGCCATTACATATGAGCAATGTATGTCACTTGCAGATGAAATGATTTTTATGAAAGATAAGAACAAGGCCCGCGCAATTTGTGGCACACAATTTGGTGGAGCTTTTAACTTTGATCAATGTCTAGCTCATGCTGAGGCACAAGCCTACACAGAAGATATCACTCGCCTTGGGCTTGAATGTTTTGAAAAACAAAAAGAAACAATCACGCTAGCACAGTGCTCACAAGTAGCAGCACTTATGCACTTTATAAAAGATAAGAATTACATAAATCGTTATTGCTTTGAAAAGCATTTTTAAGAAAAGCCTCCCAACGGAGGCTTTTTTATTTTCGTATTAATTCGATGTATGCAAACATTGCTCTTCGTTTAAGTTTCTTCGAAAAGCCAAGAACCTCATTGGTCGAGGAAACACCAGCATAAACTGATATTTTCTTTTTCTTATAATATTTTAAGGCTTCATTATATAAGAGTTTTGAAACGCCACGCCCTTGAGCATCTGGGTGAACAGAAATTGACATAATATGGCCAATCTTAGTCCTTGAAATACTTGGTACAATAAAGCCTATCGCCTTACCATCCTCAACAGCAACTAATGCATCTACGTTATTCTTGATAAGGTTCTCGACAAAACCAAGAAACATCTTACGAGGAAAGTTCTCACAGCGTGATGTTGTGCTGAATTTGTGAGCAAGATATTCAATATCGGCGACCTCATCACTTAAGACTTTGTTGAGTTTCACGACTTTAACATTCTTATCATACTCATATTTTGAGAGATACTTTAGGCCATCATCAACACTTGCCAAAAGTTCCTCACCACGACTTCGTCCACCTAAATCGAGCAACTGATTATATACTTGAGAATTTACTGGAACATAGAAATGGGCCCTTTTAATGCGTTTAACATTATTAAACACATCCTCAACCATGGTCTTCGTCTCAACAATAGACCATTTTGGAGCAACTTGAACATCAACTTTTATAATTCTTAGACCTATATCGTATGAAGGAAAGAACTGATAAAAGTATTTATTTTTCTTCTCATCATGACGAGTATATATAGACTCATCACTTAAGCTCTTTTTAATATCATTTTTTCGAATTGAAGAATATTTTCTTGGTACTGAAATCCCCTTACTTTTGCAAAATTTAACGAGTGCTGAACTATCATATAACAAATCAAGAAGCTTCTTATTCATTAATTCTCCAATAAGCTCTTAATAATTGGATTATCCACTTTTTCTAACTCTGCCTTGATATACTTCATCGAAGTTGCAAAGCTTGCATCATTCCAAATACTCGAAGCATTCTCTTCTTTTTCTTCAATAAGTTGCTTTGATGTCAGTCCAATTTTTTCAGTTTGAATCCTAGTTATTACTCCGATCAACTCACCAGTATTACGGTCAACGATAGGAGATCCAGAGTCGCCACCAGATGCATCACAACCTGTTGCAATTGAGAAGACCTTATCAAGTTTCTTTACCTTATTATCACCAAAGATGATCTGACAGTCGTTAGAATTATCATAGCGAGCAAGTCCTAGTTTCTCATTATCAAAGAAACCAAACCCTACTGTTGTCAGAGGTGTTCCCTCTTGCGCAATTTTATCAAAATTTAATTTTACAGCAGAAACAGTTTCCATCAGAACTGATTCCTTGTCTTCCATATCAATTGAAACAATAGCAAAATCGATATCATCACTGTAGAAAACAAGCTCTTTTGCTTTCAATGAGAATTTCGGCCCTGCAATAAAATGAAAGAGCATGTCATTGAAGTTTTCACGATCAATAACATGAGCTGCAGTTGCAACAAGATGCTCACCTTCAAACTTACCAAGATAGAAAGAGGTTCCAACATTCTTTAGCGTCAGCTTATTTGCTGTATTTACTACTCCAAGTCCAGTAATGAGGATTGAGCTCTTAAGCTCTTCAACATCTGGAGTGTCATTTTCGCCAATATGAATACGGTTCCATTCATCTCCAACTACATATTCTTTAATATTGAGGTCTCTTCTTTGATTTGAAAGAACGTACTTTAAATAAACACTAGGATAGTTGATATTTTCATAAAGTTTAATAATGGCCCTATAGATCGGAATTGAAGAACAAGTTCGTTCGATACGGTTAACCTGCGTAACATAACTTCTAATATGCTCTTGTCTCAAGTCCATCAAATTTGTAATAAAAACTTCATCTTTACTCATTGCCTTATCGACAAGCTCTATTTTCTGAAGAGAGATAGCTTCTTGCTCCTCATTACACAACTGTGCTTGAGCATTAAAAGAGATAAAAAAAGTGATCAAAAGTGATAATAATCTAAAGCGCATTTTCAATAAAACCTTTATTAGAGTTAAGTTTTTTCTTTGTTAAACGAATTAAGCGACTAAGAGAGATAAACTTTTCTTTTCCCTTACGTCTACATAGTCCATCGTTTTCTGTGGCAATCTCGATTACGGCCTTACGAACTTCTTCATATGAATAATTCGTATTCTTATATTTGCGATTGACACGATTTACGAATGTGAAAAATAGATTATTTTCACGACTATATTTATTTTCTTTTAATTCAAGAACTTCTTCTTCTATTTTTGAGTCAATGTCCTGATTAGCAATTTCTTCTTCTGATAATTCCGACATCTTTAATATAATATACGTACCAATGATCCCTTTCTCATTCTTTAAGACATCAAAGAATGATGCAACCGCAGTAATCCCTAGTACGACAGGTATTGAAAATGGAACAAAGGCCACGATGAAAACAGCTACGGGATGACTAACAACCTTTGCTAGCCAGTAATAGCCTTTTAGCTTATAAACCCAATCATGCTTACCTTGATTGACTGACTGGTCTTTAGGGTAGAATGTCTCAATCTTATTCTTATAAGCATCCATACACTGATAATCAAAAGTGTTGGCCTGAACAGTACTCCATAAAATTGAAATACATAAGAATAGAGTTTTTAGTAGCTTCATCATAGTTGTAAGATTGAGATTAAATGAATTTTTGATAAATTACTTAAGATTTGAAATATCTACGCCTATGTACACAGAGTGAACGGCCTTTAATTTTTAAGTAATATTAATCACTTGGATCAATAATTTAATTAAACATTCTTTAATCCAATCTATTTATGTCATTGCCGAAAAAATAGTTGTGGAAAATAAGCTTAATCTCGACATTCTCCTAGAAAATATTGATGGCATTGCCTATCGATGTCTAAATGACAAGCATTGGACAATGCTCTTTATGACCTCAGGTGTGGAGCGAATCTTGGGTTATAGGGCCGAAGAATTTATCAATAATAAAGAACTATCAATTGCAGATATTTACCATCCTGATGACAAATCAAGGGTATGGAATGAAGTACAGATGGCCATTGATAATAAAACGTTCTTTACTATCGAGTATCGAATTAAGCATAAAAAAGGACACTATATCTATGTTTGGGAGCAAGGAATAGGTATTTACGAAAATGATGAGCTGGTCGCCCTTGAGGGATATATTTGTGATATCACGATAAGAAAGCTTACAGAAATGGAGCTGATGGAGATTGTCGAAAAGCAGGCAAAGGAGCTTTTAAAAAAGAAAGAAGGTGAAATTGAAAGGGCCAACTTCCAGCGCATTCTTGAGCTGACAAAAGGAATGGCCCACGAACTTAAAAACCCACTAACACTAACATTAAACTCTTATCAAATTTTAAGGGCCGAAATTTTTCGTAAAGAACAAAGGCGAGAGAGAATTGAAACCCTACTCTCTGTTATGAGAGACGCTAACAAACGTATTAATGATATCGTAGAAACAATTGATCTAACATTTCGCTCTGTTTCTAATACAAAAGAAATATTCAATGTAAAGAAACTAATCGACAAGAGTATTACAATTGACTTCAAACAGGAACTTAAAGAACAAGAGATCAAGCTAACTCTTGCTGAAGATATCCAAGATTATAATTTATTTATTACTGGGCCGAACTTCATCCAGGCCTTCAAAAATATATTTAAAAACTCAATTAATGCAATAAAAGAAGTAAAAGATAATATTGAAAAAGAAATAAAAATTAGCGTTGAAGTTAACAAAACAAACCAGGCACTTTTAATCAAGATACGTGACACTGGTGTTGGTATATCTGAAGACTATGTTAAAAGTATTACTCTCCCATTCTTTTCTTCAACATCGCAGAAGACAGGAGGAGGTCTTGGCCTTGCAATTGCAAAATTTCTTCTTCAAAATGATAAAATTGATATCTCCTTTAAAAGTGACATTGGACACTGGACAGAGGTAACCCTAAATATTCCTAAGGAAAGATGGAGGCACAGTAATGGCGACTAATATACTATTTGTAGATGATGAAGAGGCGCTACTCGATCTAATTGAAATGATTTTTGAAGAGGATGTTTTAAATGGAAAATTTAAAACCAACTTCAATCTTTCAGGTAAGGATGCTCTTAAAAAACTTAAAAGTGAGGAAGGAAAGGATATTAATGTACTTGTGACGGATATCAATATGCCTGATATGAATGGGATTGAACTTGTTAAAGAAGTTAAAAAGAAATATCCAGACATCCTAGTATACATGATGTCAGCATATGGAGACCAAAACACTCTAGAAGAGGTCACTAAGCTTGATATCAAGCACTATTTTAATAAGCCGGTTGATTTCAGTGAACTTAAAACAACTATCGAAAAAGATACGATTTAGACATGTAAGAGATATATATTACATTCCGTCTTTCTCATAATGTCCAATGTCACGCTCCCTAAAGCTAAATGTTCAAATATATAGTGTTGTGGCTTAAGGACAACAAGATCAGAGCCTTCTTCATTAATAAGTTTTTCTAAGCGCTGCCCTGGATCAGCATTAAGAATCATTTTTAAGGTATAGCTCGCATCAACACCTTGTTTCTTTAATAAAGCGACTGCCTTTTGTAATTCGTCTTCGGCTCCTTTGTGAAGTTCAGACATCTCGTTTGTAAGAACCTCGCCGGGATATGGGCTATCAGGGAAGACTTCTAGGTTATAACTGACAAAATTTAGTGGAACGATACAATCCATATGAACCTTAGCATTATTACATCGGGCCAAATTCGCAACTTTTGCAAGATCATTCTCATCAATCGATTCATAGGGAATCAAATAAGTAATCTTTTTAAAGTTATCGATTCCTGTCTTATTTATAAGAACATCCTTATTCAAATTAAAGAGAGTTTTTTCTGCAAAAGTATTTAAGAAGAAGCGATGAAAATCACCATGATGACTGGCTCCAATTGATAAGATCTCCATATCAGAGTCTTCTTTTAAATGCTCGATTCCCTCATTAATAGTACCTTCAAAGTTTTCAAATTCAATGTCTTCTTTTTTTATCTCAAGTCGACCAAGAGTCGCATTAACCATTTCCAATGAAGTTTCTTCAATATTTTTCTTCCAAATAGGATCCTTTATACGACGTGAACGAGTTGAAGCAGCGTGAAACTGTTTTTCTAGCTGAGGAGATATCGTATCAATATGATATAACGAAGGTTTTAATCCGAGAGCTTTCGCGAACTTAAAACCTGAACGAATATTTTTTTCAGAACCCTCGTGAAGATCTGAGCAGATGACCAATTTTTTCATGATGCCTCCAATCTCTATATTATTTGGCATAGGCAATTAATAAAAGTTAAATTTGCTCTATATATTCCAAGAAATTCAAAGAAAGAATTGGCATTAGACTTGCGATATATAACTTCATGAAGTTGAAAAATACGAAAAATCACATCATTAGCATGATGTACGCCCTATTTCTTTGTCTAATTCTTGGACAGCAGTCCACTTACAGTGCGGCCACAAACACCTCCATTGAAGACGATATCTATGCCTCAAATCAAGATAACGAGCGATTTGAGTTCAAAGTACTTGTTAACGAAACAGGGAGCAACTTTGGTATTGATTTAAGTGAGCAAGACCTTGATGAGCTCGCAGAAAGTGTTGGTAATTTTAAGATCTCGACTCTAAGTTTCTCAAAGAATCGCTTTAACCGTGATGGCGCTGTCGAGTGGTACCATAATATAAGAAACGTTAGTAAAGTATTTTACAATGTAATTACTGATCATAAACGTTATAATGAACATACTGCAGTTAGGGCCTCGATAAATTTGGCCCATCAAGTTGTCTCATGGTGGATTTCTCGAACAAATTATACCTTAGTTCACGAGGTGGCACATGCACAGGCGGTAAAAGAATTTGGCGGAAGTGAGATCCAATTATGGGTTGGAGATGAAGCATATCAAAGCGTTGGTGCTTTCTATTTAGCATTTATGTCGACCTATAATCGTGGTGCTGTAAGCTACTCAATTGATAGGCCTTCTGCACAACAAGAAGCAGTGATTTCAGCGGCAGGAATAAATTCACAAATTAGTTTAGCTGAAGATATTGCAGAAGAGAGTATCGTGAATCGAAGATTTGATCAGAGTGATGCTCTACACTATATTTTAAACAAAGTTATCTCTACTATTTATTATCAGTATGATCCAAACTCAAATATGAGTGACTTGGCCCACTATGCCCAGGCACTTCATCAACAAGGCTTAATTGAAGAAGATGAAATAGACTCAACAAAAGAATTTATTTCTAATATTTCATTTTTAGCAACTCTCCTTTCAGGAAGAACCTGGGAAGCAGTTAATGCCATTAGTGATGAAATTATATTAAACAAGAACTACACGGAGACCTATAGATTTGAAACTCCTCTTGGAGAGATCACCTGGCCAGAGTTTGCAGCATTTTTGAATGAAAAAGGAGTTAGTGGAAAAATTTCGACAAGTCTTCTAACGCAATCTCGAATGACTTATCACTTCTCTTTTGAAACATCTCTTTTAGGAGAATCGGCCAATGAATTAGGAATAGGGTTTACATATAAAGCAGACGAATGGCAAACATCTGTCAAAACATACTTCAATGATCAAGATGGCCGAGGTATCTCAATAAAGTCAAAATATGAGGTGGGTAAAGATAGTGGTTTCTCTTTCTTTGCAGAAGCAAAGGCAGACAATGGAACATTAAGTCAACGTAGGCATCAATATAGCCTAACAGGACAAGAGAATAATGAATTTGAAACAAGCTTTAGTATAGGTGTCGAGTATCGATTCTAAGTACTATAGAAATTAACAACTCGGCCTTGCTGCTTACGACTAGTATGAGACTCTATCTTCTTAAGGCCCGAGAGGTTGTCGAGTGCATTTAGCATAATCTCATCCCAGCCAGAAATAAAGAGTAAGTAGAATTTTGCACCTGTATCAATGAGTTCTTTAAAATGAGAAACTAATCTTGGAACATTATCTGTACCGACGGAGTCATAGAGGTAATAAACATCATGGCCTGCAAAAGCTTCAGGATTTTCTAAGAAGTCACATGTTTGAAATTTAACATGATCTAAATGAAAGTGTTCGGAAACAGAATTTGTAAATTGAACTCTCTCATCAACTAGTTCAAGTCCTAGATAATTTAGCCTCTTATTCATCATTAGTGCCATATAGAGGAGAGCACGGCCGGTACCAGAGCCTAGATCACATACGCTCTTAATATCATCCCTAGAATTGATGAAATTTATAAGTAGGTCAAGATCATCATAACAAGCAGTATAGACATGGTAATTTTCACCAAAGATCACATTATCGTCATCACCATTACATTCATTTCCATCTTCATACTCTTCTGGATATAGGTGTTCAATATCAATAATACGTAAAAGACGGTCATAAATTAAGTCACGAAAGCTTGGATCAAACTCTCCACGAGAAATGATCGTCTTCACAGACTTAAAAATATCGGCCATTAATGGGTAGTCAATACCATCGAAGTATCGTTCTGTGAGAACGAGAGAGTCTCGTTTGTTAATCTTGCAAATTTTATTTAAAAACTTACTTTGTTTATCGATAGGTTCTGCGAGAACCTTTTTCCATTTTTTATCAGATTTTTGAAAGAACATGATTTGAAACTAGCACTTATTTCTAAATGAGGTAACTAAAATTATTCGATAATGTAATGCTTTCTAGGCGAGTTCAGGATAGCGGTAGGCCATTAATTTCATGAGTTTACCTTAGGAAAACGAATCTTAAAAATTGTAAACTCCCCTTCTTTTGATTCAACAAAGATTTCACCATTATTTTTCTCCACAATTGACTTGATGATTGACATACCAAGGCCAGAGCCCTCTCGCCCCGACTTAGTCGTGAAAAATGGTTCAAATATATTTTTTAATAAGCGACTTGGAATCCCTATTCCATTGTCTTTGACTTCAATTAGTATATCTTTGCCCTTTTCGTATGTATGGACTGAGAGGACTGCTTGCCCTTGAGAACCACAAAATTTCTTATGAAGAGCGTAGATTGAATTTTCATAGAGATTGATAAAGACTGATTGTATATCGTTAGTAAAAGTATGAAGATCCTCACTCGTATTTAGAGAGTGTTCAAACTTAATTTCAACTCCATCGTTTTTTAAACTTAATGCATGTTGAGCATACTTATATGACTCTTCAACTAGCATCTTTAACGAATATTTCTTTTTGCCGTTTACTCGTGTATCTAACATAATTTCGAGAATATTCTTTATCCTCAAGCTATGAGTCGTAATAATATCGAGGGCCTTATTTAGATCTTTTAATCTTTTATTATCGCCTTCTATTAGACGTGTATTAATATTGCTCGCAACTTTTCCCGCATTTAAAATAAGATTAAGAGGATTTCTAATTTCATGAGCAATCCCCGTTGTCAGACGACCTAGTGCTGCAAGCTTCTCTTGTTCAAGAAGAGTCTCATGAGTCTTTTTTATCACTTCCTCTTTCTCTTTCACTTCCTTGGCAATAATTTCGTTGAGATCTGCAATTCGTTGATTTGCACTAATCATGGCAAGCTCTACTCCAATTCGACTTGCGAAAAGGTCGACGGCAGCTCCCATAAAACTGGGATCTTTAATAGGATTAGTGCTTAAGAACACGATAAGCCCAAGAAAGTCACCTGATGGCAGCAGAATTGGAGCACCAATATAAGCATCAACATCCATATCCTGTAGCATTAGATCTTCTGGAAATTCTAAGCATACATTTTTTGCGTGCATGCAAACACGTTTCCCAGTGATAACGTCATGACAGGGAGTACCTTCTAGATCATATTCGAGATTTTCAATAAATTGGCCATTTGATAATGCAAAATCAGTAACGATAACACTAGATTTACCTTCTTTTGGTCTTCCTACAAAGATAAAATCAATATCTAAATAAGTAGCGATATTCTTTAATAGTTCTTTAATATAATCTTCACCAATAAAGTGTTGATTAATATTATAGATTTCTTTAATAATTTTGAATTTATCTTGATGCTCACCATGGCCTTGCATATTGCCTCACTTATTAATGATATTTCATTATAAGAGAAATACATAAGGCATGGGTTTAAGAAATCTAAAGAAAAGTTTGTATCAAAAACTAGCGTCGGCGACGTCCACGAAATCGTTTCTTTGATTTCGGTTTAGAGGCTGGATAATCGTAATGGAAGGGATGATCGAGTACTCGAGTGATTTTCACTCCAATCAATTTCTCTATATTTCTAAGAAATGGTAGATCTTTTTCACTACATAGGGATATTGCGACTCCCTCTCTATTTGCCCTAGCTGTTCGTCCAATTCGGTGAACATAATATGTAGCATCTTCTGGCATATTATAATTTAGGACCATGTCCACATCATCAATATCAATTCCTCGAGAAGCAATATCAGTTGCAACGAGGACTCGTATATGGCCATTTGTGAAGTCTTCGATGGCCTTATTCCTCTGTCCTTGAGTTAGATTACTATGAATTTCTCCGACATTAACTTCACTACGATTAAGTAACTCAACGATTTCAGCTACAGCATATTTGGCCTTACAGAAAATAAGAATACGAGACTTTGATTTGTCTTCGAGTAAACTTAAGAGCAAGTAGTTTTTATTTTCGGCCAATGTAAAATAAACAGATTGCCTAATCTTTTCAACAGTTGAAGACTCTGGAGTAATCTCAACTTTTGCAGGATCTCTTAATATCGCATCCGCCAAGGTTTCAATTTGCTTTGGCATGGTCGCTGAAAGAAGAACCGTTTGGCGAGATATAGAAATCTTTTTTGCAATATCGTTAACTCCTTCATAAAAGCCCATATCAAGCATCATATCGGCTTCGTCTAAAACAAAGAACTCCACTTTTGATACTTCAATGAATCCATCATTCATCAGGTCAATAAAGCGACCAGGAGTTGCTATTACAATGTCCACTCCTGAGTTCATGGAAATTATTTGTGGCCCTTTACTTACACCTCCAATAATTAAGGCAGAGCTTATGTGTGTCCCCTTTGCGAATGCGATGATGCTATCATTTATTTGGGTGGCAAGCTCTCTAGTAGGAGCAAGTATAATTGCTCGACAATGATTTGGTGCAACCATTTTTTTATTCTTAATAAATCTTTCGATAATAGGCACAGAAAAGGCAGCAGTTTTTCCTGTTCCAGTTTGTGCAATTCCAAGAAGGTCTCGTCCCTCTAATAGCAGTGGAATCGATTTTTCTTGAATCGGTGTTGCCGCTTTATAACCAAGACTAGATAATGCCTCAAGTATTGAGTTAGATAAATTAAGATTTCTAAAAGAAGTCATTTACTTAGAGATCGCACGACTATTTGAAGACGGCGTAACCTCAACCTCATCAACAACATGGCCGTTTTCGTAGAAGTACCTAAGGACACCAGTTTCTTTTGTTGAAGGTCTAAAGACACGGCCATCACTTGTCGTACATGCAGACTCAGTAGCATTAGGTTCACAAAAGACTTCATGCTTAATTGATGTTGTCATATTTCCAAACTCTTTTTGAATCTCTTTACAGTGAGGGTTCTTTGTAGGCTTAAGCTTACCTGCTTGATAATTGAACTCACACTTATTTGAGAAATCCACACCATTTATAGATTGCGTAACTGATTGAACCTTTCCTTCTGTATTATATTTAAATTTAGTTTTAACTTTTCCAGCATTCTCTTCAAGTAGATAATCTCCACTCTTCCAGTTTGCAATTTTAAAGGAATAACTAGGGTGAACCTTTCCAGAGTCGGCCACACAGCTAAATGTGGTCGTCTTATTCTTACCATTCACTTCCGTAAGTTTATAGAGATAACCATCTGGGCACTTTTGAGAGTATTTATAGTGGTCAACTTCATTTCGTCCATAGGTTGCAGTGGAAGTTACTAAGAATAGAAGGATGCTTAATTTTTTCATAAGCGACCTATCGGTTAAAGCACGAACATACTTTAGTGTTTCGCTCAACAAATAAACTAAGTCGTTAATAATACTGAAAAAAATAATTTAATGTAACAATCTGGGCCTCCTCTACGAAGACCTAACAAACTTAACAAGAGGAATTGAAATGCAAAGAATATCACTAATCTCAATAGTATTTATACTATCCTGTACATCACCTAACTCTATACAGGAACAAGGCACAAATGAAGAGAGAATATTATTAAACGAAGTCAAAGATCTCTTTGGTACTAGTTTGAACACTATCAAGTATTTTGGTGAAGAGAGACCGAAGGAAGAAGTAATCTCATTAGGACAAAAATTATTCTATGACGCTCGATTAAGTAGAGATGGAACTGTAAGTTGTTCTAGATGTCACCTACCACAGCTTCACTTCACAGATGGCCTGACAAAATCAAAGGGAACCAAAGATCGTTCAGCACCACGTAATGCACAAACCCTCATTAATACAGCAGGACAAATTTCACAACACTGGGATGGGAATCGAAAAGATGTCGAAGAGCAAGCAATCAAGTCATTCTTTATCAAGGTCCCATTTGACCTTGATAATGAGGAGCACTTAAAAGAGAAGCTCATTAGTAATAACTATGCAAAGGACTTCTCTAAGGCGTTTGAAATTAATCTCAAAAAGGAAGATGCTAAGAAGCTGGCCAAATTGAGTGCCCAAGCAATAGGTGCCTTTGAGCGAACACTTGTAGGCCCTTCTCGCTTTGATGATTACCTTGATGGAGATGTGAAGCGCCTAACAAATAAAGAAGCAAGAGGCCTTAAGAAATTTGTGGAATTTGGCTGTATTGGCTGTCATAGTGGCCAATTAGTAGGTGGAGAGATGTATCAAAAATTTGGTGTTGTCGAAGACCCATATCAATATACAAAGTCCGATAAAAGAGATCTAGGACGTTATAACTTTACAAAGAATGAAGATGATAAAGAATACTTCAAGGTTCCACCTCTTCGTAATGTGACTAATACAGCGCCTTACTTTCATGATGGTAGTGTTGCAAGTCTTGATCAAGCAATCTATATCATGGGAAAGGTTCAACTTGGGATAGAAATAGAAAAGAAAGATCGCGAGGATATCATGGCCTTTCTATCAACTCTAGAAACAAAAGAAGAAGTCATGAGAGAGCTGACAAAAATACCAAGCTTACCTTAGATTAAGCTCTCCAATTTAGGTATAATTTACTTCTTAGAACATGGTCTTACCACTTATCTGCTAATTAAAAGTAGTTTTTGGTAATTCCATGTTCATCTTAAATTATTATAATGAATTAAAGTTTCTTAAGCTTTGTTTTTACCAATCTTACTTTGAGAAAATTCTTATTAATCATTAACCTAAGTAAATGACGGAACTATATAAAGAATTTCAAGATCGTTTCATCGCTCAAAACACAGGGTTTTCGAAAGAAGTTATCGATGCCTACTATAGTGTTCCACGCCACATGTTCGTCCCATATCTTCGAGATTACCCAGACAAGTGGATCACTATCTCTGATGATAACCTTAAAGAATATCTACCCATTCTTTATGCTGATCATCCCCTTGCCATCTTTGGAGATGAACAGGTCATCTCCACGATTTCACAACCTTCGTTTGTCTTAACGATTCTCGACTTTTTAAAACTTAAACCAGGGCACAAAGTGTTTGAACTTGGCTCTGGTAGTGGATGGAATGCGGCCCTAATGGGACATATCATTGGAAAGGATGGCCTAGTTGTCAGTATTGAAATTATTCCAGAATTAGTAGAAAGGGCCAATATTTGCTTAGACAAACTTCATATAGAAAATGTGAAGATCATGCAAGGTGATGCCACAAAGGGATATATAGAAGACGCGCCTTATGATAGGGCAATCTTTACAGCAGGTACTTATGATCTCCCAGCTGTTTTTCATAAGCAACTTGCTGATGAAGCTATTCTAATATTTGTTCTCAAAGGTGATCTCCACGCTGATATTTTATATGTGTTGAAAAAGAATGATGAAGAAGGGTGCTTTATTTCGACAAAGGCCGTAGCCTGTAGCTTTGTCCCAGTGACAACCTCTACAAAGCATAAGATCACTGAATATAATCATTCAATGGCACTTAATAGCACATTGAGAATATATCCAAATAATAAAGAGATTGATATCCCCTGTCGTCATATGATGATGCAGAGTGAATCAATATTTGTTTGGTTGTGAAATAATAACCTTCGTTCCACTTCCAAGTTCAGAAACGAAGCGAACATGTAGTCCTAGCTCACGACAAACCTTTCTAATGATGAATAGGCCAAGTCCTCTTCCCTTCTCACCATGAGTACCAACTGTACTCTTAAAGATCTTATCTTCATTTCGATTGATTTCATTCACTAAGCCTGCCTCAATCCCAACACCGCTGTCTTTACAAGAAAGATAGAATTCGCTTCCATTAACTTCTAGTTTAAATTTGACTTCTGAATTCTCTGGAGAAAATTTAATCGCATTCTGAAGAATATTTCCCAGAACACTATCTTTAAGGGCCTCTTTATTTGTTCTTATCGAAAATTGCGTATCAATATTAGAATCGAGAACTAACTTGATATTCTTTTCTGATGCCTGATCCTGATATTCAAAGATCAGCTCATCTAACATTTCCTTAATGGGAACATCTGTCATATCAAATGAATTTGAATTGTCATCAACGACATTTCTCGTATTTTCAATGATCGCCTTTACTGACTTATAATAGATATCCAGCTTTTGATTGGCCTTAGTGATGTCTCCGCGGGAGATAAGCCGTTTCACATGTTCAATAATAAGCATCTTATTTGCGATATCATGGCTAATAATTCGATTTGCGAGTAAAACTTCTTTATGGGCCTCGCGGATCTTTCTCTCGGCCGTCTCTAGCTCTAGATTCGTTCTTTCCAGATCATTATTATGCTGTAGATTTTCAATAATGAGATTCTTATAATATTTATCAAGCTTGAATAACCTTAAAATAAATATCTGAAATGAAGCAAAGATTGATGGCGCACTCGAGTACTCATCAACGTGATAAATCAGAATATTTTCATTTTGAGTTACCTTCACTTCCCAAGACATGGATTCAGAAACCATTTTAGGCAAGGCCAAGAAGACAATACGATACATATCCACAAAGACAGGAAAAATATCTTCAGGTCGATTAAAAGTGAGCTTAATATCAAAAGAAGTCTTACCTGTTTCAATGAGCTCAATCTTCACAGCATCTGTGTAGAATGTTTTAAACGAATACTTTAAAATGAAGTCACCAACAAAACGAAAGCTAATCATTCTTGAGAGGATATCAAGGACACGTTTGACGTATTTATTTGTCAGCCCGTGCTTTATCATTCCTTCATAGAATTTTTCATATTTGTCATTGAGGGATTCTGTGATGAGGCGGTAATCATTCCATGTCATATACTTTTTCTCATCACTAACAATAGAATAGTCATAACCTAAGCTTTCAAAGAAAAACTTAGGATCATCATTATTTTCGACGATGTAATTAATGTATGCATGGACTGCTTTATTACTAATATTCAAATTTTCCTCAATATCGAGGAGGATATTACCCCATAAGAATTGTTTAATCTAGAGGACATAGGAAATCTTATCTCTAGGAATCCTTAAAACACAGCACTTACATGGATATGTAAGATTTAGAAGAATTTAACCAAAATTAAATCTATGAATATGTTTTACTGATAATATGTAGTTAGTGATAGTTCTTGTTTGAGAATGACCACTCTGCGTACAGCACATCGTTGCGTGTGCGGCTTAACAAAAAAGCCCTTTTCATTGATTAGGGCTTTTTTATATCTTTTCTACCAGTTTATAGCTTAAACCAATTATCCTTACAGCTAACTAATTGATCATTTCTTAGTAAGCAACTTGTGAATCTCTCTTCACCATAAGCGCCGACATAGAAATCAACTTCTGTGTACTCGCCATTTTCTTTCACTTGATCAAGAACAACATAACCTTCAAAGCGTAGCGCATTTTCTAAAGTATTAATTAACTGATTTTCTGAAGCAGCAAAAGAGAATGATGGAGTTAAAAATAGTACTGCTAATAAAAGTGATTTCATAAGTGGTCCCCTAATTTATTATGGGTCCTATTGCTACGTCGAAAACGATGCTTTGGCCATGAGTTTGTACTTCTTATCAATTAGCTTATTCCAATAGATTCAATCGATAGATAGAAAATACCCTTAGTGAACACTTATCATGCCTAGTGCTACAATAATAAATTCAATAACATACAGTAAAAAAAGGATATTGATGTTAAAAAAAGTATCAACCTTCACATTTCTACTCTTAATAATCTCTTCACTTCTTACTTCGTGTGACCCTGGAGGAGATGATGAACCTCAGGCAAATGGAGGCAATTTCGGTTGGGGCGCAAGTGGCCTTAGTATTGAGAAAGTCAAAA
Source organism: Halobacteriovorax sp. GFR8 (assembly GCF_050955245.1). Taxonomy (NCBI): domain Bacteria; kingdom Pseudomonadati; phylum Bdellovibrionota; class Bacteriovoracia; order Bacteriovoracales; family Halobacteriovoraceae; genus Halobacteriovorax; species Halobacteriovorax sp. GFR8. Next base: position 787,695 of record NZ_JBPBLR010000002.1, on the reverse strand, counting down.
GTAAGATGAATATGGTTCCTGTAATTACAACAAAGCCGAGCTCAACTGATGGTGGAAACTATATTTCCAGAACACAACATTATGAAGAACCTGCATGTCATGGAAGGCCAGCTTTTTGGTCAGATCATTTTGAGATAGCAGCAGAAAGCGATAGTGTTCCACGAAGCATTCTACAAAAGATTGTAGCAATGGCAGAAGTTAATCTTGAGATGTTTGCTGGTCATCTCAACTTAAATAACACAGATCTAATCACTGTTGCCTTTGGTGGGAGGATTGGTATTTGTGTCCTTAACAGAACTTCATCCCATGGATCAGGCCACGGCTCAGCACTCGTTGTTAGTGCCTATAATAGTAATGCTGATAATGGCTTTAGTTATGAGTATACTCTCCATAAACATGAGCTTATGCATATCTTAGACTCTCAATTCAATCATAATGAACATGGCTTTAATGTTACACCAGGTTGGTGGGTTGAAGGTTTAGCAGAGCTATCATCAGGTGCTCCAATTCTGAGTGCTAAGCAGTGGGCAAGCTACCACAATAAGTATGCACCATCACGCAATATCGTCGCTGACGGTCAGGCCGAGTCAGGGAGTTACAATGCTTATCCCCTATATACGACAATCGTAGCATACCTCCAGTCACAAGGTTTAGGGACAAGTGCCTTTAAATTATTTATACAAAAAGATCGTTGGCATGGCCTTGATACAATCGACACAACTCCCTGTCCTTCTGATCGAGTCTTTACTGGTGCCTGTGTTGCCCCGGCCAATGTGATGAATAATTTTGAATATCAGTTTAATGATATCTTAAATAGCTCAACCTCCCCCCTATCGAGCTATGGCGAATTTGAAACAAATTATTACAACCTTGTTTTAAGTTGGCTTCAAAGTAGATAACACTCAAAGGCCCTTATTTAAGGGCCTTTTTATTTCATGACATGCTGTCTAGCTTACCTTAAAATTTCATCATGAACTTGGCCTTATTTGATTTTGATGGAACGATAACCTTCAAAGATACATTTACAGAATTTATCTATTATTCAGTTAGCAAGAGAAAGCTAAGACTTGGTAAATTCTTACTCTCTCCCTTTGTGTTGGCCTATAAATTAAAGCTTCTTTCAGGGCCAAGAATGCGTGCCCTCATCGTCAAGTATGCCTATACAAGACAGAGTGCTTCTAAACTTAAAGATCAAGGCCTTAGCTTTTCCAAATCATTTCTTCCAAAAGTTATTAGAAATAATGCCCAAGAAGAGATTGAGCGTCATCGAAAACTTGGAAGTAAGATTGTCATCGTATCGGCCTCTTTGGATATCTACCTTGCCCCATGGTGTGAGAAAAATGGATTTGAGCTTATATGCTCCTCTCTAGAAACTAGAGCTGGTATCTGTACAGGAAGCTATCATAATGGCGATTGTACTGGTTATATGAAGGCCAAGAGAGTTAAAGAGAAGTATGACCTCTCAAGCTTTGACAAGATCTTCGCCTATGGTGACACCGCAGAAGATAAGCAGCTGCTAGAACTAGCAGATGAGGCCTATATGTGCTGGCAAAAAATTTAGCTCAATAATTAATACATAGTTCACTTTGTAATCTGTACATTCCTTGGTTAAATCAATTACATTAAACAAATTAAATTACACCTAGGAATATATATGATTAAAAAACAAATTATCATCGTTGCACTTATCTCTTTAACTTTTGTAACTAAGGCATCTGAAAATGAGTTATGTAAAAAAATTGGTAAGAAGTATCCTCAAGATGCTTCACTTTGTAAGAGGATCATAAAAAATGGTGGACCTTTAGATACCAACGTAATTCCTATTTGTTCAGAGATTGCAAATTACTCAACATACTATGCTATGACTTGTGTAAGAAAAGCAGTGGGGAAAAGCTATCCAGAGAATGCTGCTCAAAACTGTATTAATATTGCAAAAGAAGTAAAAGAGAACTCAGTGAATGCAGTTGCCTGCGTTGAGGTTTCTGTAAATAAAGAATTTGATGATAATATCTTAGCAACTTGTGATGAGGTGGCCAAGTACTCGACGTTCAATGGTTATCAATGCCTAAGCTATGCTGCAAACTCTCGCTTTAGTAAACCTGCTGCTGAATTTTGTACAGCGATGGCAAAGGAAACAAAAGATTTTGCGACTTATACATTTAACTGTCTCGAGTTAACAGCAGATAAAATAATCAGTGAAGACGACTTGGCCCCATGTTACGAAGAGTTATTAAAAGGTGAAGATTTTGGCCCATTTAAGGCAAAAGAATGTCTCTTACAACTTTAATCTTTTAGTAAATTGATTGCTCAGAATATGTTGTAAAAAGCTCGAGTGCTTCAATTCCCGCTAAAGAGTTTCCTGTATCATCTAAGCAAGGTGACCAAGTTGAAATCGACATCTCATTTGGGATTACACCAACGATACCCCCACCAACTCCAGACTTTGCAGGAATTCCAACTCGGTAGGCAAAGTCCCCTACAGAGTTATAGAGACCACATGTCATCATTATGGCATTCATTCTCTTATTTTGACTCTTCGTTAAAATCTTCTTTCCATTCCAAGGGTTTTGTCCATTCGAACTAAAAAGTCTAAAAGATCTTGCTAGGTCAACACATGACATTTCGATCGAACAAATTGTTGTATAAACATCAATGACTTTTGAAACTTCATTATTAATATTACCAAAGCTTTTCATGAAGTATGTCAGGGCATAGTTTCGATTGGCACATTCAAGCTCTGAGGCCCTTACAGACTCATTAATAAAAATACTATCGTTACCACTTAGCTCGCGAACAAAATTTAAAACCTCATTCACAGGATCGTCATAGAGATCAATTAGCGTATCCACGACAACGATGGCGCCAGCATTGATAAATGGATTGCGAGGAATTCCCTCTTCATTTTCAAGAAGCACAAGCGAATCAAAACGATTTCCTGAAGGCTCTAGGCCCACACGAGACCAAAGCTTTGAGTCGAGTTTCTGATATGCCAGAACTAATGAAAAGACTTTAGAGATTGATTGAATGGAAAATGATTTTTGGGCGTTACCAATAATATACTCATGCCCATTATTGGTACAAATCGACATACCGAATTGGTTAGGGTCAACCTTACTTAGTTCGGGGATATAGTCAGCAACATTTCCCTTGCCAATAATTGGTAGGATTTCAGCATAAATCCTTTCTAAAATCTGTGTATAATTCTCTTCCATGGGAATTAATATAACTTTAAACTTCTACTTTTTTAATTCTATTTTTGATTTTAATGAAACTCTTACCTACTATTTATCGACATTAGTAAAATCTGGCATTTTATGATTCCACTTTTTATAGATTTTTTCGAGGTCTTTAGTCTTAAGTAGTCTGGCCATATTCTGATCAAAGATCTTAATAAGCTCTTGCGACTTCTTAGTACGAGAGAATCTGACATAGAGATTCTTTGTAATAACTGGCTTAATGACATATTTGCTTAAATCAAACTTTAATTCTTTTAATTTAGGCATAAGGGTATTATTAGAGTCGATAAAGAACTTTATTCGACCCTTTTCTAAAAGTTTTAAACCTTGATTAGTATCTTGAAGCTCTCTCCAGTCTAATTTAGTTTTTATATACTCATGGTAATTATAGCCACGAACCCAATAGACTCTTTGACCCTTTAGGCCCTCTACACCTTTCCAAGCTTTTAGAGAACTCTTTTTATAGATCACAAGTGTATATTCGACATCGATTGGATAATTTGGATAGATTGATTCTTCATCACTATTATAAGCTCCGAGCATGGCATCTTTGAGATTTTCATTTACATACTTAACGGCCCTAGGCCATGGAACGAATGTATAATTAACTTTGATATTTGAAAGAGAGTAAGCTTTTTTTACCAGTTCAAAATAAAGCCCAGTGCCGTCTTTATTTGTAAAACCATCCCATTTAGGAGTCGAGATTTCGATAGTCTTTATTTCACTTGCGAAGCTTGCATTCAGCAAAGTAGCGTGAAAAAGAGTAACCGTTAAAAGGAGTTTTATTTTTACCATCACGCCTAAAAGGCTATATTAACCAAATAGTATTGACAAGAAGATACGCGCTATCTTTTCGCGAAATCAACGTGTTAGTGAGTTAAAGAGCTCCCACCTTTAAACGGGTGGGAGAATTTATTTATTTCTTTATTAATTCAATAACTTTAAGTGTTGCTTGCTTTGCGGAGGCAGGATTTTGCCCTGTAACCAATCTTTCATCGACGATGACATTTTCACTCCAGGCCTTACCATAGATATGCTTCCCACCTCTTTGAGCTAGCTTCTCTTCTAGTAAGAAAGGAATGATCTCAAGTTGCTCAATCAATGCCTCTTCTTCTCTTGTGAAAGCGGCAAACTTCTTACCATCGATAAGATACTTTCCATTAGATAATTTGATATCAGAAAGCGCGGCCGTTCCATGACAAATTGCTGAGACAACTCCCCCCATTTCATAGAGCTCTTTTGAGATACGATTAACATCCTTGTTATTAGCAAAGTCCCACATTGCTCCTGAACCACCACTATAAATGACGGCCGCGTAATCTTTAGGATTAATCTTAGTGAGAGGAATTGTACGAATAACCTTGGCCATTAAAGTTGCATCCTTTAAGAAGCGATCATTAAAGCTATCTTTTTCGGCAAAGCTATTCATATCAATCGGTGCACTTCCACCTTGTGGACTGGCGATATCAACTTTAATACCTGCCTTAGTTAATTCGTAATACGGATGAGTTAATTCTGGTAACCAAAAACCAGTCTTCTTGCCAGTATTACCTAGTTTGTCGTGGCTAGTAACCACAATGAGAACCTTTTGATTTGTCTTGGCCAAAGTGTTAGTTCCTAGACCTAGAGTAAGTAGTAAAACTGAAACCTTAAATAACATACGCATATTTTCTCCTTTATCGTTTGTTTATTATGGAGTTAATATAGCGTAGGTATTTTTTGATTTCCTTTACATAGGTTGAAAATTTGTTTTTGACGTTAAACTTAAATCTGGTGAAAAATGAGTTGAGCTACAACTTACAATAAATAAAACAGAGAGAAAAAGAATAAAGTTCTTCATAATGACTGCTCTTAGAATAAAAGACCTAAGGATAGTACCGCAGCAAAACGGTGCTTATAATCATCTTTAAGGTCATATTCATGACCAATACCGAAGTCGAGATTCATTCTCTCGAAGTATATCCATTGATATCCTAATACAATACGAGCATACTCTGACTCGTAAATTTCAGTATAGCTTGTTCTATAGTAGAAGGGAGAAGTCACTGTTGTTGAAGTGTGTGTTACATTACGATCCCACTTATAACCTGTTTCAATAAACCATGAGTCGACAGTCGCTTTATCAGAAAAATAATAACGGTATCCGATTGAATAATCGGCAGCACTAGAATGCGTCATTTGATTTGTTCTAAGATAGAGAGCGTGATTTTCTTCAAATATACGCAAATACTCGAGAGAAAAATTAACACCAAACACATCAGAAACCGCAGGGTTTCCTATTGAGAATCTATTTTGAAAATCAATGGCCATTACAGTTGATGTTGAAGAAATAAGAAATAGAATTAAAATGATCAAACGATTCATTATGTCCCTTTAAGTTAAGTAAGTACTTAAAATATCGGACTTAATGAACCTGTTCTTAACAATATTTTTTATATAATGCCTAAGTAAAGAATTAAGAGCTTAGTAGTTGAAATTAAAGACACAAACTAATGCGCTAAGAAATTTAAGTCTAGTTATCTTTCAAAATAGATGCAGTATCTTAAATTCCCAGTGAAGTTTCGATACTTAGAAACGAGATACCTTTCATAATTAGAAACTACTGTTTTTTCATGGTTCAAATTAAATATAAGAATGAAAGGTAAAGGTAAAATAACTTTATCGAAAATAGCGTGGCCTATATCATTTAATTTACTAAAAAGGATGAGATATGATCACTTATTGTCGTTGGTTAAAAGATGTAGGCTTAGGCGATCTGGCTACTGTTGGCGGAAAGAATGCCTCTCTAGGTGAAATGATTAGAGAGCTTCAGGCCAATGAGATTAGAGTCCCTGATGGGTTTGCTATTACAGCAGATGCTTATCGACAGTTCATGAAAGACTCGGGCCTAAATAATTTCATCATTGATACACTTCAAGGTCTAGACAGCTCCGATATCTCTTCGCTAGAAAGAGCTGGCAGTAAAATTCGTACCGCAATATTAAATGCTGACCTCCCTGAAAACCTAGTGAACTCAGTCATTGAGTTTTATCAAGAGATGTCTCATGAAAATGGACCGGTTTCTGTGGCCATCCGCTCTAGTGCAACTGCTGAGGATTTACCAACTGCAAGCTTTGCTGGCCAACAGGAAACTTATCTTAATGTTAAAGGAGAGAGTGAACTACTGGATCATATAAGACGCTGTTATGCTTCTTTATATACAAACCGTGCTATTAGTTACCGAGAAAATAATAATTTTGATCACTCTAAAGTTGCCCTTTCTGTTGGTGTACAGAGAATGATACGATCTGACCTTGCAAGCTCTGGTGTTATCTTTACGATCGACACTGAAACAGGTTTTAAAAATGCTGTTGTCATTACAGGCGCCTGGGGACTTGGGGAAAATATCGTCCAAGGAACTGTTAATCCCGATGAGTTCATTGTCTTCAAACCGACTCTCGATGAATATCAACCTATCATTCGAAAAAAGTGTGGAAGCAAAGAGATGAAGATGGTCTATGCGAAGGGAGGTACGAAGAGGATTAAGAATATCCCAACCAAACGAGAGCAAAGAAAATCATTTGTTCTAAGTGACGAAGAAATCTTAAAGCTTGCGAAATGGTCTGTTCGTATAGAGGAGCACTACTCTAAGAAATATGGACATGAAACGGCCATGGATATCGAGTGGGGAAAAGATGGCGAAACAGGAGAATTGTATATTCTCCAGGCAAGGCCTGAAACAGTTCAATCACAAAAACCAAATTATTTTGAAATCTATAAGCTAGAAGAAAAGGGCGACATCATCTGTCGAGGCGCCAGTATTGGAGACAAGATAGTAAGTGGAGTTGTTCACGTTATTAACTCCATTGAAGATCTTAAGTACTTTAAGGAAGGTGAAATCCTAGTCACAAAACGAACTGATCCAGACTGGGGCCCTTCAATGAAGAAGGCCAGGGCGATAATTACAGATACAGGTGGACGAACTTGTCATGCAGCGATAGTCAGTCGAGAACTAGGTGTTGCCGCTATCGTTGGTACAAATGATGCCACTAGCTTATTACAAAGTGGTGACGTGGTTACACTCGATTGTGCCTCTAGTGATGTGGGTACAGTCTATAAGGGAGAGCTGCGCATTACTAAAGAAAATGTCGAACTTAATATAAAGCGACGTCCAAAGACTAAGATCATGCTCAATATTGCAGATCCTTCTCAGGTATTCTCCCTCTCCCGCCTGCCCCAAGATGGTGTAGGACTTGCTCGCTTAGAATTCATCATCAACAACCATGTAAAAGTCCACCCCATGGCACTAATTCAATTTGACCAACTAGAGTCCCTGGCCCTTAAACGCAAAATTGAAAATCTTACGTATGGATATGACATAAAGACAGACTATTTTGTTGATCAGCTGGCCCAAAGTGTAAGTATGCTAACTGCCGCGTTTTGGCCTAATGATGTTATTGTCCGCATGTCAGATTTTAAAACTAACGAATACGCCAAACTGCTTGGGGGAGCACAATTTGAACCCCACGAAGAGAATCCAATGATAGGTTTTCGAGGTGCTTCTCGTTATTACCACAAGAGCTACCGCCAGGGCTTTGCTCTTGAGTGTCAGGCAATGGATAAGGTTCGACGAAAAATGGGACTTAAGAATTTGAAACTAATGATCCCCTTTTGTCGTACACTCGAGGAAGCACAGAAAGTCTTAGATGAAATGAAACTTTATGGCCTTGAGCGAGGACGCGATGGCCTTGAAATTTATGTCATGTGTGAAATACCTAGTAATGTTATTTGTGCCAGTGAATTTGCAGAGCTGTTTGATGGTTTCTCTATTGGTTCAAATGATTTAACCCAACTAACCCTAGGTGTGGACAGAGACAATGAACTACTCAAAGAATTATTTGATGAAAATAATTTAGCAGTAAAACGGATGATTGAAAAAGTCATTAGAGATGCACATGAGGGCGGAGCAAAAGTTGGTCTATGTGGTCAAGCACCTAGTGACAATCCAGAATTTGCACGTTTTCTCATTCAATCAGGTATTGATAGTATTTCATTAACGGCCGATGCCCTTTTAAAAGTCACCCAACTTGCAATGAAAATGGATGACTAATGTTATTATTCAAGGCCTCTCAATTTTCCATCTTATTTGAAAAACTCAAAGAAAGTGGCTATACCATTATTGCTCCAACCATAAAAGACGACGCAATTATCTACGATCAAGTAGCTAATATCGATGAACTTCCTATTGGCGTAACAGATGAACAAGACAAGGGAATGTATCGTCTAAAAAAAAGAGATGATAATGCTTACTTTGGTTACGCACTAGGCCCCTATTCTTGGAAAAAATTCTTAGATCCTCCGCTTCAAAAACTCTTCTCAGTAAAAAGAGAAGATATGTCAATTCAAGACGAAACACCAAAAGCTCCACGATATGCATTCTTAGGAGTTAGAGCATGTGAACTTTTCGCCATCTCTATTCAAGATCGCATTTTTATTAATGACACAAATATTAATAATTATTATCAGCAAGCAAGAGAAAATACTTTAATAATTGGTGTTCACTGCCATAGTGCTGCGGCCACCTGCTTTTGTCCCTCAATGGATACGGGACCAGACTTCAAACAAGATTATGACTTTCTTTTAACTGAAGTTTTAGAGGACTCGAATCACTACTTTATTCTGCAATGGGGATCAGATAGAGCACAAGAGATTGCTAACACACTCCCTTTTGAAAACGCCCCTAATGATTCAAATGTAAAAATCAATAATCAACTTACACAAACTAAAAATAAGATTAAAAGACAGCTTGATGCTCCTAAAGCACGACAACTACTAAAGTCTAAACTCGACTCTCCCCTATGGAAAAAGGTGGCCACTGATTGTACCAGTTGCGCCAACTGTACCATGGTATGCCCTACCTGTTTTTGTTCAACTGTTGAAGATGTCATTGATCTTGAAGGTAATCATGCGCAGCGATGGAAGAAGTGGGACAGTTGTTTCAATCTAGATTTTAGCTATATCAATGGAGGTGCAGTAAGAGAGACGATTGATTCTCGATATCGTCAGTGGCTAACACATAAGCTATCTACTTGGTATGACCAATTTGATACCACAGGTTGTGTGGGCTGCGGCCGTTGTATTAGTTGGTGTCCAGTAGGAATTGATTTTACCGAGCGAATAAAGACATTCAATACAGGAGAAGATGAAAATGAAGAACATTAAGCAACTCCTAGAAGACTCACAGTTTTTTAAAAGCTTACCTGAAGAATATATCGAGCTAGTGGCCGGATGTGGTTCAAATATACAAAAGAAATCTGGAGACTTCCTTTTCAAAGAGGGAGAAAGTGCCAATGAATTCTACCTTATTCGCCATGGAAAAGTTGCCCTCGAGCTAGTAGCACCAGGAGTTAGACCCCTTTGTATAGAAACATTGGATACAGGAGAGCTAATCGGTTGGTCCTGGATTTTCCCTCCCTATACCTGGAGTTATGATGGCCGTTGTATAGAAGATTGTCGCTTAATCAAAATCGATGGACGATGTCTGCGTGAGAAGTTTGAAAAGAACAATGCTCTTGGTTATACCTTCATGAAAAGTTTTGCTCAGGTAATGACATCAAGATTGGCCTGTGTTCGATTACAGCTCCTAAATCTCTATGGAGAAAAGAATTGAAGTCTCCATGGATACCTAATATTTATCAAGTCCAAGATTGTCTCAAACAGACAGAGAGTACGTTTTCGTTTAAGTTAACTCCCATTGATTCATCTGTACCAGAATCAAGGCCGGGGCAATTTAATATGCTCTATCCATTTGGCCTAGGAGAGATTCCTATATCTATCAGTGGTAAATGCGAAGAAGGTTTTCACCATACAGTACGTGGAGTGGGAAAAGTCAGCAAAGCATTGTGCAACCTAAAGGATGGTGACCGAATAGGACTTAGGGGCCCTTATGGCTCATCATGGCCTATGGAAAAGCTTAGTAAACAAAATATCATCGTGATTGCCGGCGGTCTTGGTCTCGCCCCCACTCGTCCAGTTATCGAGCACCTTATCGCTCATAAAACTCCTAATCAAAATATTACACTATTAATTGGAGCTCGAGACCCTAGTGAAATTCTATTTCAAAATGAAATTAAACAATGGAGAGAGCAAGGAATAAATATTGAAATGACTGTTGATACGGCAGGCGAAAGGTGGAAGGGACATGTAGGAGTTGTAACAAAGCTAGTTTCTAAGCTCAAAATAAATGCTAAAGAATGTGTCGCTCTAATTTGCGGGCCAGAAGTAATGATGCGATTTTGCATCAAAGAACTAGAACAAATCGGCGTGGCCGATGAAGATATCTACCTTTCACTCGAAAGGAATATGAAATGTGCAATTGGGTTTTGTGGGCATTGCCAGTTAGCGACAGAATTCATCTGTAAGGACGGTCCTGTATTTTCCTATGATCAGATTAGGCACCTTATTAAAGTGAGACATTTATGAAGCGGCCAAAACTTGCAGTATGGAAGTTTACTTCATGTGATGGCTGTCAACTTTCCTTACTTGACCTAGAGGAAGACTTAATCCTACTTTCTGAAAAGGCCGAATTTGTTTATTTCATGGAGGCCATTCGCACAAAACCATCTGGCCCTTATGATCTGTCTATCGTTGAAGGATCAATATCTACACCTAAAGAGGCCCAGCTTATTAAAGAAATTCGAAATCAGAGTAAATTCGTCTTAGTTATTGGGGCCTGTGCTACTTCTGGTGGAATTCAAGCTCTTCGCAACTTTAAAGATGTCAAAGAGTTCACTTCCATTGTCTACGCCTCCCCTTCATATATCGATACTCTGGAAACCTCTACTCCTATTTCAGATCATATCAAAGTCGATTTTGAACTAAGGGGCTGTCCTATTAATAAATGGCAATTACTAGAAGTTATCACTTCTTTTATTCATCAAAAGAAACCTAATATTGCCAATCAAAGTGTATGTGTTGAGTGCAAGTTAGCAGGAAATATATGTGTCATGGTTGCTAAAGGCATCCCCTGTCTAGGTCAAGTTACCCATGCTGGCTGTGGTGCTCTTTGCCCAGCATATGACCGTGGTTGCTATGGATGTTACGGGCCAGTTAAGGATGCAAATAATAAGAGTGTCATCAATTGGCTTCTTAAAAAAGGACTAACGAGCCGTGAGTTAATAAATAATTTTCAAAATTTCAACTGTAACGCCATTGAAAATAGAGAGTTGGAGAAAATAATCAATGAGCAAAAAAAAGACCATAAAGGTTGAGTATCTAGCGAGAGTTGAGGGAGAAGGTGCATTTCATCTAGAAATTGAAAATGAAAAAGTCATCAAGGCCCATCTCAAAATCTTTGAACCTCCGCGCTTCTTTGAAGCATTTCTGAGGGGTCGAGACTTTCGTGAGGCTCCTGATATTACCGCAAGAATCTGTGGAATCTGTCCTGTTGCCTATATGATGAGTTCTGTTCACGCGATGGAAGATGTAGCAGGGGTTACAATACCAGATGATATCAAAGAACTCAGACGCCTACTCTACTGTGGAGAATGGATTGAAAGTCATATGCTTCATATGATTATGCTTCATGCGCCAGACTTCTTAGGTTTTGAGAGTGCCATTGCGATGGCCAGTAAGTACAAAAAAAGACTTCAGCAAGGACTATTTATAAAAAAAGTCGGCAACGAAATCCTATCTCTTATGGGAGCAAGAGAGATTCACCCTATTAATATAAAGCTTGGAGGTTTTTATAAAATACCTTCGACAACAAAAATACAACAGTTAAAAGAAAACTGTCTAAAAGCACAAGAAGAACTCATTGATTTAGTAAAGTGGATGAAAGGCTTTAACTTTCCTGAACTAACACGTGAATACCTCTTTGTTTCGACTTTTAACCAAAATGAATACCCTATGAATTGCGGAGTCATTGCGACAAGTCACTGCGAGCATATCTCCATTGATAAATACGAAGAATATTTTTTCGAAAACCATGTTAAGTACACCAATGCACTTCAATCTTCATTCAAAGGTAAGGATGCTTACCTTGTAGGTCCAATGGCACGCTTTCATCTTAACTACGATCAACTCAGTGTTGGAGCAAAACAATTGGCCAAGGATTGTAAGCTGGAAAAAAAGTGTCTTAATCCATTTAAGTCACTCTTAGTACGCGCAGTTGAAGTCTTCTATGCATTTGATGAGGCCATACGAATAATAAACAAGGTTAAAACCCCACCTAAAAATCCTTCAGTGGAGGTTCGTCCTAAGGCCGGTGTTGGCCACGGATGTACAGAGGCCCCCAGAGGGATGCTATGGCATAAATATGAAATCGATAATAATGGGATAATCCTAAATGCAAAAATAGTTCCTCCAACTTCTCAAAATCAGTTGATGATCGAAGAGGATCTTAAGGAATATGCACAGAATAATCTTCACTTGAGTGATGAAGAACTTAAATGGCATCTTGAGCAATCTATTCGAAATTATGACCCTTGTATTTCTTGTGCAACACACTTCCTTAAACTTGAGGTGAATCGAAGATGACTTTGGTGTTAGGTATTGGAAATCCATTTCGACGTGATGACGGTGTTGGCGAATATGTCATCTCTCATTTAAACAAGAGAGTCGACCTAAAGGCCATGATTATTAATGGAGACCTTAGTCGCTTGGTTGATTTTATCGAAGGCTACTCATTGGTTATTATTATTGATGCCTTTGAAAATACAGATTGCAAGAGTCGAGTATTGAAATGGAATTATAGTGAAGAAGCTCCCCCTTCAGATTGGATACAGTATTCAACTCATGGAATTGGACTAGCAGAGGCATTAGAGCTGGCCCAAGTACTAGGAAAAATTCCAAAGAAAATCATAATATATGGAATTAAAGGAGAAGACTTCTCACATGGACAAGGCTTAAGTGCCAATGTGTTAGAGAGTGCCAAGCTCGTTATTAAAGAAATTGAAAAACAACTTTAAGGAGAAAGCTATGCATGAATTTTCATTAATAAATAACTTAATAGGAAAGATCGAGACTTTGGCCAACGAGAATAAGGCAAGTAAGGTCACTCGAGTGAAAGTGACATTAGGGGCACTCTCTCATATTTCAGCTGAACACTTCAAAGATCATTTCTATGAAGGAGTGCGAGGAACAGTTGCTCAAGATGCAAAACTCGATATAGTGAAATTAAGTGATACATCACACCCACAAGCGGAAGAAATCATCTTGGATAGTATCGATGTTGAATAGAGCTGCTTTTAAAATATTCGGCGAAGTACAAGGCGTAGGCTTTCGCCCCTTTATCTACCGTCTAGCAACAGACCTTAATTTAAAAGGCCGTGTAAAAAATAGTCCTTGGGGTGTATGGGTAGAAGTTCATGGTCAAAATGAAAATCTTAACAACTTTGTCAGTGGGTTAAAGAACTGCCCAGGAAGAATATCAAATATTGAAAAAACTCAGGCATCAGGACAAGAATATGAGTCATTTCTTATTGTTCAATCGCAAGAGTTAGGTGAAAAAACCATGAGTTTCCCAAAAGATTATGCGACTTGCTCTCATTGCCTTAAAGAACTCAATGATCCCTCTGATCGACGTTATCAGTACCCTTTTATCAATTGCACTCTATGTGGCCCTCGCTATAGTATTATTGAGAAGCTCCCCTATGATCGTAAATATACCAGTATGCAAAATTTTCAGCAATGTGAGCAATGCTTAGAAGAATATGAAAACCCAAATAATAGACGCTATCATGCCCAAGCTAATGCATGTCAAAAATGTGGCCCAAGACTTAGTTTCACTTGTAATCAAGGCGTACCTCTTTCTGGTGATCCAATAGGTCTTTGTATCGAGAAGTTAAAGCAAGGAAAAATTATCGCAATCAAAGGCATAGGAGGATTCCACTTATTTGCCGATGCGAAAAACTCGAAGACATTAGCAAAACTTCGAAAACGAAAGAAGAGGCCACATAAACCATTTGCACTCATGGCACCAAGTCTTGAGGCAATCCAGAAGTTAACAGAGCTATCTGCGATTGAAAAAGACGTACTCACATCTAAAGAGGCCCCCATTATTCTTTTACGAAAAAAAGAAGATCTTGCCCAAGAAGTGGCATTCGATCTATCCCACTACGGTGTCATGCTCCCCTATACACCACTTCATCATCTACTGATGCAATCATATGGAGACTGGTTAGTTGCCACCAGTGGAAATATAAGTGGAGAGGCAATTTGTATTGATAATGAAGAGGCCCTACAGAACTTAAAAGATATTGCCAATTACTTTTGTTTTCATGATCGTAATATTACTCAAATAATTGAAGACAGTGTTATTCGTATCGTTGCAGATCGCATACTCTATATTCGTAAGGCAAGAGGATATGCTCCTAGCCTAATCGATTGTCACGTACCACAGGCACTGGCCCTTGGAGGAGAACTAAAGAACACCCTAGCATACACTATGGACCAGAAAGTTGAGGTATCTCCTTTTATAGGCGACTTACTCCATCTAAAAAATTTTCATCATTATAAAAATACCTTAAATAATATCGATACATTTAGAAAATTACAGAAATCTCCACGTGTCACAGATATGCATCCTGAATATCAAACGACAAAACTTTTAAACTCTCAAGGCATATCGGCCAAGAAAGTACAGCATCACCTCGCTCATATCGCCTCAGTTATGGCAGAGTGGTGTCTAGAGGTACCAGTATTAGGAGTAAGCTTTGATGGAACAGGTTTTGGAATGGATGGCAAAATTTGGGGTGGTGAATGGATAGAGGTTAATAATAAGAAGGCCAAACGTATTGCCACTCTACGAAACTTAGAACTCCCTCTCTCTTCTCTAAAGTCACCTTGGATAACTGCGGCAAGTCTTGTGGAGCAAGTCGATCCCATCTGCGCAAAAGAATTGGCCACAAATTATATTAGTGAGCAAGACTGGTCGAACCTTAAAAGATCTCGAACGAAATTTGAAACCTCAAGTATGGGCAGGCTCTTTGATGCAATTGCCTACTTAGCTGGCTTTAGAGGCGAAATCTCCTATGAGGGACAAGCGGCCATTTGGCTAGAAAATCAAATTAAAGACCAAGGCGATACTTACTACCCTGCTGTAATAACAAACGCAGAGATTGACTGGAGACCAATGATAAAAGTGATGATTCAAGAAGGTGTGTGCGCTCGTGCATTTCACCAATGGATTATCGACTGCATTTTAGAAGTTGCAAAACAGTCCGCAAAGAAAGTTATCGTCCTCTCTGGAGGCTGTTTTCAAAATGCTTGGCTACTTGAAAATGCTATCAAGCAATTAAAGAGACATAAATATGATGTCTACTGGGCAAAGGACCTTCCTCCAAATGATGGCGGCTTAAGCTTAGGTCAACTCTATGCTCAAGATTGGCAGTGGGAGGACTATTAAGGTGTGTCTTGCAATTCCAGGTCAGATTTTTAGTATCGAGGGGCAGGCGACGAGCTTAAAAGGAGTCGTTGTTTTCGGTGAAATCAAAAAGGAAATTAATCTGGCCTTTGTGCCAGAAGCTAGAATTGGAGATTACGTGATTGTTCATGCAGGAGTCGCCATTACAATCCTAGATGAAGAAGCGGCCCTTCGCACCCTAGAATTCTATGAAGAGGATATATGAAATATCAAAAAGAATTTCGTCAATCGAGTCGTTTAAAAAATTGTC
Organism: Halobacteriovorax sp. GFR8; assembly: GCF_050955245.1. NCBI lineage: Bacteria > Pseudomonadati > Bdellovibrionota > Bacteriovoracia > Bacteriovoracales > Halobacteriovoraceae > Halobacteriovorax > Halobacteriovorax sp. GFR8. Next base: position 771,806 of record NZ_JBPBLR010000002.1, on the reverse strand, counting down.
TCGAAAAAATTCAGAAAGTCACCACTCGTCCCTGGAGGATCATGGAAGTCTGTGGAGGACAAACAAATACAATAATGCGCTATGGACTAGATCAATTAGTAAAGCCTATTGAGTTTGTCCATGGCCCAGGCTGTCCAGTTTGTGTTACTCCGATCCATATCATTGACATGGCCCTCGAATTGGCAAAGAGCGAAGAAGTCATTTTTACAAGCTTCGGTGATATGCTAAGAGTCCCTGGGAGTCATGAAAATCTACTCAGTATTAAGGCCAAAGGTGCAAAAGTGCAGATGGTTTACTCACCTCTAGAAGCAGTGGACTTAGCAGAAAGAAACAGAGACAAACAAGTTGTCTTCTTTGCGATTGGTTTTGAAACTACTGCCCCACTTAATGCCCTTAGTGTTCTAGAGGCCAAGAGACGAAATTTAAAAAACTTCTCTATCTTAGTTTCACAAGTACTAGTTCCCCCAGCAGTCAAAACACTTTTTAGTGATCCGCAAATACATGTGGATGCATTAATTGCGGCAGGCCACGTATGTACCATAAAAGGTGAAAGCGAGTACATCCCACTTATTCAGCAATTTCAAAAGCCAATTGTTATTACTGGCTTCGAACCACTAGATCTTTTAGATGGACTCTATCACTGCATCCAACAATTAGAGAAAGGCCAATATAAATTGGAAAATCAGTATCGTCGTTCAGTACGGCCACAAGGAAATCCCATTGCTCAAAAAGCAGTCGATCAAATTTTTGAAGTTGCAGATATTAATTGGAGAGGACTAGGTAATATCGAAAAAAGCGGACTTCGACTAAAGAGGGAGTATAGAGAGTTCGATGCCTATGAACGTTTTAAGCTCAACGCTTCTTCTCAAGAAGTATGTAATGAGTGTCAAAGTGGAGATATTCTTAAGGGCCTAATCAAACCACCTCAATGTCCAGCATTTGGAAAGGCCTGTACACCTCTCAATCCGCTAGGAGCACCAATGGTTAGCGAAGAAGGCGCATGTCAGGCGTACTATCGCTTTAAAAGGAGAGATCAATGACAAAGTGTCCACTAACGAAGACTCATCACACCCATATTCAGCAGGCCCACGGCGGTGGGGGGAAATTAATGGATCAGTTAATCAATGAAATGTTTAAACCCTATTTCGGTATAACCGATGAACATGATGGTGCTTTTATTCCTGTAAGTAATCATGAAATCGTCATGACAACAGATAGCTTTGTCGTCAATCCCCTCTTCTTTCCTGGTGGAGATATTGGAAAGCTTGCCATCTATGGTACAGTCAACGATCTTGCTGTTAGCGGAGCAATTCCTAAATACCTTAGTCTATCCTTTATCTTAGAAGAAGGATTTGAGCTTTCAAGCTTGGATAAGATCTGTCATTCCATTTCTCAGGCCGCAAAAGAGTGTAATATAAGAATCGTCACTGGTGATACAAAGGTAATCGAACAAAGCGGCAGAGGTGGTATTTTTATTAATACGACAGGTATTGGATATTGTGAAAAGCGTTTAACTCCCAATCATATAAGAAATGGAGATGCTGTTATCATTAGTGGTGATATTGGCCGTCACGCTATGGCAATCATGGCCCAAAGAGAGAATCTAAGCTTTGAGCCGCCCATAGAAAGTGATTGTATGAATCTCTATCCGGTAATTAACGCTTTAATAAAAAATAAGATCGATCTGCATTGTGCTCGAGACTTAACCCGTGGCGGATTGGCCAGTTCACTTAATGAGTTGTCTGAGAGTGCACAGTTATCAATTCAAGTTCAAAAAGAACTCTTTCCTATTCATTCTCATGTAGAGTCAGCTTGCGAGCTTCTTGGACTATCTCCTGAGAATATGGCCTGTGAAGGCGCCTTTGTTGCCTTTATCTCGCCAGAGCATACCCAAAAGGCCATTGAAATTCTTAAGGCCAACGGAATGGATAGAGCTTGTATGATTGGAAAAGTAAAAGAAGCGCCTGGCCCAGTTACCATGATTAATGATCTAGGAGCTGAACTGATTTTAGATAGGCCCTTTGGTGATCAGCTACCGCGAATTTGTTAGGTAGCTTACAAAATCATCTAAGTTAACCAATTTTGTATAGTCATTTTCTGGGATCTCACAATTAAACTCCTTGCCAACTTTTGTGATGTACTTTAGCCAATCCATCGAATCGAGATCAACTTGATCTCTTAAGTCCTCATCTGTCTCTATTTCTTGAGCATCGATTTCAGGAGCAATCGTTTTGAGTATCTTCAGTAATTTGTTTTTTATTTGATCATTCATCATCGGCCCATTTTTTCGGATTAGCTAATAGTGCCTCTATTTTTCGAAGTAACAGACTACCTATATGGCCATCAGTTAATCGATGGTCAGCACTTAGAGTCCAGGTACAAACAGGAACTTCTGTAACTTGATTAGCAATAATTTTAATTTTCTTTCTTAGAGATCCAATCCCTACAATGGCCACTTGAGGAGGATAGATGACACCGTAAACCTTATCTGCTCCCCTATCTCCAAGACTTGTTAAACATATTGTTGAGGAGCTCATTTGCGCACGTGTAAGTTTTCCTGCCTTGGCCCTATCCATAAGATCTCTAAACTCTTTCATGAGTTGATTTAGTGGCCTCTTATGAGGATTTGCAATAGCAGGTGCAACCAAACCTCCTTGACGTAAAGAGACGACAATTCCTATATTAATATCCTTGGCCATGACAAAGGCATCATCTTTATAAAAACCATTAAACTGTCCATATTTCTCCAATGCCATGGCCATGATTTTGATAAAGATCACAACAGGAATATAACGTTCTTGCATACTTCGATTTTCATTCGCTCTTGTCATCCAATCAAGGGCCTGTGTGACATCAATTTCTTTTTCGAGATAGAAATGGGGAATTGTCTGTTTAGACTTTTCCATCAAGTGAGCAATGACTTTTTGTCTTTCTTGAACCTGTGATGGTTTGTCGAGGTCTTGTTTTTGCTCTAACGAATTTAGAATATCATCACCGCAAATTGGGCCTTGGGCCTTTATTTGCTCGAGGTTTTGTAGAAATGAATTTTCTTTTAATAACTTTTTAGCGCGAGGAGAAATTCTCTGATGCGTATGATCCTTAATTGTATGGATTCTCTTCATATCTTCCTGGCCTGCAACTTCAAATAAAGCGATTGCTGTTCCAACTGAGACCATTCTCCCTTCTGGTATTAAAATCTCTTTGACCGTACCAGTATAAAAAGATTCGATTTCAATATTTGATTTAGAGGTTTCGATTTCTGCGACCATTTGTCCTTTTTCAATATGATCACCAGGTTCTATAAACCATGAGACAACCTTTCCCTCATCCATATCGGCCCCTAGAGAGGGCATTGTAAATTCAATAACCGCCATGAAGACATTCCTTTACTTTCGCTAAAATTCTCTCTTCATTTGGGATACATTGTTGCTCAAGGCTTGCAGAATAAGGTATCGGAATCTCTTCGGTACATACTCTCATGACTGGTGCATCTAATTCATAAAAGACTTCTTCCTGAATGCGAGTGATAATTTCTGCTGACAGGCTTCCTGAACGCCAACCTTCATCGACAATGACAGCGCGATGAGTTTTCACAACTGATTGCATAATCGTTGCATTATCAAGAGGCCTTAAAACTCTGAGATCTACAACTTCTGCACTTACCCCTCTCTTATCTAATTCCCGGGCCACGTTCATACACTTATGAATTCCTGCGCCATAAGAGATTAGGCTAATATCACTTCCTTCTTTTAAAACACTGGCCTTGGCAATATCAACTTCACTCACTTCTTTAAGCTCACCAGTATTATTATAGAGTGCCGCTTGTTCAAAAAGTATAACGGGATTAGGATCTTTTACCGCCGCTTGTAACATATACCTGGCATCGGTAATCGTTGCAGGAGTTATAATTTTCAATCCAGGAATATGGGAAAACCATCCCTCCCAACTATGAGAATGTTGGGCCGCCAACTGCCTCCCCGCTCCTGTGGCCATGCGTATGGTGATAGGAACCTCAACTTGTCCACCAGACATATGTCTTATCGTGGCCGCATTATTAACGATTTGATCCAAGGCCAGTAATGCAAAATTACAAGTCATGATTTCAACGATGGGATGCATGCCTCCCATTGCTGCTCCAATTCCAAGACCAGTAAAGGAAGACTCTGATAAAGGAGTGTCCTTAATTCGATCTTCTCCAAATTTTTCCAAGAGTCCTTTACTAACGGCGTAAGTACCACCGTAGCGTCCGACATCTTCCCCTAATAAAAAAGTTTTAGGATCACTTTCTAAGATGTCGTAAAGTCCGTCGTGTAAAGCTTCGCGGTAACTCATTTCACCCATATCAAACTCCTGCCATCACTTCTGATAAGCTTTCTTCTAAAGTTTCAATACTGCCTTGGTCTGCATATGCTATGGACTCTCTTATCAGGTCCTGGGCCGCTTCCTCCATTCTTTCAATATCATCCTTGTTAACCCAACCTAGCTCACTAAGTTGTTTAATAAAGTGTGGAAGAGGATCATATTTTTTCCACCCCTCAACTTCTTCTTTACTTCGATACTGTTGAGAATCAAACATCGAATGGGCCCGGTAGCGATAGGTATCGCACTCTAAGAAGAAAGGTTGCTTATGTTCTCTGACATAATCAATGGCATCTCTAGCGTGCTCATATAAGTCTGGAACACTCATACCGTTGACTCTCATCGATTTAACTTTATAGCTATGTGCCTTTTCGGATAGATTGAGTTGAGACTCTGATCTCTCTAGTGCTGTTCCCATGGCATAGTAATTATTTTCACAAACAAAGAGAACTGGAAGTCCCCAAAGTTGAGCGAGGTTTAGACTCTCATGAAACTCTCCCTCTGCAATGGCCCCTTCGCCAAAGAAGCAAACACTAATGAGATCATTACCTTGCATTTTATTGGCCATCGCCATTCCAATGGCCAACGGAAGCTGACCAGCAACAATGGCATTCCCACCATAGAACGCCTTAGTGGTATCAAAGAGGTGCATGGAGCCTCCTCGTCCTTTGGAGCACCCCTCTTTCTTTCCAAACATCTCTGCCATAATTGAATTAGCACTCAGGCCTTTAACTAAAGCATGGCCATGCTCTCGATAAGTACCAAAGAACTGATCCTCTTCTTTTAACAAGGGAATCACTGTGCTAGCGATGGCCTCTTCTCCTATATAGAGATGGAGAAAACCACGAATTTTACCTGCACTATATTGTTGAGCGCACGCTTCTTCAAAGTACCTAATGAGTATCATTCTGTTTAATATTTCGATGGCCTCACTCTTGCTGATGAGTTGCTTAATTTTTTCAGTTGAGTTCATGATGATCCCTCCTGCGTCAATAAGGTCGAAATATCTCCCTCTGGTAATCCCAACTCTCTGGCCTTAAGTAGTCGACGCATGATTTTTCCAGAACGAGTTTTCGGAAGATCTGAAATATAATCTATTTCCTTTGGAGCAACTGCGGCCCCTAATTTCTTTCTGACAAATCCCAATATCTCATTTTCGAGTTGCTCGCTAAGAACAAAATCTTTTTTTAAAACAACGAAGGCCTTAATAATATTGCCTGCGATTTCATCAGGTTTACCAATCACCGCCGCTTCAGCAACAGCAGGATGTTCCATAAAAGTACTTTCTACTTCAAATGGCCCTATTAAATGACCGGCCGTTTTAATCACATCATCGGCCCTACCAATAAACCAAAAGTGGCCATCCTTATCTTTCTTAGCTAAATCTCCAGTAAGGTAATACTCTCCACAAAATGAGTTTTCATATTTTTCGTTTTGATGGAGGTAGCCACGAAACATAGAAGGCCAGCCTTTTTTTAAAGCAAGCATTCCCTCTTTGTTTGGTTCTGTTATCTCTTTAATCTTTTTCTGTTCACCTTCTTCTGTGACCTCAACAATCGTTGCTTCAATACCAGGTAGGGGCCTGCCCATAGAGCCCGCTTTAATATCCATACTAATAAAGTTGGAAATCATGATGCCACCTGTTTCACTCTGCCACCAATTATCATGTATTGGCATATTAAAGGCCTTAACACCCCAGCGTACTGCTTCAGGGTTAAGAGGTTCACCGACACTGGCAATAAAGCGTAAATGTTCTAATTCAATTGGGAGCTCACTGCTAATTTCAGACTTCATAAGCATCCTTATTGCAGTGGGCGCGGTATACCAGATATTTATATTTTGCTCTTTTAGAATTTGCATCCACTGATGAGCATCGAATTCAGATTCAACCACAATATTAGTTGCGCCGATCACGAGTGGAGAAATGATTCCATAGCTTGTTCCAGTTACCCATCCTGGATCGGCCGTACACCAAAAAATATCATCCTCATGAATATCCAGTGCATACTTCCCCGTAAGGTAATGAACAATGACGGCCTGATGCACATGAATGGCGCCTTTAGGCTTACCTGTTGTCCCACTAGTAAAATGCATTAAGGCCATATCTTCTGGCGAGGTCTCTGCTATGAGATATTCTTCACTCGCCTTGGCCATGAGTTCATCCCACCAATGAATATTTTCAAATTGATACTTCTTATTTTTATCTGGAATTAAAATGACATGCTTAAGACTTGGAATCTGATCTCTTATCTTTTGAATCTTCATCTTATAGAGACTTTCAGTGGTTATTAAAACACTAGCATCCCCCCTCGTCATTCTTTGCATAATTGGCTCAGGTCCAAATGCGCTAAAGAGAGGACAAAAAACACTGCGATTTTTTAATATTCCAAAAGTCGCGAGATAAAGCTCAGGCACTCGAGGGGCCAAGCAAAATACTCTTTCTCCCTTAGCTACGCCAAGTTCTTTTAAGACATTTGCAAATTGATTAGTCGTTTTCTTTAAATCAAAAAAAGAGAAATTTTGGATTGTCCCTTGCTTGCGGATAAACTTAACCGCAACTTTATTTCCCGTCTCAGCTCTTTCACAATGACGATCAATGGCCTCATAAGCAATATTCAATCCTTTATTATCAGGTAGTCCACTTAAAGACTTTGAGGCTTCTTGCCAATCAAAGTTCTCATAGACTTGATAATAATCAATTAGATTTGGTTCTTTCTTATAAGGTGGGCCTTTCTTCAGGACTTCCGTTTCCATAACTCCCCTCAATGCTTTGTATACAAAAACATTATAAGGGGCATGAATTGGAAATAATTAGCAACTGTTAGCTTTCATTAAAAATTAATAAATCTTAAGCAATCTTGTACGTGATACTTTTTTGTTAGAGCTGCAGCAACTGTCTGAATTCACATAAAATCTTACAGGAGTTCCGAATGGCCTCTCTTCTTATCGTAAGAAGGCCTAAAGTGAGTACGCTTAAACCCTTTCCTGATTCTATCGACAGATTCTTTAGAATAGAGTTCATTCATCCAATGGAGATCTATACTTGTAAGGTAGCTACTTGTTTTAATCTTATACCTCTTCTCATGGAGTGTTGAATAAGGATAATCCTCAACCCGACTACAGATATTTGCCCTGACAGGATTTTGATAGAGGTATTTAATGGCATTAAAATAATATCTTTCACTATTAATAAGGCTCCACTTATATGTACCTCCAAAAACATGATTGATTCGGCCTGTTGACATATTTATTCGTCGACTCATGTTTTTATTATAGAAATGCATAAACTTATCAATATTGGCCTTAGGAAAACGCGCCATTAGATGATAGTGATTATTCATCAAAACAAAGGCATGAAGTTCAACTGAAAATCGTTCGAGTCCTTCGCTGATAAGTTCAACGCATATATTCCAGCATTCATGTAAGGGCAGATAAAACCACTCCTTAGAATTAGATCGTGTTGTGATGTGATAAACATGCTCACTTGAGCGAATTAGCTTCTTTCTCGGCATAAAGCACCTCCAAAAGAAGCTTAAGCAAGTAAGCTAGATGTAAGAAGCATCGTAAACGTTGAAAATTACAGTAGCCAACGCACACGCTAACAAAAAAGTATCACGTACCTAGTTTAGTTTATTGTTTTAGTGATCCACTCCAGATGCCTTGCAAGCGGAACAGCATAGAATGTCTTCAAAACATCATCACACTGAGGTGCCAGAACAAAGTATCCTCTTAGATTACGATAGTTTCTCTCAATGAAGTACTTTAAGTTTTCTGTTCCCCCACTAACGAGAGCATGTAATTGGTATTCGCCAGATTCAGTAACTGAAAATATCGGAGCACCGCTGTCCCCAGGGCAAACCTTGTTATTCTCAGCTGGAAGATAAGAATTCGCCGGGCGATTTTTGAAATTCTTCTTTAATTTTACTTCAGATAGATACCATGGGGCCACGCCGCCCTGGCCATTTGAAAGTTGAGAAAAAAGCACCAAGGGTGCACTTGAATCATTCGAAATTTTAAATTTCTTATTCAGCTCTAATGGAGCTTTTTTGAAATAATCAATCGATTCAGAAGGTACACGTTCTAAGAAAACAAGGGCAAGATCATATGTCTTCTTCTTTTTACTATTGTACTTTGGATGAATGACAATATTCTTAACTGGAATCCAGTCAGCAGATAGATTTCTCCCATCATATAGCTTCATATGAAATAAGAATTCATTTGCTCCACCGACTACACAATGGGCCGCCGTAATTGCAACATCGTCTTCTAATAAAACGGCCTTGCAGCCATTTACTGTACCAACTCGCATGAATTGATAATCATAGACTTCTTCTCCACCAAGAGAGGCAAATGTGTTTAGGGATAAAAGAATTAATCCTAATAATAGCTTTTTCATAATATTTTCCAATTATTTGCGGTGAGATAGATTTAACACACATATAATAATCACACGTTAAACAAATATAATCGTGAAAGATTTATATGTTACACGGCCCCTTGATTCTTCTATACCAAAGGATCGATTTTGGTGTAGTAAATGAGCTATGAGTTTTAATGATCATCTGGTCCTCGCCCCCATTCGTGGCGTGACCAATTATGTTTATCGCAATGCTTTGGAGCAGACCTTTTCTGGCGCTGATAGTGCCATCGCTCCCTATATTGTGACGAAAGAATCAAATGAACTCAACCAACGTCAGCTTCATGATGTTCTGCCTGAAAAAAACCTTCTTCCAACGACCGCTCAAATTCTCACAAAGGAAATTGATCAATTCCTCTATGTGGCCAATATCTATAAAGACTTTGGTGTTAAAAAAGTAAATTTAAATATGGGATGCCCGTACCCAATGGTTGCCAATCGAACGAAAGGCTCAGGTCTTCTTCTACATCCCCAAAAAGTAGAAAAACTCTTAACGGGAATTAAAGAAAAATGTCCCATCGAATTCACCGTAAAGATTCGCCTTGGGCGTGAGGATGTCTCAGAGATTAAAGAGATCATTCCCATGATCAATAAGTTGGAAATTAATGATTTCACAATCCATGCTCGCTATGGAAAACAAATCTATGTTGGCGGTGTAGATCTCGATGCCTTTGAAGAATGCCTACCTCTTTTAAATACACCTCCTTGTTATAACGGTGACATTAATTCCGTAGAAGACTTCAAAAAATACAAGGCAAGGTTTCCACAAATTAATCGCTGGATGGTTGGACGTGCGGGCCTTTCAAACCCAGCTCTCATGGCACAGATCAAAGGTTCTAAATTTAACGAGCAAACTTACCTGGCAAAATTCATTGAAATGCATAAGCTTATGACCGAAGAATACCTCTCAATGGATAATGCCAAGTCAGACTATCTACAAAAGATGCGTGGCCACTGGCTTTACTTCAAAGATATCTTTGAAAATGAACACAAGGTTTACAAGAAAGTGAAGAAGGCCAAATCCATCGACCACTACAATGATGTCGTTGAGTGGATCTTTGAGCAGGATCTTAATCCGGCTTTTTTAGATTAAATCATCAACTAACGCTACATCTAAGTTTGAAATATTTATAAATATCCTTTTCACAAAGCTTTATAGTGTGTATTAAATAAAATCTATGAAGACATTTTATATCGCAATCATATGCTTACTTATTTTATCTTGCTCTAAAACTACGCCTGAGAAGATGGAACTCTCAAAATTTGATAAAGAATCATTAAAAGAGCTTACTAGACAAGTAGATGATTACTCAAAGTGGTATTCTAATTATGCAAAGGATATGCTGGCAAGGTTTGATCACCTTAATAATGTTGTGACTTATTGGAATATCAGCATACGAGATATTAGCGAAGCAAAATACATCCCAAGCTTTCGCTATCATAAGTTCGAACATCCTATTGTCTACCTTAGAGACTTAAATGTCGTTAAAACTAAAATTTTAATGGCCAAGCATAAAGTGGCCTGGTTTCATGCAATAAACGATATCTCAACACCAGAAAAAGTGTTCGATAAAGAAGTCGATGAAGAACTTGATGCTCTTTACAAAGAAGTTGTCGAAAAATCAGCATTCTTAGACAGAGACCCTTCACTGGTAGATCTTGCCAATAGAAAACTTAATGAAATCTTGACCGAAGAAGAGTCAATGTTTGAATGGATGATAACTAATAAGGACTATGTCGAGGGCCTAGAAGAGTCCCAAAAAGCTGACTATTGGCGATTTAATCAAACTTTTAATAGATTCTCTACACGCTTAGAAGAAGAGAAAATAGAAATAAACGGTCTACTTAAAAATGAAGACTACTACAGTGTAAAAAGAGCACAAGAAAAAATAGACTCTCTAGAGGTTTCATATATCTTTAATGAAACACTTCTAGCCTACGAAGTCACAACAGAAGCAAGAAGAACACAACACTTTCAACTGAGAAATGATTTATATGCCTTTACAAAAGCAAGTCGCTTGCAACTAATGGCCAACTTAGAAAAACTCGATAATAAAGATAATAAGTACTACTATGAACTCTTAGATGAGATCAAAAGATGGCTAAAGCTTATGGAAGATATTGAGTAGTTATAATAGACTTCGTTCCTGATGCCTCTTTAATATCTTATCAATCTCTTTCAAGGCATTCTCTTTCTCTTTTATCTCTTGTCTTATTTCTTTTTTCTTTCGGCCAAGGTCATCTTTTACACCATCACAAAGACGACCAAGTTTTCTCATATTTGCCAAGGCCAATCTTATTTCATCAAGAGATAACCCTATTCGTTTGCTACTTTTAATGAAGAGAAGGTCATTCAAATGGTCTTTGCTATATTCACGATAACCATTCATGCCCCTTGCTGGAGAATTAAGAACCTTAATCTTCTCGTAATATCGAATGGTATCACGTGTAAGCCCTGATTTTTCTTCTAGTTCTTTTATTTTCATATGCACCTTGACTATGGAGTTACTCCACACTTTACCATAGTTTTAAGAAAGGAGAAACTATGAAAACAAATTCAGGAATTCAACAAATTAGAAATGCAACCGTTATCATTAATTATGCAGGAAAGAGAATCCTCGTCGATCCTATGCTCTCAGACAAAGAGTCTTTTCCAGGATTCGAAGGAACGGCAAACTCTCACCTACGTAATCCATTAGTAGAACTACCTCTACCAATTAAAGAGATCACTAATGTAGATGCTGTCATTCTTACTCACGTCCATCCGGATCACTGGGATGAAAAAGCGAGCAATAGCATTTCAAAAGATCGTCTCATTTTCTCTCAAAATGAAAAAGAGAAGAGTTTCTTAGAAAGCAATGGATTCACAAATGTACAAGTTCTTGATGGTGAAACAACATGGGAAGGAATTACGATGATTAAAACCTCAGGTCTTCATGGAACACCAGAAGTAGTAGAAGCTGTTGATCTTCTCGATGAAGTATGTGGAATTGTATTTAAGCATCCAGATGAAAAAACATTCTATCTTGCGGGTGATACTGTTTGGAATAAAGACGTACAAGAAGTCATCGACACTCATAATCCAGATACGATTCTCTTAAATGCTGGTGGTGCCGTGATTGAAGGGCTGCCTCCGATCATTATGGATGAAAAAGATGTTGAAGCCGTTGTTGACTATACCAAGGATGCAAAGATTATCACGACACATCATGAGGCCGTAAACCACTGTCTAACGACTCGTGAAAGCTTGCATACATACCTAAAAGAAAGAGGAAAAGAGGCTCGTGTACAGTCACCACAAGATGGTGAGTTCGTTTCTTTAGTCTAGGTAATTTTTGTTCCAGGTGACTCCCTTACTCGTGGTCAACAAAAAGGCACCTGGAACCTTTATTTTTTGTACTTAGTAGAAAACTTAGAAGGAGAATAAATACATCTAGATATAGTATTTCTCTTTCCAGTTATAGAGACTGAACATGATTTTCGAATATCTTCCCTGAGTCGACTATTCATTTCAAGATCAACACCTGAAGCACTTAATATACCTAACGATAGAGCAACTATAGGTGTGGACAATGAACTACCTGTAACACTCTTAAACCCTGAATTATTGCCATCGCGATCACAAGTCCAAGGTGATTGATACTTATAATCCTCACATCGCCCTTCCCAGACGAAAACATCAGTTCCATAGTAGGCTAAATCAACATTATTACCGTAACCACTTTCAATGATGCCGTTAAAGTTTACATTAGCAACTGATATGACATTCTTTAGATTACCTGGGATAGAAGGATCCTTTACATGATCCCTGCCAGACTCATTAGAAATAGAACCGACAACAACGACTCCACTTCTCTTAGCTCTATCGATTGCTGATTGTATGTAGGCCAAAGACTTATTATTATCCCCATCAATAAATCTGAATGAAAACCTATTAAACTTAGAAACTCCCTGACTAATTGAAATAATTTTTGCGCCTCTTGCAACTGCATAGTCAATTGAATCAGCTAATTTCTTAAGTCTTAATTCATCAAATCTTCCATCTGATGAATAAATATTGATTGGAATAATACTTACGAAACGAGAGAGATTATAATTAGAAATAATCGCATCCATAATTGATACGATTCCATTTTCATGTCCTGTCATAACTGGTGTAAGTAGCCTCCCGTTTCCTCCATCAGAATCAAATCCAAAGAAATCGTCAACATATCCATTTCCATCGTCATCAATACCATTGCCCTCAACCTCTTTAGCATTGGTCGCAATACTCTCAAACTCTTCTGGATGGACGTAATCTCCAATTACAGCGATCTTAACTTGTCGTTTAATATCCAAGCGAGAAACGTACTCAAAGTCTTTCATTATCCTTGGATTATTCTCAATAAGAAGATCCACATCATTAGCTGATGCTTGTGCAAAATTAGTAAATAATACTGAGAGAAGTGCTATTAAGAGCATCAACAATCCTTAGGTTAATTAAATATAATCTGCACTATACTAACGGCCAAACCAATTTAGCGGTGAAATCTTGAAACCTTTACACTACATGTCATATTTATAACTTTTTGAGCTAGTGTATGGCCAAAGCCGTTTAGAAAAGGAGATTCCGTGAAGAAAAGCCTAGCTATCTTACTGATATTACAGAGTTTCAATATAAGTGCAGGGGTTCGCCGAGATATTGTATTTGAGCATAAGATTAACAATTCTGACTGTAAGAAGAATGACAGCTGTACCCTTAAGAATTTTCATCTACAGGTTACTGACTATATTGTTTCAAGAGGAAAAGAGAAATCTTACGGGACAAAAGCAATCATTTCATATCAAACGGACCAAGTTAAGCATTTAGAGGACTATGCTGTTGTCCAATTTATAAGAGGTTGTGTCTACAACGAAATGATAGATAAGAATGGTAAAATTACTAAGTACAGTGGAACGTCGAGACAATTCTTTGGATCAGTCGAGAAGTTTAACCATCCTAATTGGGTTATTGACTCTATTGATAAAGACCCTATTTATAATAGCTCTGCAGTAACAAGCAGTCGACACGATTACTATAGATGGAATACTAACCCGAATTCATATGGCGAAAATGGAGAGGATTACTTAATCAGAAAGTACCCAACTTTTCCTAAAGTTTATGTATCAGACTTACCTTCTACATCGTTTTATTCTCACGGTTCGGCCAAGAGTACAAACTTAGAGTTCAATGTCTGTATTTACAAGACAAGCGATATTCCAAGAGAGACAACTCCAGATGATCTTGATTTTGCAAAGCCAATTCATTGTATGAAGTGGAAGACATCAAATGTATTTAATTTTAAAACGATGAAGTATGAAAAGAATGTTCCAATAGAAAAGTCTTGTAGTGATTTATAGAAAGTTAGTACGTGATACTTTTTCGTTAGAGCCGCATTAAGTGACTAGGAAAAGGTGGCGAAATTAAAAAACTTACTTTTAAAAGCAAAGTTCAATTTTAGAATCCAGTTATATTTGATTCCAATTAGGATTTATTTTACTCGTCAGCACATGATCTTGCCACTTACCATTAATATGTAAGTAGTTCTTAGCAGTACCATGTTCTTCAAAACCGAGACGCTTTAGTAAATTTCCGCTGCGCTTATTATGTGGAATATAATTGGCCTCGATACGATGAAAATTTAATTCATCAAAAATGTATTCGATTCCACGAGTTAGGGCCTCATTCATATAGCCTTGAGATTGAAAGCTCTCCCCTAATTTATAACCTACTCGACAGTTCTGAAAAGGCCCTCTTTCTAGAGTTGTGAAATTAACCATTCCAATTAGATCACTGCTATCTTTAAGATAGATATTAAAACGAACTGACACACCATTTTCAAATTCATCGATAGCCGCTTGAGTTTTCTCTTTCCAATATTCTCTTGTAAAGAAGTTCTCCGGCTTCTTAGGATCCCAAGGTGCAAGATGCGCTTCATTGTCTTGATAGAACTTCAATATATCGTCTACTCGATCTAAAGAAGGGATGGCCAGGATAAGTCTTTGAGTTTCAATTTTCATGATTCAATTATATTTCACAAAAGTAAAAAAGTGCTAAAAATAATGAGAAAGCACCTGTGCCCTTTATTTACTACATTTAACACAAGAGCTAACAAGAAAGTATCACGTACCTATTTCCCCTAAAAGTAGCTAAGGTTATCAACTCAGACACTATTGATTTTCTCTCATAGACTTTTGTCTCGTTTTTTTTTCATTGATCGTGCATTAAGAAAAAGCACCTGAAACCTATTTCCACTCTAACTTTATTTATTTTGCTGCATTTCTTACAACTTTCTTTGCTGTTTTCTTTGCTGTTTTCTTTGCTGTTTTCTTTGTTGTTTTCTTTTTCTTTATAGTAGAGATATAGGGACGATACTCAGGAAGATCAATTGCATACTCTTCCTCCATTGTCTTCACAATACTTACATAATTCATGCTACAATCTTTAAAGGATAACCAGCGATTCACCTTCTCCCAAAAAAGAACATTGAACGCTTCAGGATACTGTAGTAAGAAATCATAATCATAATTATTAAAAACAATAAATTTCACCTTAGTCGATCCAGAAATATCTCTTGCCAATGCCGTTGCAGCTGAAAGCTCATTACCAGTGAGTCCGTTCCGAGAGAAGATTATTGCAATTGACTTGTCGTACATTGAAGCAATCGAACCGACCTTATAAATAATATTCACATTAATCTTAGCTGTCTTGTAGTTCTTAGACTCTCCTAAAACAGAACAGAAAGTAATCCCACGCCTACTAAAAAATTTATAAGCAAAATCACTCAGGTCAGCCTGATGGTCAAGTTCGTGAACAGAATTCTTCTGATTACATTGCACTGATTCAAGAAAACCACAGTTCAACATTAAGAAATGAGCAAGATTTTCTAGTAAGTTTCCCTGATCAACAGATACAAGGTCATCTTTAGAATCTGCTTCAAACAACTCTCGAATTAAACTTGTTATTTTTTTCTTATAACCATCAACTTTTTTAGCCTCCCACATTTTCCGGAACAATTTATAAGGAGGGAGCCCTAAAAGGTCCGCCTCCTTACCCGATTCACTAACCTCAATCATTCAGACCTCAAATATGTTGAAATAAGGGTAATCTCATTTCGCGGTATTGGAGTATCATCCATTTCCTCATCTACAACTTCATCATACCGATCGTAAGAAAATCCTACAGATAAATACTGCTCTAACAAGTCACCTTTTACCTTAGGAACAATACAGTGCTTTACATCATCAGTCTCAACAGACAAAACAAGTAATGCCTTATTGACAACCTCAGCAGGTAATCCCAACTCCCCCGATAACTTATTAGGATAAAGTAACCCTTTATTACTCTCTACAAAACAAACAAGTTTTTCGATAGAACCAGAGTCAAGCATTTCAATATCATAGTGTTTCAAGATAGTCGTATAACTCATTATAAATTATCTCCAAAAAAGGAGCTGCACCAATAGCAACTCTTACTTGTGAATTCTCATCTGCAGGGTACTCAATCTTATAATCTATATCAATTCCTGTCGGAGAGCTTCCCGCCTTCAGTCTTATTTTACCAAATCCACTTAAAAATGCCCTATGTGAAGCATTAAAAAAATATTTACTAATACCATGATTTTTTAGATTCGATTTTAAAGAATTTCTTTGTTTAATATTGTTAACTTTACCATAAAAACATTCTGCTAAAATAGGTACTAACTCAGGTATTACATAATCATCAATAACATTATGTACAAACCTCATATCTGGAGAATTCTTCTCAGGTAAAAACTTTAACTCTACTGGCGCAGGAACTTTAGAAGTTCGATTCTCCATACGTCTAACTTTAAAACCTGAAATTTCAAATTTATCAGGAAACAGATGCTTCGAAAAAAAGTTTCGCATTTCGAATGACTTTAGCTCTACCCCAAGTTTCTGCATCGCCCACCCTATAAAATAGCTCGTCTCCGTAGAAAAGTGATTTACTTCCAACTCATTTCTTCTTCTATAATGAAATTTAAACTGTGCATAAATCTTCCCTGTTTTATAAGCTTTGAAAAAAATTACTTGAAAAATATTTGCAACGGGATAATAAATATCATAATACTCTTCAGTTTTTTCATTTAGCTTTCTATATGAAAATTCAGTAAAACCAGCAAAGGACAACCGTAGGAATTGTTTATCTGTAAAGGTAAAATCATAGATCGAATAATTATCGTATCCACGATTTCGTGAAATAAAGTCTTTATTTAACTTTAGCTTACCTACGGCCTTTCTTAGGTGTTCAATATCATCCATACCATTAGTGTTAACCACTTCAAATAACTGAAGAACATTAAACCTTTTCTCGTCGCTAAAGCTTGTAACAATTTCTTTTTCTAATTCACTCACTTTATTAAACGATTTTGCGCAAATTGCTTTTCTATTCTTCGATAATAACAACTCTAAAGCTTTATCAATCCTCTCTTGCTTTGTTAAATTCAAATCCCCTCCACATAACACAATATCAATAAAAAGAAATTCTTTTATATAATTCCATAAACTTAGTTACAATTCCTTAATCATCATATCGTTATTGTTACTTACTAACTTAAGTGTACAACTTCCACAAAGAGATCCTAATGTATTGAAACAACTCACATTAAAGATTTTGAAAGCATACTTTTTGATATTTATAGATCATAGCTTTTGTTCCAGGTGCTTTTTCTCTACGCATGGTCAACGAAAAAGCAACAACGAACAATTTCACTCATAATTAATCATCTAATGTCACTGCCATAACAACAACATCATCCCCATCATCAAACTCAAAATTCTTATTAGTATCTTGTTTCACTTGAATATAGATTTTCTTAAATTCGTAATCGACACGATAACCAATGACATCTGTTCCTTCTGGAGACAGAGCAACTTTTGAATTTCCTTCGAAGTCTGAAGAATAGAGCCTGTAACCATCTATGGAGTTTAGAACTTTATCTGAGTTGTAATCCTTATCTACTTTAGAGAAGAATATTTTGTTCAACTTATGCTTAATTGGTTTTTTGCTATCTTTTTCTCGTTGAACTGCAAAACCACCAATGACCTCTCTCTCATCAAATAAGTTTTTGGATTTGGAAGTCTTACGATTAAAGACTTTTAGATTTGAAATAGCGCAACGGTAACATCCCCATAAATCAGAGGTAAGAAATAATGTATACTTATCATTTTCACTTGATGAAGAAGATTTGAAGTTTTTAAAAGATGATTTATCTGTTTCAAAGTTAACAACATATGAAACGAGATAATTTTCATTAGAAGTTTCAACAGGAGTTGATACATACTCCCCTAACTTCTTATTATCTTGTTTGCCATTTAAGACAATTTGTCCAGACGCATCTCTTCCATAGGAAGTTGTCATACTCTTATAGGTTGCATAACTCAGAAAGAGAATAAATAGTACGTAAACACAAAACTGTAATACATGATTAATCTTAATAAGCTTATTCATATTCCCCAACAAATTTAATAATTAGTAACTACCCATCGCCATCCTCACCCCAAAACTTAACCCACTCACACCACCAAAACCCCAACAATTCCAGTCACATACACACCCTCCCAATCTCCCCCAATAACAAAATGAACACCTTACAACCTCAACCTAAACCGCACCTAAAGATAAAAAAATCGAAAAAAATTCAAATAAATTTTCGAAAATGTTAAGCTACTCCTCACACAAAAAAGGATTTTCAAAGTGCCAGAATTACCAGAAGTCGAAACCATCAAATCACAAATCTCACACGTTCTCCCAATGGAGATCCAAGACGTCGTCTACTCTGACGTAAGTGACTCGATTGTGAAAGACAAGGACTTCAACCCGCAAGGCATGACTCTTCAAAGAGTTGAGCGCCAGGGAAAAGTTCTGCGCTTCTTTTTCACCGATACACATGGCAATGAGTGGCGTGCAATTTCAGGTTTAGGGATGTCGGGATCGTGGCGAATTGCAACTGAAGAAATTACGGAAAAGCATACTCACATAAAACTCATTGGCACAAATGCCAAAGGCCCGCTGCACTTGGGCTATATTGACCCGAGACGCTTTGGTGTTTTTCATCTCTACTCTCCACCTAATGAAGCGACTTGGTTAACACGTCTAGGCCCTGATGTTTCCAAGGCTGAGTTCACACTTGAGTATCTTTTGATGCTTAAAAAAGAAAGGCCTAATAAGGTTTTAAAACCATTTCTTTTGGAGCAGAACTTTTTTTCGGGTGTTGGCAATTATATGGCAAGTGAGATTTGTGCTCACGCAGGAGTTCGCCCGACTCGTCGAATGAAGACACTCACAAAGCTTGAGTTAGAAAAAGTTTTCATGGCCATAAGAATTGTTCTTGATGATTCCATCGCAACAGGGGGAACGACTTTTTCAGGTGGCTATCAAGATGCCTTTGGTGAAAAAGGTGAAGGCGTTAAAAATCTAGTGGTGTTCTATCAAAAAATTTGTCAGCTTTGTAAGAAGACTGAAGTGAAGAAGATCACACTTGCACAGCGTGGGACTTACTATTGTCCAAAGTGTCAGAAGTAGAATTATTCAACTAAGAGAGATTCATCAATTTTGTAATTATTTAGCTGATTGACCAAATAGAGTCTTCCCTTCTTGGTAATGATACGAAAGAAATCATTTCCAATTTCAGGGTCGCGAAGTTTTTTTCGAAGGCGGCTAAGGCTTACATCCATTGTGTTCTCACTTGTTGAACCAAAGAGAATATCAGAAAGCTTTCCCTTTTCGCCATTACCCGCACGATTGATGAGGCGAAAGAGTTCCATATCGGTGCGACTAATGATGTGAAAGAGTTTATAAATTTCCATCAAGTGAAAACGGCCAAAGAGGGCCTCGATAAAATCATCGACTCCCATGCTCTTTAAGACACAAAGATTTCCACCAAGAGGCAAGAAGCGATTTAGGTTTCTTTGGGTGAAGTCTTCGATAACGTAGACATACTTAAGAGTCGTGTATTTTATTTCTTCGATTAATTCATCAGGAATGGTGTCGAGTTCGACAACAAGGAGTTCTCCTACTTTTGTGCTAGAAGGAAGCTCATCTAAGTATTCAATAGGCATTCCGAATGCCTCTTCAATAGCGTCTGCGTAAAAGAGTTTTCTCTTTCCAGTTGTGTAGGCCAAAATTTTCATCTCTACCTCCAAGTAATTTTACTTGAAAGTACTTCAATGAAATCTTAATTTTTTTCTAATAAATATTTTGGAATTTCGTAATTTGTTAAACGACTCACAATATAGAGTCTTCCACTCTTTGTAATAATGCGAAAGAAGTCATCACCTATTTCAGGATCGCGTAACTTCTTTCTTAAGCGGCTTAAGTTAACATCCATTGTACTCTCACTTGTGGAGCCAAAAATGAGTTCACTTAATTTAGACTTCTGTCCATTGCCGGCCCTTAAGATAAAGCGAAATAATTCAGTATCGGTATGACTAACAAGATGGAGCATCTTGAACATTTCCATTTGGTGAATACGGCTTGTGAGAATTTCCATAAAATCCTCAAACGGTGTGCCCTTAACTGCAAAGAGATGTCCACCTATTGGCAGCAGGCGATTAAGGTTATGTTGTTTAAGTGTATCAACTAGCGTCACAAACTTAACCCTCGTGTACTGGGCCTTCTCAATGAAGTCGTCAGTGATCTCATCTAAATCTAAAATGAGTATTTCACCAGGAGAAAGTTCAAATGGAAGCTCGTCTAAATACTCAAACTTGGCACCATAGAGGGCCTCTATTTCCGCTTCCCTAAAGATTTTCTTGCGATTAGACGTGTAAGCTTTTAATTTTATTGACATAGTAAACCTTACGTATTTGTAAGTAAATAATATTGCCTAAACATATTATCATCATGTTGTACCAATAACAATAGTTGGTAAATAATAAAACTGGAGGTTATGGATGAAAGAAAGAAGAGTGTTTGAGAACATCGCTGAATTAATTAGAGTCAAAAGACGTTCTTTATCACCTAAGGTGTCACAACAAGGATTGTCGTACCGCCTAGGTTATAAGAACGGACAATTTATAAGTAATATTGAACGCGGACTATGCTCTGTGCCACTACGTTCACTGAATACAGTTTGTAGTGTTTTAAAAGTATCCAAAGAAGAACTTAAAGAAGTACTTCTAAAAGATTACGAGCAAACAATTGATAATTATTTCGCGGAAGCGGCCCAGCAAGATCAGGCCAGCGCGAGTGTTGAGGCGAGGGACGCTTCAGCATCTAGTGACAAGGAACTGAAGGGAAATTTTGAATTTGCCAGCAGTTTAGTCATCTAATATAGGGTGACTTCGATTACCCTCAGGTGTACTCAACAAGCACTTCGATTCAATATAATCTGAGTGCACCTGAGGAACTTTTTCAAATTAAGAAAATTAGGCCATAATGCTCTCACTACAAAGTACATGCACTAGAGGTCTAAATGGAAACTCAATCCCCATTACAAAAACTAATTAATCATTTCAAAAATAAACGCGGCCAAATCTATACGGCCTCATTCTTTTCAGTCTTAAATAAAGTATTTGATATTGCTCCTCCCCTGCTTATCGGTCTTGCCGTTGACACAGTTGTCAAACAAGAAGACTCATTTCTTGCAGGAATGGGAGTCTCTGATAAAGTCCATCAAATCTATATCCTAGGTTTTCTAACTTTTATTATTTGGGCACTTGAGTCCCTCTTTGAATACCTTCTTAAATTATGGTGGCGCGGATTGGCCCAAGAAGTTCAACACGACCTTCGAATGGAAGCCTACGATCATCTTCAAAACTTACATATTTCTTTCTACCAAGATAATAACTCAGGGAATTTAGCGACCATTCTAAATGACGACATCAACCAACTTGAGCGCTTCTTAGATGTTGGGGCCAATGATATTATCCAAACCCTAACAACAGTCGTTTCAATTGGTGCAATCTTCTTTTATCTTTCACCGCAAATCGCCCTCCTATCACTAACACCAGTACCATTTATTCTTTGGGGAAGTTTCTACTTTCAAAAGAAGGTACAACCTCGTTATCAAAATGTTAGAAGCGAAGCTGGTCTTCTTGCCAGTATGCTTGTGAATAATATTGCGGGGATGATGACAATAAAATCATACGTTGCTCAAAAATTTGAATACGAACGCCTCGAGAAACAATCAAATCAATATGCCAAGGCCAATAAAGATGCCATTCGCGTCTCTTCTTCTTTTAGCCCAATCATTAGAATGGCCGTTCTATGTGGATTCCTCTTTACACTTATCATCGGTGGTATCGACGTTCTTGATGGAAAGCTAGAAGTTGGATCTTACTCTGTTCTAATCTTTTTGGTTCAAAGATTACTTTGGCCACTAACAAGACTTGGTGAAACTTTTGATCTCTACCAAAGATCGATGGCCTCAACGTCTCGTGTGATGGAGTTAATTGAAACAGAAGTTAAAGTAACTGATGGTGGAAAAGAGCTTCAAGAATTTAAAGGCGCTGTTGAATTTAGTGGCATCAATTTTAAATATGATGAAGAAGACAATACAGGTCTTAAAGATATCAATCTAAAAATTGAAGAAGGACAAACCATTGCTCTTGTAGGCCCTACAGGCTCTGGAAAGTCCACAATGTTAAAACTTCTTCAACGCTTCTATGATCCGCAAACAGGGGCCGTAAATTTTGATGGCCACAATATTCGTGAGCTAAAACAAAACTCACTGCGCTCACATATTGGTTTTGTTTCGCAGGAAACTTACCTCTTTCATGGAACAGTTCTTGAAAATATCATTTATGGCTCACAAGGTGCATCTGAAGTTGATGCCATGAGAGCGGCAAAGCTTGCTGAAGCACACGACTTTATCGAGCTTCTGCCAAATGGTTATCAGACCATTGTTGGAGAGCGCGGTCAAAAACTTTCAGGTGGCCAAAGGCAGCGTATTGCCATTGCTCGTGCGATCTTAAAGGACCCGAAGCTTTTCATTTTTGATGAGGCAACAAGTGCAATTGATAATGAAACAGAAGCGGCAATTCAGCGCTCTCTTAAGACAATCACAAAAGGGCGTACAACAGTCATGGTTGCCCACAGGCTTTCAACGATTATTCACGCAGACCAAATCTGTGTTTTAAATGAAGGAAAGATTGAGCAACGTGGAACCCACGAAGAACTCATTGCTCAAGAAGGCCTCTATAAAGCTCTTTGGAGTGTTCAGACAGGAACGGCCTAAACTAGAAAGCAAATTTAAGTGAAGAATAAATGGTGTCGTTAGCTCGATAAGCTGACCAATAAGAATTCTTATTTGGTGACTTAATCAGCTCGGCACCTAAATTTAAACTAGCAGCACCACGCCAAAAAGCATAAGTCGCTTCAGCTTTTAAGATAATATCATCGCGATCAAAGTCATATTTTAAATCCCCCATCACATTGATGAAGTCATTAAAGTAATAACGCCCACGCATCCCAAGAGCATTACTCCACTTCGCCGTATCAGAGAAGAAATCATCTGATCCACGCTCATTATTAGTAAGAAGGTTGATATAGTTTACAGAAAACATATAGTAACCTTGGTTTACGTTAAATGAGACAGAAGCATAACTTTCTTTTTCGTAGTTAGGCTCGATATTGAAATATTCTGATTCGAATTTCTTATTTTCTTCACGGCTAAAGTCAACAACCTTAAAGTCATTTCCAAAAGTCGCTGTTGGGTCACTCATATCAATACCGGCAACCATTTGGACGTCACCTAACTGCTGCTTATACTGAATCCCATAATAAAGATGGTGGTTAACAACCGGAGAAGCATCAACAGCAATAACGTCGCGATCTTGATCAAAGCGAGCATCAGCATTCATCTGTAGGCTATTTTGTGGCTTATAGATAAAGAAGGCCGAAATCTCTGAGCTCTTCTCTTCATTAGTTCCAGAAAGTCTAAATCCAAGAGACTTATTCTTTACAACATCATTATAGATATTAGGCATATCAATTGTGTAATAAAGAGGAAGAACATTACCTTCAAGTACCGTGTACTTTGGAGGAAGCCTTACCCACTCACTCTTACTCGATACATTCCCATTTTCAATCTCAAGTCCTGGGTTCATCCCCGGAACAAAGAAGTATGAGAAGAATACTGAAAAATTGAGATTCTTATTAAACTTGCGATCGTATTGAATACCGACTAGTCCTTCCTTCTTTTCAGAAAGTAGGTAGAAACCTTGATTTGGGTTCAGTGTACTAAGTAGCCAGTAGTCTTCATTCTCATTCCACCTAAGAAGCTGTCGACCAAGTGAGATACGATTATCTTCATCTTTGAACTCGATATAGGCCTCAGGCATTGAAAAGTTAAAGGCCGGCTCTTTTGTGACATAGGCCCTTGCTGCAAATTCACCGTAGACTTTACCATTCCACGCTCTCGTCTCGTAATTTCCTTCGATTTGGGCCCAGTCGTCGTACTCAGACTTCTTAGCTGGATCATTTAAACGTTGGAATTTCTCGTAAGACACACTTCCGTCAAGCTGTGCGTAAACAGCAAGGCCAGATAGCGACACGCATAATAATGTAATTTTTTTGATGAATTTATTCATTAAAATTAATTAAATCAGAAAAGAATCGTAAATAGAAGCTTTTAACTCGGATTTGGTAGCTATTACCCTGAGTGTTAACACTTTTGACAGTATACTGTTAGGAATTGTGTACACTTTTAACGCAACTCGTAAAAACATTTCAAAATATTCGGTTATTCCTTTTCATTTAACTAGAAATTTTCTAGAATTTGGGTGAGGGAATTATGATTAAACACACTAAGTTATTGAAATTACGAGATTTCATTGCCTACCTCTTGGTAGCACTACTAGTTTCGTCTTGTGGTTTCGTCAATGATGACCCTGTCGAAGGTGCAGACATCGCTGAGTATGACGGAATTTCAGCTAGTTGCAAAATCGACACGGATCGTATCAAAAAATTATTCGAAGTTAATATCGAAAAAGACCTTAATTGCGTCCAAGATACACTAAATAAATTCAAATATGTTGAGTCTAGAGATAATCGTTTCTTCTTCCGCGAAGATATCGTGAAGTTTGCTCGCAAGTATATGGATAATCCAGCAGGCTCTGCTGATGATATTATCGAAGGCCTTGATCTTCTTTTCAAGCTGAACACTCTCCTTCAAAGAGATATCCCGGGACAAATGTCTCGTACAAAGATTGATTCTTTCTTTCAAATCCTAAAAGAATTTAACCGCTCAGCAGTTAAGATCGTAGCGACAGTAAAAGAGCTACAAAAAGTAAAATCAAAAGAAGACTATTATAAGACTTCGGCGATCCTTAGAACTCAGGCCGATGCCTTTTCTGCAAACCTAAATGAAATCCTTCAACAAATCCCTGGGCCGGCACAGGCCATTGATATTCAAAGTCTAATTCTCGACATTACAAGAGACCTTAAAGACTTTAAACTTGGTAAGGAGCTTCTAAACTCACTACTATTTGCTAAGAAACTATTTCTTGGTGGTTCACGTATCTACGTTGACTCTGATGAGTTTGCCCAACTATTCACTTTCTTCCCAGTTTTCTTACAAAATACAATTGATATCTTCTTCCTTAAAAAGGAATACTTTGAAGATGGTTCTGAATACTTCAACAAGCTTGCAAATAACCTAGAAGAGCTAAAGCTCTTTGTTTACGAGCACCAGAAAGAAGAAAATATCATTACTATTGCTGACATCAATAATATCATTGATGAATTCTTCAATGAAGATGATGACTTTATCTCAACAATTCTTGGAACAAATAAAGATACTAACGTTAAGCTTAAGTCACTTATTCGTTATGCAAAGAGAGACCTAATTCGTGGTAATCCAGAAGTCTTCTCTTATGCTGATGTTGAGCTTTCACTTGGTGTTGTTAACGTTGCCCTAAGATCTTTTGAATCAGTAAATGTCTTAAATGACCTTGTTAAAGAGATCGAAGAAAAAGACTTTAACAGAAAGATCGAAATTAAAAAGCAATTCCGCGCAGAAGTTGGACGCCTAAGTGAAAACGCAAAGAAGCTATTAGACGAAGATATTTCAATTCCTCGTAACCACGAGATGAATGTTCTTAAATTCGCTAATGATACAATCAAGCTTTATGACATTGATCTCATCGAAGACGTTGTTAAGTCGTTTATGGCCCTAAAAGTTGTGACAACTGGTGGTAGCCGTGAAACACTTCTTTTCCCAGAGCTAATGACACTTCTATCAAAGACAGACCCTCTTGCGGCCCTATTCTTTGACCTGAAATACCTTGCGAAGGAATACCTAGAAAAGACTCCACTAGAGAAGAATAATTTCTTCCTCGCTCAAGTTAGATCGGTTCAAGACCTTATTCTAAATGAGCTTGAAAATGATCAAGTTATTACAGTTACAGATATTAATAAGCTAATTGAACAATTCTTTAATAAGCCTGAAGACCTTGGTAAAGGGATCGCTATTAAGAACCTTGTTCTCAATTATAAAGATAATATTTTAAGACTTCCGCCAGAAGTTGATTATCTTTCATTTAAGCAATTTAAGTCGACAGTAAATGTTGTTGCCATCGTTTATCGCTATCTAGCATTCCTTGATATGCATATTGAGAATGTTAAGCTTTTTAAAGATGACGGTTCAAAGACAGCGAGAAAAGTTATCTCAAAAAAGGAATATGTTAACCAATTCCTATCGATTAAAACGGAATTAGCAAATTACCTTCTTGATAAAGACTTTGTTAACCAAGATGGACTGATTAAATCACTTATCGCTCGTCTTAAAGAGTCAGGCGGAATGTTTAAGGAGCCATTTAACTGGAAGCTTTATTCAGAGGCCATGGCCCTTAAGGGACTTGTTCTTGGTGGTAATAACCTTATTTTAAATCGTGATGATCTTTACCACTTAACTGAAAAATCACAATCACTTGCAGAAGTACTTTATGATGCATTCTTCACAGACTTCTCTGACGAGACTCAGTCAGTACAGAATACGGCGAAGGTTCTTGAGCTTCTACGTAAGACTCGCTCAATCTTCCACCCTATCACTGAAAAGAAGAATTACTTTACAGCAAAAGAGATTCTTTCATTTGGTGATGAGCTAATTAAAGAACTTAACCGCAGGTCAGATAACCCTAAAGATGAAAGTGAGCTACTTAAGCTTTCAAACTTTAAGCGTACACTAATTGACTTTACTCAGCGTATTTTTGATCCAATTCCACGCTCGGAGCTAATGTATCCAATTCCATGTAAGCCAAACCCGGCCTATGATGCCGATAAGCAAGGTAGTTCTAAATGGATTTGTTCAGAGCTAGATCCTCCGGGAAGTGAGAACTTTGATCTCATGATTACAAGTGATGCTGTTAATCGTATCCTCGATATTGCAGATAGCGCGTTTGAGACTCTTCTCTTCTCAGATTCGACTTTCCAATTCTTCAATGAGAGAATGAATACGCCTAAGCCGCTTTACATTGATCGTCGTGAGTACCCAACAGAAAGAGAAGTTCCTGAGTATAAACTAATCACGAAGAAATCATATGTGGTTCTTATTGAAGAGTTTACGAAAGTTGCACGCGACTACCGTTACTTTAGAAATAAAGATGGTTTCCCAACTTACCAAGCGGATATCGTAAGAAATAAGACAGGGTTTAACTCAATCATGCTCTTTAGAAATGTGCTTCCACACATGCTTGAGGGTTATAAGACAGAAGGTGATACAACTCCTCCAAGACAGTCAAAAGGTTTATCTGATAACCAACTTAATAATGCACTCGTTGGACTAAAGGCCGCTCTAGAAGAGATGGGGCTTTGGACAGAGGACTTTAAGACATTTGGTGAAAATATTCTTCTTCTATCAGACCTTTTCC
This sequence comes from Halobacteriovorax sp. GFR8, assembly GCF_050955245.1. Classification (NCBI taxonomy): domain Bacteria; kingdom Pseudomonadati; phylum Bdellovibrionota; class Bacteriovoracia; order Bacteriovoracales; family Halobacteriovoraceae; genus Halobacteriovorax; species Halobacteriovorax sp. GFR8. The sequence continues at coordinate 744,178 of NZ_JBPBLR010000002.1, read as the reverse complement.
AAGCGACTTCTGGTGGTGACCTTTTTATCAACCTAGATGAAGTGAGTGAGTTCATTGAACTAATCTTTACTGCTGCAAAGATTACAACTTTGATCGAAGAAAACTTATACGAAGAAAAAGAGTGCGATACTAGAATTGATGAAGCAGGCTTCTCAGTCATGGACTCAAAGTGTATTCGTACAAAATTCTTTGATAAGTTATTTGGAGAGGAAGAGCTAAATCTTTCGAAGTACTTCCCTCGTCTAAAAGAATACGTAAATAACAATAGCAGAGGACACGTTGTCGAGTTCATCAAAGGTGTCGAGATCTTCTCAAGAAGTGTTGAAGATGTTGATAAGATTTGGTGGAGAAAGAAAGACTTCACTCTTGTTATTGGAGCAATGTTAAATATCGAATCGACTTATATTCGTTTTGATAGAAACGCAGATAATAAATTGGACCGTGGTGAACTGGATCGCGGTTACAAGGATGCATATAAGAACGCAATCATTAGTATTGCTAAACTAAAAGGTAAATTAAAGACCTTTGGACGTACAGCATTCTTCTACCTACTAAAGTACCACAAAGACCCAGGTGTGGTTAATATCGCTTGGACTCACGTGTGGTTTAAGAAATACTTCAATGATTTTGAGGCCAAGCGTCTTGATATCAGTGAGCTACTAAGATTCTTAGTAGACAAGCGTAAGCCAGAGGATCCTTCAATTATGTTTAAGGAAGAATTGGCAGCTTGTGCACTAGGTAGAGCAGATGTTGATGAAGATGAGTTAAACGAGATTTTCAAGGGTATGAGTATTGAAATGATCGAAGCACAAATCAAGCAATGTCACGCTGACTACGTCCAATCAAACGGAAGTGAAGCATTTTATGGAAATTTTCATTAATCAAACTGTTGCCATCCTAATCGATGGCAACAATATCGAAAGAAGTATTCACAGCGTAACAAATAACTCAAATACGATGGTTAATTTTGATACGCTCATTCCAAAACTCCTAGATAATCGAGGGCTTAATCGCCTGATCTATTTTAGAGAGGGAAAGAATATCTCTTCTAAACTTACTGAGCGATTACACAATCACTACTACGGTTCGGTTATCCCTTGCCACAAGAGTGCGGATATCCCTCTGACAATTAAAGCGACACAACTTGCCTCAAAGGTTGATACAATTATCATTCTTTCTGGTGACTCCGATTATATCGAGCTTGTTCGCCACTTAAGAGCAGAAGGTGTTCGTGTTGAAATCGCCTCAATCCCAGAAACGACTTCGAGCCTACTTGTGGAAGAAGCCGACTATTATCACGAAATTGATGAAAGTGATTGGTTTGAGCTACAAGGTCAATCAAGACAGACTAGGCCTAAGAAGTATAGTAAGAACAAGCGAAACTAATTTAAGACTGAAGAAGGTATCGACTTAGACAAAGCTCAGATAAAGAGTGATCAACTTCCTTTAGCTTTTCTTTTAGATCAGCGACAGGAACAAGTTCTAGCTCGATATCTTCGTCTTCATCAAAATTTTGCTTTCCATCAGGACGACAATTTTTAGCTAGATAGAAGTGAGCAGTATTGCTCATAAAAGCAGGATTTACACTAACCGGACTTAGGCTTTCCCACTCATCGCTGATGTAGCCAGTCTCTTCTTCCAGCTCTCTCTTGGCGGCAGCAAGAGGGTCTTCACCGCGCTCAACAGCTCCGGCCGGAGTTTCAATTGTGATAACGTCTTTTCCAAAGCGGTACTGCTTAACGAGGACAACTTTATCATCTTCAGTAATGGCAACAATATTCACCCAATCTGCGAGACGAATAATGTCATACGGGCCTGCTCCTATTGGCTTCGTTGGATGATTGGCAACAATGGTTTCATATAAAAAGATATTGCCACGATAAACGTTCTTTCTCTCTTTAATAATCCACTTTTCCATCTTACCTCCTAGAATTCCATTAGCATGGCGGCATCATTTGGCTTTGTTGCCTCTAAGATTTTCTCATTCGTACGATCTCTTAGTTCAAGATATTTAATGAAAGCATCCTTTCCGATCTTTTCTAAAAGAAGATCATCATATTTTTTTTGAATTTCGCGATCAAAGGCCATCTCTTCTTCAGTAGGATTGTAAGTATAGTTTTCACCGTACTTCTCTTCTAACTGTTCATGCATTTCTTCAAAAGCAGAGACCTTATCATTGAAGAGACCTTCTCTCATACTCAAATAGTCTTTATATTCTTTTTCAGTAAGTCCGAGCTCAGAAATAAATAACTCTTTTACATTTGTCAGCCACTCTTCTTCAAGGCGATCAAACTCTTCTTCTTTGGCCTCTAGCCTTCTCTCAAGATCCTCATCGTCCACGACGTCCAGATCTAATTTGGCAGCATTACCATTAGGCTCAACCGCCTCGGCACTATCATCATTTCCAGCGGCTATTTTCTTAGCTGGCGAATCCTCAAATTCCACAACTTGAACTTGAGAAGTCATAATGTCCTTGGCCTCATTGTCCTTAGCTGTTTTTGAATTTGATTGTTGAGAAGTGAAAAGGTAGAAACCACCGGCGGCGATGGCAAGTATGATTATAGCAATTACGATTTTTTTCATAAATTAACTCAAGGTTTAATATTTTCAAATATAATATTAGCACCTAAACGCTTAGCTGTCCTCATTTGTTCTTTAGTTCTTACTGTCCAAAAGACAATATTATTAAAAGTAAAATGCTTGATGATACTAAGCTGTACCTTTGAGTATGTGTCGATATCAAGGCCTATATAGTCTGGCCTGATGACTGGAATGAAAGTCATATTCTCTAAGAGCTTCTGCTTGAGAGGGTTAAGAGTCGTGTCACTAAAATCTCTTGTGACAAGAAGGCCTAAAATAACGGCCGGATAGTGTTTGCGAAACCACTTAAGGGTAAATGGATTGAAGGATTGAATTGTATAATCCCCTTCATAGCCTTGAAGGATCTTCATTACTTCAGACTCAAGCTCCCCCGTATGTTCGTAAACCTTAAGTTCAATAATAAGTGGAACTTGTCCGTCTACTAACTCCAAAACTTCTTTGAGGGTTGGAATCTTCTCTTTTGTTTCATTGATGTAGAGTTGTTTTAGGCTATCAAGAGTATATTGAGAGACCTTTCCGTTGCTACCGGTAAGTCGCTCAAGAGTCTCATCGTGAAAGACCACCACATGGCCATCGCTTGATAAGTGGACATCTAATTCTATAGCGTAATTATGTTTAATGGCCGCCTTGAAAGCGGCCATCGTATTTTCAGGTTTTTTATCGTCGTGTAAACCACGATGGGCAATATAAGTATCGAGATAGAATGCCATTATAATGTTCTTAAGAACATACGAAGATCTGATTTATCCTCTTCACTAAGTAGTTCGTTCCCCTCTTTATCTGTAAAGATTCGATTATAGTGACCTGCATTTGAAAGTCCAGGTAACTTTGTATTGTAATATGCTTCTCTAACTCTTCTCTCTTCAGGAATATCCATTCCCACAGGAAAACCATTGCAATCAAAATCAAAGTCAAGCATCGGATCCACTGCTGGGATCTGATAGAATTCCTTCACACGCTTTGACGGCTCAGTCATAAGCTCACAAAGGTTTGGAATTGAGTTATTGTGCATATACGGCCAACGCGCCCAAATCCCATTTAGTGGAGGTGGTACATATCCCTTTTGTGGCTCAACTACTGTCTTCATCCACTTAGAAATGGCAAGCTCATTTAAAGCATCTGCAAAGTAAGCCGTTCCTTGGTAACGAAATGGATCTGTTCCAACATCCTTAACAGGAGTTTTCTCATGATAGATAAGTTTTCTTGTTTTGATCTGCTCACTCTTAGACATCAGCCCAGAAAATGGAAGGTCCCAATTCTTCTGATACTCACCGTGACATTTCTGACAACGATTTTCAAAATGCTTCTGTCCTCTTTTTGCAGCATCAATATCAATTCTTGAAACATCAAAGAAGTCATCAATACGAGGCGCTTTTGTTGAGAAGGCCGCGGCCGTAAGCTCTTTAATAATTTCAGGATTATCTTGAAGCCATTTTTCTAGCTCATATAAATCAGTTCCACGCCCAAGCTCATTCCAAAGGAAATTTGTAAAGATTGGGTTTCCTGCAACAATTGAACCATCTGATAGCCAACGAGTTTTATACTTCAGTGTCCACCAAGGCATAGGCTTTGAATCAGCAACTGTTGACTTTAATGGATTAAATCTTGGAAAGACTTCATTTAGTTTCGACTTTGAAGCATACGCATCTTGCTTTCTGTGAGCAAGAGACAGTGCAACTTGTGGAAGAGAAGTATCAAGTCCTAGAACCATTGGTGATGCTGCTCCAACAGCGTGAATATTCTTCTTTGTTCTCTTTAGCATTGCTACTTCATCATCAGTAGCATTCGTAACTTTTTGGAAAGTCTTCGTTGGAATAAATGGAAGTAGCTTCTTGGCCTTTACAAAGAGCTCATTTGCCTTAACTGTTTTATTTGTAAGGCCCATCACTGATGTGCCAAAGAGACTAGCAGAGTGGCAAGTGGCACAACTAAAAGTCAGACCTTTCCCCCACTTCGTATCAACAATACTGGCACCCATATAGTAGTCAGGTTTATATCCTTCAGGATAAGGGATGCGGTAAATTCCAGTAGCATCTTCGTCATTGTATGGATTAAGTCCAAGCCACTGATAGAAAGATTCAACACTATTAATACCAAATTGCTTTTCACCAAGAGTTGTTAAAACAAAGTTAACAAATTTCTCATCACGAAGTTCAAAGAAATTATTAAAAGCATCATATGGAATGAGAAGTCCTGTAACACTTACTGGCCAAACCAGAGCGTGCTTAAGTCCATCTTGTGTGACTTGCTCATATTCTTCTTGAGAAAGTTGATAAAGGTTTTCGCGATTCTCACCCTTTTCAATTTTAGCATCACGTCCCCAATCAGGTGCGTATGAAAAAGCCTGTAAACTAATTAGTAGTAAAAGTAGTGATTTCATCCTCTCTCCCCTCAAAGATTTAGAATAAGATTAGCTTCTTGCGAGTGTAATCTTCCATCGCATATGCGATCCCCTCACGGCCAAGTCCAGAATCCTTGATCCCTCCATAAGGCATGGCATCCATGCGAAATCCTGGGACATTGTTGAAGATAATTCCTCCAACATCAATTCGTTGACTTGCTTCCTTCATATTTACTAAGCTGTTCGTAAAAACACCAGCTTGGAGTCCATATTTTGAATCATTTACAAGCTCAATAGCCTCTGAAAATGAGTCATAAGGCTCTAGAATCACGACTGGGCCAAAGATCTCCTCTGAAACGACCTTCATATCCAAATCTGTATTAGTTAAAACTGTAGGAGCATAGATATGGTGGTCCTCATCGATAATATGGCCACCGCAAAGTAGCTCGGCCCCATTTGAAATGGCCTCTTGTACCCACTGATGAATTCTCTCAAGAGCCCCCTCGTTAATCACTGGCCCATTGATAACACTTTCATCTTTTGGGTCACCTGAACCAATAGTCTCAACTTGTTCAAGAAATTGCTCCACAAATTCATCAAAGATATCACTGGCAATAAAAACTCTCTGTGTTGAGATGCAAATTTGTCCCGAGTATAGAAATGAGCCTGTAACAATTTGAGATGTTACGGCCTCCATATCTTCTACGTCATTAACGATAACTGCCGCGTTACCGCCAAGCTCTAGCAGACATTTCTTCTTTCCACTTAAGGCCTTAAGGGCCCAGCCAACTTTAGCACTTCCGGTAAATGAGAAAATATTAATTCTTTCATCTTCTAAGAATCTTTGCGCAAGTTCATCTTCACAGATCACAATATTTACAACACCTTTTGGAAAACCAACTCTTGAAAGAAGTTTAGCAAAAGCAAGTAAAGTTATAGGTGTTTGCGGTGAAGGCTTAACGATAATGCTACAACCAACAGCAAGTGCTGGAGCAATTTTATGAAGAGCTAGATTTAGTGGAAAGTTAAATGGAGAGATACCAAAAACGATTCCCTCTGGTTCGTGTCGAACCATGGCCATCTTATCAGCTCCTGGCCCATAAGAAAGATCAGGAGTTTCACTACTGTGATGACGTGCCTTCTCGCCAGCGAGTCTAATAGTTTCCACACAACGAGCAATCTCACCCTTAGCATAGCTAATTGGCTTCCCCGCTTCTAGACAAATTAGATGAGAAAAGAAAGCGGCTTCTTCCTCTAAGAAATCAGCAAGTTTTAAAAGTAGTTTGCTTCTTTGAGCGCTATCGAAATTTTGAAACTCCTCAAATGCATTAAGTGAAGACTGAATAACTTTTTCGTACTGATAAGAAGCTAAGAGATCCACTTCATTTAAAATACTTTGATCGTATTTATTTAAGACTTCTATTGAGCTTTCGCCGTAAAGAAATTCATCGTCCACAAATGAAGAACGAAATTGCGAAAAATTTTGCATAAAAAAACCACCTTGCTTAAGGTGGTATTGTATCTATTCTAAAAATAATGGGTCAATTAATATTGCTTAAAAATCGAACTCACTACCTGCATGCTGGGTGGTTAATTCATAATTCAAGGAAGGGTTATCTCTTAAGAAGAGCTCTTCGCCTCCCATAAATAATTTGATAGAACATAGGTAGCAAAGTTTAACTTTTACTTCTCTACCATTGAAGCTTGAATACAATCTTGCTTTAATCATCTTGCTTCTGCGAGGTCCATTGGCCAATGACCAGTTACGCCCTGCAGCTGAACATGCATCACACATCGCTACCACCCCCGTGTTATTTCAAATAGATAAATTGTGTTTAACAACAGTTTCTATAGATTTTATCGTCATTCTAAAATAAAACTTAATAAATTTATAGTTACTGTATTTTCAGATATTTACGTTTTACGGATTTGGCCCAAAGTGCCAAACTATTTGGTCAGCAAATATTCTCTGGCCAGAAAAAATTCCCTCGTGATACCTTTTATAAGTTATTGAAAATCAACGAATTCGGAGAAGTTAATGACTGCAACTATCAGCCCATTAAAAGTAAAAAATCATCTTGCACCGGCACCGACAACGGCCCCAATTTATGCAACTAAAATTCATAACTTAGCGGGAGAGGAAATCACTCTTGCTGACCCAAAAGCGACAAGAGCTCTTGTTGCACTAATGAATCAACACGCAGTAATTGGTGGAGCAGCTTGCCACTGGGGAGGCCCTGCGGCTTTCGCTGAGATGATGAGTGCCCTACACTCAATTATGTTCTCACAAGGACCAAATTGGTTTGAGAAATTTAACTTTGTAAACGACGCTGGTCACGCTGAAAACGGAATCTACGCTCTTCGTGCAAACCTAGGTTTCGATGGCCTTACATTTGAAAGCCTACGAGGTTTTCGTTCAATAACTTCTAAACTTACTGGTCACGGTGAAGCTCACCTAAACCCAGAAGGCGTTTTCATTTCTAACGGGCCATTAGGCTCAGGTCTTCCTCAAGCTCAAGGTCTTGCTCTTGCAGATAGAGCGATTGGAAACGATCGTGTGACTGTTTGTACAATCTCTGATGGTGGTTGTATGGAAGGTGAAGCACGAGAAGCAATGGCAGCAATTCCGGGACTTGCACAGAAAGGAAAGATGAATCCATTTGTTATGATCGTCAGTGATAATAACACTAAACTTGGTGGACGTATTACAGAAGATAGCTTTGACATGAAAGGAAGCTTTTTGGCCCTAAGAGAAATGGGTTGGGATGTTGTTAGAATCGAAGAAGGACACAACCTAGAAAGAGTTTACCAAGCAATCGAAGAAAATATTGCAAAAGCAAAATCAAATGAACTTAAGCCAGTTGCTCTTGTTATCAAGACAATCAAAGGTTACGGCGTTAAAGCGACTGAAGAAGCAAAGTCTGGTGGACATGGTTATCCACTAGGTGCTTATGACGAAAAACTTATCTCTTTCCTTGAAGAAATTTATAGCGGTGAAACTTGTCCAGAAGAATTTACAAATTGGGCAAATGAAATCCTAGCTTCAAAGCCAGCTCCTAAAGAAGGAGCAAAGAGTTCAGTACCTTCTGACAAGGTTCAACCAGGTCTTGCCAATGCAATGATTAAGGCAACAAAAGAAGGGCTTCCAGTATTTTCTGTAACGTCTGACCTTGCAGGTTCAACTGGTGTTGCGGGCTTCCACAAAGAATTCCCTAACCACTATGTCGATATTGGTATTGCAGAATCTAATATGGTTTCAACTGCAGTTGGTATGGCAAAACAAGGATTCATTCCTGTTGTTGATACATTTGCACAATTTGGTGTCACAAAAGGAAACCTTCCTTTAATTATGTCTCAACTTTCACAAGGTGCTGTGATTTGCTTATTCTCACACACAGGATTCCAAGATGCTGCTGATGGTGCTTCTCACCAAGCGACAACTTACTTCTCTGCTGTTGCAGGTATTCCAAATACAACAGTTATTGCTCTTTCAACAAAAGAAGAAGCAGAAAGCCTAATGTATCAAGCGATTAAGAGATACGAAGAAGCTGTTAATAAAGGTGAAACACCAGAAACAACAGTATTCTTCTTTGGCCGTGAAAAACACCCAGTATCATATACAGAAGGTGGAAACTACGGTTGGGAAAAAGCTCAAGTTCTAAAGCAAGGAACAGATGGGATTATCGTAACTCACGGACCACTTGTTCAACAGGCCCTTAAAGCTGCAACTGAACTTGAAGCAAAGGGAAAAAATATTACAGTTATTAATAACCCATTCATTAACAAGATTGATGTTGAAACATTTAAAGATCAACTAGCAAAGAATGGAAATAAAATTGTCACTGTTGAAGATCACCAACTAACAGCTGGTGCTGGTGCGATGTTATGTCACGCTCTAAAACAAGAAGGACTTGAATTTAATATGAAGTCTCTTGGAAATGATGGCCACTTCGGTCAATCTTCTTATACTGCACTTGAGCTTTATAAGAAATTTGGCTTTGATGCAGATGCAATGATCAATCAATTCTAATTAATACTAAGGCCTCAGTAATGAGGCCTTTTTTATAACCTTTCTTAGGCCCATCATAACCAAGCTTTAGCCGATATCCCCCTTAAGTAAAAATAATAAATAATAAGGAGGAATCGTGTTTCATTCCAAGAAAGTATTCTATCTCATTGTCCCCATTCTAATTCTAAGTTCTCTCTTAAGCTGCACTCGTGGTTCAAGGTATTCATTTTCAAATGATTCTAAACCCGCATCACGATACACGCTTGATGCTCACAAGAAGGTTGCACAAGAGTTAAATTTTGATGACGACCGAGACTTTAAAGACTCTCAAAAAGGCTTTATTGCAAAACTGGAAGGGCCAATTAAGTCGAAAGATGGAATGAAAGAAATTTTCGACCCGGCCAAGTTTCCTTCTCTAACACAAGGAAAACCACCAGAGACAGTCAATCCAAGTCTATGGCGTCAGTCACAATTAACAGCAATTAATGGACTCTTTCGAGTAACTGACCATATCTACCAAGTTAGAGGAATTGATCTTGCAAACGTTTCTTTTATTCGCGGAAAAAAAGGTTGGATAGTTATTGATCCTCTCATGACAACAGAGACGGCAAAAACAGCATTAGAGCTTGTGAGAAAAAATGTTGAAAACTTACCTGTCACTGCAATTATTTTCACCCACTCTCATATCGACCACTTTGGAGGTGTATTTGGAATTGCTAGTAAGAGTGAACTTGAAAGTGGAAAAATTCAAATTATCGCTTCAAAAGATTTTGTCTATGAGTCAGTAAGTGAAAATGTTATTGCTGGTGCGGCCATGAGTCGTCGTGCTGAGTATATGTATGCAAGAACATTAGACTTTGGTCCACAAGGTTCGGTTGGAACAGGACTAGGAAGCTACACTCCTAATGGTGAGTATGCCATTGCTAAACCGACGACAATTATTGATCGAGACAAAAGCTTAGTTGTTGACGGTGTAACTATCGAGTTCATGTTTACTCCAGGAGCAGAAGCACCGACAGAAATGATGGCCTACTTTCCAAGAGATAATGCACTTTGTGGTGCAGAGATTTTAAGTCATACGATGCATAATATTCAAACGCTAAGAGGTGCTCAAGTAAGAGACAGTCTTATGTGGTCAAAACATATTCAAAGAAGCCTTGAAAAATATAGCAAGGCAGAGGTTCTTTTTAACTCTCATCATTGGCCAACTTTTGGAAATGATCGAGTCGTCTCTCTTATGGCCTCTCAAAGAGATCTCTATAAGTTCATTCACGACCAATCTGTGAATCGCTTAAACAAAGGTCTCTCAGGTACAGAACTTGCCGACAGTATCGAGCTTAATAAGAATCTTGCAAAAAACTTTGCGAATCGTGGCTACTACGGAAGTCTCAGTCATAACACTAGGGCCGTATATGATAAGTATCTAGGATTCTTTGATGGAAACCCAGCACATCTTAACCCTCTGCCAGCGGTTGAGTCAGCAAAGAAAACCATTGCCTATATGGGAGGAGCAGGTGATGTCCTAGAGATGGCCATTAAGGATTATAAAGTTGGTGAATACCGCTTTGTTGCTGAAGTTTTAAATAAGCTAATTTTTGCTCAACCAAAGAACGTCAAGGCCAAGCAGTTATTAGCTGACACTTATGAACAATTGGCCTATCAAGCAGAGAATGCCACGTGGAGAAATTTCTATATTCAAGGAGCTCAAGAGCTGCGCTATGGAGTTGGTATGCCTGCACCACCAACAGCATCCCCTGCAATTTTATCTCAAATGGATACCGAGTTATTACTAGATTACTTATCCGTAAGGGTTAATTCAGAAAAGGCCAACGGTGCAGACTTAACGCTTGAATTAAATATTACAGATAAGAAAGAAAAATACTATTTAACACTAAGAAATAGTGTGCTGAACTATTCAAAGAGAAAGCCACAAGAACAAAATCGTCAATTGGCCTCTGATGATAATGCAAGCATCTCATTAAAGCATGGCCAATTTGTTAAACTTGCCATGGGAGCACTTTCTTTTGCTGAGCTTGACGAGAAAAATATTAACTATAGTGGAGATAAGAAAGTATTTGATAATCTCAATGAAACTCTCGATACCTTCCCTAGTACCTTTAATATCGTGACACCTTAAAAAAAAAGCCTCTGTACTACAGAGGCTTTTTATATTCTACGACCATTTTTTCTTCGAGATCTTTATAACAGAAATTTTCTGGTGGGATAGAAGGTAGAATCACAACTCTAATTTTCCTACGCTTTAGAAAATTCCAACGAATTCCTTTAAAAACACCTTTTCCTGAAAATGAATAAAAACTTCCCCAGAGGCCTTTAATCACGATTGGAACGACTTGTGCGTTAGTCTGCTCAACGACTTTTTTAATTCCAGGCTGATACCTTCTTGGCTCACCATCACGAGTGATCCACCCTTCTGGAAAGAAGCCTACACAACGCTCTTCATTCAGTGTCATATTTAACTTTGAATATGCTTCATCAAGTATTCTAGGATCTTCTTTTCTCGTTGCAATTGGAATGAGGTGTCCTTGCATAAAGAACTGCTTAAGCCCCGGAATATTATAATAGCGATGATCAATGACCCAACGAATAGGTCTTGGTGAAAGACTCATCACTACACCCCAGTCAACAAAAGAAGTATGGTTTGCAGCAATTACAAGTCTTCCTTCTTTTGGTATATTATCTTCACCTTCAATCTGAATGTCGTAAAGAAAAGTTGTTAAAAGCTGAATAACAAAACGCCACATTTCTTCATGGAAGAAGTAGTAGCTGATCCCAGCGTAGATTAGATTCAACCCACCAAGAATAAGAAGATTATCAAGAGCAGTTGAGCCCATCTTATTTAGGACAATAATTGAGACGGCCGCAACTACCATAAAAATAGCATTCCAAATATTATTGGCCGCAATTGTACGAGCAAGCTTCTCTAAAGGAGCACTATGCTGCATAAAAGTTAATTGTGAAATATAGAAGTTTCCACCAAATATTGTAATTAGAAGAAGATCAATAATCGCTCTAAGAGCAAGCGGTTGTGCAAAGAATTCGGCTGGTGGCATAAGTGCGCCTGTTACAGACATCGGCCACTGAGTTGAAATATAGTAGAGATCAAAAACAGCAAGAGACATCCCCACTGCCGCAACCGGAACCATTCCCACTTCAATTCTCTTACCCGATAGCTTTGAACAAATCCAAGACCCTAGTCCCATCCCTACCGTGAATGTCGCCATGAAAATATTTGTTACCATCTCACTACCGTAGAAAACATTCTTAATAATGGCAGGCATAACTGAAAGAACAAATGAGCCTAAGAACCAAAACCAAGAAACTCCCATCATGGCACGAAACGAGTTCCTCTCTTTCATAGAGTCTCTAAGAAGCCTAAAAGTCGGTTTTACAAATGTATAATCAATTTTAACATCTTCATTGATATCATTAATCTTATTTTGAAAACGCGCTGAAATGATTCCTAAGACAGAAAAGGCCAAGATAGCAAACGCCGCGGTACTAGTTGCATCAGGAGCAGAAGCTGCAAGTCCCCCAATAATTGTCCCGATAAGAATGGCCACGAAAGTTCCCCCACCAATAAGTGCTGTTCCCGTCGTTAACTCATCATCTCTTAATATTGTTCTAAGAGAAGAGAACTTTACTGGAGAAAAGAATGAGGACTGACCACCCATGAGAAATAGTGTCAGCATTAAGAGGCCGTAGTTCTCTAATAAGAGTCCAATTGCACCAACGATCATAAAAGCAAGCTCTGTATATTTGGTAACTTTAATTACTTGTGCCTTATCAAAGTGGTCTGAAATTTGACCAGATGTTGCAGAGAATAAGACATATGGAAGGATGAACGCTCCTCCGGCAAAGGCCACAAGAGATTCTGCACCCAGTCCAAATAATGAGACATTCTTATATGTAATTAAGATAATTAGAGCATTTTTAAATACGTTATCGTTTGCGGCACCTAGGAACATCGTCCAAAATAGAGGCCAAAACTTTCTTTCTTTATAGAGCATTGCTAATGACATTGTTTTTCCTTAAATAATTCTTAACAATATTGTACTATTATTTACTGATACGTAATGACGCACAAACCCGAAAGGAATCTATATGAAACTTTATCACTATATCCACTGTCCATTTTGTGTAAGAGTTCGCATGGCACTTGGTTTTTTTGGAATCGAATATGAATCAGTTGTCTTAGATTACAACGATGAGAAGACACCTGTCGAGCTTACTGGAACAAAGATGCTACCAATAATGGAAATTGATGGCGAGATCATGAACGAGTCACTTGATATAATCAAGGCCCTTGCAATTCACAGCGACAAGGATTTAAATCTTTCAAAACTTAATAGCGAAAGCTTTAAGCTCCTCAGTGACTATCTTGATCAACTTGGAAAAGATGTTCATAACTTATGTATGCCTTACTGGGCATGGTCAAAAGAATTCACTCCTGAGGCGAGAGAATATTTTATCAATAAGAAGTCGGCCAAGCGTGGCCCATTTCACTTACTTGCACAAAATAAGGCAGAGTACTTACACGGCCTTGATCAAACACTTTCTCAACTTCCGGCAAAGCTTTTACCGTTTTATGAGAGTGATAAGTTTACAATTCTAGATATTCTTTTAGCATCTCATCTATGGGGAATGTATATCTTTCCAGAGTATCAATTCCCTCCACAAATTCACATCTACCTTCAGAAAGTGAAAGAGCTAACGAATTTTAAATATCATGAAGATTTCTGGCGCAACTAGCGCTAGGACTTCTTACCTAAGAAAACCCAAATCGGTCCAATAAGAAGGAATTGAAGATCTTCAAAGAATGAAGGCTTCTTTCCTTCAATCTTATGCCCAATAAACTGTCCTATCCAAGCAACAACAAAAATAACAATCCATGTGACAAGAAAGTACTCTGCGAGAAGTTCTACGAAGAAGAATTGAGTTAAGAGCATAAAAGGAATCACAAGTGCTAGCGCAACACTAATGGCCTTTAAGTTCTTTAATGAAAGATAAAAGAGACTGGCCACAATAACAAAGGCCCAGGCCCAATTAAAATAACCAAAGAAAGCTGGCCTAGGAATACACCAAAACATTCCAAGTAAAGACCAAGTGATGAGAGGAACACATACTTCATGAATACGTTGATTCATTTTATTCTGGTGTGATTCACCGTACATTTCAAGCCATGTATCTAATGATTTCATTTGAGTGCTCCAAAATAATAAAGGGAGACCATATGGCCTCCCCTCATTATAACATAATCATTTTTTTAAAAATTATGAAGCTGCTTCTTCTTTCTTTTCTGCCGCTTCAGCGTCAGCGTGAGTTTCAACAACCATTTCAGTTTCTTCAACTTCTGGCTCAACAACTACTTTTGGTAGGTGACAAGAAACAACTGATGCAGTTGGCTCATGTGCCCAAGTAAGACCTGTTGGTAGAGTGAAGTGCTCTAGAGACCAGTGTCCATCAAGCTCAAGACCAGTGATATCGAACTCTAGTGATTCTGGCATATCTTTTGGTAAACCTTCTACTTCAACTTCATGCATATTGAAGTTAATTAGACCACCAGCTTTCGTTCCAACAGCTTCACCAACAAAGTGAATTGGAAGTGAAATAACAACCTTATCTTTTGCTGATACCTTGTGGAATGAGCAATGAACAAAGTCTGTTCCGAGGTGTCCTCTCTGTACGTCTGCTAGAGTTACAAGGTGCTTCTTACCTTCGAACTCTACTTCAAATACTTTTCCTGAAGTGTGTAAAAACTTTGAAAGACCTTGCTTTGGAACCATAAATTGAGCTCCTGCAAAACCTTTGCCGTAAATAGTTCCTGGAATATATCCGTCTTTTCTCATTTGAGTTGTTGATCTTCCCGGTTTTCTTGTTTCAACTTTTAAAATACTAGTTGTTGACACATTTTCCTCCTGTGTTCCGTGGATTCAATAGATAGTATTCTATCGACTGTTCATAAAAAAAATTTAGATAAAACTTGAATAAAAACACACAATCACATATTTTTTCCCTATGAAAACCGACTTAAAAACACAGCTACTCGACTCATTCTATATACCTGCAAGTGACATCACTCCAACGAGTTCACAAAAGGTCATGATTATCCTTCACGGCCTAGGTGATAGCCTGGAATCATATAAAGTATTCACTCAGGAAATTAATGTCACAGGCCTTAGTTACCTACTGCTTAACGCTCCAAAGAAGTATTACTTTGGCTACAGTTGGTACGATATTCCACCCAATAATCCAGTTCCAGGCATAGAAAATAGTGTCAGACTTTTAACAAAGATTATTGATGAGATCGTGGCCAATAATGAGCATATTGATTATAGCGATATTTTTATTGGAGGATTCTCACAAGGTGGGTGTGTTAGCCTTGAGACGGCCTACCAGCTTGAGCATAAGCTTGGAGGTATTATTCTCATGTCACCAAGAATCTACCCAGAAAGACGCCCTCGAGAGCTTTCGACTTGCCTAAAGCAAACAGATATTTTCTGTGCCCATGGAAGTCTTGATCCTGTAATTGATATCAATCAAACAAGAGCAGGGATTGATCATTTGGTGTCTTTGGGAGCTAATGCACAATTCCATGCCTATGAAATGGAGCATGAAATTGATATCGATGAAGTGATTCAGCTACGTAACTGGTTGAATGAGCGTCTTTAATTTCCGACACTTACCCTAAGCTATTTCCAAAACTGCCATTATTAGGTAAGATAGAAGAAATTGAAACTCAGGAAATAAAGGAATCAATATGAGCGATAACCCATTCAACATTCTTGGTAAAGAATCAACTCCTATTAATCAAGGAGAAGCAGTTTCTGGTGCAGATAAGTCACAAGAACTTAATATTCAAATCGAAACACTAATTAAATCAGCTGACCTTTTCTTATTCATGAAAGGAACACCTGATATGCCAATGTGTGGTTTCTCTGCAAATACAATTGCAATGTTAAACTCTGTAGGTAAACCATATAAGACATTTAATATTTTAGAAGATATGGACATTAGAGAAGGTCTAAAAGCTTACTCTAACTGGCCAACTTACCCACAACTTTACTTTAAGGGTGAGCTTGTAGGTGGTAACGATATTATCACTGAAATGTTCCAATCAGGACAATTACAAGAAGTTCTAAATAGCTAATTAGTTTTTTTAAGAATCGACGCTAGGCCTTACAACGTTTTGGCCTAGCGATATTGAAAACGTTGTATATTCAAAGTCTTTTTCAAAATCAAGAATCATATTATTTTCAAGCGCTAACTTTTTCGAAATACTTAATCCGAGTCCAGTTCCCTCTCCTACATCTTTTGTCGTAAAGAAAGGTGTAAAAATATCCTTAACGTCCTTATCCTTGATTCCATCACCACCATCTTGAATATATATAGTGTAGTGATCAAGCATTGATTCCTCTACCCAGATTTTAATCCAACACTTTTCCAAGCTTTCAAATTTATGAACTGCTTGATAAGAATTTGTAAGAAGATTTAAAACGACTTGATAGAATTCATTCTTCTTGCAAGCAACCTCAAGTTCACTAAATGGATTTTTGAAATCGATATAAATCTCACGCCCTGTTTGGGCCTGAAAAAGTCCTAAAGAATCTTGAATTAATTTATCAAGATTGTGAACTTCTTTTGAGATAGAATTTGATGAGCGAGAATAGATTTTTAAACTATTTGCAATATTCTCAATACGATCAACTTGCTTAATAATACTTTCTAATTTCTTTAGGTACCCAGGGTCAGAGTCTTTGATCTTACCGGCATAACGATCTTTTAGCTGTTCGGCCTGAATGCGAATAATACACAATGGATTATTGATCTCGTGAGCAATACCAGCAGACATTTGTCCAAGAGAGCGCCATCTTTCAAACTCTTCAAATTGCTTTTCTTGCATTTT
Source organism: Halobacteriovorax sp. GFR8 (assembly GCF_050955245.1). NCBI lineage: Bacteria > Pseudomonadati > Bdellovibrionota > Bacteriovoracia > Bacteriovoracales > Halobacteriovoraceae > Halobacteriovorax > Halobacteriovorax sp. GFR8. The sequence continues at coordinate 727,303 of NZ_JBPBLR010000002.1, read as the reverse complement.
TAAGGTGATGCGATTGGTATGTTCTTGATGAACATCACGAATCTGAACCATATAGCGGCCAACACCTTGAATAACAATATAGGTTACACTTATACGACAAAAGCGTTTTTTCGAGCGGCGCTTTCGGTAAATAGGATGAGTTACCTTAAGAGCAACACCATCAAGACGTTTTGCTTGTTCAAATGTATTCAAAAAGAAAAGATATTCTTCATCATCAAAAATAACTTCAGAAAACTTTTCTCCCACAAGACTTTGCTTTGTCACCTTATTAATATCTAAGATAACAAGCTGATTATTTAAAATAAATAAGTCATCATCAGTTGCAGTATAGAAATTTTTAAATAGAGTAGAGATAAAATTTTCTGGGCCGGCATTTGTATTTCGGCTATAAACCTCAATATAAGAAGGTTCGTTCCCGGTCGCAGAATAGCCAGGCTGAAGCCATACTTCCCACAGGTCTCTCTCCCCCAGTAAATTTATGCATTCAGAAAAGAAGTGGCATGCTTCTCCTTTCTTTGCTTTCTCGAATTGCTTAAGGAAGAACTCCATTTTATCATCAGGAGTATATTTAAAAAGATTGGTCCCAATATTCAGGCCATAACCAAGATAGAGATCATTGACGTAAGTACACACCCCATCAAAATCGATGTGACAATAATGGATATTCGAATTTAATAGCTCCTTATTGAAGCTACTATTCGGTTTATTCACTTGGCGTCTCGTCTCAATCATATTGACTATAATTGTTTTAAATCAACTTCTTCTAAATATAAAATCGCCTCTATTAGTTGTAGAGGCGATTTATAAAAATTAAAAATTATAATGAATTTTCTGATACTGAGTTCTCACTATCTTTACTACTAGATGAAACATTTGATTCATCTGTACTTGCAGCTTTTTCATAAGTATCAGGAATTAGTGACCATTTACCGCCACCTTCTGAACGAATGATATAACCATAGTCATGAAGTTTTCTTCTTAGGTTATATAAGTGAACATCGACAGTTTTTGGGTGAACAGTTGTGTCGCCCCAAACATTATCTAAGATATCATCGCGGCTTACGATACGATGTGGAGAATTAATAAATAATCCCAGAAGTTGTTTTTGCTTACTTGTTAAGTGTTCAACTTCTTTTCCATCGAGAAGCATCGACTTATGTGCAATTGGTTGTACCATTCTTCTTGGACTACCATTAAATACATTCTCGATCTTAACGATTAATTCATTTTTCTTAAATGGTTTCGTTAAGTAATCAAGTGCACCTTCCATAAAACAGAATCTCAGAGCATCGATATCATCAATACTTGAAACAATGATAAATGGAATCACCATTAAGCGTCGATCTTTTGAGTGATTTAGGTACGTCATAAAGTTACCATCATCAAGCATAAGATCTGCAATTATAAGAGCAGGATTCTTTTCTGTGTTAGAAAGAGCCTTTTGAAACTCTTCAATTGAAGTAAAGAATCTTAAGTTGTTGTAGCGGTGAACGAGCGTTTGTTCGTAAACAAAACGACATCCCTCATCATCCTCTAAAATCCAAATTTCCTTGTCCGTTGCCATTGTCATAATTCAAACCTCACCGATAAATTGTTGTCCCCATCAAGAATTTCGTAATCCTTCCCCTTCGCAAGAAAGTTATGAATTCCGATATATCTTCTTAATGATTTTTCGTTTTCGTCACCTAAGTTTAAGATGGAATCTAACTCTTGTCTTAAGTATTTGTTTAATTCTGACTTAATAAAAATTAATTTTCTTAACTCGTCTTTAATTTCTAGGGTGATATGAAATGTCTCTCGGCCTTCTTTTTTTGCGAGAGTCGAAAATAAGTGGGCAAAAGAGAACAAGAGCTCACATAAATCATTGGCCTGAGAACCTTTTACGGTTGAGTCATTTTCAATAGTCCATGTAAGATCGGCAAAGTGTTTCTTTAAGTAGATACGTGCTTGACCGAAGGCCCTTGCTGCAATTTTACTTAAAGGAACATCTTCATCTAAGAAGTATGGCGTCGATTGTTTAAGAAGATTTAGATCATTCTCAAAACGTTCAAGACCTTGGTTTAATTTTTTCACAAAAGGGTTATCTTGATCCTGATCTTGCATTAACTCATCAATACAAAATCTAATCAAATGCATATGCCCCGAGTAATCATGGGATAAAACTCTTAGCGTTTCGTTAAAAGCTTCCCCTCTATCCAATTCGTTATTCATAGAACCTGCGCTGTTATTTCAATATATATTTTGTTTACATACCAATAAAAATTGCTTATTCAAAGGAAAAAATCACGCGTATCAGTAAATCATTGAAATTAAAGAGAAAAGAAGGAGTATTTTTTATACTAGATTGGACAATATCCAAAAGATATTCTAGTTTCGCCACATGGAAAATAAATTTTTAAACGCTGGTGAAGACAAGGTCTTTGCAAAGAAAATAGAAAAAATCTCAGATTTTGAATTCAATCAAGATGTGGCCTCTGTATTTGACGACATGGTGTCACGTAGTATTCCTAATTATCATGAGATTCACAAAATTATCATCGACCTGACAAGACGATTTTATGAGTCAGGAACAGTGTATGATTTTGGATGTTCGACAGGAACAACAATGCTTTTAATGGCCGACTACTTTCGCCAAAACGATAAAGAGCTACCTCAATTTATAGGGATTGATACATCAAGACCGATGCTTGAGAAAGCTGCGCAGAAGCTTAAGTCACACGGCTTACAAGATCATGTTGAGTTACTAGAGGAATCAATTACTGATGTAAAAATCGAAAATGCTGGTATGGCAATTATGAATTATACGCTTCAATTCCTACCAGTCGAAGAACGTCTTGATGTTCTTAAAAATATCTACAATGGCCTAAATGATAATGGCTGCTTTATCTTAGCGGAAAAAATCATCTGCCAAGACGAGCAAATTGATAACCTACTCATTGATCTGTATTACGATTTCAAACGTAGAAATGGTTATAGTGAGATGGAGATTGCCCAAAAGCGAGAGGCCCTCGAAAATGTTCTTAGACCTCTTACTCCACAACAACAACTTAAAATGCTTGATGAAGCAGGATTTAAGAAATCTGAAATGATTTTTAGATGGTATAATTTTGCTTGTTACCTATGTATCAAATAGGAAGAGAATGGATAATTTAGAATACTTAGAAAAATTTGGTAATCGAGTTGATATAGAATCTTTAAGAAAGCTTAAAGGCGAAAAGATTCAAATGTTTCGTACAAAGTACCAAAGAGAATACAAAGAGATCTTCGATATCATTCCTTCTCTAGAAGAAGATTCAAAAGAAACTCTAGAGACGGCAACAAAGCTTATTCCTTGGCGAAAGGGCCCTTTTCAAGTTGGAGAGCTCGACATTGATGCAGAATGGCGTTCCGATAAGAAGTGGCAAAGATTAAAAGAGTCTCTTCCGGACTTGAAAGATAAGGTTGTCTTAGATGTAGGCTGTAACAATGGTTACTATATGTTTGAAATGGCCAAGCAAGATCCAAAACTAGTTATTGGAATTGATCCAGTCCTACATAACCAGGCCCAATTTGAATTTATCAATCATTTTAAGAAAAACGACAATTTAAAATTTGAATTATTTGGAATTGAAGACCTTCCAAATTTTAGATCATTCTTTGATGTTGTCTTCTCGATGGGTGTTCTCTACCATCACCGTCATCCTCTTGAGCAGCTAATCTCAATTAGAGAGTCACTTGTTCCCGGTGGTGAGATGATTATGGAAACAATTGGTATTCCTGGTGAAGAAACGATTTGCCTCTTCCCTGAAGACCGTTATTCAAAGATGAGAAATGTATGGTTTCTACCAACTCTTAGTTGTCTTAAGAATTGGATTAATCGTACAGGCTTTATTGATATGGAAGTTGTTTCTGTTTCAACAACGAACTTTGAAGAGCAAAGACAAACAAAATGGTGTCCACCTCCACATCAATCTCTTGAAGACTTCTTGGACCCAGAAGATAAAACTAAAACAGTTGAAGGCTACCCTGCTCCAGTAAGGTTTTGTATTAGAGCAAAGAAGAAGCCTAATTCACCAATAAAGACTTTTTAATGATTAATAAGAGTAGAAAGGCCATTTACCTAAGCTTTGGAATTGCATTTGTGATTCTTGCCTTTATTGGTATCTTTCTTCCTCTTATTCCTACAACTCCGTTTCTACTACTAAGTGCATACTTCTTTTCGCAAAGTAATGAAAAATACTATCAATGGTTACTGGATCACAAAGTATTTGGTCCAATTATCACAGATTGGAATAAATATGGTGTTGTCAGTGTGAAGTCAAAAATTATTGCCATCTCAATGATCGTAGCACTCTTTTCTTACACTCTAATTTATGTAGATGTTAATCCAACGATTAAAGTCATCGTTTCATTAATTGGAATTGGTGTTATTGTTTTCTTACTGACAAGACCGAGTAAAAGAAAGTTATAATTTATATTTCTGACCTTTTTCAAAAATATAACACTCTCCGTGAACAACAATTTCTTCATCTGTAACCACGAGCCCACTTCCATCTGGACATGCATAAATTGGATAACGAGATAGAATCGAATGTCTCTTTAGTTCGTCATCATAACGTTTTGATTTGCGATAATGTGGAAAGAATTCAAAGTCGATAATATTCATGGCATTAAAGTCAGTTACATTATCTTCATTATCATCGCGATCCCAAGGAGGGAAAGAGGCCGTTAAAATATTGGGAGTTGTGATAATGGCGCCAGCAGAGAGTCCTGTTAGAATTCCCCCTCGCCCTACATACTCAATCAGTTCTTCAAACATTCCACTTTCTTTAAGATGTTTTAGAAAATAAAAGGTATTTCCTCCTCCTAGGTGAATCACATCACTTTGAAGGGCCTCTTCTTTTAGAGTTCGATCAAATTCATGATCAACAGGAAGATGAATAAATCTCTTAAAACCAATTTTCTTATAGGCCATAATTAAATCAATGAATTCTAATTCAGATTCATAAGATCCTGCAGGTATATAAGTTATGCTTGGTGAATCGCTCTTACAAAGCTCAAGAATATGCTCATCAATCTCGACATTATCACAAAAGTCGCCACCACCATATAGTCCAATTTTCATTTGCTATATGCCTTCTCTGTGATCTCTGACTATTTTAAGAAGCTCTTTTACAATTGGCCTTAAATGCTTCTTCTCATTTGCAACACGCTCACTCTTTGGACTGATATTATCAGGGTCGAATGTTTGGTTTTCCCTAAAGTCATGAACCACATTGAAAATCGTTTGTGGATCGAACTTCTTATACTTCTTCATCATTGATTCAACAATGCGAGCGATACTATCCCCTGTTACTCTTTCATACTTATTGATGATTGAAGAGCGCATGACAACTTCTAAAAGTATTTCTTCAAATCTCTTCTTTGATTTCTTTGAAACCAAATTAATTAACTTAATATAAGAATCTTGAAAAGAGTCAATTTTGTTTGCACGGTATGAATTAATCTCTAAGTCAACCTTACTTGCATAACTAGACTTAGCAATATTAATAAACTCATCACGAGTAATCCACTCTCCTCGACTTAATATCATTTGTGGATACTCTCGTAGAATATCGCGCATACTAAAAATTGCATCCCAGCAAATTCCATCACTAACTTCATAAAGTCCAAAGCTAGATTTTGCTTTTTCGAAATAATAAAAAGACCTTTGTAGATCCTCAATCTCTTGAGAGTTTTTTTGAATTAGCCAATCATGATATTTTGGAGAAATACCAATTTTAGAAATCAGATTATATTTCTTTTGAGTCTCAAAAATCTCATCAAATTTTTCGAGATACTCGCTTGTTGCAAACTCTGCAATAGGCTTCTTCTCTTTAGTTTCTAAAAAGTCCACAATCTGTACAAAGGATTGAACAATATACTTGGCCTTATCTTTTTGTTCTTTAATTGTGGTTGAATAGCGCTGGACATCGTCAAAGCGATATTCATGGTGATAGAGTCCAAATTGCCTAATTGAGCCATAGTCGATAATTCCCCCATTCATAAGGATATTATCTCCATCCCAATCCAGCCAACAAAAGATATAATCATCTTCAAAATTTGCCGCAAGCTTTGCAAATACTTCTACTTGCTTCTTTAAAAAATAACGATATCTCGCCTTCGTTGTCTTGGGTACCTTCTGCCAAGCATTATTCATTTTTTGACGATCAATATAATAATTAACAATATCTTTTAAGGCGTTAAAGTTGGCCTGTTTAAGGTGATTAAACATATGAGAAGGCCTGATTAAATTATTATTGGCCCTAACATTGATTGAGATATTATCTTTAAACTTAATAATGGCAAGACACCTCTCCGTCTCATAATTATTCTTTTGCATAACTTCTGAGAACATTAGAGTCGCAAGACCTTCATCAAACTCAGAATAGCCGCAACCGTAAGAGATAGAAGGGTCTCCGGTTTTAAAGTACTTATTTTGGATGTGCGTTGCAGGTGAAAGTTTTGTTGCCCCAGTTCCCTGACTTGAGACGTCCCAAGTAACTCCATTGTGATTGACTGCTCCATTCCAAATCGAGCGGCCATCTCCAGAAGTCTTTCCCTGCTTATTTGGGTGCTGAAGCTGAAGGTAGCGAGTTGCCATATAGCGATTTGGTAAGATTTCATCTTTTGGATATTCAACACCATTTTCAATGTCATATTCATTAATGATCACGATGGAGAATGTATCGAGAATTTTTTGAGCAAGATCTTTTGTAAGGCTATTTTCATGCTCTTCAGGGATTAGCCCCATCTCCTTAGCTAGCTCAAAGTTAAAGTAAGCGACACTTCCCCCGTGCCTCTTTCGTACCTGGTATGTAATAAAGGAATCTTGGCAACTGTCCTGAAGCGGATGCTTGCCATTAATTTGATTAAATTTAGAATAACTTAAATTCGATTTACTAGATAATTTATTACTTGTTTTGCTACTTATCTTTAATGAGCCCATACTCAGATTATATCTTAACTAAAATAGCAAATTCTTCCCTACGAAGAATTTGCTATTTGCGAGCTATATATCTGAGTATTTCTATAAAGTTTAAGGATTAAGGAAGGACGTAAACCTTCTTAATTTCGATATTTGATACTGGAAGGTTTTGAAATGGGCCATTTCTTCCAGTCTTTGATTTCTTGATTCGGTTAACAACGGCCATCCCACTAATAACTTTTCCAAATACTGCGTAACCATATTGTGATGGCGTTGGCCCAGAGTGATCAAGAAAAGTGTTATCTTTTACGTTCACGAAAAATTGTGACGTTGCGGAATTAATAACAGAAGTTCTTGCCATCGCAATTGTTCCAAGAACATTACTTAAACCATTTGTCGCTTCGTTCTTAATTGGCTTTTCTGTCTTCTTCTTTTTAAGGCTTGTATCATATCCTCCACCTTGAATCATGAATCCATCAATTACACGGTGAAAAATAGTTCCATTGTAGAAACCAGAATTAACATAGCTTAAAAAGTTCTTTACTGTCTCAGGTGCCTTTTTATCATAAAGCTTAATTGTGATGTCACCATAATTCGTTTTCATCATAACCTTAGTGTTTGCATGTACACTAAGACCAATTAATAGAATAAAAAGTAGTTTTAATTTCAATTTCATTTTTCTTCCTCGAAGAACTTTTTAAAGTTAACAAATTCTTCGTGTTCATTATAATCTAAAAATTTATTTTTTGCGAGAAAGTCAATATTGTGATTACCCCAATAAAAATCATCGTCAACTTCAAATGTTGGTACACCGAAGACTCCTTTATCAAAGGCACGATTAATATCAAGCTTTAACTCTTTCTTTAAGTTACGATCACTATCTAAACGTTCGTACTCTTCTAGTGTCAAACATTTTTTCGTAATAAACTCTTTAAACTGATTATAGTCATTAAAATCGTGACCGTACTTCCAACCATAATGAAATGTTTCAAGAATGAATGCTGCTTGTTTTAACTTATCATTCTTAAGACCCAGGGCCATTCTTAAGTAAGGTAAAGAGTTAAATGGAAGCATCTTTGGTGACGTTAGTTTTACACCCAAGTGCTCAGCTGTTCTTAAGGCTTCTTTAAATAAGTACAAGGCCTTATTCTTTACTTGCGCAGGTGCGCTCATTTCATTTAAGGCAAAAAGCCTTCCCACCATAACGGGGCAATAATTAATCTCATACTTCTCGGCCAAAAGCCCTGCATCTAGTTGCAACATACTTAGGTATGAATAAGGAGACGTGAAATCAAAATAGAAATTCAAGTTTTTTTTCATTTGGCTACACAATTGTTATTTAAAGTTTGTTTAAATAAAATCACACACTTTTAGTGGTGAATTTTATTTTTCGTATTTTATTATTACTTCTTCTTTTCATTCCAGCAAAAGAAACTCTCGCAACGCAGACAATTGTACAGATTAATAACGAGACTTTCAAAGCTCAAAATCAAAATATTTTTAATTTCGAATATACAAATAAATATGTTTACCTAATGAAGTCTATCTTGTGGATTTAGTAACACTACACAAGTCATTAAGGGTCGATTTAAAACTAGGTGATCAGCTTTGGTACTTTAGGAGAAAAAGGTTCCGGTTTTGGCCACTTCATCATTCCCTCATATTGCGAATTACTTAAGATAAAGTTCACAATTAAGCGAAAACCCATCGGAACTCTTGTGGCACTTTACATTCCTCTCAATAAACACAAGTAGTGCTAAGTCTCTATAGTTGTGTAAATTCTAAATTCACCATAGAATTAAATTAATAGACTTTATTAATAGTTTTAATGAATTAGGATTTATGAATTATTACCCTCTAAGAATCACAACAATTGAAGCAGAAAGCATCATAACGTTTGATTTATATATTTACTTTAAAGAAACCTATCTTAAGTATCAAGAGGCGGGCAGTGCTATCTCACGTGAAAAGCTTGAAAAGTTAAATAAGCAACAAGTTGCAAAGTTCTATATTCTTGAAGAGGATGTTGAAAAATATCAGCAATATATCAGAGAACTTCTTGATTCAAAGCTTCAAGACCTTGACCTACCAATTAAAGAGAAGATTGAAGTTGTTGATGGAGCTTGTAAAACCGCCATCGAACAAACAATGAAGGCACCAGATAAAGAAGAAAATTATCAAATGACTGAGCTTGCTGCTGGCCAGCTAAAAAAAGTTCTCTCTTCAGGGCCAGATGCCTTAAAACAATTCTTTGATAAAAAAACAGTCGATACGAATTTAATTATTGAGCACTCAATGAATGTTGCAACCCTTGCCACTAGACTCGCAATTAGAGCTGGCTGCAATGATACTGAAATTTCAAATATTGCAACGGCAAGCCTACTCCACGACGTTGGAATCACGCGCTTAAATAGTCAGGATCAAGAGCTCTTTAAAAAGAAGAAGGAAGAGTTAGGTGAAGACGAGCAAAGAGTTTATAGCCTACACGTCAAAGATGCAGTCAGTGCTCTAAAAGATAGGCCATGGGTAACAAAAGGAGTTCTCGACCTTATCGTCAATCACGAGGAAGTCAAGGGTGGTTCAGGACCAAATCGTCTAAAGGAATTAAGTCTTCCCATAATGATTATCTCACTAGTAAATACTTACGATAAAATGGTTACCGTGCATAAGATGAATGCAAGAGATGCATTAACTGAATTAACGATGAATCAACTTGATCATTACGAACATGATGTCATTAACAAGTTTAAGGATATATTAATCGATGAAAATATTGTCTAGTATAGCAGTTTTAATTTTTCTACTCACTTCCTGTAATACAAAGGTAGTGGATGAAAATACATGTGATATTGAATCGATGAAGTGCTATCGAGGCTATCCTCATTCTTGTGATTTTATTAAACAGTGTAGTGGAATCAAACATAAATTCACAAAGCAAGTGTGCTCTAATGCCTTTAATGAGCTTTTCAGAGGAGCTAACTCGAAAGATGTTATCGAGAAGTACTCCCCTAAAATTCTTCATTGCTTTAATGAAAAAGAATTTCATAATTTTAATATTGATATGAAATTAAGACCTAAAAATTGAATCCCTTAGCCTCTTAAATAAAGAGCGCTGCATCTTAATGCGATTCTTTGACTTAAGCATATTCTTAGATGAATCTAAATCAACAAACTCTTTCTCACGGTTTTCAATATATTGATTAATTTCTAATTCTTTCTGAGCACTAGTAAAACTCTTTCTAAGCTCTTTTGCATGAAGCTCATTCTTAACAGAAATTTCTCTCGCTCTTTTTACAGCTTGATTGGCCACAGAGCTTTTTTGGGCCTGAAACTTTCCTTCCCAAGGCCTTTGTTGTTTTTCAAGCGTATCTTCAACACTTACATCTGGTGCTACAACTTTTTCAACTGCAACAACAGCAGGAGTAACTTCAACCTTCTTGGCCTGTTTCTTAGCTGTTAAATCATTTAAACCAATGGCCATAATTAAAACCTATTACTTAAATTTCCAAAATTCGCTTGCCCAAGTCCGCCAAAAACTCGCGCCTGATGGCCAGGAAGTTCATTTTGTTCAGACTTTCTTTCATGATAATTTGAAATGGCCTGATGAATTTGTTTGAATAATTCGACCGTGTCTTTTGCAATGGCCTTCCCTGCAGCATGCTCTGCAATCGAAAGATTAAGCGCCATGGCCTCTTCAGCACTTACTGATTCTTTTATACCAACAGTCGTACAACCTGCAACATTTTGATAGTACCAATTTAAGATATCATTACTTAACTTCTTATTTGTCGAATACTTTGTTGGAACAAAGATTGATTCAAAATCTAATCTCATCTCATCCTTAAATTCTTTTAAGAAGTGAGAGAATACCCTGAAGTTTCTAAAATTATTAATCTTACACTCTAGAGGCGAAATCAGTGCATCACTGGCCACAAGAGCATTAGTCGTTAGCTTATTCCAATTAGGAGAGCAATCCATGATCACAAGATCAAAATGTTCTTTAAGCGGATCAATCACTCTTTCTTTTAACCAAAACTCGCGACGGTTAATATTATTTAATGAGTCGTTAAGAGCTACTAGCTCAGGAGTCTCTGGAATAATAAATAAATTAGGCATTCCTAGTTGAACGATTACTTCATCGAGAGTTGCCTCTCCAGAGAAGTAATCACAAAGGCCTTTAGTTTGATCTAGTTTTTGAATAAGCTCATCGAGGCTTCCACTATCATCAGACTCAGTATCGTAACCAAGAGATGTCGTCACATCGCCTTGAATATCAAGCCCAACCACACATACTCGCTGTCCATGAAGGGCAGCTGTACGAGCTAGATTTAGAGCAAGAGTTGATTTAAGAACTCCACCTTTTGTCGTGAAAACACAAACTGAAGTCGACTTTTCAAACTTCTTGAAATATCCAACTTGTTCGCCAATTTTTGGAAGTAAATTTACTGGCCAACCTTTTCTAAAGATTGCACCACTTCTGTACTTACGAGAAGCAGGAATTTGCCCTGCAGATTCAAGATCTTGAATTTCAAATTTTAAATTTGGGTCACCATATATATCGGCCACTTTTTTAAGTGGGTAGAAATTATCCATTATTAAGTCTCCTCCATAAGTACTTTACTTATAATTTTACGCATTTAGTGGAGGCTGTGTCAAAAAATTCATACTCTCAAATGAAGCTGTGATACTATTTCAGTGTGGAAGCTTTAGCTCTAGACCATATTTACGATTTTGCAGGCCATAAAGCACAGATTCGTGAAATCGGCCCTCTTGATAAGAAGATGCTACTTGAAGGTATCCATGAAATGGAACCAAAGTCCATCTATCACCGTTTCTTTGGTGCAAAGAAGGGACTAACAGCAAAAGAGCTAATCAATCTCACTGAGTATGATAAGAGGTTTCACTACGCTATCGGAGTCGCGACTATCACAAGCCCTTCTCATCCAATGGGTGTTGCAAGATTCGATATTCAACGAGACAATCCAGCTATTGCAGAGTTTGCCATTACAATCATTGATAAATACCAAGGTATTGGTATTGGTAAAGAGTTACTAAGTTTATTAATTCTTGAGGCGAGATCTCGAGGAGTAAGGATCCTGAAGGGTGAGATGCTTAGTACAAATACGCAAATGATAGGCTTGGCCCAATCCATGACAAAGACGCATGGATGTGAGCTCAAGTTATCACGAAGTGAGCAGGGAGTTCAGACAATAAGCCTGATCCTTCCCTCATAAAATCAACCTATTGGCGGTTACGTCCCTTAAGAACTTCTTTCCCACCCATATATGCTCTTAATTTCTCAGGAACATAAATTGAGCCATCTTCTTGTTGATGATTTTCAATGAAAGGAACAAGAATTCTTGGAGTTGCAACCATCGTGTTATTTAAAGTGAAAACATGTTTAACATTTCCATCTGCATCTCTGTAACGAGTATTTGTTCTTCTTGATTGCCAGTCATGAAGTGCTGAACATGAGTGAGTTTCACGGTACTTCTCTTCACTTGGTACCCAACACTCAATATCGTACATTCTATATTTTCCAGCACCCATATCCCCTGTACATACTTCTAGGATTTGGTATGGAAGCTCAAGGGCCTTACAGAACTCTTCAGCAGCTTCAAGTAGTGACTTGTGCCATTTTTCAGATTCTGCTTCATCGCCTTTACAGATAACGAATTGTTCTGTTTTTTGGAATTGGTGGACACGGATAAGACCTTTTACATCCTTACCATAACTTCCCGCTTCTCCTCTAAAACATGGAGAGAAACCAGCGTAAAGGATAGGAAGATCTGATTCATTAATAATCTCACCACCGTGAAGACTATTTAATTGAACTTCTGCCGTTCCCGAAAGGTAGATATCATGTTCTGGAATATAGTAAGCGTCTTCTCTTCCTGTTGGGAAGTGACCAGTTCCATAAAGAGCATCTTCTCTTGCCATTGATGGCGATGAAACTAATGTGAAGCCTTTTTCCGTTAGCATATCAAGCGCTAGACGGTGCATGGCCATCTCAAGAAGAACCATATCATTTCTAAGAGAATAAGAACGTGACCCACAAACCTTTGCGATATTCTTAAACTCCGCCCATTCATTCATTTCTAAAATTTCAACGTGGTGTCTTGGCGCAAATGAGAAATTTGGTTTCTCACCTTCAACACGACTGACAACGTTTTCACTGTCGTCTTTTCCAACTGGTGCATCTTTTGATGGAACCATTGGAACAACATACATAAGTGCCTTAAATTTTTCTTCAAGTTCACTAATTTCTGGATTCATTTCCTTAAGCTCGTTGGCAATTTCTTTACCTTCAGCAATAAGTTTTGGCCTTTCTTCGTTAGATGCTTTTGGGATTAATTTCGAGTGAGCATTTCTCTTCTCTTGTAAATCCTGTTGTTTCGTCTTTAGCTCAGAGAGTTTAGAGTCAATTGAAAGAAGTTCATCAAGATCAAGACCAACTCGCTTGTTCGCAATTACATCCTTCATTAAATCAACATTTTCTCTGATAAATTTGATATCTAACACTATGCACTCCAGTTTATTTTTATAGTTGTTAGAATAACCTAAAACCACTAAAATTGACACTCTAAATTGCTTTAAAATCAGGGAGTTACTCATGGCATCATGTCGTTATTGTGGAAAAGAAATTACTTGGATGAAAGATGGGCGTAAAAACGTTCCAGTTGAAGGTGACGGTGCCGTCCACAAGTGTGAGAATATGATTAATGCTCGTAAGAGTTTTCGTAAGATCACGCCAACTGAGGTTGATCCAGAGTTACTTAAGCAGTACGAGAATGCGATAAACGAGAAGGCCAAAAAATAATTGCCACTCCAATGAGTATCATCGCAAAACAGTAGAATTGCCCCACAGAAAAGAGGTTAAAGAAAAGCCCGATTTGTGGATCAGGAGTTCGAAAGAACTCAACAATGAAACGACCAATTCCATAGATGATAAGAAAAAGGCCAGAGTTTAAAGCTGGTCTTTTTAAATTCTTTTTCAAAATAAATAAAATCAGAAATAAGACTAATCCTTCAAGAAAGGCTTCATAGAGTTGTGAAGGATGGCGAGGATTAGAATCATATAATCTTGGAAAGATGACGGCCCAGGGAACATCTGAAACTCTTCCGGCCAGCTCACCATTAATAAAATTAGCAATTCGACCAAACATAATGCCCGGTCCAACACATGTTAGAACAATATCTGTTAAGGCAAAGAATTTTAGGCCATGCTTTTTAGCGTAGTAATAGGTCCATAGTGCGCCACCTATAAGGGCACCGTGAAAGCTCATTCCACCCTGCCAAAAATAGAGAATGCGCTTTAAGTCCGCAGCATAGTAACTAAAATTATAAAAGAAGATGTAAAAGAGTTTTCCACCGGCAAGCATGACAAAGAAGCCAGCAAAGAGATAGTTTAAATAATGATGAAAAGAGACACTTAGCCCTTCCCTTTTAATGAGGTATTTACCTAAATATAGTGTCCAGAAGTAGCCAAAGAAATAGGCCAGCCAATACCACGCAATCTTAACACCCAAAAAATCGATAGCAATTGGATTAAGATTGTGGACATAGTAGTGCATTAATTAACCATAAGATTTGTTATTAGCTTATTACATTCAATAGTTAAATTATCCATGTGTTTGTCTTCAATGGCAAATCGCTCCTTATCTTGTGAGAAGCGCTCTTGCTTTGATAGGTCTTTGCGGGCCTGATGTGTTGGAAAGTGCTTAATCTCCTCATACATCGAAAAGATAATTGGATACTCTTCATTCTCAACAAAGTCCACGCGGTCAATAAGCATTCTTAAGCGGATACAAGCTTCACTCGCCTCACATTGTTTTTGTACAAAAGCACGAGCAATTGTAATAAGGCTGTCACGAACAAAGGCCTGCCTTTCTTTCTCTTTTGCTTCCATCTTGTCATGTTCGGCGATACGCTTTTTCGTCTCTTGCTTAAGCTTGATATAGAAGAAGCCTACTCCCATTGAAAGGATGAATACTAAAACTGATAGAATGATAAATGCGATATTATACTGTTGTTGAGTCATGGCCAATTTATACTGCGAATTCCTACATATGTGAAGGTTTTGGTGGATATGTTCCTTCAGGTGCTTCAACAAACCATTGCTTAACCTGTTGAATTATCGTGTCTTGGTCTTGAGGAAGACTCCCTCCAATTGGATACATATTTGAGACATGATTAATCCTAAGTAAAATTTCTCGAGAAGCTTGAATGCCAGATAAGATATCGTGCATCTCCCCTAGAATCTCTTTAGTAGTCAGCATTTCAAAGCCACGCTGTACCATTCGGTAATACGGAGTTCCTTCAACGGCCATTGTCGTAAGAAAAGAAAGATAATCTGGAGAGATCTCAGATAGAACGCGGGCCGTCTCTTTCACATGAGTCTCAGTATGCTTCTTCCCACCTAGTCCAAGCATAGCAATTACCGATAACTTCATGCCGGCATCCATAACTTTCTTGGACCCATCAATCATATCTTGGGCGGTATTTCCCTTAACTGTCATATGAAGGACTTTGTCACAACCTGATTCCATACCAAGGTAAGCAATCCCAAGCCCTGCTTCTTTTAAGAAATGTAGTTCCTCTTCAGACTTATCCAGCATATTCTGGGCAGTTGCATAGACGCCAACACGAATCTCTCCAAATTCCTCACGAATGGCCAAAAGACTCTTATAAAGGTCCTCTGTCGGCGCACCAAGGGCATCACCATCACATAAAAATACTTTAGATGGGCGCATATCAAAGCGGCGATAATAGGCTGCGGCCTTCTTTATATCCTCGATTACATCAACGCTGTTTCTCTCTTTATAGGTCTTGGAACGATACATATTGCAATATGTACATTTATTATTGGAGCAACCAATGGTTTGTTGTATAAGAAGAGAGCGTCCTTCAGAAGGAGGACGGAAAACAGGTTCGTGATATTTTATCGGAAAGTCATAAAACATGGCGCTACCTTAGTTGATTTGGATTATTTATGAAAGAATATATCATTGAATCATATGCAGAGAAATACCTAGTGACTCTAAATAATGAGGCACAGTTCAATATTCTATGTGATTCTCACTCGATAGCTCACCACTTGGCCCTATCTCTAAATTTAGGAACAATGGAGACACCAATTCAAAGCCCTGAACTTTTCACTCTAATTGGAAATGTTCGCGGCGTAAAAACTTACACCCTATCTCTTGTTTCACCAAACCTTAGAGTTGATGAAGAAGCCGATATTAATGACTGTTGCCAAAGTGGATGCAGCGGTTGTCCTTATTTTAATGGATAATAATTTATGAAAAAATTTAGTGTAACGGCGAAAGCCTATTCAGATACAACCGCAGCAGACCTACTAGCAGAAAAATGTGCAAAGGCAGGAATTGAGCTATCAAAGATAAAAATCAAAAACCTTATGAAACAAGGTGCTTGTTGGACGAAGTCTGCTAAGCCAGAGAGAATTCGTAAGGCCAAGTATGAAATTAAACGCGGCCAAACGATCAAGCTCTACGTTGACCCAAATATTACAGAATTTGATATGAGCACTGTTGAGTGTCTACACGAAACTCACCACTACGGAGTTTACTTCAAGCCAGCAGGACTTCTTTGCCAAGGAACAAAGTATGGTGATGAATACACGATCATAAGAGAAATTCACAAGCGTACAGGACGAGAACCATTTCTTATCCACCGCCTTGATAAAGAAACGGCCGGTGTTATGATGATTGCTTACACAAAGAAAGCGGCCCGCGCTTTTTCTGAACAAATCAAGAATCATAAAATTCAAAAAACATATCAGGCCGAAGTTAAAGGTAAGCCAGAAAAGGCCAAGCGCCTTGAAAGTGTAATCGACGGGAAAAATGCCATTTTAGAATACGAAGTTAAGAAGTATCTTGAAAAGTCGGCCCTTGTTGAAGTCAATCTTATTACAGGACGTAAACACCAGATTAGAATTCAATTCACAGAATTAGGTTTTCCAGTCATGGGTGATCCACGTTACGGGAAAGGAAATGTGAACGATACTGGCCTTGCCCTTATCGCATCTAAACTTGTTTTTGATGATCCTTGGAGAAGTGGGAATCTTGTCACTATCGAATTACCTCAAGATAAGAGGCTATTCTAATTAGGTTTCTTATAATCTTTTAAGTCGATATTCTTAACCTTAAGATTTAATTCTTTTGCAATTGATTTCTTAATCAGTTCATTCTTATAATCGACAATAGGGTTCTTGCTACGACGATTAATTGGGAATAAGTATTGGTCTTTTTCAAAGAATGCGATTTCGATTTTTCCGGCTTTCATACGCCAAAACTTAGCATAGAATAAACTTACGTGCATCTATTACTTAATTCTTGTGCTACGTGTTCAAGTTCACATGTAATTTCAGCTTATTGAACGTTGAATTCTAAATCAACTTTGTCGTGAATAACCTTGTCTGCCACAGTGCCCAATAAAGTTGATCGATACTTGATGCCAAATTTTGTCCGATCAAAGCTAACTTTCCCCGTGGCATTTTTGCCATCGTAATTCATATTAAAAGTTAGAGGACGAGTTACCTTTTTGATTTTAAAGTCTGCCACAACCTTATATTTATTCTTTGCGATTTTTGTAATTGATTTCGTTACCATGGTCGCTATTGGATATTTTTCAATTTCAAAGAAGTCACTTTCACGAAGGTGGTTTTGTAACTTATCCTTCCACTCCCCTTCAAGATCTCGAACATCAATTGTATTCATCTGAACAGTGAAAGTTCCTTTAACTGGCTCACCCTTATCATCGTGTTCAATTGTTCCTTTTAAAAATTTGACATGGCCCCAGTGCTGTCCACCAACTTTACTTGCGTGCCATTTTAGGAAACTCTTATCGGTATCAATTTCTCTAGCGAATGCAAGAATAGAAAGTAAGATACAAAAACCGATAATTAATAACTTCATTCTCTTTCCTCCAACGATACCACAACGACAATATTTGTAAGTATTCTAAGAGAAAACGGGGTGCGCCAATAATTAAGTTTTGGTAAAAATTAGTTAAACAGGCAGAAGAAAGGCATTCTCAAGATCGATGGCAAGTTTTACTTGCGAACCAACACTCACCTTAGATGAGTCGGCCATTTGGAATCTTAGAACCTTGGCATTCATGGTTGCAACTTCAATGAAATCATATTCACCATGTCTGATAATTGCCTTCACTCGTCCTTTTAGATGTCCACCTTCCTCAACTATTTTTAGGAATTTTGGACGAAAGGCCAAGTAGACAAATTGGTTATTTGTTTTAAGATTATCGATTAATTCAAATTGTCCAAAGTCATTTTTTACGACAACCTTGTCACCACTTCTCTCAACAATAGGGCCAGCAACGAGATTAATCATCCCACCAAAGCGAGCAGCATCAATTGACAGTGGCCTATCATAGAAGTCCTGAGGTTTTTGATAAGTTTGGAGTTTAGCACCACTAAGATAAATAATACGATCGCTTAATGAATACGCTTCTTTTAAATTGTGAGTGACAAAAACTAATGAGATTTCATTTTCTTTAAAGATTTCAAAGATTTCATGACATAGTGTTGCCTTTAGAAATTCATCGATATTTGAAAAGGGTTCATCTAGTAAAAGTACATCTGGTGCAATGACCATTGAGCGAGCAAAGAGAAGTCTTTGTAATTGTCCGGCCGAAAGTTGATCTAACGTTTTGTGATCTTTATATTCAAGGCCAAAAATTTCAATCATATCTCGGACGCGATTTGTATCGGCACTTGGCTCGTGAGCAAGTAAATGACTTTCAATATTTTCAAAAACCGTTAAGTCCCAGTTGAGGTTATCAATGCCTGAGACCATTTCAATTTTAAGATCATCAGATTTTTCGACCTCACCACTTAGTGGCGTTAACTTTCCAGTTAGGATATTGAATAAAGTCGTCTTCCCTGTTCCAGAAGGACCAAGAAGAGTTAAGACCTCACCCTTTCTAAGATCGAAAGAGATTTTATCAAACTGACAAATTGATTTTTGATCAAAATTATAAGTTAAATTATTTACAGCTAAAACTTTCATTAACCCTAGACTCTCCTAAGAGGGACAATCTGTAAATACGGGGTTTGGAGAGAATTTAGAAAATCTTAATTCAAAAGAAGTTATATTGCCCACGAAGAGTAAATTATAGCGCTTAGGAGAAATTATGAGCTTTGATAAGGAATTAGTTACTGAATCATTTAGGAGAATTGAGCCTAATCTAAAAAACTTTACAAATGCCTTTTTTGACAATGTCATTATTCTTGAACCAGGCATGCAAAAAGTTTTCGCTCACATGGACCGCGAACAATTGAAAGCATCTTTTATTAGGGCCCTTAGTATCACAATCAATAATTTAAAAAATCCTGAGTATTTAAAATACTACCTTCAAGGACTAGGAGGGAATCAGATCAAGTACGAAGTCTCTGAGACTTACTTTCCTATTTTCGAAGAAGCTTTTATCCAAACACTTATGCTCTTTCATATGAACACCTGGAGTCCCAAGCTAGAAAAGGCTTGGCGTGAGTGCTTCTACTATGTAGCTGAATATATTTCTGACGGAATGGTAGATGCGACCCTACGTCGAGAATTTGAAGAGTTTATAGAAAATAAAGAGCGAGTGGAGTCCTTTAAAAAGGCTGCCTAATTATTTTCTAAGTAGTTTCGACTTAATGATTAAGTAGTCACTTCCTTCTTTCCAAGACTCAGTGACCTCAACTTCGTCTTCTGCGACAAAGTAAAAGCGTAGAGAAAAGCCATCTTCTTTAGAGTAAATCGTTAACTCGTCGTTATTGATGAGCCCAGAGACTTCCCCTTTATAGTAAAGGAGTGGCCCTTTTACATCAAAGACAGAGTATGGGTATTCGGCACTAAGGCCATTACAGTTGTAGCCACCTTCTTGAATTTTAAACTTTTTTCCATCATAGAATAATCGAAAATAAACTTCCGAACATTCTTGAGTTGTCTTAGGAGTTTTAACAGCTCCTATGCCCAGCCACTTGCCACCGATACTAGCAAAAGTTATTTGAGTAAATAATAAGAGTGAGATTAATTTCATGGTTTAATTATCTCTATCCCTTGCCCTATAGTCAAAAACCAACTAGTTAAATATAATGATTTCTATGAATAAACTTTTCATTACTTCTTTTTCGATATTACTAATTGCTTGTGGTGGCCCAAAGAAATTTCTAGGGCAAGAACAAGGAAGCCTCTATTCTTCAGAGAGCTTAAAGAGAAACCCAAGTGATGGCAAAGAAGTTGCTCTTAAGGCCCGAATACATAAGAAGCTAAAAAATAACTTCTACCTTGTTAAAGATGACTACGGCCTCATTCTCGTCAAAATTCGCTCAAGCCTTCTTGGACTTGATACAGACTATAATTATCAAACCCTTTTTCTTATGAAGGGTGAAACAGATAACGAGTCAAAGCACTTCTATGTAGAGATAGAAGAGATTGAAAAGGTTAAACCTTAGTCGACCTCTAGTTCTCTGAGCGACAAATGTCATTTCCGTAGCGACGACACTCACCATCAGATGCTCGAGACTCACAATATGGAGTACAGCTCGCATTGATGCCACAGAAATCTTCTCGATACCTACGACATTCCCCATCTGAAGTTCTGGCCGCACAGTGAGCAACACACTGCCACTGGCGATCCTGCGGAGGTCTGCCATCTTCGCTACAGAAATAGCGAGTCCCATCGATGACTACAGTTACCTCAGCTCTAGCACTGAGTCCTAAAAAGAATAAAAATGTAATTAGAATTAGATTTTTCATCTTATCATTAAGCCATAATACCGGTATTTTGTTTAGACCTACTGCACACAAAGTTATGAATGACACTTTAGCTCAGGCATTTTATATTGAGCGAAAACAAAAGGAGATCACATGGTTTCAGATATTTTTGACCCAAGTGCTTGGAAAGAAGTAGAAGGCTTCGATTTCAAGGACATTACATACCACCGCGCTGTTGACCAAGGGACAGTAAGAATTGCATTCAACCGCCCAGAATGTCGCAACGCATTTAGACCTCAAACAGTAGATGAGCTCTATCGCGCCCTTGATCACGCCAGAATGTGGAGTGATGTTGGTGTTGTTCTTATCACTGGTAACGGGCCATCGCCAAAAGACGGTGGATGGGCATTCTGTTCAGGTGGAGATCAAAGAATTCGTGGAAAAGATGGATACAAATATGTTGATGGTGATGGAACTCCTGATCCAGCAAAACTTGGAAGACTACACATCCTAGAAGTACAGCGATTAATTCGCTTTATGCCTAAAGTTGTTGTTGCTGTTGTTCCAGGTTGGGCCGTTGGTGGAGGACACTCTCTTCACGTTGTTTGTGATATGACCATTGCTTCAAAAGAACATGCTATCTTTAAGCAAACAGATCCAGATGTTGCTTCTTTCGACTCTGGTTATGGTTCTGCATATCTTGCACGCCAATGTGGACAAAAACGTGCTCGTGAAATTTTCTTCTGTGGTTTTAACTACAGTGCCGAAGAAGCTTTCCAAATGGGTATGGTAAATAAAGTTGTTCCTCATGCTGATCTTGAAAAAGTTGCGCTTGAGTGGGCAAAAGAGATGAACTCTAAATCTCCAACAGCAATGCGTATGCTTAAGTTTGGATTCAATCTTCTTGATGATGGTTTAGTTGGTCAGCAACTATTTGCTGGTGAAGCAACGAGACTTGCTTATGGGACTCCTGAGGCACAAGAAGGACGTGACGCATTTGTTGAAAAGCGCGAAAAAGACTTCTCTCAATTTCCTTGGCATTACTAATGATATAACGGGGGCCTCCATGCCCCCTCGATCTCTCTACTTCCATGAGAAAATAATTGATAAATACTCTTTCGTTGCATTCTGACCTCGATCATAAATAGTTACCCCGACTTGATAATTTCCATCAAGGTCGTACTTTCTATTAAAAAAATTCTCTTTAAGGATATTCGACACAGTAAATTCATCAATCGTTTTACGATCGATAATTTCTTCTTCATTTTCTTTAGAGAAGACAACTTGATAAAGAGTGTATTTGTAAAATAATTTATCATCACTTACACAATTATCATCGGCATCTTTAAAGTGGAATTTTGGTAATTGTTTTCTAAATAATGGTGAATAATCGATCTGTTCGACCTGGACTTCATCAGGAGGAGTGAAATCAAATCTTATGGGATTTGTTTCAATGATAATTGATTTTCTATTTTTCTTATCAACAGACTGAAAGTAGACCTGTACTTCCTCGCATTCTTTATAGCCCAATCTAAGTAATTCATGGCCATCGAGAAGTAACTGATTAGTATTTTGTGGTAACTTCTTCCACTCTACTTGAATATAACTATTCTTTGAATAGTAACCATAATAAATATCATTAATCTCAGACTTATACGGATACTTCCAAAAAAAACCTAGTGGTGATACTTTAGAGCCCCAACCAGGAACGGGTGATTCTTGTAAAAACTGATAAGGAAAAGCTACCGCATAATTATAGTTAACATCAATTAGCTGCTTGGCCCCTTGATAATTTTCAAATAAGTTAACCTCGAAGATTTCATATTGATTTATTCCTGCCATTTGTGAAGATGTCACCTCAATTGAGTATTTCCCATTTACACACTTGTCCTGTTCAACATTTTCATTACTCAGATCAAGCAAGCGAACAGAGGTTCCTTGAGAACATGCCCCCTCAATTGTATGATTCATACTATGCACAGAAATTTCTTTTGGAGCGAGTCGAGTATAGTCAGAAGAAATATAGTCAAAAGATGTTGAGAAATTATTAGTTTTATAGTCGATATAAAAATCATTGCACTCGGCAAAAACTGTCGTCTCTCCCTCTAGATCATACTCTTCGGGGTAGATAATGAAGACACCATCATCTTGTCTTAGTGGAATATTGTGGCCATCCCGCAGAATATTCTCAGACTTCTTAGTATAGAGCCTCACATTTCCATTTATATAAGTTCTACCACAAGTCCCACTGATTACATGTCTACCTCTAGCACTCTCATCATACTTACCACTGGGAGAAAAAAAATGTGGAGAGGTTTCAACTGTTTTATAATAATAAAAGAGCATTCGTAGATTTGAACGATAATCTCCTTTCACCCCTTCAACAGGAACTTGATAAAGGAGACGGTCAGGACTTTTTCGAGGTTCTAGACTAAGCTTATAACTGAAGTTGCCATTACGACAATTAACAATATTTCCATCGATACTGACTTGATCAAAGCCTTTGCAACTTCCTGTCACCTCTAGCGTGTCACTAAGTGCCCCAACAATTGACTCACTTAAAAAAATCGAATGGTCATCATTTCTAAACTTAATCTTCTTAATAGTCATTTCAGAGCTATTACCATAGGCATCCACCTGATTGATAAAAAGATAAGTCTCCATTGTTTCTGCATTTACTTTTGAAAAGTAGATCGGGGTAAGAAAGATCCCATTTGAGCACGACACTGCTTTGACAAAATCTTCAATATAACTTCCACGAATAAAGACAGTTCCCTTTAATTGACAACGTCCAGAGACGTAAATAGTACGCCCATAGAAGTAGCCTTCCATTGGTGTATCAACAATTACTTTCCCTGGCCTACGAGTGACAACACTTGGAATCATCACAATAGATGAGTATCCATCTTGAGTAACGAAGACATCTTGATGACCGACAACATCAGCTTGGTAGTATAAAACTTTTCGATATTTCTCATTTCGACATTCAGTGGATAAATGTTGGTCTTTAACTAGATTATTAGAAAAGAAGCTAACAGGAATACCATCTGAGCACTCCCCTTCAATAACGATCCTTTGTCCATTTAATCTTCTTGAGACAAGACGTGCTGTTAAATCACCTTTGGCAACTTGGAGATTGGTACTAACAGAGCTAATCGTACGACTGCGTTTTTGACAACCTTCGAGGATAAAGATGAAGATAAGAATGGTGTAAATATATTTATATTCCACACCATTCTTATCGAGATTAAGATATTTTTACGCAGTTAAAATTGATTAAAAAATGCCGTTAAAACTAAAACGATAATTAAGTTAGCAAAGAAGATAATATCCCTAAGCCCAACAGATAGATTTAACGCCTTAACAATCTCACTCTTTGAAGGAGACTTACCATTTTTCATTTGAAGCTGCTTAAAGAGTTTTGACTCTACCTTTTTTTTAAAGTGATCATCTTTAAAAAATGCAACTCTAAGCCCAATAATAAGACAAACAAAGTATAGCCAAAGATTAGAAATCCCTAAATCCTTAGCAAAGAGATATGTAATGATCATTGGAATTTGAACAACGATCAAATAGACAAAGAGAGTTGAAATATTATTTTGTAGGCCAATCGCTAGCATTACATAAGCCTCTTGATAACTTCTAAGAATAGAAGCCACGTCTTTTCAACTGATGAAATAGAAACTTGTTCATCTGGCGAGTGTGCCCCTGTTATCGTCGGTCCAAAGCTTATGATATCGACATCAGGCATGGCCTTTGAAAGAATTCCACATTCAAGACCTGCGTGAATTGAAGAAATCTTCGGGGCCTGACCTCTTAAGTCTTTAAAAGCTTCACCAGTAACTGAAAGAATTTTAGATTCTGGATTTGGCTTCCAACCAGGATATGCACCTTCAAGAATAGCATTAGAATTAAGTTCGCTTTGAGCTGAAATCATTTCCTGAGCAAAGCTATCTCTTGCTTCTTCACTAGCACTACGAATAAGATTTGCCATGCTAAATTTTCCCGCTTCAAGAGTGATCACACCTAAGTTTGTCGATGTTTCAACAACGCCTTCAAAGTGCTCATCCCACGCTTTCACACCGTGGTGACAATTACTAATTGCAGATAGTACAAGCTTAGAATCTTCTATTGAAAGGGCCTTTGCCTCTTCACTAATTGACGATAACTCAAACTTTAGGCCAGCTTCAGCATCTTGATTCTTCTCCCATAGAGATTCAAAATTACCACGAATTTTGAGAAGGCTTTCTTCACTTGTATAAAAGTCGACAAAGGCTTCCCTAGCAATAGCGTTTCTTAAAGACCCACCTTTAATCGAAACAAGTTGAATATCATCAACTCCAGCAAAAACTTCTGGAATAAGCTTATTAGCATTTAAGCGTCCACGGTGAATATCAATTCCCGAGTGTCCACCCTTTAAACCTTTAATAGCAACTCTTTGATGGACTCCATTTGCTTGGCCCTCACCAAATTCTTTTTCAAAGATAAGATCAACACCACCGGCACAACCAATGATAAGCTCATCTTCCTCTTCAGTATCGAGGTTGAGCATAATCTTTCCATCAAAGTGATCGCCTTTTAGGCCAATTGCTCCGTGCATTCCAGCTTCTTCACAGGCCGTAAAAACACATTCGAGAGGCGGATGTGGGATATCCTTACTTTCAAGAAGCCCCATTGCAAACGCACAACCGATACCATTGTCGGCACCAAGAGTTGTTCCATTAGCACGTACCCAATCTCCATCGATAAAAGTTGTAATTGGATCCTTTTTAAAATTATGAGGGTTGCCTTCGTTCTTTTGAGCGACCATATCAAGGTGACCTTGAAGAATGACTGGCGCTGAGTTTTCACCCCCCAGTTGTCCTGGCTTCTTTATAATGACATTATTTACTTCATCACGATAAGTTTCTAAGCCTAAACTCTTCCCAAATAAGAGAAGTAGAGTTTGTACCGCTTCTTCGTGATAACTAGGTCTTGGAGTATCTAGTAGTTTTTGAAAGTTAGACCAAACATATTTTGGACTTAATTGTTCGACACGTGATTGCTTCATAAAATAACCTACTTGTTATGTTTTTTAACAATCTACTATGAAGATCAATTTTAGAAAAGCCCAAATGCTATGCGGCCTCTTCACCTGCTTCCTCCTCAGAACTAGGAAAGTGAGGAAACTTAGGATGATTCTGTGCTTCTTCAATTAGGTATTTATCCACAATATGAGGACGCCAACTTAGGTAAACACCATCATATTTATCGAGGGAGAGGTTTTCATTGAAGTGAGGACTACGCTTAACATCCATATGGTAGATATCGATACTCCCCTCTTTTTCAAAGTAATTTCTGAGATTTGCTCCACGCGAAAGATAGAGCTTGCGAACTGTTGAGTCCTTCCCAGAGGATTCAATATTTAAAATAATATTATAGTGGCGATAATCAACGGCAAGGTTAATCGAGTTACACTTTAGATCTGGTTTATAGTCATATCTCTTACAATCACTTGTTCCTAAGTTATGAATGAGTAAGACATTTTCAAAGATCGCCCCACCATGCTTTTGAGCGGCACGCGCTCGAGACTTAGAAATCGTAATGGAGGCGGCTCCTTTATATCGCAAAAAGTCAAAATCAATCCCGGCCACAAAACCAGGACGTAGGACGTCATTTAACAATAATGTAAAATCGCTTTCATCTGACATTGCCACCATATGGGAGAGCTTAGAAGTACTAACAGATAAGTAACGCTTCTGGCCGTAGATATTTTTAAGCTCAACGATTGCCTTTGTGCCAGCGTAGACCTCAATCCAATTGACCTGCTTTCTCGTTTGCAGTGGGATATCACCAAAGATTCCTGAGTCTGGGCCTCCCATGAGAACATTACAACCCAATTCCTTCATTAGTGCCTTTGAAAAGTGTTGAATATAAGACTTATGGACATTGATATACTCCAAAAGTTCTTCTTTAAAGAAGATTTGTTCACACAACTTTTCTAATTCCAATTCGAATTCTTGCTTTTTCATAGTCTGCCTATCGACTGTCCAACGATATGCAGTGAGTTAAAAAAAGTTAATTTAGTCAAGCCTTCTAAAAGCTGATAACGACTAGTAAAACGGCCTAAAAGGTGGTAAAAATGCATGTATAAATCAAATACAAAAAACTGAATTTAACTCAAAAAGTCGAGGATCTATGTCTAATTTTCTAGAAGATTATCACGCACATGTTGAGGAAAGGGCCAAAGAAGGTATTCCTCCATTAGCACTAACAAAAGAACAAGCTACTGAAGTTGTTAAACTTCTTGAAGCTGCGCCTACACAAGAGCTACTTGATCTACTTAAAGATCGTATCAACCCAGGTGTTGATCCAGCTGCTCAAGTAAAAGCAAGCTTTCTAGTTGGGATTACGAAGGGTGCACAAACTTGTTCACTTATTTCAAAAGAATATGCAGTTGAATTACTAGGGACAATGGTTGGTGGTTTCAACCTTCAAGGTCTAGTTGATATTGTTGCAGGAAATGATGAAGCTCTTGCAAAACTTGCTGCTAAAGAACTTAAGAATCTTCCTCTTGCAGTTAACGTTTTCGACGACGTTAAGAAACTTGCAGACGGTGGAAATGCAATTGCTAAAGAAATTATCGAGTCTTGGGCAAATGCTGAGTGGTTTACAAACAAGCCACAAATCAATGAATCAATCAAAACTGTCGTTTACAAAGTAGACGGTGAAATCAATACAGATGACTTCTCACCTGCTCCATTTGCATTCACAAGAGCGGATATCCCTCTTCACGCAAATGTTATGGGAGGAGCACTTTTCCCAGAAGGTCCAAAGCAAATTTCTGATCTTAAAGAAAAGTTTAACCTTCCTGTTACTTTCGTAGGTGACGTTGTTGGTACAGGTTCTTCAAGAAAGTCAGCTTGTAACTCTCTTCTATGGCACATTGGAGAAGATATCCCATTCGTACCTAACAAGAGACGTGGTGGTGTAATCATCGGTTCAACAATTGCTCCGATCTTCTTTAACACTGCTGAAGATTCAGGTGCTCTTCCAATTCAAGGAATTGATGTATCAGCACTTACAACAGGTACAGTAATTGAAGTTCGCCCTCTTGAAGGGAAAATCCTAAATGATAAGGGTGAAGAACTTGCAAAATACGACATCGCCCCAGAAACAATTCTAGACGAATTCAGAGCTGGTGGTCGTGTTCCTCTAATTATTGGTAAAATGCTAACAGATAAAGCAAGAGCAGAACTTGGACAAGGAACTGCAAACGACTCAGGAATCTTCGCTAAGCCTCACACAACAGAAGCGCACGAAGGTCAAGGTTATACTCTTGCACAAAAAATGGTTGGAAAAGCTTGTGGCGTAACAGGTATCCTTCCAGGAACTTCATGTCTTCCAAAAATGACAACTGTTGGATCTCAAGATACAACAGGTCCAATGACAAGAGATGAGATGACTGAGCTTGCATGCCTTAAGTTCAACGCTGATCTAGTTATGCAATCATTCTGTCACACTGCTGCTTATCCAAAGCCAAGTGACGTTATCACTCACGCGACTCTTCCAGACTATATCAGAAACAGAGAAGGTGTTGCTCTTAGACCTGGTGATGGTATTATCCACTCTTGGCTAAACCGTCTTCTAATCCCAGATACTGTTGGTACTGGTGGAGACTCTCACACTCGTTTCCCACTTGGAATTTCATTCCCAGCTGGTTCAGGGCTTGTTGCATTTGCTGCAGCTCTAGGAGTTATGCCACTTGATATGCCAGAATCTGTTCTTGTTAAGTTTAAAGGAAAGTTACAACCAGGAATCACTCTACGTGACGTTGTTAACATGATCCCTTACCAAGCAATTCAAGATGGTCTACTTACTGTAGAAAAGAAAAATAAGAAAAATATCTTTGCTGGTCGTATTCTAGAAATGGAAGGTTTACCAGACCTTAAGCTTGAGCAAGCATTCGAACTTACAGATGCAACAGCAGAAAGAAGTGCTGCTGGTTCAACAATTAAGCTAAGTCGCGAAACTGTTGTTGAATACTTAAGTTCAAACGTTGCTCTTATGAAGTCAATGATCGCAAATGGTTTTGGTCACGTTGGAACACTTGAAAGACGTATTGCTGAAGTTCAAGACTGGATTGAAAATGGTGAACTAATGGAAGCGGATGCAAATGCTGAGTACGCTGCTGTTATCGAAATCGATCTAGATGAAATGAAAGAGCCAATCGTTGCTTGTCCAAATGATCCTGATGACGTTAAGAAAATGAGTGACGTTCAAGGTGATAAAATTGATGAAGTATTCATCGGTTCATGTATGACAAATATTGGTCACTTCAGAGCTGCTGCGACTGTTCTTGATGGTCAAGGTCAAGCTGATGCAAGACTATGGGTATGTCCTCCAACAAAGATGGACAAAGACCAACTAACTAAAGAGGGTTATTACTCGAAATTTGCAGCTGCTGGTGCAAGACTTGAAATGCCAGGTTGTTCACTATGTATGGGTAACCAAGCGCGTGTAAAAGACGGTGTAACAGTATTCTCAACTTCGACACGTAACTTCAACAACAGACTTGGTAAAGGTGCTCAGGTTTATCTAGGTTCAGCAGAACTTGCTGCAATCTGTGCGAAACTTGGATACATTCCAAAAGTTGATGAGTATCTATCAATGATGAAGCCACTTGAAGGTAAAGATGATTCAATCTATCGTTACCTAAACTTCGACCAGATGGAAAATTTCTCGATTGATGAAGCTTAACCTAAAGCAATAGAGATATAAAAAGAAAGGGAGCTATTTAGCTCCCTTTTTTTATTTGCAGAATTCTTTAATTACTTTCTTAACTCTTTTGATCTCAACTTTCCTTCCCGTATAAGGAGCGAACTCTCCATACCAATAATTGTAGCTAAAGAACTTATCCCCATAATTATAGTGCACCTTTTGTAACTGTCCTGGAAAGTTGCTATCAACAGCATAGAGAACGTATCCAGTCTTAGTCTTCTTCATATCAACAACAAGCCATGCGTGTGCATCGATCCCTTTTATTTGCAGCTTTTGATAAGTGACATCACCTTGATTCACAACACGCTCATAAAGGCCATCCATCATCTTTCTCATACCATTAGCACTTCGCTTAGGTGCTCCAAGTAAACCAATTACCCACTGCTGATTAATAAACCCATCAGTTTTTTGCCAAGCTTCAAGTTCATTTTGAATTAAGTAGTCATTATCAGCTGAGAACTCTCTTAAGTTTCGATAGCCAGGAATCTCAACGACACTGCGGCCTCGACGAATTGCTTTAATGATATTCTTAACTTCATCTTCTGATGGTTTAGAATACTCAGGCTTGAAGATCCCAAGATAAAGAGCATTGCGATGAAAACGAGAGTGCCACCAACAAACTCCACCATTAAGAAGGCCCCCGTAATTCCTAAAGCCCATGCGCGCACCAGTCTTTGTCATCATCTGATTTCTAACAAAGTGCTTATTCTCTCTTTCTTTACAGAATTTCTGCTTAGGTGTCTGGGCCATGGCAGAACTTGCGCTAAATGTCGTTAACGCTATCAATAGTGATAGATAAATAGATCTCATAGAATCGTCCCGTGTTTTGTTCTTGATGAACTTGTATAACGCAACGCCACCAAACTCAAGAGAGCCTATAAAATCTACTGTAAAACCATAGGATTAGTTTGTAATTACAACTACTTAGAGTCTTTAACCAGACAGATCTTCGCTTTTGGATTCATTTCACAAAGAGCATCTTTAAGCATCTGATTCTCTTCTTCTAGTTGTTTTGTGCGGGCCTCAAGGGAAGCAATATCTCTTCCTTGGTCTTTTGAAATTGTAAATAAACTCTTAACAGCTTCAATAAGTGGAGCAACTAATTTGGCATAAGCAACACTTAGATAACCGTTTTCGTCTTTTGAAATGGCCTCAGGAAAAACCTTCTCTACATTTTGGGCAATGACACCAATATCTCTACCCTCTTTAAAATTCTTTTGTGGAAACTCATCCTTTCTCCACTCAAAATAGACACCATCAAGAAGAGAGATTTTATCGAGAATCGAAACCTCACTTGAAATTGTCACTACTTTCTTCTTTAGTCGTTCATCTGATGTTGAATCAAATGCAGCAGTCCCTCGAACAGCACCGTTTACATCAAGAGCAAATGAAGCACTTGGTGAGGTCGTTAAAATACCTACGTTAGCATTAGCTCCATTAACATTTAAAACATCTGTTAGTGTTGCATCTCCCACGGAAAGGTTGATATCACCAGCAAAGGCATGCATACGCATTCCATTTGCAGTCTCAGGAGCAGTGTGGAATAACATCACATCTGACCATGAAGAATCTGGAAAATCAGAGGCCCAGTCATAATTTGAATTTAAAAGAGCAAAGCCAGCTTCAGAACCATCTGCAAGGAAAGTGAAGTTTACTTCCGATGAAATTCCTGTGTTCGTATCTTGAATTTTAGCTTCTGCATGAGAATCTGAAATATGAAGGTCCGCAGCAGGAGTGTTTGTTCCAATACCAACATTACCACCAAGGTTTACATAGAGACCTTCATCAAGTCCCGAGTAAGAAATATAGTTGGCCCCAATTTGAAAGTTTTGAGTGGCCATATGATTTCCAAGGTCATCACCTGGAGCAACTAAGTCGGCCGGCTCCCACTCTGAAAAAGAACTATTCCAAGTTAATACCTGACCATTTGTTGGTGCATTCGCTGAAACCGCACGCGATTGTAGAGTTGTATCACTTGCAGGAAGGTTGTAAAGATTCGTTGCATCTAGAGATGGTAAGCTTCCATCTGACTCGAGACGAAGAAGTCCATCAGCAACATTTGTATTTCCAACAGAAATATCTAAGTATGTCCCAACGTCCATCACTGAAAAATCAGAACTAAAAGTTAGGCCCTTAAATTGAATGTCACTTGCAACTTTTTGAGAATATAGGCCGAAGTCCCCACCCCTGTTGCTTGCTGTATTGGTTTCACCACCAGCAGAAATCCCAGTAAGCTGAGAACCATCAATAGCAGGTAGACGGCCAGAGCCATCAAGGCGAAGAAGTTCATTGGCCCCATTAGAAGTATTCACTCCAACTTGGACATCATTTACATTTTCAGTTATCGCAAGATCACTTGTTACAGTTAGACCTTTTAACTCAAGGTCGCTTCCTGTTTTTTGTTTGAATAAAGTCGCACCACCGGCACTTGAAATTGTGTTAACTTCTCCACTGCCACCAGCACTAATCGTTTGTGGCTCCCACTGTGAAGCTGTGTTATTCCACACAAGGGCCTGACCATCAGTTGGTGCAGTCGCAGCAACAGCTCGTGATTGAATTGTATTATCAGAAGTAATAATTCCTGTTAGCTGAGATCCATCAACAGCAGGAAGACGCCCAAAAGCATCAAGTCTTAGAAGTTGATTAGCTGTATTAGTCGTTGTTACATCAATTTGTACATCATTAGTGTTACCAGTCAGTGTAATGTCTGCACCACCAGTAAGGCCTTTAAAGACAAGATTGGTTCCAACCTTTGCTTGAAATAAACCTTCCCCGCCAGCACTAGAAGCAGTATTGGCCTCTCCGCCAGCTCCACCTGTCACGATTGTTGTCGGCTCCCACTGAGAACTTGTACTATTCCATAAGAGAGCCTGCCCGTTTGAAGGAGCAACAGAAGAAACGGTACGAGACTGAATGGCCGTTGCATCAGAACTTCCACCAGCAATTCCTGTTAGAAGAGAACCATCGAGAGCAGGAAGACGTCCAGAGGCGTCTAGCCTTAAAAGTTGATTTGCACCATTTGACGTATTAATTTGAAGATCAACAGTATTGGTACTACCAGAGATAGCAAAGTCAGTTGAACCTTGAAGGCCCTTTAAAATTAAATCAACACCTGATTTCTGCTTAAAAAGAGAAACTCCACCAGCACTTGAAATGGTATTATTCTCACCTGAGCCACCACCAGAAACAATTGTTTGAGGTTCCCATTGAGTAGTTGCATTATTCCAAACGAGGGCCTGCCCATCAGCAGGAGCTGTCGTTGAAATAGTTCTCGTTTGAAGAGTTGTTGCATCAGAGCTAGCGGCAGCAAGAGTTTGTGGCTCCCACTCAGAAGCAGTATTATTCCAAGTTAGGACCTGTCCATCTGTTGGCGCTGTTGATGAAATATCTCTTGTTTGTAAGCTAACAGCATCACCTGACGCAGACGCCGAGATACCAGTTAGAAGAGATCCATCTAAGGCCGGAAGTCTTCCAAAAGAATCAAGACGAAGTATTTGTCCTGCTCCATTCGAAGTATTAATTCCAATTTGAATATCATTAGCATTTCCAGTTAAGGAAATATCCGATGTATTAGTCAGTCCTTTAAAGACTAAATTTGATCCCACTTTATTTTGATAAATTGCTTCGCCACCAGCGCTTGAGGCCGTGTTAATTTCTCCACCGGCTCCACCAGCAGTGATAGTAGCAGGTTCCCACTGTTGGCTTACATCATTCCAAAGTAAGGCCTGACCATTAGTTGGTGCAGCGGCCGATACATCACGTGATTGTAAAGTTGAGTCTCCACCACCAGCAGCAATTCCTGTTAACTGAGAACCATCAATAGCAGGCAGGCGCCCACTTGAATCAAGTCTTAAGAGTTGATTTGCACCATTGGCCGTGTTGATCTGTAGATCAACAGTATTAGTACTTTCATTAACAACAAAATCAGATGAGCCTAAAATACCACGCATCACAAAGTCCACACCAGACTTCTGCTTAAAAAGAGAAGCACCCGCGGCCGTTGACATCGTGTTGGTCTCACCACTTCCACCACCTCCGCCAGAGATACCTGTTAATTGTGAACCATCGATAGCAGGAAGCCTTCCTAGAGAATCAAGTCTTAGAAGTTGGTTTGCACCATTACCTGTACTTATTTGAAGTCCAAGTGAATTTGAACCTTCAGTGATATTAATGTCAGAAGATGGAGAAAGGCCTTTAAACTGAAGTTGGCTACCAACCTTTTGTTTAAAAATAGAAGTTCCACCTGTTGAGTAAACAGTATTAGCTTCACCAGATCCGCCTCCACCGCCACTTGCGATTGTTGAAGGAACCCAAGAAGAATTACTACTGCTCCAAACAAGGGCCTGCCCATCAGTTGGCGAAATATTTGAAACTAAGCGATTGTGAATTGATGTTGCATTTGTTGATGAACCACCTTCATCGGTTCCAATAACCCAATTTGTTCCATTGAATTTTAAGATTGAACCAGAGATGGCACCACTTGTATCTGTGTCGTAAAGATCATCTACTGTAAGATTGACCGCACCTAATTTTCCATTAACAGAAGTCACACTTGAAGTTGGTTGATTGGCCGGGGCCCACTTTCTTGTGATGGCATTGTATTGCAGAATCTGTCCGTGAGATGCTCCAAGATCAGGAAGATCAACATTGATTGAAAATGTACTTGCACCACTTGCACTCTCTAACGTCATCGTAAGAATTTGATTAAGAGGCAGAAGTGTATTGGAAAGAGCATCAGCAATGATCTCCCCTTCATTTTGTGAACCAATTGAAAAATTTGAAGTCACTCCACTCTTATCAGTGATACGAATATTTTCGACCTTATGAAGACTCGAACCTACGATTCTAAGCTTATCACCTTGCACGCTAATATTTTCAACCTGAACTTCTCCGCGGCTATTATCACGACGTTGAATCTCAGGCACACAACTCGAAATGAGTAGCTGCAGGCATAAAATATGAATATAAGATTTTTTGAATATCTTCATCATTTCGCTTCTTTATCGACGATCTCAATTAAATTCGTACGAGAATTTTAATACGATTTAAAAATCGGCAAATAAGGCACTGAAATGATAAGAAGTAGAGTAAAAAGCAGGGGCATTGTTGCCCCAAAAAAACGGCATTTTAATAACTTACAATATTATGATTTGGTACAAAGTCGTTCTTCAACGATAAGGTGAGAGATATCGTACTTCGCTAGTATCTTTTCACGGTAATACTCACTCCCCTTTAGTTTACAATTATAAATCATCACTTCACACGCATGAGCATTCGGAGCAATTCTCCATAAATGAAGATCCGCAATTTCAATATCTTCATCGTGTGAAAAGAGCTTTCTAATTTCTTTCTCATCAAATAGCTTTGAGTTTCCATCAAGAAGCTCCCAAACTGTATCTTTTGCAAGACTCCAGGCCCACTTCAAGATTACGATAGCACCGAGGATACCAATAATAGGATCGGCCCAATTCCAACCAAAGTACTTTCCTGCAAAGAGAGCAGCAATGGCCATCACTGAAGTTAGAGCATCTGCAATGACGTGTAAAAGTGCCGAGCGATGGTTGTGATCATGAACATGGTTGTGATTATGGCCGTGACCGTGACCGTGATCATGCCCATGATGATGATCATGAGAGTCCCACAGAAGAACAGCACTAAGAACGTTTACAACAAGACCAATAATGGCCACGAGAATGGCCGTCTCAAATTTAATCGCCATCGGATTTAAAAAACGTCCAATCGACTCAACACCCATCACGATGGCAACAATTCCCAACATAAGAGCACTAGTATAGCCTCCTAGAGGAATCATCTTACCCGCACCAAAACTTAGTTTTTCATTTATCTTTTCTGAACGGGCCAAGCGGTAAACAATAACAGTAATAGCAAGGGCCCCTACGTGAGATCCCATATGCCAACCATCTGCAAGTAAGGCCATTGAACCGGTAAAGTATCCATAACCAATTTCGACAACCATGGTGACAAAAGTTAAAAGAATAACAAGCATCGTTTTCTTCTCATTTGATCCTAAGCGATCATCTTCTAGGACATAATTATGTGGCTCTAAGTGTTCCTTATGCTTCATGATCAAAGCTTTGTCTGAAGTATGAGCGTGGAAATTTTAGAAGCTCAAGCTTAGGAATATTAAAATCCCCAATTTTGGTATCATTAAGGGTTACAGCATAGAACTCATTCTTGCCTTCTTTTCCAATAACAAAGACATTAATTTCTTGGCCATCCATGAATAATTTGTGTTCACCAAATTTTCGATATTCACCAAAAGAAGTTTTTTGATCTTCTAACGGAAGTGTTTCTGGGCCAAGAGGTAGGCGAAAGCGATAACTACTAACAAGATTTCCCGCAACAATCATAGCGTTTCCACGATTAAGTTTCGTCGTGGCCTTGTTAATGAAGTAATCCATAATATAAGCAATGAGATCCACATCTTTTAAGTTAAGATCATATATCTTTTGTTCGTTACCTTCTAAACGAGACTGACGATTTAATACAACTTGCGAAATAAAGACATTTCCCGATGGGTGTAGAATACGAACAGTATTACCATGGTCTTTTGAAATATCCCAGGCCCATTCAGTTGTTGGAAAAAGTGGTGTTAGTGTTACAGTTTTTGAATTCATAATTGGATCCTAATCACATTGTTCCAAGTAGTAAAGATCTTGGTAAGATTCTCGCTTTCTTATTAAACGAGCGTTAGCGCCATCAACGAGCAACTCACATGCTCTAGGCCTTGAATTATAATTACTCGACATGGTAAAACCATATGCTCCACAAGAGCGGATTGCGAGAAGCTCTCCTTCACAAAGCTCAAGTTCCCTTTCCTTTGCAAGGTAATCACCTGTTTCACACACGGGCCCGACAATATCAAAACTTTCTTTTGTTCCTTTAATCGATTGATCCACCTTAATGACTTCTTGCCACGCCTGATAAAGAGCAGGCCTCATTAAATCATTCATGGCCGCATCAACAATGGCAAAGTACTTACCTTCATTCTCTTTAATATATTCAAGCTTTGTCACAAGAATTCCTGCATTGGCCGCAATGGCCCTTCCTGGTTCAAAAATGAGTTCTAACTCAGGATAATCTTCAAGACTTTTAATAACTTCAGCAAGGTACTCACTCGGATGAGGTGGTATTTCATCACGGTATTTTACCCCGAGGCCCCCGCCTAAATCGATATGTTTAAGAGGTGTTCCATTTTTTCTTAAGGTATCAACTAATTGCTTTAGCCTTTCTAGCGCTTCTAAGAAAGGGCCCACATTCGTGAGCTGTGAACCGATATGACAATCAATTCCCTCAACACTAATATGCTCCAACGAATGAGCAATCTCATAAACCTCTTGTGCCTTTTGAAATGAAATTCCAAATTTATTCTCTTTCAATCCTGTTGCAATATAAGGATGTGTCTTGGCATCCACATCTGGATTAACTCTAATAGAAACAGGTGCTTTCTTATTTATTTTTTTCGCAACTTCATTAATTCTTCGAAGCTCTGCAATAGATTCGACGTTTAAACACTTAATACCTTTCTCAAGTGCAAATTCAATTTCATCGTGCGATTTTCCAACTCCAGAAAAAACAGTCTTTGATGCAAGTCCACCTGCGGCCAAAACTCTTTCAAGCTCT
Source organism: Halobacteriovorax sp. GFR8 (assembly GCF_050955245.1). Lineage (NCBI taxonomy): Bacteria > Pseudomonadati > Bdellovibrionota > Bacteriovoracia > Bacteriovoracales > Halobacteriovoraceae > Halobacteriovorax > Halobacteriovorax sp. GFR8. The sequence goes on along the minus strand of NZ_JBPBLR010000002.1, from coordinate 690,211 downwards.
CCGCGAGAAACGATATCAAAACCACTTCCCATGGCCGCGAGTTCTTTTAAAATATTAATATTGGAATTTGCTTTAACTGCATAACAAATTAAATGGCGATGCTCTTTTAAAGGCTCTTGAAAGGCGAGAAAGTGTCTTTTAAATGTTTTTAAAGAATAAATATAAAGTGGTGTTCCATACTTTTGAACGAGGTCTGAAACTTTATTTTCTTCTGCAAATAACTCATGATTTCTATAATTAAAGAAGTCCATTCGATTCCCTATTGATTAAGCTACATTCATATAGCATTCCTAGCCCGCCATTAAATGTTATCTTTAAAAAGCCTGGCCCTTTTTCTTTTATTTTAAAACCATACTTTTCATGCATCTTAATCGAAGTCTTATTTTTTGCGTTAACAACATAGTAGGCCTTCGTTGAAATTTGCCCAATATGCTTGAGTCGCTCTTGAGTTAGGAGATCACCTATTCCGCACCCTCGATATTCAGGAAGAACTGTGAGTCCCATAAGATACCACCCAACAGGAGCCTTATATTTGTAGCGATTCACCATTTCCTGCGTGTATAAAATTGACCTACCATAGCCAACGATTTCTTCATCAAGAATGGCAACGATCAGATGAAAGCCTTTTAAGTTCCCACCACGGGCCAATTCCTTTTTTGTTCTTTCAAAGAAAAAAGAATAGTCGAGATTTGGATCAATATTATTTTCACTAATGATACGAGCAATTGCTTGGGCATCGTCATACCTAGCATAACGAGTCTTTATCCCTTCTGGTACGGGCCTTGACTTGTGATCTGTGACAAAAGGACAGTAGGAATTATACTCTTTACTGGTCTTAGACAGTGTCTGCAATGTTTGAGGAATTAGCTTTTTAAACATAATTTAATCTATTATAGCGCATTCATAAAAGCGTTGAATAAATTAATTCAATTAATAAAGTTTTTATTTTAGATATTCTGCTTATATGCTTTAATTGTGACAAATATATAATATTTACCAGTGACCGATCATTTTACTCATGAAAAAAATATTTCTAGGCATAGCGCTCATATTCATCACTACTCTACTCGTTCTTATCTTGAATTATAAGTGGGTGATTAAGAAGTCTCTTGCCATGGCCGGCGTGAGAATTGAACGTGTTGAAAAAATCAATATCGGCCAGTGGACTCTCCATAATCTTAAGTATCAACTAGATGAGAAAATTGAACTGAAAGTAAACTCTGTTAATATCAGCTTTTTAGAAATTGATGTTGATGCAAAGAAACTTGATCGCTACATCCAGGCCCTTAATTCTAAAATAAAAGTAAAAGTTGTCGGTATTCAACTTCAGAAGTTCAAACTTAAGAGTATAAGCTGCATTGTTCATAAGAAAGAAGGAGCTACTGTCGAAATAAGTCAGATACATATTCCGGACTTTGGCAGCAAGAACCGCGGTGTCCTAACTCTTAATCTCGCTACACTTAAAGATATTCATTTAAATTACAATAATCTTGATATTAACCATATCATCAAATACTTTGATGCCACTTTAGGCTTATCTGGCCTCATTAATATTGAAGCAAGGGCCAATGGTGATATCACTGCAAATGTATCAGGCAAGAACTTAGTCCTAACAGGTTTTAGAGTCGATGATGTTATTACTAACTTTCTCGATACACGAAGTATTGGACTGATTGATGCCGCTGCCGTTGTGGCACTAGGCCCTATTGGACTGCTCTATACGAGTGCCGCGAGTCTAGGGCAAACAGTTGGTGGCTTTCGAGGTGGGGACACAAATCTTAAACAGGTTAATGCCGGCGTGACTCTTGCCGGAGATCTTCTTGTATTTGATGATGTCGCTGTTGCAACACAAGAGCACCTCATTATTGCCCAGGGTGGTGCCGATATTGAAAAGCAAACCTTTAAAAACTTTATCGTTTCTGTTGTTGATGAAAAGTATTGCCCTGAATTACAGCAAGTGATCAAGGGAACATTTACGAAACCAGAAATCTCCAAAACTAAAGCCTTCCTTGATACCGCAACAGCGCCTGTCTCTAGTGTGAAGAGTTCAACTTTTCAATTTGTTGGCGTTGAAAAATGTAAGCCAATTTACAAAGGTATAGTTACGCATCCAACGCTTGAGTGAACCATTTCAGAAAGAGTCTAACCTTAAAATGACACATTACACATAATGAGAAAAATCATGGAGGAAAGCAAACGCTTGATGTATATTTGATTCTAATTGTTAAAACTTAAACGAGGATAAGACTATTAGCGTTATATCTGTACTCATTTTTCTCTTTCTTTTTGGTATTGCCTCAATGGGCTATGTCTACGCTTACCGTGGAACTGAAAGATATGAGAGTTTAAACTTCTATCTGCGTAAAGGTTGGCCCATTTTTGCACCTTTAAATTGTCTACTCTATATGTTCACAAAGAAGAGAGCGGCAAGGCCAATTATGAATCTAGCGGACTTTCCTGAACTAAAACTTGTTCAAGATAATTGGGAAACAATTCGCGACGAGGCCGTAAGCCTCAGAGAGAATGGCTACTTTGATAAAGTAAAGGACCCTACTTCAAGTGCTTATTACGATATCGGTTTTAGAACTTTCTATAAATACGGTTGGTCAAAATTCTACCTAACTTGGTATGGAACAACTTTAAACTCAGCAAAAGAATTATGTCCTAAAACTGTTGAACTTGTTTCAAAGGTTCCTGGCGTTAATGGTGCCATGTACTCAATCCTTCCAGTTGGATCGAAATTAACGAAGCACCTAGATCCAGTGGCCACTTCTCTTCGCTACCACCTAGGACTTAAAACTCCTAATGATGATCGATGTTACATCAATATTGATGGTACAGATTATTCTTGGCGTGATGGAGAAGCATTACTTTTTGATGAAACATATCTTCACTTTGCATTCAATAATTCTGAAAACGAAAGAATTATTCTTATGTTAGAAGTTGATCGCCCAACGAATATCATTGGAAAGATTATCAACTTTATCTTTAAGCAAATAATGAGAATTACTCTGGTTCCTAATGTTCCGGGAGATCAAAGAGGACTAGTGAATGCAATCTTTGGTGCTGTTACTCCAGCTCTTCTTAAGGTAAGAACCCTTAAGCAAACGAATATAGTTCTTTATAAGATCATTAAGCACACTGTAAACTTAACACTACTTGCTGTCGCATTTGGTTTAATTTACTTAGTACTTACTTTTATTCAATCTCTATTTTGAAAAGCTAGAAGCAACATATGCGGCGACGTATTCTTCAAAGTCTACGTCGTCGAGTTTTTCAAAGTCCACCTGGCGCTGCATTGATGCATTCTTCTCTAGTGCCAACTCTTCTTGAAAAATATGATTTACATCTTCAGAAGCTAACTCTTTACGGTGTTCAAGAGCTAGATCCTTCATTGTTTGAATATGTCCCTTTTGTGAGACAAGATCAAAGACCTTCTGAGATAGAGTATTTACAGGATCAATTAACTTACGTTGCTCTTCAATGGCAAAAATTAATTCTTCCTTTCGCTCTCCATCTGAAATCGCATTAACGACTTCACTCATTTGATCAAAGAAATTAGTTAGATATTCTTGGTAATTGATTTTTGAACCATTAAGGCCAATTTCTAGTCCAGCACTTCTTCCCTGCTTAACAATGAGCTGGTTATTTTCTTCGATCTCATTGTAGATTTCACGATTACACTTATCGGCCTGCATGAACAAGCATGTCAAAAGAAATGCATCAAGAAAGTCTGCCTGAGTTTTAGTAATTCCATTTTTTGCAAATGGGTTTAAATCAAGAAGCCTCACCTCAATATATTCAATCCCCTTACTTCTTAAGCTAGCAAGAGCACTCTTTCCAGGAGGGGCAATTCTTTTCGGCCTAATAATTGAATAGAACTCATTTTCAATCTGTAAAATGTGAGTACTAATTTGTTGTAGCTCACCTTTCTCATTTCTAAGGCCAATCTTATCGAAGTCTGCAAAATTCATTTGCAGGGCCTCTTCTAAACTATCACAGTAGCTATCAAGGCTATTATAACAGATACGAATACCATTTTGAGAAGCACCAGTATAACCAAGCCCACCCATTCTTAGGCAAGTCCCCTCTTTCGAACCATAAGTCTTGCCATAATTTTCATCTTCGTGAATGACATCTAAAGAATGTTTTTTTCCTTCAAGAAAAGACTCGTGAACAGAAATAGAATTTCCAAATAAATAAAGCAGAACATTTGAGTAGCTTCTAAAGTTACGACAAAGGTTGAGATATTCTTCATTGATAAATAGTTGTAAAGAAAGATCACTACCACTTAATTCATGCCAATTCTTCCAAAACTCTTCGGTCATCGAAAAGTTATAGTGAAGGCCAGCAATGGCCTGCATTGATCGGCCATAGCGAAGCCCAAGCCCTGAACGATAAAGTGTCTTGAGACGGCCTGAGTTACTCTCGCCGTAATAAGCAAGCTTGATATCTTTATCTTCTGGTAAAATACAAGGCATTGATGATGGCCAAATTACTTCATTTGAATCTTGCTCTAAAACATAGTGCTGAAGATTTCCTAACGTTGATAAAGTTTCAGCATTTGATTTTGAAACAGGAGTGATGAACTCAAGAAGACTTTCTGCAAAATCTGTAGTTATCCACTTGTGAAGAAGTTTTGAACCAAACTTAGGATCATGGTCTGAACTAGCAAGCTTGCCATCTGCAACCATTACACGAAGCCCTTCTTTTTCAATTCCCTTATTAACATTTAGAATTGAATCACTTCCGTATTTTGTTTGATAATTTTCAAGTGCTTGCTTATTAATCTTAATCATAAATCGTCCTATATTTCGCATCTATAGTACGCTTTCAGTAATATGCAAGCAAGCTAATCTTAACCTAGTTAAGATTCCCAATACTTATAGGTAGCTCATAATTTATTCCAAAGGCAAAGTCTTCATTCTTCGTTTGACCAAGCATAAGAGCAAAATTAGAAGCACTATCAGCATAGAAGTGAAATAATGCAGGATATAGATTTAGACGGACTCTAAAATCTTCTGAACTGTTCATAAGTAGCGACGCAGCTTGTCTCCCCATCGTTTCAAGAAAATAACCATATGCAAAACGCCCCTCCTGCTCCAGAGGGTTTGTTAAGGCCAGACCAGCAGCAAATGAGTGTGACAAATCTCCATCATCGTAAGTAAGCCCTACCAGGTTCATCATTCCCATATAAAGAAGTGGCCTAAAATTATCGAAGTGAAGAAACTTAGGACGCATAATATAATTTAGCCCGACGTTAAAGAAATCCTCATGCTCAACATCATAGACTGGCATGAAGTGCCAAGTCGTCATCCCCATTTCATCAACCATAAAATTCATAAAGGGATCATTTAGTCCAAGAAAGAAGGCCGCAACATCATAGAAGTATAGATCAGCAATATGATCAAGAGCAGATACCTCAGGCTGAGTTGTCTCATTGGCCTCATTTCCAAAATGCATGGCAAAAGTGACAAAGAACGAGAAAGTTTTGGCCCACTTAATATCATAATAGTCAGAGTACTCCATGAGCTTCTTTGTTTCATATGCCCCACCAAATGTATGAAGAAAAATATTTGGTAAAGCACGATTACTTAGAAATTCCTCTTTGATTAAGGTATCAAATCCACCATTCTTTTTTATTGAATGAATGGGATCCTTCACCTTATTCCAAACAATCTTATGCTTTTCGAAGTAATCCTCTTGGTTAAACCAATACGGATTCTGAATGACATCAAATGACCCATTAATATAGAGCTGAATTGGAAACCATGGACCGTCTTCTTTCTCGTCAAAAACAAGGTAATTTGAACTCTGGGCAAAGATTTGTGATGAAGTAAATAAAATTAATAAGAAAGAGATTAATTTTTTCATATATTTAGTGAACTGGCTTAATTATCGCAATGTATTATTGGCCAGAACGTGGCCAAATTTATATAAGATCACATCGTGAAAAGTTTTATAATTACTCTATCTTTTACAATACTTACCCTATGCATGCAAAGAACTTCTTTTGCACAAAAAAAGTATTTCTACCAAGATCGTGATCACACAAAAGAAGAGATCTATAAAGACGTTGGATTTGTTTTTGGAATCTCTCTCATTGCCTATCCCCTAACTCAATGGGATACCGTAAGAAATGAAGGATCATGGGATAGCTACCGCAAGAATTTTGGAAAGATTGTCTTCGATCGCGATGAACCGTTTTGGAATTATATGGTTCACCCTTATACAGGTTCACAAATGTTTCTCTACTATCGTGCTCGAAGTTATCGATATGCAGATGCCCTCGCACTAACTTTTGTCTCTAGTACGATTTTTGAGTTTCTCATCGAAGTTTATACTGAACCAGCTTCAGTACAAGACCTCTATCAAACACCTGTACTTGGAGCAGTTATGGGTTATGGTTTTGAAAAACTATCCATGTCTCTGTTAAATGGAGAAAGCAAGGTTGGGCACTTCTTTGGTCACTTAATTAACCCAATGACTTTATTTCCTTCAATCTTTGAAGGAACAGCATATGCAGTCATCGCACCAGACTTAGATAAGAAATCAATTGGATATTACTTTCATGCAGAATTTTAAACTAATTCTCATATTTATTATCTCTCTTGCTTCTTTGAATGCTAGAAGTGCTTCTGGCCCTTATGAATTCTATCTAAGAGCAGGGTTTACTCTTCAAAACACAATCTTTAACGAATTAGACGACGACCAATTTGAAAATAAATACGATATCGAAGACCGTGAAGAATCGAAGGCTTTTGGTATTTATACACAGTTTTCATTTCGACTAGAAAAGGTCGAAATTGGCCTTGAGTCCCATACAACTTTCGGACGCGCCCGTGACCTACGTTTTGCCTATGACAGTACAGTTCTAAAAGGCAATGGAAACTTCAGATCTTTCAATATTACGCCAACAATTCGTATTAATAGCGATATCTATGAAATTGATTTTTTACATCATATTGGATTTAGAAGATTTAAGCTCTATGTTAAGTTTGGTCCTAGCTGGCTTCTAAACTCTCTTGATCTTGATGACTTTAATATCGTTACAAATGGTAGAGATCTAAAACTAAATTATGACTCTTTTGGAGGCTCACTTTCTGTCGGTATTGAACAAGTTAAAGAAGTCTATCGCTTTCCATTCTTTGCCGAAGTTACGGTTGCAGCATATCGCTCTTATAAGACCACATTAATCGATCGGACAGATCGTACCAAGGTTGAGATTCTTAAAGAGCAGAGTGCGCGAGAAGATATTAATTCGTTTTCAATTTTTTATACCATAGGAGCATCTCTATTTTGAGCACACAAACTACGCAAAAAGATATTGAACAGATTGAAGCTTTTTTAAAAAGAGAGGCCAGAGGTATTGTTGAGGTTTCAGCAAGAACAACAGACGGTCGACCAGCTTCAATTAAAGTTACTCCAGTTGTAGATAAAGTTCCCTTCCCTACGATCTATTGGCTAGTCGATCCTGTCGTCTACAAGGCCATTAGCCAAATCGAAGGGCAAGGATTTACAAAAGAGCTTCAGGCCATGATTGATGCTGATGATGAACTTAAAGAAAAAGTGAAAGCAATTCATGAATCATATCGTGATGAAAGAGTGAAGTTATTTAAAGAGATGAATCTCGAGCTACCAGATAATATGATGCCGATGATTACAGATACTGGTATCGGAGGGCTCAGAGATTTCTATCACCTAAGATGCCTACATATGTTCTATGCTTTTCACTTAGTTCGCCCTCATATAATTGGAGAACTAGTTGATAAGAAGTTACAACAAGCTTAGCGATTTGCTGTCACGTGATGGTAAGTGAAACCAAGACTCCACACAAGGGACACTCCAAGGTGGATATAGGCAGACCATTGCCTAAGTAGATCATTATCACTAACCTGAATTAAGTATCCGGATAAGCTCATAACCACAAAGAGTCCAATTAGAAAGATTCCCGAAGTACGTGACTTCTTGTAGCCACTTAATACTCTCTTATAGATATGATTTGAAAAAATTGTCCCAACAAAGAAAAGAAGAAAAGGCACAGATAAGATGTGAAGCTTTTGCATCCAAATAGAAAGTGGATGGGTTTCAGCTCCCCAATCACCTTCAATTGTCATAAAGTACTTGGCCACAAAATAAATTGTCCCCGTAACAACGATAAAGTAATTTGAAATAAATAGATTATTCTTTTCTGTCGGCGTCATAACTTAGGCTAGATTATATCTTTTTGTAGATATAGCGACAACCATACTAAAAATTTTGTACTATTAGACGAAAGAGTTGCTCCAGAAACAATATCAATTGTATCCGGCTTCTGTGATTTAAAGCGAGAAAGCCAATTCGGCTTCACCTTATATTCTGAAGGCTCTTCAAATTTAACGATCGCTAAACTTTCAATATTATTTTTTACCACATGAACATGAAGAACTTGATTCTTTGTACGAACAGTATCCGTAAAGACAAAGTCATACGACGTTTCATTCTTGCATTCTCTCTTATAAAACGAATAGAAGCGTCGAATATCACGAGTTGGATATTTAGATTTTATTGTTTCAAACTCTTTGTCCGTTAAGAACTTAGACTTCTCAACAAATGCACAATCAGGATACTTCTTAGAAAGAGTTTCCTTGATCCCAGCGTAAGCTTGTCCTTTCGCTAGAAATAAAACAGCAGTAAAGAGGAAAATCCCCTTTACTGCCTTAATATTGAATAGATTTGAAAATCTTAGTATTCCCATCCGATCCCGAAGTTTACTTCTTCTGATTCACCAGCATTAGATGCATTATTTAGTTTAGTGAAGTCAGCTTTGAAAGAAACTTTATCAAGTGGCTTATACATAATACCAGCTGTGATATTTTCTTTATCGTTTGCTTTATCAGCTACGCCAACAGATGCATCAACATCGTCTTGAGTGTTATAACTTTCGTATCTTACATATGGCATAATTGAATAAGTTTTACCATGAGTAATATTGTAAGCTAGGTCAACATAGTAACCTTGCATAACGTCAGCTACAACTTTTGACGTTGCTGCTGAGAACTCTTTACCATCAAGAGTTGAGTAAACATATAACGCCTTCACCATTAGGCCTTTGTAGTTATATGCTAAGTGAACATCGTAGATATTGTGCTCACCTTGAGCGTCACCATTAGTTGTCCCCATATAAAGAGAAGCACCTAGATCAAGACCAAAGTCAAAACCGTAATCAACTCTAGCAACATGTGACCAGTGTCCAGCAAGTGCTTTAGCACCTTTTTGACGTCCACCACGTACACCACCTTCAGAGAAACCAGCAGATCCATCCCAAGACTTTAGTGAGTTCATGATATAGTATTTATACTCAAGATTATTCCAAGTACCATAAACTCCAACACCGTTTTCACGCATAGTCGTTGGAATAATTGCATTTTCAAGTCTTGGACGCTTAACACCAATAAAACGAGTTGGCTCGTGCTCAGTGTTTACGATCCCGATTGGAGTAAGTAGAAGACCAGCTTTGAAGTTTAAAAGGTCAGAGTGAGCATAACGAATTTCTGCAAACTCAGTATAGATTTCATCTGCGTGCTCAATTTCAATTTCAGTCATGAATGACCACTTGTCACTAAATTGATACCCAACGTAAAGTACGTTTCTTAGAGTATCCCACTGAGATGTACCTTCACTATTGTCAGTATAGATGATCTCACCGTAACCACCAAGGCTTACCTTAGATGATAGGCCCTTTGATTGCATGCTTTGTACTTCTTTAGAAAGAATATCAATTCTTCTCTCTAGCTCTTGTGTTGTAGCAGCACTAACTGTTGTTGCTGCAATTAAAGCGATAAACAACTTTTTCATTTATTCTCCTATTAAACATTTTGTTTGAATTACCAAACGGATGTTAATGAGAATTAAATAAAAGGTCAAGTCACTAAACTAGACAATATTTTTAGTTGTTTCTGTTCGCACTACGCTCTAAAAAGAAGACAAAGAAGAAACCAATGACAACAAGCACAACAGCTAGAATATCCTCTGGCGTAAGTGAAGTTGGAAAGTAAAGGCTCTCAGAAAGGACCTTTGTCTTGCCACGAATAACGACAGACTTTGTCACTTCTCTCCAAGGCCAAACCTTAGATAATGTCCCAAGAAGAATTCCTACCAGGAACGCCATTGTGCGCTCGCGGAAATTCTTCATAAAGAAATTTAAAACCTTAGAAAAACTAACAAGACCAGTTAAGCAGCCAAGAGCGAAGACACCAATGATAATTAAGGCACCTTCTTGAAATGGATTCTTTAAAGCACCTGTAACGTATTCATACTTTCCTAAAATTAACAGTATGAATGAACCTGAAATACCTGGCAGAATCATGGCCGTTATACCAATTAGGCCACAAATATAAATAAACCATAAATCTGTTGGAGTTGTGACAGGCACAAGCTGAGTAATAGCAAAACCAATTGCAGCACCTAGGGCCACCATAACAAGGGCCAGAGGATTCTTACGATCCTTTAAGTCCCTAGCGATGACAATGATAGAAGCTGAAATCAACCCTAGAAATAGGCCCCAAGTCGGTACAGGGTGATGATTAATCAGATAATGCATAAGCCTTGCAAGAGAAAGCATGGCCCCGAGAATTCCAATACCTAAAGGAATGATGAATTTTAAATCAATCTTCTCTGAAACACTCTTTATATTAAAAGTTAGTGCATCCTTAATGAGACCTTTATCAATGGCAGCGACTGTGGCCAGAAGCTTATCATAGATTCCAGTGATAAATGCAATAGTTCCCCCTGAAACACCAGGGATTAAGTCGGCAATGCCCATAAGAAAGCCCTTGCAAAAAACAAGGGCCATATTTTTATTGATCATATTGATTACTCTTTATTCTCTTGTGCTTCTTCTTTAGCAAATGGAGTATCTTCCCAGTCTACAGAGTGCTTACACTCAGGACATTGAAGCTGTTTCCCCCATCTCTTTGTTTCCTTAACACCCATAACGCCGAAACCACAAGCAGGACAATCCATAACTTTTGGCTCATTCCAAAGGGCAGTTTCACACTCTGGATAATTCGTACAACCATAGAAGATTTTCCCGTAACGAGACTTCTTCTCTGCAAACTTTCCAACCTTACACTTTGGACATGTCACATCGATTGTATAAGGAAGAGTTGTTTCACACTTTGGATATTCTTCACAGCGAACAAAGCGTCCATACTTACCTTTCTTAACTTCGAGACGCTTTCCACACTCTGGGCACGGGTCTCTAAACCAGTCCTTTGGAAGTATTTCAATTGTTCCATCAAGGTGCTTTTTAAAGTCATGAGTCGATGTACAATCTGGGTAGTTACGACAGGCAAGGAACTGACCATTACGTCCCCATTTAATAAGGTACTCACCGTCTTCACATTTATGGCAGTGAATTCCCGTTGGAATCTCCTGCTTTTTAAGGTTCTTCATTTCCTCTTTTGCTTTTTCAAGAGTCTTTTCAAAACCTTGCCAAAATTCCTTAAGAACTTTCTTCCACTTAATTTCACCGTCTTCAATTTTATCCAGAAGCTTTTCAACATTGGCCGTAAAAGCAACATCCATTACATCCGGAAACGATTCAATAAGCATCTTACAAACAACAGTACCAAGCTCTGTCGACATAAAACGGTTTTCAACCTTTTCGACATAACCACGATCTTGGATATTTGAAATAATTGAAGCATAAGTAGAAGGACGCCCAATCCCCTTTTCTTCAAGAGTCTTTACAAGAGAAGCTTCGTTATAACGAGGAGGCGGCGAAGTCCAGTGTTCCTGTTCAGCAGGTCCATTCTTTGCAGGCATTTGCTCACCAACTTCTATTACTGGTAGCTCACCTGTTGCCTTTGGTGTGTCATTTTCATCCTCATCATCATTACCGCCGCGGCGTGAAGCTTTTTCAGCAGCTGCTTCCATATAGACAGTTCTAAAACCTGGAAACTTAATGATCGAGCCATTTGCCTTAAAGAAGTGGCCTTCACACTCAAAAGTTACAGCTGTTTGATCGATAATCGCCTGACTCATTTGAGAAGAGATAAACTTATTCCAAATAAGCTCATATAATTTTTGCTCATCTGGCTCTAAATCTCCTCTTAATTGATTTGGAGTATATTCAAGAGAAGTTGGTCTGATGGCCTCGTGGGCATCTTGAACCTTACTACTTCCCTTTTTCTTATATTCAATTGGTTCTGGTGATAAGTACTTCTCACCATATTGGCCCTTAACATACTCACGAAGAGCATTTAATGATTCCGGCTCAGTTCTAACAGAGTCCGTTCTCATATATGTGATAAGACCAACAGTTCCAAAGTCAGTTGTTGCAATCCCTTCATAAAGTCTTTGCGCAACCATCATTGTTCTCTTGGCCGTAAATCCTAGCTTATTAGCAGCTTCCTGCTGAAGCTTTGAAGTTGTAAAAGGAGGTGTAGGGTTTTGTTTTCTTTCACGTTTTTTAACGTCAATAACTTCAAACTCTTTCCCATTAACATCTTTTACAATTTGTTTCGTGAACTCTTCATCTGTTAATTCAGTTTTCTTCTTGGCATCTTCACCATAGTATTTGAACTCAAAAAGAGTTCCATCTTTTTCCATCTCACCGTGAATTGAAAACCACTGCTCTGGAACGAAGGCCTTAATTTCATCTTCTCTTTCAACAATGATTCTTAGGGCAACTGATTGAACACGCCCAGCAGAGATACCACGTTGAACTTTATCCCAAAGAATTGGTGAGATCTTATATCCCACAAGACGGTCAAGTACACGACGTGTCTTTTGGGCATCATACATATTAACATTTAGATCAACTGGGTTTTCAACGGCATTTGTTACAGCATTCTTTGTAACAGCATTGAAAATAACTCTTCTAATTTTTTTCTTCTTACCAATTTCTTCAGCAAGGTGAAATGCAATGGCCTCTCCTTCACGGTCCAAGTCGGGAGCCAGGAAGATTTCATTTGCATCTTTTGCTAATTCTTGAATTCTTTCGATCTTTGCTGCTTTACCAGCTATTGGTACTAGGTCAATCTCAAAGTTCTCTTTGATATCAACACCTAGTTTTGATTTTGGAAGGTCTTTAATGTGTCCATTTGAGGCAACAACCTGAAAACCACGCCCAAGATACTTCTTAATTGTTTTGGCCTTTGAAGGTGACTCCACAATGACTAGTTTGTAGTCTTTGTCTTTAACTGAGGAAGCCTTTTTCTTTGTCGTCTTCTTTGCAGTTTTCTTTGCAGTCTTTTTGGCCGCCTTTTTAGCTACTTTTTTCTTTGCAGTTTTTTTGGCAGTTTTTTTAGCAGTTTTCTTCTTTGTTGTTTTTTTTGCTGCTTTTTTCGAGGCCTTTTTAGAGGCAGCATTTGTTGCAGCTTCACTCACAACTTCTGATTGTGTCATGATGTTCACTTTCTCCTGTTATAAAAAAACAAGGTGCGTTACTGGAACGCACCAAGGATATCTTAACATATTTTTTGCTAGCATAGATTAATTTGAGTCACTATTCAATAGTTCTTCAATTTCTTCGATGTCATATGGAGTCAATCCGTAAGGGTTCTCCTTACTGTTCAGATCTTCATCCATATATTTTAGACCTTCTTGTGATTCGATTTCATTCATTGAAGGTAGTGCGTTAGGATCTTTGGCCTTCACACCTTTCTCAATTAAATTCAGATCTTGACGCTCTAAGTAAGTATCTTCATCAATCTTCTTCTCATTTAATTTTGTTTCAGCTTCAATCAATTCTCTCTCAAGCTTCTCAAGTTCTTTAAGATCACGAGCTTGTTCTTTAATGATCGATTTCTCTCTTTCTTGGCGTTCAAGTTCTTCAAGTTCATCTTCTTCAAGGCGAATTTCATCAACCTGCTTAAGAAGATCCTCTCCAAGATTATCTAAGTTCAACTCAACATCAAGTTCCTCAAGAGCAAGGTTCTCTTGCTTGCCAAGATTCTTAGCACGAGTATTATTACGTAGCTGCTCTGCCATCTTTGCAGTTGCCTCAGATTTAGTCAGAGCAATATCACCAAGCTCCATTCCTGAATTACTATAAGAAATAACGGCCGTCGCAAAATTATCTGTGACAGTAATAACAGTTGCCTCACCTTTTACATATGTTGGTTGAGAACTAATTTGCTTTCCTGTTCCTCTATCCATGAATGAGTAGACTTCAAAAACATTTCCTAGCTCAACGCCATCCACTCGACCACGATCGAGGTAAACAACACTTCCTAGAGCTAGTCCTCGCTGTTGTTGTTTATATGAACCAATAATGGCCGCTTCAATACGTCGAGGATTATAAGTTTTAAAAATCTTAGCAATCTTAGGTGTGTAAACTGTAACTCTAGCACCGCGCTCAATCGTTTCAACAATTTCGTCAACTGATACTTCCCACTTATTATCTTCTAACTCTCTTATCGCTTTCACTTGTCCTAAGATTGTATAGCGAAGACCTTCACGATCAGAAATACGATGAGAAACTTTTCCATCTGGTTGATAGATTGAGAATTTATCACCAGGCCTTACTTGCACACTCTTATCAAACTTAACGTAGACTTTCTGATCGCGAAGAATAAGAACAGACTCGTCTTGCTTATCAGAGATATACCCTAAGTCTTGAAGGTGGTTAGTCGAAAGAAAAGTATTTAAATAGAAACCATGTGAAACCGTGATTTCTTGTCTTTCAATAGAAGAAATTCCATTCTTATCATATTGATTATCAGGTTCCTCAATAATGATACGAGAAATAGGCGGAGCATACTTCTTATAGTCAGTATTTAGCTCGATCTCAGTCATTGATAGAACATCATCATAAGAAGATTCAGTTAATGATTGAAAGAACGCACCTTTATTAACAAGCTGTCTTCTCTCTCTTAGCCAATTGGACTTTATATCATCACCGTACGCAGAAAAGGCACCAGAGGATGCGACCTTAACATTTTCAGAGCGACGTACTTGTGAGCCATCATCTTCAAATGTCCCAAATGCAACCTTAGGAAAAGAGCTTTCGCTTCCCGTTGAGAAAACAAGAACTTGTCCCGGCTCAATTTCGTGAGGGTTTGTAATTTGTGGGTTCATTGACCAAATCTTAGAATAGTAGAATCCTGATCCAAAAAGGTTTTGTGAAATTTTCCATAACCAATCACCCTCTTGAACAACATACTTATCGACCTTTGCCGATGTAGCAAGCTCATTCCACTCTTCTTCTGGTATTTTCTTTTCAACAAATTTTGCAAGATCAAGAAGCTCTTTCTCTTCTCTTCCCACATTGAAAAGGTTTTTATTAATCGTTACTTTTTGATCACTTGCACTCGATCCTTTGGCCTTCTCTGGCTCAACAATCTCGACATTAGTAGCTTGTGATTTTGTATCAACATCTTTTGCAAGAATATCAATCTCTTCAAGATTATCTGCATTCTCTAAATTATTGGCATTAATCTTTTGTAGATTCTCATCAGTTAGAACCTCTTCACCAGGAAGGGTCTTCTTTTGATCACTTTTTATCGAATTTAATTCATCAGTAAGAACTTCCTCAGACACGTCCGTTTGCTGTGGCTGATCAGTCTCTTCTTCTAATAGCATAAGAAGGTCTTTATCATCTAAGAGCTCTAGATCCTTAAGATCATCTTGTGCGCGCACCTGTCCCATGCTCATGAGAAGAGATACGATACAAAATAATAAGCTTAGATTTTTCTTCTTCAAACTACGCCCTATGCTTCACCGAAGAAATCGTGAAGGATTGAATAATACTTCTCTTTCTTCTTTGCTAATTTTAATTTATCAGTACAAACAATAAGTCTTCCTAAACTCTTAATAACAAGACCTGAAAAAGCATGTTGTCTAAGAATCTCTTCATACAACTGCATCGCTAGATCAAATTCTTGTTGAGAAAAAAGCATTTCTGCTAAGTAGAACTTTGCTCTTACTTTAATTTGACTATGTCTTGAACCTTCAAGATCTTTTAGAATAGTTAAAGATTGGTCCAAGCGGTTTTGCGCCATTAGACCTTCGGCCTGCTTTAGCAGATTTAATTCTTTTTGTAGAAGAACATCATCTGATTGTTCTTGCTTCTTTTGGGCAACCACTTCATTAGCAAAAACATCTACTGTTTCAGCAACACTACTACTCTTTGCGCCTTGAAGATCATCAATCATACTAAGTTGTACTTGCTCAGCCGACCCCTTCCCTTCCTTGGCCTTGTATTGTTCGGCCAGACTTGGCGCCTTAGTATCTTTTAAAAGCTTGTCGTATTTTTCAAGAAGCTGATCGTACTGGGCCTTAGGAACCATTTGTTGTTTAGCTTCGGCCTGCTTCGCTTCTTCAATTGGGTAACCTTCTTCATCAAAAAGAGTTTTTCTTTTCGACCACGAACAAGAAGTCGTTGCCAATGCTAAAATTAATACTGAAGTGAGTGGAAATCTCTTCCTGAAATCTTTCACTTGTAGTCCTCCATGACTTGATAAAAGAGTGGCCTTTAATAATATTTTAGGTTACAAAGCGTTTAAGTCAATGAAATTTCGTGGATAGGCAAAGACTGCCAAGCCAAATAACTAAATAAAAAACAAACTTGTCGAGTATTTTATGAGTGAGATATTTAAAACAATTGTAAGAGTACCAAAGAAAGAATCAGCATATTTCTACTTTCAACTTGAAGCAAATGAAGGCCTATGTTTCTACTCAACAATCGAAGGAGACAAGCACGAAGGCCATCGCGACATTATCGTACAGGCCCACCCTAGCCTAGAACCTGAAGTTAAGTACTTACTTAATAAATTAGCTCAAGAAATCGAACTACAATTTATTGACTAATTTTTGTACAGCTAAGAGAAGATTTCAAATCCGACTAACTCAATCAAATTAAATGATATAACTCACAAAATACCGTAAACCAAAAACGGAGAGAGATTATGTCACCAGCAATTAAAAAAGTTGCTAATACAACCTTGTGTGTATTTGCCTGCCTTCAAATGGCCTCTTGTAAAGTTGTTACCAATAAAGGTATCAATAATCACTTCAATGATTTCAAGCTTAGCCTTGAAAGCTCTGAAAAATCAAACTTATCAGATTCAAAACTGATGATGGCCAACGAACTACAAATAAAATCAGAACAAATTGCCAAGCTAATCAACAGTGCTCCAAAGTTTGAAACTTGGACAGACTCAAAGCAAACTTACGGATCGAATGATCGTAGAAGAAGAGTGCGTACAGTTGAAAAATATAATGAAAGTAAAGAAAAGATTCGCAACTGGATGAAACAAGTTAAAGATCTAACTCTCGATATCCACGCAATTACTTTTGATGCAGGAAAAGACTCTTACCGTAAAGATGAGACTAATCGTCTTATCAATACACCTGAGCAAATGGCAAAAAACGAAGTTCTTGCACTCTACTCTCTTACTTATATGAGAAATCTAAGTGAAGGTTATACAAAGCGTTCAATTGGTTATATCGAAGAGATTTCTTCAGATAAGATGCAACGTTTTACTGAAAATGATGAAGAATTCAAGCTTGAAGTTCTACAGCAACATATGGCCTATATCGGTATGATGAAAATCATCGATCAAGATGCTAAGAAAACTCTTACAAAGCTTAAGGCCATGAGAGATGCAAATATTCTTTCACCACAGCTAAGTGAAAATATTAACAACCTACTTAATACAGGTAAGAAAGAAAATTCTGAGAAATTAGAAAAGTTCAAAGAATATAAGCAAGAAGCTCTTACTCAAGAGCAAAGAGCTGAGTTTGATAAGGCCTTAACAACTTACGAAAGCGTATTTGGAAAGAAGTCCCTTCTATTTGATCCAGCAAATCCAGATCATCCACTTATGCACCTATTTGTTATTGCTTCTAACCTATCTTGGGGATTAATCAATACAATGGTAGGAGCTGCTTTTATTGGAACAAAGGTAATTCTTGCGCCAGTTAGTCGTGGAGTTAACTTATTTATAAACTTCCTAGAAGCTGTAACTCCATATCGTTATATGAGAATGATTGAATTTGATCTACCACGTATCAGAATCGCAGCTTCAAAGATGCAAATATATGCTGACGTATGTGGACTAGGAATCGTACCAGGAAAGATGTCTGCAGGACTATTTGAGCTAGACTTCTGCTCAGGTTACCGTTTCGCTTCAGGACATGAAGCAGGTCACGCGAAGCAATCAGCACTTCTTGGCCCACTTTACTTCCCAGCGGCGATCCTTTCATACGCTCTAGTTGGTGGACACGGTGGATTCATTGAAGCATGGGCAGATATTTGGTCAGCTCACTACCACTAAGAATTGGATAAAACTTAGGCATGATTTTCAAAAAGAAAAACATATTTAAAAACTCTCTACTGGGCCGCCCTTGGTCCATAGGGAGTCTTGCCATTTCAATGGTAATTACCCAAACGATCTTAGCCGCCCCATTCAATCTTCCACCCATCGATGAAAAACTTCGCTATACAATAAATGAAACCTTTATTGAAAAAGATGTTATTAGAAATGATAACTACTTTATTTTTCTGGACCAAGACTTCGATGGAATTCCAGATGCTATGGATAATGATATTGATGGTGATGGTTACGAGAATATCACAGATGAGTTTCCTGAAGACAAAACAAGATTTGGCACTGATCTAAATAATAATGGCATTATCGACTTTGTTGATTTTGAGTTTAGTAAGAATATTACTGACAAAGAAAGGTCTAAAGCAAGTACTCTTCAGACGCAGATATATGAAGATTACAAAATTCTTCTAATTCCTGCTGCAGAAATAAACTTAAAGCAAATCCGACTTGTCAAAGAACTACTCGACACTGGTTTTACAGAGACAACAAATCACTTAAAATTTGTTATTTTTGAGACAACACATCCGACAAGCTGGCTAACAAAAGGCAAGTATGATGAAGAGTGGAAACAAATCGTTATCTACAAAGATCAATTAAAAAATGATGAAGAAATCAACCTGACTCTAACTCACGAGTTCTTTCACTTCGTTCAAAAAGAGAACCCAGACCTATACCAAGACTTCATTAACTCTGTTGGCTGGTCTTCGACTGAAAATGAGAGGCATTTCACATACCAACACAATAATGATCACCATCACCCAGAAATTAACTTATCTGAAGCAAAGCTTAGATTAACTAATACAAATGAGTTAATCACCTATGATAACTTCCCTTCGGAGTACTCAACAGTATCGCCAGAAGAAATGTTTGCAGAAGTGGCCACAGCATACCTATATCAAAATAAATCGAACGAAAAAGATTTCGCCAATAGGTTTACAAATTTTGAAGCATTTGCGAAAAGCCAGGCCTTTAAAATATTTAACGAAATATTCTCTATTTTTTAAAGTCACTATTTAAAACAAAGCGCTCCCATTTATTCTTAATGAACCACTCGGTAACACTCTTAAATGGAGGAAGATTTTCTCTCTTTCTAGCAGCGTTTAGCTTTCTTAGATCTGGTCGATAATAAGTACCAATCACCTTTCCAGAACGTTCAATTACTTGAAACTCATTTGAGACAGGATTATAGCGGTAAATATCATTCTTACTTCTAAAAGAGATAATATTATCATCACTTGAGCGAGCAAACTTCTCAGCATTTCTCAAGTATTGTCTATCACTAACAAAGTTAAATTCATCACCGTGTTTTTTCGCATGCCCAACAAGAAGATCCTTATCCTTGAACCCCGTTGTCTTGAATCCCTTACGATGAATCATATGTTGAAAGAACATAGGATTAATCTCGACACCACGATCTAGAAGACTTGTCATCTCTTGTCTGATTTCGCCCTTAATTCCTCTTTGGCTCATAATCTTTTGTGACTCAATTGCTCTTGTCACCTTAGCGTCAAGATCCTTACACTTCTTACCTGCAGCGAAAATGGGTAAGTTAGAAATTAAGAATAACGAAATAACTAAAGCGCGCATGCCGCATACTCCACAGTTAAGTTCACATAATTACCAGAAGAAAGAGTATTAACTTTTTCAAGGCCATCTTTATTTTTTGTCATAAGTACTTTATTTATGAGCTCACCGACTTTTTCTTTCCCTAACTTTCCTGCACTCTTTAACTGGTCAAGAAGCTGTAAGAATTTTGCCGATGACGTTACTCTCTTTGAAAGATCTGCAAGAGAAGTCATAGCATTCCCTAGCCCAAGAGGTCCTCTCATAATGACGTTTACTAAGACATTTGATCCCAGGCTTCCTACTAGAGAGCAAACTAATTGGATTTGCGACTCAAGAGATAGAGCACCGAGCGCCTCACCGAGACTAGCTAGTTTTTGATCAATTTGCGTGATAAATTCCTTTGTTGTCTCATATGTATCAACAGCACTACTCCAAAACTTTTTCGCTGACTTAACGGGAGACTTAATAAAGTTCCAAATTCCACTTCCCACATCTTGAACAAGGCCACCAGTTTTTGCCCAGGCAGCGCTTAGGGCCTTTTGCACACAACCGCTTGCTTGCGCCATAAGATAGTCCTTATTGAAGCGATCAACAGGCGCCTTTAGGTCATCAATATTTACAATTTCTTCTAATTGATTTTCACATTCTAAAGCATGCGCCTTTGGGATAATGAGATCAATGAGAGTGTACTTTTTAAAGCTCCCCTTTCTCATTTGCTTTGCCACAAAGCCTTTAACACTTTTTACAATTCTAAATTTTTCAACTTTTGAGATATTTTCAAAATAAATAGAAACAGGAACTTTTCCAACTTTGAAATTTACGACTTCCCCAGCGTCTAGTGAGATGAATTTATTAAGCTTACTTTCATCGGCCTCTAGCCCGAGTTTTACGAAGAATCTCTCACTCCCCTTAACAAAAACCTGATTTGCTAGGAAGTGCTCAGAATAATTTTGATAGAAACCATCAAAGTCTTGATATTGGTACTCAGCAATTAGCACTTCTGCTAACCCTTGAAAATCATTCGAACGATCTTGGTAATTGAAATCAGTTGATGAATATGCACCCAGGCCGTAAATAGTTAAAATTAGAATTAAAATTCCCCTCATTTAATTATTCTAACTTAAATTCACCTTTAAAAATTGAGGAAATATATTACCGCCATCTAACTGTCTAAAATTTGTAACCCCTGTGTAAATACAACAAAATCAATCTAGCCACTTACCTATCAAGATATAATGGCACAAATCATATTTTATTTAGGGAGAAATTATGAGAGGAACTAGGTTTCTAAAAATATTGGCATGCCTTGTATTCATTTTAAATGCGCAAGCAGAATGCCTTGTCGAAGACTTCTTAAGAGATGGTTACTGTCCAGGTATGGGTAAAGATAGTGCCTTTCAACCTCGCTACGAAGAAGATGGGATTATCAATAGATATGGTGAATACACTTTTGCACCAAGCTATCAAACCTTACCAATTGGTTTAACAAATTCAGAGTTAGTAACTATTGGTGCGGCAGCTGGTACGGCAATTCTTCTATTTAATAATGATGAGCAATTAAAACAATTCGCACAAGAGCATAGAACTGAGATTTCTGAAGAGATATCATATTGGGGAGAAAAAGCAGGTAGCCAAGTTATCGGCCTATCAGCTGCAGGATATGTTCTCGGAGTTGTTATGGATAATAACGAAATCAAACGTGTTGCTAAAGTTGCACTTAAAGCTACTGCAATTTCAGGAATTATCACAAGAGCTGGTAAAATGACTTTTAGTCGAACAAGACCAAATAAGACAGATGATCACCAAGAATTTTCTGGATTCAACTGGGATAATGATAATGTTTCATTTCCTTCTGGACACACAACAACGGCATTTGCTTTTGCAACGGTAATCGCAGAACACTATAAAGATAAATCAACAATCATTCCTGTACTAGCTTATACAGCAGCAGCAATTGGTGGTTGGTCAAGAGTACACGATAATGCTCACTGGGCCAGTGATGTTGCGATAGGAGCACTTGTTGGTCACTTAACAGGAAGACTATTCTATGCTGATGAATTCAATACAAATCGCAATGAGAAATGGGATATGTCAATTCATCCAGTTTTCACTCCAGACTATGTAGGGTTTCACTTTGAGTTCCGTGGTAAAAAGAGAAAGGATGATTCAGCAAAGAGATTTAATGAAAAGTGTATGAAGTTCTACGAGGAAAATCCACCATTAGAGGATCCAACAAGACTTTGTTTTAGACATTATTTAAATGCAGTATATGAAGATTAAAAAAATAAAGGCCCTTTTAAAGGGCCTTTTTCTTTTAGTAATTTAATTCGAAAACAAGTGGAAAGTGATCCGAGTATCCGGCCTTAGCTTTCTTAGTCGCTAAATGATCATAACGATTTGGAGCTGTTTGAACTTTCTTCGTTTCAACTTTAAATCCACGATCTCTCATCTCTTCCATATCTTCATCAAAAACACTTTGTGGTTGTGGTTGACGAATAAAATCTGGAGCATAGATCTGATAAGACTTTAAATCAATTCTAACCGGGTGTTTCTCACCTAACATGACTCTTGGAACAAAAACACGGTCTAGGTGGTTCCACTGAGAGTTTCTTGCATAGTAGTAAGTCCCAGGAGGCATTGTTTTAACTTTCTTTGAATTAGACTTCTCAGAACGAAATACTTTTTCAACATCCACAATTGTTCCATCTTTTAATAGAACATCTCTCATAGGATGCTTATTTCCTGACTTCTTTAACTCAGGAATAGTATTGAAGTCACCTACTGCAAGAACTGAAGCCTTCGCATTCTTCTTCATAATCTCATCAATTCTAGTTTTTAAAGTTGTTGCAGCTGTTACTCTTGCCTCGTCAGGGTTTCCTAAACTTGGCCAGTGATTAGCAAAAACATAAAGGTCATTCTTCCCTAGTTTGAATTGCACTTCAAAGATATTACGAGAAGGCCTCTTTTTTAGATAATCACTTTTAAGAACATGCTCTTTCTTTGAAACATATTTAAAATCTTTTGTTTCATTAAAAAGTACTGCAAGATCAACTCCACGGTAATCTGGTGAATTTGAAGTATAAAATTTCTTATAACCCAGAACTTTTGCAAGTTGACCGATGACATTTTCATTTTCAATTTCAGAAACAACTAATAAGTCAGGAAGCTTCTTTCTTTCTTTTAAAACAACATCCTTAATCTGAGATAGTTTTAAATTTAGTTTCTCTTGAGTCCAGTCGGCCGAGAAACACTCGTCACGACGATACTTTGAAGAAACTTTCTTACAAGCTTCTTTCTTTCCCTTAGTGTTCTTTGGAAGGTAAGCCCAATCGTTCTTTCCTTCATCTTTTTGTGTGTCGAATAGGTTTTCAACGTTATAAGACATCACTTCAAGTGTTGCTGCATAAGTTGTTGAAAATAGTAAAAATAAAATTAGGGCCTTCATAAACTTCCTCAGCTAATTAATTAAAGAAAGGACTATAGATTTTCTTTAATCCAGTTCAGTACGTCATCATGGTGTGACTTAGTTTTCACCTTATCCATTACATATTTCAGACGACCGTCTTTGCCAATAATAAAAGTCGTTCTGATAACACCCATGTATTCTTTACCCATGAATTTCTTAAGTCCCCAAACTCCATACTTATCCATAATCTTGTGCTCAGGATCTGATAGAAGGTCAAAGTTTAACTTTTGTTTATCGATGAATTTAACAAGACGTGCTGGCTCGTCAGGAGATACTCCTAAAACCACTGTATCGGCTTTAGCAAACTCCTTTTTATAGTCACGAATACCACAGGCTTGAGTTGTACACCCAGGTGTCATGGCCTTAGGATAGAAGTAAAGAACAACGTTCTTGTCACCTTTGAAATCCTTTAGGCTTACTTTTTGTTCGTCTTGGTTAAGCATTGTAAATGCTGGCGCCATATTTCCTACTTTTGGAAAACTCATATCAACTCCTTTAAATGTTTTTTTATTTACCAGTTGTCTCGTTTATGTCTTAAGTCTTTAATTCTTTCTTTATCATTCGTCATCAAGAAGAGATTAACTCTCCTCTCTGTTTCAAAATTGGTTTGAAATCCGATGCTTCCTTCTGATTCCACACGCTCGAGCAACTGTTTTGCTGCTTCATTATCCGGATCATTGGCCAAGGTGAAATTTAAATTATTCTTTATATAGTCATGTCCCGGCCAGAGAATGACCTGATCCTCGACTCTTTCATTTAAGGCAAGAATCGTGTCAACGAATACTTCAAGATTTCCGCCGTTCTTACAGTTACCAATCCCTGCATTAAAGATCGTATCCATCGTGATAATTTCAACTTGCTTGCCAGATTCAAAAAATAGAAAGCACAAGTGATCCATCGTATGACCTGGGGTCTCAATGACTTCGAGTTCTCCTAAAGAAGTTGGAATCTTTTCTCCGTCAACAAGAATGCGATCAACACTTTTAAAGCTGTCTTTATGCCCCCAGACTTGAGCACCATGTTCTTTAACCAAGGCCTCAACTCCGGCCACATGATCATAATGACCGTGTGATAGCAGGACCACGGCCAGTTGGCGTTCATTAGCGGCCAACCACTCATTGATTAATTCAGGGTAGATAGGATCAACCACAGCAACTTCAGCATTGCCCATTTCGACAATATAGTTATAGTTGCGTAAAGGTGAATCGGTATAAATTTGATGAACATTCATAGGCAAATACCTTTTTTTTTGACATGATATAAAGGTCATAACAAATATAGAAGTTAAAAAAAAGGAAGCACATGGTCAATCTTACGATGGCATCAAAAGTATTTATTTCTGTCCTTTGTATTAAGGGACTTGTTGAAGCATATCTAGATAAGAGAAATATTAAGCATATTGGAAAGAACTTTAATAAAGTTCCAGAAGAGTTCGCAGATAAAATCACTCTTGAGGACCACCAAAAAGCTGCTCGCTATACGATGGAGAAGCTTAACAAGGGCCAACTTTTCAACTTTATCGGCTATATCATTCTTGTGGTTTGGACACTTGGTGGTGGACTAGATGCCCTAAATAAGTCAATTCTAGCTCTAGAGCTATCTCCACTTTTTACAGGAACTTTCTTTATCCTGGCCTTTAGCTTTATTAACTCAATCCTAAGCCTGCCAGAATCTCTTTATACAACTTTTGTTATTGAAGAGAAGTACGGGTTTAACAAAACAACTTTTAAAACTTTTGTTACAGATATGATCAAGGGATCACTTCTTGGGCTTATAATTGGTACTCCACTAATTTACGGAATCCTTTGGATCATGGAATCTCTTGGACAATATTGGTGGGCCTACGCTTGGGCATTCCTAAGCGCATTCCAACTACTTTTAATGTGGATCTACCCTACTTTTATTGCTCCAATCTTCAACAAGTTTACGGAGCTTGAGGAAGGCGAAGTGAAGGATCGTATTCTCGAGCTTTTAAAGCGAGTTGAGTTTGAAAGTAAGGGACTATTCGTGATGGACGCTTCACGTAGAAGTGGTCACGGAAACGCTTACTTCACTGGATTTGGAAAAAATAAGCGCATTGTCTTCTTTGATACTCTAATTAACACTCTAAGCGCGTCAGAAGTAGAAGCCGTTCTTGCTCACGAATTAGGCCATTTCAAGCGTAAGCATATTCTTAAGATGATGATCAAGGCCTTTGTTTTTAGCTTTATCGGCCTATTTATTCTAGGACAGCTGATGCAAACATCATGGTTCTTTGAGATGCATGGAGTGCATACGACACAGACTTATATGGCATTAACACTCTTCCTACTCGTTAGCGGAATTTATACTTTCTTTATTACACCTATCTCATCATGGGCATCGAGAAAGTACGAATTTGAGGCCGATGAGTTCGCTTCAATTCACTCGGACCCTCAAGAGCTAATCAATGCACTTGTGAAGATGTACAAGGATAATGCGAGTACGCTAACTCCAGATCCAATTTATAGCTCTTTCTACCACTCTCACCCACCAGCACTAACGAGAGTGAAGTTCTTAGAAACATTTATTAAGAAATAACAAATATTCAGGGTAAGTTTGGCACCGTCCAACCTTACCCTGCTTTCCCAGAAGCCAATCTCCTGTAAGAATCTCGTCTCAATCTTACATGTTTAAAAAAATTACAACCCCCGAGCGATTCTCTTTGTCTAAGGCCCAAATCCTTTCTATTCTAAGCATAATTATATACGTGAGGGAATTTATGAAACTTGTACTAGCAATGGCCGTTATCGCATGTCTTGGATTTAGCATGAATGTATCTGCAACAGAGATCCTTAAAAGTATCCCAGTTGAAGATCAAGGTCCTGAAAAAGACGAAAAAGAGTCAAAGAAAGATAAAGACTCTAAGAAACCAAAAGAAGATAAGCTACTTCAAATAGCTAGTCGCTAATTCTCGATTTATTTTACAGATCTGGCCTTCTCGAGAATCTTTTCAATATTAGAGAAGTCTTTTACGACTTTCCTCATTTGAAGAAGATACTTCTTTGATTGTGGGCTTTGTTTGTGAATAGCGTGAATATATTTATTCAGCTCGCCCTCAAGTAGCCTGGCCTCAGATACAAAAAGGGCGATTAACTTCACCTGTGCTTCAAGCACATCCACTTCAGTCGAACTCTTTGCAAGATTTAGAATTTGAGTATGAGTAATATCACCAACTGGCTTTGCTGCAAGATCAAGATTATTCAAACTACCAGTATTCTCCTCAGAACTTTCTCCCAACTTTGATAAATCAACATCCTTAATTTGTTTAGTAATTGAGAACTCTAAAACATTAGATGGATTTTCATCATTAGGACCAGAAACCTTTGGCGCATCGACGCAAGCTGCTGGCTTTTCAATATTGTCTTGATCTAATTTCTTGGCAGTTGACAAGATATCCCCCCGAATTAATCTTAATTTATTTATCGGTAAATTCTTGCCTTAACTTTAACCTGTTTTTAGTTAGATTTTATATAAAATTAGACTTTTAACCTAGGTCAACAAAGAGTTTTTCTTTTAGATTCTTTGTAAAATTGAAAGGTATTGAATTCACATTTGGTGCTGACGAACTCTTAATAACTTAGAAATTTTCAAAATTTTTCTCTGATTTTGATCTTTTGAACTTAGAAAGTACTGATTGTTAAAACCTTTAATTAAAAAGTGCCAATATCTTGTGGAAGTTTGACACTGTCAAAACTCACTAAGTACTATTTCTTTTTACGACAAAGTTCTTTTAGCTTTTTAACAAATTTGTTAGATTAGGCATTCTCAAATTGACACTATTTCGACCATATTTTAAGGAACCTCATGAAGAAGCCTATTGCAATAATCGACTGCGCAATTTCGAAACCATCATATAACTGCATGAATCAAATGATTCAAAATTTTAATATTCCTACGACCTATCACTGGGTATCTCAATTTGGATGCAGTTCACTCGATAAAATTGAAGAGGCCAGCGGCTATATTATTTTCGGTTCAGACTCAAATGTTTATCAAAGACTTGAGTGGCAAGTTGATCTAGCAAAACGTATGAAAGAAAAATTAGAAAAAAATATTCCAGTCATGGGTATCTGCTTTGGCCATCAGCTTATTGCCGATATTTTTGGCTCAAAGGTTGATATGGTGAAACCTGATAACCAACTTTTTGAAGGAACAAGAAAAACAAAAGTTCTTACTGACAAATTTGGTTTCAAAAAAGACGAACAATTCAGTCTCTTCATCACTCACCACTATGAAGTCAAGGAGCTGCCAAAAGGCTTTATTCATCTTGCAACATCAGACGATTGTTTTCTGGATGGAATTGCTCATGAGTCACTTCCATTCTTTAGCTTTCAAGGACACCCTGAAGCATCTCAAGACTTTGTCGAAGGCCATATTGAAATGACTCTATCGGAGCAAGAATTAAAGGCCGGTTATGAAGGTGGCCGTAAAGTCATAAAGAACTTTATCGACTATGTTCAAGCTCGCTAAAAAATTAATTTTTTAACGAGATCCCTAAGATAATTAAAATAAGGAGTACGATACTTTTCAATTTCTTGATATTGTTCGTGTCGTGCACCTTCTATTTTTGTTACAGTAAAACTCGTGTCAACTTCTGCCAAGTACTTTTCAAGCTCAGGTACACTAATTAACTTATCAGCTGTTCCATAAGAAATATACTTTTCAACCTTATCATTGATAGGCTTTGAAAAAACTCTCTTACTACAAGCAACCATTTCCAGCAGGAGTTTTGTGTGAAGCTTTTGAAGATTAAAAGGATCATTTTTAAATTCCTCAACCACCTTATTTTGATGAGAAAGAGTATTTAAATCCACGAGTCCACCTAGTGGTATCGACATCTTAATCGAGGCCAACTTATTAAAAAAGTGACCCTTGATCTTATTAACGGCAACGGCAAATGGGCCACCAACACCAACAGGTGGAGCATTGACGATAATTGCTCTTGGGTAAGAGCCTTCTTTTAGATTATTTTGTGTAAAGCCACATGTAATCAGGGCGCCCATTGAGTGCCCATAGAGAATATAATCTTCCATTTTATAATTCTCTCTTAAATGCTTAAGACAATCTTCAAGGTCTAGCATATATTGCTCAAATGGGTCGATATAAGCTTTCTCACCACCGCTTCGTCCATGGCCACGTAGATCATATTGAAAGACATTAACATCAAAGCCAAAAATCTCTTGTAGGTATTTATGTCGACCTAAATGCTCACCTATTCCATGAGTCGCTATTAGCCAGTACTTTGCCCCGTGCTCAACCACTTCAGTGTATAGCTTTACACCATCACGCATAGGGATCGCTCTCTTAATTGGCTCCATATTTTACCCTTTGATTAATTTTTATTTAGCTTTTATAATTATACTTAAATTTAAGGAAAAGTAATGTTTTGTCCAAAGTGTTTAAGTAATAGTCTACATCTAAAAGAAAAAGGCGTCATTCATATATTAGTAAATGGACGCCAAAAAGATACTGGTCGCTTTCTTTACAACTTAGAAAGACGTCCTGAGATCACTCAAAATATTTCTAATAAAATTCTTGAACACTTTAAGTGGATCGCAAGTTTCCAAAATACGAAACCAGTTGAACACGTGAATATCATCACTTCTGATGCAAAATGCGATAATGGTTGCGCAATTCCTTTAGCTCAAAAGTTTTCACTACTCGATCATCTTATTTCAACTAGAGAAGTTAAGAATATGGTTCAAATACATGCAAAAGAATGTGGATTAGACGTCGAGCTCGACATTTAAAAAGTAACCACCATGCTTTCTCATATTCACGCATCCCATATCTAAAATTAAATACTGACCTTTAATTCCCATTAAAGTCCCCTCAATAACAGGGCTCTTATCAAAACCAATTGACTTAACTTTCGTAGGATATTCAAGCACAGGGTATTCAATATGAGTAACTTCTTCTTCAATATCATCAAGGCCAAAGCTATCAATAATGTCCGCAAAATCATCATAAATTTGATCTCGAATCATTTCGAGGTCTTCGTCTGCGACTTCATTCATGAGCATCTTTCGCCAATTAGTCTTATCAGAGAATGCCTTAGCAATCTCAACTTCAATCTCACCAGAAGTCTTGCGATCGGGAACTTCTAAAATCGGAAGCGCATATGAAGCTCCCTGATCTATCCAACGAGTAGGAATTTGAGTGTGTCTCGTTATCCCCACTTTCACATGACTAGAGACCGCAAGATACACATAGTGTGGAATCATGCAATTCTCTTCTCCCCACTTCGGCTCGCGACAAGTCCCTTTGTGGTAGTGACAAAGCTCTGGCTTTACAATACAAGTGTCACATTGAGCAAGAGTGATCATTTCCTTATATGAGTATCCTTGAGAATAGGACTTCTTTATTAACTCTCCTGAATAAATTGAATTAATCTGACCATCAAAACTTAGCTTGATTTTCTTTCCTAAAAGATCATTCATATAAAGTAGCTCATCACCTAAAGGTAAGTGATAATGTGCTAAACCATCTTCAAGAGATGTTTTCATTTTGCGTATATTTCCGCTTAACATAATTTTATTTCTCCAAGAATGTTTTTAACTTTTGAATCACAGGCATTGGAATTTCATGGCCACCTTGAAATGGATGAAACTCATATTCATCAACCTTTTCAAGATAAGTCTTAAGTTTCTCGCTCAAGAAAAATGGCAGAATTGGGTCTGCACTTCCATGGGATTGAAAAATTGGAATATGCCTAATATGCTTCGTATTCTCCGCGATATGCCCTTCATCAAAAAGAGTTGATGATAAAAGAAATAAGCGTTTAATTAATTCCGGTTCTTTATAAGCAATCGCAAGACTCATCATTGATCCTTGAGAAAATCCACCAAGGTACACTTCATCACTATTCTTTTTAATTTCCTTAATTAGATGAATAAGGCGATCACGCATATCTTCAATTCCATCAGGAACACTTTGTGAGAAGAAGTCTTCGATACGACCTTCCATTGATGCCTGCTGTAGCCCTACCATGTCAATCGGAAACCATGCACTTCCCTTCATTCCCATACCGATATCAACTTTCATTGGCCCATCGACAAAGTACCAATTAAATTCATCCTTAGGATCAAGGTATTGATATAAAGGAGCTAAATCTTGAAAGCTTGCTCCATATCCATGGAGAACAATAATAGATTTTTTAGTGCTCCCCTCTTGTAGTAAAATATCGAAGTCATTAATTCGTGTAACTCTCATTTTTTTGTCTCAACTTTTGATTTACGGTTCGGATAAACATGGCGACAGATTGGACATTCAAGACCAAAACATGACCTCGCCTTACAATACTCACGCCCATAGAAGATAATTTGCAAGTGAAGTTTATTCCAAAGATCTCTTGGAAATAGCTTCTTACAGTCGGCCTCTGTCTGATCGACATTCTTTCCCTTAGTTAGGCCCCAACGCTGAGCAAGTCTATGAATATGAGTATCGACTGGAAATGCTGGAACATCGAAAGCTTGGGCCATAACAACTGAAGCTGTTTTGTGACCAACTCCTGGAAGCTTTTCAAGCTCCTCAAAGCTTGCTGGAACTTCTCCCTCATGTTCATTAACGAGAATGCGAGAAAGGTCATAAATGGCCTTCGACTTTCTAGGAGAAAGCCCACAAGGCTTAATGATTTCCTTGATCTCTTCTTGTGTTAATTTCATCATGTCACGTGCGTTGTCGGCCTTTGCAAAAAGCGCTGGCGTTACTTGATTAACTCGTTCATCGGTACACTGCGCTGACAAAAGCACAGCAATAAGTAATGTGAACTCATTCGTATGATCTAGCGGCGTTGGAGTTTCTGGATAAAGCTCCTCAAGCGCCTCAACAATATAGTTTGCTCTTTCTTGTTTTAACATCTTCTTTCCTATTAATTTGAACCACAAAAATTTAGCAAATTATCCATGAAAATGCTAAAATAACGCGTAATGAGATACGTTTTCATCAAATTAATCCGCTTTTACCAACTGGCAATCTCCCCATTTCTCGGGTCTAATTGTCGCTATACGCCAACATGTTCCCAATATGGCATCGAGGCCTTTAGTAAATTGCCTTTTCACGTTGCCTTTTGGAGAACGACAAAACGCATTCTAAGCTGTCACCCATGGGCCAAGGGCGGCCATGATCCCGTAACTCCAGACTGTAGTCATAAGGATGGACATAAATGAAGTACTTGGTTTTATTTTTATTTTCACTGGCAGCTCTTGCTACAACTTCAATTGATAAATTAAAGAAAGAATTTTTAGATAAAGGTGATGAATTAAGCTATTTTTTAGAATGGGATAGTGGCAAATCAAGATCCCTAGATACAAAGAGTACATTTATTCCCGCATCTATTTTCAAGATTTTCTCGGCCTACTATATCTTGGATAAGTTAGGGACTGACTATCGATTTAAAACGACGATCGCCACACGTGGGCATATCTCAAATGGTATTCTCAAAGGTGACCTGATCCTAAGTACTTCGGGTGATCCTTACTTTCTTACCGCCCAAGCATTTGATCTTGTGGATGCCGTAAAGGCCGCCGGTATAAAAAAAGTAGAGGGAAAACTCGTTATCATCAATAACTTTGTCAACTTAAGTCGCATTGGCAACGTTGGCCTTGATGATCAGCCTTATAATCAAAGTATCTCAGGTCTTAATATAAACTTTAACCGCTTCAAATCTATTGGCCGCGATAATAAAGAAATTTTTCCTATTCACGATGGCTTCAATGTAAATAGAGCGACTAAAAAGCTTGGTCCAGGAGAAGGCTTTCGCCACCTTAACAATAGTAAAAAAGAAGAATGGGTCTATTCAAAAACAGACAGCTACTTCCTAGAAGTTCCTTTAAGAAACTCACTACTCTTTAATGCTCACTACTTCAACAACCACCTAAAGACGGCCGGAATAGAAACGAGTGGTATTACTTTTGAAAAGAAGTTTACTAAGTCAAAAATTTTAAATTCAATCTACTCTGTTCCATCTTTGGATATGGTAAAACTTTCTCTCGAGTACTCAAATAATCTCTTTATCGAAACCTTAGTTTTAAAAGCAACAAACAAAGATAACCTGAAAGATGCTGCCCAAAAAATGGTTAAAGATTTAAAGCTACCTGTGAAGGGAGACATCACAAATAGCTCCGGCCTAAGCGTTGACATTGAAATGCAAGCACAGGACATCGTGAAATTTATCAATAAAAATGCCTATAAGAAATTTGGTAATCACTACTTTATTAACCTACTTTCAATTACTGGTCACAGTGGCTCTCTTCACCGTAAGTATTTAACAAAAGCTGGTTTTGAAAAGTATCGTTACAAAACAGGAAGTCTTGATTACGTCTATAATATTTGTGGAAGAAGCTTTGAAGCTGATCCCGTAACATTTTGTATTATGATTAATAATCCCAAAAAACGAAAGCTGCTTATGGGAGAAAACTCCCTAAAGAATGAACAACTCCGTCAAGATGCTAAAGCGTGGAGACGTTCTAAGGAGCGCTTTAGCGAGTTGTTAATGTATGAGTTAAATTAAAATTTGAATAGTTTACGACAACAAGGCCTATCTTTTATTTGTCTTAAAAGACTCATCATCATATCTTTTGAAATATGCGAGGACTTCGTCATAATAACCCGATGATCGTATACTTGGTCATAATGTTCAGAGATAATAAGCTTATTTTTAAGTTCGCTATTTTTGTCAAAGAAGAGATCTAAATAAGACTCCGTTACAATGGCAATATCACCCCTACCTTTAAGAATACTGAGAATATTTCCCTCGTGAGAGTTAGTATAAACGATCTTAGCATTAAAGTTTTTATCAACTTCATAATCGAGGAAGCCGTAGTGGTAGCCATCAAATAATAGAATCATTTTCTTCTTTAGTTGCTTTAGGTAGTTTTGATTTCTATCTTTCTTCAATGCGATAAACTTTTCACCACCGAATGAAAAAGGAGGAGTCATGACATAATTAATCTGACGTTCACTCCAGCCCCACTTAGGGCTTTCAAAGAAAATCAAATCAAAACGATTTGATATAAAGTCACGGTAACGACGTCTTGCAGATGTTTCGATAATTTTAAAATGGTACTTTTTTTGAACTTTATTAAGTTCGTCAATCATCTCTAGTAAAACCCCACTTTTTTCACCATGTTTTTTTATGTAAAAAGGTGGAAAATGATAGGCTCCGACGAGAATATCCTTTGCAGCAAAAATTGAAATTGAAAATGAGAAGGCGATCAGAACCTTAGTGAATATGTTCACTCATACCTCCACTATATTTCGGTAGTGAGATAATGAATTTTGTATTCTCTGCTTTTGGATCATACTTTAAATAACCGTCGTTATTTAACATCATTTCATACGACAAGCTTAAGCCAAGACCTGTCCCTTTATTAACATCTTTTGTCGTATAAAATGGCTCCATAATACGACTTTCAATACGAGGGTCAATCCCTTTTCCACTATCGATGACTTCAATATAAAGATTTTCAAAGTCTTGTTTAATGACAACATTTATATGGCGTTCTTCAAGGTCTTCAATTGCATCAATTGAATTATTGATTAAGTTAACAAGGACCTGACTAATCTGCGTCTTGTTTGCATAAATAAGGTTTCCTTGAGAACTCTTGTCATAATGAAAACTAAGACCAATTTCTTTTTCGGTCAAACGACCTTTACAAATCGCTAAGACAATTGACTCAAGTTCCTCACATCGAATAACTGTTTTTAAGTCTTTTTGTCCATCACGTGACATCGTCGACATACTTTTTACAATTTCAGTGATTCGATCTGCAGCGACTTCAACTTTTTCAAGAATATACTCGCATTTCTCACCACTCACACATTTCTTCAGACGATTAAGATTACCCAAGATAACAAATAAAGGATTATTAATTTCATGAGCAATTCCTGCTGCCATTTGTCCTAAGGCCGCAAGTCTTTCAGACTCATGACTTCTTTCTCTTTGTTCATATAACTCTTGAGTGCGTTTACTAACAGTAGCTTCAAGCTCCACATTGTATTGCTTTAATTTCTCATCTCTTAGAATAATTTCTTTTAGGGTTTTATTTAAAGTTTTTGCAAAGAAAGATAGTTCATTTAAAGCAAATTTTTCACGAATTGGTCGAAAGTCTCCACTTGCAATGAGGCTCGTTCGATTAACAAAGTGCTTAAGTGGGCTAAAGAATAAGTAATAGTATGCAATTGAAGTAACAATTAAAGATAAAACTAAACCAGAGGCAAACCACAACCCAATCATTTTCATGATATTGTGGACATAAATTGCATTTAAACGATTAGAAAAAATAATCTCAACATTCCCAATATTCTTCCCTTCATATGAAACATCGAAGTTTTCGATAATAATTTCAGGATTAACATACTTAGGAGCAGGGGCCTCAACAAGAGAGATATGGCTAAGAAGATTATCACTCTCATCTTTTACTGTAATTGATCTTACGGTTTGATCACTTGAGTTTACAAAAACATTAGAAATTTTTTGTATATACTCTTTATTTAAGTTCCAAATAGGAAGCTTAAGTGAGTCTACGATTTGTCTTGAAATGATTTCTCGATCATTTTCAAAACGCACCTTTTCTTGATTATTATGGATGTGATAAGCAGCAATCCCTAAGACAAAGAAGCTTAAAGTAAGTACTACCCCCATAACAGTCGGAATAATAAATGAAAAGCGAGCTGGTGTTTTGTCCATGCTCTATATCTACTTGCGTTATTTAGATTTAGCAAGCAGTTTGTAAATAGAAATAGTTTTTAAAGAATGAGTCCAAACTAATGACAACAGTAATATCAAGAACTTACAGAGATGTCGATATCATCCACAGCCCTACTGCAACGAGTAAGAAGCTGAAGAAGTACTGCGCCTTCTTTCCACCAAGGACATGTGCCAAGCGATTGCCCATAAAGAACCACAGTAAATGAGCGCTAGCTCCGCCAAAAAATAGGACAGCACTAAAAAGAGTAAGAAAGAGTTTACCTTCATTTAAAAATGGTGAGTAAACACTAATTGTGAAAACTAAGAACTTCGGATTGAGGGCCTGAAAAATTGCTCCCTCCAAAAATGAGGGGCCTTTCGAGCTTTCTTCTTCGCTATTAACCTTTACTTCCTTTACATTCGTAAGACTCTTGTAGGCCATATAGAATAAGTATAAAGCTCCAAAGATTGGTAAGTATGTCATGATCTTCTCATGCTTCATGATGAAATCAGTCGCACCATAAAGACAGATCAAAAGACCAGAGATTGTCGAAAGCCAAAGCCCAAGAATAAAAGGTAGCGTTTTCTTAAAGCTATAAGTTCCACCAAGTCCGGCCAAGGTTACATTCGCAGGCCCTGGAGAATAACAAAGTGGTGCAACGATAAAAAAGAAACTAGTTAATATCTTTGTAATCATAAATTAAGTATCCATTGGATCGACATCGATCTTTAAAGAGAAGGAATAGTCGATCTTATTTTGGGCGCGAAAAATCTGCAAGACTCGATTTAAATCTCCCCCATTCTTACACATTAGAGACATGCTCCACGTGAACATATTCGCACGTCTTTCAATCATGGCAGGAGTTGGGCCCCAGACCTGGCCATCGATACCAAGCTGATCCATGAGGCCACGTAGCTTATGGATTTCACTTGAGAGATTCGCAATAATCTTATCACGATCTCTACCCGAAACATGAATATTGGCCATCTTAGTATAAGGAGGAAAAAGACCGAATTCTCGAGTCGTTAACTCGAACTCATAAAAGCCAGAAAAGCTATGTGACTTGATAAAATCAAACATCGTGTTATCAGGAAGCATCGTTTGAATTGCTACCTTAGCGTGATTTGAATAGCGTCCCGCTCGTCCTAGAATTTGTACAATCATCTGATAAGCTTTTTCCATGGCCCTAAAGTCAGGAAAGTTTAGCATTGAATCTGTTCCCAAGATTAGAACCAGATTTACCTTCTTAAAGTTGTGACCTTTAGAGAGCATCTGGGTCCCGACAAAGATATCGATCTCACCTTTGTGAAAACGCTCAAGTTTATCCTCTAGCTTATCAAGGTTTGTGATCTCATCGCGATCAAATCTTTCAATTTTATTAGTCGGGAAAAAGTCTTGTAAGACTTCTTGTAGTCTTTCTGTTCCAAAGCCTTTTTGAAGAAGATTCATATTTCCACACTCAGGACAAATCTCTGGTCGCGGGATTTGATAATCTGAATGAGAACTCGAAAGAATATTTTTATTTTTAAAATATCTTAGAGGCACACCTGTATTTGGGTCTTCAAATTTATAACCACAGCTACGGCATTGAAGATAATTAGAAAAGCCGAGACGGTTTACAAAAACGAGTACTTGCTCTTTTCTATCCAGAGCTTCACTAATCATATCAATTGACTTCTTTTCAAAAGGCCAAATTGATAGAGCATCCATATCTTTCTTCGCTCCGTGTGATCGCGAATCCAGTAATTCAATATCAGGAAAGCCACCGGCAACCCTCTTTTCAAGCGAGAAGTAATTCTCTGGCTTAAGTTTTGAGAAAGTATAGTAGTTTTCAAGCGAAGGCGTTGCACTTCCAAGAACAACTGGAGCGTTAAAGAGCTGTGCTTTCTTAATGGCCACATCACGCCCATTGTATGGGCAACGATCTGTTTGCTTAAATGAACTATCGTGTTCTTCATCAACAATAACAAGACCTAGGTTTTCAACAGGTAGGAAAAC
This sequence comes from Halobacteriovorax sp. GFR8, assembly GCF_050955245.1. Classification (NCBI taxonomy): domain Bacteria; kingdom Pseudomonadati; phylum Bdellovibrionota; class Bacteriovoracia; order Bacteriovoracales; family Halobacteriovoraceae; genus Halobacteriovorax; species Halobacteriovorax sp. GFR8. Next base: position 653,150 of record NZ_JBPBLR010000002.1, on the reverse strand, counting down.
ACTTGAGCGCACTCCCATTAAGAGTACTGGGCGATCTGATTTTTTTAAGAACTTCCAAATAGCATTCTTGTGAGAAGGCGTTACTCCAGAATGGTAAGGAAGAATTGGACAGTCTAAATATTTTTTAAACGTCTCCATAAACTGAGGCGTTAAATTAATTTCAGGGAGCAAAAAGAGAACACTCTTTCCTTTCTTTAATACATTCTTAATCAAGTGAAGATAGATTAAAGTTTTACCAGAGCCAGTCACACCATGAACGAGAAAGCGATCAAAGCCAAGATCAAGTTTTGCATTGATACTTTCATAAATAGGTTTTTGGAGTGGTGATAGTTCATGCTCAAAGTCTTGGTTATCTCCAAATTGAGTTTCAACTTCACGCGGGCGTTTTAAAATCTTAGGTAAGCAATCCCAGGTCAATCGCCCTAGATTATAGTGATAGTAGCGAGACATCCAATCATAGAGTTTCATTTCACTCTCTGATAAAGCAAATTCAGGAGCTAGCACTTCATTAATTGGTCTTAACTTGTACTTAGTTATTGTCTCTTCTAATTCCTTTTGCGTGATCGTAAAAGGCACAACAACACCCTTGGCCTTTCTTCGGCCGAGAGGAACTTCCACAAGGGTACCAACAGGAATTTCCTCACCTAGTGTCTTGTAAGTAAGAACACTTGGAAGTTTTGGATAATCAACCGCGACTTGGCAATAATGTTGAGCGTTTAGTGTGTTAACGTCTTGCATAAGAATTAAAAATAAAAAGTAAGTGTAAAACCTACACTAACATCATACAATAAGTATATGATTACATGGAATGTTGATCCAGAAATTTTTAGAATCGGACCAATTGCTGTTCGTTATTACTCACTAATGTTTATCGTTGGTTTCTTTATTGGTGAGCGCTATTGTCGTCGCTACCTAATCAAAGAAAAAGACTTTACAACAGACGAAGTTAGCTCACTTTTAAATTATATGATCGTTGGCTGTGTTGTAGGTGCACGCCTTGGACACTGTCTCTTTTATGAGCCAGGTTATTACTTAAGTAATCCACTTGAAATTCTCTATGTATGGAAAGGTGGACTAGCAAGCCACGGTGGCTTTCTTGGTGTTATTGTTTCAATTTATGCCTTCAAGAAAAGAGTTAAAGATGTTCCTCTCATGTGGCTTCTTGATCTCGTTGCGGCCCCGGCCCTTATGACAGGAGGCTTTATTAGACTTGGAAATCTTATGAATTCTGAGATCTTTGGTCACCCAACAAATCTTCCATGGGCCTTTAAATTTGTTCGTGCCGATAATATCCCTCGCCACCCTACTCAGCTCTATGAAGCACTTGGTTTCTTTGCCATTTCAGGACTTGTTTACTACCTCTATTCAAAATTTCACAATAAATGGCAATCTGGACGCTTCCTAGGAATTATCTTTATTGGAGGATTTTCTTGGCGCTTCTTTGTCGAATTCTTCAAAGAAAATCAAGTGGCATTTGAGCAAGGTATGGCCCTTAATATGGGACAAATCTTAAGCATACCACTTGTTATTGTTGGGATTATCTTAGTTCTTTATAAGCCTGTTAAAAAAGCTTAAGCTTACTTGCAATATGATAGGTCTAAATCATTCAAGTTCTTATAGATACTTGGACTAAATGCCTTATCCCAAAGATCTTGACCGGCCATTTTATCAAGGGCCATATCTGTTAGCTTTAAATTCTTATTATAAGAAAATGAATTAGCAAGAGCACCAAATAGAGAACCACCCTGCCCTTCGACAGCGTTTCCATAGCAATTCATATCATCTTTAATATAGTCGTAGATGTCGATCATACGTTCTTTACCCATACTATCTGCTGAGTAATACTTAAGCTCTCCGCCTTCAATCACTGTGAACTTCTCAATTAAACGATCAACCATTTCTTGCGAAAGCTCTTTACATAGTCTCTTCTTTTTACTTTTTGAACCATTTACGTGAAGCTCAGCAATGACTTCATTTGAGGCCTTAACAAAGCAGTCCACAAATTGCTTAGAGTTAATTTGGGCCATCGAGCTTGATGACAGAAGTACTAAAGCTGTTGAAATTACTAGATTTTTCATGAAAATCTCTCCTCGTGTCAATTGCGTATATAAATAAAATTACCACAAGGAGAGAATATAAAGGTCTTTTAAGAAACAATTACAATTGGTGTTCGGCCATTAGACACGAACTGACCACGTCACTTCATCACCGCTTTCTTGGAAGTCAATTCCTAGAGCGTTTAATTCGTCACGTGCCGCATCCGCTGCATCCCAATCTTTAGCAGCGCGAGCATCAGCACGCTTTGCCAGAAGTTCATTAACTTTTTCAAGGGCAATTCCCTTTCTTCTCACTTGAACCTCTTTGATCTCAGATAAGAATTGTTCAGGGTCCATGGCAAAAAGAGCGCTCATCTTTCCATACTTTGCAATCCATTCAGTGAATGCAATTGCCGTTGGAGCAGAGTTTACGTCCTTTGCTTTCTTTTCAAGATTTAATGTATTGAATGTTTTAACTGCTTCATAAATCGCAGACATCATCTCACTTGTATTAAAGTCGTCATTACATGCTTTCTCAATCTTGGCATCTAGACGCTTAAGGTCTTCAGCAAGTTTCTTATTAACTTTTGCACTATCATTTGTTTCAAACTGTGCTGCATGCTTTGCCACTTGAAGTGCGCGGTAAACACGAATGGCACCACCAAAGGCTTGATCAATTTTTTCATCTGTTACATCAAGCATTGAACGGTAGTGAGTTGAAAGCATAATATACTTTAAAATCTCTGGGTGATACTCATCCATAAATGCACGAGCTGTGATGATATTCCCAAGGGACTTACTCATCTTCTCTCCACTCATATTGATGAAGTTATTATGCATCCAGTAATTTACGTATTTACATGAATTACATCCAACACCTTGAGCAATTTCGTTTTCATGGTGAGGGAAAATTAAATCAATACCACCACCGTGAATATCAATTGACTTACCTAAGATCGACTTAATCATAGCAGAACACTCGATGTGCCACCCTGGACGACCTTTCCCCCATGGAGAATCCCATGATGGTTCTCCTGGTTTAGCAGGCTTCCAAAGAACAAAGTCCTTCGGGTCGTGCTTTCTTTGGTCAACATCAACTCGTTCACCAGCATTTAATTCATCAAGATTTACTCCCGATAACTCTCCATATGAATCAAGCTTTGTTGTTTCGTAGAAAACTTCTCCGTCAACTACATAGGCCATACCATTATCGATAATGCCTTGAACGTATTCAATAATCTCAGGAATAAAGTCTGTTACTTTTGGGTTATGTGTATGAGGACGAAGGCCTAAACGACCAAAGTCTTCTTGAAAATACTTGATATAACGTTCAGAAATTTCAAGTGAATCAACACCCTCTTCATTGGCCTTATTAATGATCTTATCATCAACATCAGTATAGTTATAAACGAAGTTCACATCATAACCGATATGCTCCATCCAATTTCTTGCGAAGTTAAAAAAGATAGGCCCACGAAAGTTTCCAATATGTAGCGGTCCGTAAACAGTAGGTCCACAAAGATAAAGCTTAACCTTACCTTCCTCTAATGGCGTAAAAGTTTCTTTCTTCTTTGTTAAAGTATTGTAAACTACTAGTGACACTATCAACTCCTCTATTTTTTATGCAGATAGAATAACCGAAAAAGGGAAAACTGTCATGGAATTCGACCTAATCATCAAAAACGGCACTCTACACTCATCACAAAAAAGCTGGCAAGAAGATATCGGATTAAAAGACGGGAAGATAGTTAAATTAGCTAAATTTAGCGAGGATGAGCTCGAAAATGCAGCGAGAGTTATTGACGCACAGGGACTCGATATTCTTCCAGGCTTAATCGACTCTCAAGTCCACTTTCGCGAACCTGGCCTCACTCACAAGGAAGATATCGCTCACGGCTCAAAGGCCGCAGTACTGGGCGGAATTTGTACTTTCTTTGAGATGCCAAATACAAAGCCAGCAACAACTAGTGTTGAGGCAACACAAGTAAAGGTCGATATAGCCAAAGAGACTTCATATGCAAACTTTGGCTTCTTCATTGGAGCAAGTGGCAAGAACCTTGATGAACTTGTGAAGTCCCAAGATATGGTTGGTTGCTCTGGTGTTAAGATCTTTCTAGGAAGCTCAACGGGCGATCTTCTTTTATATGATACAGATAAATTAGTTGAGATCTTTAAGACTTTAAACTGTCATATTTCAGTTCACTCAGAAAGTGAGGAAAGACTTCATGCCAATGTTGCCATTAGAGACAATGCCAACGGAGACGTTCACGCACATTATAAGTGGCGAGATGCTCAGACGGCCCTTGAATCAACAAAGATGATTATCGAGGTGGCAAAAAAAGCTGGGCGCAAGGTTCATATCCTTCACCTGACAACAAAAGATGAAATCGAATTTTTAAAAGATCAAAAAGAGCATTGTACAATTGAGGTGACACCTCAGCACCTAACTCTCTTTGCTCCAGATATCTATGACAAGATTGGAACTCTTGCTCAGATGAATCCACCTATCCGCACTAAAGATCACACCGATGGACTTTGGGAAGGTTTAAAAGCTGGTGTGATTGATGTCTTTGGAAGTGATCATGCTCCTCACACTCTTGAAGAAAAAGATCAGCCTTACCCAGCATCTCCTTCGGGAATGCCTGGAGTGCAAACAATGCTGCCAGTAATGCTAACTCACGTAGAGGCCGGCCGCTTAAGTCTTTCTGATATCGTGACTTACCTAGCAGAAAACCCTGCAAAGCTTTTCAAGCTTAACAAAGGCTTTATTAAGGAAGGCATGGATGGTGATCTGACAATCCTAGATATGAATAAGAGATTCACAATCAAAAATGAAGACCAAGCTTCTAAAGTGGGCTGGACACCTTTTGATGGAATGGAAGTTCAAGGAACACCGACTTATACAATTGTTAGCGGACAGGTTGCCATGGATCACGGAAAGGCCATAAAGGTAAAGGCCCTACCGATTGTGCGCGGGAAGTAGAATGCGTTATCGAAGTAAGCTCGACTTTTTGACCTCACTCATTCTCCTGTTACCAGTGATCAGTTCAATTTTTCGTCTTATTTCAGTCTATATTGTTAGCCTAACTATCCACATGGGCTCGCTATACTTTATCTTATTATACATGAGCATTCTCGTCTTTTTATACCTAAGTATTTTCTATGAAATCAAAGATGATGAATTGATTATCTCAAATCTATTCTTGAAGTCTCATATTCCAATTTCAAGCATAAAAAAAATTACAAAGACTAGAACATTCATGTCAGCACCGGCACTTTCACTTGATCGCATCAAGATCGAATGCCACAAGATCTCTTACGTAATTTCACCAGTAAATCGCGCACAATTTATCTCTCAGCTCCAAAAGATCAATTCACAAATAAAGATCAATCTCTAAAATCAAATCTTAACAAATTATCACTACCGCCTTGACTCCGTACCATGGTACAGAGTGTATATTATGAAAATGAATGAAACACTTACCATTGGAAAACTCGCAGAGGCTTCAGGAGTCAATCTTGAAACCATTCGCTTTTATGAGCGAAAAGGAATTCTTATTCAACCCAAAAAGAGCGGCGCTTTCAGGCACTACCCTAGTGAATACATCACACGGATAAAATTCATCAAAAGGTCACAGGAGCTAGGCTTCACACTCAGTGAAACAAAAGAGCTACTTGATCTAAGAATTAAGAATCACGCCAAGTGCAGCGATGTTCTTTCTAAGACCGAAACAAAAATTAAAGAAATAAATGAAAAGATCAAAGACCTCAAGAAAATGAAAAAGTCGTTAGAGGGCCTAGCAAATTGCTGTGTGGATGACAACCAGCCTCTAAGTGACTGTCCTATTCTCGATTGCTTTTTAACAAATAAGGGTAAGAATTAATGAAAAAAAATATTCTCTTTCTGTGTACAGGAAATTCCTGTCGATCTCAAATGGCCGAAGGCTGGGGCAAGGCGCTTAAAGGCGATAAGTACAATTTCTATTCGGCCGGTACAAAGAAGCATGGGCTCAATCCTTATGCCATCGAAGTGATGAAAGAAGTAGGCGTCGATATTTCAAATCATGAATCAAATACGACGGACGAAATTGAGGCAAAAATCGACATTGTCATTACTGTTTGTTCCGATGCCAATGAGAATTGTCCATACTTTCCCGGTGGCAAGATCATTCACATTGGTTTTGATGATCCCCCTCGCCTCACAAAGGAGATGACTGACACAGAAGAGATTCTTCAAGTCTATCGCCGAGTACGTGATGAAATTAAAGAAACAATTTTAACTTTAGAAGAGAGAATATAAGATGGGATTTTTTGAACGCTATTTAAGTATCTGGGTAACAATCTGTATCGTTGCAGGAATCGTTTTAGGAAAGGTTCTTGGGTCATCAATCACAGTCTTAAGTGAGATGAATATCGCAACGGTCAATATTCCAGTGGCAATTCTTGTGTGGCTTATGATCTTTCCAATGATGGTACAAATCGATTTTGGCTCCATCGCCGATGTAGGAAAGAATCCAAAAGGCCTAAGCCTAACAGTTATTATCAACTGGCTTATTAAGCCATTTACCATGGCCTTCTTTGCATGGATTTTCTTTTCAAAAATCTATGCAGGAATCCTCTCTCCAGAACTTGCCCAGGAGTATATCGCAGGGGCGATTCTCTTAGGTGCGGCTCCTTGTACGGCGATGGTCTTTGTCTGGTCATACCTAACAAAAGGGGATCCGGAGTACACACTTGTTCAAGTGGCCATCAATGACTTAATTCTCCTTGTGGCCTTCATCCCTATTGTTCAGTTCTTACTAGGCGTAACAAGTATCTCGATTCCATACGATACTCTTATAAGCTCAGTTGTCATCTTTGTGGTGATCCCACTTATTGCAGGCTATATCGCAAATAAAGTCTTAATCAAAAGATTTGGAATGAAATGGTTTAGTGAAGTCTTTATGGCAAGACTAAAGCCTATTTCCATTGTTGCACTTTTAACAACACTTATTCTTCTCTTTGCCTTCCAAGGGGAGAAGATTTTAGCTAATCCACTACATATCTTACTAATAGCAATTCCTCTTACAATTCAGACTTACTTTATCTTCTTTGTAAGCTGGGGAATTGGTCGCAAAATGTGCTTACCACATAATATCTTGTCACCTGGTTCAATGATTGGGGCTAGTAACTTTTTTGAACTAGCTGTGGCCGTTGCAATTGCTCTTTTTGGTCTTAATTCAGGAGCGGCACTAACAACAGTAGTGGGTGTTCTCATTGAAGTACCGGTAATGTTAAGTCTCGTTAAAATTGCAAATAAGTGGAGATACTAATGAAGTATTTAGAAAGCGAAGAATTTAATTTAAAAGCACCAGAGACAAAACCATCTGAACATAAACCCAGAATCCTAATTCTTTATGGTTCACTGAGAGAGCGTTCATACTCAAGACTACTTGCTGAAGAAGCAGGTCGCATTCTTGAATACATGGGAGCAGAAGTAAAATTCTTTAACCCGGACGGCCTTCCAGTTTACGATTATGATCGCTCAGTTGAGCATCCAAAAGTAAAAGAGTTAAGAGAGCTTAGCCTTTGGTCGGAAGGACAAGTTTGGTCATCTCCTGAGTTACACGGAAATATGTCCGGGCTTATGAAAACTCAAATTGACTGGATACCACTTTCAATAGGTGCCGTTCGTCCGACACAAGGAAGAACCCTGGCCGTTATGCAAGTAAGTGGTGGCTCACAAAGTTTTAATGCCGTTAATAATATGAGAATTCTTGGCCGATGGATGCGCATGATTACCATTCCAAACCAATCCTCTGTAGCTAAGGCCTATCAAGAATTTGAAGAAGACGGTTCAATGAAAGAATCTAGTTTTCGTGATCGCGTCGTTGATGTCATGGAAGAGCTTATGCGCTTTACCTACCTGACACGAGATCAAGCTGACTTTCTTGTTGATCGCTATAGTGAACGTAAGTCCTAGACTTACGTTCATTTTATTTCAAATTGGTACGTCGATACTTAAAAAAGTAATTCTTTAATAATCACCTTCACTTCTTGAAGGTCAAGACTTTCAAGATTTGTCGTATTCACTGTAACGCTTTTACAATTTAGATCTAACTTTTCAATTTTACCTTTTGAGAGAGAGTTCTTAAATTCATCGAAATTTTCGTGATCCTTATGTCCCGGGTGTCTCTTTCCAGACAAGGCCCTTGTCTTAAAACGTTCAAATAAGACGTTGCCATCACACTCACAATAGATAGTAAGCACTTTTGCATTATATTTGGATATAAAGTCTCTTAAAATTGGAGTATCAAATTGATTCGAAAAGTTACTCTCCACGAGCAAGCTTTTAGAAGCCTTAAGTTGTGCTTCAATAAGAGAATATAGAATTGGATAGCTCGCTTTTCCAAGTTCTCTTGACCAGGCCCTATCCTTAACACCTAAGCTATCAAATAGGCTTTCTTTGATTGTATCTTTTCCTATCAATGGCAATGAGAACTCCATAGCGAGTTCTTTTGAAATAGTCGTCTTTCCTACTGCAGGTAAGCCTGACACGATAATTAGAATAGGCTTATTCATTTTAATTCTCACTAAGCTTTGCTATTCCTACAAGCTTTCCATCATCGTAGTAATTTGCCATCTTCATTCCATACTTTGTCACAAAGTGAATGAAATTATTGTCGACAATTTTGATAATAAAAGAGCCGTCTTCACCATTCAAAATATTACGATTACCGCCAGTTCCACGAGAGTGAGAATAATTCTTTCCACTCTCATCATATAAGAGAATCTCAGACTGACCGTCAGTCCCCTTACCATCATCAGAAGCAAAGTAGTCGACATTTAAAACAAGGCGATGTCTTTGACCTTTGTATTTACCTTCAAAGAAGTTTATCTGACCTGAATAAGATCCATTAATTTTTTGTAGCTCTTTCGCATCATTAATGATTTTTGACTTTGCTAGAAAAACAGTTGGTTCAGTAATCGCTGGAATTGGAGAAAATTTCACACGCTCATAAGTTTTAGCCTCTTGCGATGTGCTTATGCCTGTCTCATTGCGTGGTATCCCCCATCTTGAATCATTATCTATTTTATTATTTTGCTTAGGCACTAATTTTTCTTTAATTGAGTTTCTTGCAATGAAATCTCTTGGGTCTTTCATGATCTCTTTAACTTCTTCTTTTTCAACTTTTATTTTTTCAAGTCCCAAGGCCGCAAGAAAGAGTGTAAAGGCTTGAGCAAGTGCTTCATCCCCTGCTTTATCAATGACAGGAACTTCTTTAATCACTTCGATTTTCTTTTCTTTGATGACTTCGACTTCTTTAATTTGAATTTCGGGATTTGGTGCTTGAGATTTTCCAATAAGAAAACCAGCTCCCAGGCTGGCGATGACAGCAATAATTAATGTTGGCTTCACTACTCTTCCTTAATTAGTTCAGTATATGAAGTGTTTCCTCTGTACCATAAGTACAATTCTCACAAGTAACCTCTTCGTGGATGTAGAGGTTATCATGATCGGCCAAATGAGTAACAGTGAACTTGGCCCCACATTTCGGGCAACACTCAATCTGCTTTTTGACGTCCTCAATCTCACCAAAGTACCTGATGAAATTTTCGACTCTTAGGGATCTTTCCTTCATATCAAGCTCCTCGTCACATTCTATTTTACCTTATTTAGAAAAAATAAGCTTATTAAATGAGGTTATTTCCCAGAATTCAGTAACTTACGTTCATAAAGAACCTATACAAACACTGTATAGGCTTATAATTACTACGGAGTTAGTTTGCCAAAAGTGCTTGAACACGTTAAAACGTGCTATTATTAATGAAACCAAGGGTTGGACCACACCTACCTCTGCATAAGGAACAAAAGGACTCACATGAAAAATATTGAAGCACTTAGAAATAGCCGCGAAGATATCCTTAATTGCCAAATCAAAGATGAAACAGGTTTAAATGACTTTCAAAAGACAGCTAATGAAGTTCATATCGCCATTCCAAAAGTTGGTATTGAAAGATTTCGCATCCCTTTAAATTTTGAGCACAGAGACGGAACTGTTAGATCAACAGATGCACAGGCCTCGATGTTCGTATTCTTAGAAGCACATAAGACAGGTGCAAATATGTCTCGCTTCTGTAATATCCTTCAAGCTGAAGGATTAGAAAAGAATGTTAATAACGAATTCTTTGCAACTGTACTAAGAAGATACCGTACGGATCTTCGTGATTACGATACTGAGCCACTAATTCCACAGGCCCACCTAACTCTAGATTTTAACTATCCTGTTAAACAACAGTCACTAAAGTCAGGAAACTGGGGATGGCAATACTATAAAGTATCAATGGAAGGTGTTGAAGGACGTGATGGTATTCCTCTAATTAACCTTACAATGGAATACGAATACTCATCAACTTGTCCATGTTCTCTTTCGATGTCAAAACAATACGAAGAGCAGTACAGAAATGGAGAGACAACTGAAGGAAGTGGTATCGCTTCTGCTCACTCTCAAAGATCTGTAGCGACAATCACTGCAACTTATAAGGCAGAGTCTAACTTCCACCTTGAAGACCTAGTTGATCTAATGAGAATTGCTCTTCCAACAGAAACTCAATCTCTTGTTAAGAGACTTGATGAGCAGGCATTCGCTATTCTTAATGGTGACAACCCAATGTTCGTTGAGCACTCTACGAGACGTATCTCAGAGGTTCTAAACTCTGCTGAAGAGATTCTAGACTGGCAAGCAAAGGTTGAGCACTTAGAAAGTCTTCACAGCCACAATGCTGTCGGATACATCAGAAAAGAAAATCCAAAAATTTAATCCAAATATAAAGGCCTCTTATTTAGAGGCTTTTTTTTTCAAAAAAATATTAAACTTTTTTAAATTTAGTATTGACAAGTGAGAGTGAAATCCTTATTCTAACTCCACTTCAAATCGGAGGGCGATTAGCTCAGCTGGGAGAGCGCTACCCTTACAAGGTAGATGTCGGCAGTTCGATCCTGTCATCGCCCACCACTTTTTTTGTGGTTAAATTCAAAAGAAAAAAATCGGAACTCTAAAGAGTTCTTTTTTTTTGCCTAAATTCTACCTTCTTTAAATTCAACTTCATAAATTCGATATCCATTTTCTACTTATTATCTAAACCTATTCCATTTGTCTTATTTCATACCAATTTGTCATAAGGAAATTGTCACAATTGGACAATGTCGAACGAAATAGCATTCAAAGGACCAAATTATTTACGAGCTGAAGCAACTACTTTAATTTTTCCTCATCAAAACAACTAAAAAATATAGAAATTGATAAATCAATTTTTTGATAACAAACAAACGGAGGAATTTATGAAAAAAATTATCGCACTTGCTGCTGCACTACTAAGCGTTTCATCTTTTGCACTATCTGCAAATGATTCATGGGATACAATCAGAGCTGAGGTTAAAGCTAACCACAAGCTACAAATCACTTCTGGTTACTCAGTATTTGTTGGACGTATCGTTTCTGCATTCGACGTATGTGTTGAAGGTGAAAACTTTGTAACTCTGAGCCAATACCCAATTTATGAAAGAAAGTGGATCGGTGGAAGCCGTGATGGTGACAGATACGAAGATATCGTTGTTGGTTACGAAACACTAACTTTCCCAATCTCAAGAGAAGTAACTAGAAAGATCTGTTTTGGTAAAGAAGACAGAAACTGTAAAACTGTAACTAAAATGGAAACTCAACCACTAGTTAGAGACATCACAGTTTCAGAAGTTACTCGTCGTGGTGGACACGATCACGATGACAAAGTAGAAGTACTTTTCTCAAAGTCATTCGAAATCCCAGCTTGTAACTAATTTCAAGTACATATAAAAGTAGAGGCCGAGTTTATGCTCGGCCTTTTCTTTTTCTACTGCCATCCATCCACTGATGACAGCTAAAAAGTCCCACTCTACTGCCGTTGTCACAGAAAAAGTAAATATTCTTTGTGTTTTTTAGACATCTGCTTTCGTCAAAAATATAACCTCTACATCAAAACAACTTAATTAATTAAAGGCTTCAAACTAAAACTGAATGTCTAATAAACCGGAGGAATTTATGAAAAAAATTATCGCACTTGCTGCTGCACTACTAAGCGTTTCATCTTTTGCACTATCTGCAAACGATTCATGGGATACAATCAAAGCTGAAGTTGCTGCTGATTACGATCTATCATTTGCTGGAACAACTGTATTTGTTGGTCGTCCAGTAAGCTCATTTGACGTATGTCTAGATGGTGACCAATTTGTTACTACTAGAGAATTCCCAATCTACGAAATCGTTAAAGTTGGAAAAACTCACCCAGAAGCTGACGAAGATGGATATGCATCAGTAATCGTTGGTTATGAAATCCTTTCATTCCCAACTACTTATACTTCATACAAGCAAGTATGTAACAGCCAAGAGAAAAACTGTAAAAGAGTTGCTTACACAGTTAACCAAGACCTTACTAAGAACGTATCTGTAAAAGAAGTTGTTAGAAGAAACGTTGGTTCAAACGATCGTACAATTGAAAAGACTCTTTTCAAGAAAGAATACGTAATCCCAGCTTGTAACTAATAAATTCAATAGCTTAAGTATTTCCCTAAGGTACTTAAGCTATACTTTTTATAGCATGAGTGGATAACAGAATCGACTCATGCTATTCAAGCTTTATATGGATAAAATGAACACCCCACAACTATCTCAAGCGCCCCTCGGGCCAATTGAGCAAGTAAGCTTAGATCTGGCAAAAAAGCTAGATGAGTACAAGAGCGTAAAAATTGGAGTTCGTCTTTTATCTGAAAAAACAGGAGTTAGTGAAAGAACACTTTATCGAATCCTGGCCAAAGAAAATAAGCCTACATATCAAACTCTTTTTAAAATCTATCGAGTCATTTTTAATACAAGTAACGAGTCCCTACTCCTGGATCTTGTCCCAGAAGTCATTCGAAAAGAAATAAAGAAGTGTAATCCAAATAAGATCTCAGAAAAGATACAGTATCACCAAGATATCGAAACTCAAATGAGCTACGATCGTACTTTTGCAGAGATTTACATATTAGCAGCTTGCGCACCTATTACGAACGAATTAATTCAATATCGTTATGGTATGAGCGGCATGCTTACAGTGGAAAAAATGCTTGAAATGAAGGCCCTAAGAATTTCGAAAAGTGGTCACTATACCCTTGGAGAGAACCAAGCTAATTTTAGTGCCAAGACATTAAAACGCCTGGGTCTGTCACTAGTTGAAAAGTATAGCAAGGAACAAAATGCTGAGTCATATGGTGAAAATATCATCGCCTTCTTTGCAGAAGGACTAAGTGAAGAAGCATATGATCGCTGGCTACAAGTGGATGCAAAAGCATTTGAAGAAAAGGTAGCCATTGCTAAGGAAGACAAATCAAAAGGAACAAAGAGGGCCTTTACCTTTATGGTAACAGACACTTTGAATGAGAAGTAATATGAAGAATAGTATAAAAAAATTAATTGCTATCGTTTCGACAATGTCGATTTATGCGGGTGTTGGAGGCGTTTCAGGAGGCCCTAAGCCGACTAAAGACGACTTCTCGAAGCTTGGACCGCAAACTTCGTGGCAGAAGATTCTCGATGTTACAAAGAGAAATGATGACGTTAAACTTGAAGGTCGAACAGTATTTGTATCGAGACCAGTGAGTGTATTTGAAACTTGTGTTGATGGAGATCAACTTAAAACAACAAGAAAGTTTCCAGTTTATCGAACAGAATACGTTGGAAAGAATCAACGTGGTGCTGATAAAGATGGTTTCAAGAGTGTTTTAATTGGTAATCAATTCTTAAAATACCCTATTAACTACAAAACACGTGAAAAGGTATGCAATAATCGTGGAAAACGTTGTCGCGAGATAGATAAGGAAGTGACAACTGAGACAATTAAAAATGTTAAGGTAAAGAAAGTTGTCATCTATAAAGAGAATAGTGATCGACCTAGAGAAGTTGAGCAAGATTCATTTAAAAAGGAATATATCATTCCATACTGCCAATAAAATTTAGATTAAATAGACTAGAGGGCCGCGCAAGCGGCCTTTTTTTGTAAAAAGTTAGTCTCATTTGTCCATTTGTCATGACAAAACTCAAGAATTAAGACAATGTCGGACAAAAATCCCCTTCTCCATAGAAAAAATTGTCACCTCATATCAATCAAATTAATTTCATTTCATCAAAACAACTTAAAAAATATTGAAATTGATAAATCAATTTTTTGATAACAAACAAACGGAGGAATTTATGAAAAAAATTATCGCACTTGCTGCTGCACTACTAAGCGTTTCATCTTTTGCACTATCTGCAAATGATTCATGGGATACAATCAGAGCTGAAGTTAAAGCTAACTACAAGCTTGAAATCTCTTCTGGTTACTCAGTATTTGTTGGACGTATCGTTTCTGCATTCGACGTATGTGTTGAAGGTGAAAACTTTGTAACTCTAAGCCAATACCCAATTTACGAAAGAAAGTGGATCGGTGGAAGCCGTGATGGTGACAGATACGAAGATATCGTTGTTGGTTACGAAACACTAACTTTCCCAATCTCAAGAGAAGTAACAAGAAAAATCTGTTTTGGTAAAAAAGAAAACAACTGTAAAACAGTAACAAAAATGGAAACTCAACCAGTTGTTAGAGATATCACTGTTTCAGAAGTTACTCGTCGTGGTGGACGTGATCACGATGACAAAGTAGAAGTACTTTTCACTAAGTCATTCGAAATCCCAGCTTGTAACTAGTTATAAGCTTGGGCCTAGGTGAGCGCCTTTCCCTAAGGGGCGCTTGCTATAAATAAAACTATTGGCCGAGGCACTGCTTCGGCCTTTGTAATTTTTACTGCTTAAATGAATAAAATTATGAAAAGTGGTAAGATCGCCAAAAATACTTGAGGCATAATGAGAGAAGAAAACTCCAATATAATCAATGAGTTACCAGAGAAGGCCATTCCTTCACTAGGGCTCAAAGAGCAAGTTGCTCTAGATTTAAGAACACATCTAAAGCAATTTAGAAGTGAATCTATTGGACTTCGTAAACTTTCAGAGAAGTCTGGTATTCACCAAAGAACTCTAAAGCGTCTATTAGCTCAAGAAAATAGGCCAGGTTATCAAACTCTTGTAAGACTATATACTTGCTTAATTGATAGCCCAAATGGTGGCCTTCTTTTAAAGAACCTTCCTGAAAAAGTAGCAAGTGAAATTCAAAAGAAGTCTCCTATTTCAACAGCAGGCAATCTTGAATATAGCGAAGAAGCTAATAAGGAAATGTTCTACGATAAGGTTTTTGCAGAAATCTACTGCCTAGCTTCAATGTCCCCTATCACAAATGAGTATATCCAATATAGATATGGTATGAGCGGAGCGGAAACAGCAGATCGCATGTTAGACCTTGGAGTTTTAAAGCTGACTAAGACGAATATGTACACTACTGGTGACAAACAAATTGAGTTCTCTCCGAAACTTGTAAAAAGACTTGGACTTAACTTAGTTGAAAAATATGTAAAAACTCAAGATGTTGATCTTGCCGAAAAAAACCTTATTGCATTCTATGCAGAAGGGCTGAGCCCAGAAGGCTATCGAGCATGGCTCAAGATTGACCAAGAAGCATTTTACAAAAAAATTGAAGTAACTAAAAAAGAAGGCATGCTAGGTGATATTAAAACATTCACATTCATGGCCACTGACACAATGAGAAAGGAATAAGGTTTTATAATGAAATCAATAATGACTATATTATTTCTGGCCCTTGCATTTAATGTATTTGCAGGAACAGGTGGAATTAGTGCACTTGTTAGAAATAATGGTGGCGTTGATGCTGGAACTGGCGGTATTGTCGGAGGTGTTGATGACCTTAAAGAGTTAAAGCAATACGACTGGAAGACAATTAGAAAGTATGTAAAGAATAACTACGATCTAGATCTTGATGGTGATGTTGCTTACCTAGGTAGACATATTTCTATCTTTGACGTTTGTATTAATAATGATCAAATCCAATCTATTTCAAAGTACCCGGTCTATAAGAGAATCTGGCTTGGTGGTAGCAAGGAAGGTGATCGTTATAAAGATATCGTAGTCGGATCTGAAATTCTAACCTATCCACTAGAGGTAGAAAAAGAAGAAAAAGTTTGCTACGGAAGAAAAGATAGAAACTGTCGAATGGTGAAAACGGTTTATCGACAAAACCAAACACCAGAGATTACCCTTAAAAAAGAAGTTATCCGCAACAGAAGACGTGGAGACAGAGAGTACAAGCAAATTTTCACAAAAAAATACGACATCCCTTATTGTCGATAGTGTGTGATAAGCCTAGGCCCTTGCGCCTAGGCTTTTTTCTTTCGTTAAAATCTCTACCTTAATAAGTCCATTAGAAATTTTAAATCGAAGCCCTTTTTTGAACTTCCCTTTTACATTATCTCTTAATAATTCTTTTGTTAGCTCAGTATCGCAACGTAGTTCACCACGAGCAGCAATTGCGATTGCCTCTTCAGCTGTTAAATTAATTTTCACCTCATCAATCTTTGAAAAAACAAACGGTAGAGATTCGAGGTAGTTCGAAACATTAAAAAGAATATTCTCGTCACGAATAAGAATTAGAGCATCATCTTCAGCATAGAGGTTTGCATCAAATTCAACACGAGATAATGCAACTTCTAGCTTATTCAAAAGAGTCCCCGCCTCTACCTGTCTTTCCACATAGGCCAATTCATCAATAGCAGGTTGAACATTTTCCTTTAAGGTATCTAATTGCTTTTGCTCATTTAATTGCTTAGACTTCAAATCTCTTGCTTGATTTCTTAGAATTTCAATAGAGCTAACAATTGATTTAGACTTCTCTAACTCTTCATTATAGCTAATTTCAAGCTGGCTACACTCATTTTTCAGACTAGAAATTTCAAGAGACAGGCCAGAAAGGATGTGACGACTTTCTCTATTTGTATCTTTTATGCTAGAAATTTCTTGTGCTAATTCGTCCTTTCTAAGAAGTAGCTCACCTTTCAATTTCGTTGAATTATTAATTCCATTCTTAAGAAGTTCTTTCTCAGAAAGAACACCATTTAGTTCATTTTCAACTGAGCTTAATAAATTCTTTGCTTCAGTAAGCTTATTCTGGCGACTATAGTGTTCTTTAGAAACTAGTTCTTTCTCATTAAGTTCAACTTGTAGAAGTTCTAGCTTCTTTTTATGAGATTCTTCAACGACCTTTAATTCACTAACACTTTGCTCGATTTCATTATTTAGTTTAACGATATCGGCCTTAGCAATTCGAGTGTCCTTTTCTAATTTCTTTGCTTCTTCATTTAGCTGAACCTTGCGAAGAATATTTGACTCTAAATTTGCTTCAATATCATTGATTTCTTTTTCAAGATCGGCCAGCGACACTCTAAGTGAGTAACAGTCATTCTCAACTTTAGTAAGTTCTTCGTTACTAACAATTTGTTGATTATTTAAATCCTTATGTTGCTCTAGTAGGCTTAAGCGAGAGCTTTCTAATCTCTTAAGAACTTCTCCCTGATTAACAATTGAATCCTCTAACTGTAGAATTGTCTTTTCATCACTTTCTATCATTGCCTCAATTGAAGAAATTTCAGATTGAAGTTTATTAGATTTTTCTTGTTTTTGTGAGACCTCAAGGTTTAATGAAGTTAACTCGTCGTCAAGCTCTCTCTTTCTAGAAAGAGTTTCTGTAAAGAGTTTTGATTCAGATTCAATCCCCTCATTCAATTCACTCAACTCAACCTTAAGCCTTTCAACAGAAGAAACTTTCTTATTAGCAAGTCTTTCAAATCTCTTTCGTGAAGAAGTGAGGCCCTTAAGTTCATCTGACTTACGTAGAACTTTATCCTTAAGGTTAAGAGTTTTTGATTCCATTTCTTTAATTTTAAGGAGGGCTTCATCATAAGATACTTGGTTCGCATTGATTTCAAAATCAAGGGCCTTAATTTGATTCTCAAAAGTTGAAATCTTTGCATCTAAAGATTCGATCATACGAACCGTCTTATTCAACTTATCACACAGGCTTTCTGAAATATTGTTTAAACGTTGGTTCTCTTTAGCAAGCTCCTCGATCTCAAGACCTTTGACTTCAATACGATTGTCACCAATTTGAATGCGTCCTTTCAGACTCCCAATCTTTACAAGCAGCTCATTATTAGTATCACTTAAAGAGTTCTCGTCATCAGCTAATTGTTTGATTAAGTTATTTTGAGACTCACAGTCTGAATTTAAGAGTTCATATGCTGCTTGTGACTTTTCAATCTTATTATTTAGTAATTCGATACTTTTTCTTAAGTTTTCAGCTTGATCTTGAAGTGCCTGTTTTTGGTATTCAACATTCTTTTGCTCAAGTCCTAGATCAATTAGTGTTTGCCTTGCTTCAACATCGCGGCCTTTTAAATCTTGTATCTCAAGTCGAATTTCGCTAATACGACTACTTCCCTCTTCAATTTGCCTCTGTAGAGAAGAGATTTTTGACTCACGATTTTCATTATTTAAGATTGCCTTATGCTTCTTTGTTAGAAGTTCTTCAACACTTGTATCTAGTCGATCGACTTCACTCTGATAATCTTGTACACTTTTTTCTAATCTAAGAGACTGAGCTAAGACAATGTCATGTTCTTTCTTAGTTTTCTTATACTCTCTATCGAGACGATCAATCTCAATAAGTGAAATACTCTCAGTTTCTTTAAGTTCACTGATTTCTCTTTCTAATTTCTCCGACTTAATTGTATTTTCTTCAATTTTATCTTTGAAATTTTGAGACTCTACTTTCAAAAGTTGAATGTCTTGTAATAGTTCCTGCTTCTTTTTTTCTCTTGCTACGATTTCAGACTCAAGTCCAGACATAATTTCAAGTTCACTCATCTCTTCAGATCGTAGTGACTCAGATTCTCTCTCTAGCGTCTTAATCGATGTTTCAACTGCGATAATATCTTGATTTAACTTCGCTTGTTTTGAAGCAATAACCTTTAAGTCTAAAAGTTGTAACTCAAGATCCTTTTCTAGATTCAGCTTTTCACTTTTTACATCTTGAACCTTTAAAGTTAGATTTTCGAGTTTTTGATTTTCACTATGCTTTTTTTCAACAACCTCTTGTGTTTTTTCAATAAGCTTAGAAATTTCAGCATCTAACTTAAGTCTTTCATTTTCTAGTTCAGAGATATTTGCATCACATTTTTTTATCGTATTGCTATCTTCTTCAATAACTAGTCTTAATTTAGAGATTCTTTTTTTAGTTTCTTCTATTTCTACTTTTAAGTGAGAACGTGTATCCAAATTAAATGCCTTATCCCCATTTAAAACAGACGCCTTATTCTTAAGTGAGACCTCCTCACCTTTTAAATTACCAAGCTCAACTCTGATGCGACCTAATTCATCTAAGTTTGAACGATGAGAATTGTTTATCTCTTCAACTTGTTTTTTCAGTTGGACTATAGAGCTTATAACTAATTGCTTTTCTTCTAACAATTCCTTTAAATGACATTCTTGCTCACTATTAAGTTGTTGAATCTTTTCGATTCTCTTTTCAAGAATCTCCTTATCTGCATGCTCATCAGTTAGTGTGCTTTGTAATCTCCTTAATTCAACTTCTGTTTTTTGAAGTTTAATCTTTTGTAGCTCAACTTCTTTTCTTAGAGATTTATTAATCTCTTCATATTCTCCAATTAGTTTTCTTTCATCACTAATTTGTAGATCTAAGTTGGCCTGAGTCGCTTCGATGTCGGCGATAGAGTTTGTTTCAGATAAGTTCTTTTTTGTTTTACTTTTAAATAGATTCATAAGGTCCTCACTAACCTCTATTTTCTCATTAAAAGCCTTTAAAATAAGCATGTGGCAACTTTTGCGTTGACGCAGACCTAAGTAAAAATATCTCTCGAATAATCAATTATTTTGGGTCAATTTCTGACAATAATGAACAAGTATACTTCTTGTCTTAGCTTATTTATGAGTGCATATTGGTAGCATGATTTTCTTACTCTACTTACTCGTTGGTGCATTTGTTGGAACGCTCTCAGGCCTTTTTGGTATTGGAGGAGGTGTTGTCATTGTTCCAACTCTATTATTCTTATTTCATAAACAAGGATTCTCTCCAGATATTAGAATGTATATGGCCCTAGGAACTTCCCTTGCAACAATTGTTATCACGGCAAGTGCTTCAACTCTTAGGCATTACAATATGGGAAATCTTCTCTTTGGTATTACGAAGAAATTCTTATTTCCAATGATTATCGGAATTAGTGCCGGTGCCTACCTCGTAAACATCGTAGAGGCCCAAACTCTCGAGTTTATCTTTATTTGCTATCTTTACCTCGTATCTCTAAAGATGATTTTTTACAAATCAAAGGTAGAAGAACCAAAAGAAACTTCTAGTCTATTATTTAATTTCACAGGTTTTATTATCGGCCTTAAGTCATCAATTCTTGGAATTGGCGGAGGGACAATTAGCGTTCCTTTCCTTACTTGGCGTGGTTATCAAATGAAGAATGCTGTTGCGATTTCAGCATCTCTAGGAATCCCGATCGCACTTTTTAGTAGTTCATTCTATATATACAATGGCCTAGGCAAGGCCACACCAGAATACTCTCTTGGATACGTCTATCTACCGGCCTTCTTTGGAATTTCTATCGCAAGTTTCTTTTTTACGAAGTTTGGAGCAAAGATTTCAAGTGTTGCCAATCAAGCTATTCTTAAGAAGTTTTTTGCTCTGCTATTAATTGGAATAGCAATAAAGAAGACTCTTACATACTTAGGGCACTAAACGTTTAGGCTCTTATTAATGACTTGTTTTAAACTGATGAAAGATTCTGTCGATTGAATCTCTTTAATCATTTGTATTTTTCCAATGAGAAATTCGTGAAAATGATTAATATCCTTAACGATGATTTTTACAATAAGAGCGTAGTCACCGGTTGTATAATAAGCTTCAACAATCTCATCCATCTTCTCAAGTTTATCGATTACTTTGTGGATATCACGGGCATTAACTAAGTGAAGGCCCAAGAGAACCACAACATTATGACCTAGTTTTGTATAGTCGACCTTGATGGTGCTTCCAACAATAACACCTGCCTCTCTTAGTTTTTCAACTCTTTGATGGATTGTCCCGCCGGAAACCCCTATTTTTCTGGCCATTTCAAGAAATGGCATACGGGCATCCTTTTCCATAAGTTTGATAATCTTCTTATCAATACTATCAATTTCGTAGTTATTGGCCACAATGCTCCCCTGGAATTATTAATCTATCAGTATTTTAGGCTATTTATTAAATAACTCATAGTTTTAGGTGTTCAATATTGAGAATTTATTAAAAAAAGCCGAATATTATTAAAAATATGGAGGTTTTCATGTGTGGATTTAGTGTTTTTACGGGAAAAGTTGAAGAAAAAGAATTTGCAGAGAAGTTTGATCTTATCTCTCACCGCGGGCCAGATCAAAGGGCGATCCACGGGTTAGCTAAAGGAATAATGGGCTTTCACCGCCTTGCTATCATGGACCTAAGTGAAGCCGGCTCTCAGCCTTTCATCTCAAAGTCTCAAACACACCTCGTCTGTAATGGCGAAATCTATAACCACCGTATATTGAAAACAGACTATATTGATCGCTATGAGTTTAAATCAGATTCAGATTGTGAAGTCATTATTCCAATTTTTGAAGAGTATGGTATCGAAAAACTTCTTATGTCTCTTGATGGCGAGTTTGCTTTTGTTATTGAACGCGAGGGCAAATTCTATGCAGGAAGAGACCCAATTGGTATTCGTCCCCTCTTTTATGGATATGGCCTTGAAGATGGTAAGATCGCTTTTGCTAGTGAAGTAAAGGCGCTACAAGGCCTATGTAAAGATATCAAACCATTTCCTCCAGGGCACTACTATGCCGATGGTGAATTTACTCCATACTTTGATGTTCGAAAGATTAAATCACGCACAAAAGAAGACTTAGAGGACGTCTATCGAGGGATTCATGACCACTTAGTTGAAGGTGTAAGAAAGCGTCTTGATGCTGATGCTCCAGTAGGTTTCCTCCTTTCTGGTGGACTTGATTCATCACTAGTATGTGCCATCGCGGCCAAACTGAGTGATCGCCCAATTAAAACATTTGCCGTTGGAATTGATACAAACCCAATTGATTTAAAATATGCACGTATTGTTGCTGACTACCTTGGTAGTGAGCACCATGAAGTCATCTTTACTAAGGAAGAAGCATTTGAGCACCTTAAAGAACTGGTTCACAAGCTTGAAACGTGGGATATTACGACAATTCGAGCTTCAATGGGTATGTCACTTGTGTGTAAGTACATACGTGAAAAAACAGATGTGAAAGTTGTACTAACAGGAGAAGTAAGTGATGAGCTCTTTGGCTATAAGTACACAGACTTTGCCCCTAGTCCTCTTGAGTTCCATAAGGAAGCACAAAAACGTGTTCACGAATTATATCTCTATGATGTTCTAAGAGCGGATCGCTCGATTAGTTCTCACTCACTTGAGGCCCGTGTGCCTTTTAGTGATAAGGC
Source organism: Halobacteriovorax sp. GFR8 (assembly GCF_050955245.1). Lineage (NCBI taxonomy): Bacteria > Pseudomonadati > Bdellovibrionota > Bacteriovoracia > Bacteriovoracales > Halobacteriovoraceae > Halobacteriovorax > Halobacteriovorax sp. GFR8. The sequence goes on along the minus strand of NZ_JBPBLR010000002.1, from coordinate 630,609 downwards.
CTTTATCGAATACGTTATGGGGATTGCCCCAGAGCTTAAGATGAACTGGTCAGGAGAAGGAAAGTATCTACTTAGAAAAGCTTTTGATCATAGTGGCTATCTTCCTGATGAAATTCTATGGCGTGAAAAAGCGGCCTTCTCAGACGCTGTTGGGCACGATATGGTTGATTGGCTAAAGGCCTTAGCAGAAGAAAAATATAGCGAAGAAGAGCTTTCTAAGGCCCATGAAAAATACCCATATGCAACTCCATTTACGAAAGAATCTCTTATGTATCGTGATCTCTTTGAAGGACACTTTCCAGGACTTTCGGGCCTTATTACAGACTTTTGGATGCCTAATAAGGAATGGGAGAACTGCCAGGTTGATGATCCATCAGCGCGAGTTCTGCCTAATTACGGTACTTCTGGAGAATAAAAAACACCTCGTAAGAGGTGTTTTTATTTATCAAGCTTATCTAAGTTAACACAAATGAGCCTCTTACCTTTCTTTGCCTCACGGCACTCACCACTTACAGACTTCCCCTTTACTTGATAGTTACAAGAAGAGTTTATGGCCTTATCGAGACAGGCCTTTAGTCTTGAGCGATACCCAAAATTCTTAGGTAAACTGAAAGCATTACTAGTGGCCACGAGAGAAATTATTATTAAAAGTTTCTTATTCATTATCAACTCCTATTCCTACCTATTATACGCGATCTTTTGCTATTTTTATAACTTGCTGAAATAAAAAAGGCCCCGCATAAGCAGGGCCAAATTTAACAAGTATTAATTTTTTAATAGGAGGCAAGCAGCTTAGTTAGCTACTTCCATCCCTTTCCCAGAGTCAATAACCTTCAGCCCTACATGCTGCATGAACTTCTCTGGCTCTGTTAAGTTTAGAGCTAGTTTCAGTACATCTTCAACATGTGAAACAGGGTGAACTGATAGTCCTTGCTTGATTTCCGGTGGGATCTCAAGAAGGTCTTTTCTATTCTTTTCAGGAATAACAACTGTTTTTACTCCTGCCTGTTTTGCTGCTAGCATTTTTTCTTTTAGGCCACCAATTGGAAGAACACGTCCTCTAATTGTTACCTCACCTGTCATGGCAACATCTTGCCTTACAGGGATTCCAGAGATTGCCGAAGTGATTGCTGTAACCATCGTGATACCTGCAGATGGGCCATCTTTTGGAGTTGCCCCTTCAGGTGCATGAATATGGATATCATGCTTCTCAAACCATTCTTGATCAATTCCAAGACGGCCAGCGATTGAGCGAACATAACTCATTGCTGCTTTAGCCGATTCAGTCATTACCTCACCTAGCTTACCAGTGATTTGGATACCACCCTTACCAGGAACTGCGATAACTTCAATATGTAGAAGACAACCACCAACTGAAGTATAAGCTAGACCATTTACTAATCCTACTTCTGGTTGTTCTTCAATTACATTGTCATCAAACTTAACCGGACCAAGATATTTCTGAACTTGCTTTGAAGAGATTGAGAACTTCTTACCTTTCTCAACATTCTTCGTCACAACATCAGTAGCAATCTTTCTTGCGATCGTATTGAACTGTCTTTCAAGTCCACGAACACCAGCTTCTTTCGTATAACCACGAACAACTTCCATGATTGTATTATCAGAGATTGAGTATTCGTAATCGTTTAGTCCATTGTCTTTCCATGCACGTGGTGCAAGGTACTTCTTAGCGATCTGAGTTTTTTCAATTGGAGTGTAACCAGCAAGGTTAATGATCTCCATTCTATCTCTAAGTGGACCAGGGATTTGTCCTAGGTCGTTTGCTGTCATAACAAACATTACTTTTGATAGATCGTACTCAACTTCAATATAGTGATCACCGAAGTTCTTATTTTGAGCTGGGTCTAAAACCTCTAGCATTGCTGCTGCAGGATCCCCTCTCATATCAGATGTCATCTTATCAATTTCATCTAAAAGGATTACTGGATTTGATGTCCCTGCTTTCTTAAGAGCAGTGATGATCTTACCTGGCATTGCACCTACGTATGTACGACGGTGACCACGGATTTCAGATTCATCTCTTACACCACCAAGAGAAACTCTTTCAAATTTTCTACCTAGTGATTCAGCAAGTGACTGACAAATTGATGTTTTACCAACACCTGGAGGACCTGCTAGACAAAGGATCGTTCCCTTTCCTTCTGAACCAACAAGGCTTCTTACTGCAAGATACTCAAGAATTCTTTCTTTAACATCTTTCATTCCAAAGTGATGATCATCTAGAACTTTTCTAGCGTGAGTTACATCATTGTTGTCTTCTGTATACTCTCCCCAAGGCAGAGAAAGCATCCAGTCAATATAGTTTCTTACAACGGCAGACTCAGCTGACATTGGAGACATTGACTTAAGTTTCTTAATCTCTTTTTGTACTTTAGCAACAGCTTCTTCAGGCATAACCTTCTTAGCTAGACGCTCTTCCATTTCTTGAACTTCAGACTTCTCATCTTTTTGTCCAAGCTCTTTTTGGATAGCGTTCATTTGCTCATTCAAGTAGTACTCTTTCTGAGACTTTTCCATTTGAGACTTAACGCGAGTTCTTATTCTTCTCTCAACGTTAATGATCTCAATCTCTCCTTGCATTTTTTCAAGAAGAAGTTGAAGACGTGCTTCAATATCTACCGCTTCAAGAATTTCCTGTTTCTCAGGAATCTTCATTGAAAGGTGTGCAACGATAATATCAGCTAATCTTGAAGGATCAGTGATTGATGAAATGCTCATAAGTAATTCAGGTGGAATTCTCTTATTAAGCTTCACGTATTGTTCAAATACGTTTTTGATCGATCTTACCGTAGCTTCAATTTTTACTTGTTCAGGAACAGCTGGAACACACTTAGTTACTTCTGCCCAGTAACCTTCAGTTCTTGCTTCAAATTCCTCGATAGTTGCTCTGTACTTCCCTTCGATAAGTACCTTAACAGTATTATCTGGGAGACGTAGCATTTGAATGATATTTACAACAGTTCCTACGTTGTATACATCTTCACGATCTGGGTTTAGGATACTTGCATCCTTTTGTGTAACTAGAAAAAGCTCGTTACCATTTTTTGATGCTTCCTCAAGGGCGTTGATTGACTTCTCTCTTCCTACAAATAGTGGAACAACCATGTGTGGAAAAATAATCATGTCTCTTAGCGGAAGTAACGGTAGGCTCTTCGACTCAGTTGACTTCTTGTCTGACATAGCACCTCCTGCACTATTAATACTTGTCAAAAAAATTCTGGGAAAAGGAAAGATGGGAAGACTTCATGTCTAATCTCTAACCCTTTTATAAATTGTATCAAGAACCTATAAATATTTTGAAACTTTTTTTGGTCGGAATCTTATGCCCCTCAATAAATTCACAGTGCATAGGCCTATATTTACAAGCACTTAAGTTATCCGACTGGAGAAGACTGTTTAGCTAAAAAAAACTGACATTTGAGAAGTAGTGTAATTTCTACACCGCCTAAACGAACAAGGGCCAGACAAAATGCCTGGCCCTCTTAAGCTATATATTAATTTTTAAATAATTAACTCTTAAGCTGATTCGATATCTTTCTTAGCTTCTAAAGTTGAGCTCGCTGAAGTTTTCTCTTTTCTTGGACCTTCTTCAACTCGAGGTGATTCCTTACCTGCAATTGAAGCAGCAGTAATCACAACTTTATTGGCCTTATCATTTGCCGGAACATCATACATTACTTCAAGCATTGTTTGCTCGATAATGGCACGAAGTCCACGTGCACCAGTCTTTCTAGTAAGAGCTGTTTGAGCAATTGCTTTTAGAGCTTCTTCTTCGAATTCTAGTTCGATTCCATCAAATTCAAATAGTTTTTGATATTGCTTAGTAATCGCATTCTTTGGTTCAGTTAGAATTGAAACAAGTGCGTCCTCATCTAACTCTTCAAGAAGTGCGTTTACAGGAAGACGTCCGATAAATTCAGGGATTAGTCCAAACTTTGTTAAGTCTTCTGCTTCAATACCACCAAGTTTTTGAATAACAGACTCTTCAGCATCAACAGTTTGTTTTGCAACAAGTCCCATTGGTCTCTTCGTCATACGTTTTTCAATAATTTTATCAAGCCCTACGAATGCACCAGCAACAACGAAAAGAATATTCTTTGTGTTAACTTGGATGAATTCTTGTTGAGGGTGCTTGCGTCCACCTTTTGGAGGAACAGAAGCAACAGTACCTTCAACTAGTTTTAGAAGTGCTTGCTGTACACCTTCACCAGAAACGTCTCTTGTAATCGACGGGTTTTCTGACTTACGTGCAATTTTATCGATCTCATCAATATAAACGATACCGCGCTCAGCTCTTTCAACGTCGTAGTCACATGCTTGAAGAAGATTAAGAATGATATTCTCAACGTCTTCCCCTACGTAACCAGCTTCAGTAAGTGAAGTTGCATCAGCAATTGCAAATGGTACGTTTAGAAACTTTGCTAGTGATTGAGCGATAAGAGTCTTACCAGAACCAGTTGGCCCAGCTAGTAGAATATTTGACTTAGCAAGTTCTACTGAATCATCTTTTCTCTTCGTATCACCGTGAGCAATTCTCTTATAGTGATTATGAACGGCTACAGAGATAATCTTCTTTGCTCTGTCTTGTCCAATTACATACTGATCTAAGTGAAGCTTAATCTCATGTGGCTTTGGAACATTATCAAGAGCGGCCTTAGAAACAGACTTAACCGTATCTTCATAAATGATTTCATTACACAATTCAATACACTCATCACAGATATAAACACCAGGTCCTGCAATTAGCTTTTTAACTTCTTTTTGAGACTTCCCACAGAAGTTACAAGAAAGTGAACTATTGTATGATCCATCTTTTTTAGTCATTCATTGTCCTTTAGTTTTAATTCTAAAATAGAATTATATCTTACTTCTTATTAGATTCAATAACACCATCAATAATACCTAGCTCAATTGCATCTTGTGGAGATAGGTAATTGTCGCGGTCAGTTGCTGCAACAATTTTTTCCATCGTCATATCAACTGACGAGTGCTTAATATAGATACCATTTAGTTGGTCTTTTAATGTTTGAATTTCATTTGCCTGAATCTGAATATCAGAACACTGACCTTGAGCTCCACCAAGTGGTTGGTGAATCATGATTCTTGAGTGTGGAAGAGAGTAACGGTGTCCCTTCTCCCCTGCCGTTAGAAGCAGAGATCCCATAGATGCCGCAAGACCTACACAGTATGTATAAACTGGGCAAGATACGTGTTGCATAATATCGTAGATACCAAGTCCAGCATAAACGCTTCCACCTGGTGAATTGATATAGAAATGGATTGGATCTTCTGGATTACTCTGCTCTAGAAACATCATCTGAGCAATAAGTAGGTTGGCAACCGTGTCATTAACTTGTGTACCTAAGAATACAATTCGATCAAGAAGTAGTCTTGAATAAATGTCGTATTGTCTCTCACCTCTTGCCGTTTGCTCAATAACAATTGGGTTAGGTATATGTGCCTTTGGATCCATCATTTTTTCTCCCTAGATATATATTTGGACTCTTTTCCAATAAATTTGTCTATTGCATTCAGCATTTCGGTGGGTTGGGACTATATCTTTAGATAAATATTTGCGATTTTCTGATTAAATTCCAGCTTAAGCAACTGAAATTATTTACTCTACTTTTTCCTTTTTTACAAAAAGATGAACGAATTTTAACATTGCAGGTCTTGAATTTCCCCTACCCCTGCGGTTTAATTTAGCGCAAGAATTTATAAACTATTCAATAGTTATACGAGCAGAAAACAGGAGAATATTATGACTGAAACAGTTTACCCAACATCATTAGTTTCAAAAGCGGCACCAGAATTCAAAGGTAACGCAGTAGTTAACGGTGAAATCAAAGAAATTTCACTTTCAGATTTCAAAGGAAAGTGGAAAGTTCTTTTCTTTTACCCACTAGATTTTACTTTTGTATGTCCAACAGAAATCACAGCATTTTCAGATAAGATTCAACTTTTCAAAGACCTTAACTGTGAAGTTATCGCTTGTTCTGTTGATTCAGCTTTCTCTCACCTAGCGTGGACAAAGCAGTCAAGAAACGAAGGTGGACTTGGTGATATCAACTTCCCAATCCTAGAAGACCTTACAAAGGAAGTTTCTAAGTCATACGGTGCTCTTATGCCATCAGGTGACGTTGCATTTAGAGCAACTTATATCATCGATGACAACAACATCGTTCAACACGTTTCAATCAACAACCTTTCAGTTGGTAGAAATGTTGAAGAAGTTGCAAGACTTGTAGATGGTTACCAATTTACAGCTAAGCACGGAGAAGTTTGTCCTGCTGGTTGGACAAAAGGTGCTGATACAATGAAGCCAGATCCAAAGGGATCACAAGAGTATTTCAACAAGCTATAATTTTAGCTAGAAATATGAAGGCCCTCTACTGAGGGCCTTTTTTAATAATAAAATCCTACTCCGATTCCCAAGCGAGTGATACTTAGTTTTCGATAATCATTTTTTAACTCATGGCGTTTAGCAAAGATGTGATACCACATATTCTCACTATATTTTTGACTATAGTTGATTTGATAGCGCTGACCACTTAGACCTCTTTGCGAATTTACAGACTGAGAAAAGCCCAAGTTGAAGACAAATGGTGTAATCAACTTTTGCGCAAAGGTTAAACCAACTGTCCCATAGTAAATACGCTTCGTTTCAACATCAAGGGCCCCTCCATTTAAGAGCTCACTTGATTTGTAGACATTAAATAATTCGTAATCCACTCCAGCAAAAAAACCAGTTGAATTGCGATGAGTATATGATTTATGTGCGTAAAGGCTTGCCCCAAGCTCTGGCTTTAGTTTTAAGTTATTTGAGAAGGTGCTGCCACTATCACTTTCAACTTCTGAGCCAACTAGATAAGAAATGCTACCAAGAGCAACTATTGAAAGTTTTTCTATTGTTGTTGGAAAATAAGAAAGCCCAGCAGTTAATGTCATTGGTGAATTTTTTTGAGTTTTCAAAACTTGGCTAGATGTTTTCTCTTTAAACATACCCAGAGACGCCGAAGTTTGAATAAAGTAATTATGGTTATCCCCTTTAGACTTTAAAAAGAAGTCCAAATCCTTTCCATATACTTGGTTCGTATTTAAACCAATATAAAAAATAATGAGTGATCTCAATATTCTCTTTTTCACGGCACCAATATTACCAGAGAAATGTTTAAAATTTGAGGGAGGAAAAATGCGCTGATAACTAATGCATATTGAATCAAATTAGGATATTCTTAATTTGATTTTTTTACAGTTACGCTAGGAGATAAAATGGAATTCATTGATCAGATCATGCTCTATATCAACACTCACGTCCACATGGCACCATTCATTATTTTTGGTCTACTACTCTTAGCTGGTTTTAATATTCCCATTTCGGAAGATCTCATGTTATTTACTTCGGCCATTCTTGCGGCCAAGAATCCGGATTATTTATACCCACTTTTCTTTGGAGTATTTCTTGGGGCCTATCTTTCAGATTTAATTTGTTACGGATTTATTGGACGCTACCTAGGTCCTAAAATTTTTAAAATCAATTTCTTCGCCTCAATGGTTACTCAAGAACGTCTTGATATGGTGAATGCCTTCTTTAAAAAGTATGGTGTTTTCACATTGATTTTCGGACGTTTTGTTCCGTTTGGATTTCGAAACGCCCTCTTCCTATCGGCCGGTCTGGGACGTATGAATGCTTGGAAATTTGCTCTGTCAGATCTTCTTGCAGCAACTGTCTCATGTGTGGTCTACTTCACTGTTTATTATAAATTTGGCGAGACAGCTATTGAGTATATCAAGAAGAGTAATTACGTAATTGGTGCTGTAGCACTTGCAGTAATTCTTGGTATCGTCGTTTCAAAATGGAAGAAAAAAGACGTAAACGCCTAAAATCATTAAAGTCAGAAAAAATTACAAGGCCCGTCAATTTGAGTTTACAGCACGGGCCTCTTCCTCCATAATCCCGCTTGTTCACAAAAATTGTGAAAAAAAAATGAACAGCAATTGATTATTGGAGTACCGCTAAATGTTAAATTCAATCACGCAGAATAAAGTTATCAGTTTCAACGCATTTAAGAGCGAAAAAGCTAACCGTTGTGAAAGTACTGTTCAAAGAGATTATTTCTCTAAGCTAGACTTCTCTGCCCTAATTAATGAGACAAACTCTCTTGTTGCAGAAATTAACAATGATGATGTTATTAATAACGATCTACTAATTAAAGTTGACCAGCTAACAGCTGAATTTAAAAGCCGTATCCTTGATAATGAATCGCCTATTGATAAGTATCTTCTAGCGACGATCAAGGACCTTAAGTATTCGATAAAAGCAAAACTATAGTTTTGTTCTTTATATTCTTCTCTTTTTATTTTTGTTTTTTTGTTTTAAGGCCCGTCAAGTGATGGGCCTTATTTTTCTTAGAGACTTTCCAGCGATTGATAATCATGAAGAACTTTTGCTCTAAGAAGTGGTAACTTCATTTCAGAGTCATAGCCCAGTAACGACGCCGTCTTTCTAAGATGTACGATATTTCCATTCTTCTTTGATGAATTCTCAAACTGAGTTAGAAGATAGATCATATTCTTTGAAAAAGTTGTTACATATGATCGAATCAGGGCCATATTCCCCGAAGTAACGTGAGAAAACTTAGCACCAATTGACGGTAGTAAGATTTTTTCGACTTCAGATAGTCCTTCAAATGAGCGAACAATATCAACTTCGCAGCGAATGACTTCGATGTCAAAGGCACTGTGGTCAATACTGACTAATTTCTGAGAGCTTAATTTTGAAAACTCTGGATATTGTATAAGGGATACCATGGTATGAAAGCGCGTACTTGCTGGTACGCGCCCCATATCGGTAATTAACATTCCACCTTCGGAAATATTAGAACAGCGGCCTTTTAAAACATAGTCATCACAAAGATAGAGCATCTCTTGATTAACAGGTGCTCTTAAATGTTGACGATTAGCTCTCGACACTCGCTATTCCTCTATTAAAGTAATTTTGAAGCTGTTTCAGAAAGCGCCGAACGCTCACCAACAGTTAACTTCGTATGAGAGATGATCTCTTCAGTTTTTAATCTTTCAACAACATAACTTAACCCGTTGTTGATTTCATCAAGGTACGGACTATCGATCTGTTGAGGGTCACCTGTTAGGATGATTTTTGTTCCCTCACCGGCACGAGTTACAATTGTTTTAACTTCGTGTGGAGAAAGGTTTTGTGCCTCATCAACGATTAGGTACTGACCAGGAATTGAACGACCACGAATATACGTTAGTGGTTCAATGTGGAGAAGTCCGTGATCCATTAGATCAACATATGAAGAACTTGTTCCCGCTCTTCTTTGATCAAATAGGAAATCCATATTATCAAAGATTGGTTGCATCCAAGGACCTAGTTTATCGTTAACATCTCCAGGAAGATAACCAAGGTCTTTACCCATTGGCTGAATCGGGCGAGAGACAAGAAGTCTTGAATACTTTTCTTGATTAATTGTCATCTCAAGACCTGCGGCAATTGCAAGAAGAGTCTTACCAGTACCGGCCTTACCAACAAGAGACACTAATTTGATATCATCATTAAGAAGAGCATCAAGTGCAAATTGTTGTTCCATATTCTTTGGATAGATCCCCCAAACCCCTTCTCTCATTGGGATTAGAGGAACGATTCCTAATTTACTTTTTGAAAAGCGTCCTAAAAGTCTTCTTCTATCATTTCCTTCTTCGTGAACAACTAAGTATTCATTTGGAAAAATTTCAAGCTCTTCCCAATTCTCAAGTTGAAGGAAGCGATTCTTTTCATACTCTTCAAGTTTATCTTTTGGCAGTGGAAGAAAACGGTAACCTGAGTAAATCTCCTCAAGTTTAATATCTTTCATTCCGTAATCTTCTGCATTGATGCCTAAGATATCAGATTTAATTCTTAAGTTAATGTCCTTAGTAATTAGAACAACATCTTCACCCTGCTCTTTTAGAAAAATTGCAGAAGCAAGAATTAAATTATCATTAATTGTTAAATCAATTGTGTCGTGTTGATTTTCAATTGTCTTATCAACAGAGATAATTAGAGTTCCACCATTGTCTAGCTCTACACCATCCATTAGTGATCCCTTCTTGCGAAGGTCATCGATAATTCTTGAGAAGTAACGAGCGTTACGACCATTCTCATTCTGATCTTTCTTAAAACGGTCTACTTCTTCCACAACAACTAGTGGAATAAAGACGTCGTTAGGACCAAATTTGTTAATAGCATTAGGATCAAATAGTAATACGTTAGTATCGAGAACAAAGGTTTTACGTGTCAAAATGCCCTCCATGACATTAAGATTATGGGAGGAATCCTCTCTTAATTAAATTTTAAGTTATGGTAAAAAGGGATGTCAAAGAAAAAGGGCCGTTCACCTTTATGCGTCATGAAACTCAATCAAAAGCCTAAAAAATATCCATGGATGTATCAAATAAAGAAATAAAGATGAAAAGGCGATCACCTTTTGTCTCTTGATAGTTAGAACCAATTTCAACATTGTTAAATCCGGCAGTAATCGTAACAGGCCACAGACGAATCTCGGCACCATAGTTAAGATAACCTTCCCCAAGGCCAGCAAAGAAGCCAAAGAAAGGAATATTCAATTGGGCCCCAAAGTGAATCATACGGCCAAATTCAAGACCTTGATTAATTGGCTTAACATCTAATGCGAGAGAGTAATCAAAAACCTTCCAGTCTTGCTTTACCGCAAATCCTGTATTTACGGCCATAGCGATACGAGGCACTTCTCCATCACCTTCAGTCTTTTTAAAATAAGTATCACCAATATCTAATATTGCCATGGATGCAACAAATTCAGTATTTCCCCAGCCATTAGCATATTCAATTCCAATATCATGTCCTGAACCAGAACCTTTTGAGAATCCAAATGTACTTTTTATTTCATCGATAGAACCAAGGCCGTTTTCAATTTTCGTGATGATATTCGTTGAAAAAATATCAAACTTATCACGTGTCCCCTCTCTCGTTAAATACTTGAATGAATAACCAACAGAAAGGCGCTGGCCTGTCATAATCTTCTTTTTCTGCTTATTTCGATCTCCACCAATTAGATTAAAAGCGAAACCAGTAATGAAGCCACGATCATATGAGTAATCGACATTAAAGGCAGGGTTAACGCGATTTTTTAAAACTATATTAGCGCGATTTTTTGTAAAATAAGAAAATGAGAAGTGATGGGCCTTAATTGTTGAAAAATTTGATGCTTCTAGATAAAGAGGAAATCCCATTAGCTGATTTGCAATCCCTGCTGCATCACTTGGCAGATTAGTAAAACGATCCATATCATCAATAGCATTTGGCCCTGCAAATGTGAAATTAACTGGCGATAAGTCGATGTCGTAATTGGCCCCAAGGCTCGCTGGATTATAGAAAATAGTAAATGAGTCCTGATTGGCAAGTCCCATCCATGCATTCCCCATTAGTTTTGCTCGAGGACTCTCTCCAAGAAAAAACTTTTCAAAGGCCATTGTATGAATGGTCAAAAGAGTAATGAATAGAAGCTTTAGCGAGTTCCTCATTACCTACCTTGAATGAAGTGTTTCAAATAATGCGGCCATATAGTAAGCAATTTGAAGTTCACTTCCCGTAAAATCAGTTACACATTGAGTTTGATTTTTTACTGTCACAAGACTATTAGAAAAGCCTTTAGGCGTAATCACATTATCAACAAAATCTTGTCTCACAGCACTGATATCAGCTAAGAATGTCGAAAGATCAACATCTGTAATATCCCCAAGAGAGATATTTTCAAGAACATCTAAAAGATTATTAAAGTCTGTTACCATTGCACAGGCGCGCTCTAAATGAAGACTAGAGTCACCATTAGTTAAGTCTATGCTTCCAGTATCCGCACCATCATCACATGCACCAGTAACGCCACCTGCTTGAATATAAGCATCGAGATCAACATCACCAAAATAAGAATAAGCAAAGAGACACTCATTTGTTCCAATCGCCCCTGCTCCCTTTGAACCTAAGGCATCAGAGTTACCAAAAAAGGCCATACTCATTCCGTTTCGAACAAAGAGCATATACATTAGAAATGAGTTTATATCTGCAGCTCCGTAACTTCCAAACGTCGCTTCACGAAGAGCGGCCGATGGATCCTTAGTTGCAGGTCCCATTCCTCCAGAGTATGTAAGAACTTCAATGGCCTCGCCAAGGTAGTAGTACGAAAGATCATCAATATCAGTCATGGCCTGGGCCATGGTAAAAGTTGACATTGAGCTTAGAAGATCAGCGCCTGTTGTAATTTTTGTAATTTCATTTAAGAAGAATTCGGTAACTGAAAAGCCTGCTTTACATGCATAAGATGAAGCAAGAAGCTTATAGTAAGTGGCATCTCCACTTTGCTCTTTCATCGAAAGCATCTTCGATAAGGCCTTATCACAGTCTCCTGACGACAAATAATCTTCGACAGAAAGATAACTTCTTTCTAACTCGATTTCTTCGTCTGCACCACATGAGGTGAAGATAGTAAGAGATGTTAAGAGATAAATACTGAAAACAATTAGCTTATTCACAGCTTAATTATCTCTTAACTTAGCCTTTAATTAATAGTGGGAATCAGATACCAATCTTTATAGCCTATTCTTGAGTTAAGTACTCAGCTAAGCTCACAATGGCGTCTCTAAAATCTTCTTTTGGCAGAACTAGAGAAATTCTTGCACAATTTGGTAGTCCAAAGTCTCCACTTGGCACCATCGCCACACCTTTTTGCTCAAGTACTTGCTCACAAATCTCAACTGAGTAATCAGACTGGTCAGTATCTGATGTTTTGAACTTGTTAATGATTGGGGCACTTGAGAAATCAAAGAGGAAGTAGAACGCCGATGTTACCTGATACCAACATTTCTCCAATTTATATTCTCTAAGAACTTCTCTTAGAATTTGAGCATTTTCACGAAGATGTTTTTTTACTGGAGTTAAATATTCATCAACATGATTCATATTATAGCGAAGAAGAGCACGTTGAATAAGTGAACAAGAACCCGAAGCTGTATGCCCCTGAATCTTCTTAATCGCATCAATAACATCCTCATGAGCAATACAGTAGCCAAGTCTTAACCCTGTTGCTGCTAAGCTTTTTGAAATCCCATCAACAATAATTGTACGCGATAAGAGCTCGCGGTCATATTGATAGAAATATGTTGGCTTTGGATCGTAGTAGTTTAATTCGTAGTAAATTTCATCTGAGATAATAAAGGCATTTTCAAAAGGCTTCACAATCTCAGCAAATTGTTTCATCCACTTTTCATTATAGAAAATCCCAGAAGGATTATTAGGACTATTTAAAACAATGGCTTTCGTCTTATCACTAATTAACTCTTTTAATTCTTCAAGGTCAGGTTCAAATGCATTAAAGACTGAGGCTTTAACTTCCTTAAGAACTCCCCCGTTAAGAGAAATCATTTGCGGATAAGAAATCCAATATGGTGCAAAGACAATAACTTCATCACCTGGATCAACAATACTGGCAAAGATATTGGCAAGTACATGCTTCCCACCGTTTCCAACGACTGCTTTAAAGTTATGATCAAACTCATCAAAACTAATCCCACGAGAAGTTTCAACGTAGTCAATAATCTTTTCTAATAACTCGCTATCACCTGCAACGGGGCTATACTGAAAGCTTTTAAGAAAGTCTAACTCTCCCCTAATTGACTCGACGAGCTCTCTTGGCGGACGATAAGGAAGTTGACCTGCTGTTAGGTTATAAACTTTCTTCCCCTCTTGTGCCATGGCAACGGCCTTAGCATTAAGTTTCAAAGTAATACTTTCATTAATTTCTTGAGAACGTTTAGAAACATTCATTAGATCTTCCCTTTTTTAGAAATCCAATTATAAATTGTGTCTGGAACGAATTCCTTAATGACTTTTCCATGCTTGTGAATCTCTTTTACTAGTGAGCTTGAAACATAGTAATTGTCTCTTTCTGTAATAAAGAAAACAGTTTCGATTTCTGGATATAGTCTCTTATTCATCGAGGCCATTTGAAATTCCGCCTCAAAGTCGCCAGTTGGTCTTAAGCCTCTAATGATCGAGCTAATATCATTTGCTTTGGCATAATCTACAATTAGGCCTTCCCACTTATCTGCTCTAATACGAGGCTCGTCTTTAAATGTTTCATTTAACATTTCAACGCGTTCTTCAGCAGTGAAAAGAGGTTTCTTATTTCGATTGTGGGCAACAAGAATAATGACTTCATCAAAGACAGTTAATGACCTCATTAAGATATCTTTGTGACCATTTGTGAAAGGATCAAACGTTCCTGGATAAATTGCTCTTTTCATTGAGTACCTAATTCCTCTTATAAATTTAAATCAATTTTATACGACACCGGATTACAATGCAATTTTTGCAATATAACTCGTACCTTGCTTATAGACTTTTGAGAATGTAAGAGAATGTTTTTTTAAATCGGCTTCAAGAATTCCTTTTTGGCGATCTGACTCGATCCAAACCTCTCCAGAAAATGAAGATTCTTTAAGTAATTTGAGACATTCTAAGTAGACATCTTTTAATTCGTATGGCGGATCAATAAAAATATAACTTTCATCAAATTCGTCTGAAGTAGACTCTAAGTAAGACAAACTTGTTTTTAAGTATGCTTGTGCCTTTTGCTTAATTATCGACAACTCAACGGTATCTACTTTCTTGGAAATTTGCGCCTTATTCTTTTTTAAGACATTAAGAACTTTTGGATGGTCATCAACTAATACGACTTTCTTTGCACCTCTTGATAAGGCTTCAAACCCCATTGCTCCACTCCCCGCAAATAAATCAACAAAGAGACAATTTGTTAAGTCCTGATGAGCATCAAAGAATTTTCGACGAAGCATTACACTCGTTGGACGAGTAATAGATTCTGGGGGAACAAAAAGGGCATGCCCTCTAGCATGCCCACCAAGTATATTTATGGCCATTTAAAACCTTTTAATCTTTATTACAATGTTAAGCGACTTTCTTCGCTTCATCGGCCGACGGAAGTGGAATATTAAAATTAGCTCCACCTTCAATACAGGCCTTAAAGCCTTCTTCTGTGATTGAGACGTCCACACCATTCATTGTTAGTGTAAAGCGGCCATCGACCACACTTAATGTTGCTTGTGATCCAGCGATCGTCAAGTTTACATTAAAATTCATATTACCTGCTGCACTAAAGGCAACTTCCCCACTGTCAGCACTTGTTGGTGCAACATGTGTAAAAGTTGGAGCAGGAGTTTCTTTAGGCGCTTGATTTATCACAAGTACGTTTTCATTGTCTTCATCTTTTATCATTGTTGTTTCTGGAGTTTCTTCCATCTCTAGAGTCGTCGCAGTCGACGCCGCATCAATTTCTTCAAGATCCTTCATAATGGCATCCATTTCCGCATCATCAAAGCCTTCAGAGAACGCTTCTTCTAGACTTGGAGTAGAATCCCCAGCAACAACTTCTTCAATATCTTCTTGAGCAACGATTTGCGCTGGTCCTTCTTCGACCTCAGCAACAGGTTCGGCCTCTGAAACCATCTCATCTAAAGGATTTACCTCTGCTACCATCTCATCAAGAGGGTTTGCTTCAGCTTCCAGAGTATCAAGAGGGTTTGCTTCTGCCACCATCTCGTCTAAAGGATTTGCTTCCGCTTCCAAAGCATCAAGAGGGTTTACTTCCGCAACGGCCTCTTCAACAGCTTCCATCACAGGTGTTTCGGCTACAGGTGCTTCTTCTTCTGTTTCAGCAACCGGCCCTTGATCAAGCTGTCCCGTTAATTCCTTATCGAGGCTTGCGAACTCTGCCATGATGTCATCTAATTCATTTTCAGAAAATCCAGTTTCTACACTTTTTGCTGCTGCATCTTGTGGTTTATTTCCAACCATATAAACTCCGTCTATTGATCCAATATCACTTGTGCTTTTCGACACAGATGACAGAAACTTTAAGAAATAAACATCACTGAAAAATCAATGACTTAGATAGGCCAAGTCGAGAATTTCTATTTTTAAGCATGACAATATGAATGCCCATCGTTATATTTTACTACCAATTTAAAGACGCAACACACGACTTTCCTTACATAGTTTAGAATGTTAACCATCTTAAAGTTTTGAGGATTGTCTGATTATTATATGGAACAACAGGCGAAGTGAAAGATTCATCGTTTTCAGCTAAGAACTGGCTGATTAACAATATTCCTGGACCTAGTGCCGAGGCAGAAAGCCTTGAGGTACAAGAGCATGCAGCATCTGCAGGCGGACCCACTCCTGTTCCATCAGTCCAAAGCGGAGAATTCCTTGTTAGTGATCACATCATTCCTAAATGGCGTGGTGAAAGCTTACTAACTAAAGGAAGTATGAAGTTTAAAAAGATCGTATTTGAACTTTTTACTGAAGCAAAGACACAAGTAAAGTCTTTCAAAAACCGCAACCGCAGTCTTAAACAATCTCTTTTTCAAGAATTTATTGAATATACGACTCACAATGGGATTCACCCTGAGGGAGTTAGCGACTTTAATCAATTTTGGGCACAACTTGATGACAAGAACGGCCCAAGTTACGAGTGCATCCAGGACTTTTTAAAAGTTTACTGCCTTCGTTCTATTAGCGTCTATATCTTAAAGGTTCGCTTTCTAACTCAATTGAGCTCTTTCTATTCAAAGACTCTTACTAAGAATGAGATTCTAAATCCAAACTCAACACTAAGTAAGATCTTTAAAGTATCAAGCTCACGTGAATTATCGAGCCGTGCTCTCGGAACTAATGAATACAGCTGGTTTAGGCCAAATGAGAACTTTGGTGATAGTATTCTAGAGCTTAGCTCTATCCTTAAAGACCTTAACCCGATTGAGTTCTTTAAAGTTTTAAATCATGAAATTCCAAACGAGCTATCAGTTGTTCTATTTCATAATGAAACAGATAAGTACTCTCATGCTTTTAGTAATCGTAACTCTGGTCTAATGATTAATAATCTCTTAATTAATTTTCCAAAGTGGATTGAAAATCATGGTGGATACTTTAATTTCAATGCACAACCACAGTGCCTAAGTACACTATTTACAGGGAACTTCCTCAACTCTCTGACAATCTCTCACTGGATTGCTCAGGAGAATAACTCGACAGAAGCTTGGCAAGAAATTATCTGTCCAGAGTTTAGAGGCGACAACTATGTTAACGGGCAATACTTAAAGATATTCCAAGAAATTCAATTCATGACTTTCTTAGTCTACCTTGCTCCAAGACAGAATAAGGATCCAATTTCTTTAATCGTTTCGCTCTTTAAACAGAAGTCGAATAAATCAAGAATCACAGCTAGTGGACAATTTGCGCTACTCGATGCAACAGAGGTTCAACAAAGTATCTACGATAGAATACTTGTTAACTTAGTTAATATTCCTAAGAAGAACCCACACCACTACCTCATTACAAATATTATGCAAAATGGGGAGCATCTTTCTAATAGTGGTTATATGTACGTCTTCTCTAACCAGAAGCTCTTCGTTCCTTCTCACGCAGCAAAGAACGAAGCACTATTTAAGCAATACAAGCTACTAATGCGTTTTAATCTAGAAGGACTTAAGGGCAAGGGGGAAATCCCTCGCTACTTCTACATCTTCTCAAAACGCGTTGTTGAAAATAAATTAGATATCTTCGGTAACCCGGATGTAAACTCGACTCTTCTAAAAGAGTCATGCCTATCTGTGAATATGAATGGTGACCTAACTCACTTCTCTAAGTTTGATTTCTTCGTTGAAGAAATTGATAAATTATTCGCAAACAAGAAGGCCATTGACGCTCCACTTTTCTCAAATGAGACAAAGTGTGGACTATCATTTGAATTCCACCAGGATGCTATCTTAAACGGAAAGCTTCTAAGTAATAATAGCGAAAGCGATAAAATCACTCACCCACAATACTTTAAGAACTTAACTAAGAGTTGTATTCCTTTTGACCAGTTCTTCAGTGTGGAGTCTCTTTCAAATTATCGTGAAGATGAGAATTATGATCTTTTAGGTTTTAACTTAAACCCACAAGAGCGCTACCCATATCTTCTAATTGTCGATTTCACGAACGAAAATGATATTAAACTTGAGCTAACAACAATTGATTCTCTGAAAGCGAAAATTGAGGAGTATGGTAATGCTTACTTCCAATACTTTGGACTTCTTCCTAAGATTTCAAATCTAAATATCAACCTATTTAGAGAGTTCTTTAAGACAACAATTGGTAAACAAATTACTCAACTTACTTTCAATGGTGGACTTAAGAAGACTAAGGCAAAACTAAATGCCATGTTAATTCCAAAATTCCTAGAGAAGACGGAATTCTTACCAACTCATCATATTGAATCTCTACAAGATATCACTCTTTCAAAAGAAGATATTCTGAAGACAGATTTTTCAGTATATACACAGAAACTTGCATCTAAGGTTGATACAATCAATCTACTTGCTAAGCGCTGGCCTTGGCACACAAGCTGTATCCTTTCTCACCTGAAAATTATCATTGGAAATTACCGTGATCAGGTAAATAGTGGAAAGGTTCAGATGAAGTACGATTACTCTTCAAATGCACTAATTGGAAAAATTGTCGCTCTACCAAAGACTCCAATTTATCCAAACAACCAAGATATTTATCTTGAAACTCTTATTAGTGAAAGAAGTGACATTCACCTTCCACTAACAAGTGCAATCTTTGAAAAGTCTGAACACACAACGAAGCTTAGACTAATTTCTAATGATACTGAAGTTCTTAACCTACACGGGGAACTTCAACTTCTACAATTCATTCAGTTCATTCTTACAAGTGCCGTTGGAACACCTATCTCAACAATTATTCAGTCACTTGAAGTACCTGCAGCTATCGAGCTGAACTCATTACTTGCTGAGCAGGATCAAGTTGCTCAAAACGTAAATGAGACATTTGCTCTTATAAATAACACCCTAAATAATATCATTATTGGTCAAATAAATAATTAGTGATATCATAGACTTATGCAATTGAAAGTCGATGAGACTCACCGGAGTATCTACCGCTATTTTAAAAATAAGGCCAACTCTCTTGAAGGAGAGCCCACGCCTCTACTAAAGAAATATCGGCAAGATCAACAGCGCTACGCTCGCCGCGAGTTTCAAAAGTCGAGTGTAAGTCAATTATACGAATCAATTGATTCCTCTGATATTATCTACCTTGGAGACTTTCACACTTTTGATCAGAGTACGAGAAATCTCGAGCGTATCATTCGCATTCTAGCAAAAAGTGATTATCAATTTGCTATTGGTGTGGAGTTCATTCATATCAATCATCAATTCTATATTGATTCTTACCTAAAAGGTGCAATTACTGAGCTTGAGTTCTTAGAGTCAATTAACTACAAAAACTCATGGCGTTTTCCTTGGACTTTTTACAAGATTTTCTTTGACCTTGCTAAGGATCATAATATTTCAATTCTTGCTCTTAATACCAAAGGTAACCTTGAGCAAAGAGACAAGAAGGCCGCAAAAAAAATTGCAACTTATCATAGGGAAAACCCTGAGCAGAAGTTACTGATTCTCTTTGGTGAGCTACACATCGTTCCTAACAAGCTCCCTCAAAAAGTTTTTGATTTTGCCAATAAAGGTGTCGTTCAAACGATAATTCATCAAAACACTGATGAGGTGTACTGGAAGCTAGTTGAAACTAATAAACTTAGATCAGACCAAATTGTTAAGTATAATATGCGAGAGTTCGTTCTTGTAAACTCACCTCCTTGGCTTAAGTATGAGTCTCAAATTTACTGGTATGAGCACTTGGCCGATGATCCCGAATTTGATATTCACGAGTATATTATTGAAACTGGAACGCTTAAGTTCTCAGATAATATCTTTGATAACTTTGCTTACTTCTGTCACGAAATCAATAATACTCTAAATCTTGATATTCCAATTGGAGAGGTTGAGGACTTTAGGATCTTCGATCAACAAAGCCTAAAGAGAGTAAAGAATACAATTAGTAAACTTAAGTCAAAGAAGGCCATTGGCTTTTATAATAAGCTACTTGAACATGGAAAAACGTTTAAGCTTCCATGTAAGAAAGCCTACTACTGCTCAAGTTATTCCATAAATCGAATTTCTTACTTAGCAGGAATTCATATTCACCAGTCAAAGTTAAAGATTCCAGAAAAGGAAATTGTGGGCTTCTTTAACAAAATAGATCGTACAAATTTATTTGTCTATCTCGTTCATAATTATATAAGCGCGTATTTTTGTTCTAAACTCTTTAATCCGTATCGAAAATGTAATATGTATAAAGACTTTCAATACATGGCCCGTCACAATAAACAGGTAAAGAAGACAGATAAGATGGTCTTTAAGGCATGTTTAAAGCTTTGTAATAAAAGGGTCAATGTAAATGAAGAGCTTAAGGGATTAAACCTCTACCAGCTTCATAAGGCCTCACGAAAAGTATCCCATATGCTGGCCGACATTATCTTCGACTACTTCTTTGCAGCAAATAGAATTGAGTATAAAGATGTATACAGGCTTGTAGCATCAGATGATTACTCAAATGAAAACTATCAAAGCCTGTTAAATGAAATTGGAAATTTAGTAGAAATTAAAAAGCTTAAAAAACGCGAGTTCTAATTACATTAGTCTTTGCATAATTTCGCGCTTAGTACCCTTTTCAATGCGAGTAACTTTCTTAGAAGTATCTTCCTTAGCTTCCGTAAACTCCTCAGCTCCCTGCTCAACACTCTCTGCTTTAGCGGCAGAAGTAGCAGTAACAACATCTTTTGTCTTAAAGATTAACTTGTACTTACGCCCAACTGGTTGTAAATCGTCGTTATAAAGATTTGCAAGCTCGAGACGTCCTGAAATATCTTTCAGAAGCTCTCTTACTATTTGTACAGATGTTTCAAGCTCAGTTGAGTTTTTACTCTCTCCATATGATGAAATACTTAGATAGTAAATTGCTCCAAGAGTCTTACCTTGAACTTCAATTGTCCTCTTATCTTCCTCTGCATTGATTGAGTTCTTAGCTGCATCTAAAAGAATATTATATTGAATCTGCTCAATTGTTTCTCTCTCACCAATGATTTCTTTTTCATTAGTATCAATTTTAAATTCGATTCCCTGCTCTTTGTACTGATCTTGTACCTTACAAGCGATGAAACGATTTACAGATGATATTTCACAACTTTGTACCATTGGTACATTTGTTTCATTATCACCACTTTCATTTGATTCACTCATAGACCAAATTTGATCTGCAACTTGCTTTGCATCTTGATCATCGTCAGAAAGAACCATTCCAAAAGTTTTATTTTCATTAGAAGAGATCGTTGCCTTTCTCTTCTCTTTTTTGAAATTTTGTTTTTGTGCTGAGTAAAGTCTTGAACAATGCTTCATTTCATTAAGCTCTAGAGCATTAATAATAACACTTTCGATCTCATCGAAGTTCTCTTCTTGGTTAAGCATAAGTAAACTTAAGGCTTCATCCTCAAGATCTTTTCTTCTTTGCATAACAATTTTCTTAAAGATTAATTCCCATGCAAAAGTAAATAAGAAAACTCCTGCGACAAGAGCAAGTGAAATTTTAATATTTGAAAGTGAATTAGAAATTGTTTCAAAGTGATTCTCGATAAGAATTGAACCCGCATCAGCAGCATCTTCAAATTGAGAGAATTTTTCATCAACATTACTAGAGAAGTTTTTATCAGTAACAGAGAACCCCTTCCCTGTACTTCTTAAACTCTCATGAAACCAGTGAACATTAGAGCTAACTGTATTAAATTTTTTAACGATAGCTGACGAGAATTTTCCATACTCAGTCATTAGGTCTGAGACTTGTGCGAAACACTCTCCAGTTTGGGCCGTAAAGTTACTATCAAGATATGTAGAATTCATATCTCCTGCTACTGCGGCCGTGTAGGTCTGCTGAACTCGTGTGCTACAAATTTGAATTCCATTTTGAATTGTTGAAACCAGTTTATAACTACTTGATACACCACTTAACATATAAGCAATGACTAAAATTGAGACAGAAGATAGACCTAATATTCCTAATCTCACCTTTGAAAATTTGTATTGAACTGGTTTACTCATCCATAAGTCCTTAAAATTACGTAATTCATTTACTATTGCACCAACTAGCACACTTTAATTCTACCTACTCATTGCGCTAGAATAAAGAGTAGACAAATTTTACCAGTTTAAATGAGATTCCTTTGTCCCTAACCAAGTAAAATGGTACAATTTTTATAGGAAAATCCGGCCGGAGAAAAATGATCAACTATATAACAATCCTATTTTCCCTCGTTTTGCATGCATTAATACTAAGTCTAGTATTCGATGCCGGCGAATCTAAAAAACTGGCACAAGAAGAGCCGATAAAACTTAAGTTTAAGCAAATTGAAGTTAGAAAGATTGGACTTGATAAGGCCCAGGATAATCAAAACCTATTTGGTCAACTCGCTTTTGGTAAACCGTCCTATAGCGAAAAAGAAATTAAGCGCGTGGATCAAGAGGTAAAAAGCCGCTCATCTGCCCTATCAAAGAAAGAAGAACAAAGAATCATCAAAGCGGCCAAGAAAGAATCTTTACAAAAAAATCAGATTCTTCAAAAAAGAATTTCTAAGGAAAGCTTTAAAGATGCAAATTGGACTAACGAGTTATCTCACGTTCAAGAGGCCACAGTTAGTTTTCTTCCTCCAAAAGGGATTAGCCCAGACAAGCTCAATGAATTTGAAAAAGTATTCTATGCTTTCTATAAGCGTGTTGCCATTCAATATATCAACTCTGTTCAAATCTCAGTAAGAAACCGAGTTAACGAAAGGCCTTATGTCCAAGAAAGCCTGCGCTCTGCTTCAGCTCAAGAGCTCAGGGCCGTTGTTCGCTATGACGAAGAAGGGAATGCAGAAATTGTAAAGATTCTAAAATCGTCTGAAGACGATGATATACACAAAATTTTTGAGAAAGCTCTCGGAAATATGAATAAAATCCCTAATATTGTCAAAGATCTAAAAGACGAAGATGGTAAGTACTATGCAATCTTCACTCTCTCAGTAAATACACGCCGCTAAGATTAGCGTGGCCACAATGATCAATTGTAATTTTCGTGGAATTCCAAAAGTAATGAAGATAAAGAAGTCCTTCAAGCTCAGATTGTACTGACGCTTTCTTATAATCGGACTCCCCTTTATCTGATCCTCTTCTAACTCGGGGATTAACTCATCGAGCTCACGCAAAAGAATCTCTTCAACTTCAGTGTTGGCCTGATACGAATTAAATTCGTTTATGAGCTCTTGCTTTTTAAGCTCATACTCCAGTATTTTTTGGCGACAATCTAGGCATTGAGAAATATGTTGTTCATTTTTTACAAAGTCACGACTTTCTAAATAGGTCATCTGCTTTGAAAAGAAACATTTTTTCAGATTATTATTAATTAATTGTTCTTCCATCAAAGCTCTCATTTAGATTAATGCTCTTATGCGGTAGTTGATCGATATAAGATAAGACTTGCTGTTGTGAAATCTTTAGGATCTCTGAGATATCATCAACGGCTTCACCTTTAAACTCAAAAAGGTAAAGACACGCCCTTTGTTCAACTGTATTCAAGTTACCACTTCTATTATTTAGAATTTGCTCACTTCTTTGCTTGGCCAACGATATTAACTTTAATAAGAATTGACGCTCAAAGTATTCATTATCAATCTTATAGAGAGTCTGACTATCTTGGGCAACGAAGCCTGTTGCCACATCAATAATAAGTTGCATCGCCTGCAACTGATCTTGAATCAAGTAATTGGCAACTTGATAAAATTCATCCACTAATTTTCGAATAAGTTCTTTTTTAACTAACACAACATAATTTTAGCAAGCTTTAGAAAAAATGCTACTGAGATTTTAAACACTTAAGTGAAGATTAAAGTATATTCAATAGATTACCGATAAAATAGTGAGGAAATGTAAGAACGAGGATTACATGAGAAAATTTATATTATTGGGAACTTTAGTACTCATGACATTAACGAGCTGTACTCAGCCGACTAACTCTAGAGCTAATTTTAGTAACTCTAATGGAAATGGTTGGGATAACAATAACTCTGGAAACGGTAACGGCGGAGGCTGGGACTGGGGTGATGGCAGTGATGACAGCGGTGATAATGGCAATAATGAGCAAACTGATCCAGGTGATGGTTACGGTAGCGGTAACGAAGAGGGTGATGCCGATGGTGGCCAAACTCAAAACTTCTATACCGTTGGAAGTATTATCCTGCACGGAAACTCACGTGTTTCTTCTGGCTCCAATGTAAGATGGTCCTCAACATCACTTGGAACAGGTCAAGCAATGCTCTACACAGACTCTCGTTTTAATATTCGCGTCCGTCCAAGAACTGCTCCTTCTCAAGGAACTTACGACGATTACGGCGTTAAATGTCACTATAATCCACAACAATATAAGAAACTAAGAATTAAGCTTTGTCTTAGGGCCGAAGGACAGCCTTGTAACTTAACAAGAACTGTAACTTTTGGTGATATTACAAATGAAGAAGTTTCAAAAGTTAAGGAATTTTCTGGCTCAACACTACCGACAACTTACGGGCCAATGATTGTGGACATTCTTGATGTTCAGTGGGATTGGTCTTGCCAATACTATTTAAACCAAGGCTATAGCCAAAGTGATGCCGTAACAAATGGTTATTGTCCAATGGCATCGGTATGGCCAAATGACTGTGTCGCCTTTGATCTTCAGTTTTCAACTGACTCGACAAAGGACTTTCCAGCGTCAGCTCCAAGAATGTAATTATTTAAACAGATCGAGTGCGAGGTTTCTTTTCATAGCAGAAGAAACCTCCACCATTAAGCCTGGACACGTCACATTTACTTCAGAAATTCTTCCACCTAAAATATCAAATGCAATTAAATCAACACCATCGGCCATAAGCTTTTCGCAAATATGCTGACATTCCGCCTTTACCTGAGCGTCTAATTCTACTGCTGAGTACTTTGCTCCTTGAGCAATATTGGCAAGGAACTCTCCTTCTTTAGGAACCTTAAGAATTGTTCCCAACTCCTTAGCTTGGTAGAAAATTGTACGAATTTCACCTTCAACAACTGAGTTATCAAATTCTTGTACAACAACAGGACCTTTAAACTCATCGCATTTGGCCTTAAAATGCCCCTCAAATTCGTTTAAGCTCACTTTTTGAACACCAATACCCTGATAGAGATCTAAAGGCTTTAAAATCAATTCCTGAACGCCTCGGGCCTCAAGTATCGAAACAAATTTCTTTGCTCCCGACAAAGAAGTTCCCACATAACTGTCGAGACTTAACTCTCTAGTGTAGGCCGCAAGCTTTTCATTGTGCTTCATAATCCCTAATGGGTTATTTAAAACTTGAACACCATACATATCAGTAAGGAAATTAAGCATCCAAAGATAGCGCTGGTAGCGCGAGTCATATGGAGGATCGATTCTCATGTGAATCGTCGTATTTGAATCAACCGAAACAACTTCTGAAGATTCATCTACTTTGAAGCCTTCAACATAGAAGTTTTCATTAATCTTTCCACTAATTCGGTAGCAGTCGAACTGAATACCGTTAGCATTTTGAACAAAGAAGTCCTTTTCAAAAAGAACGTAAACATCCTCACCTCTTTCTTGCATCGTTAAGGCAATTAAGATTGTAGAGTCTTTCTTTGTGACAAGTTTTTCGATTGGATCAATAAAGAATAAGTGCTTCTTGTTTTTCATAACAAGAAAGATATCACTAATTTAACGATTTGGAATTAAAAAGATAGTTCTCAAAACTTCCCTCGATATCGTCATCGAGATACCTTTCATAACGTTGCTCAATATTTGCAAAAAGGGCCTTAAGGTCTCCATTAAATTGCTTTGCGTACTGAGTGATATAAGATTGGCTTTTCTCATAAGTCATAAACGCAGCTAGAGATGCCGTGTTCCACTCCATTTTTGCGGGCCAACAATTTGTCACCTCAAGCTTAGTGCATAGACTGTTGAGCTCCTTAGGCATCGTCTTTGAAAGATATTCCTTCTTTGCATTCTCCCAATCATCTTGCTTTAGGATATCCTTAAGCTTTTGAGCGTGATCAGTGACGGCCTTTTTAAGCTTAGAGTTTAGCTCTAGATTTTTAAAGTAACCGTCCAACTCTATATCATCTTTGTAATATTCGATCAGCATTTGTTCGCCAAAATAATTAGCAAGATTTTCATTGAGATCAACCTCACTCTTTGCAAAGAAGATAGTGTGAAATAGTTCATGAAAGACAGTTTCTGTTAAGCTATATTTTCCATATTCAAAGAAAGAAGAAAGAATGGGGTCGTCAAAGTTTCCCAGCGTCGAGTAGGCCAAGACATCCCTTGTATAAGTCTCATACCCTTCTCTTTCGAGCCCCTTAGCAAATTCCGTAGCAGACTCTTCTTTAAAAAAGCCCAAGTAAGGAAAGCAGCCATAGAAAGTGAAGCACTCTTTACGGGCCTTAATTTCATTTGGCCTTGAAGCGATAACCAGATAAGTAACTGCACGAGACTTCAAGAGAGTCGTCTTAGAATAAATATCTGTCGATGGCCTTTGCCAATAATTATAGAAGTAAGTCTTATAAGTTTCGATTTGTTTAATTTTGGCCTTATACTCTTCACTAACTTTTGGGTCTTCTAAAACTTCATGGTTCTTTCTAGCACTCCAAAGAATATCCACTTGGCCAATACCTTGTTCTGTTAGATAGCTGATCTTGGCACATGATAGACAGCTTAATAAAAGAGAGTATTGAAAGATTCTTTTTAGAATAACCATGAGATCCCAGCGTTATAACTTAGCTGATCTCTCGCCTCTTCAAATTTGAAAGCACGAAAGACCGTTCTTACTGAGCCCTTAATTGAGAAAGTTCTTGTTAGCATCATTTTTAGAGCAAAGGCACCAAACATTGCATCATAACTCGACTTCTCTTCTCCAGACTTAATGAGATATTCGGTTGAAGTATCTAAGTCCTTAACTAAAGTTGTTGAATAAAGAGTATATTGTTGTCTACTCCAACCTAATGAGATGAGCGGTTGAAGAAATGATTTACGGCCAGAAAGCGCCTGTCTAATACCAATTCCAAAGCTTTGAGTTTTAATATTGGTATATTCGTTTTCAATTACTAGGCCTGTCGAAAGGTCAGAGTTGTCGTACTTTCCAATAATTTCATTCTCAGATTGAGAAATATTAAACTCTATCCCAGTTTTAGAAAGAAAGTAGAATGTAACTGATCCAGCATATGTTCTCTTTGTTTCATAAGACTGGCGATCAAGCCCAAAGATATTCTTATTGTAGTTAAAATCGAGATCAAGTTCTGTAAGGGCCATTGAATTCATCGATAAAAGGCCTAAGAACATAATTTTACAAAGTAAGGGTAAGCGTAATTTCATAATATCCTCAAAGTATACTCAAGGATATTTTACAACTTACGAACTCATCAATGCCTATTTAGGCAAAGAACTCCATTTAACTTTGTCATTACAACTACTTATTTAAGCGGCGACCATGATCTTGAAGTAGTTCACCCTGGCAAGAGAGTGCAGTTGTCGAAATACACTTAACGTCAACCCAATGCCATTTAAGATTAAGGTCTTCGTTTTCTGCTGGTCCCTTAAAGTGAATTAGGCGATTACAATTTGTTCTCCCCTTCCACTTCGTTTCACCTTTCATTGTGTTCGAACCTTCGACTAGCACGCGGTATTCATTGCCAACCATCTTAGCGCGAATCTTTTCTTGAATTGCAAGTTGAAAAGCTTGTACCTCATGAAGACGTGACTTTCTAATTTCCTGAGTTAGGAAATCTTCCATTTTTGCAGCACGAGTTTTACTTCTTTGTGAGTAAACATATGAATAAATGAAATCAAATTGAGCTTTTTCAAGTAAATCAAGTGTTTCTTTGTGTTCTTCATCTGTTTCATTTACGAAGCCACAGATAATATCAGTTGAAAGAACAATATCAGGCCTGGCAGCACGAAGTTTTTCTAGAAGTCCTAGGTAATGTTCTTTAGTGTACTCACGATTCATTCTTTGAAGAACAGTATTTGAACCAGATTGAACTGGTAAGTGTAAATGTTTTGATAACTTTTTCGCTGCTCCGTGAGCTGCAATTAAGTCATCCGACACATCATACGGATGTGAAGTTGTATATCTTAAAATTTCAAGGCCGTTAATTTGGTCAAGATCCATGATTAGATCACTTAATCGCTCCCCATTTTCTTTTCCAAAAGAGTTTACGTTTTGACCAAGTAGCATAACTTCTTGAACACCTTGGTATTCAACTAGTCTTCTTACATCCTCAACAATCTCGGCCTGTTTTCTTGAACGTTCGCGGCCACGAGTGTAAGGAACGATACAGTATGTACAATATTTATCGCACCCTTTGATAATATTTACGAATGCTTGTGGTGTTCCATGATTAATTTTTGTTTCAATTGAAAAATTACTTGAGCGGTCCCAAGTATTAACAGAGAATTTATCATCCCCTGCATATGTGCGATAAACCATATCGTTAATTGTATCAATTGTATCTGGACCGAAGGCAAAGTTAAGGTGCTTAAATTTTTTAACAAGATCCTTCCCTTCAGTTTGGGCCACACATCCACCAACACCGATAACAAGATCATCACCTTTTTGCTGCTTTAAATGCTTTAGCTCACCTAATTGTGAATAAAATTTATTATTAGCAAGTTCCCTAACGGCGCATGTATTGAAAAGAACCAGACTGGCCTCTTCCAAATCTTCAGTATGAGAAAAATTTAAATTCTTTAGGTGTGAAAGAATACGTTCAGTATCATGATAATTCATCTGACAACCGTATGTTTTCATCCAAACCTTTCTTGGTGGAAATGCCACATCACCCAATTGAACGATACGATCACCTGACTTTTCATCAATAAATGATGAAGCAACGTGATTTTGCTTACTTACACCTAGACCTGTTGGAGAAATATCTGTTGTCATGAACTTTTCCTTCTAACGCCTTTGTTTCATTTCCCCTGACCAACCTACGGGCAGAATTAAGAGATGACAATCTTATAAGTAACTGAAATGACGAGAAAACCAAGGAGATAACTACAGTTTCAAAGACTGTAACATGTTGAAATCATTGAATTATTCTTATCGTATCAGCTATAAAATCTGGCGATAATATGGTCTTTTTTTAGATGTTTTTGGGTGGAATGTAAATAGATTTGAAAATAAGAAGGCCCGCTTAAAGCGGGCCGACTCATTATTGAATTAAGAATTGTGTTTCTTACTTCTTTTTAGCAACTTTTTTTGTAGCTTTTTTTGCTGTTTTCTTAGCTGCTACTTTTTTTGTAGCTTTTTTTGCTACTTTCTTAGTTGCTTTCTTTGCAGTCGCTTTCTTAGCTACTTTTTTTGTAGCTTTCTTTGCAACTTTTTTCTTTGTAGCTTTCTTAGCTACTTTCTTAGTAGCTTTTTTAGCAACTTTTTTCTTTGTTGCTTTCTTTGCTACTTTCTTAGTTGCTTTCTTTGCTACTTTTTTCTTTGTAGCTTTCTTTGCAACTTTTTTCTTTGTTGCCTTCTTTGCTACTTTTTTCTTAGTTGCCTTCTTTGCAACTTTCTTAGTTGCTTTCTTTGCTACTTTTTTCTTTGTAGCTTTCTTTGCAACTTTCTTAGTAGCTTTTTTAGCTACTTTTTTCTTTGTAGCTTTTTTTGCAGTTTTCTTTGCTGCTTTCTTAGCTACTTTTTTTGTAGCTTTTTTAGCTACTTTTTTCTTAGTTGTCTTTTTAGTAGTTTTCTTAACTGCCATTGACATCCTCCTGGTTTTTTCAATACTTATGTTTATGGTAAACATAATTTTATTTGTGTGCAAATAAAAAATTACTTTTTGATAAGCATAAGCATCTTTTTTATTTCCCTATGTTCCTTTTTAACTTCGGATTAATTTTGAAATTACTTTACATTATTTTTAAAGAAAACCTCGAAACGAGCCGACAGCAAGGCTTTTCCAAAAAACACAAAACTTTCTAATCTTCCTGATAGACGTTAGTTTCGGACTTACTCTTATAAAAAAATTAAGCGAATTTTTTTTTCATTTTTTTTCAAAAGAATAAGCAAAAACTGCCCTTTCAGGGCAGTTTCAGCATTTAAAAAATGTAAGTTTGATTGTCATTTGTCTTAGAAAAGTTTTAAAAATTCAATTTTAGATCATCGTTTTCAACGACTACTTCTATTTTTCCACCGTGAGTTAAACTTCCAAATAGAACTTCAGTAGAAATTGGCTTCTTAAGCTTCTGATCGATGATTCGAGCGATTGGTCTTGCCCCCATTTTTTCATCAAATCCATTTTCGGCAAGCCAAATTTTAGCTTCTTCACTTAAAACGATCTCAATATTTTTAGCAGCTAACTTAATTTCAAGTTGTGAAACGAATTTTTCAACAATTTTAACAATGTACTCAGTAGAAAGTTTCTCAAAGTGTACAATTCCATCTAAACGGTTACGAAATTCAGGGCTAAAAAAGTTCTTAATAGTCTGATCTCTCTTACCTGTATTCTTTGAAGATGACTTTGCAAGGCCAATAGATCCACTATCCATTTCCTTAGCTCCAGCGTTCGTCGTCATGATTATCACTGTGTTTGTGAAGTCTGTTGTTCTCCCTTGAGAGTCTGTTAGAGACCCATGATCCATCACCTGTAGAAGAATATTATAGATATCCACATGTGCTTTCTCGATTTCATCAAGAAGTAGAACAGAATGTGGGTTTTTCTTAACAGCATCTGTTAATAAACCACCTTGGTCATGGCCAACATAACCAGGAGGCGAACCAATTAGCTTGCTGACTGAATGTTTTTCCATGTATTCTGACATATCAAAGCGCTCAAGGTGACAACCTAGTTGGATGGAAAGTTGTTTAGCTAACTCTGTCTTCCCTACTCCGGTTGGGCCTGCAAATAGGAAGCTAGCAATAGGTTTTCCTTCATCACCAAGACCAGATTTAGACATATAAATGGCCTGAGACACTTCATCTACTGCATGGTCTTGTCCAAAAATAAGCATTTTAAGATTCTTATTTAGATCCTTAAGCTTATCTTTTTCAGTCGTCTCAACAGTAATCTTTGGAATATTGGCCATTTTGGCCACAACATCTTCAATATCCTTCTTTGTAATCGATGATTTCTTCTTACTTTCAGGTCGAATTTGATTTAAAGCACCTGCTTCATCAATGGCATCAATTGATTTGTCTGGATTTTTACGATCCATTAGGTAGCGAGATGTTAGGGCCACGGCTTCCTTGATGACATTGTCAGAGATCTTAACACCATGATAAGACTCAAACTTAGGTCGCAGTCCTTTTAAGATAGCAATTGTGTCCTCATTTGAAGGTTCATCCACATCAATTTTTTGAAATCTGCGGTTAAATGCCGGATCTTTTTCGATAAACTTTCTATGCTCAGCATATGTCGTTGAGCCAATGATGCGAACAACTCCACGACTTAAAGCAGGCTTTAATAAGTTAGAGGCATCCATACTTCCACCAGAAGTTGCTCCGGCACCCATTACGGTATGCATTTCATCAATAAATAAAATCGCCTTTTTCCCATCCTTATCGAGCTTTTCAAGGTCTTTAATAACACCCTTAACTCTTTGCTCGAAATCACCTCTAAACTTTGCTCCTGCAACAAGGGCGGCCATATCAAGATTGAAAATAGTTGTACCTTTTAAGATATCTGGGACTTTCTCTTCAACAATACGTTGTGCTAGACCTTCGACAATCGCAGTCTTACCAACTCCGGCTTCTCCAACAAGAAGTGGGTTATTTTTACGGCGACGACAAAGAATTTGAACAATTCGGAGGGCCTCTTCTTCTCGACCAACGAGAGGGTCAATACGATTCTCTCTAGCTAGCTCATTTAAGTTAACAGTAAACTTAGCTAAGAAAGAATCTCCTTTCTTAGAACGAGATTGAGGTTCTTCACCCTCAACATATTCAATACGAGGAACTTCTTCTTCATCTTGATCTGGTCCAAGTCCATGGGAAATTGCCTTAACAATATCGAACCTTTCAATCCCCTGCTTTTGAAGAGAATAAAGAGCAAAGCTTTCTTTCTCTTGAAATAAAGAAACGAGTAGGTTGATACCTAGAATCTGACTTTTTCCACTGGACTGCACATGAATCGCGGCCCTTTGAATGACTCTTTGTAGAGACATTGAGATTTCAGGTTGGTAAACAATCCCGTTTTCTCGTGCCAGCTCCCTTAACTCATCGTTAACGAATTGTTGTTTAGAAAGAGACTCAATTTGATCCTCTGATAGAATACTAAAGTTAGATTCATCGTGGATAAACTCGTTAAGCTCACTTTCAATTTCTTCAAGGTCACCACCACAATATTCGATTATCTCTCTTACATTTTCATCTGCAAGTAGAGACAAAAGGACATTTTCAAGAGTCAGATATTCGTGCTTCAAAGTATTTGCTCTTTGAATTGACTCATTAATGATGGTTTCTAATTTTTTTGACATCATTTTATAATTCTCCTGTGCCTATTCAGGCTCAACAGTACAAAGTAGTGGGTGTCCTTCTTTCTTTGCTTCAGACATAACCTTATTCATTTTTGTTTCCGCAACTTCATATGAATAGGTTCCACATACCCCTCGTCCATTATTGTGGACATCGAGCATAATCTTCATGGCCTCTTCTTGACCTCTATTAAAGATATGCATCAACACCCAAATGACAAACTCCATTGTCGTATAGTCATCATTATGTAGGATGACATGATATTTAGAAGGCTTCTTAACCCTTACTTTATCTTCTAGTGCTACATCACCATCCTCTTCAGTACTAAAGATGGTATTCATTTTTCTAATGTCAATATCGCCAACTTCAAACTTATCCAATTTACTTCCTCGACTTTCTAAATTTTTTTTCTTTTTTTCCATTATCGCCCATCTGTGTTACTCTTTACAAGGTATATACGACTGAAAATCTCTAAAAAAGGTCCATAATGAACTTCTTCGAATTTTTCAAATCACTGAAGGCCGATCATCAATCAGATTCTATAAATCAGATACACGCATACTTGAATAATAAATTTCCAAATATGAACGATGAAAGAAAAGTTATCATCTCATGCATCTGTGGACTTCTTGCCCGTATCGCCTACTCGGACTTTCACGTCAGTCAAAATGAAAAATCAAAGATGAAAAAGATTATTACTGGCATGACACAATTAAATGCCGAGGAAGCCGAGTTAATAACTGAATATTCTATTGAGAAAATGAAAGAGCTTTCTGGACTTGATACCAGAAGTTACTGTAAACCACTTGTTGAGATTATGTCACAACACGAGCGCTATCAAGTCTTAAAGGCACTATTTGCAATTGCCGCTGCCGATGGTCAGGTCGACAATGTAGAGTCAAATGAGATTAGCTACATTGCCAATGCTCTTGTTCTTGAGAAGAAGTACTTCTTGAGTGCACAAGCAGATGTGAAAGAGTATTTAAAAACTTTTCAAGTCTAAAACTATTCTCTACACTCTTATAAGTAATTAAAATTTATGACAAGGAAGTTTAATGAAAGAGAGTGTTGATTCTAACAAAAATCTAGAGAACTCATTAAAGAAAGCCGCACAATTTATGAATGACGATTTTCAAGGTAATTTCAACTTTTCAAATTTACTCGAAAAAAATGAAAAAAAAGCCTCTAAAAGTCCTATTTCAAACTTACTTCAATCAACAACTCAGACAGTCGTCGCATCAGATGTTGAAACACATATAGAAAGAGAAGAGAAAAAGGATAACTTATACAAAAAGATCGAAGATCTTGAGAGAAGGTTTGAAACAAAAGAAGTAAACGAGAAATTTGAAAGGCTCGAGTCACTTCTTCAGTCAATAATCATTAATCAAAAGAATGTTCGAGAGCAAATCGAACTTAAGTCTGCACCAGAAGTTATTCCATCAAAAGAGAATAAAGAAAACAAAGAGTACAAAGACCAAAAACCTCTTTATATTGCCGCCTCAATTATTGCAGTTTCACTCATTGCCAGTGCAATGATTTTCAAATCTGAGCCTAAGACCCAAATTGTAACAAAAGAAATTGTTAAGCCCGCTGTTGTAGCAATCCAAAAGTCATTCCACACTCCAGTTAAGTACCTTAACTTAAGAGCAATCCCAAGTACAAAGGGTGAAAAGCTTGAAGTTGTCGCACCAAATACGCGTGTCGAAATCTTAAAAACAGATGGTGACTGGGTCCAAATAAAATATAAGAACTACCTAAAAGGATCAACTCACGAAGGTTGGGTTTACGATTCTAAGAACTTAAAATCTATTTAATATCAATAACATACAATGGGAATTTCGACTCTTCGAAATTCCCAACCTTGACATTCCTAAATCTCATCCCATCTTATAGGTACACAAAAATAAATGAGGTACCATGTTTCCAATATTAGTTATGTTATTCACTGTTATTCCTGCAATAGAGATTTACCTACTCTTTTCAATTGGTGGTCAAATCGGTGGAGGGAATACTTTTCTACTCGTTCTAATTACTGGTGTAATCGGAGCGGCCCTAGCAAAATCGCAAGGAGCAGCACTACTGGCCAAGATCCAAGGAGAACTTGCCCAAGGCCGAGTTCCTGCCAATAGCTTTATCCATGGACTTCTTGTCTTTGGTGGAGGTCTTCTCCTTTTAACTCCAGGCTTTCTTACAGATGTCCTAGGACTATCAATGGTTCTTCCACTAACTCGTCATATCTGGCTTATTTATTTGAAAAAATTCTTTATGAGCTCAATTGAAAGTGGCAATATGCAATTTTATTCATTTAAAAATGGTGGTGGATTTTCTTCTTATTCAGGAAATGCCTATAATTCTCAGGCCCGTCATGAAGGCACTCAAAATGGCCCGATCCAAGTAGATGAGAACACATTTGAAGTTGATTACGAAAAGAAGTAAGATCTCATTATGACAACAACGAACGTAACGCTAAGTGATATTCAAGATGCAAGGCTTGCTATTGAAAATCGTATTATTAAAACACCTTTAACATACTCGACAACATTGAGTGAGAAGTTTGACTGCCAAGTTTACTTGAAACTTGAAAATTTGCAGTTAACGGGAGCCTATAAAATAAGAGGGGCCCTTAATCGTCTTTCTAAATTAACAAAAGAAGAAAAAGATAAGGGTGTTATTGCATCTTCTGCAGGAAATCATGCTCAGGGCGTGGCCCTTGCAGCAAAACAACTTGGCATTCAAGCAACAATTGTTATGCCTGAATCAACTCCTCTGGCAAAAATTCAAGGCACGAAGAAATTTGGAGCGGAAGTTATCCTTCACGGAAACTTCTATGATGATGCTTACCAAAAGGCACTTGAGATTCAAAAAAAATCGGGACAAGTTTTTATTCACCCATTTAACGATAAAGATATTATTGCTGGCCAAGGAACAATTGGTTTAGAAATTATTGATGAATTACCTGATGTCGATCTTGTTGCTATTCCAATTGGAGGCGGTGGCCTCATCTCAGGTATTTCAACGGCCATCAAAGAAAGTGGAAGCAGAGCGAAGATTGTTGGAGTTGAAGCGGTAGAAATGCCTGCTATGAAAACATCTATCGAGCAAGATAGAATTGTTACAATCGATAAAAGAAAGACAATTGCTGATGGAATCGCTGTCACAACTGTTCTTGATAATACATTTAATATTGTAAAAAAATATGTGGATGACATTGTTACAGTAAAAGAAACTGAAATCTCACACGCTATTGTGACTCTTCTTGAATATGAAAAGGTGCTTTGTGAAGGTGCTGGTGCAACTTCAGTTGCGGCCCTTTTATACGATCAATTCAAAGATATAAAAGGAAAGACTGTTGTCCTAGTTGTCAGCGGTGGAAATATTGACTTAAATATCCTCGATCGCATCATTGAAAGAGGTCTCATTACTTCTGGGCGCTCTTGCTCAATTATCGTTAATGTTCCTGATACACCTGGAACAATTGCAAGAATTTCAAATATCATTGGCTCAAAGCAGGCAAATATTTTAGAAATTCATCATAATAGGGCCTTCACGACAAGCGTCCTCGGTGAAACAGAAGTTGAATTCTCTCTAGAAACGAGAGGCCATCTCCACATTAAAGAGATTGTTGATGAACTCAACTCAATGGGCCTTAGTGCCAAAAGAGTCTAGGGCCTGCTAATGAGTGAATTAAACTTCTTAAAGACAACAAGAAATAATGAAGATGGCCTTGGAACGAGCACTTTTAATAGTGATAATTGTCAGTTTCAAATTCATGATACAGGTATCATTGAAGTCACGCCTAACTTAGTAACAACAGATGATATCTACATAATCTCTTGCGGTATTCATGGCAATGAAACAGCACCAATAGAGTTTACAAATGAGACGCTAGAGAAGATTTATCGTGATGAACTTATCATCAACTCTCCTACTCTCTTTATCTTTGGTAACCCAAAGGCCATGAATATTGGTAAGCGCTTTAGTGAATACAATTTAAATCGTTGCTTTAATGGAGCTTATAAAGACTTACCTGAAAACTATGAGGTTAAAAGAGCAAGTGTTCTTGAGAAACAATGCTATGACTTTGTTGCTAAGTACGAAGGTAAACAACTTTTCCACTTTGACCTTCATTGTGCCCTAAAGAAAAGTGAGATGGAGCGCTTTGCACTTGTACCTAAGTCAGAGGATCGAAAACAAGATCATCTCTTTAACTTAGTACTAGCAAATATGGGGGTTCAAGCATCTTTGTTTTCTCATAAGGAATCAACAGTATTTAGTTCCTTTAGTTTTGAAAAGCTAAATGCCTATAGCGCCACCGTTGAATTAGGAAAGGTCTATCCTTTTGGAAAGAACCCCAAAGGAAAATTCAAAGCAGCGCAAGAGACAATAGAATCCCTTTTAAGCTCTAAAGAGCTAAAGGATAAAGCTCTTCCAAAAGCATTTACAATCTATGCTTCAATCAATAAAGAATATGATGACTTTAGTTTTACTTTTGAGGAGGAAGAAAGCGCAAACTTTACTCTCTTTAAAAAAGGTGATCATATTTTCACCCAAAATAACGAAAAGTACCTCGCTCCGGAAGATAACTTACGTATGATTTTTCCAAACTCTAAAGTTATTTTAGGGCAAAGAGCACTACTACTTATTAAAGAATTAGAATAACAAATCAGGAGAGAAAATGAGTGATTTTTTAATCGTTACTTCAAGTGACGGAATGAATCTAAAAATGGCAGACAAGATTCTTGAATTAGCACAGGAAACAGGAAGATCTTTTGAAATCGTAAAGATTAGTGATTACAAACTTCCACTATATACAGCTGAAGAGGAAAAGAATGGAATTCCAGAAGATGGTGTAAAACTAACTGAAAAGTTTATTGCAGCAAAAGGTTTTGTTTTCTTAACTCCAGAATACAATGGATCTGTTACACCTTCATTTATTAATGCCATAGCATGGGTATCTCGTTCAGGGGGAGAATCATGGCGTGAAGCATTTGTTGATAAGCCAGCTGTTCTTGGAACACACTCTGGTGGAGGCGGTCAATACGTAATCCAAGCAATGCAAAATCAACTTTCTTTCATTGGACTTCATATTGTTGGCCGTAAACTTCTAACGAATTACAGCAAGCAATTAAATGAAGAAGGTGCGAAGGGTGCGCTAGCAAGCTTAGTAAAACTTGCCTAAATTTCACATAAAGAAAAAGCTCCGAAAGGAGCTTTTTTATTTCTTACATGATTTTAGTAAAATTAACTTCTTTGGTGGTTCAATAACAGAGGCGCAACCATCCCCTTGCTGTGCCCTTTCAGACACATTGATATAAAAGCGAAAGCTGTCTTTTACGACGCTCTTTTTTCCCTTTAAGTCTTCTACATTTACTGTGTACTTCGCCTCATAAGAATGTACATCTTTATCAATAAGTTTTACCTCAGAGATTTTAATTGCCTTTTCTGAAGCTGCAATATATTGCAACGACTTTGGTGCATCATAATCAGGATCTTTATTGAATCGATAAAACTTTTGATATTTTTCTTTTAAGCATTCATCCTTTGCACCGCTAATAAGTCTAATGCCACTCATTTCAATTTCGGCCAATTGAGCAGCTACTTTTTTAACATCCTTATTAAAAGGACAAATCTCTTTAGCATAGCTATATTGAGAAAATATAATAGTAGCAATTAATAATTTATACATTCCTTGCCCCTTTTATTTCTTCTTGAAGACATTGATTGATGCAACTTTCACCCTTAAGCTTTGCTGGTTCATCATACCAGCACGCAGAATTTGAAGAATCATGTCTTAGAATGCTAAATCTTCCAGACATCATTTCACTTGAATGCTCTTGCTTAGCAATAATCGCTTTACATGAAGCAACTGCTTTTGTTCTTAAAGTAGAAAACATCGTTGAACGATACTTTGCGTGAGTTTTTGCATCAACTCTGGCCGGCCCATAATTCTTAAGAGCACCACTATGGATATAAGTAAAATTAAAATCACTAATTGTAATATCATCACAACGGCCAAGTTCAGAAAATTTTCGAATCGCCAAAGGATCTTCACCAATAGTATCAACCATCACAACATGGCTTCCTTTTACATTGATGATATCACCTGAATGAAGAGAATAAGGTAATTCGAATTTCACCGGCTTAATACATGAGTTCTTACTTTTTACAGTATCGTGGAGAGAAGTCGTCGTTAGTGAACGATAGTCTCGATCATTAGTTGTAAACTTTAATCCCTCTGCTGCATAAGCTGCAGAGATAAATTCAGAACAATCAATTCCCGATGCCTTAGCACCATCTTTTGAAACACCTTGCCCACGAGTAAACAGATTAATCTCCTTACTGCGAAGCCCTTTACGTGAGCCATAACCATAAACAGGTGGAACCTTAGTTGCATCCATACATCCCTCACCAGGATAATTAGGATCTTCATCTAGCTTTCGTAAAATCTCATGAGATCTCACCATTGCAGCACGATCATGGACAACTCTTTGTTTAAAGTCTGTTCCATTACTGAATGTTGCTTCTTGAGTTGAAACTCCACTTAAGCTTGGAGTATTTGAATCAATAATTGTATTAATTGGCTGACATGATTGATATATCGTGGCCAAAACCTTACGGGCACCGAAAGAGCCAGTACCAACATTCTTAACAAATGACCATTCACGCTCTTGATCGGTCATCGCACACTGAGTACCAAGAGCACCCACAGTGCCATTTATATAATCTGTAATATCGTAAGAAGTTGGAAAGTTAGAATAGTTGTCAGTTAGATCACGCAAGTCTTCATTAACGCCTTGGCCCTCTTCTTCACGCACAACATCATCAACGACATCGAGAATATCACTTTCACGTGAAAGTCTCTTTGCTTGACTCTGTGCCTTTCCACTTAAAAAATCACCACTCGTTAGCTGACAAGACGTATTTAGTGCGGCCAAAAATATAAAAGTTAAAATTGTATTTTTCTTCATAAGTCACTCATCTTAAGGACTTATCGGTTTAGGCCATATATAACTTTAGATGTGATTATGGATACTTACAACTCAACGTAAATAATTTACATAGGATGTAAGGATTTGTAATTTTTTATTAAAGGCCCTTTTCTGTACTTTTCAATGCCTCATTGTTTTAATGCGCCACTCACAAAATAAGGATAAATAAATGAACTTTTCTCTTGCCCTGCTAGCTGCTGTTTTTACTGTTAACCTTTCATCGATGGCCATTGATAAAGTTGTTTATGGTGAAGATAATCGCCTGGACCAATTCGAAGTTACTGATCAAAATAAACTAGACGCCCAAAGGTCTACTTTAGCAATGATCCCAAAATCAAAACTTAAAAAGAATACTAAGGACACTTACCTTGCTGATGATTCAAAAATTGAATTATGTGATGGCGAGAGATTCAATAAGCAAGTTGATGTTGCCGACTGTTCAGGTTTTCTAGTTGAAAAAGATAATAGACAATATGTTATAACTGCTGGTCACTGTATGACTTCAAAGTCAGACTGTTACGATAACTACTGGGTATTTGACTATGCTAAGAAGTCACCAAAAGATGATGCAAGAACAATTCACGAAAAGAATGTTTATAGCTGTCGCCGAATTGTTGCTCAACGTCTAGAGCGTGTAAAACCAGACGGAGAAGACTTTGCAATCATCGAATTAAATCGAGAAGTAGCTGATCGCAAGCCACTTGAATATCGTAAAGAAGGTGATGTTCATGGTGGAGATATTAAAAAAGGTGAAAAAATCTTTGTTATCGGACACCCATCAGGGCTTCCATCAAAAGTAGCAACAGATGCATATGTACGCAAAAAAGACTGGAATAGCTTTTCAACAAATCTAGACACTTTCTCTGGAAACTCTGGCTCAGCTGTTTTCAACGAAGAAACAGGACTAGTTGAAGGTATCCTTGTTCGTGGTGACCAAGACTATAGATACAATCCAAGAAAAGATTGCTACGAAGCAAATCACTGTAACATGAATGGTTGCGGTGGCGAAGACGTATTTAGAATTACAAGAATTCTATTCCTTAAAGACTAAAAATCTAAAAACTAAACTTACCATCCAAGCAAGAGTTCACACGTTCTTTTGCTTGGTTGAGATCTTCATTAAAGACTGCACCAACTTCCACAGATAAATTTTCTAAAAGCATTTCTAAGTACTTTGACTCGGCCGAACCTTTGTCCGTGATTTGAAGTAACTGCTGAATGTTATCAACGAAAGTATCAATATCTTGTTTTTGAATATTTGATTTAAAGAAATTGATACGATCTTTTTTAGAATCGAATTTTCTGATTTCACTATTTTGCGAAAGTTTATCAAGAGTTTCTTCTAATTCAGTAGGACTACTTAAAGGTCTAAACGCATCTTCCTTTACTGTTGGAATCATTGTTGTTGAACGTCCTTGGGAAGATTCAATAATGTAGAACTCCGCTCCACTCATATCTTTTATTTCAGTAATTACGCCAACTCCAAAGTTAATCGATACTACCTCTTGTCCTATTTCTAATTTTGGCATAAATCCCCTTTCGTTAGATAAGTATTATATCACAAATGAATTAGAATTTCTCGAAGGCAATCTATTCGTTAATAGGTAGCGTCAATTGACGCTCAATCCTTTTTACTTCATCCCAAAAGTGATATATGTCTTCTAATATACTTTATTTTAAGGGGATTTAAGAATGAGCACGGATAGTTTTAAAGAAGCTATATTAGAGGGTATTCCTAAGACTTTACCAAATTATAAGAAATATGAAGAGGATATTAACCACGCTCCAAAACGTAAACAAATTCTATCTCAAGAAGAAGAAAAGTTAGCACTAAGAAATGCACTTCGCTACTTCCCAAGCGATCTTCATGCTGAACTACTTCCAGAATTTAAAGAGGAATTAGAGAAGTACGGACGCATCTATATGTACCGCTACCGCCCTGATTACAAAATTCATGCACGCTCAATTGATGAGTATCCACATAAGTCTAAGCAAGCCGCTGCAATCATGCTAATGCTTTCAAACAACCTAGACTACGCTGTTGCTCAACACCCACATGAGCTAATCACTTATGGTGGAAATGGTGCCGTTTTTCAAAACTGGGCACAGTATCTTTTAACGATGCAATACCTTGCGACGATGACAGATGAGCAAACACTAGTTCTCTACTCTGGTCACCCTGCTGGTTTATTTCCATCACATAAAGATGCACCAAGAGTTGTTGTGACAAATGGAATGATGATTCCAAATTATTCAAAGCCTGATGATTGGGAAAAATTCAACGCTCTTGGTGTCACTCAATACGGACAAATGACAGCTGGTTCATTTATGTATATTGGGCCTCAAGGAATCGTTCACGGAACAACAATTACAGTTCTAAATGCTCTTAGAAAAATTTCTAAAGAGGCCGTTACTGAAACAGCTGGTAAAGTTTTTGTAACAGCAGGACTTGGTGGAATGTCGGGAGCACAACCAAAAGCTGCGGTAATAGCAGGTTGTATTGGAGTTGTTGCGGAAGTAAATCCAAAAGCAGTTAAGACAAGACATGAGCAAGGTTGGGTTGATGAAGTATTCACTGACCTTGACGAGCTAATGGCAAGAATCAAGAAGGCCCAAGTTAATAAAGAAGCTGTTTCACTTGCCTATCAAGGAAATATTATTAATCTTTGGGAGAAGATCGCTGAAAGCGATATTTATATTGATATTGGTTCAGACCAGACATCTCTTCACAACCCATGGGCCGGAGGCTACTACCCTGCTGATCTAACATTTGAAGAATCAAATGAAATGATGGCAAATAATCCAGAACAATTCAAAGTTGAAGTTCAAAAGAGCTTAGTAAGACATGTTAATGCTGTTAATAAGCTTGCCGACAAAGGGATGTATTTCTTCGATTATGGAAATGCATTCTTATTAGAAGCATCACGCGCTGGTGCAGATATCATGAAGGAAGGATCGACTGAAGATTTCAAGTATCCTTCATACGTTCAAGATATCATGGGGCCAATGTGTTTTGATTATGGATTTGGACCTTTTAGATGGGTTTGCACTTCAAGCACACAAGAAGATCTTGATCTAACAGATAAA
The DNA here is from genome assembly GCF_050955245.1 of Halobacteriovorax sp. GFR8. Lineage (NCBI taxonomy): Bacteria > Pseudomonadati > Bdellovibrionota > Bacteriovoracia > Bacteriovoracales > Halobacteriovoraceae > Halobacteriovorax > Halobacteriovorax sp. GFR8. The sequence goes on along the minus strand of NZ_JBPBLR010000002.1, from coordinate 587,990 downwards.
CTAGCAACTGAAGTTTTAGAGAAACTAATGCAAGAGTCTCCAAGTGAGATTACTCAACAAATGCAAGACAATATCACTTGGATCAAAGGTGCAAAAGAAAATGATCTTGTTGTTGGATCTAAAGCTCGTATTTTATATGCTGACAGTGATGGGCGTATTGAGATTGCACTTGCTTTTAACAAAGCACTTCGCGAAGGGAAACTAAAAGCGCCAGTTGTCCTTGGTCGTGATCATCACGATGTTTCAGGAACAGACTCTCCTTTTAGAGAAACTTCAAATATTTACGATGGCTCGCGCTTTACAGCAGATATGGCCGTGCAAAACTTTGTCGGTGACTCATTTAGAGGTGCTACTTGGATTTCTCTTCATAACGGCGGTGGTGTCGGATGGGGTGAAGTTATGAACGGTGGTTTCGGAATGGTTCTCGATGGAAGTGAAGACTGTGACCGTCGTATCAAGTCGATGCTTTTTTGGGATGTAAATAACGGGATTAATCGTCGAAGTTGGGCACGTAATGAAGGTGCCACATTTGCAATTAAGAGAGCGATGGAAAAAGAGCCTCTTTTAAAAGTAACGCTTCCAAATTTAGTTGATGATAAATTACTTTAAAAAAAGAAAAGCTCCCACTATGGGAGCTTACTCTTATGCCGCAGTTTTGTAGTTTAAACTAAAGGGGTAGTAAATTTCCTGGGCATCTTTATTAATAATATCCTCGACCAAGGATATAAATTCAAATTCGTCTAGGCCATTTAATGAAGCTGCTGTCCAAATTGGCGTTAGTTTTTCAGAAAAAAGGTCTGCATTAAAATCTCCGTCTGTTGTTGTTTCTAAGTAAATTCCTTGCACCTCATTTCTTGTTTCATTTAAAAAAGTTTGTTTGAAATTATCTTTTTGCATTCGAACGTCCCCCGAAAAATAAGTACGTGTACTCTATTTCTACTTATTCATTTTGCAGCAATTTTTAATTTCTAAGAATTAATTCATGCAATTCAATAAATTCAATGACTTATTTTTATCCATCTGAATAAAATTAAATGATGATATGGTGATTTTTTGTCAGTTTTCCTTGGCAATAAATAAAAACTAATGAACTTGTCCATTTGTCGAAACTCTTCGTTGTTTTCTTTTTAAAAGCGAATTATATTGTCGCCATGAAAGGTATCATCTTATTAAGTATTGCTTGTGCAATCTGGGGTCTTGGTTTTGCCGGAACTCGATTTACACTAACAGACTATTCACCAGTGTGGTCAAACTCGCTACGCTATATCTTTGCTGGCTCATTCGCTTTTCTGATTCTACTTTTTAGAAATGACTTTAAAAAACTTGCCAGTAAAAAAGATGAAGTTCTAGGTGGTCTCATTTGCTCAGCACTTCTGATGATGGCCCTTCAACTACAAACTGTTGGTATTGCCATGACAACAATGGCAAAAGCCGGCTTTTTCACGGTCTTCTACGCTATTATTACTCCGATAATCTCTGTGATATTTTTAGGACAGAGAGTTCGTAAAACATTCTGGCTTCTACTTTCAACATCAATGCTTGGAATTATGATGATGAATGGAATGGACTTTAGTAATTTTAATATGGGAGATATCTTTGTTATTGCTTCAGCAGTCTTCTTCTCACTACACATCATTGCAACTGATCGATACGCCAATGATGTCGAAGCTGTTCGCTTTAACTTTCTCCAATGTATTTTTATGGGAATCATGGGATTCGTTTTTGCACTGATTTATGAAGGGCCAACGAGCTTAGCAGTTCTTTACACGAACTCCCCTCTAAACTTCCCTTCTCCACTGTGGGGATTTTTAATACTATCAATTTTTTCTTCACTGATTGCCTTCTCTCTTCAGATTACGGCACAAAGAAGTATTCCTGCCCATATTGTAGGATTAGTCTTCTTAAGTGAATCGATCTTTGCTGCATTATTTGGCTATATCTTATTTGGAGAGACGCTAGACCCGACTGCCATTGCTGGTTCAATTGTCATCGTTATATCAGTAGCGCTTGTACCAAGATTTACTAATATCAAAAAAGATGAAAGTGAAAATAGTGACTTAATAGAAAATACCGGGGCATCGTCTGTTGTCAACGATACCCGAGTATAATTTATAAACAGCGCTAAGCTGCTAGTGGTATATCGTTTGTGAATGGAAAGATTACATTATCGATTTGAGTTGGGATAACTTCTTCAACTATAGTTGCGAACTCATCTTCGGTAAGGCCATTGATTTGTGCTTCCGACCAAATGATTGTTAACTTCTCATTAAAGACACTGCAGTCAAACTCACCTTTAATTTTTGATTGAGAAACGATTGATTTAATCTCATCTCTTGCATGGGCAATAAAAGTCTCTCTAAAGTTCTCAATATTCATTTATGTTCTCCTCGTCATTAACCAATTCGCAACCCTCTGGAACCGTTTTGGCTATTTAGTTATTATGCAAAGGTTTTGGGTAATTCAGACGAGAAATTTAACTTAATCTAATTACAAGCAGTTAAATAGTGAACAAAGAGATGAATCGTAGCTAATTTATTGATTTAGATAATTTCAAAGTGCCATCTTCCTATGTCACTCTCAATAAAAACATGAACTTATGAATTCAGCAAAATCTATAGCGAGCAACTCGTAAGTCCCTTCTTTTTCAAGTACTTCTGATGGTACTCTTCTGCCTTGATGTAATTATTCAACAATTCTAATTTAGTAACTATAGGATTTCTAAAGCAACCACTTTCTTCAAGATCTTTTATGGCCTTTGCTCCAGCTTCCTTTTGGGACTCGTTACTGTAGAAGATCACACTTCTATACTGAGAGCCAATATCAACTCCCTGACGATTAAGGGTTGTGGGATTGTGGTTATTAAAGAAGATATCTAATAGGTTTTCGAATTTAATTATTGATGGATCATAAGTGATTTTAACTACTTCAGCGTGTCCAGTCGTATCAGTACAGACCTCTTCGTATGTTGTATGGTCACTATTTCCACCAGCATAGCCCACTTCGGTTTCAAGAACTCCCGCAAGCTTTCGAAAGGTTTCTTCGACACCCCAAAAACACCCTGCTCCAAATACTGCGACTTCAATATTGTTCATTGCAAACCTCCGATTTATTTCGTAATTTAACCGACATATGAGCAAGAAAACAAGAAAATTCTTAGAAAAGAAATTGGAAAAAGAGCTAGAAATAGCTAAAGAAAAAGCCGTTCATGGACAACATGAAATCATCATTATTTTAGATCATCTAAAGGGTGGTTTTAATATTGGTAAGATCCTAAGGTCTTGTGAAATCTACAGTGTTCACGAAGTTCATATTGTGGGAACGAAATTCTTTGATGTCACAATTGCAAAAGGTGCACTTAAAAGAGTGAAGACTTTCTTCTACGATAATATCGAAGATTCGATTGAGCGTATTAACGAACTTGGCTACACTCCCCTAACTCTAGACTCTCATGCACAAACTTATCTGAATAAGAGTGAACTTCCTAAGAAGTCTGCCTTCATCTTTGGCCATGAAGAGTTTGGGCCTCTAAAAGAGATGCCTGGGATCGAAAGGCTTAAGATTAAGCAATATGGAATGACTGAATCGTTAAATGTTTCCATTGCGGCCAGTATTGTCATGTACGAGTACACTAACCAACACGCTAGCGAGTAAGAAAAAATGATTGAAACAAATAATCTCACAAAGAAATTTACCAGTTATAAGAAAGAAGAAGGTTTTAAAGGAAGTATTAAATCTTTCTTTAATCGAAATCCCATTACAAAGTATGCCGTAAACGACTTTAGCTTTAAAGTTGAAAAGGGAGAAATCAAAGGTTTATTAGGTCCAAATGGAGCTGGTAAAACGACCCTTATGAAGATGCTGACAGGGATTATTGTTCCCTCAAGTGGCGAAGTCACAATTGCAGGATACAAGCCTTGGCAACGAGATAAGGAATTTAGAAAGAAGATTGCTCTTGTTATGGGGCAAAAGTCGCAGCTGTGGTGGGATATCCCAGCAATGGACTCATTCCAATTACTTCAAAAATATTATGAAATCCCAGATGACCAATTCAAAAAGAAACTTGGCTACATGGGAGAACTTTTAGATGTTACTGAGCTATTTCATATCCATGTAAGAAAACTTTCTCTTGGTGAAAGAATGAAGCTAGAGCTCATGGCCTCTCTCTTACACGAGCCAGAGGTACTCTTCTTAGATGAGCCTACAATTGGACTTGATCTTGTGGCCCAAGAAAATATGAGAAATTTCTTAAAAGAATATCATGCTAAAAATGATCTCTCGATTATTCTAACCTCACATTATATGGCCGATGTTCAGGCGCTCTGTAAGGACCTTGTTCTTATTTCAAAAGGACAGAAAGCATATGATGGGCCACTTCAAAATCTTGAAAAGATTCTCGGGGATAAAAAGTCTGTCTACTTCAGCTTTGATAAAGCAATTGACACCAAAGAAGATTTTTGGTCAAAACTTGATTGCGACTTTCTAGATAATGGGTCAAGTGTTGAGTTAAGAGTTGATAAGGAAGAGCTCTCAGAAATCTCAGCGGCCATTTTATCAAAATACCCAGTTATTGATTTTCATACAGAAAAGCTTCCAATTGAGAAAGTTATGAAGAAGATCATGGAGAACCCGGAGATTCTAAGTAATGTCTAATCTTATCAAATGGTGGCAAACCATTAAGATCTCCATTGTAAAGTACACGGCCTACCGTCTAAACTTCTTTCTCCAGATTATTGGACCGGCACTAGTCTTTCTTTTTATTAAGTACAATCTGTGGACGGCCATTTTTGAAAGTACGGGAAGTGACACAATAAAAGGCTACACACTTAAGGCAATGCTTACGTACCACGTTTGGGCCTTTGTGGTTTCACAGCTTGCTCAAGGGCACACGGCACTTAACTTGGCCCTTGATATCAGAATGGGAAGAATTTCAACTTATCTGATCTACCCTTTTAATTTCTGGGAATTCCATACGGCTTCATTTATTGGATTTCAATTCATTCAGCTTTTTGTAACAGGCTTTGCAATATTCCTATTTTCACTAATTGGAATTTTACCAAGTGTTGACTTACCGACACTACTTAACGGTGTTGGAGTTTGTCTCTTTGTAAGCCTCTTTTGGTTTTCTCTACAATACTTAACTGGTGTTATGGCCTTTTGGTTAGAAGAGACTTGGATCTTAAGAGTTATGCTTCAAATGATCACAGTTTTTTTATCAGGCGCAATTATTCCACTAGAACTATATCCGGACTTCTTTAGAGAAATCCTAATGTATACACCTTTTCCATATCTTACTTATTATCCAATTAAAGTTTTTATGGGAGAGGCCGTAAGTTACGCGAGTTTCTTCAGTATCTTAGGTCCTTGGCTACTGCTTGTAAGTATCATTTGTGCTCTAACGTGGAAGCGTGGAATTAGACTTTATACAGCGGCGGGGATGTAATGAGATTTGGTTCTTTTAGTTCAGAAGTTAAACACTACCTATCAGTATATAAGAAGTTTATCTCAACAAGTACGGCCGTTGCTATGAGCTTTCGCACAAGTTTTGTCCTCATGGTTATGATGGATCTAATGTTCTTTGGTTCAGCTTACTTTACTGTTGATTTTATCTTTGATCACGTGGATATGGTTATGGGGTGGAATCGAAACCAATTTATGCTTTTTCTATCTTATGTCTTACTTGTCGATGGTTTTCATATGATTATCTTAAGCCAAAATTTTTGGCGCTTTAGTGATGACCTTAAGTCTGGACAGCTAGACTATACGATCTTAAGACCTCTAAGTTCGATCTTTAGTGTCTTCTTTCGCAATATTAGGCCATCATCTATTCCAACACTAATTCCTGCAATCGCAGTATTTAGCTACTATGCAAACCTTAATGGTTTTAACCTATTACAATGGGCACTTATTCCTCTGCTTCTAACGCTGTCGCTTGCACTACTTGCTGTCGTGGAATTTGTTATTAGCTGTGCTATGTTTTGGTTGGTTGAAGGGGTTGGAATTAACTTCTTTAGAATGCAGATGCAACAACTTTCGCGCTGGCCTGATCTTATTTACGGGGCAGCAACAAAGAGAGTGTTTTCGACCCTCGTACCGATACTACTAGTAGGTTCGGCACCGATTCATTTCTTATTAGATATGAGTAAGTGGCACTACCTTCTTATTATGGTAGTTGCCACTTGTGTATTTTGGTTTATTTTATTAAAACTTTGGGAGCGAGGACTACAAGTCTACGATTCGGCTTCTTCTTAAAGTCAAAATTAAACTTAAGCGGCTTGTTTTCTTTCTTCCTCACCTAAGAAAACAAGCTCGATCTCACCAATTGAGTGGTTCACGAAGCTTACTTCATTCAATAATTGATCCGCAATATTTGATGCTCCCTTTGCAATCCCCGTATTAGACTTTGAAGACACATCAATACTTGAAATTGAGCTCTGTAGTTCAGTAATCCCCTTAGATTGCTCGAAGGTTGCAGATGAAATCTCAGTAATAGAATTTGTCACATTCTCTACACTAATAACTATTTCTTCAAGAATTTGCCCACACTGATTAGCGACATCAGAACCTGACGTTACGCTATTTCTTACTTTCTGAACTAACCCAGAAAGTTTCATATTTGACTCTTCAACAATTGAGTTCACTTCATTAACACTTGTACTGACCATATCTGAAATCTCAACAGAGGCATTCCCACTCATTTGTGCTAATTTCCCAACTTCTTCGGCCACGACTGCGAATCCCTTCCCGGCCTCACCGGCCCTTGCGGCCTCAACTGATGCATTGAATGAAAGAAGCTTTGTTTGAAAAACAATATCGTTAATAACTTGAGTTCTTTCCTCAATTCGATTAATAAGCTCTACGATGTGGAGCATCTTCTTGTTATTATCTGAGAACTCCTCAACCATGACGTCAATATCGCTGTCGATTCCATTCATCGAATGAATCATCTTCTTTACAATCTTCTTACCTACAGCGGCCTTAGCTAAGCTATCTTGTGCAAGATTATTAGACTTTTGTGCGTTATCGGCCGTCATTCTCACCATTGAACTTATCTCTTCTAATGAACTAGAAGATTCTTGAAGTGAAGAGTCTTGTCTTTCACTAGACAAAGATAGTTCATTTGAAGTTGTTGCGATATTCTTTGCACTCTTTGTAAGGGAGCGAGATGTATTTGTAAGAGCAGAGATTGTTGCTTTAATTTTTTGTGAAATATTTGAAGCGTACACTACGCCAATAGAGAATCCAAAAACAATTCCAATTAATGAAACAACCACAAGAGTAATCTGTAAACTACGTGCTGTTGCACTAACAACAGATGCAGAAGAAACAACTTCTCTTGATAGACGTGTGTTGTACTTATCTAGAACTCTTTGATAATTTTCGGCAGCTTCTGGACAATGAACTAAGAAAATTTCATGCAGTTCCGCTCTTGCCTCATCATTATTAATCTTTGCAAGCTCAAGCGCTCTAGCACCAACTTTCTTAAAGTCACTCCACTGAACTTGTAGCTCATTAAATATTTTTTGTTCTTCAGGGTCAGTGATTATACTACGTAACTTATTTGCAGCTAACTCATAATTATCAATCATCTTAATCGTATTAGAGATCGCATTATTTCGATTCTTACGATCTAAGTCCTCAAGTCCTAAGGTCCTAACTTGAATTCTCGTTTTCTGATAACTGACATCCATCTCACTAAGTAGAGAACTTCGTGGAATAATATTTTCATTAAAGAAATTTGATTGCGCACTTAAGTCACTTACACCAAAGTAAGAAACAGTACTGATGACAATACTGACAACTGACAAAAAGAAACATAATAAGATCAATTTAACTTTAAAATTCTTATTCTTCATTAATCCTCCAGAACACACTGAAGTATCGTACAGAGTCATTTTAAATTAAAGTTTAGGTGTTAAACCAATCCTATACAAAGTGAAAATAAATAGAATTGGACCTGTTGAAAATTCACAGCTTACATAGGAAAAAAAAAATTAAAAAGCCAAAAGTAAAATTAGTGGGTTTCAATCTTCTCACATGCGCCCTGGTGTTTTATTTGCACTTTTTCGCAGTTTGCATTACAAGCACTACCGTAGGTTTTCCCGTCAACTCCACACACTGGCATCCAAATCATTGGACAGATACACGGAGCTTTGGCCTTTGGACGATGTGGCTTCATCGGAGAAGTACCCTGTGGTCTTGAGTGTTTTTTATTTAGAGAGTTATTCTTATCATTTGAACAAGGGCCCTCCTTAATATTCGTGGCGTCTACCATTTGGGCCATGCAACGATTTGAGTATGTTTTTCCGTTAGCACATACCGGACGATATTCTTTTGTACATTTAAATGCATAACTGTTTACAGCAAGAATTAGGGCCAAAAGAAATTTCATACCAACCTACTTTTTTCGAAGTTTACACATATAGAGCGGACCAATTGATCCCTCTTTATCAGGTAGAAATATTGTACCATATTCAGTTTTCTCACCGAAACCAAAAGTATCTAGGTCATGAACAAGCTCAACTTGATCGCCTTTCTTTTTCAGGACTTTAGCGATCACTTCATCATTTTCAAGACTAGAAATAGAGCATGTTGAGTAGAGAACTTCACCGCCACTTTTTAGCGTTAGAAGGGCAGAGCAAAGTAGAGAGTATTGAAGACCAGCAAGGTTTCTCGTTCTCTTCTTTGACCACATATTAAGATATTTTTGATCGTTTAGAGTATGGCGTTCTCCAGAGCAAGGGGCATCCAGTAGAACAAAGTCAAATTCATTTTTTAAGTTAAGCCCATACTTATTGCCATCAAAACCACGGATATCAATAATATCTCTCATTTCTTCCGGGACATATTCTGAAACAACTCGACGTAAACGCTCTTTACGGTTACGTGAAAGCTCATTTAGAACAAGGTGTCCCTTACCTTCCATTTCTTCAAATAGTACTAAGCTCTTACCGCCAGGTGCCGCACACATATCAAGAACTTTGGACCCAGGTGTTGGTTTGAGATTACGAGCAACAATAACACTAGCAGCATCCATCACATAGTGGGACTTAATCTCTTCAGATTCCGTTACCTCCCCTTTGGCATACACATCTGGGATTAGTTCTTCTGAATCAATAAATTCTCCTGAAAACCACTTATTTCGACGATAGGCCTTCTCTTCTTTCTTAGTAAAAGAATCTTTTAGAGAATTCCATCGGGATCCCCACATTTGTGAGTAAAAATATTCAAAGCCCTCAGGGCCTTTCGTTGCTGCAGCTTGGTTTTTCATGCGCATCATGTTACTAAATATGACCTAATCGAGCAAAGAAAAGGATGTTGAAATGGAAAAATTTATTGATCAAATTATCAAGAATTTAAGCGCCAATGGCTTCCCTGAAAAGAAAGTATCTCTTCCTACTGATAAGATGTATGAAGTTGCAGATAATAAAGGCCTAAGCCTTAATAAGGTTCTCGAAGAGCTAAGAGAAAAGAAAATGATCGACAGCGAGATTGGCCCTGAAAAAATCGTTTTTACGATGAAGAAATTTGAAAACCAGCAAGATATGTATGCTAAAGCACAAGAGATGATGTCTCAAATGTCACCAGAAGAGCTACAAAAAATGCAAGAAATGCTACAGAATATGTCTCCAGAGCAGCGCGAGCAAATGATGGAACAAGCAAAGAAAATGGGGATGATCTAATAGAATCATTCTTTTCTACCCCACTTTCAAGTCTTGAAGACTTTATCACTGGGCATGGATTTACTAGAGTCCATGCTCAAACAATCTATACCCAAGTTTATAAACATGGGGCAGAATCCTTTAAAGAAATTACTGGCCTACCTCAAAAACTCTACTCACTATTAGAAGAAAAATATTGTTTTGACCTACTTGAAATCGCTAAGATTCAAGAATCAGTTGATGATAGAACAGTTAAGCTTCTCTTTAAGTTAAGTGACGGACGAACTGTGGAAACAGTATGTGTCCCCTTTCAAAAGAAATATACGCTTTGCCTTTCCTCACAAGTTGGGTGCGCAATGAAATGCTCATTCTGTTTTACAGGAACGCAAGGCTTAACACGTTCGCTAGAAAAGAAAGAAATTATTCTGCAATATTTGCAAGCCTATGCCTATATTAAAGATAAGTTTCAAGGCCATCAAGCCGCACCTAATATTGTTTTTATGGGGCAAGGAGAGCCTCTACATAATATTGATAATGTTGCGGATGCCATCGAAATCCTAAAGACAAAAGAAGGTATGGGATTAGGCCCAAGACAAATCACACTATCAACGGCCGGATACTTACCAGGTATCAAAAGATTCAGTGAACTTGGGAGTGTTAACTTTGCTCTCAGCTTCCACTCTCCATTTAACGAAGAGAGAAATGAGCTCATACCACTTAATAAAGCCTACCCAATTGATAAATTAATAGATGAGCTTAAGACGATCAAGTTAATGAAGCGCCAGTTTCTAACTTTTGAATACTTAATTATTCGCGACTTAAACCACACAAAAAAGCACGTAGAAGAAATAGGAAGGCTTTTAAAAGGCATGCCTGTTATCTTTAATCTCATTCCTTTTAATGAATTCCCTGGAGCTCCTTATAAGAGACCAGAAATGACTGCTGTCGAAGAATTTAAGAAAGGCCTAATTGACCTTGGCTTTCACGCCATGATTCGCACAACAAAGGGTGACGATATCCTAGCGGCCTGTGGCCAGTTAACATCACAAGAATCATAGAAAGCGACTCGCCAAATCCTTATCAGGAATGGGACAGGTATCCAGCTCCTTACCAAGTCGGTAGCGATTTTGCGCAACAACTTCATAGAGCCAATCTCTTAGAGACCTCGGTATCAATTTAAAAACTTTAAAATAGCGATGGCCTAACTCCACCATCACCGCGATAGCAGCATCTGACTTCGTTGAAAGCTCTCCATTTTGATAGAAAACGACTGTGGAGAGATTCTTAACAAAATCTTGTTGAAGATAATCGAGCGCTTTTGGATCCTGTAAATGACAGAATTTAACCTTCTTCTTGCGATCGATTCGATAAATAATCTTGACGAGGCCATTACATATTAAGCACTTACCGTCGATGAAGATAATATTCATACTCTCCATTCTACACCATCTGACAAATTGTAAAAATTATATTTGCTGAGTTAGAACTACATTGTTCATATTTATTATGCTAGATTTTGCCAACTTTTACCCTATTATCGAGAGAGCAATCTATGAAGAAAATTCTACTTCTTGGTGTTAGCGCCATCACCCTTTTGAACCTAACTTCATGTGGGAACCGTTCAAGTATTTATGAAGACAAGGGACCAACTATTAATAGTCAAGGCCTAAAAGGAGACGCTGTTGCATCAGAAGTTGCAGGAGCTAATTTCGTTTGTGACCGTTTCTCAAGAAATGGCTGTATCGACCAAGTTTTATTAATGGGTAAACTTAATCGTGGAAAGCTTCAAACATGTGCGGCATTCTTTGTTGGCGATAACCTAATTGCAACAGCTAAGAAATGTCTTCCAAGTAGACAAAAGGATCAATCATACTCAGACTGGCTAGATTCAGCTTGTTCAGAAGTTGCTTTCAAAGACCTTAAAGGCTTTACATATACTTGCTCTTCAATTGAAAACCAAAAATATTCAGAAATCGTTCTTGTTTCGACAAAGCAGAAATCAAAAGTTGGATTCCTTGAAACAACTAACGAGGGTATTAACTTTGGTGGAAAAAACAAGATCTTTGAACTAACGAGTTTCAAAAAAGGATTTGAAGTTAACTATGCTGTTTCTGAAGGTAAGTACACAAGAGCAAAGAAAGAGTGTAATGGTCTAACAGATTCACTACTAACTACAATTAACGGATCAAAAGATTCAAAGAACTTTGTTCTTTCTAACTGTGCAATCGACTGGAACTCAACAGGTTCTCCTGTTCTAGTAGATGGAAAAGTTGCAGGTATGCTACACGGAAAAATTGAAGGTGATGCAGACTTTGGAACTAAAGTAAGTGACAGAGATGGTGTTGCACTAGCAGAAAACTTTGCATGTCAGACAAAGTTCAATGCTAATACTCCAGCAGATTGTGACCTTCACAATAAAGGTGATAAAATCAACAAGTTAAAGGCAACAATTAAAGGCGCACTCGTTAACAACGGGACTGCTTTTGATGCTGACACTCAAGATATTACAATCTTTAGAAAAGATTCAAACCTAATGGTTCTAGCAACTGAAAAAGCAACAACTTGTGCAACAGAGGGTGAAAAAGGAAGCTTCCAAGCTTGTAAGGTAAACCTACCACTTAAGAACAAATTCCTTGCAACTCTTGATCTTGCGAATGTAGCTCTTGATTGTGACAACGCAGTAACAACAAATTGGAAAACAATCAAAGTTGATGAAAAGCTTACAAGACAATTTAGCTTTGAAGATTATACGCTAGATGGTTATCACGCTGATAGATTTTGGGTAGAAACTCCAGCTTGTGAATAATAAGTAAAAGAAATATTAAAATACCAAGGGCCTCGATGAGGCCCTTTTTTATTTAAAGTGTATTTTGTAGAAACTCTCTCATTAAGTCCCAAGACTCTTTATCTGCCTTTTCATTATAGGCCAAAGGAAGATTGAACTTCTTTCCGTTCTCCGTTGCCTTTGGATTTGTAAAGGCATGAGTAGCACCTGGAAGGTTCACAAACCTCATTGGCAGTTGCGATCTTCTAATAACCTTTTTGAAATTAGTGATATCATCTTTAGTCACTAAAGGATCATCGGCCCCATTAATAACCAAAAGCTTTGCTTTAGAGTTTTTTGTAACTTTTTTAATACCTGATAAAGACCCGTGGAATGAAACCACTCCTTTTAGGTCTGCGCCCTGAGTTGCATTGAAAAGGACAACAGCACCACCAAAACAGTAGCCGATAGCACCAATGCGATCAGCATCAACACTTGGTTGTTCTTTTAAAAGTTCCACGGCCTTATTAAATTTTGCCTTTAGAAGCGTTGGATTCTTAAACGCTTCAGATGAAAATTTCATAGCATCTTTTGGGTGATTTGCTGTTTTACCATCTCCATACATATCAAGGGCAATAGCATTGTAGCCTAGGGCAGCGAGCTGATCTGCACGCTTTCTCGCATAATCATTATGTCCCCACCATTCGTGAACAACGACGACACCTGGCTTCTTATTATCCTCATCCCCAGTTAGGGCCATATAACCTCGAAAACTCTTATCCCCTACTTTGTAGTCAACATCCTTCGTTGTCACAGATGAACAGCTTGCAAAGCCCATCACCATCAAAATTGGCAGTAAAATTCTCATTTTTCCTCCTAAAATATTGACTGCCACAACGCAATCAGATAATTATGCATTATGACAAAAACAAGCCTATATAATTTAACTTTAGAAAGTTTCCCATATGATGAAGCAAAAATCATGGGAAAGTGGGTCTATAAAAAGTTAAATTTTAATCCTGACACTTGGGAGAATGCCCCTCGCGTTGTCAGAGAAAAGGCAAAGGAATATGACTTATCGCTACTAAAGATACTCTGGCAGGGCCTCTCCAAAGATGGTACGCGAAAGTTTCTCCTAGGTTTAGATGATAAGAACTCAATTGAGGCCGTCCTTATTGAAAGTGAAAATGATAAGCGACTTAGGTCCACTCTATGTATTTCTTCTCAAGTTGGTTGTGCTATTGGTTGTACTTTTTGTCATACGGCCACTCAGGGACTTACTAGACACCTACAAACATCAGAGATCGTCGGACAATACCTAACTGTCTCCAAATGGATGCAGGATAATGTCGATCCGAAGTATCAGATTTCAAATATCGTTTTTATGGGTCAAGGTGAACCTCTTCATAACTTCGAAAATGTTAAGAAGGCTTGCTACCTCTTAACAGATCCTCTTGGGATCGCTCTAAGTAAGCATAAGGTAACGATTTCCACTTCAGGCCTTGTCCCAAAAATCAAGCAATGGGAAGAGCTTCCTGACGTCAATGTCGCTATCTCTCTTCATGCTATTAGAAATAATCTACGCTCAGAGCTGATGCCAATTAATAAGCGCTACCAAGTAGATGACTTGCTTGAAGCCTTAAGATCAATCCCAGTTAAGAACTCTCGTCGAATTATGTACGAGTACCTTTTAATAAAAGACCTTAATGATACTCAAGAAGATATTGATGGGCTTATCGAAAACCTTCCTAAGAAGGAATCAAAGATTAATATTATTCCTTTTAATGAATACCCTGAAAGTAAGTTCAAGCGCCCAAGTGATGAACACATTGAGTGGTTTCAAAGGTCTCTACAAGCAGCAGGGCTTACTTGCACGGTAAGAGAAACTAAAGGTGATGATATTTTAGCGGCTTGTGGCCAGCTAAAAACACAATACGAAAAGCTCAATTTACCTTCTTAAATTAAAGAGTCCTTCACAAGTGCGAGAATATCTTTAACCAACAAAGAGTTCTTCTTCTCGACACGATAAACCAGAGAAATTTGATCCTTAACAATCGGAGAATTACTTATAGGAACTAGATTCTTATAATTAGAGGCCACTCGGCTTGGAAGAAGGCCAATCCCAACTCCCTCGTGTGTCAGCTTTGCAATAACTTCTAAATTATCACTTTCAATATGTCCGTCAACGAAGATTGAGTTATCTTTTAACTTCCTCAATAAGTCCTGACTTTGCGCCAATTGAGGGTTGTATATTAATTTATCATTTTTTCTCTTTGGGCGGGCCGATTCAAATAACTTAACTTCATCTACTCCCATTTCATTAATAATTAAATCGGGGTGCTTGATAGGATTAACCACTATTCCAAAATCCACTTCAAAATTGATCACCTTGCCGGCAATCACACGAGAAGAGTCATGTATGAGATTAAAATTCAGACGTGGAAACTTCTCATAAATCAATGGAAGAATATTAGGAAGGGAGTAAATTGCAACTGAAGGGTGTATACCAATTTTAAACTCACCAACAATATCCCCGCCTTCTTGGTTAAAGATATTTTTAGCATCTTGCCAGTCTTGCAAAAGCTTATTGGCACGATGATGAAACTCTTCTCCAAACTTTGTATGTTCGATACCACTTTTTAGACGAATAAAAACAGGCGCACCAAGTTCTTCCTCTAGTCGCTTTATCGAATAACTTAGAGCTGGCTGAGTTAAGCCTAGCTGCTCAGAAGCTCGAGTTACATTCTTTAATTCTGAAACTACGATAAAATTTCTTAAATCATCTAATTTCAATGACATCTCACACCTACTTTATAATTTCACTAATTAGTTTCTTATAATCCATACCAGCTAACTTTGCGGCCATTGCAAACTCATCTTTACAGGCAACGTTGGGATTTGGATTGGCCTCAATAATATAAGGCTCCCCCTCAGGACAAACTCTTAAATCAAGACGAGCATATCCTGTCAGTTCTAAAACCTTATAAGCTCTTTTACATATTTTTATAATTTTATCTTCCAACTCTTTTGTAATTAATGCGCGGCCTGTTTCGATCCCTTTTTCTTGACGGTACTTCATGCTCCACTTTGCTTTTTCAGAATAGAGCTGAGCGAGAGGATTATCTATATTATTAAAAGAAAGTTCCAAAACAGGGAGGACCTTCAACCTCTTTACTCCCATAACTCCTACAAAGAATTCACGTCCTTCAATAAATTCTTCCACGATTACATCTTCATCGTACTTATCCATAAGATAAATAATTCTTTCGATTGCCTTTTCGGGTGTTTTAACGATTGATGCAGAACTGATTCCCAAAGAAGCATCTTGATAAAGACATTTTACAATAAGTGGAAATTTCAATTTCTTTGATATCTTTGTCACCTTGGCCTTAGAACGACTTGTAAAAACCTGAAAGCCTGGAGTTTTAATTCGGTGATAAGAAAGCAGTTTTTTTGCTAGGGCCTTATCTCTTGCAATCATAAGCCCTCGAGGATTGGCCCCAGTATACTTAACTTTTAGTAACTCTAAATACGAGACAACATTTTGATCTAAAAGAACCTTTCCATCAAATTCTTCTAAAAGATTAAAAACAATATGAGGCTTGAACTCATCGATGGCCTCTCTTAATGGTAGAAGGTCTGAATAAACACCTACGACTTTAACCTCATGACCAAGGCTATCAAGTGTTGATATAACATTGTATTCCGTTATCCACGGCTTAAACTCAAATTCTTCTTTTTGCTTATCTTCTTTAGAAATATTTTCAGGTGGGATGAGATCCGAGTGAACAAGTACTAAGACCTTTTTCTTTCTTTTATTGCTTCTTAATTTTTGGCTCACATGACTATCCTGTCACGCCCCTCCTTAAAGTATTTATTAGCATGTGATAAAACAATCTCATGAATAATTTGAGGGCCGCACTTTTCTGAAATCATAAGTTTCTTCTTATTAGAAATATTTTCCAGATCATTTACAACAGATTCTATTTTATATTGATATTCTTTTGTCATCAAGGAGATATCCCTCACCAGATCCTTTCTTAAGCTACCTATGATCTTATCGAGTTCAACACCGGTAGTCTCATTCTGACTAAGATATTGTTGAATATGTTGGATACTTCGACGTGCCTGCGAACTTTTACGAAGCTTTCTTCTTTTTTGGAGTAAATACTCTCTTACAGTTAATTCACTTTCATCAATGCTATCAATTTCTTTATAACAAATAACATTAGGCTTCTTATTGCTTAATGATTTCATCAAGTGATCGACATACTTTAATTTTTTAAGTGCTGGCCAATTTTCATAAACACGCTTCCAATTAGAACGTGGTGTAAGCCACACAGAAAATGTCTCAGCAAAATCTTCTTCTGGATGCGCCTGCGCATAGTTATCTTCTAGATGATAAACATACTTTTTAGAAAATTTCTTTGGCCCATATGAAGAAGGATAAGATTTATCGTGATCACCAAATATGGTTTTACGACTCTTTTCGTCTTTTAAAAAATAAGCATTATCCATAACGTGGCCGCACTCATGTCTCATGAGCTTCATAAACCAGTCACGGCCTTCACCCTCACAAACTCCAGTGAATTCTTTTTCTAGCTCAATTAGTTTTGGATGCATTAAAGAGAAAGGAATAGCAATTCCAGAAATTGCTTCGGGACAAAACCACTCATCACTTAGCCAGACTTTTGGCCTGACAAGTAGTTTCTTAGCGTCTAGCTCACGTTCTAGTTGTTCAAGACAAGGAGCAAATTTACTTCTTTCAAAGCAAATATCCAGCTCCCATAATTGAGCATTGAGAATGTCATCACGACACGCATGTTCTAAATTCAATTTAATCATATCAATCTCTTCAAGGTAGGGGCGATTATAGCCCTAACCGGAAGAAATTAAAGAGATAATGAGGACCTATGAATTATTTATCAACTCATAAGTCGTTAATACAAACTTGGCCATTGCGGTTGATTTTGATCTTGAAATCAACACCTTTAATTTTTGCACGAATATGGGATAAATGCGTATTGATAGTCTTATTTGTGACGACAACTGGGCCCCACGTCCCTAGTACTAACTCCTCAAGAGTGTAGATACGTTTTTGACTAGAAATTAAAAAGTTTAGAACTTTAAATTCCGTCTTTGTTAATGAAACTTCCTCTTCATTGACAAAAACCGCCTTCGTGCTGGTGTTGATTCGCAAATTACGAAATCCAATCCACTCATTTTGAAAAACAAATGACATTTTCTTCTCTCCTCCCCCCTTAATAAACTAGATTAAGTGGAAGTTAGATATTTCTCAAGTTGTAAAATCAATAAGTTACGAATCTTATCGCCGCTAACAAAAATAAGTTTATTTAGGCTAACAATTACGGTTATTTGACGCTTTTTTCTTTAGAGGTCGTGCAAACAAATCTGATTATTGCGATTAATACGTATTCTAAAGTCAACGCCTTTTGTTTTATGTCTCAGATGAGTCAGGTGAGTATTGACAGTTTTATTTGCCACTTCTACATCTCCCCAAATATATTCAACTAGTTGCTCGCGTGGGTAGATCCTTTTTCCACCATTTAGCAGAAAGTAGAGAATTTTATACTCTGTCTTGGTTAATTCGACCTTGCGCTCATCAACAAATGCGACTCGCTTTTCTGGATCGAGAGATAAGTTTCGAAAGCTTAGCTGCTTTTCTACTTGGGCCTTGTCATTATCAAAAGCGTGCATAATTATTCTCCTCTAAAGCTATACTTGAGAGAAGTTTATTCCATTGAACAAGTCCATGTTTTTGAGGTAAAAAAAGACACGTAAAGAATATTCAGTTATTAATTATTATTAATCAAAAGATAAGAGTTATTCATGAAAAATAAGAAGGCACTCTTTTGGAGTGGAGGCTTAAGCTCTCTAAGCTGCTTAAAACATTTAATTAAAGATGGTAACCCAAAGAGTGAAATCGTTCTCATTACTCTACTTTCAAAAGAGGGTAACGAAGTTGGTTATACAGGAATACCTGAAGAGATCATTTCCCTCCAGGCCAGGTATATGGGAATGAAACTAGTTAGGTTGTATAACGATGAAATGAGTAAAAAGGTCATAAGTAAGCTAAGTGAACAAGGTTACGAGTTCT
This sequence comes from Halobacteriovorax sp. GFR8, assembly GCF_050955245.1. Lineage (NCBI taxonomy): Bacteria > Pseudomonadati > Bdellovibrionota > Bacteriovoracia > Bacteriovoracales > Halobacteriovoraceae > Halobacteriovorax > Halobacteriovorax sp. GFR8. The sequence goes on along the minus strand of NZ_JBPBLR010000002.1, from coordinate 569,449 downwards.
ACAGTGGTCAAAGAAATGAAGATTTTGCAAAGCAATCGATTCTCTCTAATACCAATATTAAGACACCTTTAATGGGCTCACCGTATACAAAGCTTCTCGAAGACCAAAACAACCGAGCGATACTTACAAGTGTTGATCGTGAAGACCATCAACGCTTTCTTGGCAAAGAACTTAAGGATATTGATATAAAGTTTGATGAGATGGATATTGATACATTTGTTATCTTTGATCCCCTTATGCGAATTCGAATTCCATTTTCAAAAAATATCATAGTGCAAAAGGATAACCATTTTATCTGTAAAATAAGAAATGTCTGATGCTATAGCATCAACGTGAACTTTGAGGTTTCTTTAACATTAGCTCCATACTTGCTTGCCCCTTCGACAATATAATCAGTAGTGATCATATTTGGAGGTTGTATGAAGAATAAAAAGAAATTCTTATTTGTAGGTGCGCGAATTCTCATGGGTGCGACCTTACTCTTGGCAGGCGTCACCCCAGGACTAGGCCTGCTCACGGAATCTCAGTTCACACCAGAAGCTTTGTCCTTTATTAATTCCCTTCAGGATACAGGTTATCTATACTACATGATCAAGGCTCTTGAAATTGTACTTGGAACGATGTTCTTACTTAATCTATTCGTTCCTCTAACGGCCGTAATAACTGCTCCACTGGTTATTAATATTCTATTCTTTGAGCTCTTTCTTTGTAACTCTTATCTTATTGCACCAATTATCCTTATTGTGTGTGAGTTTATGGTTTACCGCGAGCATCGAAAATTATTTAATTGGCTCTTTAAATATCAGATACACACCCATACAAATGATCTCGATGCACCTGATATGATAATTCTCTCAGATTTAAAGGAGAAAGACCCTAAGATGTATAAGAGCGTTGTCGATTCACAGTACTATCACAATATTTGATATCAATTAAACTCGGCCCATTATCTGTTTATTGACAGATAATGGGCTTCTTGTAACTATCTTCTCTAATACATACAGTACAAAAGGTGAACTCTGTGAAATTCAGAGACTGTCCCGCAACGGTAAGAGTCCGAGCCCTTCAATATTTCTTATGTCTCGGAGGAAGATCATAAAAACATTATTTTATTACGCCACAGCATTTCTACCATTAACTTCAATTGCACAAATAACCATTAAGGCCACAAAGCTTGAAACGAGCTCAGAACGTGTAACTAGTGCCGTCACGATTATCACTCAAGAAGAAATTGAAAATAGTGATGCTACGACATTGCAACAACTACTACAAAGTAAGGCCAGCATCTTTATCGGTCAGACAGGACAAATTGGAGCTGCTTCAAGTTTACGACTTCGTGGTTTACCGACAGGCTTTTCGAAGGTTCTCATTGATAATATCGAGCTTACAGATCCAACAGATATCAATAACTCATACCAAATTAACCATATCAACTTGGATAATATTGAAAGTATAGAGATCCTAAAAGGTAGTCAATCGGTTCTATACGGCTCTAATGCAATTGGTGGAGTGTTAAAAATCAATACAAAAAAAGGCATCAAGAGCTCAAGAGTTAGTGCTGAGTACGGTAGTTATAATACAGCAAAGGTTGCGGCCCAAACCAGCGGACATATGGAAAGGTTAAATTACGGATTCAACTTTTCTTACCTACGTTCTGATGGGTACTCTTCAGTCAATGAAGACAGGCTAACAAATGCTGAAGATGACTCTTATAAGAATCTTAGCTTCTCTTTAAATACAAGCTACCTCATTAATAACCAACTTGAGTTAAACTACCAAGCTCAATTTATCGACTCAGAAATTGAAATTGATGGATTCAATTTTGTACCTCCATTTAATCCAATTGATGTCGCTGATAACGATTTAAATAAGTACAATCAGTACAATAATTTCCTCAGTCTTAACTATAATAGTACAGATGAAAGGTTTACCCTTATTCCTAGTATCAGGTACTCAACAATTAGAAGAGAAGACCCTCAAGGTTTCACTCCTCTATTTCGCGGGGAAGAAACAGATATTAAACTCGATGCAACTTATGAATTTTCAAAGAGCTTAAATTCTTTCTATGGTGCTCAATACCTTAAGCAAGATGATCTTACTCTTGGTAACTATAGTGAGTTGTTCTCAATCTATACGACATTCAATTATGCATATAATGATTGGTTTTCAGATTTAGGACTTCGCTTCGACAAATTTTCTACATTTGATCTAAATACTATTGCAAGCTTTGGCCTTGGTTATAACTTCACAAGAGAGTTATCTCTTAAAGGTCATTTATCAAGTGGATACAAACTTCCGACGCTCTATCAAATAGCTAATCAACTTGAAATGCTTGATCCAACAGACAGTATCAATAGTGAACTAACTATCTCGTATAAGAAAATTACTTATCAAGCAGAACTTACGATATTCAACTATGACCTTAGAAATCAAATTGATTATGATACGATCAAGATGGGTTACTTAAATATTGCAAAGTCACAAATCCAAGGAATCGAATTTAATTTCAACAAAGAATTTCAAAACTCATTTAGTCTTGCAACATCAATAACGATTCAGAAGGCCACAAATAAAATAACTGACTCTGATCTTGCTAGAACGCCAGAAGCACTGGCAAATCTTGAGTTCGGCTATCGAATTAATGATAATCAAAGAATTACAAATTGGTGGCAATATGTAGGAAAACGAGAGGACTTTGGAAGCATGCCTTCCTATGTGATTGGAAACATCAACTACGAATATCAAAACTTTAATTTCAAAATAATAAATATTCTCGATAAGGATTATGAGAATATTCGCTACTACGGGACAATGGCCCGTAGTTACTTCCTAGGCTACAAGCTCGATTTTTGATGATATTTCTTTACCATTGCAATTGCGATGGTAAAGAAAATTATTGATCCAATATTTAAAATATAGAAGAAGTTAATCGCATTCTTTGCACCATAGTTATCTGCAATGGCACCAAATATAAAGTGCATAATTGCGATACTTACACCGATATAACTCATGGTTTGAGCAAGAACGACATGGTTCTTCTTTGGAAAGTTATTTGAAACCCAATCAACGATAACAGGAAAACAAAAAGACATAAATAAAGCGGTCATTGGATAAAAAATATGATGAACTCGCCCTAAGCTAAAACAAATAAGGCTAGATACCAGTGAAATATAAATCAAACGATTCGATGATAATTTGATATTTAAGAAGGCAAACCCTAACCTCCCCAACATTAAAAATAGAAAGAAGTAAGATAGGTAATTATTAGCTATAATATCTGAGTACTCATGGGCCTCTACCAGATAGAACTTTAATCGCGACGAAAGCATGATTTCAGATGCGACATAGAATCCCGCAAATAGGCCAATCATAAGATTCATTAAGAAAGCATTTGGCATTGATCCATGATTTTCTTTTATTTCTTCATGGTGTGTATCATCCACGAAGAAAGAGTAGATAAAAACCAAAGCACATGGAATGAGTAAGAATTTAAAAAATTGAATCCAATCTGAGTTTAAAAAATAAAATAGAGAAAGAATTTGGGGGGCCATTAATGAGGCCACCCCGTAGACACCATGAAGTCCAGATAAATAGCGCCTTTTATGCTCGGATGGTGCTCCATTATCAACCATGAAATTCATTGTTATTCCAGTAATCCCAAAGCCAAATCCGGCCCAAGCTCCAAAGAATAAACTCAAGTCAAAGTTGAGAAAGTCTCCACCAAGTCCAATTCCAAAAGTCCCTATTCCCATCATGACCATGGCCATGCGAGTTGCCCTAACAGGGCCAAAGCTTGGCAGCCAAAAAGACGTTGTCAGGTAAGCAATAAAAGAAGTAATCGACATTAAGGAAAAGATTAACGATCCCTTATCAGGTCTGATTTGAAAATATTGCAATAGCTCAGGGTAGATACTTCCGCGTCCATTATCAATAAGACTTAACGCCACAAGTGACAGATATCCGAGCGAGACATAACCAAAATTTTTCAAATCAACTTCCTTCTAATTCAAATTAAGCAATAAGTGTCTTATCTTTGAATAGAATCCAAAGCTGGTGAATTGCTCTTGTTGCAGCAAGGTGAAGCCTCTTTCTTGCTGTATTATTTGCAGGATAAAGATCCTTATCACAGTCTGGAATAATTACGTAATCAAATTCAAGACCTCTAATTTGCTCAACAGTTGTCACATCAACACCTGGCCTTAGAGAAAAATTCTCATCAAGAACAAGTCTAATACTTCCCACTTCTTCAATCTCAGAATAAAGTTCTCTTGCAATACTCTCTTTCGAACAGATGATTGCAATTGATGCTTTAGGCTCACGATTCATAAGTTCAACTAGTGCACTACTAATTAGCATCGAAGCATGCTCAAGATGTTGAACAGAAGTTTCAATAATTGGTCCACCATCTCTCTTCGATTCAGGAAGTTCTTTTGACGCCAGAGGTCCAAGAACCTTATGAGCAAAAGAAACAATTTCTTTTGGAGAACGGTACGAAACATTAAGTTCTTCAACTTGCATATCATCCACATCAAGTTCAAGTGTGTGACAAACGTCATGCCATGAAGTGAACTCAAATGTGCTATCAATCTGTTGAACACTATCCCCTGCAATTGTGAAGTTTCCATCTTGATGTTTAATTTGTCCTAACATCACAAGCTCTGACTTCGACAACTCTTGGGCCTCATCCAGGAAGATATGGCGATAAGACTTAAACTCACGGCCAAAGTATTTCAGGTGACCAAATTGCTTAACAATCAAATAATTAAATAAAGGAAGATCATACTTATCCACAAAACCTGATAGATTTTGTCCTTGATTGGCGTAATCAGAGTCTTTATCTAGGCCTTGAATTTGCTTTGCCGTATAGAATTTTAAGTCATTTAACATGTGAGTCGTTACCATACGATTTGTCATCTCAGGCAACTTCTCCATAAGCTTCGCATCAGAGAAGATATTTAGAAGCTCTTCTCTTACATTTTTGAAGCCATTTAAGATCTTCTTCACTTCAACTTTTAAAAGAGGATCACGCGTATTTTCATATAAGTTCTTCACACGTACATATAGAGGACGAGTGCGATTCTTAGTAAAAAACTCAAGATCAGTTCCCTTAAGTTTCTTCTCAATATTCAATTCTTTTGTAGCGAGGTATTCATCCACTAACTCTAGAAGTTTTGGATTTCTCTTAATTGTTGCAATTGAGTCTAATGGGTTATCTTCAATCTTTTTAGGAACTGAGCGCATATTTTGAAAGACAATCTTTTTAATTAGATCATCAAGTGTTGAAACTCGTACTTTCTCAAGGTTCGATTCAACTAATAGCTTCTTTGATAATTTCACAAGACCATTATTCGGTACGATAACCATGACCTCTTCTTGGCGAATTCCATCTTCACGACAAAGTTTTGCAATTCGATAAAGAGCAACTGTCGTCTTACCAGAACCAGCTCCTCCTGTGATAAGCAGAGGCTTCTTAGCACTTTGATTAACAAGATCATACTGAGTCTTATCAAGAAGGGAGATTACTTCAGGGCCATCAAATCCAGTACGGCCACTTCCAAGGCTCTGGTTAGCACTTCCTTCACCACCAGCAAGTTTTTGAGCTGACTCATTAAGAGAGATCCACTCATTTTCTCTAAGAACATTGGTGTTTCCTTCTCGGTCAATTCTAACAAGTTGTTTTTCTCTAACAGTTAGAATTGATTTCTCTAGAATATGACCCTCAATAATTCGATCATCTAAATCGAAATCAAAATCATCTCCTTCACCGTATTGGTAAAAGATACGTGCCATAGGAGACTTCTTCCAATCGATGATTTTAAACTTTAGTTCTTTATGTGAGAAAGGCGTATGACCAATTAGAAAATCCTTAAGCTTTCCATTTTGTTTAATTTTAAAATGGCCAAAGAATGGAGATTCAATATTTGGTAAACTTTGGTGTTGCTCATAGCGATCAGCAAGTTGGTTTAGAAGGTTCATCTGCTGGATAATTCCAGGAAGATCATCTTCTTTACAGTTAAGAGACTCGTCTCTCAGGGCCTTTATATTCTCTGCAATATCGGCCAATGCTGCAGCATTCAAATCTGGGACTCTATCAATTAAATCAACGGTTTGCGTAAGGAAATCATTAATTTTTTGAATATATTTTTGATTTACTAATTCACTCATTCTTTATTTGCCTTTAATCATCTAGCTTGTTAGTGTTGAACTTTATTTACTATATTAATAATCAACAATTAGAGGGCCCTATTATGCCAAAAGTTATCGGATTTCACTACACATTAACGAACTCAAAGAACGAAGTTTTAGACAATTCTGCTGAACATGGTCCACTAGTTTTCTTAGAAGGTGTTGGTCAAATCATTCCTGGTCTAGAAAAAGAGATCGTCGCAATGAATATTGGTGATAAGAAAGTTATCAATGTACCTGCTGCTGACGCGTACGGTAACAAAAATGATGAATTAGTAATTACTGTTCAACGCTCACAATTCCCAGAAGATGCACAATTAAATATCGGTGACGTATTTCAAGTTAACCAAGATCAAGGTCTTCCTCCATTTGCTGTTATTGCAATTGAAGGCGATGAAGTTACTTTAGATGGTAACCACCCTCTTGCAGGTGAAGATCTAAACTTTGACATCGAAATCACTGAAGTAAGAGAAGCGACTGAAACAGAAGTTGCCCATGGTCACGCTCATGGACAAGGTGGTTGTGGTCACTAATCAATCTTTACCTTTCTTAAGTTAAAAGATCGCATAGATCCTTACTAAAATTAATTTATCGATTATTGATTTGAGTGAGGATTCTATGTGGGTTATAAATTTAAGAAAATCTCTCGCGTTTTCTCTATGTGCGAGTTCATTTCTTTATTCTAATTCAATTTCAGCAAAGAACCTCGGTGATAATTTTGAGCTTTACGGAAAAGTATCCATGGCGGCCATCGGCCAAGCTGGAACTCAATCATTAAATAATAACTCTTCTCGATTTGGGTTTAAATATAAGAGAGATGACCTACTCGAGAAGTTCACCACAGGTCTTCGTGCTGAGTTTGGAATCAATACCAGCAATACGAGCCAAAATATTCAGAGCATCCCTAACACAACGGGACGCTTTCAAGTTGACAATACTAGTGACCGGCCCTTCTCAACGAGGCTTGCTTATCTTTGGATTGAGAGAGGAGATTTTTATGCAACTCTTGGGAAGAACTGGTCTGTCTGGTATGACATTACAGAAATGACTGACATTTTTATGGTAACGGGGGCTTTTGCCTCCTCTACCTACACAGCCAACAGTGAAGTTATTGGGACGTCTCGTGGTGTTGATCTATTAGAGGCTCGCTACAAGTTTGGTAATATTCACCTTGGTGCACAGACAAAGTTTACAGGAGATGAGAGCTCTGACTACGACTCTGATGGAGATGGTATCGACGACGCCGTCCTTACTCTTGAACATTCAATTGCTGCCTCAATTCGCTATATCAATAAAGACTTTAAAATTGGTCTAGCTGCAATCAATCTTAATTCAAATAATAATGGGATTGAAATTGCAAAATTATCTCTAACAGCAGGTGCACAATATTATTTTGATAACCTCTTCCTTGCAGCAGTTTACGGGGACACTAAGGATCTTGAACTTATTGATGGACGATTTGTAACTTCTGAAAATATTGAAGCTCTACTTGGTTGGCGCTTCAATACATATCATCAAATCATGCTCGGCTATAATTGGCAGATATCAGATGAGAAAGGTCTTGATAACTATGAGATGTCTAAGATACTTGGCTCTTATATTTTTACTAATGGTTTATATCAATTAGGTATGGAGTTTGTTTTAGATGATAGCATAGAAGCAAATGGAATGCGCCCAAAGAACCATCAGTTCATTTTAGGCGCAACCATGTATTTTTAATAATTTTCTGGTGGTACTTTTTTGAACATAAAGGCCGGAATTACACTTGAAACAAGAGTGTAAATCACAAGACCTGAAATAATTTCTAATGGAACATCAAAGCGCTCCTTAGCAATTTGGGCCATAACTAGACCAAAAATAAGAGTTGGCAGAAGTGATACCGTAATTTCTTTACGATCTGGCCAGAAGTCCTGCATAAAAAATTTCATATTAGAGTATGTATTAAAAATTCTTAGAGGAATGAAAATTCCTAAGAAAGCTAATCCAATATATAACCCATCCATTGTGAATAGATCTTGTGTGAAGCCTACCCCAGCTTTAAAGAAGTAGAACGGAATAAAGAATGAAAAGAACATCTGAAGGTTTTTAAGAATCTCTTCCGATTTTTCAGATTTACCAAAGTGCTTAAACTCCGAAGCAATAAATCCAACAAGGAAGGCACCAACAAGATAATAAGTTCCAATCTTCTTCGTAATAACACCACAAATGAGGGCCGTAAGAATCAAGAAACCAACTTCTGAATCCTTGGCATATGGTGCGATATATTTGAAAAATAATTTATAAGATAGAGGTAAGAAAATACTGAGGGCAACTAAAATAAGGGTAGAACTACCAAGGTTTACTAAACTCTCCGACTGAAGAGTAATAAATAGCAGTAAGATGGCAGAGATCTCCTTAGAGATTGCTTTCGAACGAATCCAATACTCTTGCCCCTCGCTAAATCCATAATTCTTTAAAGAGTTAAGAATGAAACCAGTTGAAGGAGTCATAATCCCTAGAGCAATTAAAGTTGCAGCACGAAAACTAATTGAGAAGAATAAGTGAATAATGAATGCCACAACTAGAGTTATCGACATTGTCTGCGCCACACCACCTAAGAGCTCTTTCCAATTTTGCTTGAGTTCTTCAAACTCAACTTCAAAACCTGCAAAAAGAAATAACGATGTAATCCCTAGGCGAGAAAGCATAAGAAGAAGATCATCTCCCTGAAACCAACCGAGACCAAGACCTGCTCCAATTCCTAAGAAGATAGAAGAAATACCGATAGGAATTTGAAAGCGAAGTAATAGCTTTGGCAGGATTAGAAGAATTGTGAACAGTAGTAAGTACTGTACTTCCGTATTTTGCAAATGAATCATTATTGTCTCTCCATGTATTCAACGTATGAACCCGGGAAGATGCGAACTTCCCCCTTATCCACTTCATAAACATTTTCAGCTAATTCACTTAGAAAGTGTCTATCGTGGGATACAAACATCACTGTTCCCTCATATCGCTTTAGTGCATCTAGAAGAACTTCTCTCGATTTAATATCAAGGTGGTTTGTCGGCTCATCTAGAACTAAGAAATTATTATTTTGTGAAAGTAGTACGGCCATCACAAGTCGAGACTTCTCTCCTCCTGATAGGTACTTAACTTTTTTATCAACGTCTTGACCTCGAAATAGAAAGGCCGCAAGTAGGTTTCTAATATAGCCATCACTTGCTGTAGGTAGATCCTTTCTTACTTCATCAAAGACGCTTGCTTCAGGATTTAAAACTTCAAGTGAGTACTGAGAAAAGTAGCCAATTTTTATACTTGGTCCAATTGCTACAGTTCCGCTAGTCGGTTCAGTATGCGCAGTAATGCACTTTAATAGTGTCGACTTCCCAGCACCATTTACACCAACCACGGCGATTTTATTTGTTCTCTTAACTGTTGTTGATAGGCCATGAAAGACTTCATGTGCACTTCCATCAGACAGTGGCCATGATTTTGAAAGGTCTTTGATGATAACAACATCATCCCCACCCCTTGGTGGCGTTGGGAATTGGAAGTTAATTGTTTCTTCTTCAGCAGGAACTTCAATACGGTCAATCTTTTCAAGTTTTTTTACACGTGATTGAACTTGAGCAGCGTGAGAAGCACGGGCCTTAAATTTTGCAATGAACTCTTCTTCTTTTGCTAGCATATCAGCTTGGCGTGAAGCTTGAGCAATTAATTGTTCACGACGAAGGTCTCTTTCTTTCTCGTAGAATTCATAGTTACCTGTGTAAGTCGTGATTCTTTTATGGGCGATTTCAACAATCTTATTACAAACATTATTCATGAAATCACGGTCGTGGGTCGTCATAAAGATCCCACCTTTGAAGTTCTTTAACCACTCCTCAAGCCATAGGATAGATTCCATATCAAGATAGTTGGTAGGCTCATCCATTAAGATAAGCTCAGGATTGATAACAAGAACGCGGGCAAGAGCAATACGCATCTTCCATCCACCAGAGAAGTCTTCGATCATCTTATTGTGATCAGCTGGCATAATTCCTAGACCAGTTAAAACTTCTTCTGCTCTTGTTTCTAAATCGTATCCACCACGCTTTTCAAACTCTGACTGAACATCTCCCATTTTCATTAGGACGTCATTCATCTCGTCGTCACTCATATTAGCGCAGTCCACTAGCTTTTCTTCATACTCTTTAAGCTTGGCCCCAAGTTCAGAAATCTTTACGTCACCAGACATAACAACTTCCTTAGCAGTCTGACCTGCCATCTCCCCTACTTTTTGAGAGAAATAGGCCCAACGAAGTTTATCAGGAAAAGAGACTTGTCCCTCATCAGGCTTCTCTTCACCAATAATCATACGAAATAGAGTTGTTTTTCCTGCACCGTTTGGACCAACAAGCCCAACTTTCTCACCTGGATTTATTTGAAAGGTTCCACCACTATATAGGGTTTCACTACTTTGAATTTTAGAAATATTGGAAACATTTAACATATGTGATAAATCCCACTCAACGTTTTATATTTGCTTAGCTATTTAATCTGAATATACGAATTAGTTCAGTCTAGCATGGCACTTCTAAATCTGTCTTTAATATTCGACATTTTTAACGCATTTAATCGTTTGGAAATCAGCTATTTGGCCTTATAATTTCGCTATGACTTTAGATAATATATTCGTCGACACACAGGGTGATATTAAGAAATCGGTATATGTTATATTTGTGCTGATTTTGTTTTATTTAACAAATCATATCTTTTCTTTCATTTTAAAGAAGACAAGTAGTATTAATATTGAAACCAAAAGACGCTACGTCGTTAATACAAATATTTCATTAACGATTATCTTCGTTTTTATTACCCTCTATATCTATTCAACGGAGCTAAGAAACCTCGCCTTCTCTCTTGCGGCGCTAATGGTTGCTATCGTTCTAATTACTAAAGAGTTATCACTGAATATCATGGGCGGTATTTATAAAACATTCTCAGGCGGATTTATTATTGGAGATACCATTGAAATCGAAGAAAAGCGTGGAAGTGTTATTGATCGCGATCTTTTCACAACGACACTTTTGGAAGTAGGGCCAAATAAGACATCCCATAATTACACAGGACGCTCGATTATCATTCCGAATTCGATCTTTTTAACGAATCGAGTGACCAATGAATCCTTTCTAAAGAGTTTCGTACTCCATACATTCAAAGTAATCCTTTCTCCTGATTGTGACTGGGAAAAGGCGGAAAAAATCTTACTTGAAAGATCAGAGTTCTATTGTTCGGAGTACTTTGAACAGGCGCAGGTCGTACTAAATAAACTCTTTACGAAGTCACACCTTGAGACACCAATTCTTAAGCCTCGTGTCCAAATCAATTTTACAAGTAAAGACGAAATCGAGCTAAATGTGCGAATTACTGCTCCAGCAAGGACAAAAGGTTCCGTGGAACAGAAAATTCTTAAAGATTTCTTACGTGAATTCTATAAGTAAGTATCTGGTGTCAAACTGTCTCTAGACAGTCTATTTCAATACAAGATATTTATCTTCTACAATTTCAGTAGGGAGAAATTATGTCGAAGAATATCTTAAGATTGTTACTATTTGTAACTATTTCATTTACTTGTATTAAGGCCACAGCAGCTCCTCCTACAGAGCTGGCCCCTTTTGATCAAGCAGGTTCGTATTTTGATGAAGACCAAGGGCTTATTATCGGTAGCGACGGCCTTAAGTACTGGCACCAAACAAACAATACAATGAGAAATGAAAAGGGTGTCATTTTCAAATTTGGCTTCTTTTCAATCAAGTCTTCTGATGGAAAAAGATACAAGAAAGCCTCAAAGAAATATATCAAAGATAATTGGGAGCTTAAGCGCTACCCTGTAAAACTTAGTAAGCGTATGCTTACAATAAGAGAAGATGCAGGAGTTGACTTTGGAGAGCTTTCAAATGCCATCGAAAATGGCGAAAGTATTTATCTTTCAGAGCAAGAAAGAGCATCGCTGTCAGCTTATTTTTCAGTGAGACAACATGAACAAGATAGTTGGGACGGTAGCTTTAGAACAAATCGTACGGGTAGAACAACTTGTACAACTTATGGAATGAATACTGTCTGTACGACGACATCATATTAAGAAAAAAAAAGCCTTCATTACGAAGGCTTTTATATTTTAATTAAGATTTTTAATTAATTCTTTAAACTCTTCACCAATGCGAATCTCAAGTTTCTTATCTGACTCATTGAACTCTTTCACAATGGCATCTGTCGTCGTTAAACGATAAGCAAATACCGGAAGCTTATTGGCCTTATTATTCTTATATTCTTTATCCATTGTCTTCATGTGTTTTAGACGATCATCTAAGAAGAATACTGCTTTATACTTCTTATCAAGTCCTGGGCGATTAATTAAGTGAGTCAGCATCTTCCCTTTATTTAGGCCAGATGTCATAAAAACACCATCCGCATAACGAACTTCTCTCCCGTAGAGCTTCGTAATAAATGGAAGTCTTGGAGCATTGGCCTTCTTTAAATCAATACCACTCTTATTAAGCTCGCGAATTGTTGCTGGATAATTAACAGGGCCTCTTGAAGTAATTGAAGCAACGCCGTAGCCAGACTCTTGTAGCTTTTCAATTAGTCTTGGAATTTCTTTTTCAACTAGAATCATGTCAGAAATAAAAGTTGCTTTATAAGAATAATCTAAGAGTCCACTAACTGACTTAGCAATACAGTGAACAGGACAGCCTTTCTTTATTTGATCATTCTGCCAACCATACCATTGGTCACTCCCAAAACTCGTTTTGAATCTTAGAAGAGTGTTATCAATATCGTAAACAACAAGGACATCGCTTGTTTTAAGTTTATTCTTCTTCGTATACTCAACTATCTTCTTGTAGAAATTCGTATGGGAAGAGATCTCTTGATATGAAAGTGCACTGAATGTGATCAGAATTGAAATAAATAACTTCATCTTGTCTCCTTTTCTTGACCAGCAAGCATACCAGTATCGGAGGCAAAATAAAAGCCTTCCCTTACGGAAGGCTTTACGTGACTTTATATACAGAAAGTATGTTTATATTAAGTGATTAAGACGCCATATCGTCATAGTCCATCCACGCATCATTTGGATCGAGGATTTCCATGTCTTTATGTGGCATCTTCTTCTTATTAAGCATTTTCTCTTTCTTCTTCTGTACCTGCTTTTCAATCTTAGCAACAACAAGATCAATGGTCTTATATAGGCTATCAGAGTGAGCTTTTGCATGATAGTCAAACTTAGGTCCAATTACTTCGACCTCAGCGTAATGCTCGCGACCATCCCTTACTTCGCAACTCCATTTCAGATGAAGATTTCCATCAAGGTACTTGGCAATTTTAGCTGATTTCTCTTGGATTCTCTCATCAAGTGCTGGCGTATGCTCAAGGTGTCTAAAACTTACTGTTACTTTCATAAAATACGTTCTCCTCTATGTGTATAGTATCTTGGATAAACCTATCGGCAGTTTCTCCAAAATATCGAGCTATTTTACTTTTCTTTTTGATGACGACAAAATCCCAAGCATTTCTCTATACTTAGCGACTGTACGTCTCGCAACTTTCACATCTTCTTGGCTCAAAAGGTCGGCAATCTTCTGATCCGATAAAGGCTTCTTCTCATTTTCATTGTCGATAAGTTCTTTAATTTTTAGTTTAAGAACTTCACCTGCAACGTCGATTCCACCTTTGTCTCCACCAATTCCTGCATTGAAAAAATACTTTAATTCAAACAGGCCAATTGGTGTGTGCATATACTTATTTGAAGTAGCACGAGAAACTGTGGACTCGTGAACTCCCAGCTCATTAGCAACATCTTTAAGAACCATCGGCTTTAAAAATTTCGGTCCCTTCTTAAAAAATTGCTGCTGCTTTTTCACAATTGATTTTGCCACAAGATCAATTGTTCGCTGTCTCTTATTTATAGACTTTATTAGCCATAAAGCCGACTTAAGTTTTTCTTCTACGAATTCTTTAGCTTCTTTATTTTTAAGGGATTCTGCTTGATTAAGCATATCCTGATACATTTTAGAAATTCTTAATCTTGGTACACCGTCGTCATTAACCTGAACAACGAACTCTCCTCCAACTTCAACAACAAAAACATCAGGAGTTACATAGTGAGTATCTCCACCACCAACAAGGCGACCTGGCTTTGGATGAAAATTATGAAGTAGTTTTGCTGTTTCAATGATCTGCTCTTCAGACACACCCGTATCGGCAATGATCTTTTTAAAGTCTCTATTCTTTAGGTTCGTTAAATGGAAACGAATTAGCTTTTCTAACAGCGGTGAACGCTCTTCTGCAATTCTTGCTTGCGCTAAAAGACAGTCAACAAGGTCTTGAGCACCACATCCAACAGGATCGAGGCGTTGAACAACTTCTAAAATATCAAGACAGTGCTCACGCTCCAATTTTGTTTTTTCGATTAGTTCATCAAATGGACATGAAAGATAACCATCATCATTAATATTTCCAATGATCTCAATGGCAAAATCAATTTCAATATCACTGAAAGCTTCCATACGAAGCTGCCACTCGAGATGTTCCGCAAGGGACTCTCCCTTGGAAACCATATTTTCGTAATTAGGCATATCATCAGGACTCAGAGATGGAGCGGCCATATTTGGCTCATAAGTAGTCGAGTTATAACTATCGACATACTTTTGCCAATCAATATCGTCGCCACTACTCATCATGGCCTCTTCTTTAAAATCATCGGCCTTGGCTTCTTTTGTTTGACTTTCTAATTTATCGAGTTTGTAATCACTTTCACCTGGTGAAAACTCTTCCAGCATTGGGTTTTCCACCATCTCCTTAGCGATAACATCTGTCATTTCTAAATGGCTTAATGTCAGTAGTTTAATCGCCTGCTGAAGCTGCGGCGTCATCACGAGCTGTTGAGTTTGACTGAGATTCTGCGAAAGTTTTGTGGCCATATTGGTTCCTTATTTCTTAGTAACCAGACCAGCTTATTTGCTTAGGTCTAGCTACATTCTAAATTCTTCACCAAGATAGAACTTCCTTGCTCTTTCATTGTTTACAATTTCATCCGGTGTCCCACTTACAAGTAATTCTCCACTACTCATAATAAACGCTCGATCAACTACTCCTAATGTTTCCCTTACGTTGTGGTCGGTGATCAGTACACCGATATTCCTTCTCTTTAGGCTGTTAATAACATTTTGAATGTCATTAACTGCTAATGGGTCAACTCCAGCAAAAGGCTCATCGAGAAGAACAAACTTAGGCTCTAGGGCCAGTGTTCGTGCAATCTCAACTCTTCTTCTTTCACCACCGGAAAGAGCTGAACCAAGAGATTTTCTAATATGTCCAAGTCCAAAATCTGCTATCAAGTTATCAAGAAGTGTCTTCTTCTTGGCCCTTGGTAAGTCTCGGTTTTCTAGAACCGAAAAGATATTGGCCTCAACCGTTAAATCTCTAAAGATGCTGGCCTCTTGCGGAAGATAGCCGACACCCTTTAATGCCCTAATATGAATTGGCTCTTCAGTTAAGTCTTCGCCAGATAAATCAATCTTTCCTTCATCTGCCTTAACCAGCCCTACCATCATATAAAACGATGTTGTCTTACCAGCACCGTTTGGGCCGAGTAGTCCTACAACTTCTCCTTGCTTAACATCGATGCTTACGCCTTTAACGACTTCTCTGCCGCCGTAGACTTTCTTTAAACCATGAGCTGATAATTGTGCGATTTCTTCAACCATGCTGCTATTACCTTATTTTAAAGTTCGTATTAGCATCATCAACTTCTATGGTCTCGATGTCACGCCTAAGAACAATTGTGTTTCCTTTTAAAACGTCTTTCTTTTGATAAACCCTTGGAAGGCCAAGCAGAACGATTTTATCCTCTGCCATATACCCTTCAAGCCTCTCACTGAAAGCCTTTCTTTTAAAAGGAACTTGTCCCTTAGGAGAAACAGTTTCCTCAATGACCACATCGTCATAAAGTGCATAATACTTGAGTTTTTTATTGTAGTTATCTAGATAGATTTCGCCATTTCGGGCACTTGCAAGTAGTTGAGATTTCTGAAATTTTACATTTCCACTCATATTGGCATTGCGATTGCTCTTATCAACAACAATTGAGTCTGCAAAAAACTTCACTGAGTCCTCATAGGCCCTCACTCTCTGCACCCTTCCCTCAACATTTCCATCGTAAGTACCAATCTCAGACACAAGGTTATAGCTTAGCTCATCTGCATTAACTGCAACTTCATAAGCAGAGTCAAAGTCTTTTGAAATTGACTGGGCCTTGCCGCGAAAATTTACGATTTGAGAGTTATCAGAATAATTCATGCTCTCAGACTTGATGCTCATATTACGATTTCTAAGAACGACCTTCCCTCTTAGAGAAAGGTACTTTTCTTTTGCATTTAAAACACCAGTATAAGCATCGTAGTACATTGGATCTGCTTGGTGATCATTGATAAGAACACCATTTGGTTCTGTAAGGATTAGCACGTCTGTTGTTAAGTTTTGTGAAACCTCTGCGGCCTCCAAATGGTAGCGCGCATCTTTGTCTGTCATTTTAAAGTATTTCACATTCTTAAAATACGAGTAGATATCTTGGTTCAAAAGATCTGTCATCGACTGGTCGAATTCATCTTCTTCGTAACGAGTAAAGAGACCAAAAAATGTAGATGAGACGATGCCAATGAGAAATAACCAAATTGACAGACGTTGTCCAACGCTTAGCAAAAAGAGCTTCCTTCAGTTTATGTAAATAATCAGCTATTTACGTCCTTCTATTTTACGACAAATAAGTGCGTCATGCCAATTGTAAGTATTGAAGTCTTTTCCATTGGTGGCGCATTTGGTAGAGTTAATCGCTCAAGAATACACAACACTTAAGGGAATCAATAACATGACTTTAGAGATTGAAAAAATCGTTGCCGAAGGCGTTAAGCTTACACCAATGATGACCCAATATCACGAGATAAAAGTTCAGTATCGTCACCACATGCTGATGTTTCGCATGGGCGACTTTTACGAAGTTTTCTTTGAAGATGCCATTAACGCTTCAAAGATTTTAAATATTGCTCTCACTCACAGAGGAAAGCTTGGTGAACACAAAATTCCAATGGCAGGGATTCCTCATCACGCGGCCGCGACTTATATTGATCGCTTCTCTAGCGAGGGCCTGAAGGTTGCAATTTGCGAACAAGTTGAAAATCCAAAAGAAGCAAAAGGTATTGTTAAAAGAGCGGTAACTCAGGTTGTCTCTCCGGGGATGCCATACGATCTTGATAAGACCGACTCAAAAGAAGACCAATTCATTATCGCGTGTAATGAAGTAAATGGACGTTTTGAAATCGTTGCCATTGATTTCACAACAGGGTTTTTCAAAGGTTTTATCCTAGATAGCTTCGAAGACTTTATTGAAAAGATTCGTGTTCTTCACCCTAAAGAGTTCATTACTTACTTAGGCCAGTGGGACAAATACGAAAGTGTGACAACTCTTAATGAGCACAATGGAACACTAGTTACTCACCTTTCTAAAGAGTATTTTGATGAAAAGTATTCAAGTGTTTATCTTGAGAAACTAATTCCAACATATAAACGTGATCAACTATTAAAAGAGAATGAAACAGTTCTTAGTCCAATTGGTGCGCTTTCTTATTATATTTGTTCAACACAAAACCACGAAGAGTTCACTCACCTTCACGCCTTCAGTCTTTCAGATCGCACAGGTGCTATGAAAGTAACAATCCCAACTCTTACAGGACTTGAGATTCTTCCAAAGTCACGTGAAACATACAAGGACTCACTTCTTGGATTCATGGACAAGACAAAAACTTCAATGGGATCAAGAAAACTTAAAACAGTTTTCACAAGTCCATTAACAGATAAGAAAGAAATTAAAAATCGTCTCGATACAATTGAGTTCTTTTTAAAGAATGATGATCTTTTACAAGACACTCGTGAAGCACTTAATAATGTTCGAGACCTTGAAAGAATCTTAGCAAAGGCCGCAACAAATCGCGCCAATGCTGGAGACCTTCTTAATATTGCAAGTGCCGTTGATGTTTTTGAAGAGTTAATAAACTCACTTCATAAACTTCCGACAGATGTTTTTACAGACCTAGAAGAAGACGCAAAGAAAAAGCTATTCTCTCTACGTGATGAAATAAAAAAGACTATCAATGACGAAATTGGTGCCAACCTTGATAAAGGAAATTTAATCAAAGAAGGTGCAAACGAAACTCGTGATCATCTTGCAAAGATGTCACAAAATACGGCCCAGGCCCTAGTCGAACTTGAGAATCGCTACCGAGAGGAAACAGGGATTCAAAAGCTTCGTATCAAATCGAATAACGTCGCTGGCTACTTTATTGAAGTTTCAAAAACTCATACTGATAAGGTTCCAGAAAACTTTATTCGCAGGCAAACTCTAGTAAACTCTGAAAGGTATGCTACTGAAGAGCTAACTCAATTTGAAAAAGAAGTTGTCGTTGCTCGTGAAAAGCTTGAAAAACTTGAAAGAGAAATCTTTAAAGGTCTTATTAAGCAAATTACAAACCTTAGCCTGGCCATTCAAACACTAGCAAATATCTTATCGGCAACAGATACTCTTCAATCCCTAGCTTGGATTGCTCGTAACGAAGAATTCTCAAGACCAACAATTTCAGATAAGTCTCGTGACATGGATATTCGAGGTGCATGGCACCCGCTAATTAAAGCGGCCATTAAGGATCAGTTTATTCCACACGATCTAAAGCTTAATGATGAAACATACTTTGGTCTGATCACGGGTCCCAACATGGCCGGTAAGACAACAGTTATGCGTGAAATTGCCATCATTCAACTTCTTACTCAAATTGGCTCATACGTACCTGCTGAAAATGCCAGAGTCAGTATTTGTGACTTCCTATTTAGTCGTCTTGGTGCAAGTGATGATATCTTGAAGGGTCAATCGACTTTCATGGTTGAGATGGCCGAAACAGCTGAGATCTTAAGACATGCTACCGATAAATCTCTTATCATTCTTGATGAAGTTGGTCGTGGAACTTCAACTTATGATGGCCTCTCAATCGCATGGGCACTAGTTGAGCACTTTATTGAAAACACAAAAGCACTTTGTCTCTTTGCCACTCACTACCATGAGTTAATTGATTTAGCGGATCGCTATCCTCAGGCAAAGAACCTGACAGTAGAAACACAGAACCACAGAGGAAATGTAAAATTCCTATATCGCCTTGTTGAGCAAGCCGCTTCACAATCATTTGGTATTTACGTTGCCAAACTTGCAGGGCTACCTCCAACTGTTCTTAAACGTTCACAATCAATTCTTAAAAGCATGGAAAAAGAATCAAGCGTATCTCAAGCGTTACTTGATAGTGACCATAGCGAACAATTAGACTTCTTCAGTGTGCAAACACCTGCAGAAATACCTGAGTACTTAAAACAAGTTGAAGATCACTTATCAAAAGTTGATATCAACAACTTAACTCCGATTCAGGCCTTAAATAAGCTAAATGAATTAGTTGATCAAATTACTTTAAACTAGAAATAATTTCCAAGGGCGCTTTCTTAAGCGCCTTTTTTTTAATCTCCCCTGTTCATACCGATAAATACTGTATGAGCACGAATAATAAGCTATCTGAAATTTACGACTACTATAAAAAAAGCAAAGCAGCTAAGAAGGTTCGACAAGACCGTCTTAGAAAGAGATTCTATGCTTTCATCCTAGATATCTACATTGTTGTATTCGCAAATAAGGCCCTAACTTTTATTTGGCTATCTTTTGTAAATAATTTCATTTCAAATATTTCAACTTCACCAAAAGTTTCATCGATGGCCTTTCAAAGCCAAACGACTCAGCTATCACTTGCCATCATGTTCTTTAGCTATTTCTTCTTTTCTTATTACTTAGGAAATGGACAGACCTTAGGAAAGGCATTCTTCAAGCTAAAAGTTGTGAGGTCACACGCTGTAACTGAACCACTTAGCGCTCTTGATTGCTTTGGCCGTTCAATTGGTTATGTTTTCGCTAACCTTCTTTTCTTCTTGCCTCTTGTGATCAATTTCTTAAGACACGATCAAAAAGGTGTTCAAGATTTCATCTCACAAACTCATGTAATCAGCACTGAAGAGTTCGCTTATGCACTTGCTGTAATCCAAGCTGAAGCTGAACCTCTCGAAGAAGTCGAACAAATCAGCCTATTCGGTTAGCCCGGTTAGGAGCGCCCCTAAAGATCAAGGTTGGCGAAGATTTCGCTAGCACGACTAAGAACTCGTGACTTTAGTTTTTCGTCACAGCTCACAGACTTACTTGAGCGATTCCCCTCATTTTCTTTTTGATACGGCTTCATGACTGTTTTGTTTGCGACCTTAGACTTGTTATAACCTTCGCTCTTACCATTAAAGAGATCACGCTGAGAGCTATCACTTGAGTCCCATGGTCTTTTCACACAGGCCTTATGCTCACCTTTCTGGGTACGACGAGAACGCTCCTCTTTGTGATCGAGAATAATCTCAAGTAATGATTCATCAGAATTTTCAATACGATTCTTTATCTTATTCTTTGTCGTTTTAATAAAAGTTTTTTCTAAACTAAGGGCCATAATATTCTATTTTATCTGCCCCTATGATTTCGTGCAACAAAGATCTTACTGGTCTCCGTAAAGGCTATTAATACTGGCCTTTAACTTTTCCATACTCTTGGTTCTTAAAATTACTTCATCACTATTTAAGAGAACTTCAACTTCACGATCAACAGTCTTCCCACCTTTTCTCACAATATTATCCAGAACAGAAATACTACAACCATTTCTCCCCTCGATATAATTATGTTTAACATTTGAATTTTCTGTACGCTCAGACATTTTAAGATTTCGTCTGGTCTGTCTTTCAAGAATATATGCAATGGAAGCAGCATCACATAACTTCGCTAAATCAAGGCGAGAAACATCTTTGTAACAATCATCCTGTACAAGTCCAAGAGAGATGAGCTCCTCTTTAGCAAAATTATCAAGAAGCCCTTCTCTATGAGCAACTTCGAGATAATCCCTTGGGTACATACCATCAGCACAAACCGTATCAATACTTCCACCTAGGGCCTGGTAATGAAGAAGGTTATTCATATTATTAAAAATCGCCGAGCTTTTGATATCTCCCATCATGGCCTGCTGCTCATAAGAGCCAAACATATTACCAGAAGTGGCCATTGCTGGATATGTCGAACTAATAGTTTCTTTCATATGATCAGTGTTGAGATAAACTCCTTTAGCAAATTCACATGCCAGATTATCTCCTAACCCATTTCGATAAGACTCTGCTACATCAATATGCTTTGATATTAAATCAGAAATTGGAGATGGTTTCCATCCAAGTGATCTTGATACAATCTCTTGTCTAATTAATTGCATAACCTTTGTATCATCAAGTCCCCCAGATTCTAGAGATAGCTTTAATAATTTGTAATAGCCATCTGAAAGGTTCCCATTGGCATCCAAACCTACATAACTAGTATATTGATTTGCTGCCTTTGCAAGCTTAGCTCCATTATAGTTATCTTTAAGATAACTAATTAATCCATCCACATCACCTTCATAAGTAATATAGGCCTTTGCTAACTCTAGGTCTTTAAATGACTCATTATCAACATTATAACCATAAGCCTGACTTGAGCGAATGAGACGTTCAATAGCAGGATTTACTTTATAGAAACCAGTATTTGTTTCTATATTATATTCATAGTATGGAGCCGTGGAATTACTTATAATTTCAGTTACAATTTTCTCACGCTCACTACGACTTAACTCATTCTTTGGATCAACACTTGCGAAATAACTTTCTAAGTCAACTGTATCATTAGCTGACTGGGATACATGATTCTGTAGTTGGTTTTTTGCAAATGCAGATGCAATCGCTTTTTCATCTGGCATCTCCAGATTAACACCATAATTTGAAAAGCTGCCCCACATGCCCATTCCCATACTTGGATAGCCTCCCCCAGAAGAGTTCATATTTTGATTCTGTTCTTGGATCATGACACATTCAATACATGCATCCATTTCGGCAAACTCCTCAAGCTTGTCATCAAAGGCAAAGGTAAAAAATGAACAAAGTGATAATGTAGCGATTTTTAGTACTTTCATGCTCTACTATTCGGTAGGTGCAATTAGTACGTTTATATAATCATGAAACTAAATAAAATTAGGAAAAATCAACCAATACTAAGAAAATGTCACAATGAGGGCCAACGTAATAAAGGCCACCAGATTGAGAATAACCCCAAAACTAATCATGCGATTCATAGGAACTAAACCTGTCCCGTACACAATAGCATTTGGAGGCGTGGCAACTGGAAGCATAAAGGCCATATTACAACTAAACGCCACGACAAAGGCTGCCGTAATACTAGAGTAATTAGCTTGTGTAGCCGCTGCAATCAAAATAGGAACGAGAACATTGGCCGCCGCAGTATTACTTACAAGCTCAGTTAGCAAGATAGAAATTCCAACAACAAGAACAAGAAGTGTCGCAAAACTCCAACTGCTAAAAATGCTGATCAGATTATTCGCCACAAAATCGGCAATTCCAGTTTTAAAAAGAGTTGTACCTAGAGAAAGACCTGAAGCGAAGAGTAATAGTGTTCCCCAATCAATCGTCTTAATATCATCTTGATCCAATAATTTAGTACGACTATAGAGTGGTGTCATAAATAATGTACAAGCAGCTATAATAGCAACCATTCCGGCCGTTAAGTATTTTTGGACGTATACTGAGATGAAATGCTCCTTGCCTAATAAGAGTGAGCATAAGCTAGGTGCAAACCAAAAGAAGATAGTAAATGCAAAGATGACCATTAAACGAATTTCGTTATTAGTAATTTTATTATTCTTACCTAGGCTCATCATGAGATCATTTTTATCTACCTTCTTGATCTCTTCAGTAATATTTCTCTTTGCATAGAAGTATAAGATGAGTGAAAAGAAGATTGTCAGCGGAAATCCGTACTTACACCAATCCCAAAATGTTAAGACCTGATTTGTATGTTGCTCGAGAAGCCCCATCGTGATGAGGTTTGGAGGAGAGCCAATTGGAGTTGCCATTCCACCAACTGAAGCAGCGTAGGCAACTATTAATAAGAAATACTGCTTAGTTGTCCCCTCTTTAACTTTAAAAGATTTTAAAAGCCCAAAACTAATTGGTAACATCATGGCAGTTGTCGCGGAGTTTGAAACCCACATTGAAAATACACAAGTGACGCCAATAACGACGGCAATAGTACGATTAAAGTCTCCATCAATAAATCGAGAATTCAAAATTGTCACGGATAACTTTCGATCTAGACCAAGCTTCTCCATAGCACGCGCCAAAAGAAATCCCCCCATAAAGAGGAAAATAATCTGAGAGCTAAAACTGCTGAAAGCTTCTTCAAAAGAGATAACACCAAAAAGAACAGTCAGAGCAACTCCCATCATTCCTGAAATAAATAATGGAGTACTTGATAGAAGCCATTGAATGACAACATAAGAAAATATTGCTAAAAATGTTTTTGCATTACTTTCGAGTTGTAAATTTGAAGTATAGACGAAGAAGAATGCGAGGATTCCTAGAAATTGAAAAACCACCGACATTGTCGAACTATGTTTCCACTCATGTAAGAATTCACGGTATAAGCTTTTAAACATAGATCAATATTCCGAAAATAGGCCCTCTTATAACGAGGGCCTTATGCGATTATTTTAAGAAACCAAAGTGTAGTTCATCAGTCTGCTCTTTTGCAGGAACTGATGGTGCATTCGACATCATATCACTTGCTGTCGTTGTTTTTGGGAAAGCGATAACGTCACGGATATTGTCAGTTCCGGCCTTAACCATTGTGATACGGTCAAGTCCTAGCGCGATTCCACCGTGTGGAGGAGTTCCATACTTAAGAGCATTTACGAAGAATCCAAATTGACTAGAAACTTCTTCTTCACTCATTCCAAGAACTTCAAACATTCTTTCTTGAACTGCACCATTGTGAATTCTGATTGATCCACCACCAAGCTCGTAACCATTACAAACAAGGTCATATGCTTGAGCAGGTAGATCACGAAGAGTTTTATTATTAACATTTACTTCTTCATTCATGAATTTATCCATTTCACTAATCTTTGGAGAAGTAAATGGGTGGTGTTTTGCATAGAACCTTTCTTCATCTGTTTCAAAACATGGGAAGTCATTTACCCATAGGAATGCATAACCGTCTTTAATAAGACCAAGTTCACGTCCAAGGTGACGACGAAGAGCATCTGCACTGTCGTGAACGATTTCTTCCTTATCAGCGAAGAAAAGCCATGTTCCATTTGCAGCATCACCATCTAGATCAGAAAGACTTGATAGCGAAGCTAGAACTTCATCTGTGATGAATTTTGAAATACCACCAGATGCTTTCCCCTCTTCAACTTTAAAGAAGGCCACACCCTTTCCACCAAATGGCTTAACTACATCAACAAATCCATCAAGGATCTTGCGAGAGAAAGTTCCCATCGTAGCTGGTACGAACATCGTCTTAACCATGCCACCATTTTCGATAGCTGATTTGAAAACTCCAAAGTCAGTATCTTTGAAGATTTCTGAAACAACATGGTGCTTTAAACCAAAACGAACATCTGGCTTATCTGAACCATAGTCTCTCATGGCATCGTTATAATTCATCACTGGAATTTCAAAGTCAGCACCAAGCTCAAAAATATTTCTCATAAGATCTGTAGCAAGGTTTTTCATATACTCTTCAGTAGCGAACGAAACTTCAATATCGATTTGAGTAAATTCAGGCTGACGATCAGCTCTTAAGTCCTCGTCACGAAAACACTTACAGATTTGGAAGTACTTATCAGTTCCACCAATCATAAGAAGCTGCTTAAGAGTTTGCGGCGACTGTGGAAGCGCGTAAACGTGACCTGGGTGAACACGAGATGGAACAACATAGTCACGAGCACCTTCAGGTGTCGACTTATAAAGAATTGGCGTCTCAACTTCGATGAAGTCATTTGCACTCATTGTATTTCTTACGTCTAGCGTGATTTTAGAACGAAGCTTTAAAATATCTTGAAGCTTCTTTGTTCTAAGATCTAGGTAGCGATACTTAAGTTTATTATCTTCTGTTGCTTCCGTAGCACCGTACGGAAGAAATGGAATATTGTTAATATCACATTCAGATAGAACTTGAAGGTCTGTTACATGAACTTCAACTTCACCTGTTGGCATATTTTTATTTAGTGCTTCTTCAGGACGTCCTGCAACAGTCCCAACTACTTTGATTACTGATTCAAGGTGGCATTTTTTAAGAAGATCAGCGTCGCCCTTGAAATTTGTGAAGTTAAGTTGAGTTACACCAAACTTATCTCGTAAATCGATAAATGTTAGACCACCAAGGTCACGGTTCTTATTTACCCAACCGCATAGTGTTACTTCATTTCCGATATGCTCGGCCCTTAATTCTCCTAAATTGTGAGTTCTCATCAAACCCTTAATCTGTGACATGCTAATCCTCTTGATATATAGTTTTTTGGTATGAAATTTATAACAAATTCTTCACATATTCTCAGTACATTTTTTGTCTTTCTGACATTAACGCTAGGCACACATACCCATGCCCAATTCATTAATAAGAAGTGGTCTGAGAAAACCCTGCTAACACCAAAGAATAGTGAGATAAATATTTCATGGGCAGTGTCAGAAGAAGAGAAACAACAAGGCCTAAGTGGACTTAAGGCCAATAGAATGAAAAAAGATGAAGGTCTTGTCTTTGTCTACCCAAAAGAGATGCCTCTAAAGTTTTGGATGCCTGATACTCACTTTGATCTCGATATTATTTTTTTAGATAAGAATTTTAAAGTTGTAGCGATTGAAACACTACCTCACTACCCAAGTCGTAATGAGCCGCAAAAGATTCCAACGACAAAGGTTTATCAAGGTCAATTTGTTTTAGAATTACATGCCGGCATGGCAAAGAAGTATGGAATTACTAAGGGCTCCCAACTTAGATGGAAGAAAGCCCTTGACCTGAAGTTTCAGAAGTCTCTGGGAATAAAATAAGATACTCATCACGAGCAATATACCCAAGATGATCTCGTACAAGCTTCTTCTTGTAACGGTGATTATTTCTAATAAGATCAAGCTCTTTCATCAGCCCATCATTCTCCGCTTTTAGCAGAGTAACTTCATGGTATGCCTGATCAAGTGTCGACTTCTTATCAAAGTACTCAATAACGCCACCTTGAGAAAAAACTAAACGCCCAAGTAGAAATAAGCAAAATCCCCAGCAAAGTTTCACACCCCAGTGTGTCAGCTCACCTTTCTTTTTTGATTTAGACTTAACTTTTCTCTTTGCACTAACGGCCGCTTTGGCCTTAGTTATTGCTTTGGCAGGAGTTTGATCAGCATAGTTAACTGCTGCCGGAGCAGTCGCCTTCTTCCTGAGTGGAGAAGACATTTCAATATTATCAGCTTGAGTGATTGGTTTTCTTGTAGGGGCCCCACTTGCCGAAGCACTAGGCGTTGGCGTAGCAGGTGGCTTTGGTGCTGAACTTGCCTCTCGTTGAGCGCGTTGGGCACGAAGTTTTGCTAAAACAGATGATCCCGATTCACTAGACTCTCCCTCATCACGAGATGGAGCGGACATCGGCCTTGGTCTTGGACGAGCAGTTGCTGATGCACCAGGAGTCGGAGGAGGAGTTCCCATCGGTCTAGAAGTACCTCTTGATGCCATCTTTGCACGATTTCTCTCAATCGCCTTTTGCATTGCTGCACTTCTTGAATTTTGCTCTGAACTACTATTAGTCTTCGATGCAGACCCTGACGCAGAAGGTCCACGATTTCTTCCTAGTGAAAACTGCAAACTTACATCCTGTTTTTTGCGAAGTATTCCTCATGAATACTTTTTTTCCCAATATCAATATTTTAATGCGTTTCAAAATTTCACACAAGTAGTTTTCTCACGGAAAACTTATCGTGACAAAGCGCACAAAGGCATTCTGGCCGCTTTATTAACGATTAAGACAGAAGATTCTGAGTTGTTGAATAATCAAAATTTGTATTTAAAGCTTCAATATGAAGCCAAAATTTTCTGATTGTGGCCAACTCTATTAGATATAATTTTAAAGTATCGTCTAGCCCTTTAAGAATTTGAGCATCATTATCAAGCTCTCCTTCTTCAAAAATAAGTGACAATTCTTCAAAAACTCGGTGAAAACGATCTTTTGGTTTAATAATAAAATGCTTTTCGGAGATGCTAAATTCTAAAAGATTCATCTTCTCTTCAATGGCCTTTTCTAGACGTGTAAATAGGATACTTGCAATACAAACATCGCCAATTGGTCCTAATTTCAGTCTTTCTCCACTGCCTTCAAGCTTATGACTTTTGAAATTAATTCGAATCGCATCATCACTTCTTTGATACCACCAGCTAAAGCCAGGGTCAGAGATATTGCAGATTAAGTCTTCTTCAAGAGGAAAGCGCTTATTAAAAATTTGATCGTAAATGACTTGAGCAAGATCTAGATCTGAAATTTCATAGTAGAGAGTTGCTGCCACTTCACTCTCATCGATTCTCAGTGACTTCAGCGTTGTCAGATCACCAGACTTGGCCATCTCGAATGTTTCGCTAATATTGTCCGAGATCACACCGCGAATAGAAAATGTCGAGCTACTCTTAACGATATTGTATACGAAGCCAGAAGTTTGTGGATATTCTGCTCTCGACTCTGATTCAGACTCTAAACTATCTGAGCCAAAAAGAAATTCATTTCGAAAATCTTCATCGGCCAAAAAAGTATCTTGTGTATTTAGGTTAAAAGTCTCTTGTGTAAGAAAATCAAACTCGTTGTGCACTAACCCCTCCATAGGCAATACATATGATTATAGTTTAATAACTTTTGATACGTATTGGCAAGAATTTGAAATTACAAAGAAACTAAAAAACTGCGACGAAAATCTTTAAAAATAAAATGACAATCATCGGAGAGATATCAAATGGAATATCCATTTCAGGTAACATGCGGCGAACTGGCCCACATGTGTAGTCTGAGAGTTGCTTAATTCTGATACAAATTGGATGTGACTTATATTGAGGAATATAAGAAATAATCACATCAATGATGAGAATAAAAATATAAATATCAATTAATGTTCGAATCAAAATAGAACCCCTTTGAACTGCTCAATAGAATATATAAGAAGCGAAAAAAGTTCAAGCGATGGTAAGGAAATAAAAGTGACGCTATTTCACGATAGTGGCCGGAAGTACCTTGCCTAGCTTATTACAAGCGATTTCATATTTATTCTGACAAGATAGCTCAAGATACTTTTGTGCCTTTGCATGCTCCCCGTCATCCTGATAAATATCAGATAATAAGAAACAGGCCGGGGCGTTATTCTCTTGCTCACAAACATATAAGTAGAGATCTCGTTTAAAGAAAACGTAGATGATGGCCATAATAAGGAACACAGAACCCATAAAGGCCCAATTCTTCTTATAGCTTTTTCTAGAATGTATTACTTCTTGTTGCTCGCTCATTCAAATAAACTCATTTGTGAACCCATGACAATATCGTCAAAGGAGATACCCATAAATTTTAGCACATCAGTTGCCACTGGAGACAGTTGTTTGTCAATATAGTGTTGATAATCGATATCTTTCGGTGAAAAGTCCAGTGGAACTGGCCCATGCATTGTTATTAAGTAGTCGATTTTCCTGATATTCTTATTAGGCTCCTTTTCTTGTAGCAACCTTGCGGCCTTCACATGAGGAGGGTTTGTCTTTGTGTACTCACTGATATCTTTTGATAACCTCTTTGAATAAATCAATTCTTTATCAAATAGGCCGTTTTTAAGATCATTTACATAATTCTTAATATATTCATTTAAAGATTCAGCATTAAAGAATCGCTTATAAATTTCGTATTGAAAACTCTTTGCGGCCTTCGTCCAATCAGAGCGAACAAATTCCATTCCAGAAAAATATAATTCACCATTATCAAAAATTCCGGCATAGCGCTTCTTTGCACCCATCTCAGAACTACGAGACTCAGGAATAAAAAGTTTCTTAAAACACTTTTCATACTCCATCTCAAGATGTGACTCGAGATCATAATCTCTTTCAATAAGTTCACTTAAATGCGTTGTAATCTTTCTGGCAAGTTCAGTAGCAGCTTTATCTTTTTGAGAAACCTCTAAGAACTTTAGTTTTATAAAGACAGAATCCGTATCTCCATAAACAACTTCATAACCAAGAGAGCGAGCATAATTCATGGACTCATTTAAAAGCCACTGCCCTGTTGAAGTTATTGAGGTTGCAAGGTCAGCATGATAAAAGCGGCAACCACCTGATCCCATCACTCCGTAAAATGAATTCATTAAAATCTTTACGGCCTGTGATAAGTTCTTATCTTGTCTCGTCTTTGCAATTTCTCTTTGCTTTAAAAGAAAGTCAATTTGCTCAGGAAGAATATGCTCTGTCTTAGAAAAGGCAACACCATTTTTAAGAATTGTTGAATTAACATCACCTTTTAAACGAGACAGAGGATCAATCTTAAAAGTTTTTATAATCGTTGGATACAGAGACTTAAAGTCTAGAACCACAACGTTTTCATGTAATCCTTTGGTTCCTTCAATAACGAGTCCACCAAGTGATGCACTTTCTTTATCAATATCTAAGGTATTTCCTGCAATGAAACCCTTGCGGTGAAGACGTGGTAAATAGATATGATCAAAGGCCCGTGTTGAGCCAGAGAGACGATCAATAAGCATCCCACTAAGTTGTACGCGACGATAAAGGTGATCAATAATTTCTAGCTTCTTATAAATATCAAGAACGAGAGTACAGTCGAGAATATTATACTTAGCAAGAGCGTGCTTCTCTTCTAAGAAGCGTCTTGTGATTTCTTCAACCTTATCCATTCCCGTTTCTGTAATATCTTTATTGGCACCAAGAACAGCGGCCGCAACAGTATCGAGTTTGAAGTTTTCAAATTGATAGAATGCGGACCTTAAAGTTGGAGGCCCATCGATGACTTGGCGACCAGCAATTGTTGAAAACCAACCGGCGCCCTTCCTTTCTCTCAAACGAACTTGAGAACCATCGCGCCCAAGGTTGAATTTAAGACCAAATTGTTGGCACTTGCGTTCTAAGAACTTTAGGTCAAAACCAATAACGTGCCAGCCCACAATAAAGTCTGGATCATAATTAGGAAAATCGTTAATGAATGAAATCATTAATTCTTTTTCACTACGATAGAAAGTTGTTAACTCATCATTTGAGTACTGGCCACTTTCATCAACCATATAAACTTTTTTAATATCGCGATCACCTATTTGATGAATTGCAATTGAGTAGAGGTCATTTCCCATACTCGTTTCAATATCTAAGGACATAATATTAAAGTTAGGTGTTGGTTTTTGTGCTGATTCATGAATGCCTAAGGCCTTCATTTGTGGGTTATGAAAGACTCGCATCTTCCCCATCACTTGAGCTTGTCCTTGAATAAGAACTTCACCATTAATGAATCTCTCCATCAAGAAGCGCTCATTTGGTCTGACATCACTTTCGTAGGTACGAATCCCATTTTTATGAAAGTGCTCTCTTGTATCCATGAGATCTTTATGACGATTAAAATAAATACCATCTAAGCTTCTGCCATTAAAGGCCTTAAGGTTTAGCTTCTTTCTTTCTCCCTGAAAGCTAATATTTAAATTGGCATCACTTTCAATAAAAAAGAGAGGACGCTCATTTGAAATAATAACTTTAACAACATCTTCTGGTGTTTTAATCCAAAAGATAAGTTCCATATGATTGGCCTGATCAATAACTTGATCGTGAATGATAAAACCCTGCGTGCTTATGATATTCGTCATGGACAGAGCGTAGCTTATTTAGAGCAATATGTTAAAGAGGATTTAGCCTTTTTTAGCATTTTCTTAAGTTTAGACATTGGCAAAAGCCCCGATATGCAGGGCATGACAATAACAATCGTATTCACAGTATTCAATTTAGTTTTTTTAGTGGATTTCTTTTCGGAAAAGGATGACAAGGGCAAGAAGTATCGCTTACTAAGCTATATGTTCTTTGGTGTCTTGGCACTCTTATCCATTCAAGTTTTCCAAAACCCCGTAATGACCGTGGTATTTACAGCACTTTCACTACTGTCCTTAGGATTCGCACTTTTAAATGAGTTCTTAAATCCCCCTAAGAACTCAAAAGAGAGAGTCTACAATGGCCTAGTGAATATGCTCTTACCAGTTGCGATTTACTTTATTGCCCTAAGATGGTTTCCCTCAGCTGGAAACTTCGTGGCAGCAGAAGGAGGACAGGATATTAATCGCAATATCTTCATTATCCAAACTCTTATTGTTCTGGGTGTAGCTTTCAAGTATTCCCCTACCCTCATCTTTACCAAAAAAGCTACCAAAGAACTTAATGAAGATATCAAAACTATCAAGTTATAGTCCCTTCTGGGACTAGATCATGTGGCCATGATTACCCGATCTATGCTAGTGTGTAGGTACTTAAACGGAGATAATTATGGCCACTTTTAAATCAACAAAACACTTCTATGGTTTCCCATGTACACACCGTCAATGGAAAGCAGATTCACACTGTCGCTTCGTTCACGGATACTCTCGCTCATTTCACTTTGAATTTGAATGTTCTGAATTAACAAAAGAAATGTGGGTTATGGACTTTGGTGATCTTAAAGATGTAAAGGCTTGGCTTGATGATATGTTCGATCACACTTTCCTTGCATCACAAGATGATCCATTTATGGATGAGTTTAAAAAACTTGATGAAGCAGGTGTCGTTCAACTTCGAGTTCTTCCGAATGCAGGAATGGAAGGAACAGCAGAATTCGTTTACGAAAAAATGTCTGAACTGATTAAGAAGAAAACTGACGGTCGCGTATGGATTTCTCGTCTTGAAGTAAAAGAGAACGAAAAGAACTCAGCAATTTATATTCCATAATTCTTATAGTGGGCCTGATATACTTAGCGATATTTTGGCCCATAACTTTCCCTAAGCAAATAATTCCATTTACATCAAATAAACACTGAATAAATTAAGAAAATTTAAGTCAATTTCGATGAGTTAAAGACTTGAATAGTATCGTATTGAGTAATATAAATTTATCTTAATACTTGACCAAAAAGAAAGCCTAAAAGGATGTCACATGAAAATAGCGCCACTAAACTCTTGGATTAAAATTGATGAAAAGCCTCTTGTTATCGCTGGACCGTGTTCAGCAGAAAGTGAAGAGCAAGTATATCAAATTGCAAAAGAGCTAGTTGAAAATGGCAAAGTAGACGCATTTCGTGCAGGTATCTGGAAGCCAAGAACTCGCCCTAATACATTTGAAGGTGTCGGACTAGTTGGCCTTCCTTGGATGGAACAAGTTAGAAAAGATTTTAATATTCCTATTACAACAGAAGTTGCAAATGCTTCACACGTTGAATTAGCCCTTAAGCACAATGTGGATATCCTCTGGATTGGTGCACGTACGACAGTTTCACCATTTGCTGTTCAAGAAATCGCTGAGGCCCTCAAAGGTGTCGACATTCCAGTTATGGTAAAGAATCCAATCAACCTAGACCTTGCTCTTTGGATGGGTGCTATTGAAAGATTCTCAAACGTGGGCCTTGATAAACTTGCTGCAATCCACAGAGGTTTCTCAAGTGCGGAAAAAACAAAGTACAGAAACAAACCATACTGGGCCATTCCAATTGAACTTAAAAGATTAATGCCAGATCTTCCAATTATCTGTGACCCTTCTCATATTGCTGGTAACAGAAACCTCATTGGAGAGGTTTGTCAGAAGGCCATGGATATGAATATGGATGGTGTGATGGTTGAAACTCACATCACTCCAGACAAAGCACTAAGTGATGCCGCTCAACAGGTAACACCAAAAATGCTACACGATATCATCACTCACCTACAAGTTAGAGATGCCATTGGACATAATGACGGATTTGAAGATGAGTTAAACAAACTTAGAAATAAAATCGATCAAATTGATAATGATATTCTCGAATTTATGCATATGCGTATGAATATCGTTAAACAAATTGGAGCGCTAAAAAGTGCAAACAATGTAACTCCACTTCAAGTAGGAAGAATGGACGCTCTAATGAATGATCGTATTGCTAAGGGAGAAAAGCTTTCCCTTGATCGTCGATTTGTTGAAGAGCTTTACCATGCAATTCACACTGAATCAGTTAGAGAACAAACTCGTATGATGAATGATTTTAAAAAAGAATTATAAAAAGTGATATAATGAACTTATGAAAGTATCTGAAAGAGTGGAAGGAATTGCTCCGTCTGGAAGTATCCAGATTTCGGCACAAATTACAAACCTTAGAAGTCAAGGAAAGGATATTATTGGTCTTAATATCGGTGAACCAGACTTCCTCCCCAAAGAAAGCATTCTAGAGGCCATCTATGAGGCCCTTAAGAAAGGGAAAACCAAGTACTCTTCTGTAAGTGGTGAGCCTGAACTAAGGCAAGCTATTGCAAGCTACTTTAATCATCGTTGTAAAACTCAAATTACTCCTCAGAATATCCTCGTTGGAAATGGTTCAAAACAAATTATCTTCAACTCATTTCAGTCGATTCTAGATGAAGGAGATGAAGTTATCGTCCCAATTCCATACTGGGTCACAATTCCAGAAAGCATCAAACTTGCTGGAGGTAAGTCAGTCTTTGTTAACTCTAAAGAAGATTTCCACCTAGATCTTGATGCAATAAAAAATGCAATTACATCAAAGACAAAAGCAATCTATATTAACACTCCAAATAATCCATCTGGAGCTGTTTACACAAGACAAGAGCTAACAAAGCTTGGTGAAATGGCCATTGCACACGATTTGATTATCGTTAGCGATGAAGCTTATGAATCCCTTACCTATGACTGTGAGTTCGTCTCACCTCTTATGCTAGGAAAAGAAATCGCCGATCGATCAATTTCGATTCAAAGTTTTTCAAAGTCATTTTGTATGACAGGCTTTCGCGTCGGATACATGATTGCAAAGGAAGAGTTCATTAAGAAAGTTGATAGTTTTCAAGGCCATCTATGTGGCAATATTCCACCCTTTACACAATATGGTGCCATCAATGCCATTGAACATAGTGATGAAATTATTGGCGATATGCTAGAGACAATGACGGCACGTAAGAAACGTGCTTATGAATTATTCTCACAAATCTTTAAAGTAACTCAACCTCAGGGTGCCTTCTACCTTTTCCTTGATATCAAACCATTTATTGAGAAAGGAATAGTTAAAGACTCAGTTGAGATGGTGCAAAAGCTAATTGAAGAAGCTGGAGTTGCCCTTGTTCCAGGAAAGTTCTTTGGACAAGACGATTATATCCGCCTGGCATTTACTGATTCAGTAGAACGAATTGAACAAGCTTACGAAAATATAAAAAAGGTTCTTTGTTAATGAAAGTTGGAATTATTGGGTTCGGACGTTTAGGGAAGTTAATTTCAAAATACCTAGAAGAAGATTTTACAGTTGAAATTTATGATATTAATGAAAGCGTAAAATCAGAAGTTGAGGCCATGGGTTGCCACTTCAAAACTCTCAAAGAAGTTTGTAAAAATCCAATCGTCATTCCATTTGTTCCAATGAATAAATTTGAATCTGTTATAGAAGAGATCGCACCACTGCTATCTAAAGATGCTCTCGTTGTTGACGTCTGTTCCGTCAAAGAGATGCCAGTTGCTGCAATGAAGAAGCATCTGCCAGAAACAGTTAGTATTCTTGCCACTCACCCAATGTTTGGGCCAGACTCAGCTGGAGAAACATTATTTGGAACTAAAATAGCTGTTTGTCCTGTTCGCATTGAAGACAAGTACTATCAAAAGATTTGTGCCTTTATGCGCTTTCATGGAATTAAGGTTATTGAAACAACCGCAGCCGAACACGACAAACAAATCTCACATTCTCTTCTACTCACTCACATGATTGGAAGAACGCTAATGAATATGGATGCGAAAAAACTTCCGATCGACACCAAAGGTTACCGTAGACTTTTAAAAATTCTCAAAACTGTCGAAAATGATTCATGGGAATTATTCGCGGATATGAATGAGCATAATCAATATGCCAAGCAAACCCGTGAAGACTTTCTCGAATCATTTAACAAAGTAATTAAAAGGCTTGAAGATTGATCAAAAATAAAGGCATGAAAGTCGCATTTCAAGGAACCAAAGGTTCTTACTCAGAAGAGGCCCTCTATAAATACTTTGGAAAAGACGTTGAAGCTGTAGGAATCGCCCTAAGTGAAGACGTATGTAGCGCCCTTGAAAATGAGGAAGTCGCTTGTGCCATCTTACCTATCGAAAATAGCATCGTCGGAAACGTCGATATCAATATGGATTTAATTTTTAAACATGACTTCTTTGCCATTGGCGAACTCTACCTAGAAATTAACCATTGCCTTATGGCCAATCAGGGTGTTGATGTAGCGGATATCAAGGCCGTCTACTCGCACCCGATTGCCTTGGCCCAATGCCACGGCTTCTTTAAAAAAGAAAGCCTCAAACCAGTTGCAGAATTTGATACTGCTGGTTCTGCCAAAATCATCTCTGAGTCAAAATCCAGTAATGAAGCCTGTGTTGGTTCTCGCCTATGTGCAGACTATTACGGACTCAATATCATTCAAGAAAAGATTCAGGATGAAGCCGATAACTTCACTCGTTTCCTTATTTTCGTTAAAGAAAAAAATATTCCAACAGGAATTGGCAAAGAGAAAACAAGTATCGCCTTCACAACAAAGCACCACCCTGGAGCACTTCTAGGCTGCCTACAAGTCTTTGCTGATTATAGCATCAACTTAACAAAGCTTGAGTCGCGCCCTATTCCACACCAACCATTTAAGTATATCTTCTATGTTGATTTCATGGGTGCGCTTCACAATGAAAAAGTGCAAGAATGCCTTAAAGAATTAAAGCGCGATGCCAACGATATTAAGATCCTTGGAAGTTATCCTGCTGGCAAGTTTTAGTTTTTTCTACTTTGCATCATTCTCTCTAAAACTTTCTCAAATTCCTTTTGTGAAGGATAAATATTCTTCTCAGGACCAGCTTCTTCAAGTTCTTTATCATCAATTAAATCATCTAACTTTTTCCCGACTTTATCTTCAGTTTCTTTTGTTACTTCAGCAACCTCATTGACTACTTCTTCTCTAGTAATGTCACCATCCTTAATATCTCTCCACACTTTCTTTTTAATTTCATCCTTTATATTGCTCATCATTCCTCCTAATTATAAAAGTAACATGAGTAGGAAAAAATATATTGAGATTTTAATCTAGGGAGAATGTAAATAAAATTTACGAGGACTTAAGATTTAAGTCTAAATCTAACCTAAAGAGTAGTTTTTTTAAAAAATTTATATGTATTAAAATAAGTGCCTACTTTCTAGGCCTTAACCTTTCGAATCGCAATAAAAGAAATATCGTCATACTTAAGCCATGCCTCTTCGTTTTGAATTTTGCAAAACTCAGCAAGATTTTCAAATGACTTGTCAAAGATTCCTTGTCCGATGAGTTCAGTAAGGGAGTCGTGAGGGATATTATCAAAAAGCCCATCACTTCCAATGAGAATGGTGTGACCCTTTTTGATGCTGGCCCCAGACGTTGATTCGATTTTAATGACGTCGTCACCCATGAGATTATTCACATAATTTCTTTCGGGGTGAGCAAGTGATTCTTCCTGACCGAGGACCCCGGCCTTAACCATATGGCCGACTCCAGAGTGTGGAGTGGAAGTATAGATTTCATTTCCGTGAGCATTCCAATAGAGAATTTCAGAATCCCCAACATGGTAGAAGCGAACCATATCATCTTTAATTTGAGCAAAGGCAAGAGTTGATCTTGCACCGGCCTTAAGGTCAGATACATTCTGATTGGCGGTTTCGATAAGCTCCAAACAATTACAACCGTCTTTATAATTTGCTATGGCCTCAACGATGGCAACGGCAGCGTCTCGTCCACGAGGATGTCCGCCAGCTCCATCAGAAACACCAACAACAAAGGACTTCTCTTCTCCGCTAATAAAGAGAGCATCTTCGTTATTATCACCTGATTCTTTTAGCTTATGCTTGGCAATGAAGTAGCCAATGCGATAATCACCAAAGTCAAAAATATCGTGTTCAAATTCCGCTACATCGGAAACTATTTTCTTAAACGGCATCAGACCAATCCATGGTTTCTAAGTGGTAACGAAGCATACTAATATTCTTAAAACGATTTAAGATCATCCCACGCTTAAGTCCACAAATGATATATTTAATGGAAGGAGATAACTTCTTGTAATGCTTCTGTCCTCCTAGGATATCATAGAAAATTCTGATTATTTTAATGATGTCTTCGTCGCGATTATCTTTTTTTGAATCTCCCCAGTGATGAAGATCAATAATCTTTAAATCAAACTCTAATCCAAAGCGACGAATGATAATATTTTCGGTGTGAAGGTCTCCGTGATACTCACCTTCGAGATGAATAGACTCGACTCCAACGACGATAGAGTAAAGGAGATGAATGGCAGAGAAGATTTCAAGGCGCTTACCTTTTTGCTTTTGGATAAACTCTCCCAACATCTCTCCTTCGATAAACTCAGACGTTAAGCACGCAACTTTTTGACCTTTCAAAGTAACCAATTCATGAGAAATACAGTCCATTACAATTGGACTATGGCTGAGCTTTTCAAGCTTTAGGGCATATCTTGTGCTCACTTTAAATTTTTTATTTCTCTGTGGGAAATAGATTTTTATGGCCCTTTCAATATTGGTGTGTTTCTCCCTTACGCGGTAAACCTCACCTTCATACCCAGAACCAAGTTTTTCAAGAACCACATAACGATTTGCAATTGTTCTTCCTGGAGAAATATCAAACTCTTCAATCTCAACAATATCGCTTGCCTTAGTCAATTTGGCCTCCGTGGTGTGTTTGAATCATATCGGCTTGGGCCTGCATTTGCTCAAGCATAATCTTCTTTACTTCACGTCTAATTAAAATAATTTCTAATACTAAAAAGACCGCAAAAACAATATAGAATCCAATGGATTTAAAGAAGGCCCAACGAGAAGTTGTTTCGTAAATGGCCAAGTAACCCATAAAAATACCATTGAATAGAAGAAAGTAGGCCAAGTGATACTCGATTTTCGTCATTATCTCTTCTGGTACATTGGCCTTCTTTTCCATATCTTCCATCATCGTAAGCATAAGACTCTTGCCCTGCTTGAGATTAAAAATAAGAAACCCACTAAGAAAGAGCCCCGTAAAAAATGGCTGTAACTTAAACCAAACTCCATCATGGCCAATAAGGGAGATTGGCCCAAGAATTAAAATAATGATGAAATTCAACTTAGAGATTGAGTGAATGTGTTTAAAGAATATCTTTTCAAAAATGATTTCTAAAATTGCCAGCGAAAGACCGCCAATAATGGCAATCTCCACTGTCTGTGTTTCTTCAAGGTACCAATAAAGAAGTGCCGGGAGAAACGATATTAGAAATAAGTTATTCTTTTTCATCTCATGTCGGATTATGCAGCATTTCTTCTTTTCTGGCAAAACTCCTCAAACTCTTCTTTTATACAACTCGGTTCAAGAATTTCAATTTGGTCGCGCATTGAATATAGCCAATCAAATAAATAAAGAGACTTCTCGACAGATGCGGCCCAAATGATTTCACCATACTGATTTGTTGTTGAGTATGGATGACCTAGAAAGATTAAATTACTTATTGGAGTTAACTCGAATCCATAGTTAAGTTTTAATACTAAACGCTGATCACTGCCATCAATATGTCTTAGAGCATTAATATACTCTTCAATTTCAAATCTTGAATACATTGAAGCGTAATCAAAATCCTGAAATTCAATATCATCGACTTCGTTCATATCAATTGTGATTAATTTCTTTGTCACAACATCTTCACTAATGACTTTATAAAGATTCTGGGAAAGAACAACTCTCCACGGACGAACCTTCTTCTTAGAGTGATCTAGGAATGTAAACTCACAGACACGCCCCTCTTTACAAGCGGCCTGAATATCCTTAATAAGTTCACGATGTGATGTATTCTCAAGTAAGATATCGCCATAATCCCTACGCCATGAAAGTGGCATCAGTAAAAATTCATTATCTTTGGGACGAAGGTCAATCGATAGTCCATAGAAGTGAGACTTCTCATAAAACATATAGAATTCATCGCGATTAATATGATTTTTTCTTAGGAATGAAACCAAACTGATTGGCTTTCTAATTTCTTCTAAATTAAATAAAATATTCCAAAAATTTTGATCTTCCATAGACGAAAATAACGTCATTACAGCTCCTTAAATAACCTACTATATTTATCGGATATGGCCATCATTTCCTTTAGTGATTTTTATAAAATTTAGTGCGATAATATTGCTATGGTATTGAAATCACTACTTAGGAATCCAGTACTCGGGTTCGGAATATTAATATTTATTATCTTTATCTTTCAATTAAGAGAAAACGGCGCTTTCCAAAAGCGTGCAGATCGCATGTTAGCGACATCGTGTCGTTCTGTAAAAGTACGTCTTGATAAGTATATGCACCCTTCTTGGAAGATTGAGTGTAATAAAAATAACCTAGAAGTGACAATTCCTGTTGATGAAAAGATCGTACCTGAAGGAACGGACAAAGAGATCCTTCGTCGTGAAATGTACAAGGCCCTGGCCAATTCTTATATTTCAATTTCTCGTTATGCTATGGAAGAAAGTCTTGAGCGAACAATGATGGTTGTAGTCAAACTTGTTCATCCAAAGATGATTCTCTCATCTCTTTCTGAAGGTAAGTATGTTGTGAAGTTAAAGACACTTAAAAATAAGAATAACCTAGCTCGCCACATCCATCAGACTATCCAAGTCCAAGAGGTCGCAGAATAGCTCTGCCTTCTCGGCCTTAAAACAAGTTGTGTGTCCATTTACATCTAAGCAGTATTGAAAGGCGTGGAGATACAATCGCTTATCTTCTTTCTCGCTATAATCATCGTTATAAAGAGGGTCTCCCACAATTGGAAAGCCTGCGTGAGAAAGTTGAACACGTATTTGATGGCGATGACCTTCATTTAAAGTGATCTTAACAAGTGTGAGATCTTTTTTGTCCTGATAGAAAATAGGTTCAACTTTTAAAGTCGCTTCAACTCCAATGTCATTGACGATCATCTTCTCACCCTTGATGCCACTTGAGACAAGGCGATCAGTTAAATCCTTCCCCTCTTTAACCTTTCCTTTTACAATAGCGAGATAGGTTTTCTCCTTAGCAATTTGAGAGAAGGAGTTTCTAAGATTTTCGTGAATGAGCTCATCTTTAATATAGATAAGAACACCACTCGTTAATTGATCGAGGCGATAAAGAAGGCCCTTCTCATAATCAGAGCGAGAATTCCCAAGGCTTGGTAGATTAAAATGCGAGCGCATAAAATTTAATACAGTATCAGTTTCACTATACTCCATTGGGTGACCGTGAATACCTTGAGGCTTATTTAAGACGATAAAAATATCGTCTTCATGAATCACTTCAATGGCCGGCCCTGTATAAATAGGATTAACGTGAAAGCGATTTAAAAGATCTCTCGGTAGGTATAGTTCACTCTTTGGAGCGAGATGAGATTGCAGCATAACCTTTGAAATATAAGAGGTCTTAATTGCCTTATTAGAGAAATGGAGCTCCCCTTTAAGGAACTCCTTCAAACTATCTTTTTCAGTGAGATTACAAAAATTCTTATTGTGCTTCAACTTTGTGGCCATTATCTTCAAGATCACGTTTTCTAATCATAAATTCAACTTTACGATTTTCGTTATCAATCTCCATTTGAGATCGTCCCGGAAGGTCAGTTAAACGAGTATCACCATAGAATACCGTTGAGATTCTTTCTGGGTTAATTCCTCTTCTAATAAGAGATTTTGTGGCCGCAGTGGCACGGGCGGATGATAACTCAAGAGCATCACTCTTTCCATCATTTGATACTTCACCGCGTGCGGCATAACCCATAACAAAGACTTTCCAATTACGCTTTTTAAGAAGATCAATCATACGCTGATATGATGATACAGCTATTTTCGTCGACTCAATTTCAACAGAGCCTCGCTTGAAGTAAATCTTGTCATTAACACGAACGACGATCCCCTCGGCCTGTTCATAAACAGTTACGTTCTCGCTTAAGTTAAACTCTTTTAAGTCATGACGCATATTTTTTAGAACTTCTTCTGAGCCACGATTTATTTCATGTTTATCAAGAATCCCTTCCATTGTTAAAAATTCAATTGGGAAAGGTTTGATTGGAGTTTGAGATTCCATCATTGTCGGGAAGTTATCAGGAGACTTTCCTTTTTGAATGACTTCACCCTGTTGAAGAACGTTACCACCAAAGGCATTGCGAATTGAACCAAGGGCCGCTTCATATTTGGCCGTCTCAGTCTTTGCAAAAGAAAGAAGAAGTACGAAGAATGTAAGTAGAAGCGTTACAAGGTCAGAGAACGTTGCCATCCAACCGGGAAGGCCCGGTACACACTCAGGACACTTCGCGTTTCCACCATCATCAACTACTGCAGCACTATCATCTGCCATTTCTTACTCCTTGATTACCCTTAGTATTTATTCCTCAAATACTCATTTAAAATTTGTTTAAAACTTATTCTTCGCCTTCGTCCGAAGCAGATCTTTCACTTGGTGGAAGGAATGAATTAAGTTTTTCAATAATCATACGTGGGTTCTCACCTGCAACAATCCCAAGTGTTCCCGCAACAACGATACTCATGGACATAAGCTCCATTTGAGATCGATATGAAATTTTATTCTTAACAGGCCCTGCAAAAACGTTGGCAATAATCGCACCATAGAACGTTGTTAAAAGGGCAACGGCCATGGCAGGACCAATCGCCGAAGGATCTGAAAGGTTCTGAAGCATCTGTACCAGACCAATCAGAGTCCCGATCATTCCCATCGCTGGGCCATCGGCTGCAACACCATCAAAAACATCAGCACCAGTTTTATGGCGTGACTCCATAGAATCAATATCCATTTGTAGAATTGAAGCAATAACTTCAGGAGGTCTGTTATCCGCAGCTAGAGTC
Organism: Halobacteriovorax sp. GFR8; assembly: GCF_050955245.1. Taxonomy (NCBI): domain Bacteria; kingdom Pseudomonadati; phylum Bdellovibrionota; class Bacteriovoracia; order Bacteriovoracales; family Halobacteriovoraceae; genus Halobacteriovorax; species Halobacteriovorax sp. GFR8. Next base: position 527,137 of record NZ_JBPBLR010000002.1, on the reverse strand, counting down.
ATCGCCTTTTTCATAAACGGGTCATCAATTTCTGCTTTCTCTAATGCAAAAACTGATTCTCGTCTGGCAAGCTCCGCTAGTTCTTTAATTTTGTTAATTTTATCTTTTGGATCCACTGGAGTGAAGAAGATTGATTTCATTGCAATTGCAACAAGACCTTTCACAACCTCCATTGGCCAACGATAAAGAGTAACTCCGATTAGACCTAGCCCAACAACGAGTACAGAAGGAACATCGATAAAAATCGAAATTGCCCCACCTGACATAATGGAACCCATGATTCCACCGACTGCTAAAACTAAACCTATGACTGATGCTATATCCATACAACATTCCTATGAAAATTTTCCTATTTCATTCTAAGTATCGGAAATGAGACGGCCTACCTTAATAAATTTTTAGTAAGCACTTTAAATTGCATAGTTGTGGAAATTTCTACCGATTGAAGGTGTTCAGTATGGGCAATAAAAAATGCCCCTCTTACTAAACCTAGGCTTAAGTAAGAAGGGCATTAAGGAGATTATTGAGAAACAAGTCCTATGTTTCCAAAAGATTAACTGACTATTTTACTTTAAAAGTATCGACACCATGTTCTTGAAAAGTTGTGTCGAGAAATTTAAGCATTTTTGATCTCAATTCATCCATTGAAACAGTATCATCAAGCATTAACTCTTTCTTAATGAAATCAGTTGGTACACCTGAGATTTCAACTAAATCATTTAATTGCACCATAACGTCCTTGTTGTGAGTATCTTTGTTCTGTGTTGTCTGTGTTGTGTTGTTTGTCATATCCATTGACTTCCCTCTCCTGTGACAAATTTTCAACGATCCATGTTGGAGCAATCCTTTGCTTCACTTTGTCACAAAAAAATCATATCTAGCGATAGATTTGAATGTCAAAACTATCAAATGACATGTAAGAATTTATTAGATTTTTACATCCTTAAAGAAAACCTTAAGAAAGCTATTAGCTTTGGCTTTTAGTTCTTGAAATTCGCTCTGAGCGTCACTCAGTAATGTGATTCCTCCTCCGGCCCCATATAGTGCGCGTCTGGAAGATGGTTCAAGATCTAAAGAACGGATGTTTATAGATGCTTTAGAGATTGTGTCAAAATTTAAAATGGTAGAACCTGTGTAAATCCCTCGGTCTTTTGTTTCAATCTTTTTAATCAATTCGACGACTCTTTTCTTGGGCGCACCAGTAATGCTTCCACCTGGAAAAAGAGATGCGACAAGCGCCAATGCATTACACTCTTCTAGTTCGACGCTGATTTTTGAGTATTGATGAATAAGGCCAGGGACACGAAAGAATTCACGTAGTGACTCTACTTTAGAGAAGTTCTTGCCAATGGCCGATAGGTCATGCCTTAAAAGATCGGTAATGATATTGAGTTCACTAGTGTTCTTAGCATCATTAATGAGAAAATCCTCACCTAGCTCTTGCGCTACAGTTCCCTTAATTGGCCTTGTTATTAACTTCTTTGCTGCTTGATCAAATTCATAGAGACACTCTGGTGAGTTACTTATGACAAGACGATCCTCAAATGGAAAATTGAGAATATGTGCAAACTCACCAAGTTTAGAGAAAAGCTCTTTGCTTAGAAAAGTATTAATAAGATCGTCCGTACTTGAAATCACGACTTCGATAAGTGAAGTTAGATTTAGCTGATAACAATTACCAGCTAGTAAGTTCTCATAAGTCATCTTAAAAAGTTTCTCATACTCATCTTCACTTATAATCTTTTCAATACTTGCCGTTGGTTTTCTAAAGCCTTCAATTGGCCTTATAAAGCTTTTATTTTCAAAATTAATAAGAGTTGCAAGACTAACTTCATTTTCGAAAGACGGGGCCTCTAATAAGAAATAGTGGCCTAATTCATAGTGAAGTGATTGCACATGCCAGCTGTGGCCTAATAACTCTTTTAAAACAGCAACAGAAAACTCCTGTTCAGTTTCATTTAAGCGGTCATAAATTTTCTTATTTGTTATATGAAGGTATTTTGAAGGCCTCTCAAGTTTTAAGAAGCCTTCTTTATGCTTAAAGATTGCGTAAGCAGATTGCTTAACTTCTTCCATCGTCTTGTGCATAAGCGATATTTTCGAAACTTGTGTGCGCACCAACGAATGTTAGCTTGGCCGTTCCAACTTCACCACCACGGTTTTTACCAACGATAACTTCTGCAATCCCTTGATCTTTTGTGTCTGGGTTATAGTACTCATCACGATATACGAACATGATAATATCGGCATCCTGCTCAATTGAACCAGATTCACGAAGGTCTGAAGTCATTGGACGCTTATTCGGACGAGACTCAACCCCACGGTTAAGCTGTGAAAGTGCAATAACCGGACACTCAAGTTCTTTGGCCATATTCTTTAGGCCCCTTGAGATTTCAGCAATCTGCTGTTCACGAGGAAGCATCTTATTATGTGAACTCATTAGCTGAAGGTAGTCGATAACAACTAAGCCTAGGCCTTCTGAAGCCTTGATCTTACGACAAGCTGACTGAATATCAAGAAGGTTTGTCCCGGCATTATCATTGATATAGATTGGCATATCAGCAAGCTGCTGAATCCCCTGCCCAATTTTTCTTAAATCTGTTTCGAGGAACTCTTTTGTACGAATTCTTTTTGAATCGATCTTCGCACGTTGAGTTAGAAGTCTCATTGAAAGTTCCTTGGCCATCATCTCCAGAGAGAAAAGTGCGACAGGAAGTTTTGAGAACTCACATGCGTTTTGTGCAACGTTAAGAGCAAGAGCAGTCTTCCCCATGGCCGGACGAGCAGCAAGAATAATCAGCTGACCAGGTTGCATACCAAGTAATAATTTATCAAGGGCACCATAACCAGTTGGTACACCATGAATCTCACCAGCGATGCGAGATGTATCTTCAATTTCTTTAATATTTTCTTTTAGACATTCATTAAGCTTAACCATACTTCCTTGCTTGGCCTCGTTTGTAAGACCAAAGAAGATTGATTCTACTTCCTGAATGAAGTCTTGTGCATTTCCTGAGAAAGTTGCACCTTTGTCCGCTACTTTTCTAGCTTGGCGAACGAGGTCTCTAAGAGACGCTTTATCTTTAACAGTCTTCGCATAGTGGCGAAGGTTGGCACTCGATACCTGATCTTCAGTAATATCGAGAATAAAGTTTTGACCACCGATTTCTTCCAGGCGATTGTGATCCGAAAGGTATGAACAAATTGTTACGTAATCAACAGGATTATTCGAATGAACCATGTCTTTAATGGCATCGAATACAATTCCATACTTCGGATTATAAAAATCCTTTCCTTCTAACTTTAAGTCAGAAATTTCATCGAAAGACATACTATCGAGAATTAAACACGAAAGTAGAGATTTCTCTGAAAGAGTATCGTTTGGAAGTGTTCTTGCGTTGTTTGTGTTGTTTTGATCAACCATATTCTGCCCCATAATATGATTAGAAATAAAAAGGGAGGCTCAAGGCCTCCCCTCTTTAATATAAGAAAAAAATTAGCTTCTTAGAATTCTATTCGCTTCCATTTTTAACTTTTCTTCTTCAGTCATTTCACCAGAAGTGTCACCTGAAGCAGCAGCTTCTGCTTGCTCTTTAGCAAGAAGATCTTGAGCAGCTTTCATTGCAGCTAACTCTTCTGCTTTTTTCTTGTTTTCTTCTTCTTGTTTTGGATCCATTTTTACAGTTACTGTAAAAGCAGCTTCAACACCATTGAAGATCTTAGCTTTAACATCGTAGCTACCAACCGCACGGATTGGGTTTTCAAGAAGAAGGTGTCTTCTTTCTACGTTGTGACCTAGTTTACCTAGTTCTAGAGAAAGCTCGTGAGTAGTAACAGAACCAAATAGTTTACCGTTAGTACCAACTCTTTTGATTAGTTCAATGTTTAAACCATTGATTGTACCAGCAACTTTTGTTGCTTCTGCTTTATCAGCAGCAACTTGCTTAGCAAGTAGTTTTTCAAAGTGCTTAACTTGAGCTGTGTTTGATTCATCAGCAAGAACTGCAGAACCATTTGGTATTAGGAAGTTTCTTGCATAACCAGCTGAAACGTTAACGATCTCACCAACGTTACCAAGAGACTTTACAGTTTCTTTAAGAATAACTTTCATTTTATATCTCCTTATTATTTTTAAAAAATCTTCTAAAGTTGACCCAATAATCTAAAAGGCCAACAATCGCAATAAAACGATGAGCAAAGAAAATAGTCATAATCGCAAGAATTGAGCGAACAAACCCAGTCACCTTAATATATTTTAAGAAGTCTAAGTAAACACCCATTCCTTGAAAGAAATAGAATATTCCTAAGCAAAGTAAGATATTAAGGCCAATAACCTCAATAATCTCACCACCGATATACTCTCCACCTAAGAAGAGAGCTAGCCCAACAACTACGATAAGGGCAAAGTACTCAGGCACTTGAAAGCGCACAAAGTGCTTTAATCCATATTTATAGCCATGAAGCATTTTCCATAACTTTGCATTTCTTAAAAGCATGAAAACCGTTAGCCATAGAATAAAGAATGTACTTACAAAGATAACTGCGAATCCCCACTGATAGATTCTTTTAATGATATCATCAGGGTTCTCGAAAACACTTTGATAAGTTGCTGCGACTTCTCCACCGCGAGCAATCAGTTCTTTATAATCTGGCGAATTCTTTAATTGTGACAAACCTTCATTTACTGAAGTTGTAATCGTCGTTGAGATTGTTGAAGGAAAAATCACTTCAATCGTCCCCATGATTCCGAAGATTACGAGTAGTAAGATGAGTCCTCTTTTTAATAATCCTTTTACAGGATCTTCATTGCGCAAAATAGTCGCAGCACTTAAGTAACCAATGATAACAGCGTAGAATAAAACATACGCCGAGTTAGCAAGGATTAAGAAAGAGTCGCTCGATTGAGCAGCAATAAAGCAGAGAACAATCGTTACACCGAAAGTCACAAGCGTCTTTAAGTTTCCATAGATCAAGAAAGCGAATGCCACTGGAAGCGGTGAAAATACACCTAGTGGATAAGCAACGCTTAAGATCAAACTCACGACACATAAGAAAAGCAACTTCCCTATTGTGAAGTTATCTTTTGAGATAAGTGTAAATGTGTTTGGTTTCTTATCGTTCATTATCTTTTTCTAATTCCCTTAAGACTAAGTTCTCAACACTCTTAGTGAGCGAAGTCACCTCTAACGTGAGAAACTAGACCAATATTTCTTGCTCTCTTAATTGCAGATTGTGCCCATCTGTGGTGCTTAGTTGAAACACCAGTAACTCTTGATGGTTGGATCTTACCAAACTCGTTGATTAGCCAGTTATAAGTCTTTGGATCTTTCCAGTCTGCAGTGATGTTGTTTGCTTTGAACCAACAGTTCTTTCTCTTAGCAAATCTTCTCTTATCTTTTTCTGCACCTTTTTCTAGTTCATCAGTTTGTGAACCTGGGTGAGCTTTTGAGAATGGAGTTTTGTAACCTTTAACAACTGCTTCAGCAGCTTCGTTGTTATCAGCTAATTTAATGATAAGGTACTTGTGAACGTCTTCGTTGATTTTGAAACGTCTTTGAAGTTCTGTATTCAGGTCTTTGTTTCCTGAAACGATGAAATAGATGTAGTTACCTGTTTTAGAACCGTTTTTGGCAGTTTGAGCAAATGATCTCATTCCCCAATCATCAGTTAAAAGGACTTCACCTTCGTAATTTTTTGCAACTTCAGCTACTAGGTTCTTAAGAGCTGTTTGCTGATCTTCTGTTGCGCCCGCGTGAGCTACTAATGCTAACTCATAAATCATACTTTATCTCCTGGACAATAGTTATTATTGGCCTCCCCACCACAGGGAAGCGAGTAAATTAACGGTCAAATGTGGTGCTAATCTATCAGTAACTGTGCTTTGTGTAAAGGAAGTTCGGGTACGCGCCACCTTTACGTGATTACAAATAGTTGGGTAAGAACTTCTGAATGAATAAAGCATAATTTCAATAGGTTATGTAGTCACTATAGGAATAATATCCCCCAACTCAAGTCAAAATAGCCTAAATATGCGAATTTTTTTCAATTTTTTGTCGTGCAGGATTACTAAGCTACTGAATTCTCGATTAGGTGGTGCGTACCACTAGTCGAGCCATTCAAGAAGGACATCGATTTTGGCGTTGATATCATCAATTTCAAGAATCCCCTGCTTAAGATCGGGAGAAGTCACAACAAATTCAGTGATGGCGCCAACTAAAACGACGGGGTCTTGAGTTGCCTCCATCAGGGCATCGTACTCTACTTGATTCTTAAAGAATGACTTTGCCCAGTGGCGAAAGAGCAGGCCAAGTCTTTGCAGAGAGATCATATGCTCTGGCATCACCGTTAAGAATTCAGTAATGGGATCAACTTCAATGGTATTGTAAGGTAGATCTTCATTATAGACATCCATAATGAGTCCCTTAAAAAGTGGCTCAAGCACAACAAGCATGGTGCCGTCTTTTGACTTTTGTAAAATTTGAACGCGGCCAAGCCCCACCATGCGCTTCACTGCATGGTATTTTTCGTGATTGATGGCAATCGTATCAGCTTCGTCATCAGCATCTTGCAAAGTCGCATAGGCCAAAGCAACAGGAGTGTTAGTCTGCTCTGCTTCGTGAATCATATGAATATAGCGCGGTTCAAAAATATTGAGGGGCTTCTTTAAGATCGCCTGATATGAAACTTTATGTAATGGGAATAGAAGTGCTCTCATATCAGTTAAACCCTAAAAGCAAGTATGGGTGCCATAAGCACCCACACGGCTAAAAAATTTCGTATTGTTCAACGTGGTAAGAGTTCTCCGAGCGAATCTGAAGATTAACGCTAAAGACTTCTTCCATCGTTTCGATGATATCAAGCTCTTCACCACAAAGAGATGCTGTCACCTCAGGGTGGGCATAAATTGATATCTTCTTCGATTCTGGATTGTTGCGAATTTTCTTACCAAGCTCACGGACAATCTCATAGCAAATCGTATTTACTGTTTTTACAATTCCATTTCCTTCACAATATGGACAAGGCTCACACATAATACGAGTTAGTGTGTCACGAGTTCTCTTTCGAGTCATCTCAACAAGGCCAAGCTCAGAGATTGGAAGTACTTTTGTTTTTGAACGATCTTTTTTAAGAGCGTCCACAAGTGAGTTATAAACAGCTTCGCGGTTTTCAACTTTTTCCATATCGATAAAGTCGATAATGATAATCCCACCACAGTTTCTAAGTCTTAGTTGGTAAGCGATCTCTTTAACTGCTTCAAGGTTTGTGCGAAGAATAGTTTCTTCTAATGTTTTTCGTCCTACAAATTTTCCCGTGTTAACGTCAATTGAAACCAGGGCCTCTGTTTGGTCGATATTTAGAGAACCACCTGAACGAAGATAAACTTTGTTACTTAGTCCTCTTTCAATTTCGATATCAACATTAAATTTTTCAAAGATCGGATTTGTTTCATCAAAGAATTTTGCCTTCCCTTTAATTTGAGGAAGATACTTTGTTGCAAATTTCTCGACTTCTTTTACACCGTCTTTATCGTCGATAATAATATTATCAACGTCTTCATCTGTAATATCTCTTAAAACTCGTTGAATAAAAGTTAAGTCTTCATAACAAAGGGCCGGTGCTTTCTCTTTTTCAGATTTCTTTTGCACCTCTTTCCAAATCTTTGTCAGCATATCGTAGTCAGACTTAAGAGTTTTGTATGAGCTTCCTTCAGCAACAGTACGAGCAATAACACCCTTACCTTCTGGACGAATTGTCTCAAGCATCTCTTTTAGACGATCACGTTCTTCTTCATTTTCGATACGACGAGAAACACCAGTGTGCTCAATAAATGGCATATAAACAACATAGCGACCTGGGATTGTCACATGACGAGTAACACGTGGCCCTTTTGTTGAGATCGGCTCTTTGGCAACCTGAACAATGATCTCATCCCCTTCTTTTAGGAATGATTCGATTGTTGCTGATTCTGGACGCATCTTCATATCCATTGATTCAGATAGAGTTGCTAATTCGTCAGGAATCACGAGGCCATTTTCTTTCTTTTCTTTCTTAATAACCTCGGCCTTTTTGGCCATCTCTCTTTGCTCATCAAGAGTTGGAAGATAGGCATCGTCTACATAGAGGAAAGCTGCTTTTGAGTAACCAATGTCAACGAATGCTGACTGCATTCCAGGTAATACTCTTAAGACTTTTCCGCGGTAGATATTTCCAAGGCGTGGGTGTGGCGTTGCAGTTGGTTTCGTTCTCTCCATAAGGAAATCGAGAATTTCACCATTCTCCATCAAAACAGCACGCCACTCGTTAACTGTTTTGTTAATAATCAAATCTTTAGACATATATATTCCTTTTAAACTAAATCGAAATACGAAATAAAAGCGCGAGGCAAGTCGGCGAGCATCGCTCAAGCCAAAGACTTTAACCTACTAATAATTGTACGTGTGAGCAAGGTTTTACGCTAGAAGATATAATATTCCGCGTTACCCTACTCAATTAATTTAGAATTAGACGAAGACGGTATTAAATAAATATACCCGCAATACATGCTGTCATAAAACAAGCAAGTGTCCCTGCGATTAGAGAGCGAATCCCAAGTCTTGCAAGGTCATGCTTACGATTCTCAGCGATCCCACCGATTCCACCAATTTGAATCCCAATTGATGAGAAGTTAGCAAAACCACAAAGGGCGTAAGTAGAGATAATGGCCGAGCGTTCTGATATATTACCCATATTTTCTCTTAGGTCTAAGTAAGCAACGAACTCGTTTAGTACTAACTTCTTACCAAGAAGTGTTCCTACAATTTGAGCATCTTTCCACTCAACACCTAATAACCAAGCAAAAGGAGCAAATAATTTCCCCATGATTAGCTCAAGAGTAATTCCCTCAAAACCAAACCAACCTGTAACTAAGGCAAGACCACCATTAATCATGGCAACAAGTGCGATAATCGCAACAAGCATTGCACCAACATTAATAGCAAGCTTTACACCTTCACTAGCACCATTGGCAGCGGCATCAATAAAGTTAACACTAGTATCATTTAATTCTAATTTTAAATCACCTTTAGTCAGAGACTCTTGTGTCTCTGGGATCATAAGTTTGGCACACACAAGTGCTGCCGGAGCAGACATTACCGATGCAGAAAGTAAGTGAGCGGCATCAATTCCGAAGCCAACGTATGAAGCAAGTACACCACCTGCAACAGTTGCCATCCCACCAGTCATTAGGGCCATAAGTTCAGACTCAGTCATTTTTGAAATAAGTGGCTTAACAACAAGAGGAGCTTCTGTTTGGCCAGCGAAAATATTGGCCGCGGCCGCAAGAGATTCAGCTCCCGAGGTTCCCATCACAACAGACATTACTTTTGCAAATGCCTTAATAACTAATTGCATAACACCGAGGTGGTATAGAACACTCATTAAAGACGACATGAAAATAATTGTTGGAAGAACCATAACAAAGAAGATGAATCCAGTTTTTGGAACATTAGTCAGAGGCCCAAATAAGAATTCAGAGCCTTCATTCGTAAAGTTTAGGATTGCAGTAAAGAAGCCACGAGCACCTTCAAAGAAATTTTGTCCTGCATCTGTTTTAAGAATAATTAAGCCAAAGAAGATCTGAAGAGCAAGCCCGGATAGAATTAAGCGCCAATTAATTTTCTTACGGTTATTTGATAGTGCAAAAGCAACACCAACCATAACGATTAAACCAAATGCCGAAATAACTCTTTCCATGGAATACCCTATAACTAAATTAAATTAATTCTAAAAACAGCTTTAGAGTATAGGTTTGAGCATAAATGGACAATAAAAAAGAATAATTAGAAGTTAAACGACCAACCAACTTTTGGATTTACAGCATTAAACTCTTTGATATCTTGTGCCGTATTTGACGCATGCCAATTTAAACGACTAGTCGTATCAAAGTCGCGGAATCCAGTTTGGCGAATTGTTGCCTGAGACTTTGCCGCTTGGTTATAGGCCACAACACCAACACCAACAACGATCCCTAGTGCAGCACCAACAAGGATATTTTTAAGGTGATCTTTTGGCTCCTCAACAAATGATAGTGTCGAGAGTCCAAGAATTGCTCCACCAAGTCCAAGGCCTGCAACTGTTGTTAAGTCACGTAATCCTTCTTCCTTAAAATTTGTTTGTGCTACTGAAGAGAATGAAAATGTAAGAGCTAAACATATAATGATAATTTTTTTGAACATTTCTAAAACCTTAAAATCCCTGCGCTACGCATTAAGTTTCATCATTGCCACCTCTAATGGCCGTGTCTATAATGACCCTTTTACTATTCTATACGCATAAGTAATTTGATGCAATAAATGCACAGGAATTATTAGGGAATTAAATTTTTAAAAGGAATACTATGTCGGAAAATTTTAGCGCATATCAGATCATCTCAAAAAAAAGAGATGGTAAAAAATTAACAGATGAAGAGATTAAGTGGTTCATTAATGGAATTACAAATGGTGATGTAGCCGATTATCAAATGTCTGCACTTCTTATGGCCATCTACTTAAATGGGATGAGTGTAAAAGAGACGGCCGCTCTAACAGATGCCATGCTCTACTCTGGAAAGACGCTAAAATTCTCAGGTGTGAACGTGATCGACAAGCACTCAACTGGTGGTGTTGGAGACAAAGCATCGTTCATTCTTGGACCAATCGCAACGGCATGCGGAGTAAAGGTTCCAATGATGGCCGGACGTGGTCTAGGCCACACTGGTGGCACAGTTGATAAAGTTGAATCGATTAAAGGATTTAAAACTGAACTAACTCTCGAACAATTCAAGAAACAACTTAATAAAGAAAAAATCGTACTTATCGGTCAAACAAAGGACATCGCTCCTGCTGACAAGATTATCTACGGCCTAAGAGATGTTACGGGAACAGTTGAATCAATCCCATTAATTACAGCTTCAATCATGAGTAAGAAATTAGCAGAAGGTGCTAATGGAATCGTTATGGATATTAAAGTTGGTGACGGTGCATTCATGGATAATATCAAGGATGCAAAAGCACTAGCAAAGAGTCTTCGTGATACAGCAAAGCGCTTTGATAAGCGTATGATCACAATGATTACAGATATGAACCAACCACTTGGTCAGTATATTGGTAACTCACTTGAGATTATTGAATCAATTGAAACACTAAAAGGAAATGGCCCAAAAGACCTAACTGATATCAGTGTTAAGCTTGCTGGTGCCATGATCTATATTGCAGGTAAAGCGGACTCACTTAAAGAGGGTGAAAAGAAAGCTCAAGCTGTCATCGATAATGGAAAAGCACTTAAGGTTTTCAAAAACCTTATTAAGGTTCAAGGCGGAGATGAGAAAGTTTGTGATGACTACTCTCGCCTACCACTAGCAAAAGAGAAGACCGTATTTAGCGCAACTAAGAATGGTTATGTTTCAGCTATCGCTTGTAAGAATATGGGACTTCACTGTGTTAGCCTTGGTGGTGGACGTGCCAAAGCAACTGACAAGATTGACTTCGGTGTTGGTTTTGTTCTTAATAAGAAAGTTGGTGACAAGGTTTCTAAAGGTGAAGCGCTTGTTGAAATCTATCACAATAAAAACCAGAAGAAACAAGTTGAAGCTATTCTTGCTGACTTAAAGAAAGATATTAAAGTGACAACTGCAAAGCCTAAAGCAAGCAAGTTAATCTTTGAAGTGAAAGAAATCTAGAGGTACGTATGCACGCAATTTTTAAAAGACTAGAAGAATCAAAGAGCTATATTCAAAGCAAGTATGACAAGACACCTGATATTGGAGTTATCCTAGGTTCAGGACTTGGTGAATTTGCTAACCTTTTAGAAAACAGAGTTGAAATTCCATACGAAGAAATTCCAGGTTTTAAAAAGACAAAGGTTATTGGCCACAAAGGTCAACTTGTTATGGGTGAACTTGGAGGAAAAGTTGTTGCAGTTATGCAAGGGCGTATCCACCGCTATGAAGGCCACTCTCTTGATGAAGTAGTTTTTCCGGTTCGCGTTTTAAAAACACTTGGAATTAAAAATCTAATCATCACAAATGCTGCTGGTGGAATTAATCTTGATTACAGCTCAGGCTCACTTGTTCTAATTAAGGATCACCTAAACCTAACAGGCGAAAATTGTCTTGTTGGTGAAAATATTGAAGAGCTAGGAACTCGTTTTCCAGATATGACATATGCATGGTCACCTGCTCTTCAAGAGATCGCTTATGCTTCAGCAAAGAATATTTCATATGATCTTAAAGAAGGTGTTTACGTTGGTGTTATGGGGCCAACTTATGAAACTCCTGCTGAAATTCGCATGTATCGTAACTTCGGTGGAGACCTTGTTGGAATGTCGACAGTACAAGAGTGTATTGCTGCAAACCACATGGGACTTGATGTTCTTGGTATCTCTTGTGTGACAAATATGGCCGCAGGAATTGAGAATACTAAACTAAATCACGATGATATTAAGCACGAGGCCGCACGTGTTATGAAGAAGTTCCTAGAGCTTCTTGAAGAAGTTATCTCAAATATCAAATAAAAAAATCATATTTTCTCCCTACCTCGGTGGGGAGATCTTTGCTATAATCTATTCAATACCTAACCACGAGTGAATACTCGGCTTTCATGGATTATTGATGGAAACACATTCTTCAAAGAAAATGCTAGCAGACATGAGCTTCTGCGTCTTCGATTTAGAGACAACTGGTGGAAACCAGAAAAAAGATAAAATCATTGAAATTGGCCTCGTCCAAATTGATAACCTGGAAGTAGGAGCGAAGAAAAGCTTTCTTATTAATCCAGAAAGAAAAATCCCAGACTTTATTCAAAAGCTAACTTCTATTACACAAGATGAAGTTGAAGACGCACCAACAATTGATGCCGTTATTGATGAAGTTCTAGAGTTTATTGGTGACCGAGTGCTTATCGCTCACAACTCTTCATTTGATATTCCATTTTTAAATTCAGTTCTAGAAAGACTTGGAAGAAAGCAACTTGAGAATAAGGGCCTATGTACAAACCTTATGACAAAGTATCTTATTCCAACTCTTATGAACTCGAATCTAAACTATATGTCGCGTATTTTTAATATCTCTCACCAAAAGGCACACCGTGCCCTTGATGATGCTATCGCGACGGCGCAACTCTTCTTAAACTATCTCAATATCTTTATTGAAAAAGACATTAAGAAGATCAATCACCTTTACTACCCAAAAAATCGCTACGAGCTTGATCTTTGTAACTTTAAAAAAGACACAAGTGAGCACGATGAGATTGTAGTAAAGATGAAAAAGATTTTTGCTCCTTTTGTTATTACAGTAAAAGGACAAAACGGAATCATCCTATTCTCTTTCCCGTGCACGAATAAAGAAAATGAAATTCAATTCATTAGCGAGCGTATTAAAAATCTTGAGTGGCAAACTATTTCCATAAAACTTAGTGGCCCAATTCTTGAGGCCCTTATTCGCTTTAATCATTCATTTAATAAAATGGATGAAGCCGATCAAGAAGAGGCCATCACAATGCTTCGTCAAAATTTGATTGGAGACGGTACGAAAGAAGAACTAAAGGCCGAGTACAAAGAAGAGCTTCAAAAAATCAAGCAAGCTGACTTTGTTCTTATGAATCACCTTGTGCCAGAACAATTTACGATCTACCCTCTTGGCGCCCTAGGAATTAGACAAGGATTAATCTTTCGCTACCCTGGTCACGACAAGAAGCTAATTCAATATATCAACTCGAAGTCTAATCGCAAGAAAGCGCAAAAGCTTAAAGAGATTCATTTCCCTGAAATGCTACAAGAGCTTGTTAATCTTTATATGGCAAAGAACCTACGCGAAGAGCGCGAGCTTATGATCTTTAAGGATTCTTTTGCCCTAAAGAATAAGGACTTCTTCTTTACGCAACTTGATAAATTCATTGAGACCAATCCGAATAAGTATAATTATCCGGAAGCGTTTATTTAATCAGCAGTAACACTTGAAACTAGTTTAAATATATGACTCAAACTTTTGAATATATGGCCTAAGAGCTTCTATCTTTTTACAGGTATCTTTGTTTTCTTTCTTTAAACAATATTTGATAATTTCAAACTTGTCCTGACTAGAGAAGATGACTTCAAATTTTTTGGCCTTATTTTCCTTATTAAATTTTACATATTTAAAATCATAATAGCCTAAATCATTTCTAAAAAAAGAAAAGACAACACTGTCTTCAGAAGTTGAATAGTATTTTGTTGGTATCGCTATATACTTCTCATTATTTAATAACTTTTCGATCTTTTCATCAGTTAGCTTTGGATATCTATTTTCGATTTCAAGTTTCTCACAATTCAATTTCTTATAATTACAGTATTCATAAATTTCTAACGGATAAACACTTCTAAACACTCTAACAATATCGTTATTCATATAGCGATAATGTATTAGTTCACCATTAAAATCTTTTAATCCTTCATAATTAAAAATGAGAATATCCCTACCAGATATCGATAGTGTAAACTTCTTATAAGTATCTAGATCAAAGTTTTTAAGATATTCCTTTTCACATCCACTGCGTAATTTTCGATTATCAATTACTACGGGGTTACCACAATTCATAAAAACTCTTCTAAGCTTTAATATTAATACATCCCAGGAAAATGGCTGCTTAACACTTCTAGAATACGAAGGAGAAGAGAATAATAAGATTAAAATCATCAATATTGATTTTGAAAAAAACATAAATCTATGCAAAACAGTCCTCCATTAATACATTTTTCTAATTGTTAAAATAGACTTTATTAAGCATCTCTTCCTTTAAGTCAGGGTGTCCAGCAACTTTGTATCCAGGTGCTTTTTCGTTGACCTTACGTAAAGGTAAAGTACCTGGATCAAATCTTGTATCTTCTGCCACTTTCCTTTCATCTTCAATACTTCCTTCAAATGGCAAATCAAAAAAGAGATCTATCTTTTGTAATAAAGCCTCCAATAAGTCTTTTTCAATTCCCTCTGTCTGATTGAAATATCCATTTTCATCACTGTATAATATAAAATTGTTATATGGAGGATTTGTATTTTTATACTCATCATTAACAATCTTTAATGCACTCCAATTTTCCTTGTACGATTCTTTATCCGTATTTATTCCGTTAACATAGTAAATATGAATATTATTCTTTGGATAACAGGTATATTCAGATTCAGCCCATACTTTACTTAACAATATTATTAAGGTTATTGTAAAAGTCCTCATAAACCTCTCCTCTTGATAGTATCTTATCTTTATAGTAATCAAAATCTATATTATTTTCATAAAGCCTAGGCTTTTCATTAAAGAACTTTGTAGATAGGTTTTTTTCAATTCGTATTTCACCATTAACATCTGTCAAACTTCTTTTTTGTAATAGAAACATTTCATATTTACTAAGATTAAGATCAACACAAGCGTATTTTAAATTAATGATATCCTGAGAGGATATAGAAGTTTGATAAAGGAACCAATTTTCATCCAAAATGCTTTTTCTCTGAGCTGTATTAAAACTTAGCTTAAACACCTGTGAGTGGATCTTTTTTATAGAAGTATCTACAAAACTATTGGTGATCTTCTTCTTCCTTTGCAGTAAAAGCCAACAAGATCGAGAATTTATATAATCAATTTTTTTATCATTATCGACATGTGCTTTATTCTCCATCACAACGTATAAGTTTTTGAGCCAATTATAATATGCTTTAAGAACGAGAGGGTCCCAATCTTTGTATGCTTCTTCTCCAAAGCGCTCTAGATCATCCCTCATCCCATTGCCATTTGCATCTATACCAGCAAGCGTCTCACTTCTGTCTTCATAATCTATGTCATATGTACGTCGATACTCATTAGTAAACCATATTAATGCCATTCCAAAAAGAAACGGTATAGCGGTAATCAATGGGATAAAATACTTAATGTGCGCTAAGATAAATGGCAGCGAAAACCACGCCAACATAGCTTTAACAACTTCTTTAAATTTCAATTTTATACTCCTTCACAATCAAAACTCCCATTTTCATAATCTTCTTGATAGATGTATTTAATTGTATAGTAGAACTCTAGTCTTTTCTTTGAGTTATAGTTCAATGTATGCAAATGCTTATCGATCATACTCTTATAGATATTTGGATCCTCTAATTTTTGAATACAGCTATATACATCCTTATTTTCTTGGATAAGCATTCTAATAAAATTATGATCCTCTTGATTTTTAAAGATAAGTTGTAAGTTTCGTACAACTTTATCGAGATATCTTCTGTAATCAGAGTTATTTAACGAAATAGGAATATAAAACCTTTGCGAACTTTGTATCCAGGTGCTTTTTCGTTGACCTTACATAAAGGTAAAGAACCTGGATCAAATCTTGAATCCTTCCCTCACACATCAAATTTATGAAATGATTATCGGATAAAATTAAACTAAATATTACTTATTTTCACACAGATTACATTGAGTCCGAGTTCATCGTGTTTAGCAGTGCCAAAATAAAGATTTTCTAAAGAAAGAGATTCCAGACACAAGAACTTTTCTCAAAAAAATTGCCAACAAAATGAGAAAAGTTGATTGGAATGAATGTGAGTCGGTTGAACGAGAGGTATTTGTTTCTCATTTTCACTTCGTGAAAATGTCGTCCTTTTTATGCGGAGGCTTTCCCATTAGCCTTGAGATGAATACGAATAAGTATAATTATCCGGAAGCGTTTATTTAATCAGACCAGATTATAAATCACAATATCCTGCCCATGAATTTCAACCCGTGAATTTTCAAGAGCAAGTAAGTGGATGATTAAGCGGTTTAAAATCTTACTCTTTTGTCCTTCGATATTGAGATTCTTCACCGTAAGAATGATGTCGTGTTCACTACGATAGAAGTTACAATCGATCGAGTTAGAGCTAGCATCAATTAAGAGTTCATGATTCTTTAGAGTCATCATTTCACTTAGGATTAAGTAGAGAATGATTGGAAGACTCGCACCACTAATGGCATGTTCTTTGAGATCATTTGAAATATTTGTTTGAATCGAAATCCCCGATTCAATTTTTCGATTGCTCAGTAGAGAGATTGCCTGTTGAAGGATACTCTCAAATGTACTTTGACGACTTAGCTGATCATTGACCTTGGCAAAACCAAGGAAAGTATTGATAAGACTTTTACAACGATTTGCTGACGCCTTCATTTCATTTAGAATTGTTAAATCGTCCTCTTCCCACTCTTCAAGCTCAAGCATGTTAATGGCCGCAAGAATTCCAGCAAGAGGATTATTAAGTTCGTGGGCAATGGAGCTTGTGATAATACCAAGTTCAGAGTGAGACTTGGTATAATTGAATTCCTGCTTTACAAGACAAATCGTTCTTAGATTTGAAGTCGTACTTGAGAGGATTTTATATTTTTGATCATCAATATCAATCCAACCGGACTCAAGATTTTTGATAAGATTATTTGGTGTGATTCCAAGCTTTAGAAAGTGGTCATTGTGATAGTGAACGATTCCGTCGTCACTTATGATAACAACTGGATAAGTTAGCTTGTTAATTAAATCTGTCACTCCAAGTTGTTCACTTGAGAGCTCTTCTTCATTTGCATTAATTAGTTGGATAACATTGGCAATGGCCAGGGCTGCCTTCTGGGCCTCTTCCTTCTCCCCTTTTACCGTAAGTAGATAGTAAGAAGCTGTATCTTCAAAGCAGTAGTCTTCTTTAACAGGGTAAAGATGTGAATCGGCCTTTTCGATTACCTTAATATTGAATTCATTTTTAATTTCTGAGATTTTAAAAAGTTCTGGAATGAAATTGTCGTCGTTGTCTTGGTATACCTTCTCAAGATAAAGACCTGCAACTTCCATCTCATCGAGATTAGCACTGGCCATACTTGAGTTTAGCTTAAAAACTCTTGCAAGCTCTCTTTTAAAGTGCAGAAGCTCTTTAAGATTTTCAATCGTCTCAATCTCAATAATATGGCCCTCCAATTTAACAATCAGAGGGATACTTGATTCAATTGAGAAATCGAATTCATAGTCACTAGAACTAAATCCAGAGTAATTTAAATTGCGCTCTAGTTCTTCATCAATTTCAATATTTGAGTGATAGTAAAAATTCTGCTTCGGTGAATTTACTTCACTATCTTGAAACCCAAGTGATGCACTCACGAGCGAGCTCCCTTGTGAAGAGTCACCTTACCATCAGCGTAGTGAATATCAACATCGACATTTTCAAGCTTTGCCATGTCTTTAGCAGAACTAATGACCTTGTCACCAATTTGCGTGTAGGCATAACCACGAGTCAGAACATTTTTTGGATTTAAGGCCCCTAGGATCTTCTCAAATTCCATATTCTTATTTTTATAATTCACAATTTTATTTTGGATAGCTTTCACAAGATCACGGCTTAGACGATCAAGCTCAAATGTATATTCATAGAGAGAAAGGATCTGTTCTTTTCTCTTTATAAGATTTAGTTTTTCTAACTCATGTTTATAATCTGAAATTTTCGATTTAAGAGCAATCAGGAAACTTTTCGGTGACGTTTCAGAAAGGATATCATAGCGGCGACGAAGCTCCATATTCATGGCACCTTTTAAATCCTTACGAATGCGATTCATATCAGAATCTAACGCCATAAATTTTTGAGTTAGTACTTCAGCTGCTGCAGAAGGTGTCTCCATTCTAAGATCGGCCACATAATCAGAAATCGTGAAGTCGACCTGGTGTCCAACGGCACTAATGGTTGGAATTGGACAATTGTAGATATCCCAGGCCAGGGCCTCATCATTAAACGCCCAAAGGTCTTCCATCGAGCCACCACCACGAGTGAGAACGATAACATCTAACATATCTTTCGTGCGCCCTTCTTCCTTTGCCTTCAAGTGATATGCAATGAGTTTCTCAAGGGCCTTACGGATTGAAGCTGGAGCATTAACTCCTTGAACCAGGGCCGGTGAAAGAAGAACTTGGTGATATTCAGATCGTCTTTGAGATACATTTAAAAAGTCTTGCAGGGCCGCGGCCCCCTTTGCCGTAATAACACCAATGCGTTTTGGCATTGTCGGAATCGGCTGTTTTGAACTCATATCAAAAAGACCTTCGGCCTGTAGCTTCTTCTTTAGTAATTCAAATTGCTCCTGAAGATCACCCTTACCTGCTGGAACGATTCGTTTCACAATTAATTGAAACGTTCCTCGAGTTGGGTAAACAGAAACGGAGCCAGAGACAATGACCTTGTCTCCTGCTCGAATATTTTTGATTATCGGATTTCTCATGGCATCCATTTTAAAGAGGGCCATTTGCATAAGTGCATTACCATCACCAAGTGAGAAATACCAATGTCCAGCACCAGAGGAGCTAAGGTTTGAAACCTCTCCTGTTACACTAATATTTTGGTAATTAGACTCGAGATTTTTCTTTATGTGATTAACGAGTTGTGAGACTGATGGGACTTTATTATTCATCCCTTTATGATGTTAAAAAAGGGACAAAGTGGGAAGACAAAGAGCGTCATCCCACTGTGATTTCAACTAGATATTTTAAAATTTATTGACTGCGTTTAGGAATTTGATCGCTTGTAGAACTTGGTAGTCCTTGTCGGCCGCATACTTTCTATGAACAGGTGATTCCTCTTTCTTTTTATTGATTTCCTTAGCTCTTTCAATTCTCTTTAGTCGAGCTGCTTTTTCACGCTTAAGGCGGGCCTGCTTTTCTTCTTCTGTTTCAACTGTTGCTGTTAAGTGGTTTCTAAGATCAACTTCTCTTACCCCACCATCATCATACATATGCTCTTCAACAAACTCCCCTTCAACCTGAGAAACTTGCACATCTGGTTTAATTCCAAGGGCCTGAATTTTTCGACCTTTTGGTGTCATATACTGAGCGATTGTAAGTTTAATTCCCTGTTCCTCTGAGATTTGCGAAACAGTTTGTACACTTCCTTTTCCAAAAGAATTTGTTCCCACAACAAGAGCACGTTTATGGTCTTGTAATGCACCCGCAACAATTTCTGAAGCAGAAGCACTTGAGCCATTAATAAGAACAGCAAGCGGAATATCTAATTCTTTATGGCCACTCTTTTTTACGTAGCGAATTTCTTTATTCTTTGGATCACGCCCTTCTGTTGAAACCACGACACCATCATTTAGAAAGATTGAAGAAAGGTTTACGGCCTCATTTAAAAGACCACCTGGATTTGAGCGAAGGTCAAGAACGACACCTCTAAAATTCTTACCAAGCTTCTTCTTTTCTTTTTTGAGTGCTTTTACAACATATGCTGCCGCATCTTTTTGGAATTGGCTTAAACGAATAACAGCATAGTTGTTTACCGCAAAAGACTTAACAGGTTTTGTTTTAATCTTTTGGCGTTTTACCTTGAAGTTACGAATATCTTTTTCGCCAGCTCTTAGGATACCAAGATTAATAACTGTTCCAAGCTCCCCTTTCATACGATCAACAGCTTCATCTAGAGTAATACCAATTGTTGATTCATTATTGATCTCAACAATCTTATCTCCTGGAAGTAGTCCTGCTTTCTCTGCTGGAGAATCCTCAATTGGAGTTGTGATGACAAGAACACCGTCTTTTTGTGTTACTTCGATCCCGAGTCCACCGTACTCCCCGCTTGTGTCTTCTTGCATCTTCTTAAAGACTTCTTCATCTAAGAATGCAGAGTGAGGGTCAAGTGTTTGAAACATTCCTTTTAGTGCTCCATCAATGAGCTTATCAATATCAACCTTACGGTAGTAATTTGTTTCAATGATATGAATAACTTTATTGAAGAGTTCGAGTTTTTCAAAACGCGACTTCGTCGTTTCTTTTGCTTGTACAGGTGCTACAAATGCCGTCAGCATGAGAGCAACAAATAGCTTTTTCATTATTATTCCTAATTTTAAATATTAATTTTAGTATTAATTAATTGAGCTGTATTTTGTGCTGTATTTTTCTTTCTAATTTCAAAGTAAACCTTACTTAGATTCCCCTTCTTAATTGAGAACCTTGTTTTAGCAACAGAAGAGCCAAGATCGACGGCCTGTCCCTTCTTTACACTTGAAGCAAAGTCTCCAAGATAAATACTACGGATATCATTTCCATGATCAACCATAATAACATTACCAACGTTTGCAAGTGAGCCTACGTATTCAACCTTTCCGGCCTTTGTTGCAAAGATTTCTTGTCCACTCTTAACAGTATAAGTTATCCCCTTCTTACCATTTTCAGTAGAGATATACTTCTTAACTGGAACAGCGAAGTTTGCCACAAGCTTTGTAGAAGTTGAGCTCTTACTCTTTGCCTTTCTTGCATTAAGTTTTGCTTGGGCCTTCTGCTTCGCTAAGCGCTGAGATTTTCTAAGTTTACTATATTCTGATTTTAATTTTTCGTGATTTTCTTTTTCAGTTAAGAACTCTTGAACAGTAGTACTTTTACGAGTCTCAAGCTCTTGTAGTAAAGTGTAAAGCTCTCTTTCAATCTTTACAGTTTCACTTAAACGAGCTCTAAGCTCAAAAGTTTTTTTCTTTAAGTTTGTGCAGTAGTCAATTTTTGATTGAATTTCTTTCTTTTCATTCTTAAGAGATCTTAAGAGAAGCTGACTCTTAATAAGATCTTCATGTGTTGAGTTTTCCATATAGCTTAGAGCAACATGGCGAATCGTTTTCTTTACTCTCACCTTATCTGCTTCAAGGTCAAAGAGAGATTGGTTAAGATTCTTTTCTAATTCAAATATTTGATAATCAAGGTCTTGCCTTGATTTCATTGCCTGAAGATAGTCCTCATTCTTAGTTTGAAGCTTTGTTTCAATAGACTGAATTGATTTCTTATAATTATCAATCTTAGTGCGTGAGTCTGTAACCTTCCCCTTGATCGCGTTAAGACTTGGAGCGGCTTGCACCCTCATTGAAACAGAAGAGATTAAAAGTACTGTGAAAAGAACTAAGCTTTTTGCCATTCAAGTTTCCCGATCGTGTACCACGCAGAAGTTGTTAATAATGCTCCACTTACAATTAATGCAAACACCTCATTTGGAGAGAAGAATGCAAATGAAAGAGCACAACCAATAAGAATTGAAGTAACGATATTTACTGTATACATTTTGAAGGCTACATTTTTCTTTCTTTGAAACTTTTCAACAAGATAAGAAACCTGTTTTAAATTTCTTCTAATTGTCATAAATGCTACAACCCAAAAAAGAGAAAGAACTGTAATTAGTACTTGAAGAGGTCTTCTCTTTAGTTCTGTCATCACATTCTTCCAAGATTGAGTATTTGAGATTTTCTTTCTAATGCTTCCTAGAACAACATTATCTTTACCAGTAAGACGCACTAAGTATTCTCTAATTAGATTTGTCGAACTCTCCGAAACTTTTTCATCTAAGATAATCTTTAGACCTTTCATTGAAATAATCGATGTGATTTCATCTTTACCAAGTTCAAGAACATCTTTAAGTTCGTTTGTCACGGCCATGCTCTTTGTTGCACTAATGGCCTCAACACCCTTTACACCAGGAAGCCCTTTAATTTTTCTTGAAATACTACTTGTATTTAAGTCCCCATCAACAAGAGCATTGAAGTAGTACTCATTTTGAATGGCCGGAAGCGCATTTGAAATCTTCTTCTTGAAACTGTCATAATTTGAAACAGAAATAACAAGTGAGATTGTTAAAAGAGAAAAAAGCGCTTGCCCAAAAAGATTATTTTTTGTGAAACGAGCTAATTCTTTTAAATAAAACATGCATGCCCCGAGTGTATTAGACGAGAGTTATCTAAGTGGATAATACGTCCCGTGAAACGTTGTACTAATTCGCGATTGTGAGAGGCCCAAATAATTGTAGTCCCTCTTTTCGCATTATAGATATTTAATAAATCAAAAAGTCTTTTTGTATTATCAAAGTCTAGGGAGCTTGATGGCTCATCCGCAATAAATACATCTGGCTTTGCAAGAAGGGCGCGAATGATGGCAACCTTTTGTCTCAGTCCCCCATTAGCATCCTTGGCCTTAAGATTTACGCGATTTTTAATTCCTAGAATTTTAATTAGTTCGCTTAGATCGCTCTCAAATTCTTTGCGAGAGCGATAAACACTTGGATCAAATGCAAATTGTAAATTATCGATAAGACTCATATTTTCAATAAGTCTTAGATCTTGAAAAACTTGTGTTGTAAAAATGCGATCTTCTATTTTGATCGTTCCACCTGTTGGTGAAACATTACCAGCGAGAACATTTAAAAGCGTTGTCTTACCTGCTCCAGAGGCCCCAGTAACAAAAACAATTTCACCTTTTCTAATTTGCAAATTGATATTGGAGATTGCCTTGATACCGTTGTAATCAACAGTGACATTTTCCAGGGTAAAATACATATTTGTATTCAAATTCTGGTTTCCAAATAAATTACTTGCTTGATTCGCGTAACTGCTTGAGATCATTGATATGAGTCCTTCATTTCTATATTCAAATCTTCCTAACTTGAATTGGGCAAAAATCCTCTTTGCCACTCTCTAATTTTATAACAAAATCAGATTTTAAGCAAAGGTAGATAAAAAGACCGACCATGTGCGTCAAATAAGTAAATCTTAATATTTCAGCTATTGATGGAAACAAATTTTCTACGTAGAATCAGCTGCAAATCTGTATAAGAGAGGTCAAAGTGCTTGAAAAAATTAATGGAAAGCAGCTCGATGCTCACCTTCTATCTTCCCTCTTGCAAGATAGTAGTGTTGATGGAGATAGAGAAAGTAGAAATCTTTCATTTTATGACATCATCTATGTCATCGATACACCTGTCGATATTTGCCCTCGTTTTAAAACAAATAAGGTTGATGGACTTGGAGTCAATGTCACGCTGGCCTTTACAGACAAAGTTCTTTGTAACGAATATCTTGATCAAAATAGTCGCATACGTGCAATCACTGTTGGTATGTTATGCGGTGAGGTTGAATCTAATTTCATTGAGGTCATTGGATTAAATAAAAATTCCTCAGACCGCTTTGAAGAGTTCATTTTTGTGCCTCCCTACGACAAACTAACTTGTCAGTATATTCTCTCTCCTCGTGATGAAACGATATCTCTCTTATCAATTGATAATGAGTCCCATCGTTTTATGGGAGTTGAGGCAACCTTCTTTTCTATTACAAATAAGACCATGGTTACTTACGGGCAAGAGCAAAGAGATGAGTACCTCAATAATCTCATTGAAAACTTAAGCTTTATCATTCCTCGAATTCCACAAAGAAGAGGAAGTGCAAATATAATCTGCCTACTTTTAAATCTTGAAAATTCGATTGAAGAGAAGGCATTTATAAGGGATTACCCTACTTTTGAGAGTTATACAGAAGTGCTGTTTGTAAATTCAAATTTAGAACTACTCACAGGAAATCTGACAAAGATTGAATACGATGGGGCAAGTTTAGAAGGTATCTACTTACCCCTTATCGAGCGTGCAAAGAAAGTTAGATAACGCCTTCGTCTTTTAATAAATTATAAGCACCATCTGAACAAAAACAATTTGGCGTATAACTCATTACGTTTGAAAGCTTTGATATTATCGAGTTTTCAACATCAGCGAGTAGCTTTACCTGTCCATCATCAAAACTAATCTTAACAGGATCACGCTCTAACAGGAGGTTTGCCGTATTTGTTTTCTTTGCAAGCTCTCTTGGACTCTTAACAAAGATAATTTTCTTCTTAGGAATATCTGGAATAACCCAATCAGCATCACTTCCCTTATCTTTCACAAAGTTAACAATGTCATTGGCCTTATTACTTGTCTTCTTAAAGAGCTTATCATTAAAGCCAACATTATCTTGCTCAAGTAGAGATTGCGAGAAGTCACTTGTATCAATATTTTTGGCACCATGACGTAACAGAAGAATACGCGCCATATCTTTGATATCTGCATATTTATCAAACTCTCCATCGACAAGAAGCTTGTGGATTGTATTCATAAAGTATGAGTCGTTAAAACCATAGAAGCGCATTGGATCATTACTGATAATATCAAGAAGATCGCTATAGCGATAAATATGGCCCTTCTCTAACATGTGATAACAAAGAGCATCTGCAATTGCATCATACTTTGATCCGCGTGGTGAGCGAATGACTTGCGAGTACCAAGCAAAGCGCGCACTTAAGAAATCTTCTACACAGTGAAGTGCATTCTCTTTAATTGCTAGAATATCGTGGCCTGCAACTTTCTCTGTCGTGAAATGGTGTAGAAGATATTCTCTATCGTATGTTCCATACTTAAGACCTGTGTAATGAGCATCTCTTAGAAGATAGTCCATACGGTCACAATCAATTTCTGAGTGAAGAATTTGATTGGCAAGAATTGACGAGTGCGTACCTTTAACAAGGTCTGAAACTTCTTGTGGATCAATTCCATGATCTTTTAGAATTCGAGTAAGTCCACCTTCATAATCAGTATTCTTAATAATGAATGAGCCAAGATTTTCGTGATCGTCTTGTAATCCCTTTCCACCTTTCTTATTTGTCGTCTCCCCTATCTTGATATAGGCCATCTCTGTTGTGTGAGAAAAACAGAATGTTCCAATATCGTGAAGAAGAGCTGAGACACGTATGGCCTGATGATACTTGGCCTCTTTTGAATTTTGAACTTTTTGAAATAATTCACCATCTTCCACACCGCGGCCAACTGACCTTAGAATATGGTGAGCATTATTTAGTACACCAATTGAGTGGCCGTAGCGAGAGTGCTCGGCACCGTGAAAGACGTAGAATGAAAATCCTAGTTGTTTAATCCAGCGCAGTCTCTGAAAGAATGGACTGTGGATGATCTCCATCTCAAGTGGAGTTAAGTCGATGAATCCATATAATGGATCATAAACTTTTAGACCTAATTTAGCGTTTGAGACAACTTCCATGTTGATCCTTTTGATATAAATAAAGATGCCCGTTAATTAACGGGCATCTTATATTTTATAATGAATTTGTTGATAGATACAAGAAAGTTAAGACTTTTTCTTTCTTCCTCTTTTCTTTACAGGAGTTGTAGCGACTTTTAACGCTTCAAATATTTTCTTCGCTTCACTTCTTAAGTTATTTTCGTAGATAAAGCGGTAGAAGTTCTCTAAATCTGGTGAACTTCTGAAGTTCTTTGGTAGTCTATTGTCTTCTGACATGGGCTCTCCTTTTAGACTGTCATAATAACTTCAAAATTACGCTTTATCAATTTTCTTTAAGCTTCTTTTGCTTCAATCATACCGTAGCTGTGCAGCTTGTTATAAAGAGTCTTAACTGTAATCCCAAGAACTTTAGCTGTCTTAGTCTTATTACCACCTAAGTGATCTAGAGTTTGACAGATGTGCTCTCTTTCGATTTCACCTAGCGTCATTTCTCTAAATACTCTGATTTCTTCTTTTTCTTCAGAGATTTCAGCTTGCTCAACCTTGATGCTATCTGCAAGGTGATCTCTTTCAACAATCATTCCTGGAGATAGAACATATGCTCTTTCCATGATTGAGTGAAGTTCTCTTACGTTTCCTGGCCAGTTGTAATCTTCAAGAAGCTTAACAACACCTGGAGACATTGACTTTTGAGCTTCTGGTAACTTTCCTAGGTTAAGGAAGTGGTTAGCTAGAATTTCAATATCTGACTTTCTTTCTCTTAGTGAAGGAATTCTTAAACCAATTGTTGATAGGTTGTAGAATAGATCTTCTCTAAAAGTACCTTGAGCAACACTTTCTTTCATATTGATTGAAGAAGCTGCAATAATTCTTACATTTGATCTTAGTTTTTCATGAGTACCAACTCTTGAGTAAGCAAGGTCGTTGATAAAGCTCATTAGTCTTGCCTGTACTTTAACTGGCATTTTATCAATATTGTTGATGAAGATTGTTCCACCATTAGCTGCTTCTAGAGCACCCTTCTTAATTCTGAAACCTCTTACTGCATCAACTTCTTCTTTCCCGAAAATTTCTGACTCAAGGTACTCATCGTTACCCATTGAGCAGTCTACTACGATGAAAGCGTGATTCTTTCTTTCTGAACGACAGTGAATTCTTCTAGCGATCATCTCTTTACCAACACCAGTCTCACCTGCCATATAAGAGTTAACATCTGATGCAGCTACACGATCAACTGCAACTAGAAGCTCTTGCATAATTTCTGACTTACCGATGATTTCTTTCTCTTGAGTTGTTGAACGAGACAGAGTTACACCTGGTACAGAGTTCTTTAGTTCATTTTCTTTTTCTTCGATCTTCTGCTTAAGTGACTCATTTAGGAACTTAGCAGATAGGTACATTTTCATATTCTTAAGTGGCTTTTGGATAGCATTTAAGCTATCGATAACCATATTAATGTCTTCTTTCTTAAAGTTAACTTCTTCGCTATTTCCTTTGAAAGAAATAGTACCGATAATTACACCGTCGATAATCATTGGAACACACAGTTCAGAGTGAGAAGCTTCTGTTTTTGTCGAAGCAAATAGAGGATCTCTTTGTACGTTGTTTGAGAAGTAAGCACGCTTAGTTTTGATTACGTGTCCTACAGCACCTAGACCTTTTGAAATTCTCTGTGCGTTTTTTACAGCGCGAGCATTCTTAGCAACCATGCGACAACTTCCGTCTTCATGTGCAATATTTACGATGATTTCATCACAAACGATCTCTGACTTAAAGAATTTTGATAGTTCAGAAAAGAAAACCTGCTCATCTAAAGTCGTAAGAAGTGTAGACAGTAGATTTTCAATTTTTGTTGATTCTTTTTTCATTTCGATTGTCATGCGTAAACTCCCGTGTATTTTTTAGTGTGTGTCTTGCGAAGCGTTAAACTAAATTCATGATACAGTGCGTCTGAATTTTTTACAAGACTAAAATACTCGGTTGTTCAAAAAAAATATACTTTTACTGTGATTATAATGACTTAAGCCATCTACCACTTGTACACTTTCCAAAATTTGAGGTCAGTGGGCCTAGGATTTTGCCCCAAGTGTCCATAATATAGACACTTTGAGTGGCCCTCGATTGTGAAAGAACCCTCAAACTTGTAAAAATAATGAACTGTCCATCTTTTGAGTACTCTGGATCCTCATTTGAACCGAAATCCTTCGTTAGGCGATGAAGGTTTTGGCCATCCGATCCTACTTTAAAGAGGTCAAAGCGATTATCTAACCAGCTTGAGAAAACAATTTCTGAAGCACTTGGGTGAAAACGTGGAGTGGCGTTGTACTTACCAACGTAGCTAATACGCTTAACATCCTTCTCTAAACCATTTGGATCCATTGTGTAGATCATAGGCTTTCCGGGGCGTCCAGATAGAAATGTTAAGATTGAGCCGTCAGCACTTAAAGATGGATCAACATCGGGAGCATAGCTTTTCGTTAGGCGTGTAATTGCACGAGTCTTTAAGTTCATGCGATATAATTCCGCATTACCTTGATGTGAAAGAGTTAAAATGATTTCATCACCATTATTAGTAAAGATAGCACCAGAGTTTAGGCCCTTTCTCTTAGATAGTACTGTCGATTTCTTTGTGGCCACATCATAGAGCATAAGATTTACATTCTTCTTTGCGCCCTTAACAGACTCATCAATCAGACTGTAAACAATCTTTGAGCCATCATGTGAAACCGCAGGAGAAAGTACAACACCATTGTGCCATGTTAGTCTCTTTGGGTTTGCCCCATCAAAGTCCATGATAAAAAGCTCTTTCTTTCCATCTGGCATCTTATAATCAGAAACAAAGACTATCTTATCTTTAAAGATTGAGGGCTTGCCGACTATGGCGCGGTAGATTTCATCTGATACTGCGTGAATGGCCGCTCGATTATTAGCATCATATGGAATTGTTTTTGAAATAAGCTCTTGCTCGGCCGCAATATTCCAAAGCTTATAAGAGAGAGATGTTTGTGTTGCGGTTCTTACAATTTTAAAACGAACTAAGAAATTAGTTTCTTTCGTTTTGTAATTCGTAAATCGTACATTATCAAAAGAAGTCTGCGAGATACGACGAGGTAGAACATTAAAGTAATTCTGATAGAATTTAAAATCGTTTCGTACGATATTAATATAATTCTCAGACTCCTCAACTTCATTAGGAGTAAAGACTCCCTCTGAAAAAATCTTTTCCACTAGTAAACTTTCTTTAACAACTTCAGCATCCCCTACAGAGACAACAGTCAGACCACCATCAGCAACAACGTTTAAACATATAAGTAATAATACTAAATACTTCATAAAAACTCCTATATAGGAAAGGCAAGAACGAGTTCTCCGGCCACTAGCCTATTAGTAATTTCTTTTTTCGGACGAGGAAATGATCCAACAGCGCGAATTGATCCCACTGCCTTACTATCATATTCCGCGTTCCCACTCGATTTTATAATTTTATATTCTAATAATTTCCCCTGTGAATTAATGAAAACCTGAACATGACAAGATAACTCAAGGTTTGCTAGATAGGCCGGAAGTCTCCAGTGCTTACGAACAGCTTCCATCACAGAGATAACATAATTATCAAAATCCCCCTGGGCCTGGGCACTACCAGTGCCAGTATAAGAAGAACCTTCACTAAGCTTATTTCCTGCAGCAATGATATTGCTATAGTCTGTTGTATCCTCAATAATCTTTTTAGGCTTAGCATTTTGCTTTGTTTTTGTATCTGTTTTCACATTACGATTAGCAAACTTAGATAGCATATCCTTTAAAGACTTTTGTTTAGTTGCTTTCTCAAGAATCGCCTTATCACTTCCACCAGTATCCTTGGCCTTCTCTTTAACCACCTCTACTTGCTCTTGTGGTGGTGGAGTCATTTTTTTAAGCTCTTGATAAGTCATCTTAGGCATGGCCACAACATCAACTTTAATGGCCTTACCAATAACACGAACCTTATCGAGATTGGCCCTCCTTGGATCAAAAGGTGTCCCAAGTTTAAAGATCGATAGAAGATACAGTCCCAAAATTAGGACAGCATGCGCTCCTAATGAGATAGAAATGTATTTGTTAAAACTCTTTTCGATACTACTTATCCTCTAGCTCTGTTACCAGAGCAATATCATTTATATTATTTGATTTTAAATAAGACATAAGCTTGGCAACTTTACCGTATTCTAATTGATAGTCAGCTCTTAGAAAGAGTGTCTGTGACTTCGTTTCTTTTAGCTTATTTGAAACAACAGCAATAAGTTCACTTAGTAGAATTTTATCCTTACCTACATAAAACTCTTCAGAGTTAGTAAAACTAAGAACAACTTGTGAAGAGCTTAAGCTCATGACATTGACTTCCTTAGTCTTTGGTAAAGTCAGTTCAATCCCATTTAACATCAAGGGCGCTGTAATCATGAAGATAACAAGTAGAACTAACATAACATCAACAAGTGGTGTTACGTTAATCTCTGATACCGGTCCATCTCCATTACCACCAGAATTCATACCCATTACTAACCCCTAAATTATGATTTTGAAGAAATATATCTTTCAACTTCATTGATAAATTGATTACCAAAGATATGAAGTTGTTCTCTAAGCTTATTTCTTCTTTGTCCAAATTTATTAAAATACCAAGTTGCAGGAATTGCGGCCACTAGACCTACAGCAGTCGCAACAAGCGCTTCGGCAATCCCTGGAGCAACTGTCTCAAGCGTTGCACCACCACTGGCAAGGCCAGAGAATGAATCAATGATTCCCCAAACTGTTCCAAATAAACCAACGAATGGCGTAATCGAACCAATTGAGGCCAAAGTTGTTAGCCCATTACTCATTTGCTGATCAACTTCTACTGCTTCATTAGATAAAGTTCGCTCCATTGATTGATTAGCAATTGAAGAATAATGTTCTTTAATGAGCCCATAGTCTTCACCTAACGCAATTTCTGTTTTCTTAAGTTCACGGTAACCAGAAAGAAACAATTTCTTTAACGGACTATCTTCAATAGTTTGGGCATCATGATATGCTTCTTCAAGAGAGGCCACTCCACTAAAGAAGTTTTTAAATTCACGGTTAGCCTTTTCTGTTTTATTAAATAGTGATCTCTTTTGGAAAATTATCGTCCACGAAAGTACTGATGCTAAGATTAAAAGAAGTAAGTCTAATTTAACGACAATACTTGAGTCTAAAAGGATTTGGAAAATATCTAAATTATGACCTTCCACTATACTTCTCCTTGCTTTTTTAAAATATATGAATATGCGGATGTAACAATTAATAAACTAATAGCAGGAACCAAAAGGTTACTTAGCTTTGAAAAGAATATTGAGTAATATGTACCCCATAATGGATCATGACCCAAGAAGGCAAAAAGAGGTACAAAAACAACTGAAATAAAAATCATCCCTTTAAGTACAGAGTAATTAAATAAATAGAGATGAGTATATGCCAAGAAGAATAGAAACATATGACCTATTTCTAAACTCGTATTTCTTGGAAATAAAACCAATAGGGAAAGATATAAGAGAGAGCCTTCTGTTAAAATATGAAACCCCTTCCCTATACGTCTGGACTTTAAAAAGACTTTTGAATTCAAAAACTCAAAAAAGAAAAATACAAAAATAAGGACATTGTGAACAATTAGCTGCCATATACTAAATTGTACATTTTCCATATGAGATGGTCGGCTAAAGAAAATAAAGACAATGAGCGTGCCCATCGAAATTAAATAAGTTGGAATATTAACACTGTTGTACCAATCAAAGGATAACTGGCCTTTAATATCCCGAAACTTCATATCCGAAAAGAAGTAGATTGAAACAAGATATCCTAAAATTCTTGCAGTGACGAGAACATGCCAAGAGAAATCATATAGCCAATTCTCTACAATAATAAGTTTGTGCCCAAGTCTAAAGTGGAAGAACGTAATAATTGAGACAAGAATAAAGTAAATAATCCAGTAAATTATTGTCGATGTGGCGTACTTTGCCAGATAAATAGATTTTTCTTTGGCGAATAACTTCATACTAATTCGTCGTTGGGTTTATCCAATTCAACTGTAGTTCAGGCGCTGGATAAATCTTTGAATAATTCTTATAAAGTAAATTCCCTTTTGTTAAAGAATCAATTTTCTCTAGTAAGTGATAATAGTTTTTCCAGTACTTTGGATTATTCTTTAAAATAGTATCCATTTTCTTCGTTGTTTTAAACTGATCCTTAAAAGTAAAACCAGAATTAAAAACTACATCACTAAAACGAGTTAAAACCTTATGAAATTCTTCCTTCGGGAATTCTTTCTTATAAAAATTACTATTCATTAATTTTAAAAGTGTTTCATCATCAAATTTTTTAATAAATTGCTGATCCTCTAACCTTAATAAGTCTTCAAATAAAAGAAGCGAAATTTGTAACTTAGATAAGTCCATTGCTCTAATAAATGGAACACTAATGACAAATAGATAGTGATTTGTTGATAGAGGAAATCCGAAGTGAGTCACATTTGGTGAGTTTAGATATAAAATATCAAACTTGATACCAAAGTAGCCTACCTCTTTTAAAAACTTAGCGTAATATTCTCGGACACCAAAATCAGGTTTATGAAAATCCCACTTTAGTACCCCTACATTCTTTACAAGCCAGTACTGAGTCATGATATGCCAAAAGTCTTTACCAGCTGGTGTATTATAAAAAGCCTTCTTTTGTGCATCAATATCAACTTGTTTCTTCTTGGCCTGTTTGGCTTTTTCTTTTGCGGCCTTCTCAAGACCATCCTTCTTTAGAACTTTTTGAATTTTATTAAAATTCACAAATTCATTCTCTACCGGAAGGTTTTCTTGAGCATAAGTATTAAATATTAGGAGAAGTGATAAGAAGTACTTCATTACTTACTCTCCCCTTTAATGAGAAGATCCTGAAGTCTTCCCCAGTAGTGTATCTCTGTAACGCCAATCTCAATTTGATCAAAGAAGCGACGATACATATCTTGCCAACAACCATCTGGCTTTCTTTGAGAAAGTACATTTGTACTCATAAAACCTTTATAATTTGAGTACTCGACTTGATAGAAATCAGATATTGGTGAACTTAAAACGTAGAAAGGTTGCCCACATTCGAAAGTTGATAATACTCGAGAAAATTTTGAAGGATTTTGGTGCAGTTGTGAATAAACAGACTGTACATAGTAAATTGTCTTCTTCTGATCATTACTAGACTGGGCCTTTATTTGAGTAAAGGCCGGTAAAAGAAGAAAAAATACTAGAAATATTCTCATTATACTTTCCATCTAAACTGTATTGTTTCCCACTCGTGACATTGCGGACAACGCCAAAAAATTTCATCTGAGTTGTAACCACATTCACGACAGTAGTGCTTTGTAAGAGTTTGGTGCATATTTTCAAGAAGATCTTTTGTTTGTGAAACAGCTTCTTCTTTCTTACCTAACTCAATTAAAATTTTAATATATTCAGACTTTAAGGCCTCTGAAGTAGCATTAGAACTCTTATCCCACTCACTTAGCAATTCATAAGCTTTATGTAATTGATGCTGCTGTTTAAAAAGTCTAATTTTAGTAAGAATTATCGATTCATTAGAAAGTAATTCTTCATCTTTCATTTCTAAGAAGTATTCAACTAAAAGGTTTAATCTTTTAAAGTACTTCTCTTTCTCTTCTTCACTTCCTTTGAATCCCTCTTCAAGAGACTCAAATGCAAAAGAAGCATACATCGGCTGCTCTTTTAAAAGCTCAACTAGATAGAACTTCGCTTCATCAATATTACCTTCGTGAAGAAGAATTCTAAGCTTTAAAATCTTTGCTGATACAGAAGGAGCAAAACGAAAACCATCTTCTAGATCTTCAATCGCCTTAGAAAGCTGACCATTTTCAAAAAACTTCTTGGCCTTTTGAACAAGAATATGTGAAATCGTTTCAGACTGATTCTCATGCCCTACTTTCGAAAGCATGATGCGATAATTATAGGCTTGATCCCAATCTCCAATATCTTCATAAATACGACAAAGCGATTGGATGACATCATATTCATCACGATTGATTTTTAAGACATCTTTATAAGTTTCAATGGCCTTATCAACAAAACCACCCTTATCAAAATCGATGGCCAACTCTTTTAGTGCACGTATACGGTGAGACTCTGAAATATTATCTCTTGCAATAAGAGAGCGGTGGATACTAATGGCCTTTTCTATTTCACCATTACTTCTAAATAGTCCACCTAGAGCAAAGTATGTATCAATTGTTTCTCTGTTAATATCAACTGCACTTAAAAATTCTTTAATTGCAAGATCACGATTACCAGAGATTAGGTATTGAGTCGCATTTAGGAATACTTTCGATTGAGCTTCAAAGATTGAGTTACGATATCGTTTAGAAAGTTTTACACCTGTATCCTTCTCACTGAAGTAGTGATAGATCAAAATTAGTGTAAATACGAATGCTACAACTGCGAGTATATGATCTTGTAGCCAATTTAAGTATATATGCATTATGCCTCTATTATTTGTACATTAAAGTTGTCGAGCTATTAGCTTTTACAAAATTCTTAACTGCACCTTTAACATCTTCTAAATCTTCTAAGATTGAAAAGAAATTAGCTTTCTTTTTAATCTTCATTTCTGAAAGGTTTAAGTCCCCTTCTAACTCAAGTTTTGCATGAAGTTGGCGTGCACATGGCCAAAGACCTACTAGATCATCAACAAGCCCAAGCTTCTTTGCTTGCGCACCTGAAAAGACCTGCCCTTGAGCAACCTCATCTATTTCCACTGTGATTCTTTCACTACGCTGTGCTGCTACATCGTCTTTAAATTGTTTATGAACATCAAGAGTCATCTCAGTCATAAGAGCTCTTTCTTCTTTAGTCATCGAACGATTAGGTTGACCGATATCTTTGTAACGTCCTGCTTTGATCGTTTGTGGATTAACCATGGCAAATTTGTATAACTCAGAAAGGTCAACAAATTGCATGATGACACCAATTGATCCAGTCAGTGTTCCCGGTGATGAACAAATCTTCTCTGTTGCCGCGCCAATATAGTAACCACCACTTGCTGCGATTGATGAGAATGATGCATAGATTGGTTTAGGATTCTTTGTTACTTCAGCGTAACTCCCGGCTCCTCTAATTCTTAGGATTTCTTGATAGATTTCTTGAGTTGGAGCAACAGCACCACCTGGTGAGTTAACTCTTAAGATAATTCCCTTAACTGCTTCATCCGCTTCCGCACGGTGAAGAAGTTGAATCGTTTTCTTAGCGTCCATGATGACACCTTCAACTTCAATTAGGGCAATCTTATCTTTAGACTTCTTACTCGACGAAGCAAGATCGTTATTTCCTTTGAAAATTGTCACGGTATAAGCTGAAAATAATATTAGTACAACGAAGAAAACTGCAACCATTGCCATAAGGCCTATGACCGCGCGATCTTTTGATTTAGTATTCGACAAAGCATCCTCCCTGAGCTTATAAATCTACCCTTCTATCTTCCCAAAAATATTGGATTTCGTAAACTTTTTAACATGTTACAAACTTGCCGATTAAAGTAAATTTGTCCCTATCCGAAAAGATATAGGAATAAAACCGCGAATGCGAAGTGAGGGATATATGAAAGGTTTCAGCGTTAAAACAATTGCCATAATTACTCTAGTAATTCAGTCTAGCTTTGTTTTTGCTGAGAAGTATGAAGCTCCTTCATTTTATCAAGAAGCGAAAAAACCAATTTCATTTAAAAAGAAAGTAGTCCACCATAAGACTCAAGTATCTTGGGAAGACTCCTATCAAGTTGAAGATGACTCAAAATCTGAAAAATCGATGCGTCTTCCATCTTCTAAGAATACAAAAGTTAAGTATTGGGATTACGAAAATAAGAAGTAATCTTATTTCCAAAGATTTAGATCTTTTTCTAGCTCACTCTTAAGTTGGCCACAGGCCGCTAAGATATCACTCCCCTTTGTCGTACGAATTGTCGTCGTGATTCCACCATTATCAAGCTGATTCTTAAACCAGTTGATACGACTAACACTTGGGCGTTTAAAATTCGACTCAGGATATTCATTAAAAGGAATTAGGTTCACTTTAGATACTTTCTTAGGAAGTAGTTTTAAAAGTGCTTCAACATCTTCGGCGCGGTCATTGTATTGATCAATAAGAAGGTACTCATATGTAATATAACGATGGGCCTTAAGTGGAATTTCCTTAATCGCCGTTAGAAGTCTGTCCAGATCATAGGCCTTATTAATTGGCATAAGCTCTGTACGAATCTCATTGTGAGCAGCGTGCAGAGAAATAGCAATATTAACTGATGGGAATTCTTCTAGCTTCTTAATTGCAGGAACTAGTCCCGATGTTGAAATTGTCACACGTCTTTGAGAAAGGCCTAGTGCCTTTTCATCAACCATAAGTTCAGTTGCTGCCTTTACTTGCTCAAAATTATGAAGAGGCTCACCTTGACCCATAAAGACAACATTAGAAAGTCGCTCTTCTGGCCCAACTTTTTCTCTTAGAAATTTCGTTACAGCTAAAAATTGGCCAATAATTTCACCGGCCTCAAGGTGGCGCATAAGCCCCATTGTTCCCGTATGACAAAAAGTACAACCGATAGCACACCCTACTTGTGAAGAAACACAAAGAGTCTTACGGTTTGATCTGGCCGGAATCATAACAGTTTCGACAGTTTTCCCATCTCTCATGGCCACAAGAAACTTTCTCGTGCCATCTTTTGAAAGACCATTCCATACAATTTTAGGAAGTGTGAAGTCGAAGTTTTCTTCTAATAGCTCTTTAAGATTCTTAGAGATATTTGACCAGCCCTCAGGAGTGTACTCGTGTTTCTCATAGACCCATTGAAGAATTTGGTTTGCCACAAAAGGCTTCTGACCATTCTCAACAAGGAATGATTTCAAAGACTTAGGTGAAAGCGAGTAAAAAAGCTGCTTTTGCATATGATTCTCCAATATTAGGTGACATTTATATGGTCAGGGACTAAATATTACAAGCTCCTCTGTAGAATTTTTGCTATTTAGCCTATTCTTTGGTCTATTAAACCTCAAATACAACAAGATTTGCTGACAACAGTATAATTAGGAATAAATATGAGAAAGCTTGGCCTATTAATCACATCCCTTCTGCTACTTCAAGGATCTGTCCTGGCCAGCAATAATATGGCCAATCTTATATATAGAGTTCCTTCAAAAGATAATTTAATTTCCATAAAGGGGTCACTTAACTGCACAGAGTGTAAGCTTGGGACGCGTTTTAATGTGACAGTTTGGAATATGTACAAAGGAAAAGAGCCTTCTTGGGCAAGAGATTATCTAAAGCTAGCAAGCGAAAGTGAAATCATCCTTGGTCAAGAATTCCTACTACAAGGAGAAATGAGAGAACTTCTTTCAAATAGTCAGCGAGAAAGTATACTAGCAACATCATTTTATAATACTGATGGACAAGCAACCGGTGTCTTTACTAGTTCGAGCATTAAAGCGGTAGCAAAGCAGGCCTTTCAAAGTAGTGATCGAGAGCCCATTGTTAACACACCAAAGCTTTCTCTAATTACCCAATATCCAGCAGAGAATGGACAAGTTGTAACTTTCGTCAATATTCACGCTCTTAACTTTGTCGGTATTCAACCTTTTACAATTCAAATAGCAACACTTCTAAAAGCTGTAAAAAATATCAAAGGCCCAGTTATCTTTGCGGGTGATTTTAATACTAATGCTCCAACAAAAACTCTCATCATGAATATGCTATTTAAAAAAGATGGTTTCAAACAGGCCCATTATACTGGAGCAGATGATCGCATGACCTTCTTAGGTCAGCCTCTTGACCATATTTGGTATCGTGGACTTAATCTAGTGGAAGCAAGAGTTCTTGGAGAGGTTGAAGGATCTGATCACACTCCTCTTCAGGCAGAGTTCGAGCTAATTGATTAGGTATTAGCTTTGACAGTTTAGCTTATAAAAAGAAAAATTTAGCTGCATTTCTTTGCACATCCGTATTCTCTTATAGATAATAAAGTATATTAAAAGATTAGTTTCAAACAAAAGGATTTGTTATGAAAAAGCTTATGATAAGCTTAGCAGTTGCCTTACTGGCAACACCATCTTTTGCACAAGAAAAGCTCATTCACAAAATTCCAAGTTCAGATAAGATCATTCAAGTAAAGCAAGGCCTTTCATGCCATGACTGCCCTTTTCCTAATGAATTCACGATCACTGCTTGGAATATGTATAAAGGAAAGAATGAAAGCTGGCGCCAAGACTTTGAAGAACTGCTGAATGAAAGCGATATTCTTCTCGGGCAGGAGTTTAGCTTTAAAGGAAAGATGAAGGAGCGCCTCTTTACTCCAGAAGATGAAGAAATCATTTTGGCCACTTCATTTATTAGTTGGGGAAAGTACAACACAGGAGTTACTAATATTTCAAAGTATCCTGCAATAACAATCACACCTCTTAGAAGTAAAGTAAGAGAACCATTTATTCGCACACCGAAACTATCTCTTGCAAGTCAGTATAAACTTGAAGATGGCCGTAACATTACCTTTATTAATATTCATGCAATTAATTTTGTCAGAAAAAAATCTCTAAAAAAACAAATTGCCCAAGTTATTAACTATATAAGAACGACAAATGGCCCAGTTGTTTTTGCTGGTGATTTTAACACTAACTCAAAATCTAAAATTAAGATGATGAGAGGTATTTTGAATGGAGAAGGCTTTAAAGAAGCTATCTACACAGGCCGTGATGATCGTATGAAGTGGCTTGGTAATAAACTAGATTACATTTGGTATCGTGACCTTGAACTAATTGAAGCTAGAGTTCTAGGAGATATCGAGGGATCAGATCATAAACCTCTACAGGCAAAGTTCTTAGTCCTCAAATAATACACCAAGGCCCATCTTTAGCTTTTTTTGAAACTTAGGAATTTCTATAACCTTAATAACAACACGTCGATTGACTTTGTTATTTTCACTGATTGGTTTCCCATTTTTATCTTGATTAGGTCTTAGTGGCTCAGAGTCACCAAGACTAATCATTTTTAAGTTCTTAGGAGAAAAACCAAAGTATTCAAATCTCTCAATAACAAGGGCCGCTCTTGCAGCAGCTAATGACCAATGATTTCTATACTTTGAATTCTGTTTAATTGGTAAATTATCAGAGTGTCCTTCGATAATAATGCGATAATCCTCTTCACCCTTCGATTTTATAATATCAATTAAGTTATCTAATAAGAATGTCATCTCCTCACTCATCGAAACTTCGTTTTGCGGAAATAGAATTGAACCACTCATTTCGATTCTCATTTTAGAGTCGTTCACCGTAATCTTTGAGATTTTTAAAAGTTCGGGGTGCTTTGCAATCTCTTCATTAATTTCTTTAAATTTTTCATTCGTAACCGCAACTTTCCCCTTGGAGAAACTTTTTGCAACAATCTCAGCTTTAACTTTAAAGCCGGCAGGGTCATAATTTGCGAATGCCATCATTAAAATAAAAAAACACGCAATCAGTGTCATCATATCTGCATATGATAATAGCCATGCTTCGCCTTCATCCGGAGCATCTTCAAATATTTTTCCTCTTCTACCTTTATTCTCTGATTTTCTCATATTAAACCGTACGACTCTCTAGCTTTTTATCCATTCTCTCGCTTGGTTTTAAGAATGAATTTAACTTTATCCCAACAATAATTGGATTTGTTTTTTCAATTAATAGAGAAACACCTTCAATAATGATCATCTTCTTAAGGTAAATCTCCTTATTATTTGCAGATAAGTTCTCTGCAAAAGGGATAAAGAACAAGTTAGCAATAGCAACACCATATAGCGTTGTAATAAGACAAACCCCCATCGCTGGACCGATCATTTTAATCGCATCTTCACCACCAAGATTTGCAAGAAGAACAATCATCCCAATAGTGGTTCCCATCATTCCAAATGCCGGAGGAAATTTTGATATTGATTTTATCTTATTGGCCTCTTCTCCATAAGACTCTAAAATACGGTCAGCGCGATCATAAATAATATCTAAAAATTCTTCCTTCTCAAGAACATCACTTCCATAGAGCTCTAAACACTCCTTGAAAAACTCATCATTTACTGAATTAATAATTGATGAAATCGCTTCACCTTTACGATATTTTTCGGCAGCTTCCATAACCTCTTCAATTGTAGTCATGTAATTAATGCGCTTATTAAAAACAAGCCTTCTAAAGAATATTTTCAAAAGTTCCATTAGTCTTGTTACTTCAAAAGAAATCGCAGTTGCGGCAAGAGTTCCTCCTGTAACAATGAATAAAGAAGGATAATCAAGAAAAATTTTCAGATCGTCACTCGATAGCCAAAGTCCGACAACAAAAACAAATAGGGCCATTGAAAAGCCAATAATAGTAGAAATATTCATATTCTCTCCCGTATGTATCGAACTTTACGGGTCTAAGGAAAAATCCTTTATAAAAGAATAATTTTAGTTACATGAAAGAAAATTTTTCTTAGTAGAATTTGTTTATACATTTGATAATCTGAAGAGAATGTTAAAGATAAAATTAATAATTCCTCTCTTTATACTCCTTAGTTATTCTTGCTTCGCACGAGAGCGCACTCTACTAAGAGTCTCAACTCCAGCCTATAAAGGCTTTGGGAAGAAAAGTGAGTTCTATAGCAAGCAAACAATCAAGTTAGCTCAAAAGCTTATCTGGGAATCACCTGAATACGAGCTGGCCATTACAACTGGGAATAATAAGAAAGTTGAGAAGAATTTAAAAATTAAGAAGTTAGTCTTGCATACTAAGAAATCCAAAGGTGTTAATAGCCTCTACTTCCTTATTCTTAATCAAGATAACAATATCGTCGAACAAGCTTGGGCAGCAGGAATACCTGAGCGATTCCTACTATTACAAACGAGAATGTCTTTATATGAATTATTCTATGGAAAGCAGAGAATTCGAAAAGCATTAAAGAAGTTACTAAGTAAGCAAACAAAGCAAAAGAGCGAAAATTCTAGTGATGATTCAAAGGACATGGATGACTTAGATCTTGATCTTGAAAATCGTCTTAAAGTCCTTATTACACAAGCTGGACTTGAAACAAATATCAAAATGAAGCCCTTCTCTTTATTTACGAGCTTGGATGATAATCTATCCTATGAAGACTCACTCATTAATATTGAAGAAGAAATAAAAAAGCAAAAAAAAAAATCTAACAGAGCCTCAGAATTTAAAATCAATTTAAAAAAGATTAGACTTGATCTTGATATTGCCATGGATAGACAGAAAGAAAAAGTGGCAAAGAATAAAGAAAGCAAATCAAAAAACGAGAAAAAAAAAGAAAACGAAGAAGTTAGCTCTGATGATGTTTTTGCAATTTCAAAGAGTAGTAATAAAGAGCCTGGCACAAGTTTTCAAAAGAACACACGCCCAAGAAGATCTCGATCTATATTTGACTTTGTCTATATGAACAAAAACAGTAATACGAAATACCTTGTCGAAACCGCCAATAACTACAACTTCATGGGTGCAAGATATACATATCGAAAAAATATGTCAGATACTCGTGGAGATGATTTTGTTTTTGCCCTACATTACTTAAAGTCAATTGGATCTAAAGCCGAAAAGTATGATGTACCAAATATAATCAATCTCTATGTTCAATACTTATTTGCACCAACTTGGCTGCCATTTGATCTATTTGGAGGTGTACACTATGAGAACCAACCATTTATCAATTTACCAGAATACAATAAAGGATTAAAAAGCGGTGAAAATACAATAGCTTGGTCTCAAGTAGGTATCGAATATATAGCTGAACTATGGAGTCGAAAAATCATTTTCAATGTCTCATATTTTCAATCATTTTTTGCTGAGAGCTCATTTAAGACAAATAATATGACAGCCACAAAGATATTTAGTGAAGTTCAAGTTGATATTACAAGTAAGTACCGCATAGGACTAGGGGGGTTTAAAACAACAGTAACTGCTGATAATTTTGACCTAACTCAGAATACTTTTTTATTTTCATTAAATTACTTACTCTAGTAAATAAACTTTTTTCCCCCTTCAAAATTACAATAAAATAAAGTTAAAATGTAGATTATGAACACTGTGACTATCAGGCAGAAAATATTCAATAAAGTAAAAAGAAAACAGCTTAATAAGAAGTTTTCTGGTGTTAATGATCTGAAATCACAAGAGAAAGAGTGTGAAGAATCATTAGAGACTTCTTTAGAAACTTTTGGGGAAGCCAATAATGATGAAAAAATCTCTGTTAAATTCTCCCCTATTAATTGGCAAAAGAATTTAACGAAAGATTCTTATTCCCAATGGGTTTTTGATACATTCTATAAAAGATTACAACTTTATCTAAAAGAAAATTTTGTCACAATAGAAAGTAAGAGATTCGTTAAGAATAAAGAAGATCGTAAACGTTTAGAGTTAGTACTAAAAGTTGATAACTTACCTCTAAAAGAAAATATCGTTAAACAACTTACACGATTTAAAGTACAGCCAAATCTGAGCTTCCCGAAATTTCAAAGAATAAGTAATTCATCTTTAAGTTTCAAAACAATTTTCGACATAATAGAGGATCATGATGAAACTAACACAACAAAGCAAGCAGCCTCAAGCAAGAAACAATCGAAAAGTCCTACTAGATCCAG
Organism: Halobacteriovorax sp. GFR8; assembly: GCF_050955245.1. Lineage (NCBI taxonomy): Bacteria > Pseudomonadati > Bdellovibrionota > Bacteriovoracia > Bacteriovoracales > Halobacteriovoraceae > Halobacteriovorax > Halobacteriovorax sp. GFR8. The sequence goes on along the minus strand of NZ_JBPBLR010000002.1, from coordinate 484,630 downwards.
AAAGGTTTACAGAGCTACTCTTGAGTAGCCTAAAGAACGTTATTATATCGAAAAACAAAGTAGTTGATTTAACTTCAAAAGCTTATAAAGCAGAAAATATAAGCTTTGAGAAAGATGCATTAAAAGTACTATCGCGATTAATTAAGATTCTTATTTTAAAATTAAACTTCGATAACCTAAAAGCACTAACAACAGATAAGCGTCTCAACCTTTACTTTAATGAGTGGGACTTGGATATGAGCTTTCTTGAAGATTCAAACATTACAAACTCTCTACACTACCTGAAGATGAATGCAGAAAATCTCGATGTACAGATTGGAATTTATAATGAGAATATTTTCAATATAAGGATTAAACTTGGGTAAGTTCTTTATTTCTTTAATTTTAGCAATGTCATCATTGGCACTAACGAAACCAACCCCTTACTATAGCTTTGGCCTAGGTGTTTCTAATATCTCTTATAATGAAGCAGAATCAAACCTAAAAGACGAAAGTGGAAATAATGCTAAAAAGACTCCAATTAGTGGTTCAGCAATGGTGATTACACTTATGGGTGACTACACGATTCCCTTTAAGACTAATCAAGCAGTAAGTGTTCGCGGTGTCATTCCCCTATTGGCTTCAACTGGAAGAATATTTTCGCTAGGTGCTGCTTATCAGTATTACTTTGGCAATAAAGCAGCTTCCGATATTGAGATAAAAAGTTCAGACGGAGTGTATATCAAATTTTCTCCAAAATTTAGATACTATGCAGGTGCAGCAACAGATGTTTCATACCTTTTCTATACAAGTGAAACGGCAAAGAAAACAGATCTAATATTTCACGTGGGACCAACTGGTGGGATGTTATATCGCTGGAAGGATAATATCGACATTAAATTAGAAGCCGATTTCCAAATCGGCTTTGGTTCTGTTGTTTCAACAACTAATATAAAAGTTCAAAGTGGATTAACTTACCAGTTCTAATGATTCTTCTTCACGGACAGATTTAATCCACTCATAGATAACTTGCTTTGCATCTCTTGTAATTTCAAGATCACTTAAAACAAGTTCTCTAGCCTTTTTATATACTTCGCAGTAGTTATCTGCTTTACTTTCTTCTAAAGCTAGCCTAGCACTATCATCAATAACAAATCGCTCTTGCTCTAGCTCATACATCTCATAAATAGTTGTTCCTTCTTTAGCGAAAGAAGAAATAAATGTGTTTCTCAACTCTTCATCATCAAAAGACTCAATAAGTTCAACACGTCTAATCATCGTATAGCTCATAAAGATTTTATTCAATGATTTTTCAGATAATTTACCTAATAGGAATGAGGGAAAGTTTTTTAAAGCAATGCTTTCGACTTTATTTGTTAGCCCATTTTGTAATAGAACATCATACAAGTATTCTTCATCTTCATGAGAGGAGATTGGAATCATTGCCATTATTTTTTCAATAAACGGACTGACCACTTCGATGCTAATATACTTAGATAGTCTTTCATTAATTTCCACAAATAATTCATCTTCATTTGCAGTATTGATAGCTGCTGCGCTTTTTAAATACTTAGCTCGCTCTTCGATATCTATTTTTGACAGAATATAGTTCATAGTATGAGTAGGACAAATTGTTAAAAACAGTGGCGCCAAGTCTCTATTGTTCTTAAAAAATTCAAATGCACCCTCATCATCAATACTTAGAAGTTTCTCTTTTAATTCATCACTTTCAACAATATCTGGAACAATAAAACTATTAATAATTGAGTTTGTAATGTAGGAATCAACAGCAGTTGCCCGAATTGAATTGTATGGAGTCGAATCAATAACAGACTTCCACTCTTGCCTTTCGGCCATATTTAACTTTTCAAATATAGTATGTAGACTTTGTGAATCTAGCTTATCTAATAGATACACAAGTGATTGCTTTGCCAGTTCTTCTTCTGATTTTATCCAGCCTTTTATTAGTAAAATTACAGTTTGCGGACTTTCATCTAATGTTTTAATCAATCTTTCAAATCCACTAATTGTATTTTCATCTTTTTGATCAGAACTACTTCCACCAAGAACTTCACCTCCACCAATACCATTATCGACTTCGTCAGAAGAATTCTTATTATCGACAACATTCTTATTATTTGAATCTAACGTAATTTTACGTTGGAGAATATCATTTCTTAATTTTTCATATTTTTTAAAAATAAGTAATGAACAGAGAGATATCGTTAATGCTCCAAGAAAAATACCTATTGGAGTAGCAAATTTTTCTAACAAGCTCCAAATATTACTATCAGATTCAGTCTCAGCCGCAACAGCAGAGTCATTAGCAACTTTATTTTCATATAACTTTAACGGTTTTAGATTAATATAGATAAACTTATAATCAATGGTGAAATCTTTAAGACTAAACTTTGTTTCTTTTACAAGTTTTTCAACATGCTGTCTCTGATCTTCATTTAAACTTTCAGGTAGGCGTATTGAGACTTCGATACTCTCAAGGTTATTAAAAATACTTTGACTCTCTTGATACTTCCAAAGATATTCATATTCACTATTGGCAGGAGCCTCTTTTGAATTCATATTAGCTGTAATTGGTGTCTCTAAACCAAACTTTGATAAAACAATATAATCACCAGGTGAAGTTTTTGCAACATTTGTAAACTTAACTTCTTCTGGAGCCTGTTTTGGTGTTTGTTTAAAACTAGGTTTTCTTGGTGTTGTAACTTTAATTTCAATATCAACAGTATATTGTTTATCGGCTAAAATTTTATCAAGCTTCGTTTCGATAATATCTTTCATATCATCGGACAAAATTTTCTTTTGCCAATCAACATTTAACATACTTGGATTAGTATTGGCATAAATTGAAAAACAAAGACTAAGGATTGTTAATAAATATTTCATTTATTTTTCTCCTAGAACTTTTTCTAAGTATTGCTTCATTGCAAATGCATCTTTATTCTGTTCATTTAAAGAAGTTGCTTTTCTATAATTTGCCAAGGCCCCAACAAAGTCCTTTTTTAAATAAAGCGCCCCACCTTTCATTTCATAAAAACTAGAAAGGTTGCTGGCATCATTTTCAATAGAATCCAGTGCCTTAACTGCTTCACCATAAGCTTTCGTCCTAACAAATCTTTGTGCATCAAATAATTTAATGATGACATTATCCAACGTTATATGATTTGTAGCGCGATCATGCTCTTTTAATGAGGCTACAATTTTGATATCACCTTCGGCTGGCCTTACCACTAATAAGTTATAGCTTTCATAACCACTTTTCTCTATTTCTAAGACAAAGGTTGAGTCAATCCCTACAGTACTAGCAACTGTACTTAATTCTCCTTTATAAGGGGTCTCACCTAAAAGTCTCCTCTGCCCATTTGCTGAGTTTCGTATGTAAACATTTGCTTTTTCTGGAATGCTAGAGATGAGAAAGTCCTCAGCAAAAGCTGTCGTAAAAGAAAGAATAAAGAATGTAAAAAGTTTTAATATATTCATAGATTCATACGCCTATCTTAATAATACGTATGATTTTTCGGATCTGCTTAACTAAACTTAAAGGATTGAATTAAGCAAAATTAATTGCGATAATTCTGCCTAGTTCCTTACTCCATCGAAAATTTAAATGTACAACGAGGTGCCCCCCCCTCATATTGGCCATTCGGATGCTGGGCCATAAGAATTCTTTCGGTTTCTGGATTGGTCCAATACATGACATATCTACTCGGAGATACATTAAATCTTTGGGCCGATGAATTTGATCCCCCCATCATTAATGTTCTTTTAAGAGTAAAAGCACTACCTAACTCAGACTCATACTTAGGAAAAATAACTGCCGTATTAACGGACGAAAAATCCTGCATCGGTCCATTATAGGCATCATCCATTAAAACATCAGATTTTGCTGTTGCACAAATCCCCCCTAGTGAATAACGAGGTTCATTAAATAAGGTATTAAAACAAATCACACTAGCATCAAACTTAAAGAAATCGATAAAGGTATTATAATCACTACCAATATAGTTATTTAGATTTAGCTCCGAAACGTTAAAATAATATTCATCACCTGCATAGAATGAGTTTTCATCATAAATCCATGAATTACCTGGCGCAGGCAGTAGAGTATCATCTAGCATCTCCCATGCGTTTCCAACCATATCATTTAACCCATAGGAAGATTCACAGCTACTAACACCAGAGTTCTGCATCGCTCCCGATGTTACGCAATTCATAGGATCAGTACCAATTGAACCAATGATATAGTCTAGCCTATTCATTAAACTCTTTTCTTCATTGTAAATATTCAAATCAAAAATAGAGTATTGTTGAGAGTCACAATAGTCCTTTGCTTGCGACAAGCTTTCAAATAAATATGGAGGTAAATTAGGAACATTCGAAGGTTTACCATCCGAATTGCTTTTTCCAACTTCATAGCGATCAATGATTGTATAATCTTTAACATCAAAACTACCATTTGAATTATTAGGTCCGCTATAGACACATGTATAATTATCAGTACGATCAAGGTCCTCATAATTATATTGAAGATTTTTTGTACAAATATCAATATTTGCTGTCCAACGATGTATGAGAGACATATATGGCCCAGGAATGACTAAACTGACCACATGATCAGCATTTCCATTGCTAATGTCTGTCGGGCTATCAAACGTTCCTTCTCCAGGAATAGAAATAATAGCCTGTACTTTATAATTAAAGACTTTATCTACTTCAAGGGCCGTTACTGTGGAACCATTTGGTAGGGAATCGTCCACATGGTTACTATATTCATAAAAGCCAGTATCTTCATTATAGAAGTCTGCTATTGCTCCTTCAAAAATGTGTTCATCACTAAAGGTACCTTCTTTAATATTTTTTCTAAAAATCTTGTACCCTGTAACTGTTCCCAAATCATCAACAACAGTCATTTCATTCCATACGATTTTCGCATGAGCTGTTTTTTCTAATGTTTCACCTTCCGCGTAAGCACCACGCCATCCATGAAATACAGACTTCGGTACTTTCCCTGATCCAGCAACAATTGCATAAGAAGTTCCTATTGGAGATGTGGCCGACTCATTAACTTTGTAGTTTACTGCAACACAAGCTTTTTCAACTTTACCAACATGTGATGGACTAAAATCAATTGATAAAGGACAACTTTCACTATAATTAGTGAAGTATGATGTATCATCTTCACCAGGATGAATTCTGACTCCACTACAACTTTCTGTATTTATTGAAAAGGATTCTGGTTTAAAGACGATTTCTTTCCCACTCCAAATAGCAGGCAGAGTAAGTGCTTTTTCGCACTCGATAATACCTGAAATATCTGAAACAACTTCTAGGCTTGTAACTTCTCCAGGAACAACAAATGGAGTCCCTATTGCCGATTGAATTAGAAATTCTTGATTATCAACTTGACCAAGATCAATTTCATTAAACTTTACAAAATTTAAAACTCCAGTTTTAAAAGGATTAAATCTTAATTTTGCCAAATTAAACCCTACTCCCCTAAACTTTTCATAATCACGCCCAATACCATTAATCTTCTCGAATTCGACCTTTAAAACTTCTTCGATAAATCCAAAATAATCTGGGGCATAGTCATAAATTTCAAACTCACATGACTGAAGAGGCTTAATCGTAAACTCAATACTTTGATGATCTATTTGAGATAAACTATTAAAACATGTATCACTAGGATTCACTGCACGTAGTTTAAAATGCGTATCAATTGTAGGATCTTCAGTATCATCACTTGCATTATAGCTAACAATACTTTTTAAAAGAGCTTTTGTAGTACCTATTTTATCTATTAGTCCATAATTTGTTACTTTTATAATTGTATGGGCAACATTCTCAACGTTCGCAATCATTAATGCAGCATCTGGGTCATATAATTGTGGTGCGAAAGGTCTTCGGTTTGTAAGTTTACTGATACGATACTTAGGTTCGATAACAGGCTTAGCTTTTAAGTTGTAGATGACAGTCTCTGGCTCATAATCTGTGCTCGAAATATCTTGCCCCATACCATGATAGCGAATAATAAGCTGAGCTGTCGATTCACCATCTGCACCTAAATCTTCAGCTTGAGTCGGTGCCGTATAGATAATATTCAATGTTCGATAAACTAGACCATCATCTTCACCTGTAGGCCAAATTTCTGATTGAAAACCTTTTGAGTATGAAAAATGCGATGCCTCATCTCCAACAATTTCAAATGTAAAGTGGTTACGAACATGGCTACCTTTAACACTTGAATTCGGGATATCTACGACTCTCGTATACGTATTGACTTGTCCAATTGGAGATTGATCTATCGTTGAATATAAAACTTCACCAAAGTCCACTTCTTCAGGAGCAAAGTCATACCAACCTCTTTCAAACATACTGACGCGATATTCAAGATCAAAAATTTGATATGCCTCATTGTCGATGGAAACACCATTAGAAACTTTAAAAGAATTAGTAAATGATTCAGCGACAAATGGTTTGGCCCTTGGATCACCTGGTTTTAAAAAATCAAATCTTAGAGTACATGTCTCACTATTTTTAATTAAGCGGTCACAGTCAGAATTATCGTACGAAAAATACTCCTCACCAGTTTGACCTGTTGAGCGTATAATATTTTGTGCAATATTAACTCCAGATAACCCCTCATTCTTAATAACAATACTTGATGATGTTACAAAATTTGTCATGGTACTATTTTCCGCAAAGTAAGTCACACCATCGTCATCTAAGTAAGTTTCTTCAATCGATAAATATGGATAGCTTGTTGCCACAGCAGGAATTTCGACCTTAAAAACCTTATTCTTAACACCATCAAAATAACTTACTGTTAAGATATACGGATCAGCTGATTTATCCTCAGGAACAGTTGGTGCGTAAGAAAAAGTCATTTCACTTTTTTGGCCGTCATGTATGATTTCAGGACAGTTTCCATTTTCAAGACAATTCAACTTTAAGGCGCCATCACTTGGAGATAGACTAAATTCAACATTTGTCATCTTAGCGTTTTTACCAGGAGAACCATTTTTAAAAAGAATTTTTCGAGATAGTACAGCTGTACCAACAATATATTTCCAATCGTAATCATTCCAACGAGCAGTTTTATCAAGAGGAACAATATCGTTATCAAAAGGTTCTAATGTATTAGAATTTGGATAAATCGTTAGATTAGCTTCACCAAGAACACTTCCCGCAGCAAGAATTTCTGGTGTAAGCTGTAATTGAGCATCTTTATTATTATCATACTTAAATACAATTGGCTCTTCATTAATAATCAAAGGAAATTCAATCCCGTCAGCAAGTGGATAACTATACTCCGGCTTTAACATTAGGTCGATCTCACAACTTTCAAAAGGCTCCAGCTCTGCTGGACAGCGATTATCTGAAACAACAAGAGGAAGAGCTCCCGAAGAATTCAAGTCCATTGCTTTCGTAGCGAGATACCCAGTATTAGTTAGTGAGTATGTGAGTACAGGTTGTGTTTCATCAGCAGCATTGTTTATGGCAGTTGTATAAAGTGCTCCACTTCCTAAAACTTCTGCTTCAAGATACCCCTTAATATCTGCACCGTAAAACCCTAACCCAATACTAATAGACTGATATTGAGATGGGTTTTTAAATGTTAATTCAAGTGTTCCAGTGTGCTCAAACTCTAAAATCGATGCATGTGCTTCAACTTCAAGAGTACAACTTTGACCAGGAGCTAAGTATGCTGCACAGTTCCCACCAGTGCCAGGATAACCTCCCCCTGAAAAATAAAAGTCACCAGGTGTTCCATCGATCGTTAATGTATAACCATCTAATTCAGTAACAGGAAGATTTCCAATATTTTGAACTGATACTTGAAGAGTTTTAGTCGCACCGACTTGAAGATTCCCAAAATGTAGTCCACTTAAGCTTGGCGCAAGATTTCCAGGGGAACCGAAATTACCACTTAATTGATAAGTAGTACTATTGTCACCAATACCGTCTTTATATTTGATAAATAAGTTCTCTGCTATTACCGCAGGAAAATTAGAAAAAACAAAAACTTCAACATAACAAGATTCACCGGAAACTAGTGTGTCTGTACACGTCCCACTAAGCCCAGGAAAGGCATCCCCTGTGTAATTCATATTCTTATTGCCGACGATATCAAATACCATTTCAGATGCATCAAGGTTTCCCTCATTTGATATTTTAATCAAATGAGATCTCGTTGAGCCAACTGCTAAAGTACCTAAAGAATTCGAATCACTTGAAGTAAAAACAAGTTTTGCATTTGTACCATCTTTGACAGTAACCTGATCATCAACCGGTGTCGGTGTACACGAAATCAAAAATAATAATATGAGTGTAACTCGAATTAACATGAAAGCGCTTACCTAGTTAAGATCCTTATCATCGACTTGTTTTAATGAACCAGCAAGATCTAATTCCACCTTTACACCACAACGAACTCCAATATTACGCCCACGATAATCTGGACTATAATCCCAATTCGTCATGAAGCGACTATGAGAACGATAGCCAACCCCTTGTACTTGAATAAGAGAACCACTTCCATCATCGTAGTATAAATTCTTATCTGTATCATCACCGTAATAGTCAGCTAGATTATCATAAGATTCAACAGTGAGGACTTTAGCAAAGTATTCGTCTTGAGTTGCCAAATTAGGGTTGTACTCAATCGGATAAAATAAATCAAAATCACCAGCTAATTGATCAAGGATATAAGTACCATAATCACTTGCACTAGAACGTGCCGGGAAAACACCTTTATCATCAGGATGACAATAAGACTCTCCAGAAAGACAATTAAGAGGCATTCCAAGAGCAAAGCTAAATGAACTCAAATTAGACATTTGCTCCATTAAGTGTGTTGCTTTCTCATAACCTGATCTTGGATAAGCGTAAGAACCATATGTTCTTGTTGTGGCCGTTGCCCTAGGCTTTCCGTATTGAATTAAACTTCCATCATCGAAGTACTTCCAGAAGAATTTCTGTTCAAAAGCATTCTTATAAATTTCGCGATCAGCGTAATCATCTTCGATAAATTTTGTCAGAGGAAAAATACCGTTATAGGCATCAATCCAACTTTGTTCTGGATAAATCTCACACGTCGCATTTGAGTCATCACTATACTTCTTACAAAGTGCGTGATCGTTTAAGAAGTGATTTATTCCAAGATAATCTTGAATACCAAAGCCACTAACACAATGGTCTGTTCCCCCTGTTCGAATTCCACGCCCACTCATATTGTAACTACCTGTTACAAAGTTTGCCTTACGCCATGAACTTCCCCACATATAATTTAACTTCCCAGAGATCACACGAGCATTATCAGAGTAGTCCGTGATATAATCCCAATACCTTGACTCCTTATTACAGTGACCAGATCCATTATTATATGAATAGAATGAATGACCACGATCTGGGTTATCGTGACCATGATAACTTGACTCTAATTCGTACGCATAAGGCTTATCACCTTCAATTAAACTGGGCATTGTCACGTGTTGATATTCACGAGAGCTAAGTTGTCTCTTTCTTATTTTTGCACTTATAAGAGAAGATGTTTGTACTTGGACAGTATGAGACTGGCAAAGTAAGTGCGCTTCTTTAAAGTTCACGTTTAAAATTGGTGGCATTGAAGAATCATTTGTCGAAATGATTTCCCCATATCCAGAACTACCGGCATATGAACGTCCTAAGGCTTCTGATGTTTCATATGTAGGAAGAGTTGTTGTAGCAGGTGTATCACCTGTAATCTCACTTATCTTCTTCCAATTTGAGTATGTTGGATCGGACGAACCATTATCTTCATTTAGAATACAGAATCCACCTCCAACTTCATAACCGACAGAATTAGGCGTTGCACTTGGGCGATCACTAGAGCTACGCATATAGCATGAACGATCAGGTGCTTCTGTCATGTAATACGGGCTTGCGGAAGGGTTCATATCGCAAAACTTTGATGTTCCACTAGTCTTATCAATATCACCATCAAATGTAACATTACACCCTAGTTGCCAACGATCGACTAAAATATACCCACCTAGATCATAGTAGTATTGATTATCAATTTTAGTCGAGCCAAGTCCTCCAAACTCGCAACGATAATCATTTTGACGATCAACTTCTTTCCCCATTTGCTTACACATTTGAAGATTTGCAATCCATGGATGAATACTTGCCATATTTGCAGGAGGAATCAGAACTTGAAGAATTGCATCCGTACTCTCACCGTCTTGATTGTAATTCATTACTTTTCCGGCCATGCGATATCGGACTGTATACCAAACAACCTTTCCAGTATTGGCCTTTTCTCTTTGGCTTCTAGAGATATTTGATCCATGTATCGGATGATAGCCGTCAGGTAGTACATCAATATAAGTAAGTTCATCGATTGACTTAACTGGCTTTCCTGTATTTAGCTCGACCCAACCAGAGCCAGAACCATTAACGTTATTTAAAAGGTTTGTTAAGTCTTGTTTTGTATTGGCAATAGGAACTTCTTTTCGATAGATATAATATCCATCAAGCTCATCACTAGCGATTTGATTATTAAAGAGAAAATCCTCAATTAGCTCACCAGTAGAAGTTCTGACTGGTTCCCAATTTATTGCAACAAGCCCACTATTTCCGGAATTAGTTGTTATCAGGCCATCTAATGTTACAGGGAAGCCACCAGCGGCGTAATGCATAGTACGATAATTATAAGATCCACACGTTAAAGAGAATAAATTTTGCATAGTAGCATCATTAGCAATATATGCGCTAACATCACGACATTCATTACTTGAGTAACTCCCCGTTCTCGCTGTAATTTTCACGTTAGAGTCACCATCGTATTCAACTTTAAAATAAGGACTTGGCAATGAATTATCAGCTTCATAAGTAAACTTCAATCGCTTTGAGTTATCTAATAAAGTCAAATACCAATAATTTGAATAAATATATTTTTGAACGGAGTCTACTTTAGGAGTTGGAATAATTCTTCCATCAGCATACTTATAATACTCACGAACAACCCCTGCCTTTTCTAATGTAATTTCATCACCTGTATAGCCAGCACGTGGTAGCTCTATTGTCGTTTGTGTAAGCTTATGGTCACCAACGCCATTAATTCGTGGTCCAACAGATAGAGCATGCCTCCAGCCTTGAAAATTAAGAGACATAGACTTCGTCTTACATTCCACAACATTTGCATTGTCATCAAAGTAATTAGTTCCATTAGCAGAAATTAAAGTTTTAATCCCAATACGATACTTTGTATCAGGAATCTTATATCTAAGTTTTTTTGTATTGATTGTTTTGTCTAATACATCTGTTGTGTAAGTGGAATTAGAACCTGCTTCATAAGCCTCAACAGCATCATTCATCCAATTATTAGCATTTAATGCCGATGTATCACCATCTTCTACTTGTTCAACAAAGAGAATGTAATTTGCATAATCTCCATCACTAGGTGTCGGCCAATCAATTTGTAACTCTGTACCTCCATCTAGCGCGGTACAAGTTGGCGAGTCAGGAAAAACTGGTTTTGTAATTCGATTCGTGAAACACTTTTTATTTTCTGTTTCTTGCTCTCTTCCATTTTCGAATACTTTTGATCGAAAACAATACTCAGTATCTAAGCTAATTCCCGAAAGAATAATTTGAGTATCATCACAAACGGCACCTTCAGAGAAACAAGGTTTAGTTGGATCCGCAAGCTCGTCATTACAAGAGTAAATAGGCTCTTCATTATTTGCCGAATCAACAAAGTACAAATTGATATTGTCACATACCCCCTGACTTATTGCCGGAGGATTCCAAAGAAGACGAGCAGTACTCAGACCGGCTGTTCCTTCAAGTTTTTGAACAGAACCTACACCAGCGTATGGAGCAAGAGGAGGTGTTGTTATGGCCGATAATTTCACATCCTCACCATCATAGGTAACACAACTATCTGTTCCTGAATCATACATACACGCCACAACAAAAACCGCATATTCTTCATTCTGCGTTAAACCTGGAATAATTGCTGTTGTAGCATCAACATTTGTCACCTCTGATTTTAGATAAAGTCCATTATTCGGATTAACTGTATTGCTTGAAAATGCTGGCGAAGACTTTGGAATTGCAAAAATTCGATAACGATCAAAGTCACCAGAGGCTTTAGGCCACGACGCCACTAATGATGTATATCCAGACTTTGTTTTCGGTACAGTTAAAGACTGTATCCCGACAAAACTCGTTACAGCAGGAAGATTTGTTCTTGCAGAAAGTACCTTAATATTTCGTTCTTCACGATTAGACTCATCCTCTGCCCGAGCTAAGAAATAATAATTACTACCTGGAAGTAGACCTGTAACTTTATAAGATGTGATTGGATTAAAATTATCCTCTGTTATCTCAGTCAATAATGTTAGATTATCCAAAGATCCAGAAGAGTCTGACCAGTAGATATTATATTTTTTTATTTTATATCCATCGGCCGCAATTGAACCAAGAATAAACTTTGCGGGAGTTGCAGTATTCCATCTTAAAACCAGCTCATTTTGTCCAAGAATTCCCGGAGTCGGCTCAACAACTTCTAATCCATCAAATAATGGATACTCTTCATCAAGAGTTCTAACAGTACATGTTTCAATATTTGTATCAATTGTATTTGTACTAGGGTCAAGAGCCTTTACTGAAATTGAATATGAGGTATTTCTTACTAAGTTTCCAATTGTTAGGTGATAAAGATCTTCATCATCAATACGAAGATTTTCGATTTTATTTGAGTTTACGGGTATATTGAAATTACCATTTAAGAAAGCTTGATAAACTAAATCTTCTGAGCTTACTGCACCTTTAGTAATTTGCGCTTTTGAAAAACGGACCTCAACTTTATCCTGGCTAATAGCATAGCAATCGAATATTCCATCAAAAGAGATGCGAACATCCTTCGCCTCTTTCGAATTAACAATCTCTTCAGTATCCTCAACAGTTCCTACACAAGAAACAAATAAAATGCTTAAAAGACCTGTAAATATAAGTGATTTTGATAATTTACTAAACATCATTTCCTCAAATTAAAACCCTTCTCAACAATTCTTATCGCTCTATATTAAAATAATTTAAAATTATTTAAGAATGTGCTTATAACAGGAATATATTTACAGTAACTTAGCAAAAGTCTCGGATACGACATGTTCTACAGAGTGCAAATTTATTTAGGCACTAGTAGCTAGTAAGTGTTTAATATTATGTATAACTCGACAATTTGGAGTCTCTTGGAAATTAGAACATTATTTCATGGGACAACAGTTCCTATCGAATAAAGCTCGATAGGAATCCCTTCTTTGCTCTTTCAGGGTTTTCTAAGACATTTCCATGCTCAACAAAAGCTTCAAGTAATCCACCAATCTTCTTAGTTGTTTCTAAAACTTTATTAAAGCAATCTGGAGAAATTAAGCATACCCTATCTTGCTTTAGACGATCACTAAGATCATAAGCAAATTTCGTTAATTCATCTTCATCAAAGAATCCACTAAGGTAGCCATCTGAAGTTATTTCCATACGAGGACCAAGCTCAACTTCACTAAAGTCAACTGATGACTTTGCAGTAAAGATCGAACGAATAAAGAAAAGACTGTGCTCTTCACTATAGACATAACTTACATATAAAACTTTATCATTTGCACCCATCTCTACTCCGAAATTATCCCAAAATCTAATGAAATACTTCCCTTAGGCATGAAGCTCAATTCAATCTCGTGTGGAGTATTATTAATCTCAACATGATTTTGATCGATCATCTTTTGGAAAACGTATTCCGATGGATATTTAATATTAAGTTTTTGCTTATAACTTGAAGGATTAAAAAAGCTAATACGCTTTACCTTATCGTATTTAAGATCAGAAGAAGCGATGGCCCTTTCTTGCCACTTATAGCGAACTTCTCCGCTTTGAGAAATATCGCAACCGATATAGCCAATGCTCTTCGTAACTTTATTCCAAAAGGTATTGAGCTCATCATCACTACATTCTTGAAAATCATTTGAGTTAAAGATAAGCAGTCGCCCCTCACCCATTGTGACCGTATTGATCTCAGTTATGAAACGGATCTTTTCGACACTTAATTCATTTTCTAAGTAGAAAGACTCAAGTCTTCTCCTTAAATTCTTTTCAAGATATGCAATATCGATAAGAACCTTACCGCCACTCATAAAGAGCTTTAAGACCTTTCCTAGGAGTTCAGCATTAATCTCTTTTCCATTGAAGTAGAAGAATTGAAATGGACTTTCAACATAGTCTTCCCAGTGAAACTCATTAATATCGCTATAGCTATAATTCCAGCTAAATTGACTTTTACAAAAGTCGATAAATCCAGAAAATGCGATAAGCTCCTTACTTTTAAAATCCTTCACATTATGAAAAATATTAACAGCATTTGAAGTTTTAAAAATATAGTCATTATCTGCGATAATCGTCTTATCATTATAGAATTCATCTAAACGAGAAGAGTTAATAACTTGTTTCTTTAAATCAGAATAAATCCCATTCTTATTGCGATTAGGTAGAAGAATAGAAGATGGAAGGATTCCATTGTCTAAGCTCTTTAGTGCATCATCAATGATCTTAGTATCACTTACTTGGTCAAGCATACGATTCTCAATCGAGTTCATTGAACCTTCTAAGAAAGAGAAGTTCTTTACACCTTGCCAATTCTTCTCCATTGAATGCTTCACAATATCGATATAGATGTGAGAAATCGTTTCATTATACTCAATAATAAACTCATGCTCTTGCTCGGCCGTAATTTTCTCAAGCTTAAGCTCACCTTTTTTCATTTCAACAAAACGACTGAAGCCACTTTGAAATGCCACTGAGCGATCAAAGATATAAGAGTTGAAGTGGCCATGTGAGTAGTGGCCGCAATTGGCGCCCCATAAAGGAGCCTTAATTCCACTTTCTTGAAAGTATGAATTTAGTTCTGAACAAAAACGAGTAAAGCCTTTATAAACTCGAGGATCATAGAAACTATAGAAATTATGAATTGTTCCATCACTATCTGCACTTGCACGGTTAAGGCCGTACTGATCACAGCTAGCAGTTCTTGCCAAAAGATATGGAATACCACCATTTGGCAGATACGGTACCGGTGAAACAGGTAAAAGAAAGATAATCTCCTTATCTAACTCTTTACAAATATCATATAGGCGCTTGAAGTCCGTCTCAGGTTTCTGCTTTGCAAAATCAATCTTATCGCCGGTATCCGTATGGAAGCTCCAATTTATCGGTACGATAATCTTATCTGTTAAAGACGTTTGTTCAATTTTAGATTTCCAAAGAGAAGCTGAAGTTTTCCAGTAGAAAAACCAATTCTCCCCTGGAAATACCGTGTCCTCATCCTTGACTACAGGTGTTGTAAGCATCAATCGACTCCTTAAAAAAATTGTAGGTCATGTAAAACACTTTGACAATTTCAAGTACTTACAATTTTTATCTTCTCACTAAATATAGTCTATTGGCTAAAAACATCTTTGGCATTATTGCCATAGGATGTAAGACACGGTAAGTTATTTTGACTTAAAATGACAGAGGGGACAGAGTATGTGGTATTTCACAGAGGAAGAAAAACAAATCCAAAAAATGTGTCGTGATTTTGCAAGACAAGAGCTTGCTCCTGTAGCGGAAAAGCATGATACGGACGAAAGTTTCAACATGGATGCTTTCAAGAAAATGGGTGAAATTGGAGTTCTTGGAATTACTGCTGACCCTGAGTACGGTGGTGCTGGAATGGGTGCCCTTGCCGCAACAATCGTCATGGAAGAATTTGGAAAAGCGTGTGCTTCTTCAACTCTTTCTTACCTTGCCCACTCTATCCTTTGTGTAAACAATATTGAAAATAACGCATCTAAAGAACAAAAAGAAAAGTACCTTCCAAAACTAATTACTGGTGAGCACATCGGCTGTATGGGAATGTCTGAGCCAGAGTACGGATCAGATGCTGTTGGTATCCAAACAAAAGCAGAGAAAAAAGATGACCACTACCTTCTAAATGGAACGAAGATGTGGATTACAAATGCACAATACGCAGACATCGCTTACGTCTATACAAGAACAGGAAAAGAGAGAAAGAATCTTTCAACTTTCATCCTAGAAAAGGACAAAGGTCACTTTGACTTTGGAAGCCCAATCCACAAGATGGGTATGCGTGCTTCTCCAACAGGTGAACTTATCTTTGACAATGCTAAAGTAGGTCTTGAGCAACTTGTTGGTAACGAAGGTGATTCAATTTACCACATGATGAAAAACCTTGAGATTGAAAGAATTACAATCGCTGGTATCTCACTAGGTATCGCTCAAGCATGTGTTGATCAGTGTATTAAATATGCAAATGAAAGATCACAATTTGGAAAAACAATTGGTGAGTACCAAATGATCCAGAAAATGATCGCTGAAATGGCAACTGAAACAGAGATGATGAGAAACTTCCTTTACAACGTAGCTTACCGTTACGACCAAGGAGAAAAGGGGCCAGTTGTTGCAGCTCAAGTTAAGCTTGCAATTCCAAAAATGGCAACGAAGATCGCTCTTGATGCTATCCAACTACACGGTGGATACGGTTACTCAAGAGAGTTCCCAGTTGAGCGTATGATGAGAGATAATAAGCTTAATGAAATTGGTGCTGGAACTAATGAGGTTATGATTATGATCATCGCTAAGAATCTTCTAAAAGCAGCTCAAGTCTAAATAGAAATTCAAAATAAGAAATAAAAAAGCAGCTCTTAGAGCTGCTTTTTTTATTATGCTACTTTTAAGTCTGGTCGAGTCTCAACTGAGCCATATAACTCTTGGGCCCAATTATGGACAATGTTTTCGATCTCAGTCTTCTCATCTTTTTCTTTTGTGATTCGAGCACGTACGAACTTAACAAACTCACGCCAGCTATCATCTTTTCCAGCAATGATTTTACTCTTTCTCATTTCATCACGTTCAACAGAATCAAACTCAATTTGCATAAGGTCACGGGCCTTAGTTCCATCAGGCGCAAAAAGGTCTAAATAATACATTCTCTCAGACTCTTCCATTGGGAAAAGTAATGAAACTTTCTTTCCTAGGTCATAGGTAGCAAGTGATTCTTTTAAAAATTTCGTCGGTAGCTCACTTACAAGCTCAGAAGGGAAATTCTTCTGACTTAGTTCAGTGAACTCTTCAACATTGATATTCTGTTTAAGTGTATTGAAAATACTTCTCTCAACGGCCGACGAAACATTTGGAAGAATATCATATAGTTTCTCAACAAATGGAAGCTTCGACTTAGACTCAACATATTGAGAAAGGACTTCTTTAATACGGGCCTGATTATCTCTAACCTCTTGCTCCTTAATAATTACTGACGACATTAAAATCTGATCTACTGTTTCAGTATCACAACTTGAAAGAACTTCAGCGACAAAGCTTTCACTTAGAGCGTTAAGAACAAGTGAAACAATATACGGATCCTTTTCATAGATCTGATTAATCATGTCAGCATTAAGCTTAAGAAGTAAATCGTAAGTGTTTGGATCTTCGATTAGAGAAGGAAGAATAACACTTTGTACGATTTGATTACTAATATAGTCATTTGCAAGTGATAACTCGCTTGCATTAAGTGGTTTATTTAGTAGATCTCTCCACTTTGCCTTTTCAGGTTCACTTAGCATCTTAAATACATCTGTTAGTGCACTATTATCAATTTGCTGTACGAGAGCTCTAAGAGCTGCATGCCCACTCTTTGTATCTTGAGCAATCCATTTCTTAACTAGTAGAATTGCTTCTTGAGGAGTGTTATCTGCAAAAACCTTAAATCTTTCAATACCATTAAGAGAGTGTACGCCACCAAGGCCGTCACCACCGCCACCACCAGCGGCCAACATTTCTCCAGCTCCCCCATCATCATCTGAATCAGAGCTATCATTTTGCATTGTAAAATTACCACCAGCTTGAGCAGCACTATTAAGTTCAAAGAATTTAGAAATCAAACGATTCCCTACAAATCCAATTAATAGAACACCAAGAACGATTGCAATAATATTTGAAACGCTACTTAGAGCCTTTAGGAAATCACTTTTAGAAATTACATCTTCTTTCTGAGGAACGTTAATTGTATAAGAGAATTTAAAGTTAGGAGTAATATCATTTACACCAAGCTTAATTGACTTAATAAGCCCTTCAATTCTAACTCTTTCGTCTTTAGCAATATCATTTGGTAGACGAACAGAAATATTAATTTCAGAGATATTTTTGAAAATATCAATAGAAGTATTATATTTCCACATCTGCTCAATCATACTAGGCTTGGCCTTAGATGCATCTCTCAGCTTCTTAATTTGATCAACAAGCTTCTCTTTTTCTTTAGAGAAGTCTTCTTTCATTTTATTAATCTTATCTTTAGAGTTATCCCCCATTGTTAATAAGATCTTACCAGAAGGTGAGAAGTCATTAAAATCATCAATAAGTGGTGCTTCCATACCTAGGCGAGAAAAAACAATACTTTCACCATAATCAGTTTCAGGAACATCATTCGTAAATTTGATTTCAGCATCAGACTTTGTCTTACCATCTTCAGCTGATTTAGCTTGATCAGAATCATCCGCTAAATCTAATTCCTTACCACCTTTTCCATCAATACCTCCGGCACCACCTTGAGGTGAAGGATTCAATGGAACACTAAAGTTTGGAGTTTCAGGAGTATTCGTTACGATTTCAACATCAACAAAGAAATGCTCATGTCCGAGGATAACCTCAGTCCCTCTTTGTAACTTATCATGAACCTTCATTTCAAGTTCATTCTTTTGCCATTCAAGACTTGGCAGGACATTCATCTTTGGATTTGAAATGGCCGCAGAAGAAAGTAGTAGTAATGAGATAAAAGCCAATTTTTTCATTATTTACCTCCTTCATTCTTAGAAACATTAAATTTTTTCTCTAAGTAAATTTTCATTTTATATGCTTCTCTATTTTTAGGATTAATCCCAAACGCTTTACGATAGAAAGCAAGAGAGTTTTTAAAATCTTTCTTTAAATACGAAATAGAGCCTTTCATTTCGTGAATAATTGAAAAATGAGGAAATTTTAATTCAAGTTTTTCAAGCTTAGCAAAAGCAAGATCAAAGTTCTTCCCTCTCATCAACCTTAGTACATCAAATAAATCACCCACAAGAAAGTCAAAATCCTGTGCTAATTCAATATCCTTCTCTACCTTTAGGTTGGCGCTGATATCAATATCTGACTTTGCAAGCATTGGAACAGATAAACTATATGGTTCAAACCCTGGTTTATAAACCTCAATTTGAACTGGCCCATTTGCACCATAATTTGTTTGCATCGTTTCTACATCAGTTTCGTAAGGTGTCTTTCCAAGGGAAACTCTTTTACCATTCTTATCAATAACGTATACGTCACAATCACTTGGATCAGACTTAACATTAAACTTAGCAGCAAATACAGATGTAGATAGTAATAATAGTAATAAGTACTTCATTAAAAAATTTATTTATAGATATTGGCTAATACCTACAAATACCCCCATTTTAATTCCAGTTGTTTTAATTCCTGTTGCACGACTAACTGCCGCTTCAGCTTTAATTGTTCTATTCTTACCCCAACGCCAACCAGCGCCTAGGTTTACTCCTAAATCAAAGAAAATATCTGAGTATTTAGCAGAGTCAGTATTATAAATAACGTAGCCTGGACCAACAAAGGCACCCCAGTAATACTTACTTGTTGGTGTAATCGTTAGGTTTTGGCCATTACTTGTGTATGAATATTTAGTACCGATATCACCAAAGTACCAATTCATTCCAACAACAGTTGAATAAACACCTGTCCCTTCTGCCGACATCATAGGAAGAACACCACTAATATAGTAACTTTTCTTTAATTCTGTCTTGAACTCCCAATTAACTTGAATTGAAATAGCTGAAACTGCAGCTGCTGCCGCATCAGCTCCTTCTTCACCTGTTGAAGTACCATCAGTATTTTGAAGAGTACTTTCATTAGGAGTAACAGAGTAATTCATCATCCCTAGTGAAATACTAGCAGAATTATAGAATGTTTCGTTTGCAAGGAGACTTGAGCTTAAAAGTCCAAGAATCAATAGCTTTTTAAAAGCCACCTGCAGTCCCTCTCGATACGTGCCATCTAACACCATCGATATCGTTTACATTTAAAGTAATTTTTAGCTTTGACTGATGATCAGCTCTAAAGTTCTTTACATAGAGAGAAGTATAAAGATCTGGTAAGCGTGACTCCATCACCTTACAGATATCATTCAGACGCATCTTTCTTCCATGCCAACTAATATTTGACTGAAAGTCACCATCCGAGAAGTTAAAGCTAGAGAAAACACCTGTAATCTTTAATCCGTCTTTCCCTCTAGAGAACTCAACTGCACAATGAGACTCTTCTGTCTTCATATTTAAAACACCATACAGAAGTTCGACAAAGTCTCTTAGTAGCATCTTTGCTTCATTACTATTTGAATAAAGAACACAGTCATCTGCATATTGAAAATCTGTTAAAGTTAGATTGTTATTAATCCAACTTAGTCGCTTACCAAACACTTCATCTTCAATCAGATTATAAGCATCTAGCTTCTTTGATTCCATAAGGGCCGTTCTCTTTTGAGAGATTTTATTCATGACATCAACAGGAATTTTATAAATCCAACCATAGCGGTAACCTGTCGATTCATCCATTGATGTGTGAATGATATAGTCATTTAGAATATCATTACAATTCTTGAAAAGGTTACTTGTGTCAGCAAGTCCCTTCTCTTTACGAAATGTCTTTTTAAAGAAAATATCCCAATTTCCACCTTTAAGGTTTACGTTATTAAACATTTTTCTGAATTCAGAATTAACTTTGATTACTTGGTCGTTTTCATCAATAACAACTAGAGCAATACCAGGAAGGTTCTTAAAGACCTTAGTCTTTTTAACTGTTTTATCTAATTCAACCTTTTGGTTTGTTTTATCTGCCACATCAAAGAACTTCATTTAATACCTCACGATTTCTAAACTGTAGAAAATCTTTTTCATCAATATTTTTATATTTAATTTTTAAAACTAAATTCGTTTTCTTAGCACTACGAGTGAGCCTAATTGCAACAAGATTCTTAAGTCCTCGTCTACCAAAGATATCACTTTGCATATTGCTTATCGACGTTCTGATATTTCCAATGTCACAAAGTTGAATCGTCATAAAACTAGGTGTTACATAGAGCTTCACCCCAGTAATATCCCCTACAGATCTCTTCAAAAGTTTCATTTCATCAATCAACAACTTTTGAACAAGGTATGCATTGATTAACTCTTTCTCTAAACAATTTTGTAAAATCTTGATTTCAACATTCTTAATATTGAGAGCCTTTAAGCATTGATCCTTAAAAGACTTACTAAAAATTGAAAAATCTTTAACCTGCTGCCTTTGATTATCACCAAAGTAAATTAGTGTTTCCTCTTGTATTGGCTTTACCGCAGGTACCGAAGAAGAAAATAGGCTTTCAATTTTATCCTTAAAATCCATAGTTATCATTCCTAATTATAAACTAGCCTTACGCCAAAAATCTGGTGAGAAGTATCAAAAGCTGATGTTGCGGCTGAAGCAAGATTTACAACTTCAACATACCCACCAAGACCGAAATTTTTATATAAATTCACTGAAAAATCTAACACATACTTATCACCATCTAATGGCGTAGTGTCTCCTGTCGTACTTAAGTCAGAAGAACCAACAAGGGCCTTCTTAAAGAAACCTTCTATAACAGTCTTCTTAGCAAAGTGTTCACTGATATACTTAAAACCAAAACCAAACCAAAAGACACTATTGGAAAATCCGGCAATCCCTGTCCCTCTATCTTTAATATTGGCAAAACTTATACTTTCATATTCAGCGTCTACTGAAGCAAAAAATGAATCGCCCAGAAGTAGCTTATTATATGCACCGTAAACAGACATACGAGGAGAGATCCCATAAGGATTTTCACTAAGAATATTTGAAAACGAACCACCGACAGAGAAGTACTCTTGCCACTCCTCTACCTTGTAATTACTTAGGTACGTAATATTCACACTTGTAAGATTAGTTCTAGTATCAACAACTTCACTTGTATTAAGTGTATTTGAAGCTAATGTAGTCTCTTTTAAATAACCGATTGCATAGAAGCTATCTGGAATTAACGTAAGAGTTGAAGGCTCTACCTTTTCAGGCTTTGCATTCATCTTTAGGTCGAGATCAGGAGATTTGAAGTTACTAATTTTAACTTTTTCTTCTTTCTTTTTCGCCTTCTTCTTCTCTTTCTTCGTTTTATCAATCTTTTTGATATCTGCAGCAACAATAATCTCCTCGACAACAGGAGACTCATCAACAGAAAAAATGCTTATAGCATTCGTATCATTAATTCG
The DNA here is from genome assembly GCF_050955245.1 of Halobacteriovorax sp. GFR8. NCBI lineage: Bacteria > Pseudomonadati > Bdellovibrionota > Bacteriovoracia > Bacteriovoracales > Halobacteriovoraceae > Halobacteriovorax > Halobacteriovorax sp. GFR8. Next base: position 462,230 of record NZ_JBPBLR010000002.1, on the reverse strand, counting down.
TGGTGAATTGAGCGAGTTGATTGCTGAAACAATCTCACTCTTTAGCTTCTTCTTAACTTTCTTTTTCTTAGGGTCTTCCTTAGGAGACCTAAGGCTTGAAGAGCCGTCACCATAAAATAGCTCATAAAGCAGTTTTCTTACTTCAAGATGAAATCTCTTTCTAGGAACATCGTCTTTAAAAGCTTTAGTTACAATCTTTCCATTTTGAACGTCTAAAATTTTAAAATCGATGACATATGAATTATTACGCTTTTTCTTTGTCGAAAGATCAAGTGCGAAAGTATTTTGATAAATAGCTGCTGCACTATCTCCCATTAAAATCTCAAATGAAGAAGTTCCAAGAACAATTTCCATTGCAGACTTACGAATTAGGGCAAGATCTCGCCTGTCTATCCCTCTTGCCTCAGTCACTCTAATCATCATATATGGAGTGATTTCTTCTTCCTGAACAGCTTCAGTTGCTACAACTTTTACTTCCTCAGCAAAAGAAGAAAAAGAGAGAAAAAATGTTAGAATATAAATGTAAAACGTATTCATCACATAAATATTCTAAGTTAATTAAATACTAAATAATACAGGGCAAAATTCTCTTAAAACACCTGATTTTATTGAGATTTTTATAAAGATTTTGTTAAGATTTAAACAATAATTAAGTTTGCATTACCTAACTATATTTTAGTTAACAATACAAACTTAATTTTATTAGAAATCATCTTGTGAAACACGACATCTAGCTGCACCACTAAAGTCATCATAAGCATAAATAATTGTATCGAGTGGAAAGTCTTCCCCTCCAACAATCTTCGATAAACTATTACATGTACAATTATCACAGCTCTTAATAAACATAATGCTATCTTCTACATTGTGCATATTTGTTAAATCACAACTAAAGCCAGGAAATAGTGGTGCAATATCCTCTTGCGCATCGGACAGCCAATGTGGGAATGCAAAGAAAGGATAATCGCTATTGGCATCATCTCCATTAATTAAGTAGTAATCATTTAAATCAATAAGCTCTTTTGCCCTACTTCTATTAGCACCCTGTTTTCTTATTGTGCGAGTCGCTCCCTCACAATTTTCAATGGCCTCTGACTTTGTAATGAAAGTTGGGGAACCAGATCCTTCAGGAAGAGCAAATTTATCAATAATAAAGCCTCTCGAGTAATCATAGATTGCAGTCTCATCAGGCACGACAACTTCTTTGGTTGAGAATCCATTAGGCATCGAAATATATTGCTTACCAGATGATGTTTCTCTGACCGCAACAACTTTTAAGTAATAGAATCGATTCTGTAGAAGTCCAGTAATCTCAACATTCGGAGTCATTCCAGCTGTTTCAACAAAAGTTAAGCCAGTTGAGTTGTATAAATCGTTTAAACTATTTGCAAATTCACTATAGTAAACTCGGTATGAGATGATTGGTCCCCAGTCATTATTAATTGGCGCAAAATCAACCCATTCTAAATAAATTCTTCCAGTATCATCTGTTTCAACATTGAAGATTTCGTTCGTCATGGCATTTGAGCGATTTGGCTCAATAAATCCTTTAACATAAATTGGTAGTGTCGAAACTGATGCCCTCTTACTATCGTAGTATTTTAAAATGGCATAGTTTTGACTCTCATCAACGTACTGCCCAAGATATGTTTCATCAAATGTGAAAGTTACTCTCATCGTACAAGTACTAGCTGTATTGACATTAAATCCCCACTCTTCTTCAGGAAGGCCACCACCTTCATCATCACCAAAGAAACATGGACGATTTAGCTCAACTTGGATAAAGCCTTGGTTATAAACTGTATGAAAGTCTCCTGCTGGAATCGTCGCACTTTGATTACCAACGTATTCTCTATACTCTTTTAAGAAACTTGCTTTTTCATCACTTGGGTTATTCAAGTTAATATTCTTAATTACTGATCCACTTGGGTAAGCTGAAAGAATCGGGTGAGCAGGATTTGTGTAAGTTCCAATATCAATAAAGTATGCATTTGGAATTGTTCCACCTGAACCGTCACTAATATTATTTGTAATTAAATTTCCAGCAGCAACTTTCGCAGGATCAACTGCTGTAAATTGAATTCTAAATGATTCAGCATAGAACTGATCCGTACCGATATCATAAGAAACAATCCCGTAACGTGTTGTCAGAGGTAATTCTGCGATACTGGCCTTATGCTTTACATCAGCAAAACAAGAAGCACCTGGAGCTAAGCTCGCTCCACAATTAACAGACTCAAGAGAGTACCCCACACCAGCACCATTATTATCATGGATGGCCCCAAGAAGTGACGTCTTTAAATTAAATTTCACATTATTGACTGTCGTCGTTCCTTCATTTGTAAAAACAAGACGAGTTTTTGCATAAACATTTGAACCTCTAACGGCCTCAACGCCAACAGTTGTTGCAGCATCATAGCCATTCATCACAAGGTTATGATCAGTTTCTGCAACATCTAGTGTTTCAGTATGAGAAGAAGTCAGTTCATCGTATTCAACAGTATACTTTTGAGACTTCAAAGAAATTCTTCCTGTATTTGCTGCAACAGCTTCTGCAACAACAAGAATACGAAGCGATTTAACATTATCCGCATAAGAGTATAAATCGCGATCGACGAGAGTCTGAGATCCATCTCTATATTGAACTTCTAGTTCAGTCTGAAAAGTCCCCTGAGTAGCAGGTGAAAAGCTCAATTTGATATTTGCTAAAGAAGATTGCCCAACAACTCCAGGCATTGTAGTAACAGCAAACTCGCTATCTCCATTTAAGACTTGAACTAATGAAGAGGCTTGTTTTTCGCCAGCATTATATAGTTGAAATGGAAGCTCTACTGTCTCGCCTGCATAAAATGTTCCTGCATAGAGAACATAGTCATAAGTAGTATCACGATAAGGAGCAATTCTATTGATAGACTTTGTCGGTGCATAAGTGATTGGCTCAGCAGCAGTTCCCTTAGCAAGATCTCGATACATTGCTGGAATTGTATAGCTTCCAAAACTTTGTCCCCATTCTCCTGCAAGCGGTGAATGAGAAGGAATATTAACCTGCTGGCGCCACAGAATTGCACTAATCATAGGCTGGGCCCCTTCAGGAACGAGGGCCGCTGACCTTCTAGAATTTATGGCCACAGGATAATCTTGTGTTGTATAGAATCCACCGTGTCCATCTAAATCGGGAGTATATCCAGTGCCAGCATCAGCAATACCGTCTCCATCAAAGTATCCAAAATTGAAGAAGTCTTGAACCATCATCCCACTACTATATTCTCTTAGAGCATGTGAGCCATTTAGTGGAGCAGAAAAGTGACGTTGCCACCTGCGATCATTTGTATTGTAATAACTATCCTCTTTTTTAGCATTTGATAATTTATTCATTTCGATTGTTAAACTACAAACTTCTCCCGGAGCAAGAAGCGAAGGAGCATTTGTCCCAGGAGACGCAGCAGCTGGCCCCATTGCACCACCAAAGTCCATAAAGTCGTAACAGTCCTTATCAACACCGGCCACAAGCGCAGAGCTTGGATTATCAACAATTTCGCCACCAAATAAAGGTGTACTTGAGTCAGGAGCCCAAAAGATAGTTCCAGGAAATATTACAGGTGTATTGAGATTGATATAAGTGATACCACCAGTACCAACATTTTCTAACTTTAAATGAAAGTAGCGTGTTTCATTGGCCGTAACAGGAGGAAAAGTAATCCCTTCAGTCATTGTAAAATCTGAAAATGATAAGAATCCCTTTCTTACCAGAAGGCCACGCATCTTCATTTCAATTTCACGATCAGTTCGAGGAGACATATCGTCATTATAAGTTGTCCCATCTTTATATTTGATTCTAAAAATTTTATAACGATTAGGATATGCTTCCAGAACATCATACATTGCTGAATTTTCTTCATTCTCAGCTGCCGTACTATCAGGGTTTGTCGAGACAATAGGATTTAGGTCAAATAGGATATCACATTGCCCATTATACGGATTTAAAAAATCACACCCAGAGTTTTTTATGTTTTGGTAGTAGTTATTAATATTATAACTTGTTTCAGTAATAACATTAACACTAGGTTGCGCCCCATCTGTCACACTTACTACCTCACCAGATGTCGAACCACTATTATTAACTCTAATTCTGAGTCTTTCTTTATAGTTTGAGTTTGCAATTAGAGAGATACGCCCTAAATCATAATCAAATAATCCGTTATCTGCAGTATCTGTATTAGTAAATGTTGTATTTTTATATTCGATAACATCAAAGCTTAGCTTTGCAGCAGCTAAGTAATTGGCATCCTCAACAACATAGTTATTCTCATCTGAATCTAAGTCGTTTTTTATAACAAGATTATCTTTCCATGTTGAGTCATAACGTACATTAAAGCGGTAATTATTAAAATTGCCATCAGCTTCAAATTGTACACTAGGGTGAAAAATAACGTTAAAGAAACAAGATCCTCCTGGATCAGTAATAGTTCTTCCAGCAACTTGTTTTAATGCTGTATTTGTAATTCGCCCATCTTCACCACGAACATAATTAAAATCATTCACATCAATAAAACACTTACTTGTATCAAAGAATTTGAAAGGAATTGTTGTTAAAGGAAGATCACTTGCACTACTCGTTAGATCTCCTGAAGGATCACGACAAACGAGATTATCTCCACCAGAACTCTCATCTCTTAAACAACGAGCAATAAGTGTATTTGAAGCATTTCTAACATCAACGCTTAAAACGATCGCTTCTTTATATCCCTTATTTGAAACTTTCAATGTTTGCGTATCAATATTCCCAACAACTAGATCATCAAAACTTAGATTTGGAAGACCACCAATTTGAATATCACCTTCAATTCGAATTGACTTGGCATCGAAGTAAACGTTAAGGGCATTAATACCACCCTCAGGATCACGGCCATAGTCAAATCTAATATTTGAGTTGTAATCGACATCAACATTTCCATCAGGTGCACCAACACCATAATTCTTTGCCTCAAATTCAACAACGAGTTCACAAGTTTCATTTTGTAAAAGTACAGTTCCACATGTATTTGAAACAATGCTGATTGCATTTGACGTTGTGTTATCAAGCTTAGTCATTGTAATATTGCGGGCCCTTAATTCTCCCGTATTCACAACAACAAGACGTTGAGAAAATACTTTAGGCTCTGTTCTTTCCACAACACCGAATGAATAATTAATCGTCTCCTCTTCAAATACTAATGAAGCCGGAGTTCCTGTTAAGAACTTTAGCTGAGTTGATTGAGAGAAATTATCAATGAGTGTCTTATAGTTAAATTGAAGATCTTGTGTATGAATTCCTGAGGTACGAGCTTCATATCTTAACTTGTAATAACAAGTTGCTTTAGGAGCAATAACTAGACCACAATCTCCACCGAATCCAGGGCTTTCTGACTCACCTGCTTCATCAGGAAAAAACTTAACCCCAGCTGAAGAAGCCTGATCGATTAAAAGTTGCGCATCACTTAGGTTATAACCAGTATTATTCTTTACTCTTATAAGTATTTCATCGCCAAGACCACCTAGTAGGAACTCACCACGGTCAAGATTACCGACAACCGAGAACTCAACAGTCCCATCAACTCCGTCATTTAAAATTTCAGCAGTCTCTTCTGCCTTCTCGACGGGGGTACACGAGATTATTGTAAAAAAGAATAAGATCAACCAAACGTACTTCTTCATTTATTCTACCTTATTTTATTGATAAGACTCATCTTCGATGCGTACAACACATCTAACAGCTGAATACTCAGTTCTCATCTGTTCGTGCTCACTTCTAGCATTAAACTTCGCTGAGTAACGTCCACTACTCTTTGTGTTCGATTCCCCAAAGTTCAGCATATAGATAGGAGTTGTTCGAGAAAGACTCCACCTAACGTAGTCAACTGATGTTCCATCATTATCCAGAGAGGACTTTAGAGCTCCACCGCGAGTACTCGAATATGTAGCATATGTGTCCGTCGCCGGATCAACTGTCTCAATAAAGTCATAAAAGTACTCTCTCGAAGAAGGAGACATATACGCATTACGACTAATTCTAGTTTCAGACATCCCATCTGAGAAAATCTGACTATCGCCAACAGGGAAATTTGGAATATCCATTGTCGAAGGATCAAGACTAAAGTCAGTTACAAAAGTATCAAGAGAAATCGACATATTATCTAGACTTTCCGAACATAGGCTTCCCTGACATTCTAGAGGTAAACCTATAATCGGGTTGAAGTAGCGGCCACGACGTGGATCTGTTGAGATATCCTGAGCACGATTAATAACATCCTGATCCCACTTAATTGCTAGGGTGTCGTTAATTGAAAGCTTTGGAGCAAGGTTATCTTGCCCAAAGTCTAAGAAGAATCCATCTCCATTTCTATAATAACTAACACTTCCAGTATCAAGAGAGTTTACAGATTCCGCAACACCACTATTCACATTTCCAAATAGATCAAAAATAGGAGTAAAGGCACCATTAACAAGATAGCTACCACCTCTTGCACCACCTGGTTCAACAAATGAACAACGGCCAGTATCTGTATCAGACATAACCCAAGAGATTAACGTATTAAGGTAGTAGGCACCATTTGGAGCCTCAACTGAGTTTGAAGCAAGTCCCGCTCCTAGCATCAGCTTCTCACTATCAAATCCACAAAAGATTTGTTCTGATGAAATTTCAGCCTTATTTCCAATAATATCTTGTACACCAAATCGAGATGTACAAGCTTGAGTCGTAAATTGCGTCCCACCATTATCGTAGAAGCTTGAACCAGTTATGAATGGTATGCGACGTGGTGTCGTTACTGTTCCTTCGTAACTAGTTGGCATATTGATCATTAGGCGATCACCTGATCTTTGCTGATTTGTTAGTGCTCCACTGATAACGTCTCTATCATAGACATTACATGAGTTTTCAAAATTTACACCACTTGTTACAGGAGCATCATTTCTTGAACCTGTCTCAACTTCTGCAACAGCTGCTTCATCGAAGTCTTTAGGATAACGACTTGCCGTAATCCCTTCTCCACGACGCATAAGCCTCTTTTCTCTTACAGGCCCGATTTGCTTAAATTCATCTGCATCATCATCATATGTTCCAATCTTTACTTCGTATGAATTACAAACACGATTGGCCTGATTCTGGCTAAGCCCCGTTAGCGGAGGAAGCTTTGAATCATTAGAAGAAAAGACACGTGATAATTTTGTATTTCCACGATAGCGTGGAGATGCATCAACATTAGTATAAGCTGGACTAGGAACAGCATTAATTCCTGAATCATATAGCTTATTATTAGCAAGAATATCATTCATCGACATATCAAGAATGTCGACATCATCTGCACCATGGGCAAGCGTCGATAAATTATTAACAGCAATCCATCTCGGCTTTAGCTTATCCCCGTCAGTTGAGTCCGAAACCGGAATATTAATCATACAACGTGATGGCCCTAGGGAGTTTTTATTTCTTAGGTTATTTCCATCAGCAAGGGCCGCACCACCAGCTCCTCTATAGTAACCATGACTAATACGGTCTTCATAACTCTTAACTGCATTTCTCGAGTAGTAAACAGCTGCGAATTCACTTTGTACATTATAAGAAGCATAGCTTCCGTTTCCAGCATATGGATCAAAGAAATTTGTCGCAATATTGGCAGGGTCAGTACAATCCGTGAAGTCACCAAAAAGTCCTGGCGAGATAAAATTTCTACGATCAGCAGTGTCAGGGTCAGAACATGCAGTGCTTGTAATTGCAATTGAAGCAGTATCTTCACCAAAACAGTCACCAACTCGAAGCTGACTACGATCAGTATAAGACTCTCCAGTATTAGGATGATTAGCACCGGCCGTATACCATGGACGATTTCCGTTAAAACATCCTTTAAATCCTGATCCTAAATCATTTGATCCAGTAAAGTTTGGAGTTGTTCCAGAGTAATTACTTTTTTCATAAGCGTAATCCCCTCTTGTAAAATTACAACCTAATTCAAAACGGTCAATTAGCATACTAGGACCAAAGTCATATACTGTTGAACCTTTAATCCACGGCGATGTTAGACCTCTGGCCCCTACACCATTCCAAGAACAAGTGTATTTTTGACTAATATCTTTTGAATGAACCTTTCCAAGTTCACGACATTGCTGGCGGTTTGCCATTAGCCTATGAACAAGGGCCATATTTTCAGGAGGAAGAACAACCTTAATAATATGCTGAGGATTTGTTGTCTCTCTTTCATACTCGAGCTCAATTCCTCTAAAAACAGGAACGACTTTATAGTAGTAAACACGAGCGTGATTATAGTCGTCGCCTGACTGAATATGTCTTACAGAATAATCTGTAAACATAACGGCACGATATGTTTCAAGAACTTCATTAGTTCGACTTCTTTCCGTATAATCAGTAGGATGAATTAATCCCTTATTCGTTAGAGTTTGATAATCAAAGTCACCACTTGTGATATCTTTCCAAGTGATTTTATTATCATCAGAGCGGTAAACTCGATATCCAATTTTATGATCTTTCTTTTGCATACCAGTTTCATAAGCATCAATGAAAGTTTGCATTGAAAGTGAACCACTTGTAAAAGTCACATCCTTCCAAGCGATACGAATGATTCCAGAATTTGAATATTGGTGTAAAGAGTTTGTTGTCACTCCATCTTTAGTGCCATAAACACCACTAAGTTGATTACTACCACTTGCAATTCCAAATTGCTCTTCAAAACCAGTTGTTGGAGCAAGAGTCGAAGGATCAACTTCAACTTCAATTGGTTGACCGCTATCGTTTAATGTTTCTAAAATATAGTCTTTTTTACGATCAGGCCCCGTTGGAGTAACCATACCGTTTGCTTTTGGGCCAATTGCAAAAATATCAACCCATTCTTCAAATCTTGGCTTCGGTACCTCAATCTTACACTCACCTAGTCCAGTGTTGATATCGGCATAGATCGGAGATGGCCCGTCAATATAAGGAAGAACACCAAATTGATAAATCTTACCAGGAACAAGAGCAGGGATTGTATACGTATAAGTTGTCGCAACAATATCATCAACTCGAGTATAGGCAGGGTCATTTGCTAGTGCATCTGTATACTTAAATACCTTCCCATCTTTTTCTTTATAGAAAACAGCATACTTGTCATAAATACCACCAGTTGGAGCATTCCACCCCACTGTAATATAATCGGCACCAGTATTACATGCATTTAGAACACCTGGAAATTGTTCAACAGTTGGAACTTTTACAATTGGAGTGATACATTTAACAATTGCATTTTCAACATCGTTTAGAGAAAAATTATTCCCTGAAATACTAGGAACGGCCGCAAAACAATACTCTTTATCTGCAACTGTATCCCCTGCTCCAAAGAAATTTCCTTGGATACGTACACTTGTATAAGAACCAAATCCAGCATAATCACCAGGGTTATCATCTAGTCTAATAAGTCCATCACACGAAGCCTTTCCACTTGCGTTTGCAACATTATAATTTAATAGAGTTGGACTACTGTCTCCCTCTCCTTCGTAACAGTAAATATCAAAACCATTTAGGTAACCTGTTTCAATAACAGGTGGATCAAAATTTATTGTAACTTCATTAAGTCTAGAAATATCTTGTGGACTCTGAATCCCTAAAATACCAGAGAAAGAAGCTAGTTTAGGAACGGCACGATAGAAAACAGGTTTCCCAATAATTCTCTCACCATCACCACAAGTTAGTGTACGACAAGCGATTGCAAATGTTAGGTAGTAATCATACTCTTCTAAGCTTCCTATTCTTTTTGAAAATTCATCTGCCTCAGCAGTACGGTAATCACCAGCGAGGTTTAGTGGATCGATAACTGAAGCATCAATTTCTTCAGGAATTCTTGCTCTTACAAGATCAACATCTTCTTCTGCTTCACCAATCTTATAATTATAAATTCTATAATTTTCAAATGGCCCTACTGCAGGAGTCCAAGTTAAATCAATAGAAGTAAGACCTAGGTTTTTATCAGGTGTTGCCGCTCTTAGAGATAGAGTATCCCAGTCAAAAAGCCCACCTGAACCTAAAGTCGTTACAGAAACAATTTTATTATTTTCTTCGAAACGATAACCTTGTGTATCTTGATAAGTACCATAACTCTTATGGATTGATCTAACTCTGAAATAATACTGCTTACCTGGCATTAATCCAGTAACTTGTCTTTCTCTTTCTGTCGTTCCACCTGTTGATGCTGTCACCTCACCAGGCTTTAGATCTCTTTGAATTGCAGGGTGTGTATTATTGAATAAGTCTGAAACTGTTCCATCATCAGCAGCGATATATGCAACTTCATACGCAATTGGATCATTTGGCATCGGGTTATATGTCGATCCTAGAGTCACGGCCGGTACCCATTTTACAAGGACAGTATTTTGTCCAGCAGCACCGACGAGAGGCTCAACACTTGATACACCTGCAAAGTCGGCCGTGTAATTCGAAAATGTTCTGGCAGATAGAGTTGCATCGTTCTCACTCTGGCTCCCTGTGCTACCATCACGTACACCGACAGAGAATGTATATTCAGTATTTACATTTAAGTTACGTACCGTAAAACGATACATCCCTTCGTCATTTACAGTTAAAGAGTCTGCCTTAACTTCGATAGGAATCGTCGCATCGTTTACTTTAATTAGATAAGTTAACTCTGAAGCAGGCCCTGTAGCAGGAAAGAAGTAAACTTCAATTTTATCATTTGAAATTGGAATGACTTTTGAAATACCTGCAAATTGAAAAGTCTGACGTCCACTTTCTGCATTTTTTGCATTTTCAAGATTAGCGTCTTCTACTTTTCCAACACAACTGGCAAGTAATAATAAACTAAGTATAATTGATATAAATTTCATAAACTACTCAACCACCAGTGTTTGAATACTATTGTTAAATTCAGAATATTTGTCTTCTTGGTACAGATAAGTAAGAGCACCAAAGTAATATGTTCCAGCTGGAATGAAAGGAATTGTAATTCCAAGAGCGTTCTCTTCTGCTTCAAATCTTAAGTAGTCATTGTCACCATTAACAGCATCACTGAAACTAAAAGCTCCAGTAGTTGTCTTCATAAAGACAACATATCGATCGTATACACCCTCTTCAGGTGGAGTCCATGAAATAGCCGCCGAATTATTTGAGCTGTCAAAGTATAGAGAACTAATTCCAGTAAAGTCTTCATATGTAGGAGTCATTACCTGCGGAACAATACAGCTAACAACTTCAGAGTCACGATTAGGAGTAACAACATCTCCAACATAAACGAATGGTAATAAAGCGAAGCAATACTCTTCCGTCGAGTTAATATCAATCCCTCTAATTGAAACTTCTGTTCCATTAGTAAAATCAAGAGTTGATGGATTTAGTGACGTTGGATTATTTCCATCTGGAAAGTTAATAAATGTATCAATAAACGGTTCTCCGGAGCTTCTTCCCTTAACTTCGATTAACATCCCATCAATTACACCACTAGCAAGATCTACTGGCTCATAGCTTAAGTAGATTTCGTTAAGCGCCCAGTGATAACGTGGGTTATTAATTTCTGTAATACCAGAAAAGCTTACAAGCGGAGGGCTTGTACGATAAACATTTGGTGAATTATAGATTATAGACTTACCTGGAGAACACAGAGAATCTAAGCACATAATAAGATATACTTCATATGAGGTATAAGGCTCAAGTTCAACTAGCTTTGACTTACTATCTTCATATGTAACTTGCTTACAAAAATAAGCAGGATCAGTCGTCTCTTGACCATTACAAATATCATCACGGCTATTCTTATATGTCGACCAAGCCTCGCCTGTAGCATTTTCTTTGTAATAAATTCGATAGTGATCAATAGCACCAATACCTGTGGCCCAACTTAAATCAAGAGAAGTTTTACCAGTACTATTACTTGGTGTTGTAACTTCAAAAGAATCTAGATCAACTTGAATATCACCGACACTATCACTTAGTGTTGTTGCACTTAAGTAACTATTATTCTTCTCATAAAAATAACTTGGATCAGAACTATATTTACTAAATCCAGCGTGTATACCTCTTACTCTTACATAGTAAGTTGTTCCCGGTAGAAGACCATTAACTTGCTGAGAGATCTTCTTTCCATCAACATAATTTACAATACGAGTCGGTGCAGTAAAAGAAGTGTCATCAAAAGCAACCGGAGTTGCTGTATCAGAGTTAATTAAGACAACTTCATATTTTGAAACATCTGAGTCATCAGGAATATAACCACCTGTACGCTCAGCGGCCGGCCACTCGATTAATAGCGAGTTTTTAGAAGCTCCACCAGATAGGTTTTTAATACTACCAATTCCTGAAAAATTAGCAGTTTGATTTGAAAAAGTTGTCACAGACTTAAAGGCATCGTTTACTGACTGTTGCCCCTTATCGTCCTTTGCCTGAACGTTGAAAACATATTGTTCATTAATATTTAAACCAGTAACTGTATAGCGAAGAAAGCCTCGATAGTCAGGAACAAGAGTTCGTCCAGGTACAGTAATGGGTGCGATAGCACCATCATAATTGATAATATACGTAACCTTTAACGGGTCTAAATTAGACGGTGGGAAGTAAATTTCAACCTTATCGTGTGCTATTGGAAATGCGTCTTGAATCCCAGTGTAATTAATAACAGTCTCACCATCATTAATCCCCTTCGTTAACTCAGAGTTTGCATCCTCTACCTTACCAACACAGCTAAAAAGTAAAAAACAACCAAAAATCAGTAAAAATTTATTCATCTCAATACCAAACATTGTGAAATTATTGCATGTGACTCATAGCATCACTTCGTTAATAATAGAATAAAAGTCCAAGTATTTTAAGTTCTTAAAATTAAAGGAAAATTATTCCGAACAATGAATATTAGTGAAATCGTTAACTTTTCAATCCTGAGGACCGATGCCAACCATAGTTGCCTCTACATAGACGAGTAAAATGCTCTAAGTACTTTAATATACGATGGGAAAAAAGTGACCGTATCGTAGAGAGTTAACCTAAGTAGTTAAAAATAGTAAAATTTAGTTATGAATATATACAAAGGTGAATAAATGAATATTTTTTCTTTAATTGGACTCATAATATCGGCCGGTGTTCTCTTTGCAGGCCTAAGAATGTCATCAAGTAACTTAGGTCTCTTCGTCGATGGCCCTTCTCTCTTTATCGTAATTGGTGGGACTTTCGCTGCTACATCTGTAGCTTTCCAGCTAAATAAAATTGGCGCTCTTTTTAAAATTTTTCTTAAGCAATTTCTTGGTGGGAAGATGGTCAATTCGACCGAAGTTATTAAAGAGATCATGCAAATATGTGAAGCTTACCGTTCAGGTGAAGCTGCAGAGAACCTTCCTGGTAAAGCGAATGATGAGTTCCTTAAGGAAGGACTTGAGTTAATTGCAGATGGATTCCTTCAAAAAGAAAAGATTATCGAAATCCTCGAACAACGAGCTGTCAATATGCATGCTATTCGTAGTGAAGACACAAGAAAGATCAAGACCCTTGGAAAATTCCCTCCGGCATTTGGAATGATGGGAACAACAATTGGGATGATCGTACTTCTTGCCAACCTTGGTGGAGCTGACGCCATGAAGATGATTGGGCCGGCCATGGGTGTATGTCTTATTACGACACTATATGGAGTAATCATTGCCAACCTAGGGTTTATTCCTATCGCTGAAAACTTAGAAGATATTCAAATTCAGATGGAGACTAAGGATAATATTATTATCGAAGGAATTAAGCATATTCTAGACAAGTCTAACCCGGTTCTTGTGGCAGAAGAGTTAAACTCATTCCTTCTACCAAGTGAAAGGCTAGACTGGAAATCAGCGAGTTAATAATGGCAGTTAAGAAAAAAGTAGTAAAACAAGATAGCGGAGGCGGTGAAGGCGATTGGATGACATCCTATGCAGATATGATGACCCTAATTGCCTGTTTCTTCATTCTTATGATGGCCTTTGCAAATTACGACCCAGTGGGTTTTAACAAGAAAGCAAAGGACCTCTCAACATCCTTTCAAAAGGACAAATACAAAAGCTCAGAAACAGAATTATCAGAGCTAACAGAGGAAATATCAAAGCACCCTGAGCTTGAAAAAAATAGTAAGATTTCACTCGTTGATAATGAGCTAATTATATCATTTTCAAGTAGTATTCTCTTCCCTGAAGGAAGTACTAAGCTAAGTAAGAGCAGTATCCAGTCTCTCGATACAATGATCGATATTATTAGAACAAAGAATCCTAACTATCGCATTATGATTGAAGGACATACTGACTCAGATGAAAGAAGTATTGCTCCAGGAATCGAAGGTCCGTGGCAACTAGGAGCAGTAAGGGCCGCGAAAGTCCTTTCTCGTTTTGAGTACTTTGGTTTTCCACCGACTACACTTGCGGCCACAACAAAGGGTGACTCTGAACCTCTTATTACAAAAGAAGAGCTAGAAAAGTTAAAAGAAAAAAATAAAAAGAAAGTTTTCTTTAACCCAAATAGAAGAGTTATTATTAAAGTTGTAGAACCTAAAGATCCAAAATCTAAAATCAAATTTGGATTCGGAATATATTTTAATGACAAGAAATAAGCTTAGAGATTTTATAAAATTTATCGTTGTATTTGTCGTATTCTTAGGAGTCACGATTCCAACTTATCTCTTTCTAGTTCCTTCAGAGGCCCAAGGGAGAATTGATAAGATTGCTTACGACAAATGCATTCAACAAGATAGGCAGACTGAATATCAGTCATGCCTTAGACGTGATATCACTCAAATAATCTCTGTAGCAAGGCCAATTGACGTTAATACAATTGAGGAGTTTATATACTCTCTCTACGAGCGTGACTTAAAAAACAGCTCGACTAATGAAGACCAAAGTATCGCTGCTCTACTCTATCTTGAGAATATGGCGATTTATTTTAATAGCATGAGAGAAATTACGATTGCGAGAAATAATATTACATTTCTCGATATATTCTTTATTAGTAAGGCAAGAGAAGATCTATCTAAGCGATATAAGAAATTTATGAGTACGATTGATGTAATGGACTTCAGGGCGCTGCCTAACGATATTGCATATCGAAAGGATATGGCAATGAATCTTCTTTTAAAATTTGAGAGTAATTAGAGCTCCATATTATTTGAACGCCACTCATCTGACTCAACATCATTTTTTTGGTTAGTAAGAACTTTTGCATTCACAGGCTTATTTCCTTTAAATTGAACAACATGACGTGTAGCACTTGCTGGTGCACGCGTCTTTAAACCAGCACTATCAACTTCGGCCATCATCTTACGTCCCATACGAGTGATCGTTTCAGTGCTTGCTCTGTTGTGTGCATCTAGACGTTTTTGATACTCATTTTCAATTTGAGCAAGTTGAGTCTTGTACTGTAACTCAGACATCTTTAGGTTCTTAAGCTTATCAATTTCTAGGTTGGCCTTAGCTAGGTCAACTTTACTTTTTGCAATAATGGCATTCAATGAGTCCACGTGAGCAACTTTACTTTTTAAAGTTTCTTTTGAAATTTCTTGGATCTTCTTGTCTGCCATATATTTCATCGAATTCATCTGAAGATTAGCAACTTCTTGAGTTAAAGAAGCATTCACCTCTTTTAACTTTGCCACTTCAGATGACTTCTTATATTGTCCAACACCCATAAGAACAGCACAGACGGCAAGTGCAATATTTGTAAGGTTCAAAGAAGAACTCCCCTTTTTAGCCTTCTTTACTTTACGGGCAACACGAACTTTCTTTGCCTTTCCGTTGCTGATTACATTTTTGTGAGTTGGTCTAAATTCTTGTAGTGTTTTCATACTCAAATTATAAAAGCTCTCGGGATAGAAATGAAGATTTTCGGAAGTGAGCTTATGAAATCAAATAGTTAACTAAGAAATGGCTAAGATTTCAGCGACAAAATTCTGTGGCAGGACACTTAAAAACCAGCGAAATTCGCTGCAAATTGCTTTGCTAATGGATACAAAATTAAGTGCATGATAGTGATCACGGCCATTGAGGTAATCAAGAGCATGTAGGGAAACGAATTAGTTAACTCAACTTCTTCTACATTGGCCTTATCAGAATGGGCCAAATTGATATCGTGTCTCATTGTATTCTCCTTGCTAGCGCTTAGGAAGGGAGTTTCACCCTTTGTACTATTGTATCGCACAAATCCATTAAATAAAACATAGTTAATGGATACATCTTATAACATACTGTAATCACATTTAAGAATACAAGCTCCTAACACTGAATTTCATAAAATTTAACCATTTATGATTTATTTGGTACTGTAGGTGGATTTTATAATGAATTAAATTATTTAAAGAACTCAAAGGATATAAATATGAATGAGATGCAAAAAGAGATCGTTGAAGGACTTAAGCGTTTTCGTCTTGAAAAAATCGAGCCACATATGGAGCACGATGATTTTGAAGGAAAATTTCGCATGGAAATCTTCAATGAACTTGGAGAGCTAGGCTTCACAGGAATGACTGTTTCAGAAGAATATGGTGGACTCAATCTTCCAGTTCAAGACTATAGTTATGCTCTAGAAGAAATCGCAAAGTCTTCAGTTGCCTATGCTGTGACAATCTCTGTTTCATCAATGGTTCAATCTATCCTAGATACATTTGGAAACGAAGAGCAAAAACAAAAGTACCTTCCAGAATTAACAAGTGGTCAAGCAATTGGTGCTTTCGCACTTTCTGAGTCAGGAGCTGGTTCAGATGCAGCAGGACTTAAAACGACTGCAAAGAAAGTTGAAGGTGGATATATTCTAAATGGTTCAAAACTTTGGATCACTTCTGGTGGAATTGCGAAAACATATATCGTAATGGCAAGAACAGGTGGCGAAGGAGCAAAGGGTGTTTCCGCATTTATCGTAGAAGACGGAATGGAAGGATTCTCATACGGTAAAAAAGAAAGAAAGATGGGATGGAATATCTCACCTACTCGCGAACTTCTTTTTGAAAACTGTTTTGTTCCAGAAGCAAACCTTCTACAAAAAGAAGGTGAAGGATTTAAAGTTGCAATGAGTGGCCTTGATAAGGGACGTATTGCGATTGGTTCAATCTCAGTAGGTTGTGCAACTCGCGCTCTTGATGAAGCAATTAAATACTCGCTAGAGAGACAACAATTTAAACAACCAATCTTTGACTTCCAAGGACTACAATTCATGATGGCGGATATGGCCTGTGATGTAGAAGCTGCAAGACTACTTGTTCAAGCTGCTGCTAAATCAATTGATGACGGAGCTTCTAATCAAAAGCTTGCTTCAATGGCAAAGATGCGTGCAAGTGATACTGCAATGAAAGTAACAACTGATGCTGTTCAAATTCTTGGTGGTGTTGGTTATACAAAAGAATATCCTGTTGAAAGATTTATGAGAGATGCAAAAGTTCTTCAAATCGTTGAAGGAACCAATCAAATCCAAAAAGTTGTTATTTCTCGTCTGCTGAAAAAGGAATACGGAGCCTAATGAAAATTTCAATTAACTCCTTTATTCAAGAACAGGACAAGTCAGAACAAGTCTCGGCGGAGATTGAAAAGTTTCAAACTAATCCTCGCTTTGAATTTGTTACAAAATTAAGTGAAGAATATTATCCACAACAATGTGTTGATATATTTAATAAGTATGGTGACCGTCGTGACTTTATCCAAGTCGGAATTGGCGGAAGTGCGCTTGGGCCAGAGATGCTTGTAAGCGCCTTAAGAAAAGATATGAAACGCCGTTTTTATTTCTTTAACAATATTGATCCAGATGACACAAACCAATTATTAGAAAGTATTGATTTAAAAAATTCTCTAATCTATGTGGTTTCAAAATCTGGTGGCACGGCCGAAACTCTTGCTTCATTTGCAATCCTTGCTAATGAACTAATAAAGCTCGGAGTTAAAGAAGACGAATTCAAAAACTACTTTGTCTTTGCAAGTGACCCTGAAACATCACAACTTAGAGAGCTTGGAGATGAACTTGGTATTACAACACTAGATATTCCAACAAAT
Source organism: Halobacteriovorax sp. GFR8 (assembly GCF_050955245.1). Taxonomy (NCBI): domain Bacteria; kingdom Pseudomonadati; phylum Bdellovibrionota; class Bacteriovoracia; order Bacteriovoracales; family Halobacteriovoraceae; genus Halobacteriovorax; species Halobacteriovorax sp. GFR8. The sequence goes on along the minus strand of NZ_JBPBLR010000002.1, from coordinate 444,221 downwards.
GTTGGTGGCCGTTTTAGTGTCCTGACTCCCGTTGGCCTTCTTCCGGCCCTTTTTGCAGGAATCGATATTCACGCTCTTTGCAAGAGTGGCCTTGAATATGGCCTTTCACTAAAAGAGTCACAAGAGTTTAAAGAAGTAATCAGTACTTTCTTAAACCATCAAGAGCATGGCCATGATCAAACAGTAATCATGCCCTACTCAAGCAAAATGAAGAATTTTGCATATTGGTTCGTCCAATTATGGGCCGAGAGTCTTGGAAAGAAAAAAGAAGATGGTTCACGAATTGGACTAACTCCAATTCCTTCATATGGTGCAACAGATCAGCATTCACAAATGCAGCTCTTTATGGAAGGGCCACTTAACAAAGTGATGCTACTCATCCATGTAAAAGAGTTTGAAAACGATTTTAGATTAAGTAATTCATTCAATCATCCGAAATTACAAAAACTCGGAAAGTATACACTGAAGAACTTAATGGACTCGGAGTTCTACGGAACTCAGAAAGCTTTAGAAGAACAAAAAGTTCCACATATTACTTTTGAAATAGAAAAACTAAATGAACAAAATTTGGCCAAGTTGATTGTATTCTTCGAATACTTGACAGCTATCACAGGTTATTGCCTAAATATTGATCCGTTTAATCAACCTGGAGTTGAGGCCGGAAAAATATATAGCTTTGAATGGCTTGATAACCTATGAGAAATACTCGATTTAGACAGATAGAAATGTTTTCCAATCTTGATTAAAATCGGGGCGCTAGTTAAAATCTACAGGGAAAACAATCTATTATAAAGTACTGAAAGGACGAATATGAGTGATGACGCTACTCTAGTATTAACTGACATCAAAGCTGCCCTAGCATCAGCGAATAAAGAAGCCGAAGATAAGCCTGCGGCCCTTCTTGTTGTTGGTGGTGATTTAAACGGTACCCTTTTCGATTTAAAAGAAGAAGAGATTACAGTTGGTCGAAGTGCAAAGTGTGATATTCCACTTGAGTTCAATGGAATCTCAAGAGAGCACTTTAAGCTAGTTTCATCAGCAGATGGATATCAGGTAGTTGATCTAGGTTCTAGAAATGGAACTTTCTTAAATAACAGTAAAGTTGAAGCCCCTACTGAATTACAAAAAGGTGACATCATTAAGATGGGTGCAATGGCACTTAAATACCTTCCTAAAGGTGATCCAGAAAGACTAACATATGATAAGCTTCAACTAGAAGCTAATACTGATGGACTAACTAGTTGCTACAACAAATCTTTCTTCAATAAGAAACTTGATATTGAAGTAAAGAAGTCAAAGGTAACAGGAACTCCTCTTTCTCTTATTGTTTTCGATCTAGATCACTTTAAGAAACTTAATGATAATTACGGACACGATGCTGGTGACTACGTTTTAAAAGAACTTGCAGAAGTTATCCGTTCAAATGGAATTAGAGAAACTGATATCTTTGCTCGCTACGGTGGGGAAGAATTTGTTGTCCTACTTCCAAAGACAAATATTAAACAATCATACGAAATCGCTGAGCGCCTAAGAAAGGCAGTTGAGACTCACGATTTCATTTACGACGATAATAAGTTACCGGTAACTGCATCGATTGGTGTTTCAGACTACAGACAGGGAGTTAGTAGCGGAACAGACCTATTTAAAAGGGCCGACTCTGCAGTATACAAATCCAAGGAAGGTGGAAGAAACCAGGTTAATTTCTATCGCGACTAGTTCGTATAATGGAAATATCAGAAAATTCACAAAATAGAATTAACCTTCTTCCCGAACACTTAATTGATCAAATCAAGGCCGGTGAGGTTGTTGAACGCCCGGCCAATGTTCTTAAAGAATTATTAGAAAATTCAATTGATGCAAACTCGACTAAAGTTCGAGTTACTATTATCAATGCGGGACTTGACCTCATAGCAATTGAAGATAATGGCGATGGAATGTTCTTTGATGAACTCCCCTACGCCTTCTGCCGTCACGCAACTTCTAAAATAAACAACTTTGAAGATATATACAGGCTTAATACTTTTGGCTTTCGTGGCGAGGCCCTTGCTTCGATTTCAAGTGTTGCAAGAATCTCATGTCATTCAGCACCACGTTCTAACCCTGAAGAAGGCGCCAAATACGTCATTCATGGTGCAAGAACTGTTGAACACTCAAAGTACTCTACACATAAGTGCGGAACTTCGACTTATGTCAAAGACCTCTTCTTTAACACGCCTGTTCGTTTAAAATTCGTGAAGTCTGGTCAAAGTGAAAAGAATGCACTTAAACGTGTTATCAATTCTTTCTTAATTAACTACCCACAGGTTGAGTTCTCTATCACCTGGGATGATCAAGACCCTGATATTTACCGAGCTCAAGAGCACACGGTTAATCGTGTGGGTGAAATTTTTAAGAAAAAGTCTCGTAAGAATAGGCCAGAAATACTTCAGTCCTATGGTGAGTATCTTGGTTCAAGTTGTCAGTTCTATATCTCAAAAGATGCTTCTAAAGGCTATAGTGGTAAGCAGCAGTTTCTCTTTGTAAACAACCGCCTTTTTACAGATAAGAAGATCCATCAAATTGTTATTCGAAATATGGAAAAGTTTTGGCCTCAAGGCTTAACTGGTGACTATATCATGCAATTCAAAGTTCCAGAGAATGAAATTGATGTAAACGTTCACCCTAACAAGACAATTATAAAATTCTTAAAAAGTAATGAGATTTTCTCTCTCACGAGTGCAACAGCAAAGAAACTTATTTCTGAGAATCAAGATCATATTACAGAAAATCACTCTCTAGAAATGAATGAGGAAGAGGCCAATTTTAATTCCCTTTCAAGTGCCCTCTTCAACCAAGGTGCGGACAATATTGTTGCCGATAATTTTAGTGGTGGATTAAATCTTCAAAGATTTCAAAATGAACTCAATCAATCAACAGACTTTCATGGGCAGAGCTCTCTGTTTGGAGAAAATGCTAGTGGCCAACAAAGTGAGCTAACGATTTCGGCGCTGGGTGAGAATATCTTTCTCTTTAATCACGTTGAAAGGGGGCCATACTTTGTGGATGCACAAGTCTTCTTAGACGATGCTTGTGAACAAATTGATATTGATAATATGACTCCTCTGTTAATTTCAGAGCCAATTTCAAAAGATATCTCAGACATGGAAAATCTTGCGCAATACATGGCAATGGGAATCGAAATTGAGCGTCTTGATGGACACACATGCGTTCTAAGGTCTGTATCTCATGTATTTGAAGACCTTCCCTATGCGAAGATTGCGACTAATATAATTAATGGTTGTGAGCTTCTTAAAGATTTAGAACTTCAAGTAAATGAGGTCAGAAAGCTCCTTTCATTTACTTCATTCTACGATCTTGTTGAGAAGAAAATTGCAAAGAAGATCTCACCAAAAAAACTGAGAAAATTATTAAAATGACAAAGAAATTGATTCTTATATTAGGGCCAACGGCTTCTGGAAAAACAGGTATTAGCATTGAGCTTGCCAAGCGAATAGGTATCGACAGATGCCACGTTATCAATTTCGATAGTGTCCTCTTTTATAATGAATTAAATATTGGAAGTGCCAAGCCAGACGAGAAAGAAATGGATGGTGTTATCCATCACCTCGTTAGCATCTCCCCAATTACAAATGAACTTAATGCTTCAGATTTTGTGGAGCTAGCAAAGAATAAAATCAATGAGCTACATGCAAGAGGGATCACTCCTATTCTAGTTGGTGGAAGTGCCTTTTACCTTAGAAGTTTAGTTCGTGGCATGTATGAATCAGAGTCAACAGATGAGGCCATTCAGCAAGAGGCCCGTGCGATCTATGAAAAAGAAGGTATGGCCCCAATTGTTGACTACCTTAAAACTCATGATCCTGAATCACTTGAGAATCTCCATGAGAACGATCACTATCGTCGTACTCGTGCCTACGAGTATCACCGCATGACGGGTAAGAAGATCTCAGAACAGAAGAAACAGGCCGACGATCAAGGAGCCTATGACTTTTCAACAAATATTCACGGCTGGGAGACATTAAATATCTGTCTTGATTTACCTAAAGAAGAACATTGGGAAATTATTCTCAAGCGAACAAAGCAGATGCTCTCGCAAGGTCTTTTAAATGAAGTAAAAGAGATCATGAAAAACAACGAACATCATGCTCAGCTTAAGGCCTTAAAAACCATTGGATACAAAGAAACTATCCAATTTTTAAACGGCGAAATCACATCTGAAGAAGAATTAATCGAAAAGATTTATTTTGCCACTCGCCGACTTGCGAAGTCACAAAAAACTTTCTTAAAGAAAGTGACTCCCTTATCTCGCTTTCACCCATTAAGTCAGCGAAATGACATCTATAACCTTGTCGAAGACTTCATTCTTGAATAAAGTAGATTAAAGAATTAAATCGAGGCTAAATTTTGAAAAAGATGAAAATAATTATTATTTCTGACGGAACAGGTTCAACAGCAAAAGCGATCAGTCGCGCGGCCATGACACAATTCCCAGAAAGCGAAGTCTTCTATACTGGTTTTAAAAATGTTCGCACTAAGGAACAAATCAAATCAATTTTTGACGAAGCAGCTATTCATCACGACCTCGTTATTTACACAATCGTTTCAGCAGAGCTTAGAGAATATACAAAAGAAATCTCAATGCAAAAGCACGTGCGCTCCCTTGATTTAATGGGGCCAGTACTTACGACCTTCTCTAATTACTTTCATCAAGAGCCTAAGAGTGAGCCAGGTTTATTACACGCTGTAAACTCTGAATACTTCGATCGTGTTGCGGCCATGGAGTTTACGCTTAACCACGACGATGGAAGAAATGTTGAAACTCTCCACCTAGCAGATGTTATTCTTGTGGGGATTTCTCGTACATCAAAAACACCACTTTCAGTGTACCTATCTCAACACGGAATCAAGGTTGTAAATATCCCTATTATCAATGGACAGGATCTTCCAAAAGAGCTCTTCGAAATTGATCAAAGAAAAATCTTTGCTCTTACAATTGACCCTGAAGCACTTTATTCAATTCGTAAAAACCGTCTTAATAAACTTGGAGCGACTGAGCACACAGGTGATTATGCAGACACGAATAAAGTTATCGAAGAGCTTGAGTGGGCCAATGAAATCTTTGGAAAGAATAAGAGATGGCCGGTATTTGATGTAACCGATCGTGCCCTAGAAGAGACGGCCACAGATATCATGAAACTGCTTCAAATGAGAAAGAATAATATTTTCAAGCAGTTAATGAGTGAGTCTGACGAATAAATTCCACGATAATTAGTTAAATTTCAAATTTTATAAGAAATTTACTTAACTTAATACCCAATCGTTCCGATTAACTAAATAACATTATCAATTTAGTAACTACGGGGTTCGTTGTGTCTAAGGTCTTATTTTCTGGAAAAATCAAAGTTAAAGGTGCTGGAGCTGATGTAGTTTATAAATTCGATACTCAAGAGCCTACTTTTGATGAAGTGATGATGAATAATTTTTCTCACCTTAACTTTTCAGAGAATGAAAAAAGAGTTCTAACTGCTAAAAATAGAAAAGATATCTTCAAGTTTGAAAACTTAAATACTAAAGAAATCGAAAAATACTCGAATGATCTACTTTCTCTTATTAAAAGAGTTAAAGGCGATAGAATTCAAATTGAAACATCAAATGCTGGTGCCTTTATTTGCTTAGCACTTATTTATTCAGGAAAGATTCCTTCTCACCTTGATGTTCATTTCAAGCTCCACGGAGCACCATTGAGATTATTTCCAAGAAGCTTAGCAAAGAATAAAATTCCAAGACATAATATTTCAATTTCACTTTGTAATACTGATAGCTGGGTGCGAGACTTTCGCTCTCTGCAAAAGAAACCAAAGTTCATTGAACTAAGTCATATTTCCCCTCAAGCTGACCTCGATCTTGTTGGTTAAGGGTTCATTTCATTGACATTTTGCGCCATCTCTTCAATCATTTAAGAAGTGAAGAAAATAATTTTTGCCATTCTTTTAACGTTTTCAAGTTTTGCGGAGTATCCGTACTTTAACTTCGATTCTTCAAAACTAAAGCTAAGTGATTACAGCTATCGACGCTATGTACGTCCACAGCTTCGTTCAATCAAGAATGACTTCTATTATATTGTAAAGAGAATCACCTACACATCTCAAGACTTCATCAACTTAAGAGAGAACACATTAAAACTCGTTCTTCAATTTGATGGTGCATATAGCGATTGTAAGAAAAATCAAAAGACCTGCTATCAACATATAAAGGAAGTCGTTCCACTTATTCAAGCTATTGAACGAAATATCAAAAAGCTACGAGAAGACTTCATTTCTCTTCCAAGTAAGCAGTACGGAAATGTTGATGATTATATCAACCTTATCTCTCTTCTTGATAATATCGATAACCTAAACCTTAGAATTCAATCTTATATACAACTTCTTCACCTTACAGAGGGAACTAACTTTTCGACTTACGTCCCGTATATTGAAAAGTATAAGAATTACGTTGGTAAGATGTACAACTACTCTAATGATGCCTTTATCTACATCATTCCAAATGAGCTAAAGCCATCCTTTGAACAATTTCTTGATAACTTCCTCTCACCTCTTGAGTTGAAGATGATTCCAGAACTCGATAGGCGCTGGTTCATCGATCGCCTTGGTGATCTAAATATGCAATGGAATGTTTTTCATATGGACCTAGAGAAAGGTCAAACCGGATTTCCGAGAGAGTATGTTCGTAACGTTAAGGTTATGCACGCTCGTTGGAATAGTATTCTTAAACTTATGTTTTATTGATAGCTGAAATACAAAGGGCTCCCATCGGGAGCCCTTCAAGTATATAAGAAATTTAAATCAAATTAGATTTTAGAACCTCTACTGTACTTCGTCTGAGTTTTCTTTCTTCTCTTCTCAGCCGCTTGTAGCTTTTCTTTATTTCTAATAGAAGGCTTCTTATACTCTTGTCTCTTTCTGTATTCTCTAATAACACCGAAAGCTTCGCAGTATCTCTTGAATTTCTTAAGAGCTCTTTCCGCACTTAATCTTTCATCGATCTCGATTTTGATTGAGTAATCTTTAGACATAACATTCACCTCCTTCTATTTTTTTTTCTCAACGCCTTTAACGACGCATTTGCGAGATTTATTAGCACGTTATTACGTGCAAATTTTGTCTAGCTTTAATTGGTATGTTAAATTACACGACGGCCCCACAGTGTGTCAATGGCCAATAACGAATAGGTAATATATGCAACAAGGCTTATTTAACGCAAAAGACAACAAAGTTACTCCCCTGGCCCACCAGGTTAGACCTGAAAGTAGACAGGATTATGAAGGCTTTGATGCACTTGCTAGGCGCTTTCCGTTTCTTAGAAGTGAAAATATCCCTTCTCTTATAATCTGGGGACCTCCTGGAAGTGGAAAAACGACTCTGGCCAAGGTTCTAGGTAACGAGATTCATGCAAATTTCTATGAATTCAGCGCTGTATTGTCAGGCGTTGCAGACCTAAAGAAGCTCATTCAAAAGGCCCAAGAAGAAGCGCGCGACTTCCAAAGAAAGTCCATTATCTTTATTGATGAAATACACCGTTTTAATAAGGCCCAACAAGATGCCCTTCTTCCTCACGTTGAACAAGGTAGCTTTATCCTTATTGGTGCAACAACAGAGAACCCACGTCGCTCTGTAAATCGCGCCCTCCTCTCGCGTATGAAGATCATTGAGCTCAAGTCTTTTACAACAGATAAAATTCGCTCACTTATAAAGAGAACGATCAGTAAACTTGAAAAGGACTTATCGCAAGAGTATCTCGACCTCATTTGTGATTATGCAAATGGTGATGCTCGTATCGCTCTTGGCAGCCTTGAAGTTATCTTCTCTCTTCTTGATCAAGATGATGAAATTGATTTTGAAACAGTTAAAAATATCATCAAAGAGAACTCTCGAAATTTTGATGCTGGTGGAGACCGTCATTATGATGTGATTTCGGCCTTCATTAAGAGTATGCGCGGGAGCGATCCTAACTCGGCCATACTATGGCTTGCGGTCATGCTCGACGGTGGAGAAGACCCAGTCTTTATCGCAAGAAGACTTGTCATCTTTGCAAGCGAAGATGTTGGTAATGCTGACCTTAATGCACTGACGCTAGCAACTAATGCCCTTCACGTTGTCCAAAATATTGGTATGCCAGAAGCAAGAATCACACTCGCTCAAGCCACTACTTATCTTGCAAGTACAGTAAAGAGTAATGCTGCTTATAATGCTATTAACGAGGCCCTGGCCTACGTTGAAAACTCGCAGACAATTGAAGTTCCGGAGCACTTAAAGAATTTTCCAGATAAGTTTCACAAGGTAAAGTATCAATACCCTCATAACTTTGAAGGATCATTTGTTAGACAGCAATATGCACCTAAGGGAACACCAAAGTTCTACCAGCCTAAAGAAATAGGTGTCGAAAATAATATTAAGAAGCGCTTATCAGAACTATGGGGTGATTAATCCCAGCGAGAATAAACAACAAAAGCATCTGTTTGTAGGTCTTTTGTTACAAAGAAGAATCCCATATTTGATTCAACATAGCAGCTCATTGAATAGTCTTGTCCAGGCACAAGCTCTACACAACGGCTCTTAGCACGCCCTGATGGCGTCTTAGAGAAGTTAATTGTGTTATGACTATTACATCCATTAAGTTCAAGAGTCGTTCTAATGATAGCAATTGCTTCATCTAGAGGTCTTCCCTCGAAATCAATATCTGCATCAACCTCATCTGTATTAACTTTAAAGGCACGGCTATCGACATTAAGATCATATGTTAGCTTCTTAATACAATTAAGAGTTGTCTTAGTGTAAGCAAATGCACTTGAAGATATAAGCAATGATGCAAGTAAGATGTATTTCATATTAAGTTACCCTAATAGTGTTGTTATTTTCTTTGGTGACTTATACAAAAACGCACTAAATAAATCCAGATTTTTCGGTAGTTTTGTCAAAGTTTCATTAAGAGCAATGCGTCTAATAGTTGAAAATAGATTCTGTGTCAGATTTTATTAGAAAAACTTAATTTTCCTATTAGCCAATTTAATAATTATGTCATATAAAAGTTTCACACACACAAACACCAAAGGGGATTTGATGAAAATCGCAATCGTTCTATCAACACTACTTTTCGCTCTTACGAGTAATGCTGCAGAATTAAACAAATACTACCCAAAAGAAACTAAAGATGTTCTTGCTAGAGGTGGTGAGGAATTAAAGAGCTATCTTTTTGAAGTTCTAAATACAACTCACCAAGAAACAAATGCTCAGGATGTACTTGGTTGTGACTCTAAGAACAAAGGTCGTTGTTATGGCCAAAGAAGCCTTGGATACAAAGGTGCTAGAAAAGTTCTTTTCGGAAAAATCCACTTAAAAGAAGATGATAAAGGTTACTACATTAAAGATGTATACTGCCAAAAAACACTAAGAAGATACCAAACTCGTTCAATGGGTCCAGGGCAAATCCCTAACTCAAACGTTCTTAACTGTGAACACACTTGGCCACAGTCTAAATTCACTGGTCGTTTTGATAAAGGACTTCAAAAGTCAGACCTACACCACCTATACCCAACTGATTCAAAAGCAAACTCTGTAAGAGGTAACTATGAATTTGATAATGTAGATGGTTTCCCAGTAGATTACGAAGATTGTACAGCTTCTCAAACTCAAGGTAATGGTGCTTTCGAGCCACCAGCGGATCACAAAGGAAATGTTGCAAGAGCACTTTTCTACTTCTCAGTAAGATATGATATCTCAATCTCAAGTAACCAAGAAAGAGTTCTTAGAGAGTGGGACAAGCTTGATCCAGTTGATGCTGAAGAAAGAGAAAGAAATGAAATTATTTATTCTGTACAAAATAACAGAAACCCATTTATTGATATCGCTAACCTAGCTGATAAGATCAATAACTTCTAATAATTGACTAATCCATTTCAGTACTAATATTGGCCTTCTGTTAAGAAGGCCTTTCTATTTGATTTTTTATTTTGCAAAACCTTCTATCTTTGAGATGCTTTTATGTACAAGAACATTATCAAGGATTAGATTTTGAAATTAAGACTCTTAGTAGTGGCCCTATTGGCCCTAACGACCACGGCCGGATATTACCCGGAATCATTTAAAGCAGATATCGCAAATGATCTTTTAAAAAATGAAACCCTAAGAACAAAACTACAGAGAATTACAAGCCAAAATCACACAAAAAATTCTTACTCACAAGCTAAGCGCTACCTATTTAATGAATTACACTTAAAATATGATGAAAGTAATCAACCTTACGTAAAAGGTGTTTACTGTAATAAAGTATTTAACGGAAGAACTCCAAATATTGGACCTATTGGTAATGGCACAATCCCAAACCATCAGGTTGTAAACTGTGAACATACATGGCCACAATCTCAATTCACAGGTGGATTTAGCTCTAGACTACAAAAGGGTGACCTTCACCATCTCTTTCCAACGGACTCCAAGGCAAATAGCGTTCGTAGTTCAAACGACTTTGCTGAGCTAAAAAATGGAAAAAGTGCTACGAGAGACTGCTTTGCATCTCACTCAGATGGACACTACTTTGAGCCGCCTACTGAGCACAAGGGTAATGTTGCTCGTGCAATGTTCTACTTTGCAACTCGCTATGGAGCAAAAATTAATAGTAGAATGGAAAGCTATTTAAGAAGATGGCACGTTGAAGATCCTGTCGATAGTGAAGAGATCGAACGCAATGATAAAATCGAAAGAATTCAAGGAAATAGAAACCCTTTTATCGACTTTCCTGAGCTAGTTTCAGATATCAAAGACTTCTAATATATTTTCAACTTTTTGGCGGCCTTGAAAATTGAGGCCGTCAATAAATACCGTCGTCACAGCAGCATTCGCTAAAGTCACAAGCAGACCTAATAATACTAAAAACTTAATCATAGGAACCTCCTATTTGGCTTCTTAATATATTTTAAACATTTAATTGAAGTTCTCACAAATTCTAATTGATTAAGATTTCATGAAGATAGAATTTTAAAGAAAATAGGAGTATAAAAAACTATGTTTCAAATTATTCGAAAATTACTTAGTCAGAAAGGATTCAACGCCAAAGCAAAGCAGGCCTTTTCAAATTACTACCGTTTTGCAAAAGAATCACAATCATATCTAACATACTGTAAAGAGATGCACGGAATTGAATGTTTCATGCAAAATAACTTATCAAAGAAGCAATTCTCTGCCCTTACTTCTCACTTTAGGCCCCATCAAAAAGTCCTCGATATTGGCTGCGGGACTGGTCAACTCACTGCCCACTTTGCCAAAAAGTATAAGCTTAAGGCCAAGGGATTTGATTTAGTTGAAAGTGATCACGACTATAAAGAAGCAAATTATGAAACAACATGGCTTGGAGAAAACGAGTTTGATCTTGTGATCTCACTTGATGGCTTCTATATGCTAAATGACCTCTACCGAACTCTAAACAAGGTTATGGACTGTCTAAAGCCAAAAGGAAGATTCGTCCTAACCTATACTTCCGAAAGGCCATTTCACAAGACTCGACTTGGTAAGGCCTTAGCTAATAAGTATAAAGATAAATTTGAGGTACATGATTTCACTCAAGATGATCTTATTTTTAATAATAAGGCCAAGGAACTACTAGAAAAGCTAGCTCCTGATTTTGTTGCTGAAGGAAATTCAAACTTATATCGTACTAAGTTCAATGAGATTAATAAGAATGTTGAGTCACACAAGGCGAAGAAAATGTATCGAAGCCTTGTTACTATTTATAAGTAGTTAGAAATTTAGTTTGTTGGCCAACTGTTTTCTTTGTTAAGCTTTTGTGAACTTGTTTTACTTCAAAATCGATGAAATCTATAGTTCATAGTTATGAAGAAGCTAGTACTGATATCCTTTGCCCTTATCCTAACCTTTAAAACATTTGCTGCTGAAATCTCAGAAATTGCCGTCTCTAGTCACGTTAATGAGTTTTCAGTTGTAGACTCAAAATATGCCAGAGAAATCTTTCTAGGCCTTCCCGTTAAGAATACCTATGCTGACCTCGTTCATGGACTTGTCTTTCGCTACCACAAGTATTTCTTTTGTGTACGTGAACCAAATCATAAATTTCATTGCCACCTTTATTTGAATGGCCTTGGAGAAGGACAATTATCTGCCTTTGATAAGGATACAGATTTTGGCAAAGGAGCGATTAGTGAATTTCTTGGAACCTCAAAGGCCAATGGGAAATCAACTATTAGTTACGACAATAATACCCTAAGAATCAAATTTGACTCCCATCTAGCAAAACGCTTTTGGGACAAACTCGATCTAATCGCTGAAAGCTACCATACAATTGGGAATAAAAATTACGAGGTAAGAAAAGGAAAACACCTTAATTGCTACGTTGAAAAGAATGAGAAAAAAGATATCTATCAATGCCAATTTAACGTTACAATCAAAACTGAAGAACCAAAAGTTGAAATTAATAAAGAGTTAAATTAGATCAGCACTAAGTATATAAAAAAGGCTACCATCGGTAGCCTTTCTCATTATGGAATTTTAAAAACTCTTAGAATAATTGTGCCCAATCAGTTGTTTGAAGAGTGTTGATTACGTGTCTAAGGAATTTAGAACCAATCTCACCATCAATTAGTCTGTGGTCATATGTATGAGTTGCATACATCATCTGACGAATTGCGATTGCATCATCTTCAGTAACAATTGGACGCTTCTTCATTGTACCAACACAGAAGATACCAAGTTGTGGTTGAAGGATAACTGGAGTTGCTGCAAGAATTCCAAATGATCCGTTATTTGTGAAAGTATAAGTTCCACCTGACATATCATCCATTGTAAGCTTCTTAGCTCTTGCCTTTTGAACAAGCTCATCAAGCTTTCTTGCCATACCTCTAATATTTAAGTTATCAGCACCTTTGATTACTGGAACCACTAGCCCGTTACCAGGAACAGCTACAGCACATCCAAGGTTAATATCTTTCTTCATATGAATCTCATCTCCAACAATTGAAGAGTTAACCATTGGGAACTCTTTAAGTGCTTGAACAAGAGCATAAAGAATGAAGTGAGTATAAGTTAGGGAGAAACCTTCTTCTTTTTTGAATTGGTTCTTAAACCCTTCTCTAAACTTAAATAGATTCGTCATATCGACTTCATCAATTGAATTAACGTGTGGTGAAGTCATTTTAGAAGCGATCATATTCTTAGCAATCGCTTTTCTCATATTATCCATTTTGATAACTTCAACACGTCCGCTTGTTGCAGATGGAACAGAAGAAGCTACAGGAGCTGGTGCTGCTTTTGGAGCCGGAGCTGCCGCTGGCGCAGGTGCCGCTGCTGGAGCCGAAGTTGTTGCAGCAGGAGCTGCCCCTCTATTATTTAGATAGTTCATGAAGTCAGCTTTGTTAACACGTCCGCCTGCTCCACTTCCTTTTAGGTGTGCTAATTCATTAACATCTACTCCGTGCTTTTGAGCAAGAGTTCTAACAAGTGGTGTGTAGAAACGACGTCCAGCTGGAACTGAAGTCGCTGCTACAGGAGCTGCTGCAACTGCCGCCGGCGCTGCCGCTGCTGGAGCGCTTGCTACTGCTGCTGTCGAAGTTGCTGCTGCACCAAATGCCTTAGAAGTATCTGTTTCGATTGCTGCGATTTTAATCCCAACATCAATAGTCTCACCTTCTTCAAAAAGAATTTGCTCAACACGACCTGCGTATGGTGATGGAATCTCTGATTCAACTTTATCAGTCGAGATCTCAAGAAGAATTTCATCGATCTCAATCATATCACCTGGCTGCTTGTGCCACTTAGTGATTGTACCGTTAGTAATTGACTCTCCCATTTGTGGCATAACAACATCTTCAAGTGTATCTGAAGAAGAAGCTACCGCTGCAGGAGCAGGTGCTGCCTCAGGAGTTGGTGGAAGAGCTTCAGCAGCTGGTGCCGCTGGAGCTGCTGAAACAGCTGCGTTTGCATCATCATCGATTGCTGCGATTTTTACACCAACATCAATTGTTTCACCTTCTTCAAAAAGAATCTCAACGATCTTTCCAGAAAATGGAGATGGAATTTCCGATTCAACTTTATCAGTCGAGATCTCTAATAGGATCTCATCAATTTCAATTGTGTCACCAACTTGCTTGTGCCACTTTGTAATCGTTCCGTTTGTAATAGACTCACCCATTTGTGGCATTACGATATCATTTTTCATACTCAGTCCTTATATATAATTAAAAATTGATTGATCTACCTTTAGCATTTAACACAGATTCTGCTAGGAATTCACCTAAAGTCGGGTGTGGGTGAATTGTTGCAAACATTTCTTCATCAACACCTTCCATTTGTCTGAACAGTACATATTCATGAATAAGTTCAGTTGCATGAGTACCAACAATATGTGCACCAAGCATTTCTCCATCTTCACCCATAAGAGTTTTAACAAACCCTTCTGTTTCGTTAGAGGCCATGGCCTTACCATTTGCAGTAAATGGTACCTTACCAACAGAGTATTTAATACCTTGCTCTTTAAGAGCTCTTTCTGTGTAACCAACAGATGCAACTTGAGGCTGACAGTAAGTACAACCAGCAACATTCATCTTATCAAGTGGATGTGGGTGTAGACCTGCAATTGCTTCAGCTGCAATGATACCTTCGTGAGAAGCTGCGTGCGCTAGAAGTGGTGGACCAGCAAGGTCACCGATTGCATAAATATTTGGTACATTTGTTTGGTAAGTATTATTTACTGAAACAAACCCACGATCAGTTTGAACACCAACTGTTTCAAGTCCGATTCCATCGATATTTCCTGTCATACCAACAGCAATTAGACCCATGTCAAACTTGTGTTCAACAGTCTTTCCACCGAGAACGGAAGTGATTGTTACGTCATTACCATTGTTCTTAGCTGAAACTTTTTCAACACCAAGAGACATTTTAATTCCGTATTTCTTATATGCTTTCTCCACAACTTTAGATGACTCTTCATCTTCAATTGGAAGTAAGTGTTTTTGAAGTTCGAAGATATGAACATCAACACCAAATGCATTCCAGAAGTAAGCAAATTCAACACCAATTGCACCCGCTCCGATGATCCCAATTGACTTTGGAAGTTCTTCCATTTTAATGGCTTCCCAAGCACCGATCAGTCTCTTCCCATCATGCTCAAGTCCAGGAAATGAGCGGTAGTGAGCACCTGTTGCAAGGATGATATTTGTTCCTTCAATTGTTTCAGTGTGACCACGAGATGAAGTAACTTCAACTTGTGTATTTGTACGAAGCTTTCCATAACCTTCAAAAACTTCAATTTTGTTTTTCTTCATTAGGTAAGCAACACCACCAGAAATCTTAGCAGAGATTCCCTTTGCACGCTTAACAGCTTGGCCACCGTTTAAACCTTTAAGTTCAACATCAATACCAAGATCTTTCATATCAGCAAGCTCGTGTACACTGTGAGCTGCTTTAAGAACCGCTTTAGTTGGAATACAACCACGGTTAAGACAAACACCGCCAAGTTCTTTACTTTCTACGATAGCAGTCTTCTTTCCAAGTTGGGCTGCACGAATAGCGGCGACGTATCCACCAGGCCCAGAACCAATAACAATAACATCAAAATTCTTCATAAAAATATTTCCTCAAACTATTGACCATAAGGCCCATAATCAGTAATAAAAGTTAAGATTTAAGGTTCTTCAACGTACTAAAATTATTTAAAATTGGCATGACACGTTGCTACGATTCGTTAATATTTACAAATCGTTGTAACTGCCCTCTATAAGCCAACTTAAAGGGATTCTCATTAATTTTACACAGAGCGAAATTAAAAATATCAATAAGTATTTCCCAGAAGGCCTTATAGCACTCGATTTAGAGACCTCTGGACTTTCCCCTTTAGTTGACGAAATCATTGAAATTGCGGCTATTAAAGTCATCGGGAATAAAATCGAAACTTTCGAAACCCTTGTAAAACCTAAAAATCCAATTCCAGAGTTCACAACAAAAATCCATGGTATCACTGACGAGATGGTTAAAGACTCTCCTTCAATTGAAGAGGTCTTACCAAAATTTCTTGAGTTCTGTGGAACTCACACGCTCGTGGCCCATAATGCAAAATTTGATATAGGCTTTATCGTCTTTGCCATGCATCAACTTAAGATGGAATTACATAAAGCTAAAGTTTATTGCTCATGCAAACTTTCTCGTAAATATGTCAAAGGGAGTGAGAACCATAAACTAAGTTCATTGTGTAAACATTTTGATATTCCACTTGAGAACCACCATCGCGCACTAGACGATACAGTCGCTTGTCTACGAGTTTTTGCCAAAACTCTTGATGAAGTAAAGTCAAATCGTCAGCTCAAAGAAGGTGAAATCCTTAATATTCAAGACTTCAGAAAGGCCAATATTGCAGAAGCTCCTGAAACGATTCAAAAACTTCAAGAGCATATCGCTAAACAAGAAGTGATTGATATCAAATACAAGGGTGGATCTTATAAAGGAAAGTTTAGACCAATAAAACCTGTTGCCTTACTTCCAATGCCAGCAGGAGATGTTCTCTACGCTCACTGCCTACTTACAGATATCTACAAGTCTTTTGCCATTAAAAAGATTCAAGAAATCCGTGAGCATATTGAAAATGACTCAAAGTAGTTATATAAAGACGCCATGCTAGCAGGAAAATCAATCTCATATAAAATCCAATTTGTTGTGATCTTCATCATTCACATCGCTTTACTCTATTGGATTTACTGGTTACTTCAAAACACAGGTGTTCTTTCAACAGTTAGTGTAATGCTTCACTTTACAGGAATTGCACTTTACGGTGCCCTACTAATTCGTGGTTGTGCAGCTTGGGCCAAATGGCATCATCTAAACGATATAAAGAAATACGAAGAAGCTCAAAAAAATAAAAAAAATCAAGAAGATAAAGATCAGGAATGAGAAAAGGACTGCGAAGCACAGATGAAATCAATGCTCGCTTTGGTTTAAATTTAGGGCCATCTCGTTACGAAGTCTTTATTCCCGATCACATAAATGAAATCATTCAGAAAGAAGGCGTAGACGGAATTCACGCCAAACAATTCCTTCCTTCAGCTTTGGAGCATTCGGATAAGGGATTTGAAGATCCAATTGGTGATCAAGAAAAATACGTCGCCCCCCAACTCATTCACCGCTACGACAATCGCGCTCTCTTTACTCCAACAACGATTTGTCCTGTTATCTGTCGCTACTGTTTTAGAAAGAACGAATTAAGTGATAAGCACGAAATCTTTAAGGCCGACTTTGAAAAAGTTATTGCTTACTTAAAGTCCCATTCAGAAATTAATGAAATCATCTTTTCAGGTGGTGACCCATTCATGCTTTCAGCTTCAAAGATTAATTTCTATCTGAGTGAATTTAGCAAACTAAAGCATATAAGATTCATTCGCTTTCACACGAGAACTCCAGCATCTCTTCCAAATTATATTGGTAATGAAGTAATCGAAGTTCTAAACATTTATAAGCAAGTCTTCAACGATATTAATATTGTTATTCACATAAATCACGCAGATGAAATTACAAGAGATGTTCGTAACTGCATAGCAAGACTTGGAAGTAGTTTTTCTCTGCTTTCACAATCAGTACTTTTAAAAGGTGTGAATGATAATGTCGATGATTTAGCGAAGCTCATCTATACATTACATGAGCTAGGAGTGAGACCTTACTATCTCCACCATCCAGATCAAGCCAAAGGTGCCATGCACTTTTATCTCACCCAAGATGAGGGCCGTGAAATTTACCGCAAACTACGCCGCCAAGTTCCGGGCTGGCTACTTCCCCAATATATTCTCGACTCTCCGGATGGCTCAGGAAAGCGTAACTTATAACTTAAATAGAGTTTTAATTAACTTATAGTTTTTTTAGAATTTACTATATGGCAAAACTTAAAAGAACTCTCAATACATTTCAAGTGTCTTTGTATGGTATTGGTACGATTTTAGGAGCAGGAATTTATTCACTAATAGGAAAGATTGCTGCAACTGCAGGAGTTCTGGCCCCAATCTCATTTATACTCTCTGCTCTGATCGCTTCGCTAACTGCAATATCATACTCGCAGTTGGTAAGACTCCACCCAAAAAGTGCAGGAGAGGCAGAATATGTTTATCAAGGATTTAAGAACTTGGGCCTATCAAATATCGTCGGCTGGTTAGTGGCCTTTACTGGCGTTGTTAGTGCATCGACTTTAACTAAGGCGTTTATTGGCTACTTCAAAGTAATTATAAACCTACCTAGTTTCCTAATTGCTACTCTTGTAATTTTTGTTATCACTCTTCTGGCAATTAAAGGAATCAAAGAGTCAATCAATCTTGTAATTGTCTTTACTCTAATTGAAGTTACTGGGCTCATTTTAGTATGCTTAGTGGCATGGCCAGAACTAGTTGAAAATGACTTCATGATTCCTGTAATGTTAGAAAGTCTTTCTTGGAATAAATCTCAGTCAATCGTAACTGGAGCTTTCATTGCCTTCTATGCATTTATTGGATTTGAAGACATGGTAAACCTTGCTGAAGAAACGACCGTTGCAGGAGTCACTATTAGTCGCTCCATTTATATAGCTTTAATCACTTCAACAATTCTCTACATTCTAGTGGCGATAGTCGCAATTTCTAGTATTCCCTTAAATAAATTAAATACTAGCACTGCTCCAATAAAAGATATGTATGTTCATCATGGAGGCAATCCCCTCGTTATTAGTCTGATAGGAGTTTTTGCGATATTCAACGGGATAATGGCCCAAGTAATTATGGGCTCACGAATACTCTATGGCCTTAGACACCCTTATAAGTGGATGAGCTTTTTATCTGTGGTTAATGAAAAAACAAAGACCCCAATCTATGCAACTCTTGTCATCGCTGCCGTCATTGCCTTACTCATAAGTTTTTTTGAATTAAAGTCCTTGGCCATGGCCACAAGTTTTATCATTCTTATTGTCTTCACTTTTGTTAATACATCACTTATTTTCATTCGAATAAAGAAAAGACAGGTCAAGATAAAGTATCTCTGGAGTCCCATATTGGCCGTTATGGTAAATATATTATTTCTTATTATTTGATTGTAAAATTAAGTATTTAAACTTTTTCCTAGATTTTTTTACTCCATAAGTATTGACAACTTTTTCTCTCAGCAATATATTCCTTTTCACTCAAGTAAGCGCGTGTAACTCAGTTGGTAGAGTGTCACCTTGCCATGGTGGATGTCGCAAGTTCGAATCTTGTCACGCGCTCCATTCTTTTAATAAATAAGATACTATTCATTTAAAACGATACACCAGCGCTGATGTGAACAGTAATCGCAAATTAATCAAAACCTTTCTTTAAAAATAATTAAATCTTGTCGCCAGAAACTCCTTTTATAATCAAATTGAATTTAAAAATATAAGGAGAAAAAAATGGCGATTAAAGACATGATTCAAAAAAATACAGTCATCATAAATTCAAATGCGACATTAAAGGACGCTGCTAAACAGATGTATGAGAAGCATGTGGGTGCCATCGTTGTTGTGGATAATATAACAGGAAAGAAGAACACTCCTATTGGTATTTTAACCGATAGAGACATCGCAATTTCATTTGGTAAAGAAGGAAAAATTGAGCCAAATTCTAAAGTGAGTGAAATCATGACTCAAAATGTTGTCCTATGTACACCAAAAGATAGCGTGGTCGATACAATCAAAAAGATGCAGGCCAATGGTGTTAAACGCCTGCCTGTTGTTAATGGAAGAGATCAGATTGTAGGAATTATTTCATCTGATGACATTATTCAAACAATTGGTAATGAACTTTATGACTTATCTCGAATTGTAAATTTAGAAATTGAAAAAGAGTCAGCTATTCAATGTCCAATTGACGAAAAGCGACAAGTTAAAATTGCATAAAAATAGGAAATTAATATGTTCAAGAGTCGAAAAGAGGCAGGAAAACTACTTGCTGAAGAGTTCAAAGATAAAATACTCGCAGATAGTAATACACTGGTTATTGCACTTCCCAGAGGAGGTGTCCCAGTGGCCTACGAAATTGCAAAAAGGTTCGAGCTCCCCCTTGATGTATTCTGTGTAAAGAAAATAGGTGCGCCAAGAAATCAAGAATTGGCCATTGGTGCAGTAACAGAGACCGGTGATAGTTACTATAATAAAGAATTAGTAAGAGACTTCGGAGTAAATGAACTACAGCTTCGTCGCTTAACTAATGATAAAAAACATGAAGCCAAAAGGCAGGCAAATCTTCTGAGAAAGAATAATTCTCCAATGGATTTTTCAGGCCGTGATATTCTCATCGTAGATGATGGTATTGCAACTGGTGCTACGGTCAAAGCTGCGATAAAGCTAATTAAGCAACATAAGCCAAACCAAATACAAGTAGTCACTCCTGTTTGCTCACGGGAAGCATGGAGTGATATCACTAATACAGTTGATGATATGCTAGTACTTGAGACACCTCATAACTTTCTCTCAGTTGGTGAATTCTACTTAGAGTTTCCACAGGTCAGTAATACACAAGCTCGAAAGTGCCTAGATGAGATCTACCTCTTAAATCAAGATAAGCGTAAACGAGAGCAAATTGAGAGATTAGAAAATGAAGGTGGACCAGTAAGGAAAGTATAGGGAAGAAAAATTCCTATAACTTTCCCTTATAATTCTTTTTTGGTGTTTCTATTGTTCTCATCCACTTAACGGAACGTACTTCCCAATTTGGATCATTTTCTTTTAGAAGCTCAAGAACACCTGATAGATGTTTAGCTCCGTATGTAACAAAGATTTTCTTATTAGAATCATTGATAATTCTTTTAGCAAGTTCATTATTTCTGTAGTCCAAAATAACAGGCTCAATACTTGTTACTTTCCCAGAGTCCGACTCCCCTATTTTCTTAGACATAAATCCTCGACAGACTATTCCCGCTAATTTCTTTTGCCCCTCACTTCCCGATTTTAAAAATGAGACAAACGCAGCACTTGGGTCATCTTTGCTTTCTTGCTCAGCAACTTTAAAAAAATTCTTATTTTCCCTTGCAAATTTCTTATCAGTCTTCATTAGACGATTAAATTCTGCCTTTAGCTCAAGAGCATCAACGTCAGCAATAATATGTCTTTCAGGGTGTTCTTTCTTATCAGCATCAAGTAATCCAAAGTAATCCATCTGAAACTTTAGGCCGCAAGCCTTCCCTATTGCAGAATAAGTCTTCGCCAAATCCTTCTGTCCTCCAGTAATTCCAGCGGTTATTTTTTCAAAAAATTTCTTTGACGCAGGAGAATTTGTCTGAACACCTTCATAGTAAATAACAAAACCATTTGCTAAGGCTTCTTCCACATCATAAATAACAGATTTATAAAAATTTTCAGATCCAATATGTTGCATCCCCTGAAAGATAACGGTTTTATCACCGTTAACTAATACAGTCTGTGGCTGCAGAGCAGGTTTCGTTTCCGTTATGACAATTGAATAATAGATTGGTAATGAAGCAATTCCAGTAGAAAAGAAAAATAGTCCAAGAGAACAACGTAGCCAATTTGTTTTAAGAGTGTGTGAATTACAAAACTTTGTAATTAGCCAGCCAAATGGTATAGCAAAGAGAAAACTAGCGATCAGGATATAGACATACAATACTGGCCAATTAAGAATAACAGGTAGACTTGAAAAAAAGCCGAGAATTAACACAAGCCAAATAATAGTTTGTAGACGAATTTTCCAAAATACTTTTGTATGACTTTGCATAATCTCTCCTGAACACTTTTCAAGAGAGATTAAACAATATTAAGAGAATTTAGTAAAGCTCATTACTATTCATCGTCAGCTAGATATTCAGTTCCTAAGTGAGCAAAACTCGTCCATGGGAAAATATCTGAAGCAACCTCTTTGACACTCTCGTTAATGCTTTCAGTATCTTCAATAAGAATTTGAGCATTCTTTAAATCAAAAAAAGCATTCTCAACTTGCTTTGAAACGATTCCAAATACCGATAAACTTTTCTTTCTTGAAGATGTTTTTGAGTTAACAGCGGCGAAGTGTGATTTAAAATCACAAATATAGACAGCATTATTCACAACTGTAGTCATTTGAGAAAAGACTTCAACATTTGGAACAGACTTAAATTCTTCACTAATCATCTCAAGAAAGTTTCCGTTACCTTCAAAGAATAAGAATGTTGGAGGTTGATCTCCTCTTAATTCATCAAGAGTTGCAACAATTTTCTTCTTATCACTAAAGCTACCAACAAAGAAGCGGGCCTTCGTGTCTGGCGATTTAATATCAAAGCTCTTTTGGAATGAGCGATCAATTCGAGTCATCGCTGTTCCAGAATTTAGGAATGACATTTTAATTTTATTCTTAATCTCTTCTGCTCTTTCAGAGAGATTATTAAGAGCAGGCTTTTCAACAAAGTCACATGCACCATTGTTAAGAGTTTCTTGAGCATAGCGAGTATCTTCTCGACTTGCACTTGAAACTACAATGACATTAGGGTGCCCCATGCGATAATTCTTTTTTAGATATTCAACACCATCCATCTCAGGCATGTGAATATCAAGAGTCATGGCATCGACCTTATTAGTTCTAAGGAATTCCTGTGCCTCAACACCATTAGCAGCTGTACCAACAACTTCAAAATCCTCATCCTTCTCAAAGATCTTTGTTAATAGCTTCACAACAGAAGAACTGTCATCCACAATTAGCATACGAATAGGCTTTGGAATAGATGAAAGCAATGAACTAGGTCTTGAAGTCGTTCTTGTAATTGGTGTACCACCGTCTTTAACAAGACTAAGAGTTCTCTCTGTTTTTGCTGGTGCAGATGGATCAAGACAGTAAACACTTGGTGCTAATGTTTGAACCTTCAAGCTAGTACCTTTAAGAGACTCACTAATACCTGTGACAAATAAAGCATCCTTATGAAGATACTTCTTAAAATTAACAACGATATTTTCAATTGATTTTTGGTCAAAATAGATAAAAACATTACGACAAAAAATAACATCAAACTTCTTACTTCCTAGAAACTTTTCAGGAGAAAGTAAGTTCATTACACCAAATTGACAGTTATCTTTGATATTAGCGTTTACTTTTGCAAACTTTGAAATTTCACCAGAGCCACGCATCCAATTCCCAGTTAAGTACACTGTTGGAATCGATTTAATTTCGCGGTAACGATAAACGCCATTCTGGGCAATCTTTACACTTTCTGGATCAATATCAGTACCGATAATCTCAAAGCGCATACCTGGATAATTCTTTAAGTGATGATTGAAGAACATTCCAAGTGAGTACACTTCTTGTCCTCGACTACAAGCGGCCGAAAGAATTCGAATTGTTGAATCCCCACGCTTCTTAGCATTTGCAACAATACTATCAATATTTTTTAAGAGATATTCAAAGTGTGAAAACTCTCTAAAAAAGTAAGTATGGTGAGTCGTTAGCATCGAAATGAGATGAGACGATTCCTTGTTATAATTCTTCGTAAGATAACTATAGTAATCTTCCGGTGTCGAACAACCTAAGGTCATCATTCTCTTTTTAAGACGGCTTGTTACCATCGATTGTTGTGCTGGCCCTAAAATATTTCCACTTTCTTTTGAAACAATTTCTGACACATAATTAGCAAGACTGATAATATCCCACTCAATACCTTTCTTAAAAGCTTCGCTCACATAGTTCTCCGATAAACAAAAAATCCCCATAGATGAAAAATCTATATCTCTACTTATCGACAACTATTACAATTTCTTAACCGTAATTTCAGATAGTTAAATTATAAAATATAATCAGAACAAAATTTATATCAATCTCGAACTAAGATACTGAAAACTCATTTTTAAATTTAAATGAACCTGTCAGATGTCATGATTTCAACTCCAGTTTTTCCCTCAATTGCGGCCATCAACATGGCATTTGCAATTGAAGAAGCAGGATTAATACGCAACTTTTTTGGTAAGATATAGTGTAATGACTTTAAAATTATTTTCCCAAGAAGCTCACCAAGACGAAACTCTTTCCTCTCTCCACCAATGAGCCCAGGTCTTATTAGATAGAGAGATCTGAAGTCTAAATCTTTTAAGGCATTCTCTATCCTTCCTTTAACTTGGTTATAGAAGAATCTTGATTTTTCATCTGCACCCATTGCGGAGTTAAGAACAAAGATTTCGACACCGGCCTCTTTTGCACATTTTGCAAATGAGAGTGGATATTCAAAATCGACTTTTGAAAAAGCTTCCCTACTTCCTGCCGCTTTAATGGTTGTCCCTAGAGCACAAATAACGGCATCGACATTCCATTCTTTAAACATATCTGTCGTAATATGATCAAAGTCGATAATGGGTGCACTTAATTTTGAATGTGAAATAATTTGGCGACGTACAGGTGCAATAACAAAATCAATATCATTATTTGTTAATGCTTGCTCTAAAATATGGCCACCAACTAACCCTGTAGCACCTAATATTAATAACTTCATAATATCACCTATTTAAGTACCTATCTTTTAATTTACAATTAACAATCATTATCATTTAATATGGCCAATATTAACAGATTAAACGCGGAGCAATAATGGCTAACTTTAAAGGCCTTTTTCTTCTATTATTTATCTCTTTAAAATCTTACTCACAATACTCGTTTACTGAAGCGCAAAGTACTCCAATGAATTGGAAGACAATTGAAAATGAACGAGCACAAGTTATTTATCCTGAAAATTACAAGGAAAGGGCCATCTATATGGCCAATCTAATTGAATACTACTCTAAATATGTAGGGCTCTCTTATGGAGTTAATGCTCCAAAGCAGATTACACTAATCTATCGTCCAGAGATGGCCAATCCAAATGGTTTTGTAACTCTTGGGCCTCGTCGTACGGAGTGGTTTGATTCAGCTCAGTTCTCTAGTCGCCTTAGTACACTTGAGTGGCACGAAATGCTCTCAATTCATGAATACCGTCACGTCATTCAACAAGATATTTTCAATAAAAAAACAGTTAAAGCAATTGATGTTCTTATGGGAGACACTGGACAACAAATTTTAAACTTTGTTGCGAGAAAACCTTGGTATATGGAAGGTGACGCTGTCTATGCAGAGACAAAAT
The DNA here is from genome assembly GCF_050955245.1 of Halobacteriovorax sp. GFR8. Taxonomy (NCBI): domain Bacteria; kingdom Pseudomonadati; phylum Bdellovibrionota; class Bacteriovoracia; order Bacteriovoracales; family Halobacteriovoraceae; genus Halobacteriovorax; species Halobacteriovorax sp. GFR8. The sequence continues at coordinate 419,115 of NZ_JBPBLR010000002.1, read as the reverse complement.
ATACGCCTGCTGGAAGAGGACGTTCTCCACGTTTTATGTCGAGATTAAAGGCCCTGTTATTAAAGGGTGAAACTCCAACATATGATCAATTTGTTGGCGGCTCTTATAATGACGAACTGGTAAACTGGTACATCTATGGCTATGCACTAATTTCATATGGTTATAAGAAATACGGCGATAACTTCTGGAATGAGGTAATGGATAATGTTACAGCTAGGCCATATCCAAACGGAATTGTTGGAGCAATTGAAAATGCTTCCGGTATTGATTTCTACGATTTTTACTATGCGGCTTTTGATGAACTACGTGCTCAATGGAAAGACGACAAGTTTGAAAATCTACCTGTTGCAGATTATAAGGTGCAAACAAACCAGTACAAAAATAATGAAAATTTATATTATCTTGAATATGATTTAGATAACCACTTTCGTTTAATAAAAGAAACGAAGGGGGAAAAAGACGTTCTAACAGATCTTCCTTACTCTGAAGACTTCACAAGACTTAGTTATAGTGAAAAGTATGCGATACAGTCTCAATTTCTACCGCACTGGAGATATGGATTTAAAGGCTATTCTGACTTATCACTTATCGATCTAGAAGATGGTAGTAAAAAATATATCACATCTGGAGAAAGGCTTTATAACCCACACTTTAATCTTGATGGTTCTAAGATCACCGCAATTAATTTCGACAAGAATGGAAAGTGGATTATTCAAGAGTTAGATTTAGAAGGTAAAAAACTTAGAAGCATCGAAAGCAACAAGTATGATTATCTCGAAGCTATCAGTTTGAATAATAATGATGTTGTTGCAATCGTAACCGGTCAAGGAAAAGGAAAAGCAATTGTTAAAACTAGTTTTAACAATAAAAGCGTTAAAGAACTTATTCCTTTAACTTATAACAACCTTTACGCTCTAAACTATGATGGTAAGGACTCAATCCTGTTTGAAGCTCAGTATAAAGGTAAAATTGAAATCTTTAAATTGAATGTGAAGTCATCACTTTTAGAAAAATGTACAACATCTAAAATTGCTTCTTATTCACCTTCATTTTCGCAAGGTCAACTTTACTTTACAGAACAAACAATTAACGGAAAAAGAATCAGAAACCAATCATTTAACTCATGCCAACGCATAAGTATAAATGCATTAGTTGATAGAAAGCAGTATTATGCTAAAAATGATCCAAGTGATAGTTACAACAACTTCAAATTGGTTGATATTAAAAATAGAGATCTAATTCATACAAAAAATGCAAGTAATTATAAAGAAGAAGACTATAGTGGTTTTGACTGGAGAACTGCGACTCCTCACTCATGGAGCTTCTTTGTAGGTACTGGCTATGGACTAAACCTCTTTGCCGACAACTACTTAAGAGACTTCAGCTGGAATGTTAGCCTTGGTTATGAGGCAGCTGAAAATACTCCATACTCATCAGCTCAAGTTAACTTTAAAAGATACTGGCCAATTTTAAGTGCTACTGTAGATTTAAGAGAAAGAATGGTCAGCCAACTTTCGAATGATACAGATGACTATGGCTGGGATGAAGTAGCTTATGGTGCTCAAATTGAATTACCTATAGTTAAAAGAAGAAACCTTTACAACTTCAATCTGAGTTTGGCCTATAAAGCAGAACAAGTTTTAACGGATGATTATATTCAATTTGATACAAAAGTTTCAGGTGAAGCAGACTTCATTAGGCAATCATCTGTCCTTTCAATGTTCTTATATAAAGATATGACTGCTAGATCGATTTTATCTCCATGGAGTTTAAGCCTTACAGGAATGTATCAAGATGCTAAGACAGATGATGACACTGGATTAAGCGGGGACTATCGTTGGTTTGGTGATATGGCCATTACAACTCCTGGTTTCTTCACGAATAATGGAATCAAATTCACATTTTCCGGTGAACAGTACGGAAATGGAAATAACTACCGTTTTCAACCATCATCAGATGAATTTATGGGATATACATATTCACGTGGTTACGACTACTTTGCAGCAAAGAAGTATTTAAAATCTACTGTTAACTACTTATTTCCACTTTTTTACCCAGATTATAATATTTCGGCATTCATATACTTTAAAAGAATCTATATGAACCTATACTATGATATTACGAAAGCTAAAGTTTCAGACTTAAGTAAAAGTATTCAATTAAGTAGTTATGGTACAGAAATAATTTTTAACACGAATATACTAAGGGCCTTTCCTGTCGATTTTGGACTTAGATATATTAATAAACACGAAGCTGAAAAAGAAGAGTTTGAAGGATATCTTGGAACAAGTCTAGATTTTTAAAATAAGAAAAGGCCCTTGAAGCAGGGCCTTTTTTTTTATTATCTTTCTTCTAATTTATGATCTAATTTTAATTTTTTACGAACACTCTTCTTGATACTTGACTCTACTAAAGCACCCATTGATACCATAAGTTGTCTAACAACATATGGTGGCATTGCCTGTAGTTCATCGATCGATTCTTTTGCTTTTTCATACTCAGTACTTGTCACAACAAGAGAAGAGTCATACGGAATATAGTTAAAGATTAACTCTTCAATTTTTTCTACACGAGTTGATGACTTCGGGTGACTCGAAGTAATTGCTTGGAAGAAAGTCTCATCATAATCAGGTACCGATGAGAAGTACTTTCCAAGCCCGTAAGGAGAATATCCTGCTTTATACGCATACTGAACACCTAGCTTATCGGCCTCGAGTTCCTGAATACGGCTAAATCCCATAAGCGGAATATCTTCTAACTTATCATAAACATAGTAAGTTGCCGCCCCACCTAAGATTCCGAAGTTTGCCCAAACAAATCCAGCACCGACAAACTTAGCAGCAATTGATTTTAAATTTCGTGTAACTGATTCAGTACCATGTCTTTCAGTTACGTGAGCCCACTCATGCCCAAGTACACCCGCAAGTTCTGCTTCTGTTTCAAGAGAATCAACTAAACCTCTAAAGACAAAAACATATCCACCTGGTAGAGCAAACGCATTTTCAATTGGAGCATTAATAAAGAAAACTTTTGGCTCAATATCTGGCATATCAGATGCTTTCGCGATTTTTGTAATCATTGTTTTTAGATACTCGGCCATTTCACCATCTTGATAAATATAGCGTGAGAAATTATTAACAATTTCGTAGGCAGCTTCTTTCCCAAATTGAGAGTCAGTTGCAAGTTTAAAGAAGTTTCGACCAAAACCATTGTGTAGACGACCTTCTTCACCAATACGATTGTAATTTTTGTACTTTCCTACAACTTTACAAGATGCAAGACTTTTGAATTTTGACATATCAACAACAAGTTCATCTCCATTCACTTTGAAATCAACTGTATTAGTACAATTCGTTAGCTTAAGTTTATCACCTTGAAGTTTTACAGTTCCTGCTTTTCTAAGATCAACACTTCCATTTTCAGAATCGTAATTACGTACTTCAAATTCCATCTTAATTTCAGTTGCTGAAAGTTTATTAAGTTCTGGCCCATGATTATAATCTAACTCTAGCTTTAATTTTCTAGGATACATTGGTTTTACTTCAAATGACTCTTCACCTGATCCAGATAGGTTTAACTCTTGACCATTGATTTTCATTTCACCAGAAAGTGATTCACCCTCTAGAGCATGGACAAATTTAACCTTTGATATTTTTTCAGCATTACATGACACAAGTAGTGCTAGTGTCATCAATGTCGCAATATTGACCATTCTTTTCATACGCTTCTCCCATTTTTGTAATAGTCATTACTACCAATGAAAGCCTGTATATGTCATAGAGTGTGTAATAATGAATACAATGCTTAGGCTACATAATTATTGATGAGGAAATCTTGTCTCCACAAATCCCTAACCCCTTATAAAATGGTATAATTCGGGAGTTAATAAGAGGATTGGTATGATTAAGATTTCAACTATAAGTATCTGTAAATTGGTAATAATATTATTACTTCCTTCAATGGCGCTGGCCACGAGCGCAAGTGACTTCATCTCTACGATGAAAAAGCACGTCGGTGAATATAAAACCCTAGTAAGAAACTCTGATTTCTGTGATGCCTCAGACATTCAATTTGTTGATGAAAAATCCCCAAAGAAAGGTCTTAGAATAGGCCACAGAATTTTTTTCGGTCCCCTTACAGATAAGAAACAGGTTGAAAAGTCAGATTGTACTTACACGTCAACCTTCTCATATACAAAAACGAAAGTGATTCAAATTAGTGAAATAAAAAACTGTAAGACTTCTGCTAAGCAGAAGGATTCGATGAGTACTCAAATACTAGAGATCAAAAATGATACAATAAATTATGAATCAAAAGAAAGTGGCATCAAGTGTGTCTATAAGAAAGTTCAAAAGAATAAGGAGGCAAAATAATGAAGTCTCTCATTCTTCTTTCGACTCTATTTTTAAATTTAAACTCTTATAGTAATGACATCAATACAAGAAAAGCCGACTTTTTGAATGAGCTCAATAGTGTTATCAATAGTGTCACAAATCCTCCCGATGGAAATTGTCACAATTGCCAGGTGGAAGATAATACAATTTCTCAAGGAGATCCTCTCCCTACAGAACACCGCAGAGACGGAAAGTACTTTAATAAGGGTTGTGAAATGTTCATTACTGAAGATGGTAATGAAGGTGTTTGGGGACAAATGATTACGGAATATATCGATAACGAAGAAGGTGCGGCAGAGATGTTTCTTTATGATGAAATAAAGGGAATGACAGCGAGGCCATATACGTGTCCAAATTGGTATAATCTTAATAAAGAGCAAAGAAAGAGATTTTGGGTTTGGATGTTTGCTTCCATTGCTCAAGTTGAATCTTCATGTGATCCAACAAAAGTAAACACTGGACGAGTGCCAGACGCTACGGATCGCCCTACCGGCCTCTTTCAATTAAATCGAAAAAAAGATGCTCGTTATTGGCGTGGTAAGAATTGTCAATTTGCTTCAGGCTATGAAACGACAATCGAACCTAGAAACCAAGTTCGCTGTAGTATGGATATTATGTACAATATCCTTCTTGGTAAAAAAGGTATGTATAAGGCAAATGGAAAGATTTTTCCAACCAACTCTTATTGGGAAAAGCTAAGACCGAATCATAGCCAGACAGGTGGGCCAATTGGAGAGCTTGCTCGCATGTATCCACCATGTAATGCAACCCCTTAATAGTTGGAGGGTAAGCCCAATAAAATTGGCACCTCCTGCCCCGAATTTGGAATTATTGTCCACTTAACTACCTAAATTTCTTTTCTTTAATGTTTCGTAATAATATGACGATATGCCACTGTAAACACAGGGGAACTTTGTTGTACGTTAGTAGAATCTTTACATTCATTTTAGCGTTTAGTTTAAGCTTCTTATCCTTAAACCTACACGCTTCGACAAGTAAGCTCGGTTACTCGGGACGCCTTGTGCAAAGTAATGGAACTCCAGTTACAGGTACTCCTAATTTAAAATTTGATCTCTTCTATTCAAATGATCTTGCAACCGTTGTTGCGACTCAAACAATTAATAGCGTTCCACTCTCTAATGGGATCTACACTGTTGAGTTAGACTTTGATAATTTGGGATCATTTGATCCACTCTATTCGAGTACTGCAGATGTCATTGATAAAATACCCTCAGGACAAACACTTGTTATTCGCGTAACTGACATTACAGATGTTGGAAATCCTATCGCCTATGATTATCAAAATATCTTAGCGAATCCAATTTCAGTTTACGCCAATCATGCTGCACTAGCTGAAACGATCGCCAACGATGCGGTAACGCCAGATAGTGTTGATTTTAAGAGTACATGTTCTAATGGACAGGTTGTTTCTATAAATGCATTAAATGAATTTGTGTGCGTGGATCAAACGGCAGCAGTTAGCGTTGATACGACTCTTGTTGATAATGCGGGAGTTATTGGACAAGCAAACATTGGGTCAAATGGTACATATACTCGTGTTGTTGTTGATCAATATGGAAGAGTGACTTCTGGTGATAATCCAGAAATTGATTCAAGTGGAATCCAAGATGGCTCAATTATGGATGCGGATATTAACGCATCAGCAGCTATTAGTTGGTCAAAAATCAATGCGCCTACAATTGATAAGACTTATGTCGGGCTTGGAAATGTTGCCAATGTCGCCCAAATTCCGGCAAGTGATCTTGATAACTCAGGAACTTTAGATTCTGCAACACAAGTTCCAAGTGAGCTTGCTGTAAAAGGCTACGTCGATACGACTGCACAATCGATGGCCGATGCAAAAGTTATCAATTCAATGGCAGGAACACAAACAGATACTGCTCCGTCAGTTGATTCAGTAAAAAATTATGTAACAGCTCAAACAGGTGCTATTACGTCGTCACAGTGGACTACGAGTGGTAGTGATATTCATTATTCGACAGGAAAAGTTGGTATCAATATCAACGCACCAACATCGCAACTCCATATTAAAGAAGTTGATGATACTTGGGCGAGCTCTTTTAGAATGGATCGTTCATGGGACAGTACAACTGATTACTTTCAAATGATGTATGACTATCAAGGTCTAAAGATTAGAACAATGGCAAATGATGCTGATGAAGCACATATTATTTTCAAGCCACTAAATTCTGAGGCCATGAGAATAACAGAGTCAGGAAACGTTGGTATTGGAATAGATACACCGACAGAAAAACTTGATGTAGCTGGAAAGGTGAAAGCTACAGAGCTTTGTATCGCAGCAGACTGTCGTGCCTCATGGCCAACAGGCAATGCTGGAACAGTAACTGCCGTTACAGGTGGAACAGGGCTAACAGGTGGAACAATCACCTCTTCTGGAACTCTTGCCGTTGATGTGGGAACAACGAATGGCAAGATTGCTCAAGTTGGTGCCGGTGATAAATTAGCGGATTCAATTATTAATTATAATCCTGCCATTGATGTCGCCCTAACAGGGTTTACAACAGGAGCAGCTTCAAGTGTCTTAGCAACAGACACAGTTCTTCAAGCATTCCAAAAAGTTCAAGGACAACTTAACTCTCATGCATCAACTCTGGCTGCTATTTCTGCTTATGATACTGACGATATTTCAGAAGGATCAACGAATCTTTATCACACTGATGCCAGAGCAAAAACTGCAGCAGTTGTGAACTCGACAGTAGGCAGTGAGACAGATCAGGCACCTTCAGTTGCTGCTATTAAATCATATGTTGATAATCGCGCAACTCAATGGACAACAGCAGGAAGTGATATTCACTATCCGACAGGAAATATTGGAATTGGTTTAACAACACCATATTCGCTTCTTGATATTAACGGTGTAGATAAAACCGTAAGTCTTGCGGCAGGAAGAGATTTTCCTGCGATGCTACGTTTAAATTCGACTGATCCAGCGATCGGCGCTGAAAGTAATATTCTATTTACATCTAACTACTCAGGATCTTCAAAAGTTGCCAATGCATCGATTGCTTCGATTCAGGAAACAGATGGTGCCGATGCAGACTATGGACAAGCCTCCCTTGTTTTTAGAACAAGTGGTTCATTAATTGCAGATCTTAATAAAGAAAGAATGCGAATTGATGGTGCAGGTAATGTTGGGATTGGTGTTGCATCTCCAGGCCACAAGCTTACCGTAAATGGTGGTGCAAACTTTGCAACGGCTTCAGGCACTCAACCATTCTATATTTCAAGAGCAGGTGCAACAACTGAAGCCTTCTCACTAACTGTTGGAGATACAGCATCTTTCTTTGATCTAATTGAAGATAATGGTGAACCAGACTTTCAAGACATGAACTTCCGCCTAATCTATGAAGGTGGTGATACTCATACATACCTTAGAACATTTGCCTCAGGCCCTAATGTTGGTGATGTTGATGTCTATCTTCAGTCTTCTGGTGGAAATGTTGCCATTGGAAATATCGCACCAACGCAAAAATTAACTGTCGATGGTAGTATGAATGTCACAACAGGCAATGATATCTGTATTGATGGTGCTGGCTGTTTATCGACTGTTGTTGCAGCAAGTGGAGAACAAAACACTGCTTCGAGTGCAGGTGGAACTTCACTTTATAAAACAAAGACTGGAACAGACTTAGTTTTCAAAGGTCTAACAGCTTCTTCTGACCTAACTCTAACGGCGAATACTGATGATGTGAATATATCTGTTAATACTTCAAATGGTGCGAACGAACTTCTAAGATTAGATGGAAGCGGACGTGTACCAGCATCAAATGTAATGAGCACACCTCTTACTGGATACACTGTTGGAGCAAATTCAGTGCTAGCGCCTACGGATTCTATATTAAGTGCCTACGGTAAACTTCAAGCACAAATCAATGCGAACTATACAGCAATTACAGGGTTAGCAAATACAGATGACCTTGCCGAAGGTGCGACTAATTTATACTTCACAAATGGCCGTGCCCAAACGGCAGCAGTTGTTAACTCGACAGCAGGTACTGAAACAGTTCAGGCTCCTTCAGTTAGTGCCATGAAGAGTTATGTCACAACACAAATTGCTGGAGTTAACCAATCTCAATGGACAACTTCCGGAAGTAATATTTATTACAATTCAGGAAATGTTGGGATTGGAACAGCAACTCCGCAAAATCAACTTCACGTTAGTGGTGCACTTAATTCATATATTTATTTAGAAGATCGCTCAGGTGGAGTCGATAATAAGATTTGGTCATTTAATAATAATGATGGAGTATTATATCTAGGACAAAGAAATGATGACGCCTCTTACAAGAATACGCATATGACAATTACCCCTACTGGAAATGTCGGAATTGGAGATACAAGTCCAACGTCAAAGCTTATGATTAGAGGAGATGACGACGCAATTACTGGTCCAAATATAACTCTTTCAGGAGATGCTATTAATCAATTTGAAGGCGGACGAATTCGTTTTACTGAAGCGAATGGAACCTTCCAAGGTGGATTTATCCACTACGATGGAACCGGTCCAGATTATCTTCATATTGGAGTTCACGAAACTGCAGACTCAAATATCTTGAATGATGTAAACTCAATCAGTATTCGACGTAACAATGGAAATGTTGGTATCGGTATCTCTGCGGCAACAGAAAAACTACATGTTGCAGGCAATGTTCTTGCAGCAGCCTACCTTTATACTTCTGATGAAAGATTCAAAGAAAATGTTGAAACAATCATTGATCCACTTCACAAGGTAAAATCTTTAAGAGGTGTTACTTTTGATTGGAAAACAGATGAATTTCCAGAAAGAAATTTCCCAAAAGAAAAGACAGTTGGTTTTATCGCACAAGAAGTTGAAAAAGTTCAACCAGAACTAGTTAAGACAGGGCAAGATGGCTATAAGTCAGTTCAATACGGAAATATCACTGCCCTACTAGTTGAAGCTGTAAAATCTATCTCAGATAGAGTTGAAAAACTTTTTTCTAATGATGAAGAAGTGAAAAGAGAAATCGCTTCACTAAAAGAAGAAAACGAGCAACTTAAAGCTGAAATGCAAGAGATGCGTCAAGCAATTAAAGAGTTACAAAAAGCAAATAAGAAATGAAAATTCAAATAGGTTTTCTATTTACTTTATTCTTCTCGCAAGCAGTTCTTGCGATCAATACTGTTGATACAGGATTTAAACTAGCGGCCAATGAACTTAAAACAATTGTCGCTCATAATACTTGTAAGAAGGTTTGGAATACGTCGACAACTAATCCACACTTTGTTTCAACGAAGACTAATCCAGAATGGATGAATTTCTATGCCAATGCACCATCCGACATTGTCGTTCGCGACTGTCAGGTTTCATGCTCAACACTTAACAAAACAGGAACATACCCTAGTGGACTCTATACAATTGATATCGATGGAGCAGGGCCACTTGCGGCCTTAAGTGTTTATTGTGATATGGATAATAATGGCGGTGGTTGGACGAGAATCTATAAGCATAATGTAGCCGGAGGTTATTTCCCTTCAACTAACTCTGCCCTACTCTATAATCAAGCAGCACCGACTGGTAACCTCTATTCCATCGTTCAGTATATTGATGAGTTTGAAAATCTCAATCGTTTTACTTTTTGGATTAACTACCCTAATGAAGGAAAGAAAAATATTTGGTCTCAATATACAAATCCAATTTATGACACTCCTGTTCGCGGATACCGTGGAATTGATATAGAAATGGATACTCAAAGATGGGGTGGTCTAGAGCTCGGAAATAATAGTTTTGGCTACTCAAATAATGATCAAGCACTTATTGATGGCTCAGTTAACCACTCAAATTGGTACTTCGCTATTGGTTCAAATACAGCTTATAAAACAGGTATTCCTTCAGATCATAATAATGATGTTGGGACACAATTAGCAGAGCTCTATCTCCACGATGAAGGGATGAGGCCAATGTCATGTCAACATATCTTAGAGCTAGGAGAATCCAAAGGTTCAGGAGTTTATACGATCTATCCAGATCAAGTTACTGCCACACAAGTTTATTGTGAAATGGATATCGATAATGGTGGTTGGACTCTCTTCTATGCCAATGCAGCCGATCCCGCCATGACGACAAAGAAGTCATATAATCAGATGAAAGATGAATTTACAGGAATTAATATAACAGCAACAAATTACGCTGATATTAATACAATTGGGATGCATAATTTCTTTGATTTCTCGGCAACGCAAATGATGGCGCGAGATATCGGCAACTGGGGTGCAACTGATTACTCGACTGTTGAATTTTTTAACCCTGAAGATTTTAATCTTGTTGTTGATATTAAAGCAGGACCAAGTACGACTTTACCAGGAGATTGTGACATGTTAACAGGAGGTTCACAATTTCGCTTTAGAAATAGCAATGGAACAAGTTACTACTTAGATAGGCAAACAAATTGGGCCGGTGTTGGTTTTGGATGGGGAGACTGTCTTCCTGCATACAATCAAACAGGAACATCTGACGTACACGATCAGCCACGTCACTATATTTATCATACAAATGGTAGTGATGACCTTAACCGTGTTCGTGGAGTTGGTGGCTTCAATACAGGACAAGCAAATGTTAAGGCCCGCTACTTTTTAAGAGAAAAATATGATCGTCCAAAGAATTGTATGGATATTCTCTTAAGTGGTAAGTCTCGTGGAAATGGTTCTTATACGATTTACCCAGAAGGGAGCGCCGTTACAGTTGATTGTGATATGACGACAGAAGGTGGTGGCTGGACAAAGGTATGGCATGGCTACCCGACTCACGCAGTTCGCGGCGATACTTCAGCAGAAGTTTACTCAAGATCGAATTCTATTGCCTTCAATCAAATGCGCATCGAAAGTGTTAATACTGGATTTAGTATTACAGATAATACTTGGGAGACAGCTTACCTCGATAAGACAATTCCAGACTATTTTCAACAAGTCGTTTCACTAGCGGATGCTTCGAGTCCTCAAGTTAAGTTTGCCGATATGGATGGTACAGAAGATGTAGAACTTGTTGGAAAGTATTTCTTCCATGGTTACGGGAATAACTGGCGTGTTTTCTATTCATGCGTCAATGTGGACCCAAATGTTACAGATCGAATCTTCATTGGTGGAGGCTATGGTAAGCGATGTACTCCTAGAGACTCAATGGTACGAAGTGATTTTACGACTTGTACTTCTACTGGAAATAGCTATTGTACGGATGCTTATAATAGTACAGAAGTTGAATCTGGCCTTGGGCTTACTCTTAAACAATATCAAGAGACGCGTGTTTGGGTACGCTCACTTCCTTCCATGAAATCGTGTCGAGAAATTCTTGATCGTGGCTATTCAAGTGGTACGGGAATTTACATAATTGATCCAGATAGTCCACTTGGCGCAACACCTCCTTTTCCTACAGTATGTGATATGACGACTCAAGGAGGTGGCTGGACTCTTGTATGGGGAAATACCAGAGAAGGAACAAATAAGCCAACAACAGGACTTACTTATAGTGATTCAATCAATACGACTCCACGATGCTCATATGATCGTTCTTCAGCAAACGACTTTACTGGAAAATGTTCACCAATCGCTAGGCCAGGAATGCCAGAGGCACAGACATTAAATTATTACTTAGAATATTTCAATTACTTCGTCGGTCTAAAACATTGGGATTCGATCTCTGGAAATAATGACTTTCAGCTCCTCTATTCTTGGTCACCTGATTATGAACAACCGATTTCACAACAGGCCATGATGACAGTGAAGAATTTTGATCCTGCAGATAAGTATCGTTTAAATATTGAATCCTACACACAACTAATTGGATCGGTAAATGCTGCAATGGCCACAACTCACAATGGAATGATGTGGTCTACTTCAGATCAAGATAATGATAATCACACAGGAGTTTGTGCGACATTCTACACTGATACTCCGTTTTGGTATGCAAACTGTTGGAATGGAAAAATAAATGGTGGTGGAGAAGGAACTGAAGGTGGCTACTTCAATGGTGCCTACTGGAATGGAACGACAATGCAGTGGGCGACAGATCCAGCAACAGCAATTGGTGCCGGAAATGGCTGGTTTATGATTCGTGAATCAAATTCATATGGAGAATATAAATCTTCATGTAAGCAAATCCTTGAAGACAATCCAAATGCTCCTTCAGGAAATTACACGATCAACTTCCATCCAGGGCAGAATGCCCTACGTACAGTCTATTGTGACATGACAACAGATGGCGGAGGCTGGACTCTTGTTGTTCGCTCAAGTGGTGTTACAGATCTTGATAACTCTATTATGGTGAGTGCAATTGCAGACAATCTCTTAACAGAGAGAACACTGCCTAATACTCGCGCTTCAATAAACCCAGAGTACTTCTCAAGGGCCAATGGAACAACAGATGCCATGTTTATTTCTCCATCTTACAATGGCGGTGCTCCGATTATTGAAAATGGAAATGGAACTTGGGATTACGACAAAGTAGATTGTACAGGGAACCTACGCCACACAAGTCGAACAGAGGGGTGTTCAGGTCAAAATGCCAATGATAATTACAATGGCGTCGATGCATATAATCTTACCATCAATGGTGGTAATGAAGGTGTTGTTCCGGCCTATGGAACAGAAGTTTGCTATTCTGGAAAAGGTGCCTGTAGCTTTGAGTTCTATCTACGCTAATCTAGTCCGCTAAAAGCTTAGCTAGGAAGCAAGTCTTACCATCAGAGTGTCTAACCCCTTTATAGACAATATCGTGACTCTTCTCCCCTTCTTCATTACGGGCACGGTAAATATCAATTGCATCCCCTAAGTGTGTTTCGGCCATAAAGTTTATTTCAAATTCATTAAGTTTTGCAGTCTTATGAAGCTTTATTGGAATGGAATCAAGAATCCATTGCGAGTACTTTGTATTATTCACATGCATATTTAAGTCGAGATCGCTGTTGCGTACTGTAATGGTATTAACTTTTTCAAAGTTATCTCTTACTTCTACCTTATGAGCGATGTAATCGAGATGATAATCTGTGCGTGGATTAATTCTCTCCATTGGGAAGTCAGGCTTTTTCACCTTTCTTGTCACACCGTCTAGGATCATCCATACAGTTGAGCAATCTCCAACTTTTTCACCATCAAGAAATATTTCAAACTCGCGAAAGGCATACATTCCTTCGGGAGGTCTCGACCAAGTTTGAATTTCTACGCTTTCATTCCATGCAGGAAATTTTGTCATACGTAGTTTTTGTCTTACGAGAACCCAAAAGGATTGATCTCTTATCATATCTTCTAAGCCAAAACCCATCACCTCTGCGTGAACAGTAGCAATGTCTTGTAAATAACCAAGAATACCGAATAGGCCCAATTTCTTGTTGATATTCACACTATTGATACTAACCTGATACGTCTTTTTAAATACTTTATCTTTCATGTATCTATTAAAGCAAAAGCGCATTGGTTTTGGCCAGTGTCTAAAAGATGAACAGTATCCATGGCATTTTTGCATGGTTTTTGGCCTTTTTCTTGGCATAGCAGTTGCAACTAATAAATTGAATCAAATTCTTGGGAGGAATTTATGAAAGCTTGTTACAAAAAGCTATTTATTATGAGTGCATTATTTCTATCGAGCACTTACGTGCAAAATGAAATGCTAGTTTCAGACCACTCATATCATAGTGGCCATTACCGCGAGATCGCTGGTGAAAAGCAAATTTCTGTAACATCTTATCAAGTCCACCAAAAAGGAATCTTTGATCTCTGGTTCGATACAGCGAAACTCTTTGGAAAGGTTGAAAATATCGTAAAGATTGAAATTAAAGATGTTGATGAAAAGCTTGTAAAAGACTTCAAAGACTTATCTAAAAGATATGAAGACCTTCAAGGTAAATCAGATACTCTCACACAAGAGCTTGCAAAAAGTAGTGAGGAGATTTCAAGCCTAAAATCAAAACTAGCAAATGTACAATCATCTGATCCAGTGGATGATAATATTCGCCAAGAAAAAATTAAGGCACTCGAAGAATTAATCGAACAAAGAACGGCCGAGCTTGATACGGCAAAAGAAGCCATTTCAAAATTTGATGAAACAAGAGAAAAGCTTCAAGAAATTAGTGAAAAGCTTTCATCTCTAGAAGTTGAAAATGAAGAGCTTAAAAAAGAAAATGCAATCCTAGTTTGCGAATTAGAAAATGCAAAATCAAAAGTTGATACTGACGAGATCAAAAAGCTTCAAGATGAACTTGCTAAGATTACGGCAGAACTTGAAGACTACAAGAACGACTCAAAAGATTTAGAAGAAAAAGAAGAAGTAAAAGATAAACTAACAGCTAAGAAGAATAAAAAAGATAAAGATGAAGATAAAGACGACAAGCTATCAGAAGCTGAACTAGCTCTCGTTGAATACATCAGAGAAATGAAGGAACAAGCTGAGTATCAACGCCAGCAACAGCAAGAGGCCTTGGCCATGCAACAGTTTGTTAGCATGCTTACTTCTCAATTTACGCAACCACAAGTGAACTCTTACTTTGGTACATACGATGCGCTAAACCAGAGACAGGAAAGTTTTTCTAGCATGGTGCGCGACTTTAGAGAACAATCTTATATGATGCAAGATCTTAATCGCCTGAATAATTGGAACCATACTTACAACGATTACTACGGAGCAAGTGCACCTATGTTAAGAGTAAGTGAATCAATGCCTTGGGGTAATTACTACACTCCAGAGCAATCAATTCAGGTTCAAAATTTTGATTACTCTCAACATGGTTATAACTGGGGTAGCAATATTCCAAACCAAAACTTTAATATGGGAATCAATACTGCAGACAGTAACCCTATTCTAAACAATTTTACGACTGCTTTAGACGCTTCTAATAGCGCTAATATAAAACTTTTTTAATACCCCTCCCCCCTTTTATTTGATGACAAAGGCCGAGTTACACACTCGGCCTTTGCTTTTTTTCGGTAATTATTGCCGATTTTTCTAAACTTATTCACCCATCTTTCGAAGAGGTATGTACTAAATCTAAAGGAATTAAGGTTAGAATGATGAAAGAAATTAATATGGAAGTTGCTAAAAAAAGAATTATTAAAAAGTGTCATGTTTGTGGCCACGTGCACGATACCGCAACAGAAGTTCAAAAATGCCAAAGCTGCAAGAAATCATTCTTACCAACAAAATACTTTGATAAGGTCCACGCAAAGAACTCTTCTGACTTTAAGCTATTGTTTTCAGATGTTAACGAGCTGCACGAAGAAGATATTATTAAAGGCATTACCGTACTTTGGTAAGACTTTATTAATTCTCGATCAAGTTCCAACGTGATATCGTTCTCTAATGGAGAACACAACACACGCAACTCAGAATTTTAATTTACATCCAGTCGTTCAAAGACTCTTTCAAAAAAGAGGAATGGGCGTTGAAGAAATTCAAGAATTTCTTTCTTGGGATCTAAAAGCATTGCCTAATTTTGGTGAACTTATTGATATTGATATTGCCGCGGATGAAATCATCAAGGCCATTGATAATAACGAGAAGATCGCCATCTATGGAGACTACGATGTAGACGGAACGACGTCTTGTGCTCTCTTCTACCAATTCTTTCAAAAGCTAAATTTAGAAGTTGATCTTATTCAACCTTCTCGCTTTGTAGAAGGCTATGGACTTCACAATTGTTCAATTGATCGCGCTATTGAAGAAGGCATTGATCTTATGATTACGGTTGACTGTGGTATTTCAAATGTTGAAGCTGCAGCTTATGCAAAAGAAAAAGGCCTAAAGCTTATTATCACTGACCACCACAAAGATGGGCGTGAAACAATGCCTGAAGCAGTTGCCGTTGTTAACCCTTCTCGACGTGATGAGCCTGCTGACTCAGCAATGAAGCCTCTTGCTGGAGTTGGTGTTGCCTTTGCTATTTGTGTAGAGATTAGAAAGAAGCTATTAGCTCGTGGACAAGAAATTCCATCTGTTTACGATCTTCTTCAATATGTGGCCATTGGTACTATTTGTGACCTTGCTCCACTTAGCCCTATGAATTTGAAACTTGTTCGTCATGGAATGAGACTGATTAAGAATACTCAATACGAAGGGATTAAAGCCTTCTTTGACCCAACTGATCGTGGAAAAGATATTATTCCAAGTGAAAAACTATCTTTTAACGTAGGCCCTCTAATTAATTCGAAAGGTCGACTTGACCACCCAGAGGTTGCTCTAAAACTTTTAATTTCAAAAGATTATAACGAAGCTCGTGAGTACTACCATCAACTTGTTAATTGTAATACTGAACGCAAGGCCATTCAAAGAGAAGTTTTTGAAGAGGCCAAAGAACAAGTTATTGATGAGCTTAAGAGAGACGGTGAGTTAGATATTGCCATTGTTTATGCCCCACACTTTCATGAGGGTGTAATTGGAATTGTTGCCTCAAAACTTGTTGAAACTTTTAAAGTTCCCGCTATTGTTTTTAGTGATGCTGAAGATGAAGGTGTAATTAAGGCATCTGCGAGATCTGCGGGCGAGCTTGATATTTATAAACTTCTAGATGAGCACCGTGATCTTTTCTTAAAATTTGGAGGTCACAAGGCAGCGGCCGGTCTTTCCATGCCAGTTGAAAATCTTGAAAAATTCAAGGCCTCAATGAATGAAAAGCTTCAGGCCATTCCATTAATAGAAAGAACAGTGCAAGAGTTTTACGATCTTGAGATTACGCCAGATGAAATTGATCCAAATCTTCTTAAAGGACTTGATGCTCTCGAACCCTTTGGAATGGGTAATGCGAAGCCCATCTTTAAATTAAAAGGTGCAAAGCTTAAGAGTTTTGATCTTTTAAAAGATGTTCACGTAAGATGGAATTTTACTTCGATTACAAATCAAAAAATTAATCTTAAAGGGATTAGTTTTAATTATATGACTAAGTGGGGAGCGCTTACACCAAATGAAATATTTGAGCGCCAAAATGATCCAAGTGTCGAAATGGATGTTTTCTTCACTCTTGCTCTAAATTACTTCAATGGAAATAAGTATATTCAACTGATGGTTGAAAGAGTGGACCTTAACTAAGAGTTAAGGTCCTATTGTAGTTCAACCTTTCTTTTTATCTTTCTAGGGTCACTTTTTCCATGACGATATCGTGCATTGGACGATCGTGCATACCAGTGCGAACTTCACCGATCTTTTCAACAACATCCATCCCCTCGATAACTTTACCAAAAACAGTGTGGCGTCCATCTAAGTGTGGAGTGGCCCCAAGAGTGATAAAGAATTGAGATCCATTTGTTCCTGGCCCTGCATTTGCCATTGAAAGAATCCCAGCACTATCATGACGAAGATCTGGACGACACTCATCTTCAAATTTATATCCTGGTCCACCCATTCCTGTTCCATCTGGGCATCCACCTTGAATAACGAAACCAGCAATAACTCTATGGAAGATTAGACCATCATAATATGGCCCTTCTTTCGCAGGAGTCTTTTGTCTACCTTCAATTAGGTTAGCAAAGTTCCATACTGTTTCTGGACATTCTTTTGCATAAAGTTCTACTTTGAAATTTCCCATATTTGTTTCAAAGTTTGCGTATAGGCGATCTAGATCCTCTTTGTGGGCATCTTTCTTAGTTCCAAAACCGAACATAATTACTCCTTAATAATTGATATATTTAAAGCGTCCCTTAATAAAATTTGGGCGTTTCTTATGAGAATAAACACGACGACTCTTAACACTTGAACTCAAATACTGATCTAAGTAGAAATTTTCTTCTGAAGATAACTCTCCCTTAGGTGTGTAGTAAGTTAAATAGCGATAGTCGACAAAATAAGCACCTTCAAAATTAACACTGGCTTCTTTAAGCTTAGCTTTTAATTCAGTGTCTTTAAGACATAGAGAAACAAAGACAGGCCTTCCTTCTAGCATTGACTTAGAAGACATAAGTTTCTTAAGTTGGGCCATATTATCGCGGTAACTATCAAACCAAATGACATTAACTCGCGAAAACTTTGGCTGCTTTAGATAACCACCAGTTGCCGTAACAAAGTCGTTAGCACTAAAGAAGATTTGCTCAACTTCTTTAAGAGTTGGACTCCTCTCCATATTTTGGGCACGTTCTGAATATAAGCGGTTAAAAGCAAATTGAATTTGAGAAGCACTTTGATGATCAATTGAAAAGCTATCCATAAGGTTTAAAATATTTAAGTACCTCATGTCACTTGTGCGTTTACACTGCCCTTCCCCTGAATAATTTCTCCATTCCGGAAGAATTGGAAGCATATAAACAGCAGCACCTGAATCACGGTAGTATTCATCTGTTTGTACTCTTTTGTACTCACGATCAACGGCCGTCGTACAAGAAAGAAGTGCTAATATGAATACGATATAAATTAGTTTCAATATAAAACCTAGTTTTCAATTATTGCTTAGAAAAATATTTTAACATATTTTCTTTAATTTCTTCTAACGCCATCTCATGAAGAGGATAGAATCCCTCTTCATCACTCGCTAGACCCTTTACTTTACTAGACTCTACACTCACGCCTTGGTCGACACAAATGCGATCACAGGCAAGAGTTTTAAGCTGTTCAGCACCACCAAGCAAATCACTTCCTTCGATGGTAACAAATAAACCTTTGCGGTCTAAAAGCTTATCAACAGAAGAAACAACGGCGCTATTATAAATCATAAGCCTTGGTTTTGGCTCAGCAGGCGTTGGAGTCTTGGCCTTAATATGTGGCTCAAGAGCTCTCCACTGCATAATCTTTTCTTCGAACTCTCTTTTCTCATCGTCAAATTGCTGGCGATCCTTTGCTAAAAGGTCACTAAATTGAGAAATTTCATCTTTATATTCTTTAACTTGTGCTGAAGTTAGATTTCCAAATGGAACTTCTTCAGAAGTGATAATCTGTAGAGTCTTTGTTAGATCTTTAAGATAGTCATCTTTTATTAAGCTTAGAAGCTTAAGATTCTCAACTCCAGTACCTACTAAGCATAGGTTTCTAGCTGCTTTAATATCTGAAAGAGAAGACTCGTGCTCACTGTGGTAAGTGATTCTTTCATCATCAGCGAGAGCGAGTTCATTTAAAGCATGAACTTGAGCGGCGCCCATTGGGTTTGCCATAGTTAACTCATTTGAATAGCAAATGAAGTCAAAGTCCTCAAAAGACTCGATTGAATTCTTTAGAGAATCAAGAACATCCTTACCAAGTTTTTCAAAAATTTCTGGATTCTCTAATTTTTGGCGCTCAATTTCAGGTGTTGCATCGACTTTAAACACAACACGGAAAGTATCGGCCACGCGAGAACGACTTTCTAAAACTGAAGATGGTGCAAGAAAGCGTTTATGAACGCGAATCACCTCCACATTACGATGGGCAACTTCTCGAAAACCTTCAAGAGATTCACTTGGAATTTGACCAATAATTTTAACGTGGACACCTAAGTCTTCAAAAAAACGATAAGCGGCAAGGGCCTGCTTATCACTACCTAAAATCGCGATTTTCATGGCCCGATCTTATAAGCTTAAAGGCTTAATGACAATTAGATACCATTAAATAAAAAGAGATTTCATCTCTCCATTATCCACTACTGAGTACTCAGAGAATGCATAAATGAAGTTGATAAATTGCTCCATGGCCTTAAATGAGTGCATCGACTTGTCGAATTCACAACCATATTGCATATAAGTGACACCGTCCGCACCTTGAGTTAGTGCGCTGTGACGAATATTAACGATAACGGGGATATATGATCCTTTCGTGAAGTAGAATTTAAGCTTTAGCTCATCACCTTCCTTAAGCTTTGCATCTGTCTTATCTGTCCATGGTACATTGAACGAAAGTCCATCATGAGAGATATCAACCATATTGATTGCATAAGAATAACCATCTGACTCAATTACCGAGTAAGCTCCCATAAAGTTATTAAAGCAAATACGCTCAAAGCTTCTACGCTTCTTCTCGATATTCTCTTCTCTCTTAGCTTGGAAGTTAATTACTTTGTTATCAGACATTATTACCCCTTATTACAGATATTTTAGCTGTCTGACTTATCGTCAAAAGAGCATAAATCATGAGGTAAATAAGAGATAAATCTTGCGCTAGGCAAGAAGGTCCAATTGTTAAGACCTTAGTAAAATCATAGACTTAACGGTATTTCTTCTTTTTCTGCCAAAATGGCGTCGAAGAAATTTCGGAATGAAATAGTTGGTAGCTATCAAGCCTAGAGTGAACCATAAGTCCTTCTTCAGTTTCTGGATCATATTCCTCAGAATAGAAGGCACAACCTCGATTTTCGGGCTCGTGGTTACAATTTGAGAACTGACAGTGGCGAGCGATCTCTTCAAGATCAGGAAAAAGCTCCATCAGATCATCTGGATCGATATCGTCGAGAGAGAAAGAGCGAATCCCTGGAGAATCAATAAGATAGAAGTCACCAAGATCGACAATTTCTGACCAAGTTGTCGTGTGTGAACCCTTACCGACCTTTCCAACTTGCTTCGTCTTAAGCTCCACTTCTCCTTCTGAGAGACAGGAAATCGTTTGTGACTTTCCTACCCCAGACTGGCCAACAAAGAGAGCAGTCTTGCCTTTAAGGGCATCTCTGAATTCATTCATTCCACCCTTTAGGTATTGGGTCTCATAATCCTTATCTAGAGCGCAAATTTCAAAATACTTAACACCTAATTCTTTAAGACGTAGAACTTCGTATTGAATATCAAACTCATCAGGATCATATTGATCCATTTTATTGAAGACTACGATTGGCTCCACTCCCCACTGGAAAGCACGGACGAGAAATCGATCGATAATACCACGCTTAAACTTTGGTCTTGCAGCACTTGATAGGATCACAAGGTAGTCACAATTAGCGGCCGTAACCTTGCGTTTTGAAGTTCTCACTAGAATTCGAAAGATTTCATTTTTACGAGGCATGGCCTCTTTAATAATAAACTCTCCTGTTTCAGCTATCGTATCTAAATAAACATTATCGCCAACAACGAGGGTTTCTCCCTTCTTGAGAAGGTTACCAAGCGCCGTCGCCTTGACTACTTCTTTAGTTTCGTCGATGAGGCAATCGAAGTCGCGCTGGTGCGAGCGAATAATTTTAGCTTTTAGTACGTTATCTGACATAGAATTCCACTGTGTAAACTTTCTATAAACTTTACCATCTCTTCAACATTTTTACATCTTATATTGACAAATCTGGCATGTGCCATTATTTTAACTGAACACAAAGTCCAAGTACGCACTCGTAGCTCAGCTGGATAGAGCATCCGCCTTCTAAGCGGACGGTCTCAGGTTCGAATCCTGACGAGTGCGCCATTTTCTCAACGACTTTCTATGAATCAACAATCACTTAAATTTACAATTATCGTGGGCAGCTTCTGGATGCTTATCATGGGTATTATAAATCTTGTGTTTAAGCCATACGGAATTGATTACAATTCAGGCTGGGCCCCGACGTCTGCTTTCTTTATTGCTAGCGCCCTAGTATTTAATTACATCACAAGTTCAATAAAGATTTCTAAAGAGCATATTAGATCTTACTTAACTGTGAGCATCGCTTTCTTAGCAATGGCCGTTTCAATTAATTACTTATTTCCTATTTCAATGATTAAGAAATTTGAAATCATCAACTCAGAAATTCTCTTTCCACTTTTTAATTGGAATGTTTTTATTTCGAAGTCTGCTGATATTATCTTTCAACAGCTACTAATTAATATTTTAATTGAACACTATCTAAAATTTTATAATCGAAGAGATAGTGTGAAGTACTTTGGGATTTTCTTCGCTGTCATTCACTTGCCACTATTTTATATATTTGGGATGGATGCCCTTTATTTCATTTTACCTTCAATTGCAGGCGGGCTCCTCTTTGCCTATCTCATTTCTTATTTCTACCGTGGCTACCTTCTATCTCTTGGTTTTCACTTCACTTTTTATTTAGCTTTAGGTCTCTTTTTAAGATATTTAAATTAATTTAAATCTCTAAACCTCTAAATTTACTTAAATAAAACTTTGACAGTTAAAGGAATTTACATGAGCTGACGATAAGTATTTCATGAAACGAATCACTCTAGCGCTACTTTCAATTTCCTTCTTGGCCTCGTGCTCACCTAGCTATCATGTTGCTTATGATGTGGATACATGTGTGGAGGAAGTGGATAATCGCTATGCTGGAAAGAATCGTTCTCCAAGCTCAATTTACAAAATTGATGATGTCGTTATTAATCAAAAGAGCAAAGAGCCAGAAATAAAAGTAAGTTCGTGGTCCCATTCCCAATGGTTTTATGAAGGAAAGAAACCACACTACTTTTTCAAAGATACAAAATTATTTTCTTATCAAGAAGTTGATTGTCCTAAGAGATTCGGTGAAGAATATCGTAAGAAGAATCTTGGTATTGATAAGCGAATCAAAAAGATCGACCTCTAGTCTCCTTTATTCAATTCGCTTTAATAATCTATCGTAAGCTGTTTTCTTATAACGAACAGAGATTGCTTTCCAGATATCAACATTTGAATCCTCAATAATCTCACCTTCGCTATCTTCTTCCATTGCTGCAACCGCGTCTGCATTAGCTGCAAATTCAGAATTCTTATGAAGTGCATATTGATCAGCATCACTTTCACCAAAGTCAAACTTAAATCCACCATTATTAGCAGCACCGGCCGCATCAAGACCTTCTCCACCTTTAGCATCAACAGCTAGGCCATCTTGTAATTCCTCTTCATCTTCATTCTCATCAAAGCTTGAACCTTGGTTTGGTTGTGAAAGATATGGAAGAGCTGACATAAGACCACTTGAGCCACCTGCTCTCTTATTTAAGTTTCCAAACTTTCTACCAAATGAAGCTAGTAAATTTTTAGCAACAGGTTTTTTCTTATTTAACTTTTGCGCTCTTTCTAGCGTCTTCTTCATTACTGCATTTGCTTTCTTATTAAGAGCATTAGCAGATGATCCAAGAGCATCGAATGCCTCTTGTGTCGTTGGAGATACAGATGTCGTATCCTGAATACCATTAGCAGCATTAACAAGTGATCCCACTAAACTATCCGGCATCTTAAATCCAGCAGCATTTAGTTTATCTGTTCCACTAACAATATACTTCTTAGCATTTGGACACGCTTTAGAGCCATTATTTGTGGCAATTTTAGGAAGACCTCCAATACACTCAAACTTCTCACCAATTTGTTGAGGCGTATAAGCACTTAACATTGTCGTCTTCTTTTGAAGTGTCTTCGCTTGTGCACTTGTTACAGAATCAGCAGATCTAAATTTTGCTAAGATTGAATCAATCTTATCAATATTTTTTTGAATGGCATCTGCTTCCTGATCCATCGCTTTCGATGAAGCTAAAGACGTCCCACTCATGGCAAGCCATAGTGTTCCTCTTTTAATACTTGAAAGCATGAATGTATCCATTGCTGTTCCTACTGGTAATTTATAAGCAGCAATTAATCCACCAAGTGCCCCAATAAGGTTTCCATAACCAGCATGAGCTTTATTAATAAGTAGTGTAAGAATCGACGCATAGAAACCAGCTTTTGCACTCGGTTTTGCATCTGCTGCTGTTTCAATCCCCTTAGATTGACCTGAGTTTTTCACTGTTTCTTTCGTATGCATTAAACATGCAGACTCAAGAGTAGCCTTTGTCCCAACGAGTGCTCCATTAGCTGCTTGAATCGTAGCATAGGCAGCATTTAACTTAACAAGAAGTGCTGCTGCAGCTGCGGCACCAGGTCCTGTTGCGGCGGCTGCTTTAGTTGTAGCCTTAATCTTTGCTTCACACTCTTTTATTTGAGTAGCCGCGTAAGTATCACCACCTAGGGTACATGTTTGTTTACTTGATTCTTTCGTCGTAATCAGCTCCGTTAAGAGAGTATATTGAGTAGCCGACTCTCCAGGTTGTAGTTTTAAGGCTTCAATATTTTCAGTTGTAACAGCAGTAGCTTCACATGCCACCATTGGAGCTTTTGCGCCTGCTGCAGTTGTATTAAAACATGCGGCTGCACCACCTTCTAAGGCCATAATAGTTTTCGCTCTTGCATTAACAGCTGCAGCACATGCTTGAGCCTGAATTTGCTCACCATTACCTTGAACAAATGCGATTCCTGAAGCTACAGCAAATGCAGCGGCTGCGGCTTTTTGATATTTTGACTTATTCTCGGCCGTTCCCTTGATTTCCTCTAGTGCTGCTTTCTCTTCTTCAAGCATTTGCTTTTGAGAAACGTCAATTTGTCCATCTTCATCAAGACCTTCATATTCAATTCGATCCTTTCGATCTTTAAGTGACTCATTTTGCTTAAACGCACTCATGACTTCATTTAATAAGAGAATACCTGCGCCAAGAGCTGCAGCATAAACGTCATAAGGCTTACTTGGTTTAAAGAAAAGCCAGATCTTTGCGACTAAGAATGCAATTGTTAACAAAATGAGAGGTGCAAAAAGTTGATTACTAAAGATTCCAAGTAATCCCCCACTTGCTTTTTCTTTTGTATAAGTCCCACTATTTTGCTGACGCTTACGGGCCATACTATCACTATCAGACTCCTGAGCATTCTTTAACTTGAATGAACCGTCCCCCGACATTGAACGATCTTCTTTTGGAAGTGTACTTTGGGCCATCGCTTGTTGGCCTGTGATATTAAAGCGCGCCTGCTCGATATTGATGGCAATATTAAGATTGATCATCGTAAAGATGATGGTCGCTGTTAATAATTTATTGAGTACGTTTAAGCTTCTCATAAGAATCCCTCTTTAATAATTTATATTTTATTATAGGGCCTTAAGAGTTCCTAAAAAAGCCGGAACTTAAGTGCATTCTCTTTAATATCAGTCACTTAGATATATTAATAGATGCCAAAAAAATGGGTTATTTGAGAATAAATGAGCGGTTTTTCTTCTCTCTGACAAGTGCGACTCTCTGCTTATCCATTTTACGTCCACGATACGTTGGAACATTAGGATCAGAGGCGATATCGATCTGCTTTTGAACCATGGCCTTGAAAGCATCAATCATCGAATCTTCATTGCCATCGAGGTCCTCGACACCATATTTTCCAAGCTCTTTGATTAAGACATGAACTGACTCAACAGTTGAAAGGGCCTGCTTATGAGGTTGATGCTTAATGAGAAATGCTGATTCCTTGTCTGACGAAAAAGATATACGAGGAAGCTGATTAATATTTGTTGAAAGCTTCATCATCTTCTTAGCACATGGCCAAGTTCCATCAATTACAAAGATAAGAGGAATCTTATTCTTTAATAGCTCAACTTCTTCACTTGAAGGAGCTGAGATATTGAGTGCGTCCTCACCAGGGTATAGAACCATTGGGTAATATCTAGAATCATTTAAAAGATCATTTACCTTCTTATCATTAGTAAAATCAATCCCCATGATTAATTCACTATTTGCTAATCCAGTATGAGTAATTCGACCTGTCCCAAGCTTCTCTTTCTTCGCTTCCATTGGGTGAATTAAAATCACAATTTTAGAACGAATTTGAGAAGTTTTAATCAGGTCACATACACAAAGAGTTTTGGGCCTAGAGCAGCCCATACACTTTATGCGATATGAATTTGTATCTTTTAAATCTTTAAGCATAATTTAGAATAACTGATCCCACTCTTCTTGAGAGAAACCTCTAAGAGTCTTCTTCCCTTTTTCAAGAATAGGTCTTTTGATTGCAGATGAGTTTTCAATTAAAAGAGAGATTTGTTTTGCTTTTGTCGCACCTTCAAATTCTTCTTTAATCTTTCTAAAAGTTGGACCGCGCTTATTTGCAGGAAGTTCACCAAAGGCCTCATCCCATCTCTTTAGATCATCTTTTGTTGGTGGTGTTTTCTTATAATCAATGAACTCATAAGTTGCACCTTTCGCTTCAAGGTACTTAAGAGCTTTCTTTACAGTATCACAGTTTTTAATTCCGTAAATTTTCATGATAAATCCTTTTTTAGAATAACAACTTGGCGACTTAAGATCTCTAAGCTCGCCCCTAGTTCTTTAGCAATATAGCCAAAGACAGCTTCGTTGTAAAAACCTACATGTGTCTCGTCACGAAGATACCACCAATTAGAGAACTTCTCTTTTTCTTCCGGTGTAAAATATGTCATCACACCTAAATGTCCACCTGGTTTCACAAGATCCCAACATTTTTTGATATCTTTTGCTGGCTCGTAAAAATGTTCCCAAACTTCTGTTGAAGTAACAAAGTCGTACTGTTTTTCTAATAACTCTGGTTTATTGGCATAATAGATATCGTAATCTTCAACATGATGACCACGTTTTTTCATCTCTTTTGAAATTGTAGGCCCTGGGCCACAGCCAAAATCTAGGCCATAACTATTTTCAGATAGTCTTTCACTTAAGGGTAGAATAAGGCGATTTAAAAAATCAACATAACCCTGATCTTCACTATTATTTTCATGAGTATCATAGCGTGACTTCTCCACAACACTATCCAGTAGTTTAGTACGATCCTTAAAAATATAAGAGCAATTCTTACATTCAAAATAATCGCTACCTAGTGTATTGGCATACAAATGAATTGAGTTACTATGACATAATGGACAGTGCATGAAGTATTTTTATTACATCACACTACTATTGAAAAGCTCTTTTAGCCTTTTAAAGCTATTCTTTTTGAAGTTCTTCTTCATTGATTTAGATAATTTTTGTTCCCCTAATTTGTTTAGAGACTCAACGAGCATTAAAGGTAATGTTCCACCTTTAGAGCTTAAATTAAAGGCGGCCATTGTTACAAAGTCGGCCTTACTCGTTTTTAATATTCTAATCGTCTTATACTCACCATTTGACGTATCACAATGTCTGGCATCACTTATGACATAATTTGAACGACAAACACTTGGGCGATCAGAGTAGATACGACATGCACCCTTATCATCTAGGAAGACACAGCCTCTTTGTTTATAAGGAATTGCAAACCATGCAACAGAGTCATTTCCAGCAGTAAATTGTTTTGCCAGTGAATCGATATCAATCCTGATTCCATCTTCTAAGATACGAGTGGCCAAAAGCTCCGCCTCATCTTGGTTTACCGAAACCTGAGTATGACAGCAAGCCGAACAGCCTTTACGACAAGAAATCATGGACTCTGCAGTGGGGTCAGATTTGGCTTCATTAGTAAAATGATCAACAAGTTCATGAGTCAGCTGGGCCCTCTCAACAGAGTTTAACCTTTTCTGTAGTCGACTAAAGACTGTAAGATAGAACTCTCTAAACTCATTTAATTGTGAGTACTTTTTAAAAGTTTGAAGTGCTCTTTGTGGATAATTCAGCTCGACCTCCTGACAGAGCCTACTCTCACTTATCATTATAACTTACTTTGTCACTAGGACTTAGCGATAGGCAACAATGTTCATTTATAAAGTGAATATATTCGGCCATAAAAGTGTTTGGCACATAAACCAAATTGTAGTAAATTTCAAACAAGCGTTTGAATCAAACAATTGTTTGAATACATAAGGGAGTAATATAGTTATGAACAAGTACTTACGCCACGGACTTAAATTCTCTGTCCTCATGGTACTAATTACTGGCACATCGTATAGTTGGGCCAATTCCCTTCCCGTTATGCTCAATGAAGATAAACTCATTCAATGGGCCGAGGAAGAAAACTTTAACCAATTAAGAATCTCTTTAGAGGAACTTGCTAAGAAGCAAGAGAGAGCAAAGTATGATGAAAACTTTGGTTTTAAATTAGATACTCAAGCTAATTACCAAGAAACGAAAGAAAAATCTTTTGCTCAGTTTATTCCAGTAACCTCACCTCTAACAGACTTTCAAATGAAGCTAAGTAAGAATTCAAAGTACGGACTTTCTTACGGAGTCATGGTTAACACAAACCAATACTCTAATAACTTCGTAAAAGATGGAACAACTTCTTCAGCAGGGGCTTTTCTAGCTCTAGATATCTACAAGGATTTTCTAGGTTCGACTTCAAGAGCTCAAGATGCAAGCCTTATGGTGCAAGAAGAAATTGCCAAGAGACAAAGAACGATTTCTTCTCATGCCTTTGTTCAAGAAGTAAGAAAGCTATATTGGAAGATCGTTGCTAATAATGAGTCGACTAAGATTGCCAAGGCCCTTTTAAAAACAACGAAAGAGCTAGAAAAAGATACAAGAAAGCGTTACCGCAGCAATATTGCAGACAAGGGCGATCTTTCACGTATTAGCTCTCAAGTAGAGGCAAGAAATGGACAACTCTATCTTTTAGAATTTGAAAGAAATGAGCTTTTAAAAACTTTAAAGTCTCTGTTCCCTCAAAAGCTTGGTGGAAAAACCGTTCAACTAGCAGCATATAATCTCGATCGTACAGTTGAAGATGTTATGGGATGTACACAAACAATTGCACAGCATTCATCATCACTACCACTTGAGTACACAGAATATGATGAAGTATTGGGCCTTCTTCAAAAAGACCTAGAACTTACTCAAAAAGTTAATAATAACTATGATAAGTCAGATCTAAAACTAACAACTCAATTTGAAGTTGTTGGAAAAGAATATAGCTATTCAAATAGCTTTCAAGAGTTGACTGACAATGGAGATAATCGCTTCTCAGTTGGTATCCAATGGACAATGCCAATTGGTGGGGAAAAAGATAAGACAAGAGAGATTCAAGACAAAATCATCAAACGTCAAAATCTTGCCCAAGCACAAGAAGTTAAAGGAAAGCTTGACGCTTTTCATGCCCAAACTCTTAGATCGGTACTAACACTACAAAATGTTATTAGAGCACAAAAAAGAAACGAAGTTCATTTAAGAGATACTTTGAAAGACTCAAAGAGAAAATTTAAACAAGCACGTGTTACATCACAAGATTTACTTATTGATGAGAACCAGCTTCTTAACTCAAACCTCGATGAAATCAGTACAAAGTAT
This sequence comes from Halobacteriovorax sp. GFR8, assembly GCF_050955245.1. Lineage (NCBI taxonomy): Bacteria > Pseudomonadati > Bdellovibrionota > Bacteriovoracia > Bacteriovoracales > Halobacteriovoraceae > Halobacteriovorax > Halobacteriovorax sp. GFR8. Next base: position 389,821 of record NZ_JBPBLR010000002.1, on the reverse strand, counting down.
CAAGTTATAGAAACTATTATTAATTACTTCACAGTTTTTAACCAAACTCCGTGTAAGTTAAATAGAAGAGCGAAACTATGAATCAATTATCGAAATTCTTTATAGAGAATCATAAGTTTACAATTGTTGTAACGTTTTTCCTTTTAATCTATGGATTAATGGGACTTAATAAAATGACCTCTGAGTCATACCCTACCGTTTCATTTGCAACAGCTGTTGTAACGACAGTTTATGATGGTGCTTCTGCAAATGATATCGAAATCAAAATCACAAAACCAATTGAAGATGAAATCAGAACTGTTTCAGGTGTAAAGGACGTTAAGTCAACTTCACAAGCAGGGCTTTCAAAAATTATCATTCGTGTCGATATGGATAATGTCGACAGTGTTGATGATGTTATGAGTGACCTTCAAAAAGCAGTTGACCGAGTATCAGATCTTCCACAAGACCTTCAAGATGCTCCCCTTTTTCAAGAGATTAACTCAGATGAAATTCCAGTCTATCAAATTGCACTCGTTGGCCCTAATACCGTTCGCGAAAGAGATGAGGTTGCAGATATCCTAAAAGAAGATATTGAAGACATTAAGGCCGTAAAAGGTGTATCTCTTGATGGCTTCGCTAAGAGAAAATTTGAGATTATTCTTGATCTACAAAAACTTGAAAGACAGCATATTGGTATTGACGAGGTATTAAATAAGCTACGTCTTAGAAACGTAAACGTTCCTGGCGGTACTTTAAAAACAGTTGATGATCAAAAGCTTGTTCGTATTGAAGCGAAAGTTAGAGATGTTCAAGAACTTAAAAATATTCTAATCCGTTCAAACTTTTCAGGTGCTAATATTTTCCTCGAAGATGTTGCTCAAGTAATTGATGGGAAGGAAGAGAAGAAAGTAATCACATCATACAATGGTGAAGAAGCAACACTTATTACGATCTCGAAAAAATCAGGTGAAGATACTATTGCCATGGTTGAAGAGATTAAAGCTCATATGGAAAAGTTTGAAAAACGATATCCTGAGTATAAATTCTACGTCTATAATAACGAAGAACTTAAAGTTGTTAATAAACTTGAAGTACTAGCTTCAAACGCTGTTTCAGGACTACTTCTTGTTATTTTCTTCTTATTCATCTTCCTTCCGGGACGCATTGGACTTCTTGCTAGTATGTCACTACCGCTTGCAGTATTTGGAACACTTGGTTTCATGCCAGACTACGGTCTTACATTAAACGCCATGACTGTACTAGCTCTAGTAATTGCACTAGGAATGCTTGTTGATAATAGTGTTGTTATCAGTGAGAACTTTACACGTCTAATGAATGAAGAAGGATATAGTGCTAAAGAAGCTGCCCTTTCGAGTGTTAAATCTCTTTGGCTTCCAATTACAGGTACGGCAATGACAACAATTGCTGCCTTTATTCCAATGCTTGTAACAAAAGGAATTATGGGGCAATTCATCATGGCCATTCCTATTATTGTAACAATGTCTCTTATTCTTTCTCTAGTTGAATCATTCTTCTTATTACCAATGAGACTTGCAAAGTACTCAGGTTCCGCTAAGAAAACTGGAGCAGAAAAGAAAGCCGATTGGTTTACAAAATTTCAAACGAAATTTGAATCTCTTATGAAAGTTGCGATTAAACATCGTTATATTTCAGCATTTTTCTTCACTGGTATTATCATTGGTTCTCTTGTTTTCATGGCCGTTGGTAATAAGTTTATTCTCTTCCCTGCAGATCAAACAGAAATTTACCTTTCTCGTTTTGAAGCAAAAAGAGGAACACCAGTTGAGAAGACTGAAGAGTACATGCTTGAAGTTAGTCGCAAGATCAAAGAAAAGATTGGTGACCAAGCTAAGCATATCGTAGGTTTTGCCGGAAAAGCCGCTATCGGTTTTTCTGATCCAAAAGATAAAGAAGGTAATAACGTCGGGCTTCTATTCATTTACGTAAATGATTACGCTAAATACAATATTGCTGAAACACAAATGCTTAAAAAGCTACGTGAAATTAAAATCCCAGAGCTGGAGTCATTAACATTTGAATCTCAAGTTAACGGACCACCTGTAGGTGAAGATATTCAAGGAACATTTAGGGCCAATAGCTTTGAACAACTTGATGCAATCATCGCAGAAATCTCAGGTGAACTAGGAAAAATTGACGGTATTCTAGACCTTAAAACAGATGATGTTTACGGAGATGAAGAAGTTTACGTTGATATCGACTACGTTCGTGCTGATCAATTAGGTGTTTCAGCTTCACAAATTGGTACGGCAATTAGAGCTGCAATTGCGGGAAGTATCGCAAGTACAGTTACTCTTGATAATAAAGATGTCGACCTAGAAGTTCGTTTCAAAAAAGCACTAAGAGGAAAACCAACAGATATCCTTAATATTCAAGTTATGGATAATCGCGGTAACCTTATTCCACTTAAGTCACTTGCCAAGATTCGTAAAGAAAATGGAACGCCAAATGTTAAGCGCTATGATTTCAAGCGTTCTAAGACTTTAATTGGATCTGTTGACAATATTAACGCTACTTCGGCCATGGCCAACATAAAGCTTAAGCAAATTTTTGATAAGGTATCTTCAAAGTATCCAGGAGTTTCACTACGCTTTGGTGGAGCAGCAGAAAGTACGAAAGAGTCCCTTGAATCATTAGCTCAAGCCGGTGTGCTTGCAGTTATTGCAATCTTTGCGATTCTAGTCTTCCTATTTAAGAGTTTTCTACGCCCAATGATCATCATGATGACAATTCCTCTCGGGTTCATCGGTTTCTCAATTGCCTTTGCAACACCGATTCTTAGTGGATATCCTGATCGTTCACGTCCAATCAGCTTCCTTGCCTTAATTGGGATCATTGGCCTTGCTGGTATTATTGTTAACTCAGGGATTGTTCTTATCAGCTTCATTGATGAGCTTAGAGCAGAAGGAAAATTAAGCTTAAATGAAATTCTTGTAAAAGCTTCAGGGCTACGTTTAAGAGCGGTTCTTGTAACTTCTTTAACAACTGTATCAGGACTTCTACCAACGGCATATGGTATTGGCGGTTCAGATGCAATGCTTGTACCTATGACAATGTCGATGGCATGGGGTCTTACATCAGGAACAATTATGACTCTAATATTCATCCCTTGTGCGTATGCAATCATTGAAGACTTTGTGGAATTTACAGATAAAATTTCAAATAAGATTTTCAAAAGAGGAAATACTGCCCAATCGAGTAATGAAGAGTCATCTGCTGAAATTGTTGATACACAAGAGGTAGAAGCATAATGAGCAAGACAACAAGAGATATAATTTTAGCAACTGCGAGTCGGCTTTTTGCCGACCGTGGTTACGATAATACTTCGATCCGTGACATCGCTAAAGAAGCAGATGCTAACGTTTCGGCCATAAACTACCACTTTAAGTCAAAGGCCGGGCTTTATGCAGAAGTTCTAAATCAAAATACACATCGTATGTCAGAAGTAATGGCAAAGATCAGTGAAACAACAGATAAGACTGAAGATCTTGCAGAAGAGGTATATAAGTACTTTATGGATGAAAGTAGTACCTTCTTAAACTCTGTAAAAATGTTCTTTATGAATAATCTTCCTTTAGACAAAGAGCTAATGCCTAAAGCATGTCTAGAGGATGCAAAGGGTCCTCCGGGAGTCTTGATTTTAATGGAAACAATTAGAAAAGAAGTTAGTTTTACTAATGAAGATGAAACTCTACTGCTTTGGGCAGCAAGAAACATTCTTCACAATATCACAATGATTGCCCTCGTTTCTCAATCAACACTGATTAAGATGAAAAATGATGAGCTCATTCAGTTCACAGAAGCGGAAAAAATTGAGTCTATCAAAAGAAATGTCCGCGCCACATTAAATTTTATTAGATAAATCCGATCAGACACATAGAAGGAATTTTTTCTATGTGTCGATTATTTGGATTTAGATCAGTTATATTAAGTCAAGTTCACCAAAGCCTTGTTCAAGCAGATAATGCTCTTGAAGTACAAAGCCGAGAGCACCCGCATGGTTGGGGTGTTGCCTATTATGTTAGGAACTCTCCTCACATCATTAAATCTACTTGTGCTGCTCTCGAAGATAAGATTTTCAAAAAAGTGTCAGGTGTTGTGTCATCACAAACTGTCCTCGGGCATATCCGTAAAGCGACAGTTGGAGAAACAAATATCCTGAACACTCATCCATTTCAATATGGCCATTGGACCTTTGCACACAATGGAAATATTAAAAATTTTGATAAATGTCGCGAAAAAATCCTTGAGCATATTCCAGAATATTTTCAGAAATTTATATTAGGAACAACAGACAGTGAAGTTCTCTTCTACTTTCTTCTTTCTAAGATCTCAAAAGAGATTAATCTAAGTGAAGAAGAGATTGATATCGAATTTGTCACAAATATTATCAACAGTGCCATCAAAGAGCTAATTAATATCATTGGAGATCTTAATTTTGATCCTAAAGCACCACCAACAGATAATTTTATTTCATTTATCCTAACAAATGGAAACCTAATGCTTGCCTTCAATGGCGGTAAAAAACTTTTCTATTCGACTTATAAGAATAAATGTCTCGATCGTGATACTTGCAGTAGCTTCTCTCCTGAGTGTGAGGCACCTACGCAGACGGGTTATGTTAATCACCTTATCTTTTCAAGTGAGCCACTATCAGGAGACAATATCTGGATTGATCTTAAACCAATGGAGATCATGGGGGTTGATTTTAAGATGAGACTATTTAATAAAAATCTTAAATAGCTCGATAAAACTTCCCTGAGTTTAAGTACTCATGGTAATCATCCATTTTATAGACTTTCATTTTGCAAATTGAATAATCGTAAATTACCGATTGAAGTATTTGAGGATTTAATCGAGATGAAGCGAAGGCTTCCCACAGTGCCTTATATTCATTCCCATCGATCGTTTCGTCAGCAAAAAGGATATGACAAATGGCCAAGTATTTTAGCTTTGAGTCCTCTTTCTTTATCCCTTTAAAAACTCTTTCTATATAACTCTTATTTAAAAATCCATTTATTTTTTCAAGATCATATCGATCGTTTAGAACGAGATTGATGATAAGAAGAATCTCTTCCTCAACAACCTTTCCTGATAAGATCTCATCGATACCTTCAACGATTTCTTTTTTTCGACCAGATTTAATATAATCGGCAAACGTTGTTAACCTATTCTCATCGAGTCTCAAGAAGTGTTTAGCAAATGTTAGGAATAACATATTGGCCATATCATAAAGAGGTTTTTGATCATGCCATACTTTACGAATGAATGAACGATTCTTCTTAAAGACAGAAGGTACCTGAATTAAGACACTAAATAGCCAAAAGACTTGTTCAATATTATTAACAATAAAATTCTCGTCGTAGTGCTCAAGGAACCACTTCTCTTCTTTGTCTGTTAACTCGTGATCTGCAAGTAAAACAATGAGAGAGATAAATGGCGAAACAACTTCCCAGCTATCATCATGAAACTCGCCTAGGTGCATCTTCTTTACAACTGATTTTACGGCAGCAATTTCTTTCTTATTGACCTCACCATCAGATTTTACAGCTTCGACAACCTCACTTCTCATTTTCAGGATCTCTTCCTTTGAGTAAGCATTAACGGCCAAGACATTTTTTATATCAAATGAATGGATTGGAACTTTCGGCATATGTCCACTAATGTGGCGTAAGATTTTTCTTAAGCTTTCAAACTCAGCTTGATCGAGAATGCCATCATTTGAATATGAGATCATTAATGAAAATAACAACGCATTAGAGTAATCTCTTAGTCCCGCCTGATTAAAATATTGAGTGCGATAAAAACTATCTCTAATATATTCAAGATCAGATTCTTCGATCTCTAGATGTTCATAGGCCTCACGTAAGATATGAGGAGCCTTTTTATTTCTTATCTTAGTACTAAAGATATCAAATAGACGAAAGAAGACCTGCTTCTTTTCTTCATAGCTGAACTTTGCATTCATATATTTGAATGAGCTCTTCCAACGATTAAAAAATGATTGATCATTATCGATATCGCTAATTAGTTTTTCTACTTGATTATATGAACTAAAAGACCATGAGTAGAAATAAGCAAAGAAGTTCTTACGAAGTACCTTATCAATATGTAAGTCTTCACATATTTCATGGCACATCAATAAAATGACATCTTCTTTAATCAACGCTTACCTCTTTTCTTTCCGTTGAAAATCTTTATCTTCGGAACATACGTATAACATGCCCCTAAATAAAAGGAACATATAATATAATAAACCCAAATCATCGCCACGAGTAGGTTATAAAAACTTCCGTAATCACTAACTAAATCATCTTTAAAATACTTAAGATAAACCCAATAAGTCGACTTCCCAATAAAGAAGCACATAACGAAGACACATGCTCCACAAAGAGCATCCTTATAGCTAACCTTTATTTGAGCTGATACCTTATAAACAAGAGCAAAGGTTGTGATAGTAAAAGGTAGTAAAAGTAATTCGATAAGGTAATAGAGTTCATTAGAATGAGTCGTTAGATTTGATAATAGGCCAACAATGACGTTCTTTTCCATAAGAAAAGAAACAATGAGGAAGAACAGAGCAAGAACGACTCCAAAAATAGCAGATCTAAGGTCATCTTGAATCATCCCACCATCGATATCAACTTTTGAAAGAGTATTAATTCCAAAAATAAATGAAGTACTAATCCCAAGACATGCAAAGAACCAAAGTCCTAGTTGGTGCCAATCGACGAATGAGCCCTTTACCTGCTCTTCAACTAAATGCTTAATTGCATTTAAAACAGACGTATCGATTTGTGGAAAATTTGAGAAAATCATTGAGATAATATGCTCTTTGGCCGTATCACTATCACCTAAGTAGGCACCAATAATAGAAATTAAGATCATGATGGCCGGGCCAAAACTTAAGATTGTAAAGAATGTTGTCGCCCCAGCTAGAACCTCTCCCTTTCTCTTCTTAAACAAGAAAATCGAAGCAATTAAGCGTAGTACGAATGTCTTACAAAATTCTAGAAAATCTTTTTCAATTTTGTCAGGATCGAGCCTAACGGCGTTCATATACTTTTTCATTTTCTATTCAGGCACGAATACCTGACTCCCTATCTCTACTTTTCATCGATTCCTATATATATTCATCGGTTATAAATCCCTGAATTTTAGTCTGTTCATTCTTTTTTTTAGCGCAATTTTAAGTACCTATGAAAACTAGCCGATATGTAAGATTAGCTGATGGTCAAAGATTACCATCTCAAACTGCCTTTAAAATGGTGGTAAAATAATAAGGTGGCCATCGCCACTTCTAGGATGGAGAAAATAATGAGTAAGTTAGTAATCGCAATTTCACTAATGTATTTATCGTCACAATTTTCTTTTGCAAGAAAACCAGCGGTAGAAGATACGTACACTTCATCAATTGATGAGTATAAAGAAGTTGAACCTTCAAAGGCCAAAGGGTACGACTTTTCTCCAACAAGAAAACCTTCAACTGCAAAGACTGAAAGAGTCCATAGTCCTGAGCTTTTAAAAGTAGAAAGCTATACAGAAAGTAATGCTTCTGAAAGTCTACTCTACCTTTTCTTTATTCTTCTTCCTATTGCTGTTAGTGCATATACTTTCTTTAGAGCAAACAAAGACTCATATGCAAATAGTTTAAAAAATGAAGAATCAACTGATCACTCGAATGTAGCTCACCTCTCAGATAAAAGAAGTTCAAAAGAATCTGATGAAGTTAAGAAAGCTTCATAAGAGTCATTTAAAAAAATCAGTATTATTTTTTATATGTTTGAGACCACTTACTCCCGTTAATATGGGAGTAAGCTTTATAAACTGAACCACTAGAGATAACGACATCCAGTTGTCCATCTTTGTTAACATCCATGAAATTTACGAGATGAGCTCGTTTATAAAGGCCATAATTATCTTTATTCTCTTGCCAGATTTGGCCAAAATTATGAATTTTAATATTATCTAACTGGCCATCTTCAACAACAATTCCCCATAAATTAGATGAGCCATAAGTATTGATATAATTAGTGTTACCATTAAATTGATAAAAGAGAGTTGCTGTTTTATTATCAGAAATCTTTCTTCTTTTTATTCGATAGAGATGAGAGTTAAATCCTGAAATAGGAAACTTATAACTAAAGATGAGTCTCTTCTGTACGTCATAGATCTGAAGAGTTGGTATTCCATCGACAATTGATGTCCCAATATACTCTCTTACGATATCCCCATTGATATCAACTTGATATAAGGCCGAGTCTTTCTTGTAATGTACCTTCTCTTTTTTCTGCTCAACTTCCTTAGTCCCTTGAGTATAGAAATCATCGAGAAGCCAGGCATCCTGAGCAATACTATTTGTTGAAAATAATAAGATCGGGCAAAGGCCAATCATCCACTTTAATGACAACATATGTTAATTATAGCATTGAGTTCAAATATCCACAGCACTATGCTCTTTTATTCCTCTATTTGACCAAAAACAGCTACAAACCTTGTTCCTGCGGGCATACAGCATTGACGTATGCTCGACTAATTCGATAATATTTTGCAATAGGACACACAGAGGGGACATAATGCAACGCCAGATTGGTTTAATTAAAAATCAGAATCAAATTATTATCAGAGATCTAAATAGTACGACAAAGAGTAAGATTGCTGATGTATCAGAAGTATCTGAAGAGAACTTTGACTGTATTTTTTATTCTCCTGAGCTATTAGAAGAAGAGAGCGTCCACAATTTTCTAAAGAAAGAATCAAAATATACTCCCCTTCACGAACTAGGTACATTCTTTGAAAACTCTGAACAATTTGAAGCGGAGTCAAATGAGAAGCTTGAACAAGTATTCAATAAGATCTCAAGTAATTGGATCCTTCAAAATAATATCGTTCTCTTAGAAGAACTTTTTGAAGTTGTTGATCACTTAAAAGCTTTATGGCCAAATGATAGAACTGCTTTCTTTGAAGAGCTATGGCATATCTTTAAAATCAACCTAGGTGCTAACAAGTTAAAGCTTATTTATAATGATATTGAAGACGTTTCAAAAAATAGCGACAAGAAAGCGTTAGTTCACATCACAATTGATGGTGAAAAGAAACCAAATCCTGTCAAAGGTAAAGATTTTGAAGCCAAGCTTATGAAGCACTTTGAAGAAGAGTTTGTAAATGCTTTCCAAATAGTCGAGTATAACGAAGATAAGGGTGAGCTAACAATTTGCGGAAATATTCTGAAAAGCCCTTTTATTATCATGGCAAATATCGGCCAAATCACAAAGCTTCAAGAGTCAGTTCTTGCAACACTAATCAAAGCATTATCAAGATAAAAAAAAGGCCCGTTAAACGGGCCTTTCTTATAGTAACTTACAAAGATCTACAACTTTAGAATTCTGAATTTCAAAGCTCACCTTGTGTGGCACAGAGCTCTTTGAGTCCTTAATAATCACTTCGTACTCTTTTGGAATACTATCACCTTGCGAATTCATACCTGTCGCAAAAGGAATTCCCGGAACAAAGCGAATTGGTAATTTTTCTTCTCTCTGCTCTCCAAATAATTCAAAGCTAATTGATCCACGGATACATGCAGAGCTTGTCTGTAAGTAACCATAGTATGCCTTGGCCATCGACTCAACTTGAATGTTGCGAGACTCACCATCTTGTACAGAAATATCTTGTGCAATAAAGTGTTCACGTCCAGTTTTTTCAACTCGAATTGTTAGAAGTTCATTTGCACGAACTTTTAAGCGGTTTAAAACATCAACACTTTGTTCAACACCATTGATATATAATTTATCTTTATTTCTACTGAAATTTTTAAGCGTAATTGTTCCAGTTTGATTACTTGTCGGTGCACGCTTTGTTTTATCCTTTTCACCTGTCGTCGTTGCAACTTCTGTCGAAACTGTCGGCGAATCTTTTAAGAATGGGATATGATCCTTAGCAAAGTAAACTCCTGCTGCAATCGCAGCAATAGAAGCAACATGAATGAAGTAATTCTTCTTCTTTGTTTCAACTTTTTTCTTTTTCTTAATACGCTTAATTTTTGTACTCGCGCTTGTTTTATTAGAGCGAATATCAATTTTATTAATCTTTGTTTTGGCCGATCTTGATGCCATATCAAGTTTAGGTATTGAACCTTCAACTTGAATATCTGTTTGTTCATCGATATCAAGCTCAAAAAGGGCCTCTTTCTCTTTCCTCTTCTTAGCTGCAGAAGGTTGAGTTATATCAACGCTATCATCAGAAGAAGGTCTCCCTTCTGTTTCATTCTTATAGTCTCTAATATATGGGCCTAGTTCAATTTGACCAAACTCATACATTCTTTCGCGATCAACTTTAATTTCGTCTTTAAATAATTCCTTCGCAAAGTACGAAAGATCCGAAGAGTTAAAGTCTGGATAAGTTGAATATAAAAACTTATTAAGAGCACGAGCAAACTCTTCAAGAGATTGATATCGCTTGTTACGATCCTTATGAAGGGCCTTTAAGATGATCTTATCAAGTTCTTTTGGAACCATTGGATTAATTGATGAAGGAACAGGAATCTTACATTCCTGAATCTTCTTTAAAACTGCTAGATCATTTGAAGCTTTAAATAGTTTTCTTGAACACAGCATTTCCCAAAGAGTAATTGCCGTTGCGAATAAGTCATAACGTGGATCAAGATCTAATCCATCTAAGTATTCAGGAGCAAGGTAAGATAACTTTCCTTTAATTGTTCCTGCTTGAGTCGCTTCAGAATTTGTTTCAGACTTTGCAATACCAAAGTCAATAACCTTAACAGAGCCATCAAAAGTTAGCATGATATTATGAGGCGAAATATCACGGTGAATAATATTAGCAGGCTTTCCTGTTAGCTTATCTGTAAATGTGTGAGCGTAGTGAAGACCTTGAGCGGCCTGAATCGTAATGAAAGATGAAATCTCTACTGGAAAAACATAATTATGTTCCTTCAGCTTATCGATATATTGCTTTAGGTTTCTCCCATCACAATATTCCATTGCAACGAAAAGCTGGCCATTATGAAAACCATAATCGTAGGTCTGAACGATATTTGGATGTAATAAACCAAAAGTCGTTTTAATTTCATCCATAAACATTGTCTGAAATGCTTCATCAGATGAGAATTGTGGTTGAACCATTTTTATGGCAACAATTTTATCGGCCTGCTCCCCCAGAAAGCGCGCTCGACAAATTTTGGCCATACCACCATCAACTAAGTGATCTAGAATAAGGTATCGACCAAATCTTTCAAATTTCTTTTCTTCACTCATTACTAAAGCTCCTCGCATTTTTATCGGAGCTTTTAAGTTCAAACTTTAGATAAGTTTTTGACTAAAAATGCAGAGTTCTCGTTTTAAAATTAGGGAATTTGATCTTTAAGTCACCGATATCAGATGTTGCACAGAGTGTTTTACTCTTGTATAGAGACAAAAAGAATTTATTGAAATCAGGATGATTAGCAATGGCCAAATCAAAGTCATTTGTTACGACAGGCTGAAGCTCTTTCGATAAAACTTGATTGTAAAACATTGCATGTGAAATTCGGTCGGAGTCTAAACTAAATGTAATGGAAACATAGACTGCTTTACACTCTTTTAGGCGTCTCGATTCACTTTCAGAAAACCACTGCCAAAAAGGAGAACTTGGATCCATTTTTGTAAAGAAAACATCATACATAAGATTTAGTTCCGAATACCAAGATAGACGTTGAAATGTTAAAGCTTCATTCCAAGGCTTACCACCAGCAGTACCACCCTTGATAATTGACTCACCACTTTTGACAAAGTTCTTTGTCATATTTCCGCATGAAGTTAATAAAAACAGGGCAAAAAGAGCTAAAATTTTAGTTTTCATGTATCCAATTATAAGTTTCTTTGAAAATAATGTCTTGTTTTTTTATGGTCTTTACAGAATTAAACTCTGGGATTTCGATTTCATCTCTAAATTCACTCATAATCGTCTCAAAGATAATACTATCCTTATTGCTACTAAAGATTAAATTTCTACATTCCATAAAATAGACATCTAATTGAACTTTTTTCAAGATTTGGTTAAGAACGATTAAGGTTTTCTTTGTCACAAAATTATTAGCAGTTAAGTCGTTACTCTGCTTTGACAACTTAATATGAGCACGCGATAGAAAGTTTGGCTGCCAAGGTATTTTTGATATCAATTCATTTTTAAGATTCTTACTAAACTCTGTGCGAATCTTTGGATTTAAAAAGATATTACCTTTTACATTATCAAATAAAGTAGAAAAAAGTAATGAAATCAGGGCCCCCTGATTAACGGCCAAAGTATAGACTTCATCGCCTTGAGCAAGTTTACTATGGTGATAAAGTTCATTTAAAAATGTCTTTACTTGGTCAATACTTTCAAAGTGTCCACGTGTCCCAGAACTTAATCCATGGCCCAAATAATCAAAGGAAACAACATTCACTCCCTCTTCGACAAGTAGAGGAATCAAACTATCATAAGTATAGTGACCTCCCCCAATATCATGAAAGAGTATGAGGGTTTTTGCATCCTCTTTATCACAGCGATACTCACGAATATAGATCGAAGTATCCATCTAAGATTAACCGATATAGCTTTTGATCGAGCTTTCTGCTTCATCAGATAAATTAACAAAGCGAAGAGCAAAACCTTGGTTTTCATTTAAGTGACGAACCACAAGCCCAGAAGCAATAAAGTGGTAATCAGAATTTTCTGGGTGAACATTTAACGTTACTTCATCTCCGACATTGAATGGAAAGTTTGAAACAAGAACTTGCATTCCACCAATTGAGATATCACGGCAAACACCTTCAAATACTTGTTGAGAATCATGGAAGAACATACGTGCTACAAATGGCTTGCGCTGATTAAGTCTCCTTTCATCATCAGTAATTAAAGGAGGAACAGAGCCCATGACTTTTTTTGCAATTGGAGTTTCAGCAAGGAACACCCACTCATTCTCACCGGGAATATAGGCGAGAGTTTTTTCATTGATGCGATTTTGCTGATAGGCTTTTTGTAAATCAATGACACTAAATGGCCCATACTCGACTTCATCAGTACCGCGATCAAGTCCAATTTTTATTGTAATAATTTTTTCATCATCTTTGATATCATCCCATGAATAAAGAACAACATGCTGATCATCAATAACTGGAGGCATATCAAGCTCAGGAGGTAGCTCATCGACTACTCTCTTATTTAATAAGTGACCTAGCTCAGTCGCCTCAGAAATTAACTTCCAATTATCAAAACCCTTTGTCCAGACATAGCTATCAGGTGTGAGCTTCCCCTTTCCAAATAGAACTTCAACCTCTTCTAGTTCGACAGGTCCTACTCTTTCACCTTTTTCAACGTAATACCATTGTGCCATATTCCTCTCCGTTTGCTTTGACCTTCCTATTTTAACCTGTTGATATCATTAACAAAATTAATGAAAAATATTGCCCCTAAGAAGCATCAAATGGGAATAATACTTTAGTAAAAAAGGCCGAATTATATTTAAGTTTTATTTTTTCTTAACCGAAGAGTTAATTGATGAAAAAGATCTTAATCGTTTTGACATTATTATTTATGGCCTCATGTGCGAAAGAAGAATTTGCGACTCGCAAGAATTCAGACTCATTTGGGACGGACCCGACACAAACAGTTAACAGTGAAATGTGTTCTAAATTTACCTATATTAGGCCACCTGTTGACCTACTCTTTGTATGGGATAATTCAACGAGTACGGGTTTTATAAGTAACCAGACAAAAACGGCACTTAATAATGTTGTGAATAATATTGCGGATCGATTTGATTACCAAGTTCTTATGGCACCTCTTATTGGCTCGGGAAATAGTGGAACATACTTCTTTTCTCGCGCGGGAATCAATCCTTCAGGAGTAACGACAATTTCTCGCTATGCTGCTTCAAGTGTTATTTCAAACTTCAGCCCTGCTTCAGGAACAAGAGAAGGTGGACTCTCTCGTATTAACGAACTCGTAAAACTTAATCAATTGAATGGTGCTCTTAGAAAGAATGCCCATACGATTATTGTCATCATGTCTAATGAAGACGATAACTCTTGGAATACGACAGGATCAAACCTATCAAATAATCACGCCCTCGCAGTTAAGTATCGAAAGGCCATGGCCCACGATCTTCTTTGTATGCGTGGTAACTACAATGGCGCACTCTACTCTCAGTCTCTTTACTCGAGTTTTGATAAGCAAGTGCTTGGAACAACTAAGAATACTGCCGCAACATTTAATTCGACATGTAGTAATGTTGGAAATTACGAGCTTAACTCTTCGATGTTAAGACTGATCTCACTTGCACCATCTGTTGATCCAGAGTCTTATAGTTGCCCACAGATCACTAAAGGTGAGAAAAACTTCAATTATCACGGGGCCAGTGACCTCGTTTACAATCAACCATATGAGAACTTAAGTGGAAGTAATCCATATCCGTTTCCACGTTCTAATAACTCGTACAATGGCTTTGGCTATAACGACAATGTAAATGTTTGTACTCAAAGTAACTTCAATAGTATTTTTGATCATGTCTACAATTCGATTGAAGATGCGATTTTAAACCATAAGTACAACTACTGGAAAGTGGCAGAACCAGGAGCTCGTATTGATACGAACTCTCTTATTATTACAAAGTATGTAAGAGGAAGCTCGCAACCGGGGACACCTATTCTTGAAAGTATGAGTAATGGTTACTCTTATATTGGAGAACGAGGGAATTTTGCTACAAGATACTCTCCTTCAGTTGGAGAAGAGCACTCTGGTCACTTCATCCGCCTAAATGGTAATGCCATTGTAGAATATCCAGAATGTTTAGTTGTCAGCTACCAAACGCCACAAAACTTCTATGGATATGTGAAGCTTAATAGTAAGCCTGTTGAAAGCTCGATTACTCTTAAGATTAATGGACAAACAATTAATAAGAGTTCAACGAATGGTTGGCAGCTAATGAAGTCGGGATCAAGTCCTGCTTACTACTCTAACTTCAATATTAAAGTAACAAGTCCGACAGACGACACTCCAGCGACACCAGTCATGAATGAGACAGGATATTTCCTAAAACTTTTCGGAAATGCAGTTTATAGTGATGGGGCCAACGTTGAAGTAAACTTCTATCCAACTGGAAATTAATAACTATTGCCGGCCTTTTCTTCATTAAGTCGCTGCCAAGCAACTTGAAAGATTAGGCCCGGTAAAGTCTTAACTAACTTATCCATATCTACCACGTTAGTCATATTACCTTTATCATCCACAAAAATATCTTCTACAATTCCCGCTAAGATGGCAGGACGAATATCTTCAGGATTGACTATTGCTTCTCCTTCTTTCAGCTCTGCAATCACTGCTGATAGATCTGCAGAAGCTTTCCCTTTTGTAACACCTTTGGCAAGAAGCTGATTCTTCATACGAGAAAGAATGAGGTTACATTTTTTAGATACTTTAGTTTTCTTATCATCTGTTTTTATTTTTTCAGCGTTAACAAAAGCAACAATACTTCGAAGACTTTCAAGATTAGGAATTTTCACAAGCTTAGGTTGTCCATCCTTATCGTCTTCCATGATAATTAAGCCTTCTCTTTTAAGAAGCTCAATCATCTCTTCAAACTTAATTTCAGAAACACCAAATATATCAAATAAGTAATAACGAATAGAGCTGATGTGAATACGGTGAGCACCGTCTTCACCTTTTTGAGCATGAACTTTCGACGAAAGATAGATTCCCGCCAAAATTCTTAGAACGTCAGTTGTATGAAAGAAAACATACTCTCCGACTTTTCCATCTTTACCAAAACCAACAGAGTTTGACTCTAATGCCTTTACACGATCATTTGTTTTTCTTAGACGATCCGCAAGAGTATTAACAATAGTCTTAAACCATGGGTTTAGTCCCTGCATCGTTTTATCAAAGGCATTAAATGTTACGCGAACAACATCTGTAGGAACAATCGCTGCAGCAGAGCAACTTCTTCTCGATCCTTTATTATCAAAATAGGCCATCTCACCTATTACTTCACCGGCGCGAAGAATAGCGATTTCAACAAAGCCCTGCCCCTTTGGGATATAGAGTCTTATCTGTCCTTTTTGAATAATATAGAGAGAATCTGCTGGATCGTTTTGGTTGAAAAGAACTTCACCTGCTTTGAAACGTACGATACCAGATTTGTGTTGTTTTTGTGTTTGAGCTTGGGCCATCCATAGTCCTACTTAAAAAGCAGGACTATGAAAGTCCTGCTATTTTATTTAATTTTTTCTAATATCAATGATAACGCTTCACCGCCACCGATGCAAATAGAGGCCAAACCGTACTTTGCATTTTGGTTTTTCATCGCAGTCATAAGAGTTACAACAATACGAGTTCCAGAAGTTCCAATTGGGTGACCAAGAGATACACCTGAACCATAGATATTTAGCTTCTCATGAGGAATCCCCATCTCTTCCATCGCTGCCATTGGAACAGCTGCAAAAGCTTCGTTGATTTCAAAAACATCAATATCTGAAAGTTTTAGTCCAGTTTTCTCTAGATTCTTTTTCATTGCTTCAATTGGAGCTGTCGTAAACCAAGTTGGTGCTTGAGCGTGTGAGGCCCAACCAACAATTTTAAAATCTGCCTGATCTTTGTACTCTTCCCCAGCAAGAACAACAGCAGCAGCACCATCGTTAATCGTTGAAGCATTAGCAGCTGTAATCGTTCCATCTTTTTTGAAAGCTGGTCTTAGACCTGGGATTTTATCGAACTTGGCCTTGAATGGCCCTTCGTCTTCAGAAACAACAGTATCGCCTTTACGCCCTTTGATTGTTACTGGAGCAATTTCATCTTTAAAGATACCTGCTTCAATTGCAGCTTGAGCTCTTTTAAAAGATTCAATTGAGTATGCATCTTGTGCTTCACGAGTAAGATTATATTTTTCAGTACACTCTTCTGCACAATTTCCCATTGCTTGGTCAGAGTAAACATCCCATAACCCGTCCCATTGCATAGCATCTTTAACTTCTGCTGCACCAAATTTTGCAACACCAGTTCTTGAGTTCATTAGTAAGTGAGGAGCTTGCGACATATTTTCCATACCACCAGCAACAACAACTTGGTTGTCTCCTGTCATAATTGACTGAGCACCAGAGATAATTGTCTTCATTCCTGATCCACAAACCTTATTAATAGTTGTACATGGAGTTGCTTCACTTAAACCTGCAAAGATCGCAGCCTGGCGAGCTGGAGCTTGTCCAACACCGGCCTGAACAACATTACCCATAAATACTTCATCAACCTTATCTTTAGCGATACCTGCTTTTTCAACAGCAGCTTCGATTGCAGTTGCACCTAAACGAGTTGCTCCAACTTGAGAAAGTGAGCTTAAAAAACTTCCACTTGGTGTTCTTGCACCTGATAAAATATAAACGCTCATTATTTACTCCTTTTATTTAGTCTTAATTAAAGTCCAGATATATTGACACACAAACAGTGGCTTGTTAATTATCTTCTACTTCTATATAGATTTTCACAGCGTTAAAAAGGATATTGCGAATGCTTTCAAGAACTAACGGGCCATTTTTAATTGATCTTCCAAACGAGTGGGCAGATTCGGTACTTGAACTTCTTCAAGATACGTATCGCAACGAGTTATTTGACGCGAATAAAGTATTTGAGATCTATGGAAGACTCTACAAAGGTGAAGTTCTTGTTATGGCCTCTCTTGTTGATACATCAAACGAAGCGGCTGCAGCAACGACTTACTTCGCATCAATGGATCTAGAGGAAAATGGTGACCATACAAAGCTTCTTGAAGGCCTAGTAGACTCAATTGGTGCTTTCTTTGATCAATTCTTTGCAGACGAAAACTGGGATGACTACCAGGACATGTGGAAAGAAGAAACTTTTAAGGGAACAACACTATACTGCAAAGTGACAAGAGAGAATGTTGGCCTAACGATCCAGGCCGATAGACTTCTCAATCAGTAACACACAGCATCCACAGCTTAACTCACGTTAACTTGCCAGAGCCACTTAACTCTAATAGCATTTTTATATAAATATTCATTAGAGAGGGATTTTTATGAAGAAGCTACTTTGTTTAGCACTGCTACTTTTTCTAACTCAAAAGATTTGGGCACAAGAAGAAAGACACCGCACAGTGGAAGGTCAAATTAATTGGGGACCTTTTGTTAATTGTGAGATCTATAACAACTCACATCGACGTATGACAGTTCTTGATTATCAATACACGATTACATACACAAATGGATTTCAAAGAACTTTTAATTACGTCTGCCAGCATGGTTGCAATGTTAGAAGCTTTGACTTCACTAGGTTCTCGGGGCCAACGAATCATCCAAATATTATGGCCGCAACTTGCCGTGCCCATATTTTTAAAGAAAGAAGAGACCGTCGTCATTAAAATAACGAAAAAAGAAAGCCTCCATAATGGAGGCTTTTTTATTTAAATAACTTTGCTCTGTACTTAGGCTTAATTAAGTTTTCAACAGATAAGATTTCATCAAGCTCTTCTTCTGATAGTAGCTTCTTCTCAAGAACTAATTCACGAATTGATTTTCCAGTCTTAACCGCTTCTTTTCCAATGATATCGCCCATGTGATGGCCAATGAATGGATTTAAGTAAGTAATGATACCAACTGAATTTAGAACCATATTTGTCGTATGTTCCTCATTGGCAGTAATTCCTTCGATACACTTTTCTTTTAACGTCGTGGCTGCATGGCTTAGAAGATCAACTGATTCAAACAGAGACTGAGCAATCACTGGCTCCATAACATTAAGTTGAAGTTGTCCTGCTTCAGCTGCCATTGTTATTGTCATATCATTTCCAATAACCTTAAAACAAACTTGATTTACAACTTCAGGAATAACTGGATTTACCTTTGCTGGCATGATTGAAGAACCGGCCTGTAGTTCAGGAAGATTAATTTCATTAAAACCACAACGAGGTCCAGAAGAAAGAAGTCTTAAGTCATTACAAATCTTTGAAAGCTTAACAGCTGTTCTTTTTAGAGAGCCTGAAATCATAACATAAGCTCCACAATCTGAAGTCGCTTCAATAAGGTTTTCAGACTTTACGAAATTTCCATCAGTAAATTCTGAAAGAAAACCAATTGCCAAATCAGAGTAACGATCGTGAGCATTCAGTCCTGTACCAATTGCTGTCGCTCCAAGATTAACTTCAAGAACTAAGTCACGACAACGAGATAGTGAGCGCACCTCTTCTCGAAGGTTAACTGCCCATGAGTGAAACTCATCTCCTAGAGACATTGGAACAGCATCCTGAAGTTGTGTTCTTCCCATCTTTAGAACCTTTTCAAATTCAATTCCTTTCTTTTCAAAGCTATCTGAAAGGCCTTGGATGCGCTCTATTACTTTAGTCATATAAAAGTAAACGGCGACACGGAAACCTGTTGGGTAAGCATCATTAGTTGATTGTGATTTATTAACGTGATCGTTTGGGTTTAGAACTCCATATTCACCACGCTTATGTCCATTCATCTCAAGTGCTACGTTAGCAATAACTTCATTAGTATTCATATTTACAGAAGTACCTGCTCCCCCTTGAAAGACATCAGTTGGAAAATATTTAAGATATTCATCTAAGTTCGCTAGGATCTCATCGCATGCGCCAATAATCATATCGCACTTATCTTCTTCCATTGTTCCGATTTCTTTATTGGCCGCAGCTGCAGCCTTCTTTGTTAGAACCATTCCTTTAACAAAGTTAGGATAGTCCCCGATTTTTGCATTTGATATTTGAAAATTATTTAGGGCCCTTTGAGTATGAATCCCATAGAGCATTTCGTTATTTATTTCTAATTGTCCAAGTAAATCTTCTTCGATTCGAGTCTTCATATAAATCTCCTATAGGAGTATTTAAACACAAGAACATAAAAAAGGCCCTCAAAAGAGGGCCTCAAAAGCATAGGAGTATGAGTTAATTATTAACCCTTAATTCTGAAAATCTCTTGCATCATTTTGTCTGCTGTAGAGATCGTCTTAGCATTAGCTTGGAAGTTTCTTTGAGACGTCATTAGGTTAACGAACTCACTTGCGATATCAACGTTTGAAAGCTCGATCGATTTAGAAAGAACTTGCCCACGTCCCGCTTCACCTGGTTTACCCATTGCTGGTTGACCAGAGTTTTTAGATTCTTTGAAAAGGTTTTTCCCCATTTTGAAAAGACCTTCGTTGTTATCGAATTTTGCAATAGCGATTTGAGCGATATCTCTTGTTTCACCATTGTCATATACTGCTGTAAGGATACCATCATCGTTGAATGATAGAGATCCAAGAGTTGCTGCTGAAGCACCATCTTGAGTGTGTCTAGCAACTGCAGAACCTGAACCATACTGAGTTGAAGCATCTGTACCATCTCCACCTTCAGAGATTGATTCACCCCAAGAGAATTCAATTCTTTGACCTTGTTGTGCACCTTTATTGAAGTTGAAAGAGTTTGAAGACTCGATCTCTTCTTGAAGTTGACCTTTATCGTTGAAGACAAGTTGACCTTGTGCCATTTCAACCATCTTACCAGCTTCACCACCTTGAGCATCAGCACCATCGGCCATGATTCTATAAGTCCAGTTGTTATCAGCTGTCTTGTTATAGTATGCAGTTACAAGACGAGCTGTACCTACATTATCATATACTGTAATTGAAGAAGAAAAGTTTGATGTTTCTTCTGGATTATTTGGATCGAATTGTTTTACAGAAACTCTTGAGTCTAGGTTCATTGAAAGCTTAACTTTTTCAGTTGCTTGAGCTGGAATCGTCGTATTCCCTAGCTTAATTTCACCTTCTTTATTTGTAAGTGTTCCATCTTCATTTGATTTGAAACCAATTACTTTATATCCATCACTGTTAACAAGTTCACCGTCTTTGTTAAAGTGCATTGAACCATCTCTAGAATATCCATTTCCGAATGGAGCTTTTACTTTGAAGAAACCATCACCTTGAATTGCAAGGTCAGTGATTGATTCAGTTCTTGCAACATCACCTTGAGTCATAATCGGCTTAATGTGAGCTAGCTTTGTACCAGCACCGAACTGATCTCCACCTTCGATCCCTTTTAGAGAGACAGCAAGTACATCTTGGAATTCTGCTCTAGAAGCTTTAAAACCGTTAGTTCCAGCGTTTGAAATGTTATCTGAAACAACATTCATTCCCGCTCCTGAAGCGCTTAAACCAGATACACCAATGTTAAATGATCGTAAAATACTCATTCGTCCCTCCTAGACTAAAACTAAATCTAAATTTTTAGATCTAAAAACGACTAAATGGAATAAGGATTTTAAAAGGTGTGTTTACAACGACAGGCAAACACAAAGCTTCCGTTAGGACCAGCTAATTAAATCTTAAACCAATACAGTCGAATCAATTTTTGTAAAAACGTTACTCTCTATACTTCCCTTATCTATGGCCGTAACCACCTTCTTGGCCGGCACGTCCACGATATAGGCTGCTTTATCTGTAATCACTAAAGAATCTCTTCCCCCCTTACTTTGAAGTTTCTGGAAAGCATCCTTTAGCTTAAAAAATTCATTACTATCAATATCAATATTTCTCTCTTGCAGTCTCTTCGCCGCATGAGTCGAAAGTTGAATTCCGTGTTCTCTTTGAGTTTGCGCTAACTGATCTAAATGATGCGCTTTATTGATCTTCTCATTCGAGATTTGTTCATTCAGAAGGTTTTTAAATTCTGATTGAGCAGCTTCATTACCACCACTAACATTACCAAGACGGTTACGAAGATCAACTTTCTTCGAACCAGGAACCTGGCTTACATTTGGAATATGAAAATTTGAAATATCTTTAGTTCCCATTTATTTCCAATTATTGGTTAGCGGAATTGTTAATATTATTATAGTTTTGAGCCGCCCTCTTTTGCAATGCGGCAATATTTTTATCGTTCATTTCTGAACCACTATTAGAAGCTTGTTTGAAGCTATCAACGTCACGAAGAAAAACTTTTTTTCCATTTTCTAGTGTGAAAATAGTTTCTCCGTTATCAAAATCAACAGCACTAACAACACCTGTCGACTTTGTTTCACCCTTAAACTTATTCATGTCCTTATCAAAGGCCCAAACCTCAAGAGTATAATCACCTTTAGCCGCTCTGGTATTATCAAGTTGACGTCCATTCCAAGTTAGAGTGTGTTGTCCTCTTCCTAGATTTTCAGCTTCAACCTTACCAATCAGTTGGCGATTTTTATCATAGATATTAACCATAACATTCTTAGCTTCTTTGTCTAAGAAAAATGGAACATCTTTTCTGAAAGATTGACCATCATAAGTAACCGATGAACCTTTCGTTAAAATTTCTTTTCCTAAGAAACTTGCACCAAAAAACTTTAATTCTTGAGGATCATTCTTTCCCATATTATCAAGCTTTTGATTCATATTTGTCATCTGCTCTAATTGAGAAAATTGAGCTAGATCTGCAGAAAGTTGTTTTTGATCCATTGGCTTCATTGGATCTTGATGAGTTAATTGGTGAGATAGAAGTTTTAGAAAACCTTCTTGTCCCATTTTATTGTGATCTTTAGCATCAACGAACTTTTGATCAGCGATATTATTACCAGCAATACGGTTTAGTTCTTCACCTACCGAACCACCTCTTCCATTCCCCTTCGTCTGGCGTGGGGCCATACCGATTTGTGAAAATGAATTTCTCTGTTGTGGTTTTCCAATTCCTGGCATTATGCACCTATACGTTCGCTATATTCTTGCCATCTTCTTTGACGGCCTTCTCTTGCATCTTGAAAACTATCAAATGCAAAAGAATCTTCACTATCTAATTGTCTCGTATATTCAGACTCATTTCCAGTCATATTTGAAGTGGAGATTTTGTCCGCTTGTCTTTCACTATTACGCTTTTCATTTTTAAAGCTCTCAGATTGAGAAGCCGTATCGCTCATTTGACCAGATGTTGCCGTATGAATTTTGAAGTCAGCAACTCTAACACCTTTCATATCAAGGTTCTTTAATAACTTAACTTCATTCTCTTTAAAGAACTCTTTTGCTTCAATCGTTGTAGCTTCGATATTTAGAGCGATCATACCGTTAGCATCTTTATTAGCAGTAACATGAAAATGTCCTAACTCATTATGCTTAACAAGAACTTGTAAAGATTTACCATTTTCAATACGGTTCATCTCAATATAGTTAGTAACTTCTTTGATCATTTGATCTGCATTCGATACATTTGAAAGATCGAGAACTTCTGATGCTTTCCCTAGATTGATTTCTGGTCTGAAATCGTTTGTTGCATTAGTATTTCCAAGGGCACCAATTAAATTATTTTGAACTTGTGGAGCTCTTCTTTCACCTTTTGACGTAATATCAGATGAGAAGTCCTCTACTTTTGCTTCACTCTTCATACGAATAATTGAATTATTCTTATGAGATGCTTCCTTAGCAAACTTATTCATATGTAAGCTATTTGAAACCTTTAAGTCACTTGCTGGCCTATTATTTAATACTTGGCGATTGGCCAAGAAATCTGCACTACTTGCTAGATTGTTATTATTTGAACTAGCTGACTTCTTACCTTTTAAGAGATTTGTTGAGGCCATTCTTAAAAGATTATTATCTTTCATCCCCTCAACAGATCTTTCAGGTGTCACCTGTGCTGAATCAATAATAGCTTGAGTGTTCTTTCCTAAGAGAGCATTTGTCTTAACACCCTCAGCAGCAAGCTTTGGAGCTTGTTTATTTTCAAGAGTTGATTCAAGTTTAGAGTTAGCAAGTGTTGTCTTAGCTTTTTGTAGTTCGACAATATTCTTAGTACCAAGAATATTGTCAATATCACTATGCTTACCTACTGGATTTTTTTCTGTTGAACTTAGAGTTGATATTAAAGAAGTCGGCGTAGTGTGCTTTGCCATGGCCTTTGCCATCTTTGGACTATGTGATTCTTTAATAAAGGTATTTGTATTTGCCTTTCCCTCTTTAAGAAGCTCTCTAACTTCTTGATGAGAGATTTTTTCGTTAACAGGGTTATTTAGATTATGCTTTTGTGATTTTGACACTAATCCCTTGGCCACATTCGTAGTCTGAAGTGATTTTTGTCTCTTGGACTCCCCACCTAGAAGAAGTTTACTAAACTCTTCCTTTTGTCCTTTTGAAAGCTTCTTATTGGCATGACTAGAAAGTAGGTTATCAACAGAACCAGTCTTCGCACTAGTATGCGACTGCTCCTTCGTCCCCTTTGCTTTTAAGTTATGTCCAATTAAGTTTTTAAGCATTACTCTTTGTTCCTTTTATTAACGCTTTGCAATATCTTTACATAAATTTATGAAAAAATTAACCATGGAAAAGTTTACCTCTACTTCTTCATCGTCATATATTGCTTTTGTAAGCGCGCTGAAATCTCTTTATCCATCATATTAAAGATCTTTGAAACCTTTACTGGGTCGAGCTCTCCAAGAATCTTAATCGAAATTGATGGGTCCTGTTGAGATAGTAAATTTGCTGCTGTTTGTGGCCTCATATTCGAAACAACATCAACCATGTGAATCACACGTTTTTGTTCATCTGAATCTTTCTTATCAAGACATGAAAGAAAATTCGTTTGATAGGCCTTAAATTCTTTAATTCGCCCTTCAAGCTCTTTTTGATTAACAACAACTTGTTCTTGTTGATTCTTTAGGGCATTTTCACGTGAGGCCAATTCCTCTTCTTTTTTAAGAAGTTCTTTTGAGAACTCAATCAACTTTGAGCGGCCTACTTTTTTCATCTTTTTTTCAAGGGCCACTTCAAGGGCCTTATCAAACTCTTCTTGCGAGTAGATTTTCTTCTCTTGCGAAAAAGCATTAAGTGAAGATGATAATATTAATACTAAAAGAAATAACCTTTTCATTTTAAGCTTCCCCGGCCAATTTTCGAGCATGCCTCTTTGCCATCATTAATTCATCAATAGCTTCTTGGCGCTTCTTTTCAATGACCCTATTTTGTTCTGTTTCAAATTCATTTTTTAAATTATCAATTACTTTCACTTCACCTTTAGCAACAGAAAGCTCTTTGACCTTCTCTTTATATTGTCTCTCAACGGCATGTAATTGATTTTCTAAGACCTTAATTTCGTCTCTTTTAGATTGAATAAACATTGGAAAGAATTGAGCATTTCTTCCTGACGTATATGTATCAAAGAAGGCTTCTTGTGCTTTATATGTTTCTTCAATATCTTGATGACATTTGGAAATTGCTTCGTTTAAACGGCCTTTTTCTATATTAATCTGCCCAAGTTCAAGCTTCACTTTTTGTTCTTTGAACTCTCTTAACTTTAATAGGCCTTGTAGTTTAAACTTTTCTCTACGCAATTATATTACTCCTCATATGAGTTATATGCTTCTTCCGCATACTTTGCGAGGCCAACCATTGAATCATATAGTTGATCAATCGTTTGATAATGATCCTCACCCTGCATTTGTTTTAATAAATCGTTTAATTGATCGATAATGATCATGGCCTTATCTACTTTTGGGTTTGAACCTTTTGAATAAGCACCAACATTGATTAGATCTTCATTATCACGATATGCAGACATGAGGTCACGCATATGTCCTGCTACAACTCGATGCTCACTTGAGACAACTTTATTCATTACCCTCGATAGTGATTGTAGTACATCAATTGCAGGAAATTGATTTTTTGAAGCAAGGGCACGAGATAGAATAATGTGACCATCACTAATCCCTCTTACAGCATCAGCAATCGGCTCATCCATATCTCCCCCTTCAACAAGAACAGTATAGATACCAGTAATTGATCCAGCATCAGCTTTTGTTCCGGCACGCTCCATTAGTTTTGGAAGTTGTGCAAATACTGTTGGAGTATAACCTTTTTGACCAGGTGGATCTCCAGCACTTAATGAGATTTCACGTGATGCCATTGCAAAACGTGTAATTGAATCCATCATTAGCAGTACGTCTTTATTTTGATCTCTGAAGTATTCTGCAAATGTTGTGGCAACATAAGCGGCCTTCATGCGAATTAATGCTGAAGTATCAGAAGTTGCAACAACAACGATCGACTTTTTTAAACCTTCTTCACCAAGATCGTGCTCTATAAATTCACGAACCTCACGGCCACGTTCTCCAATTAGGGCAATAATATTAACATCAGCTGATGACTTCTGTGCAACCATCCCAAGCGTTACAGACTTACCAACACCAGAGCCCGCCATAATAGCTAAACGTTGTCCCTTTCCAGCTGTCATAAAGGCATTAATAGCATTAACACCAGTATCAAGCATTTCACAGATTGGTGGACGCTCTAGAGGGTTGATTGGTTCACCAAAGATTGACCTAACTTCATTTGATCTTTTTATTGGTCCCTTACCATCAATTGGATTTCCTTGGAAGTCAATGACACGGCCAAGATACTGTTCACCGACATTAACTTTTGTAACAAGCTCTTTTAAATATACTTTTGTTTCCGAATTAATTCCGGCTATTTCAGAATATGGCATTGTTAGACATTTTGGTCCATCAATTGAGACAACTTCACCAAGACAACGATCCCCAAATTCTGTAACAAACTCAACGTTAGAGCCGATAACAGCACGGGAAAGGTTTACTTCATAGAGCATCCCTTTTGAGGCACATACCTTCCCTACTTTCTGGTAAGGTGTAGCATATTCATAAGCTTTATGAATTGCTTCTAAATCTAATGTAGAGAAATTATTGTGATTCATCCGAGTCGTCCTCTGAACTTGCTAATCCTACTGCTTCAAATAACTTATCAAGACTATCGAGTTGCGTCTTTAAGCTACCATTGACAATACCGTTTTGAGATTCAACGACAATACCAGGTGCTTCTATATCATAGTCAATTTCAACACGAGTATTAGTGAGTTCTCCAAGTTTACCTTGAACAACTTCTAAGACTTCTGGCATTTGTTCAAAATGCTTCTCATTGACACGAATTAGAAGATTTTCTTTTGTTTGCGCTTCCACAATAAGCTTTTCAAGAAGACGTATAATATACTCACCGTCATCCTTAAGCTCTTTAAGAACAATCCATTTTGCAATTGTTCTAAGTAGTGTATATGTTTGCATTTTTTGAGCAGAAAGAAGTCCTATTTGTGTACTTAAAACTTCTGAAACCATATCGTTTAGAAGAAGAATCTTTTCTTCTGCCGCTCCAGCAAGTTCAACCTTTACTTCTTCTCTTCCCTGCTCACGTCCTAGCTCAAGCCCTTCACGATAAGCATCTTCTTTGATTGCTTCAATTTGACGTGCAACCTCTTCATGGACAGCTTCAGTAAAGTCACTCTCTTCTTGAGCACGTACTCCTCTGTGTTCATGAACGATAGGGTTTAGATCAAAACCAGTATCTTTGGCCATCTCTCTTTCAACGCGAATAATCTTCTGCTTCTCTTCAATTTCACGAATCGACATACCTTCGAAGTCTTGAAACTCAAATTCCTCAACATTAGAGTTAAGTGGTTTTTGAGAGAAAGAGTGAAATTCATATTCTTTTACATCACGAGTCATACTACGGCCAATAACCTATTTTTAAATATTAAACAAGGGCATCGCCATCTCCACCACGAGAGATAAACGCCTTACCTTGTTGTTCAAGTTCTTTACACTTATGTACAATTTCTGCTTGAGCTTTTTCAACATCAGAAAGCTTTGTTGGCCCAAGAGCATCAAGGTCTTCCTGTAGAAGAGTTGCTGCACGATTTGACATATTTCTAAATAGCTTCGCTTTAATTTCTTCAGGAGCTGTTTTAAGGGCAATAACAAGCTTCTGTTGATCAACTTCTTTAAGAAGTGCCTGGATACCACGATCGTCAACATAAACAAGGTCTTCGAAAACGAACATAAGCTTACGAATTTCTTCTGCAAGTTCAGGATCTTTTTCTTCAACACGTCCCATAATATTCTTCTCAGAGTTCTTATCCATAAGGTTAAGCATATCTGCGATTGGTTCAACACCACCAAGTTGGTTTGTATCGATAGTTCCAAGAGTTGAAAGTTCAGTCTTAAGAACATCATCAAGTTGCGCGATAAGCTCCGGAGATACGAAGTCAAGGTTTGCTACCCTTAGTACAACTTCGGCCTGAAGACCTTCAGGAAGACGTCTTAGAACATCAACCTTACGCTCAGCTGATAAGTGCGCAATAATAAGCGCGATTGTTTGAGGGTGCTCGTTGATTAGGAAGTTTGCAAGAGTTCTGGTATCAACTAGCTCCAGTGATTCTAGTGTCTGGTTGGCACCAACATCAATAATTTGACCAAGAAGTTGCTTGGCACGATCTTCCCCAAGAGCATTTACAATAAAGTCTCTAGATGAGTTATCAGAGAAAAGTAGA
Source organism: Halobacteriovorax sp. GFR8 (assembly GCF_050955245.1). Classification (NCBI taxonomy): domain Bacteria; kingdom Pseudomonadati; phylum Bdellovibrionota; class Bacteriovoracia; order Bacteriovoracales; family Halobacteriovoraceae; genus Halobacteriovorax; species Halobacteriovorax sp. GFR8. The sequence goes on along the minus strand of NZ_JBPBLR010000002.1, from coordinate 361,470 downwards.
TCATTTTCTTCGTTAAGTTCAGAATAGAATTCTTCAAGAACACGCTTGATCATCCAAATTGGCGCTTTCTTAACATTAGACATCGCATTGATAAGACGTTTTACGTCATTATCGCGCATATGTGCGAATATAAGTTGTGTCGTACTCACACCAAGGGAACTAAGCAGAAGTGCTGCTTTGTCTTGTCCTGATAGTAGCGAGTATTCTACATCTGGGTCTAATGATTGATCGGCCACTTTTCTCTCCTCTTCCTTAAAGGGCTCTATTACTTATTATCATTACGCAATCTGCTTATCAGATTCCGTACTATGAATCATATCATGCACAATCTGTGCCGCTTTTGCAGGGTTTCCTTCAACCAGTGAAATAATCTTCTCACGTAGCATATTCCCTTCAATCTTCTCTGGATTGAGCTTCTCTTCAATCTGTGGAAGAGCATCCTCAAGCCCAGGTAGTTTTTGATTTGCTTGGACTTTTTCAAGCTCTTCAAGAGTTCTTGGTAAGAAGTCTTCTACTGTTTCTACAGCATTGTCTGTTACCCATTGAATGAACGGACGAACAACAACGAAGAAGAATAGAGAAATCGTTAAACCAATTGCAAGATACTTAAAGATATTCTTGATTAGCTCTCTATTTTCACGCTCACGCATAAGAGCATCAATAGCTTCAAGATCTTCTTGCTGGAATTCCATATTCTTAATTGTGATAACATCACCACGACGATTATCAATTCCAAGAGTTGAAGCAACAATCGCTTGAAAATTAGCGATATCAGCTTCAGACCATGGCTCATACTTTGTAACCGTCTTACCATCTACAGTTTGAGTCACATGCTTACCATCTACCATAACTGCTGCTGAGATCTTTCTAACAGATGCAGTCGGAGACTTTGATCGAGTTACTTTCTTTGGAACGTTATAGTTACGAGTTGCTAACTCTTTCTTAACATCATTTCTTGTCTCAGGAACACCTGGTTGTGGTTGTTCCCCAGGAAGGTTTGATCTAGCTCCTGGAATTCCTTGTGGAGAAGGACGTGATCCTTGAAGATTTTGAGTATTTGTTACCTCAGAAAGAACAGCTTTGTTTTCAGAATCATAAGTTGTCTGAGTCGATACGCTTTCAGTAAAGTCCATATCAACTGAAACTTTAGCGATAACTTTTCCAGCACCAACAACTCTCGTTAAGATATCTTCAATTTGTTTTTCATACTTTCTATTTAGCTTTGATTCAAGAGCAAGACGATTGGCCGTATTGGCCGTCATCGCATCCCCTATATTCTCAGAGAGTTTCTTCCCTCTGTGATCAAGGATAACAACACCCTCGCCTCTCATTCCTTCAACAGATGAAGCAACAAGTGAAGAGATCCCTTTGATTTCTTGTTCAGTTAGAGTTACACCACGATTAAGCTCAAGAACAACAGAAGCCGTTGGTGGTTTCTTCTCAGAAACAAATGGAGAAGACTCAGGGATATTTAAGTGAACACGAGCTCTCTTAACACCTCTTAAGTGCTTAATTGTCTTAATGAGCTCACCTTCAAGTGCTCTTTGCTTATTTACTTTTTGAACAAATGAAGTTGTTCCAAAAGATTGATTATCAAAAACTTCATAACCTACTGTTCCAGAAAATGAGAACCCTGAAGTCATCATTTTTAGACGTACAGTTTCAATCATATCTTCTGGGATACTAATTGTTTTACCATCTGCTGAAGTTTTCTTCTCAACATTATTCTGACTTAAGAAGACCTCAACCTTTGTCATATCTTCTTTATTAAGGTCAGAGTATAGAACTTTGTAGTTTGTGTGAGTGGCCCAAAGGACAACACCAAGTAGGAAGACTAGAATAACCCCAGTAACAGCAAAGAGAGAAATCTTCTTTCCTGCATCAAGTTCTCCATAGAACTCTTTGAAGTTTCTAAGCATTTTATCGAAAAAATCTTTCACGTATCCTCCTGACACCTGAAACTCTTAATTCATCCTAAATTAAGAGATCATTAACAACTAGTTATTAACTAGACTTGCATTCTCATTACTTCTTTATAAGCATCAATTACTTTATTACGAACTTGGTTCATAGTCTTAAAAGCAATTTCAGCTCTTTCAACAGCTAGCATAGTTTCGTGGATATTCTTACTCTCACCACTCACCAATTTTTCAATAGCTGTGTTAGCTTCTTTTTGTAAATTATTTACATCCATAATTTGATTAGAAAGCATTTCAGAAAATGACTGACTTCTCTCAGATGGTGTAACTTTTGAAAGTTCATCAAAACCTTCTAGTTTGAATTCTTCTGCGCCACCAGTTGGACTTGTCCACTCGCGCATTTTGTGTGAGTTAAAGACGTCATTCATTGTCGTAATATTATTGATCGCCATGGTTTAACCCCTTTCCTTTATACTTCTTAGTTTCCACTTCCAATTTCAAGCGCTTTCATCGCCATACTCTTAGTTGTATTCATAACGTTAATATTCGCTTCATAACTTCTTGAAGCTGAAATCATGTCTGCCATCTCTTCCATCACATTAATGTTAGGATAGGCAACATACCCTTGCTCATTTGCATCAGGGTGACTTGGATCATACTTTAGAATTGGTGGTTTATCACTCGAAACCACTTCTGTAGCATGAACAGATTGAGCAACCTCACCCATCTCACCTTCTAAAATATCAGAAAAGCTTTCACGAGCAGGCTCGCTACCAAAAGCAACTTCTTTCTTACGATATGGACCACCTTCGGCCGTTCTTGTCGTCTGAGCGTTTGCAATATTTGAAGAAATCGCTGCCATACGCTTCTTATTTGCTGCAACACCTGATGAACTAATTTTTAAACTCGTTAGTAAATCCATTATCTCCCCCTACTCTATTTTTCAGAGTTAATTGTATATTTAAGCATCCCTAGTTTCTTATTCAGTAACTTAACTGATGCATCATACAAAATCTTATTTTCTGCCATTTTGGCCATTTCAGCGTCTCTGTCGACAGTATTCCCATCTTCAGAGGCGATGTCATTTGGATCATCATAAATTTCAGGTTGAAGATTTTCAAAACCACCATTGCCAACGTCAAAGTGTTTCTCTTCAGAGGTCAACATTTCAAGATTCCCATCGACGTCTAAAGCTCTTGCAAGCGCTTCTTCAAAGTCAACTCGCTTGGCCTTATAGCCTGGTGTATCTGCATTAGCGATATTTGAAGTTAAGACCTCATGTCGGATCTGTCTTAAATTCAAAGATGCAGCTAGTGCTTTTAATGTCTTATCCTCAACCCTCATGACGAAACCTTATCTTAAGTTAACAAAGTATGAGTTCCCGTCTCCGCGATACTCATTAATTTTGTTTCTTAGTGTTCTAATTGATACACCAAGAATCTTTGCTGCTTGAGTTCTATTTTCAGAAGTATGGATAAGTGCCTTTTTGATAAGTAGCTTCTCAGCTTCTTTAAGAGACATTAGTCTGATTCCTTCTGAATCATCTTCAGAGATAACATTTACTGCTTTCTTCTCACCGATCTCAAGGTGCTCAGCTGAAACTTCATTTCCTTCAAAGTTAGCTAGTGCGTTTTCGATAACGGCCTTAAGCTCTTTAACATTGTGAGTCCAGTAGTGAGAAAGAATCTTGTTCATTGCTTCTTCTTGAACAGATACTTCTGCACCACCAAGAGTTGTCTTGATAATATTTTTTGCGATGTACTCTAGGTCACCAACTCTTTCTCTAAGTGGAGTTAAAGTAATTGAGTTAGATGAAATGAAAGTATATAGGCCACGATAAAAACGACCAGCACCAACAAGCTTAGAAAGGTTCTTAGTTGTTGTTGCAACCATTCTTACGTCAATTTCATAATCAGTTAGTTCACCAAGGATTTTGTGAAGCTTCTTTTGGAAAGTATCTTCTAGTCCATCTACGTTTACTAGAACAACAGTACCACCGTTCGCGTTTTCGAATGCACCTTTAATGAAACGTCCTGTTTCTGGGTCTCTATAACCTAAGATCTCATTCTCAACTTGATTTGCATCAGCTGCACAGTCTACAGTTACAAATGGCTTTCCTTGTCTTGTTGAATTTTCATGGATAAAGCCAGCTAATGTCTTCTTACCAACACCTGCTTCACCAACAATAAGAACTGGTGCTTTTGTAACAGCAACGTTGTTTGCAACTTTAAGTGCCTTAACTATTTTAGGGTCCTGCCCAAAAATTTCCGCTGTAAACGTATTCATCTGACCTCCTGTCTGTCGTTTGCCCGATCCGTGGGCTAAATTATAGTGTACGTTTTTTTAAGTTAACTAGTGTTAGCTCTGTCCTGGCCAACTCTTTCAAATAATCCTTTGCTTCGCTATCTGAAAGTATTTCATTTAATAACTTCTCACCTGTTGTGAAATCGTTTTGTCTTAGGCTTTCCTTTCCTAATAAAAACTTCACACGATTTTTATAAAGTGATTTTTCATAATCGTTTAGGAACGCTCTTGCTTCATCTGATGCAAGTTTATTTGCCTTCTTAAATAGGATTTCAATTCTTTGATAATTAACTCTTTCTCTTAATCCTTCAACAACAGTGTCAGCGATTTGGAATGAGCTAGCATCTTTAAGAAGAGCTGTCGAAACTTTTAAGTACTTATCAAATTTCTTACTCTCATAAATTGACTCAAGGTAAAACTGAATTGAATCGACAAGATCTTTAGCATCAATTGAGTTTGCATTAGCATCACTTGCATAGAACTTTTCGTACTCTTTTTCAGCTTTTGCAAACTCTCCTCTCTTATAGTGAGCAAGAGCTTTATAAAATGTGATTTTTTCAAATCCTGGGTAATCTTTTTTTGTACTCGCGATAATGCGGTCTACTGAAGTGTAATTTTTTAGTTTTAGATTTCTTAGAATTTGTAGCTCGTTCTTATACAAGTCCAATTTCTTAACTTCCTTGCGAGAAACCCATAAAGGGAAAGTATGAGCAGTTTCCTTTTTGCTCGCTATCATTTTCTCATACATTTTCTGAAATCCGTCCCACAGTGTAAGATTTATATACGATTTTGCGATAATAAATTGGATTTCAGGATCAGCACCGATCTTTGCAAAATAAGTATCTTTGTAAATTTCCCAAGCGCGAATAGCACGGGCAAACTTACCTTCTTCAAAGTTTGTCTTGATGATCCCGTAAACAATTTCGGCTCCATCAGCTTCAAAAACCTTTTTTTCACTTATTTTCATGGCCGCAATTGGTAGTGCAGTCAAGAATGTTAAGGCCTCTTCATATTGTCCATCAACAATGAACGTTCTTAAACGAGTTTGCCACAGAAGCATTTCAAGATCTTTGTTTAACTTCTTATCAGTTCCCTTATCAAGGAAAACTCTTGTTTCAAGATCTTTTGTATCTGGTTTAAACTTTCTAATAGTACGAACACCAACATAGCGAATACGTGCTTCTAGACTCACTTCTTGATTTTGAGCTCTGTTAATTGCATTCTTATAAAGCTCTAATACTTCATTCTTTGGACGATCCTGAAGATCAGCAATGAGGGCCATACGTAATCTTGCCTGAGCAGATTCACTCACATATGAGTACTTAGAAATAAAAGTATCATAAATTCTGAATGCTTTCTCATATTGTGATGTTCTAAAGTATGCTTCTGCAGCATTGTAGTAGATCGATGGAAGATACTCACCTTTAGTAGTTTTAGCGAATGTCTCATAAGCACTGATTACTTTCTCTTCATCATTTTGTCTTAAATAAGTATACATTTCATAAGCCTTAAGCTTTTGCTTAGAAATGATCTTAACTAAAGTCTTATCTTTAATTAGATTTTCTACCTTCTCAACTTGATTTAAATTTGCAAGAGATGAAAGGATGTACTCACCCATATACTCAAGTTCTTCGTAATCAAAGTTCTCCTTCGCATCACTAAAAAATCTCTTGGCATATTTAAGGGCCTTAACAAAGTCCTTCTTTTCACGATAAAATTGAACTAAGTATTTGTAGATACCTTTTCTTAGATCGTAAATATCAGTTCTTTCAAGAATATTTGTATACATTGAAACGGCCGTATCAACTGGCTTAATATCACCCTTTTCAAGAGTTTCTCTTAAAAGAGCATTGGCCTTCATGTAGTCATTATAAGGATTGTAAGACTGTGAAAATTTCTTCTCATAAAGCTTAATTGACTTATACATAAGTCCCCACTTACCTTTTCTATAAAGATTAAGAGTAAGTTGCATATGAGCTTCTTTTTCATTCTTATTGTAATCAAAGTTCTTAATTGGAAAGAAGTATTCTGCTGTTTTTCTATTCGTTAGAATTTGTGTCTTTAGCTCTGGTGCAAAAGCTTGATAATCCCAGATAAAAGAGGCTCCATATCTAAAATCACGATATGGATTCGCTTTCTTAGTAGGAGCCTTTTTAACAACATTTTTTCTAACTATCTTTGGAGCTGGCTTAACAGCTTTAGACTTTTTTACAAATTTTGGTGTTGATTGTTGTGCTGATGCTTCATTCTTTTTTACTAGAGTTGAAATATCTTTGATTGCTGCTTGTTTAGTAGTAACAGCACCATCTTTCCAGAAATCGACAAAGTATGCACGGTCACGATTCTTATAGAATGAGAAGACTTCTACATTCTTTTTTAGCATTAAAGAGATTGTGAAAACATTATTACCAGATGTTGGCTCAGTATAAGAGATTCTCTTAATATACTTTGAAGAAGAGAAGTTCTTCAGCCCATCTTTCACCTTAGTATATATATCTCCATCTAACGTCGAGAATGATACCTCTGAGTTTGATTTTGTTACATTAACGAGTTTCTTATCAATAAAGAATTTAACACGTAGGAAGTCATTATGAGCTTCTGGTGTAACAATTGATGCTGATGCAATATTTAGGAAGGCAGTACTAAAAATAAGTACGATAAAAGATAATAAATTTTTTGAATTAAAATCTATCTTCATTTGGTAGAAACTTCCTGTTTCAAATTTAATAACGTCAATTATTTGGCAATTTCTTCGTCCTAAAGCATGCCGTGAATCTATTTTACAATATTTTGAAATATTTCAAAGGAAAATTTTTCTCATGGGACGTTTTTTCCATGTCAAAGTTTTTACACTACAAGATATTAGGCATTTAAAAAGCCGACTGTGAAAGTCGGCTTAAGTATTGGTGTCATATTGGCCATGTTAAGTAGAAATTTATTGTTGAATAGTAACGTCTAAATTTCTCTTCTTCATTTTTTCAATAAGCGTTGTACGATTCATCTGTAGCAGCTTTGAAGCTTGGTTTTTATTACCATTCGTTTTAATAAGCGCCTGCTTAATTAAAGACTCTTCTACTTCATTCATAAAATCTTTTAAATTGATACCATTATCTGGAAGACTAACAAGATCATCAGTATCAATTGTCGAGCGATTTGTAAGAGCTAGAATTTTTGGTGGTAGATCCTGAGGTCTAATTTTATTTCCACCTCTTAAGATAACAAGTCTTTCAATTAAATTCTCTAGTTCACGAACGTTACCAGGCCATTCATAAGACATAAGAATTTCAAAAGTTTCGTCATCTAATTCAATATCATTTCTACCATCAGCACTTACAAAGCGTGATAGGAAGTATGAAATTAAAAGAGGAATATCTTCTCTACGATCTTTTAATGCAGGTATCTTTATCGGAATAACATTTAGTCTGTAGTAAAGGTCTTCTCTGAAGTTACCTTGCTGAACAGAGTCTTCAAGATTTCTGTGAGTTGCTGTAATAATACGCACATCTACAGGAGTCGTCGTTGAAGAACCAACACGCTCAATTTCTCTTTGTTGAAGAACTCTTAGAAGCTTAACTTGTAAAAGTAGTGGCATATCGCCAATTTCATCTAAGAAAATTGATCCACCATCAGCAGCTTCAAAGCGACCCATACGATTTGAGACTGCGCCAGTAAAGGCTCCCTTCTCATGGCCAAAGAGTTCACTTTCTAAAAGCTCTCCAGGGATCGCACCACAGTTTACATTAACAATTTTATTATGATTACGATTTGAAGATAAGTGAATTGCCTTTGCAACAAGCTCCTTCCCTGTACCAGAAGGACCTCCAATTAAGATCGTTGAACTTGAAGCTGCAACTTTCTTAATACGCTCAAAGATTTTTCTCATTGGTTTAGAGCGGCCTATCATCCCACAAAACATATCGTCTTCTGTAGGCATCTCTAATTTGTACTTAGTCCCAAACGAGCGCTTATCATTGGCAGAACTTGTTCCAGCAGTTATCTCAAGACTTTCACGGTACTCAAGTTTATGAACTAGGGCCCTAACCACAAGATCTTTTAGTGCTTCAAGCTCGAACGGCTTAGTAAGGTAGTGAAAAACACCTTTCTTAGTTGCCGCAATTGCTGTTTCAATAGAGGCAAAGCCTGTCATAGCGATAGAGCTAAAAGTTAAGCCACGCTCTTTTAATAAGTCGATTAGATAGAGTCCGTCAGACGAATTATCTTCAAAGCTAATGTCTGTAATTAGACAAAAGCGATCAACTTGATTCTTAGTAATATGCTCGATTGCAGGTGTTGGAGAAGTAAAACTAATAACTTCTAGATTTATCTTCTTACTTAGATACTTCGTTATCATTGCGGAAAGAGTTTGATCATCTTCCACGACAATAATCACTGGTTTTCTTCCTTGATCGATTTTTACTTCATTATCTGATTCATCATTTGAGAATGTATCAGTTAGAAAATTAAAATCATTCTTCATGTGTTGTTGCCTCTCATCGTGTGAGGTTAAAAATTGTCCCACTAAAATGGTATCGAATAACTCGTGGACGTGTCAATTTTTTAACACCATGATAAAACTTCCGAAACTAGCATAAATAGCTAATATCACAGGTTTATATATAAATATTAGTGTCTAAAAGTTTCTTACAATATCTAAGAAATAATGAACAACTTTGTCTGGACCACCGGCCATTACCCAAATAAATAGGAAGAAACTTGAGATAGCTGAGCAAAGTGCAAAGAAGATCGGAGGCAGAGTGTAGCCTCTTAACCAATAGTAGTACGCAAAGCGGCCACCAATGATCATAATTGGAATTGACCAAAATGGCGTATAGCGTAATGTGAACATGAGGAATTCATTCATGGGATAAGTATAAACTGATTTGGGAAAAAAGAAAGGCTCCTTTCGGAGCCTTCTATACTACAAGCAAAGTGCTTTAAGTTTTTCAACGTACGACAGTTCTTCCCAAGGGACATCCTGCGGCAAAAGTGCCCCAAAGGGCAGTTTTGAAGCTGAGATGGATGTGACTCAAGAAAGCTAGCCTAGCGCAGCGATGGCGCGGCTTTCGGTTAAAGGCAAAGAGCTTTTAACTTCTCCACATAGCTTAATTCTTCCCAAGGGAAGAAACCATCTTTAGTTCTACCAAAGTGCCCGTAAGCTGCAGTTGGAGAATAAATTGGTCTTAGTAGATCAAGTCTTTCAATGATAGCCGCTGGCTTCATATCAAAGATTTGGTTAACAGCATTGTTGATCTTAGCAACATCTACTTTCTCTGTACCAAAAGTATCAACAAGAAGTGACATAGGCTCAGCAACACCAATTGCGTATGCAACTTGTACTAGAGCTTTATCAGCAAGACCAGCAGCAACGATGTGCTTAGCAATTTGTCTTGTCGCATAAGCTGCTGAACGGTCTACCTTAGTTGGATCTTTACCAGAAAATGCTCCACCACCATGAGCACCGTGACCACCGTAAGTATCAACGATAATCTTTCTACCAGTTAGACCACAGTCACCCATTGGCCCACCGATAACAAATTTACCAGTTGGGTTAATGAAGTATTTTGTGTTGTTATCAACAAGTGATGCTGGAACAACTTTATTAACAACTTCTTCTCTAACTGCTTCTTGAACTTGTGCAAGAGTCATATTGTCAGAGTGTTGAGTCGAAACAACAATTGCATCGATACGAGATAATTTACCATCTTCGTACTGTGCAGAAACTTGTGTTTTACCGTCAGCTCTAAGCTCACCTAAAGTTCCATTCTTTCTAACTTCTGAAAGTCTTTCAGCAAGTCTGTGTGAAAGATCAATTGTCATTGGCATGTAGTTATCAGTTTCGTTACAAGCGTAACCAAACATTAGACCCTGGTCACCAGCACCTAATTCTGTATATGTACCTTCACCAACGTTTACACCTTGAGCAATATCTGGTGATTGCTTATCAAGAGCAACCATAACACCACAAGTATTAGCATCAAAACCTTTATCAGAGTGATCGTATCCAATCTCTCTAATTTTATTTCTTACTGTTTCTTGGAAATCGATATTAGCTGTAGAAGTAATCTCACCTGCAAGAACAACTAGACCAGTTGTGATCATAGTTTCACAAGCAACACGAGATTTTGGATCTTGTTCTAACATCGCATCAAGTACCGCATCACTGATTTGATCCGCAATTTTATCAGGGTGCCCTTCTGTTACTGATTCAGAAGTGAATGTAAAATCTTTTAGCACTGCCTCATCTCCTAGCTATAAATAATTAATACACTAATAATTGTATGAATATACTGCTATTAGCGCGTTTTAACAACTAGTTTCAACTACTATTTTCAATAGCTTATACTCAATAAAAATTAGTAATCATCGTTCTTTACGAAGTATTTGAAATAATGAGGATTACGGTATTGATAGAACTTACCGCTCTTGGCCGAATGTACATAAACTTTATTTTTATAGCGATAGACATCGTAATTATGTTCACCGCTATCTTTAAAAGAATACAAGTAGTTTAAGTTCTTACGAGTAAGTAATGTTTTTAATCGTGTCGTATTGTGAATTAAAGGTCCTGGACGCTCTTCCATACTTGTGTACTCATCCCACAAAGAGGACATATCCATTCGTCCAAGCATTGAAGCTCTTGAGAAGTAACGTGTTGCCTTGAAGTCCTTATCAGGATTATGTAATTCATCCAAAATCATTTTTAAATTCTTACGCATTAACTTTCGTGCAGACTTTGATTGGTCAGGACAAAAGATTCCCTTCGAAGCAGGTATAAAAAAGTAAGTAAATGAAAACTGGCCTCTTTTAAAAAGCACATTAAGCCACGGATACTTTTCAGTATTTTTCACACCTGCTTTAACAAGAGACTGATAGAACGGTTCATCGCTTTCAATTGTATTATAGCCAGGGTTTGTCACACGATTGATTACAACCTTGGCCACATCTCTTCTTTCACTTCCGTAATTGTCATCGAGACGTCCAACTTCATGAATCAAAATCGTTTCAAGTGCGTATAGCTTGCGATAAATCTCTTTTTGTCTTTTCCAAAACTTATAAACTAAAGCTTCCTTATCATAGATATACTGGCTTAAGGCATAGCGGGCCTGGTTTTTATCTTCGAAGATTTTCTTTAAGATATCATCTTTTGTTTTACTCTTATTAAGTAAATCAAGGTAGTAGTCTTCACGTTCAATGATCTTTTTTTGCCAGTACTTTGTTCTAGCATAAGTCTTCTTATGACCTTTTCTTAAAACTCCATCAAGGCGTGAAATTAAATCAGAAATATCATAACGTAGTTCTTCAGTTAAGAATGGTTGGTCAAAGCCAACAATACGTAAGTAGACTGAGTCAATTAGAGAGCGAAGACTTAAATCAGATCGGCCCTTTTTAGGATCAACACTTCCATCCTCAACAATTTTTCTCAGTAAGTATGCAGAGTTTGACTTCTGTTTTCCTTCTGCTGTTTCTAAATCCTTAACCTTGTCATACTCACTTCTTAAATGAAGGTGATCAACAGGAAAGTTAAAAGATTGTAAAAAGAAGAGGCTATTTAGGTACCTTTCAAGATCTTTTAGAAATTGTTTGATCTCTTTTTTTGACTCAAGGGCCACATGAGATTTAGTCTTTAAATCCTTTATGTAGCGATACTTATAATTGTGGCGCATAGCCTTTTCAAATTGACTTTGAATTTGGCGATTTCGTGCCAGTACATTTCTAAAAGAGCGCATTTTGGAAAGGCGTTTATTAACACCTTTTATCCACTCTCTCTTCTTTTTCATTAGTGGAACATATTCTTTAATTGTTCCCTCATCGAGATCGCCACTTATTTGAAAAGGAATAAAGATTCCATTTCCTAGGAAATTCTTATAAAGCTTTTGTGACTCATTATAAATTTTCATCGAGCACGTCGTTTTGTACTGCTTGCGATGAAGCTTCATATACTCATTGATTACTTGTGCATCTGTTAAGCTCTTTGCGTGAGCAAACTGGCCAGAGAAACTTGTAAAAGCGATGAGAAATGGAAGAGTTGTTTTAAAGTGCTTTAACAAACTCGCTACTCCATAAGCCTAGACAAGAACTATTACTCATAACAAGCTGAACACTCTGCTCACTACTATTATCTTTAATTAATGTAATTAAGGGTTCTAACTCTGTAACAATATTAGTTTTTATTCCACTTTTTTCTAAGTCAGACTTTAGTTTATCAACATCGAGATCCCCTTGGCCCTTTGCCGTTGTAGGACGCGATGGTTTGATAATTGTTGCGCTCGCTGCTCCTTTTAAAGAGTCTGCAAATCTTTCTTGGAAAAGATCACTTCGAGCAGTTGCCGATCCCGGTTCAAGGTAAGCATGTATTTTCTTTCCTGGATACTTTAGGGATATTGCATGTAGAGTTTCTTGGACAGCTGTTGGATGGTGAGCAAAATCGTCAATAATAGGCGAAGAATTAAATTCACCTTTTACCTCCTGCCTTCTTTGCACCATTCTAAGATCTAAGATGCCGGCCTGTATTTCCTCTGGAGTCTTTCCAGCCTTTAAAGCGACAATAATAACTGACGCTAAATTAAGAATATTATGATGCCCCATTAGGTTTGTTTTAAATTTATGCTCACCAACTGAGCATTTCATTGAAAACGAAGTCAGGCCATTCTCGACATTAATGATTTTTACATTTTCACGATCATACTCTGACCAAGACTTATCTGTGACCTTTAGATCATTGATACTTTGCCACTCAGAACAAGCTATTACTTCATCTACAATTGGAAGAATAGCTTTAAACTCATTTTTAATATCTTCAATCGACTCAAAAATATCAGCATGATCAAATTCAAGCGATGTAATAATTAATTTATTAATATAGTAAGAGCGAAACTTTGAGAATTTTTCAAAGTATGCAGAATCATACTCATCAGATTCAATAAAGAAGTAATCCCCTTTACCTACTCTCGCAGGTGGACGCTCATCCATAACTCCACCTATAAGATAACCTGGTTCCAGACCTAGTTTTTCAAAAAGTTGAACACCAAAGTATGTTGTCGTTGTCTTTCCATGAGTGCCGGAAATACCAACAACGGTTTTATCCTTTAAAACCAATGCTCCAATTGCCGCCGGAAATGAACAAAACGGGAGCCCACTTTCTTCAATAAATTTTGCATCATCAGAATTTCTTGCAACAACATTACCTACAACAATTAAATCGTAGTCTTTAATAATCTCTTCAATATTGTGTTCTTCAAATTTATAGACATCAATACCCGAGTTATCTAAATAGGTACTCATTGGGGGATAAAACATGCGATCCGCACCAGCAACCTCAAACCCCGCTTCTTTAAGGAGGCATGCAGCCGCTCCCATCCCAGTCCCGCAAATACGGTAAAAGAACACCTTTTTAAATTTATTTGATTCTTTTAATGCAGATAATGCATTTATATCTTTATAATTTTCTAAATTCATAACTTACCCTTTATCCGTCAATTTTAACCGTTTTTCGGACAAAGGGTAAGGGTAAATATTATGATCAACTAATTACTGTTGAGATAAGAACATCTTAATTACACCCTTACAGGTCTTGGTAGAATTTGTTGGCGTAATACCATTCGGATCAATTTGTTTCCACCACTCAAGCGTTGCTCTAACTTTGTAATCGCTATCGGCCTGTACCGCTGATCTTTCAAGTTCTGTATCTTTAAGAGGACGTCCAATTTTTTCTTCCACAGAATCCTGAATTGCTTCACTATCCCCTGCTGGCTCAATTGAAATAATCTCATCAGGGAAGACGATCAGTGGGATCATCTCTTCGAGTTCATTATAATTTGAAACAAGGTTTAATAAGCTCCTATTTTGAGACATCTTCAATGCAGCTATTTTTTGACCTTGGGATTCACTAGCAAAATTATCTGCAACAGAAAGAACTGATCCTGATAAATAAGGAGAACCTAAAGGCTCAACACTATGGCCTTTGAAAACACCAGCAAGAGACTGAAATTCAACCGGCATATGCACGCCTGCTTTCTTACTAATTTTTTTATCAAAGTAGGTTTTTAACGAACGAAGTCTTCTCGTGTAACTCCCCTGATTCTTTGTCAAAAGCTTGGCCATTAAGAAGTGGCCACCATCATCTGACTCACGAACAAGGTCATCTCCTAAACCTCTAAAGCTGACAAAGAAATCATCACTTGGATTTTCAATTTCTTTTACCCATCTTTGCCATGCTGCAATCTCAGTTGGCTCCATTTGTTCCCATGGCATATACGCTTCAATTAACTCGGCCACTTTTTTGCGGTTACCAGAAGCAATATAATCATCTAGTTTAAGATCTTGTGCCTCAAGTGCCTTATGAAGAGCTTTCCATTGTTTAGCTAAACCATTACGAATCGTTTTCTCAGCGCGTACCTTCTTCTTAAGATTATTGGCAATCTTTGATGCATGCGCCTTTCTAACTTCTGCATATTGTTCAATTTTCGCAAGAGCTGCATCTGCATTTCCGGAGAAGTTACTTCTCATTAAGTTAGATAATTTATCCATTGCATCCACTTCTGCTCGCGCTAAGAACTCACGAGAGCGCATTGAACCATGTTTTGCATTTAAAGCAGCTTCGGCCCAAAAAACGGGATGCTTTAAAAAGTCATCTCCACGTGTAATTTGGCTTACATGAATAGCTTCTTCTAAGAGTACTAGTGGATTCTTATACCCTTCTTTCGTAAAACGTACTTTTACAAGAAGTCCCTTATTAGGATCTATATCTGGAACAATTTCAGCTAATTTACCATCTTCGAGAGTCGCATTCTTTTCAACGACAACTTCAAAGCTATAATTAGTTTGTGTAATTTCATTTGCCCTCTTAATCATTCCATTAAACATCTCAACTGGATCTTTATTAAATTGTGTTTTGAATTTTGTGTGTGAGTCAAAGTCAACTAATAAGTCTTTTGTGGCCTGATCTGGTTTAAAGAATGAAAGGTGACAAAATTTGTCATCTGCACATACATCAGTATTATTAACAGTTGGTAAGAAGTTAAATTTTAAGTTTCCGTTATAAGTTACCTGAGCGTCAAGACCTGCTTGCTTGAATGCAGATTGCGAATATAGATTTACAAGGAAGTCACTATCTAGACCTACGTATTTTGGAATAGTAACAAACTCACTAGAAGGAGGTCCTCTTATGAAATTGATTTCACAAAACTTAGAAACCTTTGCAATTTCATTTTCAAAATCTTTAGCAACTTCTTTATACTGATCAACTAACTCTTGTGTATCAGCGTGGATATTAATAATAATCTTACCTGTTTTAGGATGCCACTTTCCGTCAACAAATTCTTTATCAACAGAGATTTTTGGCATATGCCCAAATTCTTCAAGCTTTCTTAAAACATAGCTTGAGACCTCCGAAGACTCAGTGATTCTCTTTGTAAAATAGTTATCACTAAAATTATCGACAGAGTCTACTGCCGCTTGAATCTCTGCTTCAGATACATTCTTATTATCCTTAAGCATTGAGAAAATATAATACTTTAAAGTATTGGCCTTGTTCCCAAGAACTTTATCAATTGAACTTCTTAGAATTCCAATATGATTATCAGCAGTGTTTACACCTTGTGGTATTCCAACCTCATCTCTATCAAGCATTGCATAGAGAAGTTTATTGAGAGAATTTCTTCTCTTCGCTCCAGTAGCAGAAGCGAGAGTCTCCCCTTCCGACTTAAGGACATCTGATATTAATAGATAGGCTTGCAGATCATCATCTTGGCCATTTAAAATTTTTCGTAAGTGACTTACTTCAACTTCAACAAAGTCAGAATGACTTGAACTTTCTTCTAGCCATTCATTTGTTTCGATAAACGGAGAATATACGTGATCGACAGTACCACCAACTTTGGCACCATCAATATCCATCATCGTTCCACGTAGTTTTTTACTTTCACCATCTAAACGCGTATGTGAAGGGATAACAAGATCACCGACACTATAGCCTTTATCAGGAAAGGCTCCTGCTGTACCAATATAAGTGATATTCTTATGGCCAGTATTTTTCAGGGCCTTTGCAAGAGGAGAAATTTCATCTCCCCAACTATTTGCAACAACACGCCAAACAACGTCTTCCCCTTTAGAGTTTTTAAAAACAATATCTGACATCGAAATAACATAATTATCATAGTCATATTTCTTAAACTCAAAAGGCTCAATTCCTTTAGCTTTAATTGTCTTTTCTAACTTAGTAAAGGCCGTTTCAATATCTTTTTTATTCTTAAAAATATCGTATTTCTTGATATCTCCATCGGCCATGAGATCTTTAAAAGAGTCTTTTAACTTATCTGAGATGTGAGATAGAACCAAATCAGGCTCGTCATCGTATAGATTTTTAAGGGCACGAACTTTCCACAGCGTTTCAAAAGTTCTCTCAATAGCACCTTTTTGTCCGATAATGACTCTTTCAGACTTTGGTAGATGTCTAAAAATTCCAGAGAGTTCGTCTTCCATCATCTTATGAGTGTCATCAAGATCACCAAAGATACGAACCTTATTTGTTACTGTATGGCCTCTCTTAGATAAGCCAAATTGTAGCATTAGGTGATTAAGTCGATCCTTCCCACCGATTGCTGTAATTGCATAACGATAAGTAGACTCACCAGGGTATTGAACGGCATAAATTTTATTATAATTATTAGCAAAGGGACGAATTTCTTTTAGAATTTGCCCACCATTGGCCTGCAAATTCTTTAAGAACTCTCTAGAGTTTTCAAGATGAAATTCAACATCACGATTGCTTTCAACTGCTTCCCAGAAAACAGCACGTGTCGTACGATTTGAAATATAGTGATCAGCATCTAATGTAAGCTCACCATTTTTAATTCCTTGATCAGGAAGCGTAAACTCAGACCTTGGCTCTACTTTAGTAATAGCAGAATCATCTTTTGGTTTAATTTTAGAATCGAGAAGAGTAAAACCTTCATTTAGTTTATTTTTAAAGAAGTTATAACCCCACTCATAACTAGCTTTTGAACCAGAAGGCTTCTTACCTAGTCGCTCTTTTAAAATATCATAAATAATTGCATCGTATTTCTTTGCATCAAAGATTCTAGAATCAGTTGAGTACTTATCAATAATATAATCGAGTTCAACTTTCTTTAGTTCTCCTAGTGCTTCCTCATCAATCTTCTTACCAAAATTATTGATATATTCACCGATATAGTAATCGAGTTTATCAACAGCTAGTAGCGTCTCTAAACGTTCCATATCAGCAACAGAAGCAGGTGCTCTAGTACTAAAGTAAGAATACTCAGAACGATCTACCTGCGAGTACTGTGTAAGAACAGTAAGAGTTAGAAGTAAGACGGAAAGTAAACCAAATGCTTTCTTATGCATGAATTCCTCTTTTACTGTAAGAAGCTTTTAATAGCGTATAAACAATTATTAATCTTAGGCATTTCATCAATCACTTTTACTTTCCCCTTACTAGAAGAGGAAAACTTATTCTTTAAATTACTAAAGAAGTTACTAATCTTCTTTGCAATTCCGACGTTCTCATTAGTTGCCCCAGTCAAATTTGTTTTTAATTTTGGAACAAGATACGCCTTTTCATATTCATTAAACTCGCTTGAACGAGAAAGGATTTCTTCAGCGATTTCTGGCCCCTGTGTATCTCCATAAATTCTAATCATTTCTTTCTTAAGGCCATCGTGAAGTGCATCTTTAATAGCTGAACGATTAACTTTTTCCATATAGTCTTCATCATAGAAGCCAACCATTTCATCAGGAAATGTGATTAATGGTGCTAAGTATTCCATTTCAGACTTAAATCCAGACATTTGATTAAACATAAGAAGTTCTGGATCGATTAAGAATGCACCCATGGCCCCTTTAGCATCGGCAACTGTTTTGTCATCTGCGATTGAAAATCCAAAGGTATAGCCAGTATCAAAGTTAGACGTAAATGAAAGGAATGGACTTCCTTGAGCTTCAATAGAATGCTGCTTAAGCATTGTTGTTAAGCGAGCTGTTTCAACGAATTTAGAATCTGTATTACTTGGATTAGAAGCAATTTTCTTTCCATACATCGTTTGGAGAGAGCGAAGTCGACGGTTATAAGTTCCTTGATTTCGAGTTAAAATAGTAGACATCGAGCCTAGATTTGCTTTCTTTACAGCGTCTTCATACTCGAGTTCCTGGCCATCAACAATCTGAGGAAATAGGCGGTCACCATATGTCCCACGATAGACGAGAACCTTATCTTTTGCAGGAATAGGGTTTCGCATGCGATTAAGAATGTGATTCCAATATGAGTCTTCAATTGGAGTCATTTGCTCCCAAGGAAGATATTTTTCTAAAAGGTCAGCAACACCCTTACGGTCATTATTTTGAATTAATGCTTTAAGTTGGTGGTTTTCAGCAGCTTTATCAAGCGCGGCCATTGCACTCTTTCGAGCTGTTTCTTTGGCCTTCATTTCTTTTTTCACAACTTTAAAGTCACTTTCTAGCTCAGAGATCCCTTCTTCGATGATCTTTCGATCTTCATCATAAATTGCAGAATCTCCTAATGCCTTCATCTTTATATTTTCTAAGGCAATCTTTGCACGAAGATCACCTGCTTTAGCATTGTGAGCAATTTCAAAGAAAGAGTAGATATTTACAATATTCTTCTTTTCATTAATTTCTGAAAGAAAGTTAAAGAGCAAACTCTTAGATGACTTAGTTATGGCCGCATCATTTGTTGAACGGATAACTTTTAAGACATGGACACCATTATCTTCAATTGCCGTATCAATAGCAAAGGCCTGTCCTTCCGGAAGCTCCATTGACTCTAGCGAGATAAGTACCGCTCTGGTTTCACTCGAGTCATAAACTCGTTTTTGAAGGTTAACATTATAATGAGCAACTAACTCTTCAAGATTTCGGTCAAATAAATCTGATGCTTCTGTAATTGTATTCAAATAAAGGGCCGGTTGATTATCAACCTGGTCTTCAATACTAGAAATTGATCTTTGCGTTTGCTGACAAGAAACCAATAAGAACGAAAGTACTAAAAATAATAATTGAAATCGCTTAAGGACGAGTCCCATTTTTCATCTCCGATAAAATACTTGATATTTATCGGCAATTATTAACAATTTCTTAATTTAAGGTGTAAGACAAAGAGTAAAATTAACTACTTACAGAAGAAAGTATTTGCAATTTCCTTTCGTATTTCGCTCAACTTCTTTCGATCATACCAATATTTAATAACTTCATTTGCTAGAATCACGACGCCTTTTTGAGAATGAGGGTCAATCCAAATTGATGTCCCAGTAAAACCAAGATGACCAAAAGTATCTTTATTGGAACATTTACCAGCAAGAGAAGTTTCAGGACTAGTCACACTATCCCAACCATTAATAAAACGCTGATCACTTTCACGTTTCGTCTTACTTATTAATTGGTATTCACCATCTGCTTTTAAGAGTGTTTTACAAACACCATCAATCGTTCCAAAGAGTCCAGCATGAGAAACTTTTTCAGCGATAACAAAAGCGTTATCATCATGAACTTCCCCATCGATACTCTCTCTATTTCGACGGCCAGTAGGAACACAAACCTCAGCTCCAATATCAAGCCAGTGCTTTATTTCTTCATCCCACATTGGTGAGACAAGATCATAAAGACCTTGCTTCTTTTCAATTTCAAGTTGAAGTCTAAGAGCGCCAAAGTCAGAATAAAGAGTCTCACTTTCTTTAATTGGATAAGAGAGAATTTGTTCTCGCCAATTCTCAAATGAAAGTCTTCCCCAAGATTTTAGTCCTCCTCGATGATTTAAAAGAAGCTTCATCTCTTCAGAAAAAATTTCAGGTTTCTTTAAATAAGCAAAGCCAAGAGTTAGGGGTTTTGTTAAAGAAGCTAAGTCAAAATAAACTTTTTGACCTTTTAAAAAAGGATTTTCGAAAAAAGAAAATGTTTCATACGAATCATTCTTGAAGTCAATATAAGCAAAAGCAAGGCAGTTAAAATTATAACTGCCAAACTCTGCTTTTATTTTTTTTGTTAATTCTTCTATCGGCATTACTTATTACGAATCACGGCCTGAGCAGCTGCCAGACGAGCAATCGGCACTCGGTATGGTGAACAAGATACATAATCTAAACCAATTCTATGACAGAAATCGATTGATTGAGGCTCCCCTCCGTGCTCACCACAAATTCCAACGTGAATTTCTTTATTAGCACTTCGTCCTTGCTCAGTTGCAAACTTAACAAGGTAACCAACACCTTCTTGATCAAGTGAAACGAATGGATCATTTGGAAGAACTGATTTTGAAATATATTCAGTTAAGAAGCGTCCAGCATCATCACGAGAAAGACCAAAAGTTGTCTGAGTTAAGTCATTTGTTCCAAAAGAGAAGAAGTCTGCATGATCTGCAATTTCCGCAGCTGTAATCGCTGCACGCGGAAGCTCAATCATTGTTCCTAGCTTATACTTAAACTCCTTATCTCCTTTAGTCTTATCAATCGTTGCCACTAAGATTTCTCTAAGAATTGATAACTCCTTAGCTGTTGCCACAAGAGGAACCATGATCTCAGGTCTTACATCAATCCCTTCAGCAAGAGATTCTAGAGCAGCTTGAGTAATAGCAGTAACCTGCATTGTATAGATCTCTGGATAAGTGATACCTAAACGACAACCACGGTGACCAAGCATTGGGTTAAACTCGTGAAGCCTTTCACATCCATCTTCAATAGTTTTTACTTCTACATCAATATACTCAGCAAGTTCTTTCTTCTCTTCATCCGAATGAGGTAAGAACTCGTGTAAAGGAGGGTCAAGAAGTCTGATATTAACAGGCATACCATCAAGGGCCTTAAAGATCCCTTTAAAATCTTCTTTCTGATACGGAAGAAGTTTAGCAAGAGCTTTTTCTCTTTGAATTGTTGAATCAGCAAAGATCATTTCACGAACTGCAAGAATTCTTTCTGGCTCAAAGAACATATGTTCTGTACGACAAAGACCAATACCTTCAGCACCAAATTTTACGGCCGTTTCACTATCTTCAGGGTTATCAGCATTTGTGCGAACTTTTAACGTTCTAATCTCATCTGCCCAAGACATGAACTCAGCAAAGTCAGCATTAATTTCAGCATCAAGAGTTGGTACTTCACCTTCAATAACTTCACCTGTTCCACCATCAAGTGTAATAAAGTCACCTTCGACATATTTTTTATCGCCAACAATCATTGTACGATTTTTGCTATCAACTAAAATTTCAGAACATCCAGCAACACAAGGCTTCCCCATTCCACGTGCAACAACGGCCGCGTGAGAAGTCATCCCACCACGTGCTGTTAGAATTGCTTGAGCTGCGGCCATTCCCGCAATATCTTCAGGTGAAGTTTCTTGGCGAACAAGAATAACTTTTACACCATTTTCATTCATACTTGTTGCATCGTCTGAATGAAAAACAATCTTTCCAGCACCAGCGCCAGGTGAAGCAGGAAGACCTTTAGCGATAATATTCTTCGTTGCATCTGGATCAAGTCTTGGGTGCAGAAGTTGATTTAGTGCTTCAGGATCGATTTGCATAATTGCTTCTTCCTTCGTCACAATACCTTCTTTCTCAAGATCAACAGCGATTTTCAAAGCGGCTGCTGCTGTTCTTTTCCCATTACGAGTTTGTAGTAGATAAAGCTTATCTGCCTCAATCGTAAACTCGATATCTTGCATATCTTTGTAATGTTTCTCTAGTTGCTGATAAAGATCTGTAAGTTCAGCAAATGCCTTAGGCATATACTCTTCAAGAGTTTTTTCATTTCTATTTGAATCATTCTTTGAACATTCATTAATTGGTGCCGGAGTTCTGATCCCAGCGACAACGTCTTCACCTTGAGCATTAACTAGATACTCACCAAAGAACTTCTTATCTCCAGTAGATGGATCACGAGTGAAACAAACACCTGTTGCACAGTCATCACCCATATTTCCAAAAACCATTGCCTGTACATTGACTGCAGTTCCCCAGTCACCTGGAATATTATTTAACTGACGATACTTGATTGCACGTGGATTATTCCAAGATCCAAAGACGGCCTCAATTGCTAGCCATAATTGTTCCATTGGATCTGTTGGAAATTGTTTTCCAGTTTCTTGAGCAATAATTTGCTTATAAACCTTAACTAAGTTTTTAAAGTCTCTTGCATCTAATTTTGTATCAGAGTCAACACCCTTTGCTTCTTTTAAGTCCTCTAGAGTTGACTCAAGAAGAGAGTGACTCATCCCCATAACAACATTGGCATACATTTGAATGAATCTTCTATATGAATCCCATGCAAATCTTTCATTATCAGACTTCTTAGCAAGGGCCTCAACTGTTTCATCATTTAGACCTAGGTTAAGAACAGTATCCATCATCCCAGGCATCGAAACTCTAGCTCCAGAACGAACAGAGAAGAGAAGTGGATTCTCTCCACCACCAAATGTTTTCTCAGTTGATGACTCAACAAGTTTTAGGGCCTCAACAACTTGAGACTTAATTTCTTCATTTATCGTGTTTGCTTTTTGATAATCGATACAGGCTTCAGTTGTAACTGTAAAACCTGGAGGGACCGGTAATCCAAGAGCAGACATTTCAGCTAGGTTGGCACCTTTACCACCTAGAAGATTTTTCATGCTTCTATTACCTTCAGTTTTTTCCTTTGAAAACGAGTAAACCCATTTACTCATAACTGCGCTCCTTGCTTAGTATAGAAAAAAGGCCACGAATCTGTGGCCTTTCAAAAAAATATTTTAAATGTAGATTCTATCTCTTAAATAGTTTTTAACTTGATCGAGGGCAATACGCTCTTGATTCATCGAGTCTCTGTCACGGATTGTAACAGCGTTATCATCTAATGAATCGAAATCAAAAGTGATACAAAATGGAGTTCCAATCTCATCTTGACGACGGTAGCGCTTACCAATTGATCCCGCGACATCATATTCAGCAGCAAATTCTTGCTGTAGTTCATTAAATAATTTTGTTGCTGGCTCATTTAACTTCTTCGTTAATGGAAGAACAGCAACTTTAACAGGAGCAAGAGATGGATGGAATTTCATTACCACTCTTTCATTCTCTTTATCACCTTCATTTTCAATTCTAAAAGCATCACACATAATTGCTAGAAGTGAACGATCACAACCAACAGATGTTTCTAGAACGTATGGAAGATATTTTTTATTTCCATCCTGTAGATCTGTATACTTTAAGTTCTTTCCTGAGAACTCTTCGTGCTTTCTTAGATCGAAGTCAGTTCTTGAGTGGATCCCTTCCATCTCATCCCAACCATGTGGAAATTTATATTCAATATCTTCAGCAGCATCAGCGTAGTGAGCAAGCTCATCTCCTAAGTGTGGATGCCATCTTAAATTTTCAGGACGTAGTCCATTTGATAAGTGCCAATTCCAACGAATCTCTTTCCACTGCTCCATGGCCTCCATTTGAGTACCAGGCTTAATGAAGTATTGCATTTCCATTTGTTCAAATTCACGAGTTCTAAAAATGAAGTTACCTGGAGTAATTTCATTTCTAAATGCTTTCCCAATTTGAGCGATACCAAATGGAAGCTTCTTTCTCATTGTTGATTGAACATTTAAGAAGTTTACAAAAATCCCTTGAGCTGTTTCTGGTCTTAAGTAAACCTTCGCTGATGAATCTTCAACAGGCCCCATCTGCGTATTAAACATTAAGTTGAAATCTCTTGGCTCTGTAAACTCACCTACTGCTCCACAGTTTTGACATGGAGCTGATGTATCAATTTTATCTTCACGAAAACGCGACTTACATTGCTTACAATCAACCATTGGGTCATTGAAACCATCAACGTGACCTGAAGCTTTCCAAACTTGTGGGTGCATGAAGATTGAAGCATCAACACCAACGATATCTGAACGTAAAGTCATGGCCTTCCACCACTTATTCTTTAAGTTTCTTTTTAACTCAATTCCGTATGGGCCATAATCCCAACAAGAAGATAGACCGCCATAAATTTCCGAACTTTGGAAAATAAATCCACGGCGTTTAGCTAGACTAACAATTTGCTGCATGTCCTTAATATTACTTTCTGACACAATGCCCCCTACTATGGTAAATAATTGCACAAAGTATACCTTTTGAAATGCCGAACGGCTAATTATTTTCCCATTAAGCTACCTATCAACTTTTTGTAATATTACTAACTTATGCGTCAATTTTTATTGAAATTGATGGTATTCGACAAGTTTATAAGTACTGCCTAATAACGACTCTTGAATTAGATAAGTAGCTTTTATAATTGCGAAGAATTGTCATCAATTCGCTTATTTTCTATATATAAATTACTGAAATCACGATTTGGTATCGCGTACCTTTTGCTATCGTGTTAAAAGCAGGTCATGAAAAAATCAGAAATTCTCGCCCCTGTGGGCAATATGCAAATGTGCCTTGCGGCAATTCACGGTGGTGCAGATGCCATCTATGTTGGTATGCCAGGCTTCAATGCTCGTGGTAGAACTCACGACCACTCCGTCAATGAATTAAAAGAGATCATCGATATATGCCACCTCTATGGAGTTAAGGTTCACGTCGCATTTAATATACTAATTTTTGAAGAAGAAATTTCAGATGCCATTGAAAGATTAAATGAAGTTGTGGCCTTAGGCCCAGATGCCCTAATCATTCAAGATATCGGACTAGCAAATATTGTTAGACAACTTTATCCAGAGCAAGTTATTCACGGCTCGACTCAAATGACTGTGACTAACCACGATCATATCGCATTCTTAGAAGATCTTGATATCAAGCGCTTCGTACTAGGACGCGAAAACTCAATTCCAGAAATTAAAG
The DNA here is from genome assembly GCF_050955245.1 of Halobacteriovorax sp. GFR8. Classification (NCBI taxonomy): domain Bacteria; kingdom Pseudomonadati; phylum Bdellovibrionota; class Bacteriovoracia; order Bacteriovoracales; family Halobacteriovoraceae; genus Halobacteriovorax; species Halobacteriovorax sp. GFR8. The sequence goes on along the minus strand of NZ_JBPBLR010000002.1, from coordinate 336,426 downwards.
AGATCAGATCAAATACGCAACGTGAACTTGAAGTCTTCACTCATGGAGCTTTATGTGTTGCCTACTCTGGTCAATGCTTTACTTCGGAAAGTATTGGAGGGCGTTCCGCGAATCGTGGCCAATGTGCCCAAAGCTGTCGCTTCTCTTACGAAATGTTTGTGGATGGAAAGAAAGAAGACCTCACAAAACACGGCCGCAAGATGAGCTACCTTGTTTCTCCTCAAGATCTTTGTGGAATCGAAGAAGTCAATGAGCTCCAAGATATGGGAATTGACTCTTTCAAAATTGAAGGACGTCTTAAAGGGCCGGCCTATGTTTCGACTGCTGCAAGTGCATTTAAAGCAAAACTTGAAGGAAAGAGAGTCGGACAAAAAGAGCTCGATAATATGGCACTCACATATTCACGTGGACTCTTTTCAGGATGGCTTCACGGTGTAGACCATCAACAGCTTGTTAAAGGTCACTACGGTGCTCACCGAGGAATAGAGCTTGGAAAGGTAAAAAAAGTTTCTCCTCCATTTTTAGAAATCGATACTGACCGAGAATTAGAAAATGGAATGGGGGTTGCGATTTGCGACGATAACAAGGGTCTGGAAATTGGCTCTTCAATCTTTGGTGTAAAAAGAAAAGGAAAACGCGTAAGCCTTTCACTTGCCCACGATTTTAAATGGAAACAAGTTCGCCCAGGAATGGATATCTATTTAAACTCAGATCCAAAAGTAGCAAAAGAGAGCGAGTCTTTAATTAGCGATATCAATAAGCAAAAGCGTATTCCAGTTCAAGTAACACTAATTGCAAATGTTGGAGAAAAGCTGACATATAAAATTAACGATGGAAATAACCAAGTTATAATTGAAAGCGAAGACTTAGTTGAAGAAGCAAGAAAGCCTGCCGACCTTGAAAAAGTAGAAAAAGACGCCTGTGCCTTATCTCGCACAATCTATGCTACTTCAAAATTTGAGTTAATAACAAATGAGAAGTCTCCATTTATTCACTCAAAGTCGCTAAAAAAAATGAGGCAAGAGGCTATCGAAGAATTGAACAACAAAAGAGTCTCAGTTAAAGCTCCCCTGCCTCAACCTTACAATCTCTCAAAGAAAGATATTTCTGAAACAGACATTACTTTAAATTTTCTTCTTAGAGATATTGATCAAGTAAAAGAAACTTTTGAAGTATTAAAGAGTTGTGACTACGATAGACTTCTAATCACATTAGATTTTGAATTTGGTAAGGATTACAAGCCCTCATTAGAGCTATTAAAGCAACTTCCAAAGTGTAAAGTTGGTATTGCTACGAATAGAATTTTAAAACCAAAAGAGTATCATCATTTAAATGTTTTAACTCGATTAGAACCAGACTTTATTCTTTGTCGTAATCTTGGTTCTTACCAATACTTAAAGTCTAAATGTGATATTCCACTTAGGGGTGACTTTTCTTTAAACGTCGCCAACTCACAAACGGCCAATTACTTACTAGATAAAGGTTTTGAAACCTTAACATCATCATATGATTTAAATGCGAAGCAGTTGGAAAATCTTCTTGCAAGTACTGATGCTGGGAGAATAGAAGTTAATATCCACCAATATATGCCAAGCTTTCATATGGAACATTGTGTATATGCAGCTTTCTTATCTGAAGGATCGTCATTTAAAGACTGTGGGAAACCTTGTGAAAAGCACCATGTGGAACTCAAAGACCAATTTGGAAATATGCACTTTATTAAGGCCGATCAAGAGTGTCGTAATACAATGTTCAATGCTATTGCACAGAGTTCAACAGATCTAATTGATGAACTCATTGCTAAAGGTGTTTCTCAATTTAGAGTCGAACTTTTAAACGAACATGGTGAGAAACTAAAGAATAAGCTTGAAAGCTATCTTAACTTCTTCAATGGAAAGATTTCCACTAATGAGTTAAAGTCTATGTTAGGCACTCAAGAGAAGTACGGAATTGGTACGGGAATGCTTATGAAAGAAGATACATATCAAGCGAGAAAGAATTAATGGCAAAGGCCGACAAGTGGTTTGTCTACATTATTGAAACACAAAATGGAAAGCTCTACACTGGTATTACAACTGATGTAGAGCGAAGATTTGAAGAACATAAGAATGACCCAAAAGGTGCGAAGTTCACTAAGGCCAACCCACCTAAAAAAATTCGTTTTACAGAAGAACACCCAAATCGCTCAAGCGCGAGCAAACGAGAAGCTCAAATTAAGAAGCTTACTCGTCCTCAAAAGCTGACTTTAATCAAGAAATCGTAAAAATTAATACCTACCAGGGTATTGATTTCTTGTACTTCAATTAGAGATTTTATAAATAACACCTATGAAATTACTAATTGTACTCCTTATCTCAAGCGCAACGTTTGGGGCATTTACTGAAGTTCGTTACGATTTATCAACTCATCAAGAGAAACAAATTTCTCTAACGAGTAAAAAGAAAGTTCTTATTTTTCTTTCTCCTAGTTGCCCTTGTTCACAAAAACAATTCGACTACATTAACTCTCTTGCAAAGAAGTTTAACAATGTTGAGTTCATTGGTTTTAGCTCTAATAAACATATCAGCAAGAAAAAGGCACTTGAATACTTTGACCAATTCAAAATCAATTTCCCTATCTTCATTGATCAAGACTTAAAGTACGCAAATAAAATGAATGCTCTTAAAACTCCTCATGTCTTCATATTAAATGAAAAAGAGGAAGTTATCTACCAAGGGGCCGTTACAAATAAGAGAAGTCCTGAGCTATCTTCAAAATTCTATTTAAATGATGTGCTAACAGCATTACAAAAAAATAAAGAACTACCATATAAAGAATCAAAAGCACTTGGGTGCTACATCGCGAGGTAAATATGTTTAAATCGTTTAAAGCATTAATTGTACTAGTTATCACAGCTTCAACAATGGCATGTCCTTATCAAATTGAAACACAAAATCTATGTGTTGATATCGAGTGGACTAACGGGCCATTTGATGGAAAGCCTTCAGCATTTGAAGCAATTGTTTATGATAAACAATCAGGAGAAAGAGTATCTCCAGAAGATCTTAAAGTTTATGTATGGATGATAATGGCAAACGGTCACCAACACGGTGGACCAGCTATTTCTTGGTCATTTGATGAAGATCAACTAATCAATGGAAATGCAAAATTCTTCATGGGTCACATGAAAGGTTACTGGCAAATTCGTTTTGAACTAAATGGTGACTTTGCTGCAATTGATGTGGAGCTTAAGAAGTAATGAAATTATTATCACTGGCACTTTTATTCTTACTATTCACAAGTTGTGGAAAATCTCCATTCTCTGGCGACCTGAAAGAGTTAGTTGGTGGACGTGATAATATTACAAATGAATTACAATTTAATACAGAGGCCCTGACAATTTCTCGACAATGGGAAAAAGGGCCACTGCTTTACGATAGCTCAACGATCACGATCACATTTAAAGATTCAGCAGATAACCTAAAGGATCCGACTGGAGATTTTTCGGCTTATATCTGGATGCCTGACATGGGGCATGGATCCTACCCAATTACAGTAACGAGAATTGCGACGGGAGTCTATGAACTAACTGACATCTATTTCACAATGGGTGGTCTTTGGGACTTTCACTTACAATTAAAAGATAACGGAAACTTATACGACACTGTCTCATGGCCACTTACACTCTAATTCTACTGACATTCTTCTTTTCACTAACGACTAATGCATCTTCATGTTGCGGCGGTGGCGCAAATATTCCAAATATTATTTTAGGTGACCACCAATGGGAAGCAAAAATTAACTATGCAAACTCTGCAGTAACAAGTGAAGCAGGCGTTGATGGCAAGATTCATAATATTAATTCTAAGAATGAAGTTACTGAAACTGTCGCGTTAAAAGGCAGCTACCTCATTGACAGCTATTTTCAAATAGCAATTGATATTCCAGTCAAAAAAAGAACAGTAGAATCTTCGCTAAAAGAAACTAGTACCACTGAAGTAGTCGACCCAAGCTTTCAACTTACTTGGGAATTTTTACCAGAACTCACTTATAATCTTTTAAAGCCTCGTGGCTTTCTATTTTTCAAACAGCTAATCCCAAATGGTAACTCTATATATAGTTATGACGATCCCCTCTTATCAGACTCACTTAGCCGAGGAGTCTATGAGTCAACTCTAGGCCTTGCTCTCTTTAAAGTTATTTACGATTACGACTACTCTGTAACCCTAGAAGGACACTATGGTTTTAAAAGAACAATTGATAATAAAGAAGTTGAGCCAGGATTTGGGTATTCGTCTTCTTTAGGTCTTGGATATAATCCAAACGCAACAATGCGCATTGGAACTTCCCTAACGTATTGGCAAGATAGTGCCGTTAAGATCGATGGTATTGAAGGTGAAAATAAGTACTATCTTTCAACAAGCTTTAACTACTCATATATGTTTACGAGAAGTTCACTTGTTCTAAATTATTCAGATGAGACAATTTTAAATGTAGCAAAGAATACAAACCTAGCGAAGGTCATCTCACTTACTTACAAAGTATTTGAAGACCTATAAGAGTAAGCTTAAAGACTTATAGTGCTCACGCTGAACGTGCTGGTGATAACAGATATAATTAACAAGTTGGTTTAAATCAGATTTTTGAATTTGCGTACTGACTTGATACTCTGAATACTTACTGGCGGCTACATTAAGCATTTCGCTTCTAAGTATTTTACCTTCTTGTCCATTTACTAGTCTTTGCTCCTCTAGGCTTAAGTGAGAAAAGTGAATGAAGCCACCTTGCTCAATTGAGAGAGAAACAAAATCATTATCACCAATTTCGACTCCCGAGACAGCACAAGTCTCTGTTCGTGGAAAGATCCCAAGCTCAACCATTGCCTTAACAAGAAAAATGAATAACTCATGATTGGCATTAAAGTCACTAACCAATACTCGGCTTTCTAGGCGAAAGATGGCATTTGAAAGAAGGCGAAAAATTCCCTCATGACTTTTCTCACTTAGATCAAGATCGTCTTTATGTGTAATTTGTGGAGCAAATGACTGGCACAGTTCACAGAAGAAACAAAGTAAGTAGAAGGCCATTGGATTATGAGAAATATTCTTATGGCACCATTTTTCGACATGATCCTTACTCGTTAAGATTTCAAAACTGCTCTTAACTCGACCGAAGCCAACTTTAAAAAGGTAACCTATTTGTAAGATAGAAGAAACTTTCTTCTTTCCTCCACCTTGCCCACCATAGAACATCACAGAAATTTTATTTCCGTTTCTAAGGAGTAAGTTTCCAATCAAGTGCTTGTCTTGATATGGTATCTTGTTAATGAGAATACCTTCTAATTCAACCATAATAATAAGTCCTGACTCATTATAAAGAGATAATTACATATCTTGTAGTGAATTCTTTCCCACCACTTCTTCCCTTTCTCTATGGCACCAATATATTGAAAATCTTCCCCAAAACGACCACCACGACCGATCATTTGAAAATTTGTGGACTCACTAGGCATATAGCTAATATAAACATTTTCAATTCCATGTAGATTAACTCCATGGCTCAAAGCACTAGTGGCAACAATCAAATCTGCAGGATTTTGATTCTCTCTGGCCACAAAGTCTTTAACCTCTCCTCCTACACAGTAATCACATGAAATGCCTAATCTTTTAAAAAACTTGTGCCAAAAGAAGACTTCTTTTCGTGATGAACAAAAGAGTATGGTTCTCCCCCTTTCAAAGAGTAATTGTTCTAAGATAAGTTTTAGTAGAAGAAGTGGCCGAATTAACATCCGCTTCTTCTTATACATATTCTTCTTTTGGAAGTTTCCAATATTAAGAAAACAAAAGTGTTTAAAGTTATTTTCAACATCCCTTTCGATCACACGATATAACTCATCTGTAATAGTTGCACTCAGTCCTATCACTTTGGTATTTTTAGAAGATGAGATTTGATAAAGGAAATCAAGTAACCTCGGACGAAAAGACTCTCCCCATTCGTAAAAGAGGTGAAATTCATCTAATACAAAAAGGGAGTTGGATTTTAAAGCAAAATCAAGATCATCCTTAGAAAGTGACTCCACAGTTGTTAAAAAGATTCCCTTGTCAGAAATATTATCCACAACACATTCCCTCTCTTTCAAATCTTCCAGAATTGAACGCAACGGAGAGACGATAATAATCCTTTCAAAGTCTTCTAATAATTGCCAAATAAGTCTTGTTTTCCCCCAGCCCATTGGGGCCATAAATAATGTGAATGAGTGCTCTCTATTGACGATCTGTGACAAAGTTGCTTTAAAATCCATACCCAAGAGGTGCAAGAAGTGGTAAAAGAATTAAAGTTATAACTCATTAAAATTAAAGAAGATGAACTCTGTCATAATAAGAAAAGATCAAATTCGCGACTCAAAAGTTGTTCTCACGCAAGAGCAATCGAGACATTTACGTGAAGTTGTCAAAGTAAAGATTGGTGATGAACTCAAGGGAACAATTCTTGAGCAAGGACTAACGACTCTTAAGGTAAGCAATATTATCGACGCGATTGTTGAGGTAGAAGTTGGCACGATTCGTCCAGGACTTCACTACCCTATTGAGTTAATCATTGCGGCATCAAGGCCACCTACAATGAAGAAAGTTTTCGAGCATTGTAGTGCAATGGGGGCAGATAGCTTTCATATCTTCAAGGCCATCCTAAGTGATAAGAGCTACCTCACTTCTAAAGTTTACGAACGTTTTCAAGAACTATCTGAACTTGGCGTAAGCCAGTCAGCTGTTTTCTACAAGGCACCTAAACTTAAGAAGACTTATCAATACGAAGATATGCAACCACAAGGTGTTCAAAGATTTATTCTCTCACCTTATGCCACAACCAAGTTAAAAGATGTTAAAATAGATATCGAAAGACCATTACAATTGGCCATTGGACCTGAGCGTGGATGGACTAACCAAGAGATTAACGAATTTAAAAATCTTGGTTTTAAAGAGATATGCATTGGCCCTTCAATTATGAGAGTGGAAAATGCTTCAATCGCAATCCTTGGCCACTTAAACCAATTAATGGATAGGAATTAATATGCTTAGAAAAATTGAAAAACTTTTTGATGAACAAGTAAGGCCAGCACTCGCTGCCCACGGTGGAAATATCGAATTAATTGATTACGATAATGATAAGCTCTACGTAAAGATGACTGGTGGTTGCCAAGGTTGCTCTGCTTCACAAGCAACTCTTACTGATGGTGTTGCAAGACTTGTAAAACAAAATTTTCCAGATATTGTTGAAGTTGTCGATGTAACAGATCACTCAAAAGGTGATAACCCATTTATGTAATTAGTACTGATTAAAGTACTCTATTATGATCTCAGCAACTTCATCTGGTTGCTCACTCGTTAGAGCATGCCCGGCATGCTCGACCTCTTTATAAGTTACCTGATCCTCAAGCTCTTTAGCTAATACCTTACCGGCAAACTCAGGAGGAGCAATAAAATCCTCACTGGCCTGGACAACCAAAAACTTTTTGCCCGCTGCCATCTTGTATTTATTTGCGTCAATAGTAGAGATCGCATGAATTTGAGCGGCCGCGAGTTGTGGGAACCACCCATTTAGCCAAATAGAAGCATCATTTCCTTTTGCAAAGAATGCACAGCTAATCATTTCTAATCGCTTATCTTTTGGTAGGCGCATATTAAAAGAATTCTTCAAACAATTCTGTGCTTCACTAGTCATTTGATAATTACCTCCAGCAGCAAGAAGGGCCAGACCTTTAACATACTTAGGGTAATATGTTGTGAAGCTTCGTGCTAGTCTATTTCCAAAAGCATGGCCAACAAGCCAAATTTCTTCCATTCCTAACTGATCAAGAGTGTCTCTTACGTCATCAACAAGCTCTAGCATAGTCGTACTTTTTCCACTTAGCTTCCCAGTACTTTTTCCGATACCACGCGGCTGAATTAAAACAACTTGATAACCTGCCTGGACAAAACGATTTGTCAGAGTCGATTTATATTTCTCAGTATAATCTTCGACCCCTCTACCAAGCGAAGGTAAGATAACGAGATACTCTCCAACCGAAGCCTTTTCACTGAAAATTCTTACGTGATTAGAAGAATACTTATGTCTAACGATCGTTTCTTTTTGAAGGTATTTAACTGTTGGTGATTGTGTCGTACTACTACAAGAAAACAGAACGAGATAAAGCAAGATAAGAATTAAATGCATTGAGACTCCTCGATAAGCTTTTTACTACTTATCGAGAAGTCCATTCATACAAGAACTTAATTAAGATTAAATTATGCAACTTTTGTGTGTTCTTCTAATTCAGACTCGCGCATACCATAGTCTTCATTGGCATGAGAAATTGACCTTCTTACCCTATCTTCAGTCTCCCAATAACTTAATCCTGAAAGAATAATATTTCCACTGGTGGCAAATGCCATGACTGTAGTCACGAGTATAATTTCTAGTAATTCCATATTTGCCTCCTAAATCTAATCATATAGACTTATCGGCAGGTAATTATGAAATACCTCCAAATTCTACTCAATTTCCAATAAATTTAAAGAGTTAGACTATAGGATCACTCGTGAACGTGTCTCAGTAATTTGCTCTTTTTTGAGCCTTACAAGAGACAGTCCCTCATCATTTCTTTGATCAGAAAGAACTTCTCCCCATGGATCAATAACTAAAGAGTGTCCATAAGTATGAATTCCTAGATTATTTTCACCACATTGTGCACTGGCCACAACAAAGCATTGGCCTTCAATTGAACGTGCTCGTAATAGAGTATGCCAATGGGCCTGTCCTGTTGGTACAGTAAATGCTGAAGCAAAGGTGATAAGATCAACTTTATTGTCATAGTAATATTGAAGAAAGCTTGGATAACGAAGATCAAAGCAAATTGCGATACCGATCTTCCAGCCAAGTACATCAATAATTAAAGGATCTTTTCCAGCAGTATAAATATCGGCTTCATTAATTTTTTTTCGTTTTGCTTGTCCTTGTTCATCTACAGTTGTGATGTCACAAGAAAATAGATGGCACTTGTCGTAGCTACCAATAACATGACCTTGAGGATCCAAGTTAATGGCCTTATTAAGAATACCTGTATCAGTTTTAAAAGCAACAGAGCCCCCAATAAGGAAGAGCCCAGAATCAACGGCCAATTGTCTGATGTTATCAAAGTGTTCATTGTCCCACTCCACGAGGTACGGGCTTGGCTCGCGGCCATTAGAGATTGAATAAAAACATTCAGGCAGGAAGGCCACCTGGGCCCCCTCTCTTTTTGCCTGAGATAAGTATGTTTTAATTTTTTCTAGATTTGATTTGTAATCAAGTGATGAAGAAATTTGAATATTGGCGACGACCAATTCATTCATTAAATCTTCTTCCCAATCGCGTAGTAAGTGAAACCTTCTGCTAAAACTTTTTCTGTCTTAAATAGATTTCTCGCATCAAAGATTACCTTTTCATTTAAACGAGTAGAGATTTCAGCAAAGTCTGGAGTTGAAAACTCTCTCCACTCAGTCACAGTAACCATTGCATCACAACCACTTAAGCAATCGTACTTATTTGAAACTTCTTCTAAAGATGTGTGGTATTTTTCCCCTACAGCTTTCATGAAGTTTGTCCCACCTTCAGGATCAAAGAAACGAATTTTTGCACCGGCATCGATTAGATCTTTTGCCATATAAATTGCTGGAGACTCACGTACATCATCAGTATTAGCTTTAAATGCTACTCCCCAGAACGCAAAAGTTTTTCCACTTAAGTCTTCTCCGAAGTGTCTTTTTATTTTTGTTGCCATGTAGAGCTTCTGCTCATCATTTACATCCTCAGTTGCTTCAATAACTCTAAGAGAATGTCCATTTTGTTTAGCTGTATAAATTAAGGCCTTCACATCTTTTGGAAAACAAGAACCACCGTAACCAGGACCTGGATATAGAAAGTGTGACCCAATTCTTCTATCGCTTGATATCCCCTGTCGAACCTCATTAATATCGGCACCGAGAGTGTCACATAATCTTGCAATATCATTGATGAAAGAAATTTTTGTAGCAAGAAAGCAATTAGCTGCATACTTTGTCATCTCTGCCGATAAATTCGACATCATATAGATAGGATTTCCTTGTTTAACAAGTGGCTCGTAAAGTTCTTCCATGGCCTGAGCGGCTTTTTCATTATTGTGTCCAATAACAACGCGATCTGGTCTCATGAAGTCCTCAATCGCTGAACCTTCTTTTAAAAACTCTGGGTTATTTACGATATGAAATTTCTTATCTGTATTCTTTGCAACAATCTCTCTTACTTTTTCACAAGTTCCGATTGGCACTGTTGATTTAATAACAATGATTGCATCATCACAGATATTCTTTGCTATATCTTCGGCCGCTTGAAATAAGTAAGTAAGGTTAGCACTTCCATCATCACCTGAAGGAGTTCCTACTGCTAGAAAGATTGACTTTGAGTCTTTTACTGATTCAAGGCTTGATGAGAAATTTAATCTTTCTGCTTTAATATTTCTTTCTAATAAATCATTTAGACCTGGTTCAAAAATAGGTGATTCACCACGTCTCATCATGGCAACCTTATTTTCATCAATGTCGACACAAGTTACCTTGTGACCAATTTCTGCAAAACAAGTTCCGCTTACTAAACCAACGTATCCCGTTCCAATTACTGTAATTTTCAAGCTATTATCCTTTTTAAAAATTGGTACTAGATTAGCACCTTTTATGCTAAGTTTTAAGCCTAAATAAGGAATTTAACTATATGCACAAAGCGTCAATTCAGACAATTCTTAAGGTTATTTTTGCAGCAGCAATTCTCACATGGCTTGCAAAATCTGATAAACTTGACCTTAGTCTGATCGGACAAGTACTTGAGAATGGGCCATGGGCCTTAATTTCGTTTGCTCTTTTAATATGCAGTTCATTTATTGCAGCATTTCGTTGGTCACTACTTCTTAAAACCAAGAGTGATAAAATTCATATTAAGAAGATCTACCCAATCAATTTAATAGGACAATTCTTTTCAACCTTTCTCCCTGGTATCGTAACGGGAGATTTTTTAAAGCTTCTCTACGTTAGGGATTGTGACAAGAATTTAAAGAGATCCTTTCTCTTAAGTACCGCACTTATTGATCGCATCATTGGTCTCATCGGGCTCTTGATTGTAGGTGGACTATCTTCGATTTATTTTTATTCAGAGTTAACTGTATTATCGCCAAAGGTTAAGCCACTTATCTCTTTTAATATTATGTTGCTACTTGGTGCTCTTGGATTCGTTCTTGTGCTCTTTATGCCAGTAAGAATTAAGATACATGTGATTGAGCTAATTAAAATCCTTCCATTTGTTGGAGATAAGATCGCAAGTATCACTGAGACTTTTTGGAAAATTGGAGAAAGCAGAGCTGTTATCCTAAAGTCTATTGGCCTTTCAGTTATTGTCCACATTTTAGCTATTACTGCTTTTTGGAGCTTAGTCCACTCATTCCTTCATACAAATATCGGTATCAAGCAGCTCTTTAGTATTATTCCAGTGGGGCTTATCTCAATAGCTATTCCTATCTCACCTGCGGGAGCAGGAGTTGGTCACCTTGTTTTTGAAGAACTCTTTAAGGCCCTAGGCCAAGATAAGGGAGCTTCATTCTTTAACCTCTACTTCTTAGTAGCAATTTCAGTGAACCTTCTAGGTGTGATTCCATACGTCCTTTGGAAAAAGAAGCATACATTTAAAGAAGCTGAAGCGCTTGAAGAAGTTCAGTAGAATTATTTAATTAAAAACAAAAATCTTTTTAGGATCGATATGACCGTATTGGCGCCACTTTGTTTTTAGGGCCTCAATTTTTAAAAGAAATTGCATATCTCTTTTGCGATCATTAAGTTTTCTGACTTTCTTTGATTCCTTAACTAGCGGGCCTCTTGCATCATATGGAAGAACCGAAATGTCATCGAGTAACATCGTCTTTCCTTCATGGCTAATTGTACGGGCAATGAATAAGTCATCTTTTACAAGTTGTAATGTAAACTCATTCTTAGGAATATAGAATTTTGTATTGTGAAGAATGTCTTTAAAGACATGCTTTTTAAAAAGGTTTTGTCCACGGTACTCAAAAAGAGAATGGTTAATACTTAACATTGAATCTTTTTGATTTTCTTCAATTGAGATTTCATTAACAAATTTCTTAATTAATGGGCCATTATCATCGAAATCACGTTGAGTGATATACCAATAGACGAAACCATTCATACGAGATTCGTAATCTTCATCTTCTTCAGATAATTTTCCAGCAAGCTTGAAGTACTCTTCTTTTGCTGACCTTAATTTGTCATAGTATTCATTTGATGAAAACTTCGTTACAGCATCATCTAAAATACTTCTCAATTCTTCCATGTTTATTTTTTCCCACCACTACTGTCTTCATCTACAGCAAGTACGGCCAAGAATGCTTCCTGTGGAACCTCAACAGATCCAACCATCTTCATTCTCTTCTTACCTTCTTTTTGTTTTTCAAGAAGCTTTCTCTTCCTTGAAACGTCACCACCGTAACACTTGGCGAGTACGTTCTTACGAAGTGCCTTAACAGTTTCACGAGCAACAATTTTAGCACCAATTGCGGCCTGGATGGCAATATCAAATTGTTGACGATCAATAATCTTTCTTAAACGACCAACAAGATCGCGTCCCTTATAATAAGCATTATCAACGTGACAAATAATTGATAGGGCATCAACTTTTTCACTATTAAGTAAAACATCAACCTTAACTAGTTTCGAAGGCTCGTAACCTTTGAAGTCATAGTCCATTGATGCATATCCCTTAGTGTAACTTTTTAACTTATCATAGAAGTCAAAAACCATTTCACTAAGTGGAAGATCGTAAGTTACTTGTACACGCTCTTCCGTAATATATTTCATATCAGTTTGAATACCGCGTTTCTCTTCACAAAGACGAATGATCTTACCTACATACTCATTTGGTACGTGAATTGAGATTGAAACGATTGGTTCAGTAATCTCTTCAAACTTACCAGGCTCTGGCATCATTGAAGGGTTATCAACTTCAACAATCTCACCATCATTCATCTTTACTTTATAAGATACAGAAGGCGCTGTTGAAATTAAATTTAAACTAAATTCACGCTCAAGTCTTTCTTGAATAATATTCATGTGAAGAAGGCCAAGGAAACCACAACGGAAACCAAAACCTAGAGCTTGAGAAGTTTCAGGCTCATATGTAAACGAAGAATCGTTAAGAGCTAGTTTTTCTAGTGCATCTTTTAAAACTTCATAGTCGTTAGACTCAACAGGGAAGATACCGCAGAAAACCATTGGCTTAACTTCCTCGTATCCACCTAAACTTGGTGTATCTTTCTTCTTGGCATTAATAACCGTATCCCCAACTTTTACGTCACGGATATTTTTAATACCACAAATTACCATCCCTACTTCACCGGCACCCAGCTCTTTTACTTCAGTAAAGAAAGGAGTATTCACAGCAAGCTTAAGAACTTCATACTCTTGATCAGAGTTCTTAAGATAGATCATATCTTTCTTACTAATTGTACCTTCAACAACTCTTAGTAAGAAGATTACACCTTGATATGGGTCAAACCACGAATCAAAAATTAGACCCTGTAGGTCCTTATTAGGATCACCTTTTGGATGAGGAATTTTTTCTATAATTGATTCTAGAAGATCTTCAACCCCTAGACCTGACTTTGCAGAAACTTCATCAGCATCTAGTGCCTCAATTCCTACAACATCTTCAATTTCTTGCTTTACACGATCTGCATCCGCATGAGGAAGATCGATCTTGTTCAGAACAGGCATGATCTCAAGATCATTTTCAATGGCCATATAAACATTGGCAAGAGTCTGTGCTTCTACACCTTGAGAAGCATCAACAACAAGTAGTGCACCATCACAAGAAGCAAGTGATCTTGATACTTCATATGAGAAGTCAACGTGACCCGGAGTATCGATGATATTTAGGTAGTAAGTCTGTCCATCGCGGGCCTTGTAATTCAAGCGTACAGTTTGGGCCTTAATTGTAATCCCACGCTCTTTTTCAAGTTCCATATTATCGAGAATACGATCAGATTTCTCACGATCTGTAATTGAACCTGTTTTTTCAATTAATCGATCCGCAAGTGTCGACTTTCCGTGGTCAATATGGGCAATAATGGAAAAATTTCGAATTAGTTTCCTATCAATCATTGTATCTATAACTCCGCTAAATTCCACGAATCATAGCACAGAAATCAATGGATAACTATATTTTCAGCATTTTCAGGCACCTAAATCATTAAGATGCCTGAACTTCTTTTGACATTACCATCAAGTAATAATCTAGTGACGAGTCGCGTCCACGAATTGGAATAACTGACGCGTAGCCCTCATAAATATATTCAACTACTTCCTCGGCTTCTTCCTGTTCCTCGGCAACTTCATCACCTTCAATATCAACCTTTACTGAAATCTTATCTCCAACTTCTTTATCTGATTTAGTTGAATCATCGCGCTTAGCGATTTTGATTTCCTGGTTTTCAATCTTTGAACGACGCTTAATGGCAAGCTCATAGGTCTCAATAATACACTGCGGAATAATTGAGTCAGTCATCACCTTACCAATTGTATCCTCAGATTGAACTTGAAGAAGTTGGTAAATCTGATTATTCATATACATCAGCTCACCCTTGGCATTTGTTAAAAGAACCGGCCTTTTAACCATATTGGCGAGTACATCAAATTTTCTATTCTCAACAACGATCTTATCCGCACGTAATTCTTCGAATTTCTTAAAAGAGTGAATCATCTTATTCATCTCTTGGGCAATTTCGCCAATCTCATCATCTTGGGAGTAGTAAATGGAAACATCGAAGTTACAATCTTGAAGCTCGCGAATTGCATCTTTAATTTTCTTAAATGGTAGCGCAATCTTTCCAGGGATAACTAAACCTAAAATTATTGTCCATAGAAAAGCGATAATAAGAGTAATCATCATCTTACGTTTTGTTTCGTTGATAATTCCCTTAATCTTCTCTTCTCTTTCGACATTTTGATAATACTGAATATCTTGAAATTCAGAGAAAGCATCAAGAATCTTATCCGCAAGTTCTCCAATAGAGGTCATTCCAATATTATTTCGATGAAATAAAGATGCCTTGCTTAGAATAACTTTTAGAGAGTCCGTATAGGAGAGCATTTGCCCAATAATCTTTTTTACTTCAGGCTCATCATAGTGAGTATCGAGTCTTTGAAGTTGAGATGTGAATGACTCACAAAGATTTAGAATCCTCTCAACCATTTCAGGAGTAGGTTTCTTTGTTAGAATTCTTCTTTGGTTCTTTAGAATCGCAACGGCCGAAATCCTAACTTCGTCAGTAATAAGAGTTACTTTATTAGAACGATCTGTGATGGACTCAATTTCTTTATTGAGATTATTTAAATGATAAAAAACGATGAACGCAAGAAGGATTACAACTGCTGCTGCAAATGAAAAACTCCACGCGACTCGATTTCTTAGTGATAAATTCAAAATACTTCCCCTTTATGCGACATTAAAGACTTATGCATCCTCAAGATCAGCAAAAAGTTTATTAAAGTTTTTCTCACTTCCGACAAGAACAACGATGTCATCTGATTCGATAATATCCATCGGCATCGGACAATCATTAATCTCCATACGATAAGCGGACTTACCGTCTTCAGTGATATATGGAACCTTCTTTTGAAGGGCAACAATATTAAGTGAATAGTTTTGACGAATCTTACTCTCGACAAGAGTCTTTCCTTCAAACTTCTTCCCAAGCTTTAATTCGACAATTGAATAACCAGCTGCAAAGTTGTAGCGCTGAAGAACGTGTGGGGCGATGATCTTAGAAGCAACGATTTCCCCCATCTCCTCTTCAACTTTAATGATTTCAGAAGCACCAATTTCATGTAAAACGTGCTCGTGAAGTTTAGAGGTAGCACGGGCAATAACACGACCAACCCCAAGCTTTCTAAGCATTGTTACGGCCATAATCGACATTTGAATATTATCCCCGATGGCCACAACTGCCGTATCGACGTCAGAAATATTTACTGATCGAAGAGATCTCTCATCTGTTACATCAAGGGCAACAGCGTGAGTAGTACGGTCTTTAATTTTATCAACGAGCTCATCATTCTTATCAATAGCAATTACCTCGGCACCTTTTTCAAAAAGTCCTACCGCAGTTTTTGCTCCAAATGTCCCTAGCCCGATAACAGCAACTAGCATATAAAATCCTTTATTTAATTTTAACCAATCATTATTCGTCCGTCAGGATAGTCTAATTTACCTGAGTATTTCTGTCTCTCACCAATAGCTAAGATTAATGTGAGAGGCCCAATACGTCCAATAAGCATTAGCATCGAAATTGCGATCTTTCCTGCGACAGTTAAAAATGGAGTAACTCCAAGTGTGAGCCCAACTGTCCCCCCTGCACTCAGTACTTCAAAGAAGAGAGGCAGGAAATTTTGGTTTGGCTCTATTTTCATCATGACAAAAATAAATGATGTTGAAACAACGATAGAGATGAACATTAGTGCCGTTGCCCTAACAACAACTGGGCCTGCGATCTTGCGATCAAACATCATAACGTTCTTATCACCTTTAAGTGTTGAAATAATAGATTGAACTAAAATTGCCAGAGTTGTTGTCTTTACCCCACCGGCCGTCGAACCAGGAGATCCACCAATGAACATAAACATGGCCATCATATAAATCGTATATGAGTGGAGGTTTGTCAGTGGGATCGTATTAAACCCGGCCGTTCTTAAAGTAATTGACTGGAAGACAGATATTTGGATTTTTTCCCATAAATTATATCCATCAAGAGCACCTAGGAACTCTCCAAAGAAAATAAAGATTGCTCCACCGACAGTTAAAGCCAGTGAAGTAATGAGAACAACTTTAGTGTGCATTCCCAGTCGAACGATGGTCTTTTCTCTTGTGACAACTTCCTTTAATTCCTTAAGAGCAATAAAGCCAATCCCACCAAGAGAGATCAGAATGGCAATCGTTCCGTGAATGAGTGGATTGGTTGCATAGTTTTCAAGAGAGTTATCAAAAAGAGCAAAACCTGCGTTACAAAAAGCAGAAACACTATGGAAGAATCCGTAGTACATCGCCTGACCAAATTCAAAGCCTTCAAATGTGAAGCCAATCGTTAGAATGATTGCACCCCAAAGTTCAATAATGAAAGTGTACTTAACAATATTGATAATCATGGCAAAGAGTTCTTCAAGTGACGAAACATCGAGAAGATCTTGCATGATAATACGATCTTTCATCTTCATTGATCGACCAAGAACGATGGCCATCGAAGAGTATAAAGTCATGATGGAAAGCCCACCAATTTGAATCAATCCTAAAATAACAAGTTGGCCAACAATACTAAAGCTTGTATTTGTTCCAAGAGTAGATAGGCCAGTTACACATGTTGCGGAGGTTGCGGTAAAGAGAGCATCCACAAAGCTAATACTAACTCCATCCGCAGCAGATAGAGGAAGCATAAGTAATAATGTTCCAGCTAAGATAACCCCACCAAATGTGAAGAGTACAAGCTGAGCAGAAGTTAATTTTATTTTACTAAAGAGCGTATCAAATCGATTCTTATATTCCCGATTAGTTGTCTCTCCCCCATCGTCATATAAAGATAAAATTGTTGAGAGTAAGTGAGCGCTCGCTAATAGATAAGTGAACTTTAAGTCACCCCAAGTAATAAGTGTTGGGATAAAGACAAGTAACGAAAATGAATAACGACGGAAAAAGTCTTCACCATTCTTTGCTTCAATCATGTTCTTAATAACTGTTAAAGCAATGGCAATTGGTACTACCCAAACCATTAAGTCTAGGGTATTCACGATAAACTTTTGATTCCAACTGGCAGGAATCTTCTTATTATCATAGAGAGTGAATAAGAGGATAAAACTACCGTTGAAAAAAAGTTCAAACAGGAATGACAATTTTTGTAATAATGATGCCATATTATTTAATAATATTACTAATTTAGCTAAGTTGATACTTATAGCAGATTGAGACATATTTTCCTATGACTAAAAAGAAGAAACCTAACAAAGAGATCAAGTTTCCAAAAAACTTCCCCGTCGACTTCAAAGTCGAACACCTCGACTCTCTTGGTCAAGGCGTTTCAAAATTAAATGGAATTACCTTTATCCAAAAAACTCTACCTGGAGAAGAAGGAAAGGCCCTTGTCTACAAGTCTAAGAAAAGCATTCAATTTGCAAGCTTAACTGAGTTAACTAAGAAGTCCCAATTACGTACTGATTCTGAATGCCCTTACTATAGTGAATGCGGAGGTTGCCACTTCCTGCACACAAGCTATGAGAATGAAATTGAATTCAAGAAGAAAGCTTATCTCGATAATTTCAATCGACAATTCAAGATTGATTTGAGTGATGCACTTATTATCCATAAAGCAAGTGATCGCTACCATTATCGAAATCGTATTCAGCTTCATTACAATAAAAAGGATAACTCACTTGGGTTCTTTAATGACTCTAATTCAAAAATCACTTCAATTAAAAATTGTTTAATGGCCAATGATGATATCAATCGGGAGCTAGCTAACTTGCATGACAATTGGCAAGGTGAAGCAAAAAAGACAAAAGGGCATATTGAGCTATTCCAGCGCGATGGAAAGATCTTAAAAACTTTTGACTCTTATTACTCAGCGGAGGGATTTCTACAAGTAAATCCACCAATGAATGAGCTTTTATTAAATCTAGTTAATGAAAAAATGAAAAGTGTCACAAATGACTCCTCAACAACAGTCGACCTTTTTGGCGGAAATGGGAATATTACAAAGTCCCTTTCTCATCGAACGATTGTTATGGATGCAACACCGACAAAATATATCAAGTTACAAAATAAGGAGTATCAAGAGTATAGCGAACTCGATATTTATCATCAGTCGGCCATTAGTAAACTTGAAGCCTTCAATATAAAAGATATTGATCTACTTGTTATAGATCCACCTCGCAGTGGCCTGAAAAATATTGACGATTTTACTAAAGTACTTAATCCAAAATATATCGTGTATGTAAGCTGTAACAATCAAACACTGGCCCGAGATACTCATAAGATTCTTGATGATTACATCATTGAAGAAGCGCACATGTTCGACTTCTTCCCAGGTACCCGACACTTTGAATCAGTTATCTTCTTTAAACATAGGTAACGATTGTAAGCTCTTAGATTAACATTGTAATGGGCGCTGAAAGCCATTACAATTAAAGAGTATATTCTCTTTTTAATCTAACGTTTTTGGTGAAATGATGAAACGAACTACAGTTACTTTTCTATTTGCAACATTAATTGGAATCATGACAACTTCTTGTTCTTCAAGTCAGAAAACGGAGCAGTTGAAAAAAGCAGAACTTTTCTATACATATGGAACTCAAAAGATGATTGATAAGGATTACTCTCAAGCACTTGAGGCTTTAGAGAATGCTAATCAATTAAAGCCGAATGATACAAAGACGCTAAACAATCTTGGACTTGCTTATTATTTCAAAAACAGACCTGAAAAAGCTAAGTTCTATTTCAAGCAAGCAATCAAGGTTGATAATAAGAACTCTGATGCCAGAAATAATCTCGCTTCGATTTACTTTAAAGAAGGCGACTATAATAAGGCCGAAGAGCAGTACAAAGTTGTTCTTAAAGATCTTATCTATCGCTACAACTACCGAGTAAAGTATAACCTATCTCTAATTGAACTAAAGAGAGGAAATAAAGATGCGGCCATCAAATATCTTCAACAAGTAATAGGCTACACTTTAGATTATTGTCCGGCACCTTTTCAATTGGCCATGATTTATAAGAAAGATGGAAATATTAAAGATGCCATTAAAAATTTAAATATTGCAACAAGTGGTGAGTGTAAAAAAGAGATTGCACCTAAATTTGAACTTGCAGAAATTTATCGCTCTCTTGGAGAAAGTAAAAAGGCTCTACCACTTTACAATCAGATCATCGAACAGTTTCCAAGAACTGATTATGCGAAAAGAAGTTTAGTAATAAAAAATAACCTAATGAAGAACGTATACTATTCGAACAAATTTGAAACTGATAATTTATAAATAATTAAAAAGGCGTAATAATGGAACAGGAAGTTGCAAAAGAAGCCCCAAACCTATCTCTAGGTAAGTACCTACAAAAGGCCAGAGATAAGAAAGATCTAAGTATTGAAGCAGTAAGCAGACATACTAGAATCAATCTAACTAACCTTTCGGCCCTTGAAGCGGATGATGTCGAGAGACTACCTAATATCGCTTATGTGAGAGGGTTTGTTAAAACACTCGCTAAAACTTATGACATTGATGCTGATGAAGCCACAAGAAAGCTAGAAGAGCTTTACGGCGAAGTCGCGCCTGAGAAATCTCAACCTCTTGAAGCAGAGGAGTTCCCTCAGGCCAATGTTGAAAAGAAACAAGATCTTGTAAAACAAGAAGTTCAGATTTCAGATTCATTAAAATATAAGTTACTTGGCGTTGTGGCAGCATTTTCAATTGGTATCTTTATTTACATCAATCTCGATAAATCAAAAGAAGTCGACACAGGTGAAGATACTAAGGAAGTGGTTGTTGAGGCCCAGGTGCTAGATGAAAGCACACCTATGCAAGAGACGGCCGTAGATGAAACGACAGAAGAAGTTGTGGCCGAAGAAACTCCAGCTCAAGTGGTTGAAGAAAAGAAGCCTGAAGTAGTTGTTAAGGAAGAAGTAAAAGAAGAAAAAGAAGAAAAACCAGCGGAAGAAAAGGAAAAAGAACTTAACTTCTACAACCTACCTTCCCCTCTCTTTGCTTTCAAAGATATCTCTGAAGAAGAGAAAAATGAAATCATCCCTGCTAATATCAGAGCGGCTTTTGAAGAAGGTAAACAAAATATTTTCCTTAAAGCAATGACTGGTGACTCTTGGATTGTTTATCAAAGTGACAATGACCCAATTAAGAAGTTCACTCTAAAAGAAGGACGCTACCTACTAATCAAGGGTGACCAAGTTCTACTTCGTCTTGGAAATATCGATGCCTTAAATGTTTTCTATAATGGGGAGCTACTTGGAATGTCTTCACGCTCTGGCGTTAAAAGTTTAGTTTTTCCTGTTGAGATCGCAAAAGATCATAAACTACCGCTTTTTATTTTTGATAAAAACGGTGGTGTCCAAACTTCTAAGCAATACTTAGAAGAAAAAGAAAATTCTCAAAACTAAGAATTCCAATCTAATTTTTTATAATAACTAATTCCGATAGCTCCTGTGATTACCGCTGGTAAGAACAGGACTAGAGGGATTGGGACATTATTCTTCTTTGCCAAAGACACCCCTGAGAAATAAAGTGCATAGTAGATAATCGTCACAAGAAGGGCCAGAGCACTTGTATTTCGAGTTGCACCACGTCCCTTCTTTACACCGAAGACAAAACCTAGAAGAGCAAAAATAATACATTGAATAGGAATCGTATAACGTCCCCAATACTCAATGCTCCCCTTTCTTATATCATCTTCAAGATTATCTTTGATTCTTTTCGTCTTAGCTTTCTTAAGCTGGCCATTCAATTTCCTAATATGCCTTCTAAGTTCATTAGATGACATCATGCTGGCCTTATTAACAGTCGAGAAGCTCTGACTGGTAACAATTGGATACTCATATGTTTCAAAAAGAATTTTTTCTATCTCATGGCCTTCTTTATCAATTGAAATAATACTGCCATTAAAGAAGTCGAATCGAATATTGAGGCCAACTGAGTCTCCATCAACTTTCGGCTTATTTAGAACTCCTCTTTTGGCCATAATCACTTTATCAACATTATCCTTTGATGAGATCCTTAAGAATACATTTTCTAGAACCTTCCCTTCATCTTTTACATCTTCAGCAAATAGAATGACTCCAGGAATTTCAGTAAAGAATTGTTCCTTTTTAATGTCCGTAAGAATTCCCTTTGAACCAAGTTGCTTAAAAGTATTTCTAAAAATCTTCTTAGATGTCGGGATCATATTCGTATTCAGAGATACAACCGAAGCAGCAATTAGAATTGAAATAATGAAAAAAGGAGAAAAGATTCGATGCTTATTGATTCCCATGGCCCTTAGAGCAACAATTTCAGAGTCTTCACTTAATTTATTTAGTGTATAAATCATGGCAAAGAGAATCGACAGTGGAGTCGCCATTGGGATGAAACTAATTGAAATATGGCCAAGTATTTCTAGGAATTGCAAAATTCCTACACCTTTTTTCGTCACAAGCCTCATGAATCTGAATAATTGTGTCGTTAAGAGGAAGGCAACAAAGAATGTAAGACTCATCGCAAAGGGTACAATAAAATTTGACGCAAGGTATCTTTGAAATATCTTCGTTGGGATTAAATCTTTGATCTTTTTGACTGCGTCCATGAAAACCCTTGCCGACTTTTGTCATACTTTGTCTTTTTGTATACTTACTGTTAGTTTATACCCTCTTAAATCACTTTGAAACCCCCTTTTAAGGAGCAAATATGAAATTCACTTTGAATTTAAATTCTAAAGAAAGTTCAAGTGCTGATTGCTATGTAATCGGTGCTTACTCGACAATGACAAAAAAAGGTAAAAAAGAAGTTGCAACTGTAGCACTTACAGGTTGGCCAAAAGAGCTTAAGGCTACTTTTGAATCAATGAGCAGCTCAGAAGACTACACTGGTGCGAAAGGAACAACTTACTCTTTCAACCACTACGGAAGTGACGTTTTAGTTGTTGGTCTTGGTGATAAGACTAAAGTTACAACTGAAGATATTAGAAAAGAGCTAGCAAAAGCTTATAAAGCTGTTTCTAAGTACAAGAAAGTAGCTGTAGCATTTGATACTTTCACTTACAAGACTAAGAAAGAAGAGTCTCTTGCAATTCTAGTAGAAGCTTTCGAAATGACAGCATATAAGTTTGATAAGTACCTTTCAGACTCAAAGCCAGCAAAGCTTAAAGAAGTAATCATCGATACTGCGGAAAAAGCAGCTAAGAAGAAAGACTTTGATAAAGCTATCAAAAACGCACAAATCGTTGCTGAGTCTGTAAACGTTGCACGTGACTTCGTAAACGAGCCACCAAACGTTCTACGTTCAACTGAATACGCTAAGCGTGTTAAGAAAGACGTTGAAGGTATGGCCGGTGTTAAGTGTAAGATCATGGGTAGAAAAGAACTTAAGAAAGAAAAAATGGATCTTTTCCTATCTGTTAACGACGGTTCTGCATTTGATGCTCAACTAGTTCACCTAACTTACACTCCTTCAAAAGCAACTAAGAATACTAAGCACATCGCTTTCGTAGGAAAGGGACTTGTTTTTGATACTGGTGGATATTCACTGAAGCCAGGTGGGTCAATGATGAATATGAAGTTTGATATGGCCGGTTCTGCAACTGTATACGCTGCATTTAGAGCTGCTGCTAAAATGAAACTTCCAGTTAAAATCACTTGTATCCTAGGTATGACTGATAACGCTGTTAACTCTAAAGCAACAATGCCAGACTCAATTGTAAAAGCTAGAAATGGTAAAACAGTTGAAATTTTAAACACTGATGCTGAAGGACGTTTAGTTCTTGCTGACTGTCTAGACTATGCTTGTGATCAAAAACCAGATGCAATCATCGACGCTGCAACTCTTACAGGTGCATGTCTAATGGCACTTGGAACTGAAGTTTGTGGTCTTATGTCAAATGACAAGAAACTTGCTTCTAGCCTTCTTAAGGCTGCTGATTCAGCAGATGAGTATATGTGGGAACTTCCAATTATCCCTGAGTGGCAAAAAGATATGAAAGGGACGATTTCAGACCTTAAGAATATCGGTGGTTCACGTTGGGGTGGAACAGCTAAAGCTGCAGCATTCTTACAAGAATTCATTAAAAATGACATTGCTTGGGCACACCTTGATATCGCAGGTGTTGGTGACTCTCAATCTCACCTTCCATACTGTCCACCAAAAGGTGCTTCAGGAACTGTGATTAGATCTCTTGTTGAGTACTTAAAGCAAAACTAAGAAGTCATCCCAGTGAGTAGTAACGCAATTTTTAACATTGTTCTATATGCGCCAGATATTCCCGGTAACACCGGGAGTATTGGGCGTACTTGCATCGCTCTTGGCGCAAGACTAGTCCTTATTAAACCTTATGGTTTTGATCTTTCAGAGAAGGCCGTAAGACGAGCAGGTCTTGATTACTGGAAACACGTTGAAGTTGCCGAATACGAAAACTGGGAAGAATTTCTTGAAAATGAAAAGCCGCAAGAAGAAGATCTATTCTTCTACACAAAGACTGCCAAGGAAAACCACTTCTATGGACGAGGCTACTCTAAGGGTTGTTACTTAGTCTTTGGTTCCGAAACGAAAGGGCTACCAAAGCATATTTTTGATAGCTACCCTAATCGTTTATTTTGTCTTCCGATGTTTTCAGAACATGTGAGATCGTTGAATCTCTCAAATGTGGCCACTGCCGTAGCCTACGAAGCCTTAAGAGTTATTCAATACTAGAATTGGTATCCCGCTCCTAAAGTTATGCGATACTGATCAAGCTTAATATCTTGATTTGCAATCTCAAGACTTCCATCAGCTAAATAATCAAAAGCAAGAGTTATATCCATTCCAGCTTCGCGATAACCAAAGTCCACAGAAGTATAAACTTGCTCAGATGTAGAGTTATTAATCTCAAGTTTTCTATAATCAATTCCGGGAGTTACATATAGGTATTTTGTATAAAGGACTTCAAGATCAAAGTTAAACTTCATTCTCTTATAGTCACCTGCCTCGTAACCATTTTCTCCTGACTCATACTCAAAATCAGTATCAAATTCTAAGTTACTATACTTTCTTGTTCCACCAATAAAGAATTCTTTACGAGTTCCACGATTAAGCTCTTGGCTCTTCGTCTTAACACTTAAACCAGCTTCTGCAGAAAGAACCTCATCTAAGTATCCACCGGCAAGAGTTAAGTCTGCATAGTAACCATGTCTTTGTGAGTTTGGTTTTACATACTTATAGGCACCACCAAAACTTACGCGGTTAATATTAAACATTGTTGAAGCTTCAACTTCAAAAGTATTAATATTCTTATTTTGCATATCTCTTTCAATATTTCGATAACCGAAACCAAAAGATACTAAATCAACAGGTCTAAATCCCATTAGAAGTACGGCCTCTCTATTATGACCAACTTCTGTAATGATTGGTCTAGTCTGAGCGAAACCGACATTGTCGTTATAAGAAAACTCCGTCGAAAATACGCGATTTCCAAAAGCACCATTGATATCAAAGTCAGAGCTATCTAGTGTATCAATATCTTGAATCTCAGCACTTCCACCTTCGAATTGAGTATTAAAAAATTGTCTGCGGTCGTTTGCTACTGCCATTGAAGAACTGTGTCTCGTTTTACCATCCTTAGAGATTTCAGGCATAACTCGGTTTGCAAATGCAGTTGATGATAATAGTAGTGATAGTGCAAAAATTTGTTTTTTCATATCCCCTCTTAAACATGTTTTATTTATTCTAGAGGATATAAAAAGGGAGGTCAAAGCCTCCCTCGTATTTAGAAAAAGTAAACAGCGTTTACTTTTAGGTTTAGATCACCACCTAGGAAAAAATCAACACCTACAGTTGCGTCAATTTTATCCTTACGGTAGCCGAAATCACCTGAAACAGCTAAGTTATCGAATTCAAAATCATAATCCACGATATCCCACATAACACCTGGAGTTACGTAATATTGATCCTTCACTAAAAATTCTGCATCACCAGTAAGTGAGACAATATTATCAGAGAAAATATTTAGGCCATCAGTCGATGAAATAGAGATATCTGCATCGTATTCAATTTGATCAACGATCATTGTTAAACCACCAAAAAGAGTTAACGTATCATCACGTCCTAGATCATCTGATGATAATGAATAAGTCATTCCCGCTTCCCAAGTCATCTTCTTATTCACTTGACCAATACCAGCAGTCGCAGAAAGATAGCTTCCATCAACAATTACTAAGTCTTGAGAGTTATAAGTTACAGAACCACCAACAATGAAGTCATTCCATTTTGTTGAAGCAGCAAGTTCAACGGCCATATCTTTTGCATCAGAATCAAAGCTACTAAAGTCAATTCCAAGTCCGAGTGCTAAGTCATTTGATAGCTTCATCCCACCTTTTGCATTTATTGAATTATGGCCATCACCAAAATCGACAACGCCTTCTGCCGAGTAATTCTTAAAAGAGTACGCACCAAACGCCGCCAGTCCTGAAGTATCTTCAGTGTCTTCAATCATAGCACCTGCAAATTTTCTCTGTTGAGTCGAAACTGCAATTGCAGAGTTATTTAGAGTTTTTCCATCACGTGAAGTTTCAGGAACAATTGTGTTCGCCGCTGCTGTTAAAGAAACTGTTGATAATAAAATAGTACTTAATGTTTTTTTCAAAATTACTCCCTTAATTTTAATAACTTGAAAAAAGAATTATAAGGAAAGTTTGAAATAAAAAAAGGGAGGTCAAAGCCTCCCCGTCCACATATAAAATTTATAAATAAATCTTAGAATGAGTATCCAACATTTAGATTAAAACCTAGTCCATCGACATCAACACCTTCTAGCTCTCCTGTTGAGTAACTAAGACCAAAAGTTGTATCTAGACCATTAGCTCTATAACCAAAATCTGATTTCACACCAAGAATAGACGTATCAGCATCAGCAGCTTTAGGAAGAGTCGTTCCCATAAATTCAACACCTGGAGTGATATAGAAAGTTGGACCCACTAAGAATTCTGCATCAAGAGAGATTTCAAGTTGAGAATAGTCGTTGTCTGTTGCACGATTTTGTAAGTAATCACCATATTCATAAGATAGTGATCCATCTAATTCAACATCATTAACAATCATTGTCCCATTAGCAAACACACCAAGGCGAGTATCTGCTAAAACAGCGTCATTACCTTTCGTTGTATATTGAATTCCTGTTTCCCAAGATACTCCCTTATCTTGCTTACCAAAAGCAAGAGTTAGAACAGTATAATCTCCTTCAGTTGTAGGAGTATCAACCATATGGTGAGCAAGTGATGCACCTAGAGTAGTTCCATTAACAACAATTGTTCCACCAGCTTCAATAACAGTGTCATCAACTGTTTCAGTTAGCTCATCTACAGTTAGCCCTAAACCAAGAGTCAGATTTCCTCCAGCTCTAAATCCCATTAATAAATTTAGTTCAGCAAGATCTTGCTCCGATCCCATAGCTTCCATTTTATTTTTGTCGAAAGAGCCTTCAAAAGAAAATGTATCAGTTGAAGCCGCACCAAAAAGATTTAAGTTTGTAATATCAACATCAATTGATGGAGTCGTGTCAGTTTCTAGAGATTGAGAAATATATTGGCCAGCGATGAAGCTTCTCTTTTCTTGAGAAACAGCAAGTACTGAAGTGTTTCTTGTTTTACCATCACGTGAAATTTCTGGCATTAATACATTAGCGTATGCCGATGTCGAAAGTGCTGTAAGCGCAACCGCACTAATAAACTTCTTCAAATCTTCCTCCTTGAAGCAATAAAATAAATATTAAGATTTATTATACTGTAAAAAGTCTTAATTAAAACAAATATCCAACATTTAGTGACCAACCAAGGCCATCATAATCGATATCGTTCTCCTCACCGACGAAGACATAGCTTGCACCGATTGTTGCATCTAGTCTTTTTGTGCGATAACCGAAATCAGTCTTTAATCTAACGTCAGAAGTATCACTTGAAACACCTGGTGCGTTTTCTGCAGAATAATTAATTCCCGGAGTAATATAGAAGTTTGACCCTACTAAGAATTCAGCATCAAATTCAAAAGAAAGTGCATTAAAGTTATTTCCATCTGAGCTATTATCTTCATCTTTTAGGTAATTTCCGAATTCGTATGTGAAGCTACCATCAATTTCAATGCCGTTAACAACTTTTGTCATCCCACTAAAAAGAGTAAAACGCTTTCCTGTTGTTAAATCATCAGAGCCTTCTGTCATTAATTGAACACCTGCTTCAACACTATTCTTAGCATCTTGCTGACCGAAGCCTGCACTTAGAACAAAGAATCCACCTTTTGCGGCAGAAGTTTTATTTTCAACATATTCAACAGAGCCACCTAAAACCTTGTCATTTACTTTAAGACTCCCTCCAGCAGCAATTACGCTTTCATCTGTTGAAATATCTAATTCAGACTTTGTGTAACCAAGCCCTAAAGTAAGCTTCTTATTTACTTGGTATCCACCTAGAAATGAGAAATTAGTTGCATGGTTTTTTGCACCTTCCATATTATAAGTAGGAATATCCAAATTTAACTGGCCACTAAAGCCATTCGTCGAAAATCCACCCCAAACACCTGGAGAGCTTTGTTTAATTTTAACTGCTGGAGTCGTGTCACTTTCCACACTTAAGTATTCATACTTAGCTGCCGCAAAATTTCTTTTTTCTTGTGAGACTGCAATGACAGACGTGTTTAAAGTTTTACGATCACGTGAGATCTCAGGGAGGATAAAATTTGCAGATACATTAGTACTTATAAGTGAAATTACACTTAGACATAAGATTTTTTTCGACTTCAACTTGAACTCCTAGGGCGTATGAATATTGTAATTGATTATACAAAGAGAAAAGGGAGATGAAAATCTCCCTTTTTATGTTAACAAATTGATTGTTATCAGATTTTTAAAATAAGTATGCGACGTTAACTTTCCATGCCATTTCATCGTAATCAACAGTTCCGACTTCCCCAATAACCGCATAATCAACACCAAAAGTTGCATCAAAATTATTCATACGATATCTAAAGTCAGCAGAAAGATCGAGTTGTTTAGTATCTGTTCCATCATTGTCGATAAGTGTATATTCAATCCCCGGTGCAATAAAGAACATCTTATGAAGCATGAATTCAGCATCAAAATTTAAATGAAATTGAGAGTAGTCACCACCTGCTGTTGTGTAGTCACCTGTTGTGTAGTCAATATCACCATCAAGTTCCGTGTTATTTAGTACCGTTGTCATACCAGCAAAGATTTTAGTACGAGTTGGAGACTTAATATCATCATCTTTTTCTTCAAGATCAAATTGAAGTCCAGCTTCCCAAGACATATTATCCTTATTTGATCCAAGGCCTAAAATGATACGATTATGAGAACCATCAACTGTTCCATTATCTTCATCCACAAGACTGAATGAACCACCAATAATTAAGTCATTCATATTAAATGAAGCAGCTATTTCAATTACAGAATCTTCATTATCTGGATCGGTATCAATCATTTGGTAACCAAGCCCTAATGCAAAGTTTTTATTTAGTCTAAAGCCAGCTTTTACATCATAGGTCGTACTATCGTTATCTGTAGCACCTGTATCAATATTCCCAAAAATTAAGTCAGCTTCAATCGATACCATGTCATTTGACCAACCACCGTAAAAGTCAAAATTAGTTGTATCAATATCACCACCACTATCAGGCTCTAAATTTGATGAGTTGTATTCAGCTGCAACAAAAGTTCTCATCTCTTGAGTTACTGCTATTGTTGAATTATTTTTAGTTTTTCCATCACGTGACGTTTCGGGAACAATCGTATTAGCAAACGCTGTTGTTGTGAGCCCAACAAGAGTTGCGGCCATAAAGATTTTATTCATTTCTTCCTCCATTAAATTTGTATATGCAAATTTTCAACTAAGAAGAAAAAAATAAAAACTTAAATTAATTAAAGAAAGGAGGATTTGAAGGTATGTGGCATCCGCTCCTGCGTTTTTTTCCAACAAATGACATTCAATAATGAGCTACTTAATTTTGCAAAGACTGTACCCGAAGGCTCCCTTCGTGGTCGCCTCTGGGTTGAATTACGTCATCCGCTCCTGCGGATGGCCGCAAACAAAAAGGGAGGCATAAGCCTCCCTTCCCATATATTCAAAATTTAAAAGATTAAATTAGAATAGGTAAGCTACGTTAACTTTCCAAGCCATTCCGTCGAAGTCAACATTGCTTGACTCACCAGCAACTGTATAATCAATACCAAAAGTAGCATCGATTTTGTTAGCTCTGTAACCAAAGTCAGCTGAAAGATCAAACTTAGTAGTTTCTGCACCATCTGCATCTTCATTTGAGTAAGCAAGACCTGGAGTGATGTAGAACATTTTCCCTACTAGGAATTCTGCATCAAAGTCAATTGTGTATTTAGTGTAATCACCACCAGCAACAGTGTTGTCACCTGTAGTATAAGTAATATCACCATCAAATTCGATGTTGTTGATAACTTTAGTTGCTCCAGCAAATAGCTTAGTTCTTGAAGCCGATGTGATATCATCATCTTTCTCTTCAAGATCAAATACTAGACCTGCTTCCCAAGACATGTTGTTTGCATTTGAACCAACACCAAGAGTTAGTCTATTGTGTGAACCATCAGTAGTTCCGTTATCTTCAGATACGATTGCAAATGAAGCACCGATTACTAGGTCATTCATATTGTATGAACCAGCGATTTCGATAGTTGAATCTTCTGAATTTGGATCAGTATCTTCCATAGTGTAACCAAGACCTAGACCAAATTGCTTGTTGATTCTGTATGCGGCTTGTACACCGTAAGTATTTACATCTGTATCATTGTCATCAGCCATGTTAAGGTCTGCTTCAACAGAGAACATTTTGTTTGACCATGCACCGTAAAGGTTCATGTTTGTTACTTCATCTTTATTAGCTGGTGTTGTATCTGTTTCTAGGTCTGTTGAGTTGTACTCACCAGCTACGAAAGTTCTCATTTCACCAGTTGTAGCGATAACTGAAGCGTTTTTAGTTTTTCCATCACGTGAAGTTTCTGGAACGATTGTGTTTGCAAATGCTGCAGAAGAAAGTACTGCCATTGCGATAATACCTGTCATTTTTTTCAAAACTTACTCCTTGTTTTGTTTTATTTAAACTAGCGTTCTAGTTCGATTTTAAAAAATAATTTACTAAATTATACCCTTTTTGTTTTTGTGTGCAATTTTTTTTTACTTTTTTTTAAGAAAGGCCGTGGTTACACTTCCACGGCCTTCTGTATATATTCAAAAATTTAATTAGAAGTTGTACTTCATTGCAACTCTTGAATCAGTGTCTTCACCGTTTGTACCAGTGTAAACATCAATATCAACTGTTTTATAAGTTAAAGTAGCACCTACAGCAACTCTTGTTGTGTTTTCAAAAGAAGTATCACCATTTGTGTAAGAACCATTATAGTTAGCAACAACAGCTGATGCTAAAATATTAGTTGGTCCACCTGTAGCATTTGCAAGGTCAGTAGATTTTGCATTTGAGTAAACAGATTGAGAAACAGAACCTCTTAGAGTTAACCAATCAGTTGCTTTAGTTTCTGCACCAACGATAACTGGAAGATTCATTGTTTCTAGCTTTGCTTTTCCTGGAACAGCATTAACTTCAACATTGATCATTTGGAATGCAGTTCTTACGAATACCATTCCACCTTCAACTTTATACTCTTTACCTGCACCAAGGTCTAAACGAGAAAGATCTCCATCCTCAGCTCCTACACCTCTTTCTTGGTCCCAAGAAAATGTTTTATATGAACCGTAGAATTTAGTGTCTTTATTGATTGTGTAAGAACCTCCAACTTGAACACCAAGAGTTCCATCAAACTTATTACCAGATAGTTGGTTTTTAGACTCAGACATAAGAGATACGTTAGCGTATGCATCCCAGTTGTCTTTGTTAACACCAAGCTTAACTGCCATAGCTTCGTCTTCCATTTTATTATTTGTAGTTCCATCGATTGATGTAACATTTCTATCCGAAGAAGCGTAAATGAAAGCTGCACCCCAGTTAACACCAGCTTTTCCACCAATAAAAAGTTCTAGTTGATTATCTGATGAAGCTAAGTAGTTTGTTGTAGCAGCTGGAGCTGATGCAAGAATTCTTAGAGATGTAGAAATATTTGATTCATTACCTAGGTAAAGACCATAAGTGAAGTTCCCCATTTTCTTAAAGAAACCACCCATTGCTTTTGGGTCACCATCAGTATCAAGAGTTGCTGATCCAGAACCAATTCCTTCTGCACCGTACTCAAGTACAACCATATCTCCGTAGTTGTTCACAAATGAAGCGTTAGTAAAGATATAACGATCATCCATTGTGTAGTAGTTGTCTTCAACTTCATCACCAAGAGCAAGAAGTCTTGCTTTTGTTGCGTAAGCGCTTGTACTTAAAAGTGCTAGCGTAGCTGCTCCTAAAAATACCTTTTTCATATTCCTCTCCTTGAGTGAGTAAAATCCTTGAGTTTAATTATTAAACTCTTCTAAAAAATGTTAGTTCTTAAATTTTCAAAGGAGATGGGATGAATGTCAACACCCCGAAATTGCTAAAGAATTCGTAATTCCGGGGTTTGTATAAGTATTTTTTATTTTATCTTTGCTTGGACGGCCATTCCACGTGCAAGGAATTTTGACGACATCCAGGAATCTACGAATGTAGTATTTTTTGTCGCCGCCTGCTTCAAAGGAGCGTTGAAACTAAAGAATATTAGATGATCTTCATTTAGAGTTCCATCTGCAATTGAAGAATCGTCAATATCTGGACAATAAGAATAATCTCTTAAAACCACGCGCTCCTTTGACTTATTCTCATCAAAAGCGTCAAAATTCTTAGCTAGGTTTTTCTTCAAAAGATTGATTTTTTTAGAAATATCTTCTTCCGTGCTCTCTTCTTTATCGACAAAAGTAACAAATTTGGCCGTTTGAGCATAACCTTCACTCTCTGAATCACAAATTTCACCAATAAAATGTCCCCAATCGTGAGTAAAAGAAAGAGGAAAGAAGTAAGTCTGTTCTTGATCTTCTTCCTTAGTAATTTTCTCTTCAAGATCTAAGTGAACATATAAAGAACACGGTGTAGTCGTGCTTTCACAGAATTCGATAAACTCACTAGAAAGCGTTTTCTTATCTTGGAAAAGCTCTAAAAATTTTGATGGTGACTCTCCCCAATAAAGATTTTCACATTCAATAATTAACCCATTTGTTAGGCATACTTTCCAGAAGGCCTGATCAATAAGTTCTTCAGGAGTTGTACGGAAAATTTCTTTGATTCTAAGGCCATAACTATTCTCTTTGATTCTTTCAAGAAGCCCTTCTTTATTAAGAGATGGAAGAATTTCAGATGGTGACAATTGAATATGATTATCAATATAACTCTCTTCTCCCCAAAGTAGTGGCATTGGCTTTGTACGTGAGCCAAAGGCATGAAACTTTGAGTCTTTATAAAAACAAGAGCTACTAATTTGAGCTTCTTCAACGAGCCCTAATTCTTTGAAGATTGAGATATTTTCTTCACCGC
This sequence comes from Halobacteriovorax sp. GFR8, assembly GCF_050955245.1. Taxonomy (NCBI): domain Bacteria; kingdom Pseudomonadati; phylum Bdellovibrionota; class Bacteriovoracia; order Bacteriovoracales; family Halobacteriovoraceae; genus Halobacteriovorax; species Halobacteriovorax sp. GFR8. Next base: position 303,094 of record NZ_JBPBLR010000002.1, on the reverse strand, counting down.
GAATTAATGATGGCCCCATAAGTTTGAAATTATCTTCAGTAATTTCTTCCTCTGATAGAAGCTTCACACTTGTCGCATCTAAGTTATTTAAATGGTCAAATAAGTCGATAGCAAAGATATCATTTCCAACAATTAAGTTTTTAATAAATGTCTTCTCTTCTTGTTTAACTTCGACTTTTTTAAGCTTTAGAATATCGCTATAGGCCATGGTACCAAATTCCTTGTGTTGTGTTTGGCAATACAATAGCTTATTTTTTTTGGAATTTAAATAGCGAAACCACGCATTAAAGCGTGGTTTCAGGTATTTTCACTATTTTTTTCTTACATTTTTTTAGATTATTTAATGACGAGTCTGTCACCTGCTCTAATTTGTCTCTTCTTAATGATCTTTAAGTTAGAAACGATTAGGGTATCAAGGCTAACTCCAGTCTTTCGTGATACTGACCATAAAGAGTCACCACGTTGAACTGTATAGTACTTTGTTGGATTACTAATTTTCTTTCCACGCTGTTTAGCTAGGCGAATACGATTGCGATACTTTCTCTTTCTCACAACTGACTTACGTGGCTTATCGTAAAGATCAGCATACATATTATCTTTCTTACTCTGACCGATTCTAAAAGGCAGTGTCACATATGACCCACGCTTCACTCTAGAACGATGTGATTTGTAATCATTGTTTAGCCAAGTAAGAACTTCTTTATCTTTAATTTTAAACTTTCTTGCAACATCATCAAGACGAGTTCTCTTTCCTCTTACGCGGTACTTCTGAAAAACATCCTGACTTGCAACGTAGTTCTTCTGTGTACAACAAGCGGCCCACTGCTCTCTTTTTCCAACTGGAACTCTTAGCGTATAAGTCTTATGAGTTGGCGGTGTAAACCATCTTTGAATCTCAGGGTTTAGATAATGTAGATCATCAAATTCAACATTTAGATCTTTTGCAATTTCAAATAAATCAGCTCCACCAGGAACAGAAATCTCTTGAAAGTCTAAAGGCTCATGCCAATCGATTTCTTCAAAACCAAATGACTTAAGGTTCTTTCCAATGATAGCGAGGGCCATAATTTTTGGAACATAGTTTTTTGTTTCTGGCTTAAGGTAGCGTCCCTTTCTAATTTTCCAAAAGTTCTTTGTACGGTATCGGCGAATCGCACGAGACATCTTCCCTTCACCAGCATTATATGAAGCAGCGGCAAGTTCCCAAGAACCAAATTGGTTAAATAACTTTCTTAAATATTTCGATGCTGCATATGAAGATTTAATTGGGTCACGTCTTTCGTCAACGTACCAATTAACTTCAAGTCCATAACGACGTCCTGTGTATGGCATGAACTGCCAAGGGCCAACTGCTTTTGCCCATGACTTTGCCTTCGTTTGAAAACCTGACTCTGCCATTGCTAAGAAAATTAAATCCTGTGGAAGTCCGTTGTCTTTTAATACTTTTGAAAGAATTGGTGCATACCTTCCAGCTCTCGCAGAATATCTTTCAAAGAAGCCACGGCCACGAGTTGTAAAATACTTAATCCATTTCTTAACAGCAGCATTGTAAACAACAGGGATGTCAAAATAATTATTTTCAAGATTTAAGTGCTCAGCTCCATATAGGAAGTAAGTCTTAAGTTCGTGAGATGTCGGATGTTCGATCTTTGCAGACCCAACAATTTGATCACTTGAAAACTCTGCACCGTGCTTAGCACTTCGTGCAATGATCTTTTCTTCTGAGAACTCCGCATCAGCTTCGATTTCAGCATCTGTCTCAACTATTTCAGAAATGTCCTTCGGGCTCGGGACATCTTTCTCAACAGAGATACATGAAAAGAGCAGTTGGGAGGCTATCAGTAAAATTAATCCATTAATTCTCATCGATCATCCTTAACTATATATGTATATTCAGCGTTCATAAATATAAGAGAACCCTAAATTTAGGGTTCTCATATTTTTTCAAATTGTAGTGTCTGAGTCAACGAGGAAAAGATTTTTTCGGTTAAGTTACGTACTAAAATCAATACTTTGTATTGTTTACTCTTTATTTTTCAGCATTGAGTCAACAACAACTGTTCCCATGGCATCACCAAATACGTTAACAGCAGTTCTGAACATGTCCAAAATTCTATCAACGGCCAGGATAAGACCGATCCCCTCAATTGGAAGACCAACGGCCGAAAGAACAATCGACATTGTAATGAGTCCAGCTCCAGGAATCGCTGCAGCACCAATGGCCGCTAGAGAAGCTGTCATAAAAATAATAATTTGTTGTGTAAGACCTAAGTCATAGCCATAAGCTTGTGCAATAAAGATGGCCGCGACTGATTCGTATAAGGCCGTCCCATCCATATTAACAGTTGCACCAAGAGGTAGAACAAACTTAGCAGTGTCCTTATCAACTCCAAGGTTCTCTTCAACATTCATCATCGTAATCGGTAGAGTTGCCGCTGAAGAAGCCGTTGAGAATGCCGTAATAATAGCTGGTCCAATACCCTTAATAATTTCAAGGGGAGATGTCTTACTACGAATACTACCTACCATAAGAAGGAAGATACCATGACAAATAAGACCTAGAATTACAGTAACCATATATTTTGAAAGTGAAACAATTGCGCCAAATCCAGATTTAGCAAGAACACCTGTCATTAGGACGAAGATCCCATAAGGAGCTAAGCTCATCACACCCATCGTTAGCTTATTTGAAAGGGCCTCAAGAGCGCCAACAACTTTAACAAAAGGTTCACTATCTTTTGGAATAAATAATGCTGTCATCCCCATTAAAATTGAGAAGACAATTACTTGAAGGATATTTCCATCGGCCATTGAACCAAATGGATTAGTAGGAATAGCACCTAAAAGAACTTCTTTAATTGAAGCAAATAGTGATGCCCAACCACCAGAGCTACTTGCAACCTTAGACTGCATCGCTTCTGATAAACCTTGTACACCGGCGGCTCCAAGATCTGCTCCAACACCAGGGTTGATTAGGTTTACGAAGATAATACCAAATAAAACCGCAATACATGTTGTCACGAAATAGTATGCAACGGCCCTTACACCCATTCTTCCTAAAGATTCAGGTGTACCTAAATGATACATGGCCATAAAGATAGAAGAGAAAACAAGAGGGATAATCACCATTTTTAAAAGGGAGATAAAGGCATCTCCGATAGGAGAAATAAATTTTACGTATTCACCCTTTCCAAAATAATGTAACAGAAGACCCAAAATTAATCCGAGCACCATTGCAATACCAATTTTCTGCGCTTCCTTCTTTGCTGCTGGTTGCATTAAATTCCCCTTTTAACTATAAAAATTCAAATCGTTTAAAATAACGTATGGTTGAAAAAAATCTTAACAAAATTCTAACATGTTCATTTATTCTCTTATCATTTTGCATATTTATCAATCCGGCAAAAGCTAAGGTAGAAGAACCAAATTACGATTTTACCTTCGATAAATTTAAGCCTTTTCATCCTGGACAAAAACTGTCAGATATAAAAAAAGAATACAAAGCAATTAGGCTTATTAATGATAAAAAACCAGTGGCAACATATGAAATTCAAATTCGCCACCAAAGTTATTTCTTTCCAGTTTTTATTCATGTTCGAGATGAAATCGTTTTAGATTTCTACGCAAGACTTCCTAATTATTTTCTTCACAATACTTTTCACCAGTCACTGATCAATCGCTATGGAAAGCAGGATAAGTTTATCAATAATGACGGCACATCGGTCTATATCTGGAACGATGAAGCCGGACTTGCCATAACATATTCAGGAGCATGTACAATTACATGCTTCCCGATATTTATTCATATGATAAAAAAAGATGATGTGAAAAATAAGGATTCTTTTCTCATTAAACTTTTAAAAAATTAACTTAACTCTTTTGCAATATCATTTACCGCAAACTTATAGCTCATAATATTCTTGGCAAGAGTGGCCACAGCTTGTCTTGTTGCCATTGGCATCCCATTGGCACCAAAATAGGCCGAATGAATTGCTAGAAATGCTTGTGCATCTTCAAATCTCATCCTTACTGGCCCTAACTTATGAAGGGCATCTTGCTTAATGAATATTTCAGATTTTCTTAGCTTATGAACTTCGCTCATCGTAAATATATTTTGATTGCGATAATCAATATAGATCACCTCACCTTTTACTTCGGCCATGCGACCTAAGATGATTCCTTGCTTTGTTTTACGGCCCCACAGGCCAATAATTCCCATTGGCGCCAGTGCCCAAGTTAGGAAGCGATTAATCACCACACGGCTCTCAAATTCTCTTTCTGTGTGACCTAGCTCAGGAAATGCTCCCATAAGCCACTCATTTGAAGCTAGAGATAGAACAATCATCGCCATATTCTTGTAGCGGTAGACATTGTAGCCTGACTTTTGAACGATAGATTCTTTCCCATACTTATCGTTATCAAAATTTGATCTGATTTGAGCAGCAACCATCGGTGTTGCCTCATCAATTGTCATGACCTTGGCAAATTGGTTTGACGCTAAATTTTGTTGGGCCAACTCACTTTCTTTTTCACCTAATTCGGTAAAATTCATGATTTGCAAAAATCCTGCGATCTCAGGATCGAACTCCGCGACGCGCAGTCTAATATAAACAGGCAATGCCTGCTCCTTAGCATATTGATAATATGTGTATTTTTCAGTACTTACAGATTGCATTAGAGCCTCCATTCAACTTAACTTTTCGGTATTTTCTCCGACAAAATAAGCTCGGAAGCATTTCGGCTTAGCGCTAGGCAAAAAATCCTCAAATAAAGGAGTGTAATTGCGTCTTAGTCCTTGACAACAGGCCCAATTATTAATAAAAATCCTAGTTTCATAAAGTTAATTTCAGTCCGAGGGAAAAAAGAGTTCGCGATATAATATAGCAACCCCCAAAGGCTGCCTTTCATTAGGAGAAAGTATGTACGGAGTAGTAGAGATCTCAGGTCACCAGTACAGAGTAGAAGCTGGTATGACTATTGATGTTCAGAAATTAGATCAAGAAGCTGGTTCAACAGTAGAATTCGATAAGGTTCTATTTGTTGGTGGTGAAAGCGCAAAAGTTGGTGCTCCAACTGTTGCAGGTGCTAAGGTTGTTGCTGAAGTAGTAAGACATGATCGTTCAAGAAAAGTTATCGTTTCTAAAAGAAAGCCAGGTAAGTACATCAAGAAGAACGGACACAGACAACACTTTACAACTTTAAAAATCAAAGAAGTTAAAGCTTAATTAATTATCAATTTTAGGAGTTAGATATGGCACACAAAAAAGCCGGTGGTTCAACAAGTAACGGTCGTGATTCAAACCCAAATATGTATGGTGTTAAGAAGTTTGGTGGTGAAGTAGTTGTTCCAGGAAACATCATTGTAAGACAAGCGGGATCTAAGTTCCACGCTGGTAAAAACGTAAAAGTTGGAAAAGACTTTACTCTATTCGCTACGAAAGAAGGTAAAGTACAATTTGGTTTCTATAACAAGAAGAAACAAATCGTTTCTGTTGTTGAAGCTTAATTAAAATTACCATTTTACGCTATTAATTAGTTGTAAATATTAAAGGGAGCCTATACATAGTGCTCCCTTTTTTTATATAAGACCTTATTATGAAATTTATCGATGAAGTTAAAATTACAGTAATTTCCGGAAACGGAGGAAACGGATGCGTAAGCTTTCGCCGCGAAAAGTATATCCCATTTGGTGGACCAGATGGTGGTGACGGTGGTGATGGTGGGAGCATCTACTTTGAAGCCGACGAAGGAATGAACACTCTAGTTAACTTCAGAGGGAAAAAGCACTACCGTGCCGAACACGGACAACAAGGTGGTGGCCGTCAGATGTGTGGAGCATTTGGCGATGACCTCACAATTAAAGTTCCTATTGGAACGATTGTTCGTAATGCAGAAACAAATCAAGTTATCGCGGATCTAACTGATCACGGTATGAGATTGATGGTTGCCCAAGGTGGACGTGGTGGCCTTGGAAATATCCACTTCAAAACTGCAACGAATCAAGCACCACGAAAAGCAACTGCTGGAAAAGAAGGTATTGAGCTTGAAGTAGAACTTGAACTTCGTCTACTTGCTGATATCGCATTAGTAGGACTACCAAATGCTGGTAAGTCGACTCTGATCTCTTCAATCTCTGCGGCAAGGCCAAAGATTGCAGATTATCCTTTTACAACTCTTGAGCCAAATCTTGGTGTTGTTACACTTGGTGAAGATGACTCATTTGTTGTTGCCGATATTCCAGGGCTAATTGAAGATGCTTCTGAAGGTAAAGGACTTGGAATTAAATTCCTTAAACATATTGAAAGAACAAAATCTCTTGTTCACTTAGTTGATGTTTCTTGGTGTCTTGATGAATACGAGGCATTTGAGCAATACGTAATTATTCGCCAAGAACTTGGTCGCTATAGTGAAGATCTTTTAAATAAGAAAGAGCTAATTTGTTTAACAAAAATTGATGCTATGACAGATGAAGAAATTAAGAAGTTTCAAGACTTCTTTGAAGCACAAGTTGATAGAAAGTGTCTTCCGATCTCTTCAGTATCTGGACTTAATATAGACTTACTTAAATCTTTAATGCTTAAAACGATAAAGGACTAACCAATGTCACAAAATGAATTTATCACAAAAAACGTAGATGAAATTGCAGATAATTCAAAACTAGAATTCCCTCTAAATATCGCAATGGCCAGTGCTTGGATTCTTGGAAACTTTAAAGGTATCAACCTTAAAGTTCTTGATATGAGAAAAACGACTGCTCTTGCTGATTACTTCATACTTGCTTCTGCAACAAACTCTTCAATGGCAAATGCTATGTCTGATGAGATTGCAAAACAAATGAAGAGAAAAGGACAAACAGTCATCTCTAAAGAAGGTCTACACCAACAGACAGACTGGATTCTAATTGACCTTGGTGACATTATTGTTCATATCTTTGATGAGTCAGCTCGTGAAGCTTACGACATTGATAACCTATGGTCAGTTCCAACAGTTGAAATTCCAAATGAGTACTACTACTCTTCTGATGATGCAGAAACTTCTGCAGACTCAGACAAAGGTTACTTCTAGTAATCTATGAAAGACAATCACGTTATTGTCATTGGGAAGTTAAAAGATAAGCATCTTATCGCGCTTGAAAATGAATACTTAAAGCGTATTAACTTCCCAAAACTTCATATCCACGAATGTAAAGGTCATCAAGAAAATATCGATCTTGAACTCAAAGAACTTCTAAATAAAGTCGAATCCATTAAAGCTAAATTTGGAAACCAACATATCGTTGCCATGACTGAGCATGGAAAAACTTGTGATAGTGAAAAACTGAGTAAGTTTATCTATGACGTTATTGAAACTCAGCAAAAAGGTGTTTGCTTCTTAATTGGTGGAGCGGCCGGCTTTCCAAAAGAATTTTTAAAGACAGTTGATTATCAACTCTCCCTATCTCCAATGACATTTCCACATAAAATTGCACGACTTGTTCTTATCGAACAAATTTACCGTGCACAGACGATCAAACAAGATCACCCTTATCATAAGAACTAAAAGAATTAATTTGAAACGCCAATGGCCTTTTTAATACGTCTTAAATTTTCTTGAGCAATTGGACGAACCTTTGCGGCACCTTCAGCTAGTATCTTATCAATTTGAGATTTATCTGCCATAAGTGCATCATATTTTTCACGAGCTTCTTTCATCTCACGATTTACAATTTCAAAAAGTTCAAGCTTTGCATGGCCCCATCCAATTCCTTCTTGGTAGCGTTTTGCTAAGGCATCTTGCTCTTCTTTTGTGGCAAAGAATTTATAGATATCAAAGATTAGAGAATCATCAGGGTTCTTTGGAGCCTCTGGTGGAGTTGAGTCTGTCGTGATTTTATTAATCATCTTCTTTAATTTCTTCTCAGGAACAAAACAAGGAATATGATTATTATACGACTTACTCATTTTACGGCCATCAAGACCTGGAAGTAACTTCACTTCTTCCTTACTAACAATAGCTTCAGGTAGAGTTAGAAGATCACCATATTTATGATTAAAGCTTGAAGCGATATCACGAGCAATCTCAATATGCTGAAGTTGATCCTCACCAACTGGAACATAGTTCGCATTCATAAAGAGAATATCTGCGGCCATAAGAACTGGATAAGAAAATAGGCCCATATTAATACCAAAGTCCTCATCACGATTCTCTTCAGCATTCTTATCTTTCTTAGCTTTATAAGCATGTGCGCGATTCATTAAACCCTTAGAAGCAAAACAAGAAATAATCCAGTTAAGTTCGGTGATCTCAGGAACATCACTTTGCTTGTAAAGAACTGCTTTTTCAGGGTCAAGCCCTGCCGCCAACCAAGTTGCGGCAACTTCGTAAATATCACTGCGAAGAGTTTCACCATCATGAACAGTAATTAGTGAGTGATAGTCTGCAATGAAAAAATAGCCTTCCATTTCAGAGTTCTTAACATTATCAATAGCTGGTTTGATCGCGCCAATATAGTTTCCTAAATGTGGCATTCCTGTCGGTTTAACACCCGTAAGACAAATTTTCTTTTTACTTGAGTCACTCATTCTAAAAGCCTAATTATAAAAGTTCACAGTCTTTTATAGCTAATATTTACACAAAAAAAAAGGGCCCACTTAAGGCCCTTTTCTAACAAAATATCTATTCTCTTAATTATCGTATTTTACTACTGAAGAAGATTCCATAAGCTCTGTTAATAGCTCAATTGAAAACTCCAATGCTTGATCACCATATGGAATTGATGAATTGCCTTGGCAAAATTTTGACTGTTTAACTAGTGAAGCACAAATTCTCATAACTTCAGCAGTCCCATCAAAAAAATCTGCTTCATCTTCAGTCGTCACAATATGTGCCATTAGCATATTAATTGTCTTAATCGCGCGAAGTTGTGCAGGCGTAAGCTCTGAAGTGTCGATATCAATCGTTAACTTACTATGATTTTGCATTTCCATCTTCTAAACTCCAAAAATTTTATTTTTAAACATCCCTCATACAGAGTTCATATCGGAGCGTCTTCTAGAAATTTTAGTAATTTATGTCTGACAAATTTAATTTGACATAAGACCTTTCTGATAATATATTGATTTTACTTTGTCGCGGGGTGGAGCAGTTGGTAGCTCGTCGGGCTCATAACCCGAAGGTCGTTGGTTCGAATCCAGCCCCCGCAACCAATTTCTTAAATAAAAAATTCCAGTCATTTACCATACTTACCGTCATTAAAATAAGGCGCTAACGCTTATATTTTAATTTTGCATGTTAAGCTCCTCAGCGTCATAAAGCTTCGCTTCATGAACGCAGGGACAACCCGCAACCAATTTCTTAAATAAAAAACCCCAATCATTTACCACACTTACCGTCATTAAAATAAGGCGCTGACGCTTATATTTTAACATCTTCAAAACTAAATAAAAATTCGTCATAACCGACAAACTTTTATATATAAATATTTAGTTATTATGAAAGATCGACTTAATACAATTCTTATTCACTTTACCAATGTCATGGCAATGCTCTCATTGATTAGCTATGCCTTTAGGCATCATCATTTTATTAATGATTCTGTTTTGTATTATTTTGTTCTACCGATATCAACCCTATACTTGGCCTTCTATTACTTTGACTTCAAAGGCCAACATCTTCTAAGAAACCTTTCAAGTCTCTTTCCATCTATTGCGATTACCTTAGTTCTCATTACTTCTTTCGGAGGAATTCATGCACCGGGAGTATTTTGGATCGCTGGTTTTCCGATCTTCTTTGCAATATTTTTTAGAAAGAAGGGCATGATTATTGGCATTATACTCATGCTTATTATTTACGCTATTTTTTACACATTTGAAGCTCAGATACTTTCGATGACAGTAGAAGTACCACAAGAACTATATATCGCGGAAAAGAGGATGAATGTAATTCACTTCTCAATAGTTATTACCCTCTTCTTTCTTTACTACACCTGGTTGGAACAAAGAACAAGAGATGAAATTGAGAATTCCAAGGAGCAGCTCGATACACTTTTACACGTCGTACTCCATGACCTCTCAAATCCGATTACAATTCTAAAACTTAAGCTTGCAAGTTTAAAAAGGCGTTTTCATATAAAGGAAGCTGAAACAAAACAAATAAAAGACGCTTTTGTAAAAATTGAAGAAATTATCCAAAATGTTAGAAGCTTCCAACTAAGCTCCGAACGCCTTCAAGAAGATAGAAAATTAATCAGTTCTGCTGAAGTTAGAACTTATCTAAGTCAGCAATTTAAAGAAATGAATAAGAAGCATCTAAAGTTAGTTTTTGATGACCAAGGAGGCTTTTATATAAAGTTTTCACCATCTATCCTAAAAGATCATATCTTAAGTAACCTCCTTTCAAATGCAATTAAGTTTAGTCATATTGAAGGAATCATTGAGGTCACATTTAAGGCCCAAGACGACACGGCCATATTATCCTTTCGTGATGAAGGAGTTGGGATACCAGAAGATATTATCGATGAAATCTTCGATTTTGATAAGAAGACGTCACGCCTTGGAACAATAGGAGAAACTGGTACAGGATATGGACTACCTATCGTTCGCTACTTCACCGAGTTATCAGGGGCGAAGGTATCGGTTCAATCACCTACAAGTACTGGAAATGGCACGGAATTTACTCTTAGCTTCCCATTAAAAAAACCATAAATAAATTTCACTTTGCTAGAATAAGATCACATTTTGCTCTAATGTGGCCCAGATGAAATTAAAATATAAACGTGAACTTCTTATTCAGCGCTACCTGATTATTTTCACACTGATTATGGTTTCTATAACAGTTTGTTATTACTACGTGGCATATCCAAAGGTACTCTTTCACAAGATCCCAAAAGAGTTCTTTTACACGTACACAACAAGTCAGGTCTTACTTTTCATCACGTCGTGTCTCTTAGGTAAACACAGACTGGCCAAGGCCATTTGTGTTCTTCCATCAGTCTTTATCATGATAATCATTGTTTTTACTTTTGGAGGAGTTAAGTCTCCAGGGATTCTCTGGATTACCGGTACACCAATTTTCTTTGGGGTCTTTTATAAGCGCTCTGGTCTGCTCTTTGGCGTACTTGTTATGATCTCAACGTTTGCATCTTTTTTTATGCTCGATCATACCATTAGCTCTCTCTCTTATCCTCTAACATCTATACAGTACTACACGCTTTTGAAATTTAATATTGTACAATTCTCGATTCTCACGACAATTTACTTTTTCTTCTACGTTTGGCTTGAGTCCACTTCGCGGCTTAAGTTAGCTCTTTCTAATAAGCAACTTGATACATTACTACATGTTGTCTTGCATGACCTTTCAAATCCTATAACAATTTTGAAGCTTAAGATTTCAAGCTTACTTAGAAAAAGTGTTATTGATGATTCTTCGTATTTACAAATTAATAACTCACTAAAAAAAGTACAAGAGATTATTTCTAATGTTAGAAGCTTTCAGTTGGACTCTGAAAGTCTTCTTACAGAAAAAAGTATGATTCATCCGCAATTAATCAAGGATTATTCTGAACAACACTTCAAGCTTTTAAATGATAAGAATCTTAAACTCCACTTTGATATTCATACAAGTAATGGTTTCTTTTGCGAACAGAAGATTTTCTTCGATCATATACTAAGTAACTTAATTTCAAACGCCATTAAGTTTAGTTATGATGGACAAGATATTCTCATTAAACTTTATGATAATGCTGGCCGTGTCTATATCGACATTATAGATAAAGGAATAGGAATACCTAAAGACATCATTGAGGGCCTCTTTCATTTTGAAAGAAAGACAAGTCGCCTTGGAACCAAAGGCGAAATAGGTACGGGTTACGGACTTCCTATCGTTAAATACTTCACCGACTTTTCAAATGGTAAAATCAAAGTCAGCTCAGACGTCAACATCGGAACCAGAGTGTCACTCTCATTTCAAGTCGCAAAGAATTAATGGATACTCTCATTTGGCAGCATTAGTAATTCGCTCCAAAAGCTTAAATGCTCTTTGGCCTTAGCATTCAAGCTAAAAGACTCTTGGCATATACTCTTGTAGCACTCAATCCATCCCTCACGTATCTTCTCAGCAATATCGACAGGTATAATATTGGCATCGAGGTAGGCCTTGTCTAAGTGTTTTAGCGAAGAGAAGTAAAAGACATCGTTTACACGCGAGCGTTGTTCTCGCGTGTAGTGAATGGCCACAACCACCTTCTGTGCAAATGAAACTCTAGGATCATAATCTCTCATAATTTACTCCAAATCTCTCAAGATTATTTCGGAGCAAAGTTAACAAATACTTAATTATGAACAGGTTATGCAGAAATTTTGTTGAATCGGTGAACAACACCATCAAAACGATCTTTGATCACTTTTAGGCGTAATTCATTCTTTTGTGGAAAACGGCCAATGCCCTTACCTAGTAAGTTAATTTCGGCCTGAACGAAGCGTTTCTTTAAGCTTGTTTTTCTAACTCCCTTAAGTTTGCCAAGGTAGTTAATATTTGATGAGGTCATATCACTCATCTTAAGGATAATGGATTTTTCAACAAGCTCTCTTTTCTCTTCGATTTCAGCAGCATCAAGATGATTCTCAATAATATCAAGTTGCATTGTTAAACGACGAAGCTCACGAGAAAGAGCATCTGTTGGTAAATTAGTTTTAATCACGTCTACACTCCATAAATTTAAGACAGATTCTTTATACACCAGAATTTGTTGCCAACGACTATGGAGTGAAATTAAGTATAGGGATGTTAGGAAATTAGACACAGGCTCTTTGAACCTGTGCCTATTATAAGAATAATTACATTTTTTCAATAAATTCAAGTACTTGAGATCCTGAGTTTACATCAGGAGCTCCACCTTGAGCAAAGTTAGGACGTCCACCACCACGGCCAGATACTGGCTCGAGAATCTTTTTAAGGAGGTCACCTGCCTTAACGTCTGAGTTAGACCATACAAATGACTTCATTCCCTTATCATCTTTAGAAAGAAGACACACAATTTGTACCTCTCCCTTATTAATTAAGTTATCACCTAATTCTTTTACGGCCTTAGCATCTGCTTCAAGAGTTGCAGCTAGCATTTTAAAGCCTTCATAGTCACGTTTAACTTCTTTCGTGAAGTTAGTTGAGCCACCTTTTGCGGCCTTCTCACTCGCTTCTTTAATCTTCTTTTTCATCTCTGCGCGAAGATCTTTAATACGAGCAGGTACATCTGAAGGTTTTGCACTTAACTCTTTTGCAGCAGCATTTAAAAGGGCCGATCTTTCTTGCATAACTCTTACAGCAGCAGTTCCTGTTACGGCCTCGATACGACGAATTCCTTTTGCAACAGAAGTCTCTGTTGTAATAACGAATAGTCCAATATCTCCAGTACGGCCAACGTGAGTTCCTCCACAAAGCTCAACACTATCTTTACCAAAAGCGATAACACGAACGTCGCTATCATACTTTTCACCAAATAGTGCCATTGCTCCACTATCAATTGCTTCTTCATAAGAGCAAAGTTTAGTCGTACGTGAGTCGTTTTGCATAATCCACTTATTAACAAGCGCTTCAACTTTGGCCAGCTCATCCGCAGACACAGCTTGTGGGTTTTGGAAGTCAAAACGTAAGCGCTCAGCAGTAACCATTGAACCTTTTTGGATTGCATGCTTTCCGATAACTTCGTGAAGAGCAGCATGTAGTAAATGTGTCGCCGAGTGATTTCTCATCGATGCCTTTCTATTTTCACCATCAACGATTAATTCTATTTTTTCACCTGTCTCAATTTCACCAGAAATAATCTTAGCGATATGAACATGTGTATTCTTCACTTTCATTGTATCGATAATCTGAAGTTCACCAGTTGAAGTTCTGGCAGCTCCAATATCTCCGGCCTGTCCACCTGACTCTCCATAGAATGGAGTTTCTTTTGTTGCAAAGTAAACTTCATCTTCTGTACGGTAGATCTTTAGAATTTCACTATCTGTTTCTAGCGAGTCATAACCAGTAAACTCAGTATCGGCAACTTCAATAAACTCAAGTTCAAGTCTTTCTTGGTCAGCACCAACTGAACTTTTACGAGAGATGACACGAGAAGCTTTTCTGTGAGCTTCATAGCACTCATTATATTCGATTTCCGCAAACTCAATATTCTTAGAAGCAAGCTCAGCTTTAATTACTTCTAAAGGAAGACCATGAGTTGTTACGAGTTCAAAGGCAACATGGCCAGGAAATAACTCTTTTGATTTTGAGTTTGTTGATAGCTCTTCTTCAATTTTCTTAAGTCCATTTTCAACAATTGGAACAAATTCATTAATCTCTTGTTCCATATTGTAGATAATTGCTTCACGAGCAGACTTAAGTTGAGGATAAAAGTCCCCAAGCATTTCAATTGTTTTTTGAATATGATTTTTAAAGTTTGGCTTAACACCTCTTGAAATACATGCGGCGACACACTTACGAATAAGACGACGAGGAATATATCCTTGTCCCTCATTTCCTGGCATTACACCTTCGGCAAGAATCATAATACTTGCACGCATATGATCAGAGATCATACGTTCTGTTTGAACATCAGTATTTTTTCCAAGAAGTTCTTTTGAAAGCTTCATTAGTGGTGCCAGAAGATCTGTTTCATAAACGGAGTCACAGCCATTCATCACCATTGCAAGTCTTTCAAGACCAGAACCAGTATCAACAGACTTAAGAGGTAGTGGTTCAAATGTACCATCTTTTTGCTTATTAAGTTCCATGAATACACCAGCATTCCAGATTTCGATATAGCGACTTACATCATCAAAGTGTCCACCTGGTTTGTATTCCGGACCATACTCTGCACCAGTATCATAGAATACTTCAGTACATGGCCCACATGGCCCATGATCACCTGCAGGTCCCCAGAAGTTATCTTCACCAAGAACAACAATATGGTCCTCAGGAACACCACACTTCTTCCATGCTTCAATTGATTCAGTGTCCGGCTTGATTCCTAAGTCTTCATTTCCACCGTAAACTGTAAAATAAAGTCTTTTCGGGTCAAAATTTAACTCGTGAACAAGAAGATCATAAGCAAGCTTACATGCTCTTTCTTTGTAATAATCACCGATTGACCAAGAACCTAGCATTTCAAAAATTGTTAAGTGGTGGCGATCACCAACATCATCAATATCTTTTGTACGAATACACGGTTGGTAGTTTGCTAACCTTGGAGACGGAGGAGTCTCCTTCCCAAGAAAGTAATTCTTTAATGGGGCCATCCCAGAGTTAATAAAAAGTAGTGTCGGATCGTTTTGAGGAACGATTGAAGATGCACTAATTTTTAAGTGATCCATCTTTTCAAAGTAATCTAGGAATCTCTCTCTAATCTCGCGAGATGATAATGGCTGCATATTTTCTTCCTTATAATTCAAAGCACAACTAAGTGCATCATATCTATTGTGTATAAGTCTTCAAAATATACTATAAAATCGTTGTTCCGACTACTTCTAGCGTTAAAAAATATGAGCTGAATTAGAATAAAAATGGTTATCAATACAGTTTAAAAAGCATATATTTAGAGGCATAAAAAGAACTAAGAACAAGAACAATTATGGACTGTAAAAATCGAACCGGAGATGATGTATGACGCAATTTTATACAGACATGGGAATTAACATGGAGCGACCAAATAATAAGATATTTGTAAACTCTGCAAGAAGTTTCTTAATCCAAGAAACAGTAGCTCGTGGCATTGGAAAACTAACAAAAGATGGTGCCCTAGTTGTTGAGACAGGAAAGCATACGGGGCGTAGTGCCAATGACCGTTATATCGTCCGCGATGAAACAACAGAAAATACTATCTGGTGGGAAAATAACTTTAAATCAATGACGCCAGAAACTTTTGCAAAGCTAAAGTCACATGTGACTAATTATCTAAATAAAGATCGTGATCTATTCATTACAGAAAGAAGTGTAGGAGCTGATGAAGTACACAACCTTGGAGCAAGGCTTGTTACAACAAATCCAAATCATGCACTTTTCTCAACTCACCTATTCCGTGAGAAAGTAAGAGACTTTAACGAAAATGACTTCACAATTCTTCACGCGCCAGAACTTCTTCTTGATCCGGCAGATTTTGATCTAAGGTCGGAGACAGCAGTCGTTACTTGTCTAAAGTCTAAGATTACTATCATTGCAGGAACACTTTACGCAGGTGAAATCAAAAAGAGTATGTTTGCAGCAATGAACTATCTTCTACCAGAGTCAAATATTATGCCAACACACTCAGGAGCATCTCGCCTAGATAATGGTGAAGTTTCAATCTTCTTTGGTCTATCAGGAACGGGTAAAACTACTCTATCAACTGATACAGGGACATTTCTAATTGGTGACGATGAGCATGGTATTAGTGAAGCGGGAACTTTCAACTTTGAAGGTGGCTGTTATGCTAAGACATATAAGCTTTCCAAAGAGGGTGAACCTGAAATCTATGAAGCATCAAATCGTTTTGGTGCACTTCTGGAAAATGTTGTTCTAGATGAGAGCACAGGTCGAGTTGATTTCTATGATAAGTCCCTATCTGAAAATGGCCGTGCTTCATATCCTCTAGAGTTTATTGATGAATTAGAAAAATCATCTCGTGGAGATATTCCAAAGCATGTTTTCTTCTTATCAGCTGATGCCTTTGGAGTTCTTCCTCCAGTAGCAAAGCTTACTAAAGAACAAGCAATGTTCTACTTTGTCCTAGGTTACACAGCGAAACTTGCTGGTACTGAAATTGGAGTTAAAGAGCCAACAGCTACTTTCTCTTCATGTTTCGGTGCACCTTTCATGCTTCGCCACCCAAGCGAGTATGCGAAACTACTTGGTGAATATATCGACAAGTTAGGATTTAACGTTTGGATGGTAAACACTGGTTGGACTGGTGGTGCTTATGGAACAGGCCAGCGCTTCCCACTTAATATTACAAGACAAATTATTCGCAATATTCAAGCAAATAATCTTCAAAATGTTGAAACTGAACAAGACCCTATCTTTGGTCTAAATATTCCTAAAGTTGTAGGAGAAATTCCAAGCACAATTTTAAATCCACAAAAATCGTGGGAAGATCAAGATGCTTATACAGCTAAGGCACAAGAGCTTGCAGTTAGCTTTCACAAGCAAATGAGCACATTCGGTAATTTCTATGAGGAAAATATCAATGGTGCTCCAACATTTGGAAAATAATGAGTTACGAGTATTTAAAAGCATTACATTTAATTAGTATCGTTTGTTGGTTTGCTGGACTTTTCTATATTGTTCGTCTTTTTATTTATCATACAGAGGCGCAAGATAAGAGTGATAGCGAACGAACTATTTTAAGTGCTCAATTTAAGATTATGTCTCGCAGGCTATGGTATGGAATTACCTGGCCTGCGTGTATTGCCACTATTATCTTCGGGGCCTCTTTAGTTTATACAACTTATTGGCCAATGAAAGGTCACTACTGGCTTCACCTCAAACTAACTTTAGTTTTACTACTGTTAGTATATCAATTTAAGTGTCATAAGATATTTAAGGCACTTCAATATGACAAATTTCCTCACTCTGCAAAATTCTTACGTGTTTGGAATGAAGTGGCGACGCTATTTCTTTTTGCTATTGTTTTCCTTGCAGTGATTAAAAGCTTAGAAGGAATCCTTTATGGAGTTGGTGGAATAATTGCCTTAGGAGTAGTTCTTATGGCCGCAATAAAATTTTATCGAAAAGTGAGAAAAGACTAATGAGCAAGATTGTTAAAGGTGGCCTATACCAGCACTACAAGGGCATGAATTATATCGTTCACGATATCGTACGCCACTCTGAAACTTTAGAAGAATTAGTTTACTACGAATGCCTTTATGAAAATGATCTTGGTAAGCTGTGGGTACGACCACTAGAAATGTTTATTGAGACAGTTGTTATCGATGGTATTGAAACACCTCGTTTTAAATATATCGGTGACCAAAAAGCAAACTCTCGATTATGAGACATATTAAACTTAAAAAGGTAAAGCATCTTTCATCTTGGCGTAAAGTGTCCATGAATACATGGAAAATGCCTGTTGATCCCTCGACATATGGACTCTTAAAATTTGATGCAACAAATTTTCAAGAATATACAAAAGAGAAAGGGATTACTCCTACTCACCTATTCACAAAGATTATTGCGCAAGTTTTTCACGAAAACCCACAGATAAACCGTATGATTAGAGGCTCAAATCTTTACCAAAGAGAGAGCGTCGATATCTTCTTACAAGTTTCAGTGGATCACAGCGGTCGTGACCTTTCAGGAACTGTTATCAGAGATGCCGATAGAAAGAGTGTTTTTGAGATAAAAAAAGAACTCATGGATAGTGCAAAGAATATAAGAAATGATAAGGATAAGTCTTTTAAGAAAGTGAAGAAAGTTGTCGCACTCATTCCAAACTTTCTGGCCAGACCAGCTCTTACTCTACTTGATATTGCTATGTATCGACTTAATTTCTATACGAGCCTCTTTAGTGTTAAGCGTGACCCATTTGGTTCATGCATGATTACGAGTGTAGGAAACTTTGGAGCTGAGTTTGCCTTTGCACCAATTCCAACAATCTCTCATGTCCCAATTGTTCTAAGTCTATTTAAGATCAAGGAAGAGGCCATCGTTGAAAATGGGGAAATTATCGCAAGACCTACCCTAACAGTTGGAGCAACTCTGGATCATCGAATTATTGATGGAGTTTATGCGAGCAAGATCATTGCAGGAATAAAGAAGTACGCAAAAAGCCCACAACTACTTTAAATTACAGCTGTTTTCTTTTTAAACAGGTTAGTAGATCTTTCAAAATTCAATATATTTTCCTTAATTCGCTCTAGAATATGAGCATGTATATAAAATCAATTCTCATATTTATCATGGCCACGAATGCCCTTGCGCTTCAGATTCCATTTTTAGATCGTGACTACGTTATTGATCAGTCAAGCGAAGACAGAGCAACATACAGCTATAAAAAAGATCAATATGGAAGACTCGAAAATACAAAATGGTTCGAGTTAACTTGGCACCTTTTACAAGATGACTACCAAACAAATTATAAAGCCTATATTAATGAATATAGAGGCACGACTTTTAATGAGGCCAAGATCAATTACTACTCTCAATTCAACTTTTCTAATGAGAAAAGACATCACCTTGTGGATGAATACCCACTTAAAGAGTGGGGGTTTTTAAATCATCCACCAATTAGGCAAAAGATCACTGACTTTTCTCTATTTTCTAAAGACTTCGATAAAATTGATTATAATGCGATAGAGCACCCTTATTTCACAACAAACTTTCAAGTCACAATGGATGAGGTATCCAAGTCTCAACTGAGTTTTGGAAATAAAGTAAGAGTTCTAGAAAACCATCACTCTTACCTGAAGAAATTAAAATTAATTCGAGGTGCAAAATCTGAAGTCCTAATGTCTTCACTTAGCTTTGTTTGTGACAGCTCTGTAAAGGTACTTATTGATGAACTGATAAATGCGCACCAACGTGGCGTCAAAGTATATGTTATGGAAGACAAGATGATGTCAAAGGCGCTAGGTCATAATGAATGTCCTAAGAAACTAAAAAAGAAAGGTGTGCAAATCATAAGAGCGAATGATTTTTGGAAGCATGAAGGACGAACCGTTTATCACCATAAGAAGCTTGTTGTGGATGGCAAGACTGCAATCATTGGTGGTCAAAATCAATTAAATGCAGACAATTTATCTCGTGACACGGATTTTAAAAATAAAGATATCGATGTCATTATCCAAGGGCCACTTGTAACTGATATCGCCATCGGTTTCTTAAAAGATTGGCAATATTTTAAAAAGAAGAATTCTCGCAAAGCTATTGCCGATCTCGGTAAAGAACTTAAATTTTACCAAGCAAGACAGAAATGGGAAACCAAGAACGAATTAAGGGGCCAGGCCCAATACGACAGAGTATTAAATAACAAAGAAACGCGAATGAATGGAGTTTGTCGCTTTATTCAACAATCTCCATATGAATATCAAACCAATATTGGTGACGCCTACCTATTGGCCCTTAATCATATTGATAAATACTTAGGAATTATGGACCCAATTCGATCTGATACTTATTACAGGTCAGTCTTTAAAGAGGCACCACTCATTGAAAAATTTGATACTTTTAAAATGTTCAACAAGCTTCATCACAAATTAAAAGATCTTCAAGAAAGAGGAATCTCATTAGATTTCATTACAACAGGCACAGATATGACAGGTAATGAAATTATCGATATTAAAAATGAAGAAATTAAGGATCTCATTTTAAATGAAGATATTAGCGATAAATCGCTCCGTAAGAGAATAAAGAAAAAGCTTAAGAGCATAAAGAAGTGGAATGACTATTTTGGAGAGGCCCATTTTGAAAACTTAATCAATGATTATTCAGAGTTTGAAAATACACGTGTATGGCTACACATTAGTTTTCTTCACTCAAAAGTTTTTTATTTTGATAGAATCCTATCAAGTATTGGTAGTTACAATTTTCAACACAATGCTACCGATCATTCATATGAAAACACCCTTTTTTGCTTAGACAAAGATCTTAATAGAGAGCTAGATGAAGTCTTTGTTAGAGATATGGCAAACTCGGTTCCACTAAAATTTAATAATTTAAAATAATTTCCGATGAGTAACCTAGAAAACTATTCTTAGGTGGTAATATGAGACTTAGTAATGTCTTAAAACTTTCATTAGTACTTATTTTTGCAGTCGCTACTCAAGCTTCAGAAATGAAGATAAAGCTTAGCAAAAGCTTCTTTCCTAAGAAAGAAATTACTATTGATGCCGACTCACCTGATCGAATCGTCGTTGAATACGATCTTATGTACTATATTAGTGACGGCTGTGCAGTTGATGTTGTCACCGCTTACAAACTTGGCGGTTGCCCTCGTAAAAAGTACAAGACTCTAAGAAAAGAAAGTAAGTATGTTATTGAACTTGAAAACTCAAGTGCGAGAAAGGGCAAAGGCCCTCAAACCATAAGGCTTTCAGTAAAACAAGAAAAGAAAGACTCTTATGATATTGTGCCAGTCATCACGATCCTAGATGGTAATGAAGATCAGATTAAAATTGAAGATCCTTGGTTTAGTGCAACGAAAGTTACTTTAGAATCACGTGATCGTGTCATTAACCAGTCGCAGTCCAACCAGAAAGGTGGTGGACATAAAGGCCAATCAGGCCAAAAAAGCAATAAAGTGAAATCTCACAACCAATAGAGATTTTAAACACTTAGGAAAGAACACATTTACTCAAGTATTTCCGCTATCTCTCCGATAAGAATAAAGTAATGAGAGAAAGGGAATTATCGTAATGACTTATTCAAAGAAAAAGATTTTAAAACTATGTGGACTCATAGCTCCACTACTCTTCTCAACACCTTTGCTTGCAAACGACGACAAGATCGTGGAACAAATTATTGAAGGTCATGAGTTCTATGAAGCGAGTATTCATGGTTCAAAAATTAATATTCTAGAGTCAGATGCCTACAAAAATGCGTTTACAACACATTTAAAAGCAAGGCTTACAGAAGTTATTATGGAAAAGGCCGATCCTCTTTTACAAGAAGAAAAGATATTAGTAGATAAGATTGCCAAAGGAGATACATCCACAACTACTCGAGACTCTCTAAGAGATGTCCGTGCAAAGTTAGATGTATATCGCGACAGAGAGGAAGTAAGAAAGCTCTACCATGCAGTCAAAGAAGAGGAAGTGAATAAAGAGAGTAATTACTGCTACGATAATTCACAAACGACTCTTAGGATTGTTTCAGCTGGCGAAATGACAGTTCGTTGTATTCAAAATGAAAGTGCTCGCAACATTGTAAAGGTGGCCATATCAAATCCACTAGACCGTAGTGCAGTTGAGGTTAAAACAACTTCGGCCGCTAAGCCTGAACCAGTTGAGGAGCAAGCTACAGAAATTGAGAGAAGGTATTACTTCTGTTACGAAAGAACAAAGAATATCTTAGCAAAAGAGAGTAATTGTCGACCAAAGAGATTAAAACTTTCTAAAGAAGAACTTGAAAGAGTTGGACGTAGTAATTGCTATCCAATCGATCAAAGCTATAACTATGATCCTAAAGACGGCTTCACTCCAACCGCAAAGCTTTACGGAAAATGTCGTGATGAGATCTGTACAAATCAAAGCGAACAAATTGATTTTGGAAAATTTGAGTTGATCTCTTTTTCACAAAAAGACCCTAAGCAATGTATAAATGATAACTCAAAGTCTCGAGTGTGTGCTCAAACTTATAAGTGTAAGAATCAAACTTATCAAATCACGTGTGAGTTCAACGATGAGGAGACTATTGACGATAACCCATGTCACGTAAAAACAATTCTTAACTCAACTATTGAGAACAAGTGTAGTGTCATTGAACTTGGAACGGAGGTATAAGATGAAGTTTTTAATTTCTGTTCTATTTTCAATTACTTCAATTTTTAATACGTACGCATTTACGGTTCCGACTGTATACAACACAGGAAAATTAATTAATGTTACGAAGGAACACTATTTAATTCAAACGAAGTCGAAGAAATACATCAAGGTTAAACCGTTTTTAAAGAACCCAAAAATTGGTATTCAGGTAACCTACCCAATTTCAACAACAGATGTTGCTGTTTCTGATAATTATATTTATCAGCAAGCTTTAACGATGCTCCCACAAAGTGAATATACTTCAGATATTATCGAAGCTTATCTGAAAACTCTTGCCGAAGTATCGCGCAATGGACTTTATAAAGTTGAAAGTACAAATGGTGGCAGGTATTCGTTTAATTTTGTCATGGATATGCTAATCCCTACCGCCTGTGCAGAGGGACAAGACTGTAATAATATGTGCTACTTTGGTGGATGGGCATCCACAAGAAAAGGGAGCTATTGCCAAGCTCCTTGGAAGGTTTCTGGACTAGATAAAGTAAAGAGTGTCGACTCTGAAGTATATACGAATAACTATAGCTGCGGTGGAAAGAACCTTTTCCGTTGTAACCCGAAAATTTTTGGAGCCTACGACTCTAGTCTAGATCCGGTACAATTTGTTGCAACAAGAAACTCAAAAAGAAATAGTGAAGCTGGTATTTGTATTAAGGTCTCACCTTCTTATGCTTATGCAACAGCTCAGTGTCTTGAGGCTTCTGCCAAAGTTCCTAACTTTAAAGAATCTTTAAAAGAGCGCTATAATAATAACAAAGAAACATTTGAAAAGATTATTGATAATGTGAATTGTTTTTGTGAATCAAAGAGTACGCCTAAAAAGGCCTTTAGTTGTAACGCTCTTAAAGAGAGACTTGCAACAATTTTTGAAAAACCAGAAATACCGGCAGCCCCAGTTGTTCAAGAACCAGTTGAAGAAGAACCGGTCCCTCAGGTCGAAGAAAAAGAACCAGTGGCGATTCCGGAATCAATTCCACGAGAAGCAGATGGTGGCGACGAGGAGAAATTTGTTCCTGAGCAAGTTGAAATAGAGCAAGAAGAAGAACTTCTTCCAGATGACTTAATCTATTACAACTGTAACTTTGATACGAATGAGAAGTTATTTGAAGGAAAGAATGCCAATTGTTCAAATAAGGGAGTATGTCTTAAGAAACTAATTTGTGAAGCACACTCTGAAAAGCAAAAGAAGTTTGATATCAAGTCAAAACTTCTGGCCTACTGCCCTTGTGATGAGAACGATGCCACAGAATGTGCTAATGCCAAGGCAGATAAAGCAATTCGAACAGGCCCTTCTGATTCTTCGAAGTCGAGTTCAGCACAAGAACAATAATTACAACAACTCTAATAACTCATCGATTTTTGCATTAACTAGTTCAAGCTCATGGCCTGCGCTAGTTATTGCATCGGTGTCTCCGGCCGCTGAAGCATTCTGTATCTTTTCTTCTAATACAGACTGATACTTTTCTAAAGTCTCGATCTGCGCCATGATCTCTTCTTCTTTGTATTTATTTCCAGATACCTTAGCCTCTTCCTTCTTAACTGGTTCCACTTTTACAGGCGCAGGCTTATCTTTTACTGGTTTAGCATCTTCTTCCCAGCCAATTTTCTCAAGAAATTCGTCATACGTTCCCTCAAAAAACTCGGCGCCATCTTTTCTAAAGATCACAAGCTTATTAACACAAGACCTTAGAAGATCTTCGTTGTGTGTAACAATGAGGCAGGCCCCTTCATAGTCGTTTATGGCCTCACCAAGAGACTCAATGCTCTCCATATCTAAGTGGTTTGTCGGCTCATCGAGGAAGAGTAAGTTCGTTTTCTTCGCCAGAATCTTTCCAAGCATAACTCTTGCCTTCTCACCACCTGACAGCACAGAGATTCTTTTATCAGAATCTTCACCAGTAAAGAGCATTGTCCCAGCAATGGCCTTTACTCTTGTAATAGGAAGTTCTGTATTTACCTCTTGAATCTCTTGAGCAATTGTATTTTCAGCGTGAAGGCGTTTCACATTAGTCTGACCAAAGTGACCAAGAGCAAGACTTGGGTGCTCCCAAATTTCTCCAGTCCCTTGCTTAAGTTCATGGGAGAGAACATTGAGGAGTGTCGACTTCCCCTTTCCATTTTTTCCAATAATCCCAATTCGATCCTCGCGGTCGACTTCAAAGCTTACACCTGAAAATAAGTCTTCATCATCATATCCAAAGCTTAGATCATGAACTTTCATAATCTGTTTTCCCGGACAAGGAGTATGATTAAATGAGAAGTCTAAGTCAGCAATCTTTTCAAGTTGCTTCATATCCTGCATTTTTTCAATCGCCTTAAGTCGCGACTGAGCTTGTGATGCACCCCTAGCACTTACGCGGTACTTGTCCACGTAATCCATCATATGCTTTATTTTCTTTTCCTGATTCACACGAGTTTGTTCATAAATAATCTCATCTTGCTCAAGTTGTTCGTAGTACTTCTTTGTCGGCCCTTTTATTTTTCTAAGCTTTCCACGATGAACACCCATGGTATGAGTTGTCACCGAGTCCATAAAGGAGCGATCGTGAGTAATAATAATCACTTCACCTTGGAATGTTCTTAGAAATGAACGAAGCCACTGAAGTGAGACAATATCAAGATAATTTGTTGGCTCATCTAATAATAGGCAGTTTGGCTCAGTTAAAAGAGTTTTGACGAGATTAATTCGAATCTGATATCCACCAGAAAAACTTTGAGGGCTTTTTAAAAAATCTTCATCAGAAAAGCCTAGTCCAGTTAAGAGTTTTTCCGCACGATAGGTCTCATACTCAAATTCAGGCCCAAGTGCCGACATACATTCAGCAAGTACAGTCTCATGTGTGAAGTGGATATGT
This sequence comes from Halobacteriovorax sp. GFR8, assembly GCF_050955245.1. Classification (NCBI taxonomy): domain Bacteria; kingdom Pseudomonadati; phylum Bdellovibrionota; class Bacteriovoracia; order Bacteriovoracales; family Halobacteriovoraceae; genus Halobacteriovorax; species Halobacteriovorax sp. GFR8. Next base: position 277,779 of record NZ_JBPBLR010000002.1, on the reverse strand, counting down.
TGATCTAAAGTACCGATTTTATAAGACTTTGGTATCTTCACCTGACCACTATCATAGGACTCAACACCAGTAATGACCTTAAACAAAGTCGATTTACCAGTTCCGTTACGTCCGACTAGGCCTATTCTTTCACCCGTATTGAGGGAGAACGTCACTTCTTCAAAAAGCGTTCGGCCACCAAAAGATTTAGTTACATTTACAAGCTGAATCATATATATTGTGTAGCAAATAAATTCATTAATAGAAAGCAGATAAGACAGACAAGAAAGGGGCACAATGAGTCAATTCGAGAAACTAAAAAACATCGCAGTAGTTGCGCACGTTGACCACGGTAAAACAACCATGGTTGATGAAATCCTAAAGCAATCAAATACTTTTGACGAACGCGCTGAAGTTGAAGAGAGAGTAATGGACTCTGGCGAGATCGAAAAAGAACGCGGGATTACAATTACAGCTAAAAACTGTTCTTTCTTTTACAAAGACACAAAGATTAACCTACTTGATACTCCAGGCCACGCGGACTTTGGTGGAGAAGTAGAAAGATCACTAATGATGGTTGATGGTGTACTACTTTTAGTAGACGCATCAGAAGGTCCTCTTCCGCAAACTCGTTTTGTACTTAGAAAAGCACTTTCACGTGGACTTAAGGTTGCCGTTATTATCAACAAGGTTGACCGTCCAGACCAAAGAATTGACGAAGTAAAAGGTGAATGTGAAGACCTACTTCTTGAAATTGCGACAGAACTTGAAGTTGAAGATTTCGATATTGATATCCCTTTCATCTATGCTTCAGCTAAGAATGGTTGGGCCGCAATGGAGCCAGGTGTAGTTAGAGATGACATGATTCCAGTACTAGACTTTATGGTATCTGATTACTTCCCTGAGCCAGAAAGAGACGTTGAATCTCCACTACAACTTCTAGTATCGAACCTTACATACTCAAAATTCCTAGGACAGCAGTTTGTAGGTCGTATCCACAAAGGTACAATTGTTAAAAACCAACAATTCACTTGTATCGGTGATGGTAAAACTAAGAACTTTAAAGTTTCAAATATTCAAACTTACTCAGGTCTACAAACAGTTGAGGTTAATGAAGCCCATGCTGGTGAGATCGTAATTTGTGCAGGTATTGAAGAGGTTCATATTGGAGATACAATCACACCAACAACAGCTCAAAATCCTCTAGAGAGAATTGAAGTTGAGCCACCAACTGTTGCTGTAAACGTTTCCGTTTCAACATCTCCAATGAGTGGGCAAGAAGGTGAATACCTAACTTCTAGAAAGTTAGAAGAATTTTTACAAGATGCTTGTCGTTTAAACGTTGCTCTTCAGTACGAAGGTACTGACGATGCTAAAGTATATAAACTTAAAGGACGTGGTGAACTTCAAATCGCTATCGTATTCGAAGAACTAAGACGTAAAGGGTTTGAGCTTATGGTTTCAAGACCAGAAGTTCTTTTCCAAGAAATTGATGGTCAAAAGCATGAGCCATACGAACTAGCTGTTCTTGATGTTCCTGAAGATTTCACAGGAGTTGTTACAGAGAAGCTTTCAATCAGAAAAGGGATCATGTCTTCAATGATGCCAATTGGTGAAGGGCGTACAAGAGTTGAGTTTGAAATTCCATCACGTGGTCTAATTGGATACCGTGGTGCTTTCATGACTGACACTCGTGGTGAAGGAATCCTTTCGACAGAATTCCTAGGTTACCGTCCATATGCTGGTGACATGCTTGCTCGTCAAAATGGAGCAATCATCTCAGACAGAACAGGTAAAGTTACAGGTTATGCTCTATTCAACCTTCTAAACAACGGTGAATTCTTTGTTGAGCCAGGTGATATGGTTTATGAAGGAATGGTAGTAGGTGAAAGTAAAAAAGAAAACGACGCGAACGTTAACGTTTGTCGTGGTAAACAACTTACTTCTGTAAGAACTGCTGGTAAAGATGAAAACATTATCCTTCCTCCTGTTAGACCAAGAACTCTTGAGTGGGCACTAGACTGGATTGATAATGATGAGTGGGTTGAAGTAACTCCACAAAATATTCGTATCAGAAAGAAAGAGCTTGCTGCTAATAAACGTTCAGTAGTTAGAAAAGAAAAAAAGAGTAAAGATTAGGCAAAATTGTCGGCATTAAATATTTTTTAAGCTACGAATATAGGCCCCTAGAGAGAAACTAGGGGCTTTTTTTTATCAAGATTACAGCTCCTTAAGTACCTATAATTAAAGAAATTCTATAAATTATTCCACAAAGACGCGACGAGCATATATTTATCTTATTGACGATTATATGAAGCAACCTTTAAAATCAACATGTTATAGTTCAAAACTAAAGAATGAGAAGTTGAATCATGTCAAAATCTTTAAAGGCACATAAGCCACACGTAACAATCGTTGACGACGACAGCGATAATTTAGAGAACTACCAAGATCTTCTTGAGGATGATTTTGATCTGGAGTTAATTCAGAATCCTCTGGAGTTACTAAGTTTCTTAAACACTAATAAAACAGACATCATGGTACTGGATCTTCACATGCCAGAAGTGAATGGCTTCGAACTATTCAGCAAGGCCAGAGAACTAGCACCACGCACTCCTGTTATCTTCTTAACGGGAGATCCTTCAGAGGAAGCTTGTGTAAAAGGACTTGAGATTGGTGCACAAGACTTTATTGTTAAGCCAGTTACTATTAATGAACTAGTTGCTCGTATTAAAAATAAGGTTGAAGCTAAGAAAAGTAAGCACCGTCGTAAAAAGAAGAATGAGATTAATTTTGAAGATCATAATTTTTCAATCAACCTTGATCAACAAAATGTCACTCTTGAAGGTAAAGAAATTAAACTCACGACAACTGAGTATAAGATCATTACACTACTTGCTTCTAACCCTAACAAAATCTTTTCAAGAGATCATATCTCTCAAGTTGTTTGGGCCGACAGTGATGTAAACTCACAAAATATTGATACTCACCTATCGAATCTAAGAAGAAAGATTAAACCTTTCTCAAACTACATCAAGACGATTAAGTCTCGCGGTGTCCTACTAAGACTGTAAAATTTCTTTTAATATAATCTCACTCGCATGCTCCCTATCTTGAGGGGTAGCATGTGATGGGATTTTTTTAATTTCTTCAAGTAAATCACAATTTCCAAATTCATCCTCAGTAATAACAACTGATCCCAAAAGACGATTTGCTTCCATTGCATTATGATATTGTTCATTTTTTTGAGCAATCTTTAGTGGAATATAAAGGCTTGGTTTTCCAATCGCAATTAATTCCGCGACTGTTCCAGCACCAGAGCGAGAAATAATATATTTTGCGGCCTTCATAAGATCTGGCATCTCGTCCCCAAGGAAAGCAACTGGATAATAGCGATTACTTTCAAGAGAGCTATATTCATCAATATACTGGCTTCCCACTTGATGGATAACCACAAATTGCTTTGTTAACGAGTCTAAATTCTCCTTAATTTTATCATTTAAAAGCTTTGAACCATTTCCGCCTCCAGTGATAAATAAAATAGGTGCTTCAGAATCTTTTAATTCAATGCCATTGAAGGTACGAGTCTTCAACTGAGTCGTCTTAAATTCATCCCGTACAGGATAACCAGAATAGCGAACAATTTTTTGAGGAAAGTATTTTAATGAATCTTTAAAACTTACAAATACACGGTGAGCAAATAGTGAAGCAATCTTATTTGCGAGCCCCACGCGAGAAGTCTGTTCATGAACAATAATCTTATAGCCTAAGAGTTTTCCCGCAACAACAGTTGGAACACTAACGAAGCCACCCATTGATACGATTGTATTTGCTCTCATTCGAATATGGGCAAGATAGTAAAAGCATTGGATTAGCCCAATCATTAAGCGAAAAATATCTGTCACGTTTTGCCAGTCTAAATATCTTCTAAGTTTGCCCGTTGAAACACCAATATAGCGATTAACCTTACCTTGAGTTAGTTTAGACTCAATTCCATAATAAGAGCCGATATAGTAAATTCTTACTCCATCCTGCTTTAATTTTTCAATTAAAGTAAGAGCAGGAACGATGTGTCCACCGCTTCCACCACCAGTAAATATGACTGCTTTTTCTTTTTTCTTATTTCTCATAGAGAAATTATACATATTTTGCAGCTACATAGCCAGAAGACCAGGCCCATTGGAAGTTATATCCTCCAAGAAGTCCTGTAACATCAAGAACTTCACCTACAAAGTAAAGATTCTTTTGTAATCGACTCTCCATTGATTTAGAGCTCACTTGATTTGTATCGACACCACCTCTCGTAACTTCGGCCTTTCGATAACCTTCAGTTCCACTTGGTACAAAGGTCCAATGGTGCATAACTTCGATAAGTTTTTCTTTTTGTGCTCCAGACAATTCAGCACAATTTCTATTTAAAGGAAGCTCATGTTGTGTAAGCCAAAGCTCAACAAAACGGGTTGGAAGATGCTCCTTTAAAGCATTTACGAGATTCTTCTTCTTATGTTCTTTTAAGATCTCATAAAGATCAGATTTTGGAAGGAAATTAATTTTTACTTCATCTTTCTTATTCCAATACAAAGATGCTTTTAGGATTGAAGGACCACTTAGTCCCTTGTGAGTCCATAGAATATTTTCTAGAAACTTCATATTCCCTACTTTTACTTCCGATTCAATTGCAATACCTGCCAGATTCGTATTAACCTTATCCAGCGTGAACGGTACAAGTGCCGGTGTCGTCTCGATTAACTTATGACCAAACTTTTTGGCCACACGGTAACCGATATCGGTAGCACCAAGCCCAGGAAAAGAAAGGCCACCTGTTGCAAGAACGAGTGTTTCGCTTGTGAAGGTTATTCCATCACTTAAAGAAACCACATACTCTTCTTCATATTCGACATCGACAACACGACTATTTACTCTCAATTCACAGTTACTTGGAATAGACTTTTGTAGGGCCTCTAGGATCCCACGAGACTTTTGATCACAAAAGAGCTGCCCTAGAGTCTTTTCTGTATACGTTAAATTGTGTTCAGAAATAAAAGAAATAAAATCCCAATTCGTGTACTGGCTTAAGGCCGACTTACAAAAATGAGGATTACTTGAAACATAGAAATTAGGCGTGACATCAAGGTTGGTGAAGTTGCAACGGCCTCCACCTGAGACAAGAATCTTCTTCCCTGGGCCTTTGGCACCTTCAAGAATTAAAACGCTTCTTCCTCTCTTGGCAGCATGAATGCCGCAGAATAAACCTGCGGCACCAGCACCAATGATTATGACATCATATTTTTTCATTTAATTAGATTGAGCTGCGAGAGTTTCCTCTATTACCGTTTGAACGTGTTGAGTTGCGACGGTTACCAAAACCACCACGACCGCCACGATCACCACCGCGTCCACCGCGATCGCCACCACGACCAAAACGTCCACCACGATTACCATCGCGTCCACCATCACGTGAGCGCTCTTTTGTCGCTTCAAACCTTAGTTTCTTATTACCAATGAATACTTGCTCTTCACCGTTAATAAGTAGTTTTCCACTTTCGATAGGAATATCAATGAAAGAGAACTTCTCTTTTAATTGAACGTTGCGGATCTTTCTTTGGTCAATATTAAGCTCACCAGCAATTGCATCTAGGAAAGACTTAATTTGAGCACCGTCATCACGTCCATAGTTTACGAAACAACGGATATTTCCACGATTGTCAGCTCTAACTTCACCACGAGCACCACGCTCTCCACGCTCTCCTCTCTCTCCTCTTTGTCTTGGCTCCATATCAATAATTGGATTCATTTCAAAACGCTTTAGATTATCAGAGAATAGTGACATGTACATAGCTCTTAGTACTTGTTCTTTTTCTAGATGATCAAAGTTTTCAGCGAAAATACTGAAACTTTCATCAAGGTTGTCATCACTTTCAAGCTCTTCAAAGATTTCATCAAAGTGATTAAGCTTACGACGAACCATAGCACCTTTAAGAGTATCGACAGTTGGAATTCTTTCTCTTTCAATTTTTGCCTTTGTTAGTCTTTCAAGAGCAGAGATCTTTCTAATTTCACTTGGTGAAATAACTGAAAGAGCTAAACCTTTTTGACCAGCACGTCCTGTACGACCAATACGGTGAACATAAGACTCAAGGTCTTGTGGAAGGCCATAGTTGAAAACGTGAGTTAAGTGATCAACATCAATCCCACGAGCAGCAACGTCAGTACATACAAGAAGTTTAACTTTCTTATTCTTGAACTTCTTCATTGTTACATCACGGTGCTTCTGGTCCATATCTCCGTGAAGAGAGTCTGCAAGATAACCTCTTAGATTTAATTCATCACAAAGAGAGCTTGCTTCAAGCTTTGTCTTTGTGAAGATAATCCCGTAGTAGTCTTCAACAGCATCAAGAAGACGACAAACCGCTTCTCTCATATTTTGATCACGAACTAGGTAAAACTTCTGAGTGATATTATCATTTGAAAGAGTCTTCTTTTGAACTCTTACAATTTCTGGTTCATCAAGGTAATTCTTAATTAAATCAAGAATTGCCGGTGGCATAGTTGCTGAGAACATCCACGTCTTCTTATTTTCAGCTTGAGCTAGAATTTCCTTAACATCATCAAGGAATCCCATATCTAGCATTTCATCAGCTTCATCTAAAACAGCATATTTAACTTCTGCAAGTTGAAGTACACGTCTACCGATAAGATCAAGAACACGTCCTGGAGTACCGACAACAATTTGTGGTTTAATCTTCTTTAGGTTTCTAATTTGATTATCAATTGGTGTACCACCATATACTGACATTGTTTTAATATTGTCATGTGTTGATAGTTTCTTAATTTCATCACAAATCTGATTAGCAAGCTCTCTCGTAGGAGAAAGAATGATTGCTTGAATTGATTTACTACTAGTATCTAGAAGATGAAGTAGTGGAAGAGAGAAGGCCGCAGTCTTTCCTGTCCCTGTCTGGGCCTGACCAACAAAGTCAGTGTCCTTTTCAATTAGTAGTGGGATAGCTTGAGACTGGATATCTGTTGCTGTTTCGAAACCTCTATCTTCGAGTGCACGAAGCAGCGATTCCCTAAGTGGAATTTCGTTAAAATTCAATTTTGACTCCTTAAACGCTAGCCTAGAATGCTGGCCACGGATGTTGCTCGATTCAAGAGCGGGATAATGACTAAGTGACCGTCATTGATAAATAGGCGTATTTTCTTAATTTCCGGGACTGTAACACGCTAGACGCTGTGTTTCAAGGGCCATGGAAATAATACAATTGTTCAATTTTTAATTGTCTCAAATTCAGATCGTAAATTTTTGGCCATGTTGCTAAAAAATGTTGAGACCGTTATCGATTTATTAAGTAACCAGTGATCCGTGCTGCAAGTGAATGTATATGTATAGCGAGTTTTACCGCCAGAGGCCGGCATAATATAGTAAACCCCACCAGAGGTTTGCATCACACTGTTATTACTAAGAGGAGAAGCGATATAGGCTTCAGATTGCTTATCATTCATCATCTCCATCGTGATCTTAAAGCCATCCATATAACGATAGACACGAATAAGATCATTATATGTATAAAGACCGCGATTATAGGATCTGCGCTTTACGACAAAACGCTTAATTTCATTCTTTTCCAGTTTTTTTACTTTAAGATCTTTGATTATTACTGATTCGATTAGAGAATCACTTGAGAATGGACATGAGATACTTTTAGCAGATAGCGTACGCTTATCCCTATACTCGTTATTACAACGCTTATCAAAGGCAAGAACAGTCTCTAGAACCTTGTCTACAGGCTGGGCAATCGTATCACTTATTGTTCCTTGATAGAAGCGAATCCCCTTCTTTTTTCCAGAAAGCATTGAGACATCAAATTCTTTTGATTTTTCACGGTAATCTATTTCAAATTTTTTGATATTAATTGCATATGATGAAATCGCCGCAAATACTAAAATAAGAGTCTTCATGCCACCTATTTACCACCTTTTGAAAATTTGGGCAAAATAATAAACCTCAACAGGATGGCCAAATAAAACTATATTATTCTCTATTGTCTTTGTGATCATCGAAGAAACGATCAATGGCATCTTCCCCATCCGCCGCACTAACTTCTAGTAACGTATTCAATGCATCGAGAATACGATCTTCTTCGTCCGCCGAGTATTCATTATGGGCCATGCGATCCTCAAGGTTTCTTATAACATGTTGTAATGCCGTCTCTTCGGCTAAAATTTGTCTCTTTAAAAGAAGGTTATCAAGGGCCTTTTGTCTTTTTATAATTGTGATATCAAAAGCAGCACTCTGGTGCTCCTGATCATAAATTTCTTCTTTGATTGTATTTAGCTTCTCTTGAAGCTCAAGATCACTAGCAAATGGACTAGCAGAGATCAATAGAGCGAAGAGTGCGAATAAAAATGCCTTCATGATAATTTCCTTTAATTTTAGAATTGAGCTAAAGCCAGACTATCATCAATAAAGAATATTTCATTTCAATTTGAAAGCATTACAAGTGCTGTATAAAAGGTACACACGAAATTAAGGAGGCCCTTTGAATTTAAAAGAGCCTCAAGTGCCTGAATTTACTCTAGAAATCGCGGTATACTTCATCTTCAATAAATTCTGAAGTTTCAAAATTCTTAAACCAAAGTTTCGCAGAAATTGTCTTAATGATCTCACCAGTTTTTACATCTTTAATTCCAATATCAAGGTTGGCAATGTCGCCAGCGATCCCATAACACTCTTCCATCGTTGTATTATCAATAATGCGCTTTTTGCCCCATTCATGAAAGACACGAGTCATTTTTATTCTTATTGGTAAGTTATCACCAAAATTTCCTTGTACCATACAAGCAGTACTTAGCGGCACAGGCATTGGTTCAGTTGTTTGGTCACTATCTGTCTGATCATTTGCAAATGAATTAAGGCCCGTTATAAGCACAAGTAAACACAGAAATCCCTTTAACATTTTAGGCATAAATCCTCCCTCTCAATAGAATTCACATTTTGATATAGGAAAACCTATCAATATCTAATTTGCTCGACAAATCAAGTTCATACAAATTGAGAAAGATTAAGAAAACATTAACCCATAATTTTATCGAGTTCCGAAAGCTTGCTTCGCAAAGTCATTTTTGTAAAGGGTTTTAGAATATAGTTAGCAGCTCCACTCATAACTGCTTCCATGACAATTTCTTTTTCATTTTCAGAACTTAGCATGACAACTGGTACATTTTTAAAACGATCATCGCTTTTTAATTCTTTTAAAAGCTCAATACCATTCATATTAGGCATATTGATATCAGAGAAAATGAGATCAATCTTCTCACTTCTTTTATGAAGTTCTTCTAATTTCTTTAAAGCGTCGACACCATCAATTGCTTGGTAGATACGGCCAAAGCCTTCTTCTCTTAGGTGAGCAACAATTGTCTCCCTTAGAGTATCCATATCATCGACAACAAAAACTTTCTTTTGCTCATAACTCATAAAATAACCTTTAAAAATCAGTTAGGGGAGAAATTGGGAAGATGATTTCTGAAATATCTGAATATCTTGAACCACTACCCCAATAATCAATATACTTATATCTGAAAAAATATTTTCCATCTCGATTACTACGCCAGCAATAATTCGATTCATCAGACCAAATCTCACGTACAATTTTCTTCATCTCACTATCGCGATAAATTTCTATAAAGTATTTTTGGGCAGTATGATAAGTTGGAAGCTCAACTTCATAACATAGCTTTTTTGAATTATACTTCATTACATACTTCTTTAACTCTTTTGGGTGTAGGTTCTTAGGAGGCTTAACTTTAAAGCTTTTTTCTCCTAGTGGGGTGAGCTTTCCTGCATTTTTTTTTGAAACCTTTATTCTATAATCACTAACTTTCTTACTCTCAAAGTTTAATGTATTCTTACTCAACTCCTTTTGGAGAACGAGCTTGTTAGCTGAATCAAAAACTTCAACTTGATAACTTGCTTGCTTAAGGACCTTTTGTACGGCATCTTTCTCACCCGGCACGTCCCATGTAAGAGTATTTATAATCACATCTTTTTTATTATCAACCTTCTCTTGTTTAATAAGAACGGCTTGTCCAACGATAATGTCTTTATCCAGTAATCTAATTCCACTTTCATTATTAACAACCTCTAAGCGATAATCTCCGGCTTTGAGATTTTTACTCTCTAAAACACCTCTCTTATTCACCTTTATAGGTACAACTTTCTTATCATCTTTATTAATTAGATTAGCAACGTGCTTATTAGATTTAAAAGGACGATTGATTTTTATAGATGTTACAATCTCTTCTTCTAACGAGATCGCTTTTATTTCCTTAACCTGATATGGATCTTTAAGTTTTAAATCTAAATTCTTTTTATAAATAAGTGAATCATTTGCAGCACTAGCAGAAGATTCTAGTTTCATATTTTCTTGCCCGACAACAGGAGAAGTCAAACCAACACTTGGGATCAAGGCAGCACTTGCAATAATAGGTGCAACACTTATTTTAATTGATTCTTGATCAAGAGATGGAAAACTAAAATCATTATCTTCGACGATATATTCTTTCTTCTGTTTAAGTTTTGGATATTCAACTGTAACTTTTGACTGAATTCCTTTTCTTACGTTGAGCTTTACTTTAACCGGTTCATCATAATCAATTTCCCTCGACTCCACATTTATAGGATCTTGTTTTGAAGCAACAATATCGAGACTATCAAAACTAGCAAAATCAGGAGTTGGAGAGACTAGGTATTTTCCAAAAGATAGACCACTAACATCGATTTTCTTATCAACGACATTGGCCTTTAAGACTTTAACACTTTCATTCTTATTATTACTAGTTGCTCTAATATAAACGGATTTGACTTTATTATTGATTGCTTGATTTTGTAATCCAATCTTATCCTGTTTAAGCATATCAACTTCATTACTTTCAAGAAGTGAGACATACTTACTCTCCACAGGTTTGGCTACAATTCTATTTTTCTTTACTTCTGATTTTATAATATCAAAGCTATCAACTTCATTAAGGTTAGGATCTTTTGAAATAAGATACTTCCCAACAGTAAGGTGTTGGACATTGGCTATTCCACTTGAAACACTTATTTTAACAGGAGCAACCTTCTCATAAGCTGGTTTCAAATAGGCATATTTAATATTTTTCGATAAGGCATTCTTACTTAGAATAACCTTCTCATTATTACTGATATCAACCTTCTCATTTACAACAAGTCTTTCACTACCTCGACTCTTTTGTACTTCTAATATATCGACTGTCTTCATTGCAGGTGAAGAAGAGACTAAATAGCTCCCAACGGCCAAAGCTGATGCCTTTATCGTGTTTCCTACAACAGTCATCCGACTTGGAGCAACTTCTAAGGCCAAAGGCTTAATATAAACAAATCTGAGATTCTTATTCTTACCTATTTTATTAATACTAACTTTGTCATCAACACTTAAGTCCACAACCTTCTTTTCAAGTAGTTCTTCTTTATTTTCAACACCTTTAACAATAGTGTTCGATTGCACATCCTTTCTTTGGCCAAAAATCCTAAAGCTATCCACAGTTGGAAACATATAATGATCAGATACAATATATTTTCCAGCAGTTAGCATTGATACATTGAAAGCATTCTTTTCTACTTTTATCTTTATAGGCTTACTTGGATTATTGACAGACTTAACGTACACATATTTTGCATTAGGGTCAGGAAGCTCATTATTTAACTTTATGATCTCTTGATGTTCAATATTGCGATCAATAATATCATTTTCAATCAATCCCTTTTTAATAGGTGTTGTTTGAGTCTCTATAATTTCTATCGCCTTTGTTTTTTCGACAAGATCTTCCCCAAGGTTAACTAAAACAGGCTTACCCAATTCAATTACCGATTCAATGGGTTTGCCACCTTTCTTACGAATTAGCGAAGCACTCCCCTTCACTAATTTCACACCGTACTTCGCCCCTTCTATTTTTTCGACCTTGACTGTACTTCCTTTCTTGATTTCGACAACAGCATCATTTCGCTTAATTTCCACTGCTTGATCAACCTTTGTAGCATCAACCTCGACATTCCCCTGTCCTAAGTCGAGACTTATTTGATTTTCATCATTCAATTGGATACGAAGCAAACTATTTGGCTTAATATTTAGGCGAGTTTTATTTTTTAAATTAATATCGAGGTTTTGTTGAGTATTAGTGAATACTTGATCATTATTAAAAATCTTATCCTTCGAATTAATACTTCCCCAAGAAATACTTCTTTCTGTCTTTCTCTTTGCTATGCCCGCCTCATTATTTCCAATCATAACCAACTCAGAAGAGATGAGATCAATATTAGATAAGTTTTGTCCTAGATAAATACCCAACCCAACCAGTAAAGTACCGACAACGATCAGGGAAGATTCGAATAGATTTAAGTGAGAAGATTTTAACTTGTTCATAATTTTATTTATTTAGTCTAACATATAAATAAAATAAAAATCATATGGGATAAAAATGCACTTTTTAAATCTTAGAAATAAAATATTATCATGTGGCCTACTTATACTAATCCTTGTCACATCTTTTAACCTCTATTATACGTATCAAGTCTTTCAAGATGATAAAGAGTCTTACATTTTTGAAAATGTTTTAAGAAGCACAGAAATTGTAGATCGAGAAATAAGTCGTTCTTCACTAGAAGATGTAAAATCTATCATGAACTCAGATAAAGTCTTCTCTTATATTTTAGTGAAAGAAGGAAGAGTTATCTATGGTGATGAAAGCATATATCAATCTGAACTGATTAAAGAAGTATCATCTCAAGCTATTGTTAAAGAGTTAAGGATCAATAATCAAAGCTTTTTAACTGGAATTATTAAGAATCAAAACTCTAACTATGTCACCATAGCCTACATAAATAAAAACAAAGCATTTGCATCACTTGATTATTTAATGAAGAAGAATCTGTATTTTTCACTCATCATATTTGGTATTGTTTTAATACTAACAATCTTCTTTGCTAGAAGTATCACAAATCCAATATTAAAAATTATCAAAAGAACTGTGGAAATATCAAATGGTGACTATGAAAATGAAGTTTCCGTTAAAACCAATGATGAATTAAAGATTCTCGGTGATAGCATCAATACAATGTCTCATGAAATTAAGTCTCTTTTAGATCAAAAACAAGATATGATCGTTAAGCTTGAAGAGGCAAATAAGAAGCTCGATATCTATAGTAAAGATTTAGAGCGTTTAGTTGACGAGAGAACAAAAGATCTAAAAGATGCTAATGCCTATATAACAGCGATGCTTAATTCACTTTCACAAGGACTCTTTGTCATAAAACCAGATGGTACATGTTCTGATCTCTTTACGAACTCGTGTCTAGAAATATTTGGAGATAAACCAAAAGATAGAGATTTTGTTAGCTATATTAAGGACAAGAATCCTACTGCTGTTGAAAAATGGTTAGAGATAACATTCTCTGAAAAAATGCCTTTTTCAAGTTGCGCCCCTCTTGGTCCTTCATCTTTTGAAGCTGGACATATTGGGGAAGACGATTTCAAGCATATCAAACTAGATTACTATCCTCTTATGCTAGACGAGAGCCTTGGTGGGATTGTAGTCCTTGCAACAGATATTACACAAGAGCTTATTCTCCAAGCTGATATAAGTAAGAAAGAAGCCTATATTAATAAAGTAACAGAATTTGTCTTAAATAAAGACGTTATCAAGAATCTCGTCTCTGAAGCAAATACTTTACTTGATGAGATCATTGAAGCCCCAGAGTCAGAAAATTTCAATGATCGTGCACTAATGGTCTTCCATACAATTAATGGAGGATTTGCCACATATTCATTTATTGATATTCAACAATATGCCATTGAATGTGAAGAATTCATTCAGACAAAAAATGAAAATAAAAACATTACACAAGATATAAAAGGAAGAGCTGCATTAGCTAAGGATCTTATTAATCAATCTATTGACGAGTTAGAAAATAAATTTTCAAATGGAAATACAATAAATATCTCTAATGATGATCTTAATTACCTAAAGAACTCCCTTTCACAACTAGGAGAAGAAGGAAAAAATATTCTTCACAACTTCCTTGATAAGAAATCAATATCTAGCTTATTTACTCCTTACCCGAACCTAGTTAGAAAATTATCAAAAAGCTTAAATAAGCCAATGAAGGAACTTATCATTCCTGAGTCAGACTATCGAGTTGAGCCAGAGAAAATCCAAGAACTCTCAAATGCCCTCGTACATGTGTTTAAGAATAGTCTTGATCATGGTATTGAAATCAACACAAAAAGACTTGAAAATAGAAAGGAAGAAGCTGGTGAAATTAAACTAGATATAAAAAAACATGACAAAGAAATCCTTGTGACAATAAGTGATGATGGTGGCGGCTTAAATTTGGAGGCGATTCGTGGAAAACTTGAAAAGATATACGATAAAGAAAGTGTCGACAAACTAAGTGAGCATGAACTTATGTCAAAGATATTTGACCCTAACTTTTCAACACGTGACAATGTTTCTCAATACTCTGGTCGCGGAATAGGAATGAGTGCAGTAAAAGAAGCAGTAGAGAAACTCAATGGAACTATTAAAGTTAACTCTAAGGAAAACGAAGGTACGACCTTTGAGCTATCTCTTAAAATTTAATTCTTAGTAGAGCTAATATTTCGTCTTTTTGGATTAGAGAAGTCATACTTAGCTCTCACCTCTCTGTATTCTTTTTTCACGACTTCATAGTCTTTATAGTAGAGAGTAAAACCAGGGAAGATTAAATCATAATCATCAATAATTTCTTTATTATTATCCCAGATATTAACCCAGTACTTGCTATTACCACGGTAGAATTGTTGAGAGATTCTTCCTAAGGTATCATCTTTTCTAATGAGATAAGGATTTCCCTCAGGACGAGCATAATTTAAGGTTTCTGGAATTTTTGGTACTTTAATTGTTTGACCAGTAAAAAGGTTCGTTGTTCCATTTAACTCTTTAATCTCTCTCCACTTTCTAATATCTTTATATAAGTAAAATGCAATCTTCATGGCCGTATCATGTTCTTTTACAACATAGAGGTCGAAGCTCTCTACACTATCCGCTGAAGCCGGAGACCTTTCCTTTTCATATGTAATTTCTTTTTCAACTAGGGATGTCTTTGGTACATCCTCATATATCGTATCGGATCTAAGGATCGTATGTTCATTACCTGTTCCAACTTTTCCAAGATCAAATACCATTTCATCTTCAGACTCAACGATTGCCATTTCCTGGCCATCTTCCTCCATAGCCAACTGTTCTGCTAAATTATAAGAATCAAATGAACATGATTGAAATGCTAATAGTAAAAACATTCCCGACAAAACTGAACAACTTTTCATACTTTCTCCTCAATACTATATGTCGGACTAAAGTAAAATAAGTTTAGACTTATTAAAGAATATAACCGAAACCAACACCAAGCCTAAAAGTTGTGATGTCTGAAGGCCCACTCATCCAGTGATACTTAAATAGACTATGAGCAAAGAAGTTGTTACCTAAGTTTTTAAATAGATAGAATAAAATCTTACTACCACTGAAACTATCATTAAATTCTGAGGCACTATAGCTATTTGTTCGTCTTGAAACTATTGAGTGAGAGTAACTTAGTTTCGTAAAAAATTGATGACCAAAAAGGTCAACTGACTTTGACATTCCTATTGTGAGATAGGTCACTTGATTTGTATCAAAGGTGACAAGCCCATTAACTTGTAAGTTTTCAAGATTGAAAGTATTAAATTTTTCAAAGTCGACTCCTCCATATAATGACATTCTTGGTGAATCCAACTTATACGAGAAGTAAATATTACCACCGATTTCGGGGTCCACCTTAACCTCTTCATCTGTCTGATCAATAAGGGCAGTTGTTAAGTAAGAATAATAAATACTACCAGACAAGTTATACGGTTTCTCTTTCGGATAAAAAGATGTGCTTAATCCAAAAGAGATAGGTGAATTTTGAAGAAATGTCACATCCGCATGGGCCGGATTTTCCTGAGCGAAACTCCCATATGAGGCCATATAGAATACAGAATAGCGAAATGGAGATTCTTCTAAACGCTCCTTTACTCGATCTAGACTCTTCTGAGCAATCCTTTCAGACTCTTTAACACTAAGTTGATACTTTGATAATTTATCCCAATCCAAAAGATCAACAGATACATATAGCTTAAAGCGCTGTGACTTCTTAAGGTTTGAGAAATTTGTATCAGGATTTGTATTAATAGTCTTTACAACCATGGGATGACTAATACTGACAATTGAATCATCTTTAATAAATATCTTATAAATCTGTGATAATCGCTCCTTATCCATCGAGACACGATACGGAACCTTAATATACTTAATCTTCTTACTTTTTATGATCTCTTTAAAATCAAGCGGCTCTGCGGCCACTGGCAACATTAAGACACACATTAGTAAGATAGCTTTTAATTTTTCCACATTTACCCAGTATCGGTTAATAAATTAATTTTGATTATATCAAAAGTTGAACAGCATTCAATGTATGTAATTTCAGTGCAATATCTACCTAGGAAGTTGTAACTAACCAAAAGCTCATCTATCTCTATTTAAATAAGATAAGTTGGTAAATATTTTCCACTTATATAAAAAATGAACACAATATAAACTAAGCGTATTGAGTTCACGTGTCCCCAAACACCTGAAAACACCTGGAGACTTTGATTATACTTAATCAACTTAAACAATATTCACTCCTGACGGTAATTCTCCTCGCCGGTTGTAGCGACCCTCTGAAGGGCCGTATCGATATTAATTCCATAACTGAATATGATGAAATTCCACCAGAAATTACCTTTGTCACAACTCCTGGGACAATGAATGGTAATAACAACTTTACGCTCAACTACACTATTACCGATGATAACTCAGGCGTTGCTAATGCGAAGATTCTCTATACTCCAGACTTCAACAATACAGACTATGTCGAATTAACAACTGTTGCTGGTTCAAGTGAAGAAATAAATTTCTGTGTTCCTAATAAGAATCATCCAGCTCCGGCTTTTAAGATCATTGCAAGAGATGAAGCAGGTAATACTTTTGAAAAAGAACTCGGCGTTGATGGTTCTAATTTCTCTATTAACTTAGATACTGATCCATCAATTCCAACAATTACCTCAAGCCTTGGAGTCTTAACAAAGGATCAACCAACAACTCTGAACCTTAATAGTTGCTCTATTAACTTATGTACTGGCGATGCTGTTTATTTTGAATCACCAACTCAAACAAAATATGTACTTGCTAATACAACAGGCACTCAACCTGCTCCAGGTGATGCAGGATGGATAGATTGTGAAACCGCCCTAGCAAGTGGTTATCTTCAAAATAACTTCCCTTCTGAAGGAACACATACTTATCACCTATGGACAAAGACAGAAGATATTGATGCAGACAGTGTAACTCCACTTAGTCACGTTTCAAGCGCAAGTTCAACTATTGCTATTACTTATGATAATACTGCTCCTCAAGATAATACGGGAACAGGGTTTCTCTTTGATAATGATGTTGAAATTGTTGGTGATAACTTACCTGTTCAATGGTCACTCTTTACTGATCAGCAAGTAGTAAGCCATCGAATTGAACTCTATACAGATAGCATCTGTGATCCTACAAACCTATATAATAGCTATACAACTTCTAGTGCGGCCATCACTGACAACACAAATATTGATGGTGTTGTTGATGGACAGTACTGGGCAAAAGTTATTGCAATTGATCATGTTGGCCTTGAAGGTTCCTCAGCCTGTTCACTTGATAGTGTTTTTGTCGATGCAACACCTCCAGTTGATAATGGTGCAGATCTTCAATTCAATGACGCTCTTGATGCTGATGGTGATGATATCTCAATCTCATGGGTGGCATTTAATGACTTAACACTTACAAATCACCGCATTGAAATCTTTAGTGATTCTACATGTAGTACTTCGGTAGGAACATTTCTAACCAATAGTACTACTAACACTGATTCTGGTGTCGTGGATGGATTAAATACTGGTAACTACTGGGCAACAGTTACAGCAATTGATGGAATTGGAAGTGAAACAACTTCTGCTTGTTCAACTGATACTATCCGCGTCGATAAGGACTCACCGATTGATAATGGAGCTAATCTACAATTTGCTGATCTTTACGAAGCTGATGGAAATAATGTTTCTGTTACGTGGACTGCATTTAGCGATCCGGATGGTGTCGTCAATCACAAACTCTACACTTACACTGATAGTAGCTGTACCAATGGTGAAACCGATCATGGATTTACGACGAATGGTACTAATGCAAACTCAACAATCATTACAAGCGTACCTGATGGACAGTACTGGGCAATTGTCGAAGCCTTTGATCCAGGAGCAAATAGCACGAAGTCAGCCTGTTCAACTTCGTTTACATATGTTGATACAACTGCACCAACAGAAGGAACTACAGATCTACAATTTACTCTAGCATATGAGAATACAGGAAATAATATTGCCGTTACATGGGGAGACTTCTCTGATCTAACGCTAAAAGAATATCAACTCTACACTTACACAGATAGTTCTTGTAGTACCGGTGTAATTGATCATGGCCTAACAGGCTCTACAACAGCAGCATCAAGTATAATATCAGGACTAACAGATGGTACTTACTATGGACAAGTTAGGGCCCATGATCAGATGGGACTCTCGACCTTATCAGCATGCTCAAGCGATGCAATTGTCATTGACCTAACTGCTCCAACAGATAACACAGCAGATATCCAATTCACAAATGCATATAATAACTCAGGCGACAACGTTAATGTCTCATGGACAGCGTTTGATGATACTAATTTAAGTGACCATAGGATTTATACTTATACAGATGGAGCATGTAGCTTGAATCAAGACGACCATGGACTTACAGGAAGTGCGACAAATTCTGATGGTGCCATCATTGATGGACTAGCAGATGGTGTTTACTATATTAAAGTTACGGCCATCGATCTTGCAGGGAATGAAACAACATCAGCTTGTTCAACTGATACAATTACAATTGATACGACAGCACCTGACACTTCATTAGCTAATTTTCAATTCACAGATGATCGTGATATCGATGGAAATGATATCGCCGCAACATGGACCGCTGCAACTGACTTAAATGGTATAGTTGATTATCAAATTTTAACTTATACAAATTCAACCTGTTCCACGGGAGAAACATCCCATCCATATATTGGAAGCAATACCACTTCCGATGCAGTGACAATTGATGGACTTGCAGATGGTACCTACTATGCAAAAGTTAGAGCACAAGACAGTGCTGGTAACACTTCTGAATCACCTTGTTCGACTGATTCAATTATAATTGATTCGACGGCTCCGATAGTAGGTCCAGCAGACATTCAATTTGCCCTTTCTCATGAAAACACAGGTAATAATATTGCAATTTCATGGACTGCCTTTGATGACTTAACTTTAAGTGATCACGAGATCTACACATATACAGACTCAGCATGTAGCCTTGGTCAAGTTAATCATGGCCTAACGGATTCAACAACTAATAGCTCGACTCTAATTACGGGACTTGGTGAAGGAACATATTACGCGAAAGTAAAGGCCCATGATCTTATGGGATTTTCAACTGAATCAGCATGCTCGACGGATTCAATCATTATTGACCTAACAGCTCCAACAGATAATACAGCAGCTATTCAATTTACAAATGACTATAATAATACGGGAAACAATCTCGATATCAGCTGGACAGGTTTTACTGATACTTACCTAAGTGATTATCGAATTCTTACATACACTGATAGTGCCTGTAGCGTAGCTGAAGCTGATCACGGTCTAACTGGTGATACAACAGTAGCCAACAATACAATTGTCGATGGACTAACAGATGGTGTTTACTATGCAAAAGTAATTGCTTATGACCTTGCAGGAAACTCAACAGAATCGGCATGCTCAACTGATACTATTACAATTGACTTAACTCCTCCAACAGATGCAACAGCAGACCTTCAATTCACCGATATCTATGATAATGATGGTAACGACATTGCTGTTACATGGACAGCTTTTACTGATCTAAACAGTGTTATTGACCATCAAATTTACACTTACACTGACTCTGCTTGTACACTAAATGAAATTATTCATACACCTACGGCAAGTGGAATAAATTCAGACGCCACGACAATTGATGGACTCACAGATAATATTTATTATGCAAAAGTTCTTGCCTACGACAGTGCTGGGAATACGACATTATCAGCATGTTCAACGGACTCTATCGAAGTTGATACAACTCCTCCAACAATTGGAACGAGACAAGTTGTCGGTACAGTTGTAACTGGTCAACCTCTAGGGCTTTTTAACTTAACTGATTGTAATGATGTAACAGAAGTTAAGATCACAAAAGGTGCAGGATCTCCTCCTCTTGCAACAGATAGTGGATGGCAAACTTGTGATACGGTTAACTACTCAATGACATATAATGACTTTGAGGTTGGAGCAAATAATCTACAGTTCTGGATTAAAGATGTAGCGGAGAATGTTCAACCTTCATTTATTGCACATCAAGTATTCTTCAACCCTCCACAATTAACAGTTGAGAACGGGCCAACAATCAATACTAATATTGCAGATGTTTCAATCGATTATTGCGCAGAAGCTGGTATTACGAGAGTTATCTTTAAAGATGTCGACGGCCAACCACTAAGTTCCGACACAGACTGGCAACCATGTTCAACAGTAACAGGTGCCCTTAAGTCTTATATACTAACTCCAGGAGATCACACCCTAAAGGTATACTTAGATTATGACGGCGATATTTCCTTAAATGCTATTGATCTCCCTGTTCGCTATGAGCCAACTATTAATTGGGAAGAATCACCTGTTATCAATCGTCCTCAACTATCTTTTACATTAGAAAATTGTACTGGCACAGATGAAGTTTTAATAAACCAGGGAACTCAACCACTAGCAACAGATGGAACATGGCAAGCTTGTTCAACTGCAACAGGAGCAATCTCTCACACACTGACAAGTGAAGGTGAGCAGAGTTTAAACTTTTGGTTTAAAGATGGAACTGGTGCTGGTGGAACAGTTCTTGATGATTATATTCAAATCACAGTTAATTTTGTTCCTCCTAGCGCTTATATTGCAGCAGGAAATGATCTCGACACACCTGATCCGGCCATTACAATTGATTCATGCGACGGTGTGACAAAAGTTATTACGAATATTCATTCATTATTCGAATCAGCACCTCTTAATACAGACTTCACGGGATCTGGACAAGACTGTACAACAGCGATGAATGCTAACACTTCTCCAACTCTACCAAGTGAAGGTGTCCATCAAATTGATGTATGGTTTTATTTTGGAAGTGACGGATATGTACTCGATCCTTGGCATGAAACGATTACAGTTCGTTATACTGCTAATGATACAACTCCTCCTCCTGTTCTTATTGGTGATGGAGCAGCTGTTCCGCTTGCTATGAGTTTAGAAAATGGAGATGCAAGCTCTCCTCCAATTCTCTTAGACAGTGCTTCGAGAGCATTATTCACTCTAAATACATGTCAACCTAACCCTCCTATTGCAATGACTGGAACAGCGACAATATCAGCAGATTCGATCGAAGTAGTGGGAAGTGGAACTTTATTTACAACAGAAATTAGCGTTGGTGATTATATCAATATTGGTGGAGAAATTATTAAGGTTGCTGCGATTACGACAGATACAGCCTTAGAGTTAGTATTCCCACATGAAGTGGGAGCAACAAATGCTGCGCTAACAAAAGAGTCACCAAACGATAATATATCAGAAATGATTATTACCACAAGCGCTACAGCACCTGCTGCGGACAGTACAGATTGGCTAGCATGTTCTACTGACACTGAAGCTTTAAAGTCAAAGTCACTTGTACCAGATGGTGTTTATGACCTCTACGCTTGGTTTAAAGATGAGAGTGGAAATGTATCAACTAATAGTCTTACACAACAAATTGAAGTACAAGCAAATGGTGACACAACTCCTCCACCAAGGCCTGAAATAATCGTTGAAGGTGCACCTGAAGTGGCAACAGCACCAGTTAATATGACCGTTGTGGATTGTACAGATGTTGATCAAATATATCTGAAACCATCAGAATACCCTAGTGCCTATGTTGCACCTGATGCTGATCAATCAGGTTGGCAAGATTGTAGTGAAGTCACAGGTGCGCTAGAGTATAGTGTTGATAAGATTGGTTCATATACAATTTCAGCATGGTTTAAAGATGCAGCCGGTAATATTAACGATACTCCTCGCGATGTCTCATTTATCTTTAATCCGTCACAAGGTAATTATCCAGCACCAGTTGCTTACTGGACAATGGATGATATTCACAACAAAGAAAAGAGATATATCGATTCATTTGGAGATAGTCACCTAACCTACTGGTCAAGTAGCAATGTTTCGACGGCGACAGGGCAAATTAATCAGGCAGTTCAACTAAGTGGAACCAATAGTTATCTCGTAACACCGAATACACTTACCCTTAGGCCTGCAACAGCTGTTTCAATGTCTCTTTGGGTTTATCTAACAAATAGTGAAGCGGCAACTAAAGTCATCGCTGGTAATATTGAAGATGGTGTTGGTGGCTATGGTTTTAAACTCGACAGTGGTAATCTTGAATTCTATGCAAGTGGACAAACAGCTTCTGTAGCAACAACAAGCTATACAACAGGATGGCACCATATAAGTGGTACTTCAGATGGACGCTATATTAATATTTTCGTTGATGGACAACTACAAAATACAACTGATCTAGGTTCACCGGCCAATCTCGTTTATGGTTGCCCAACTTTATTTGCAATCGGGTCTAATGTTGACTGTAGCGATTCTCCTGTAGCCGCAAATGGTTTTGATGAAAAGATTGATGAAGTTGCAATTTGGAATAAGTACTTATCAGAACAAGATATTCTAAATATTTATATTGATACATTTAATAAGTACAAGATTAGTCAAAACACAACAACGCCAGCAGATATTGCATCAGCTACATTCTATGGAGAGACCCTACAAAATACAAAACTCACAATTGACTCTTGTGGTGATAATAAATTCATCTACATTGATGAAACAACTCACCCACCGACAGTTGATACTCCAAGGTGGCAATTATGTCGTGATGTTATTGGTAATGCCATTAATACAAATCTTATACAAGGTCCACATGAATTAAAGATTTGGGGTAAGGATCAATTTGATAATATAACAGACAGCTACTTCATTGTTGATACAACAGTAACATCTGTTAATTACCACAAACCAAGTATTCTCCACTACACAATGGATAATGATCATATCTCAGGTTCACAAGCTTTTGAGATGAGGTCAGGATATCATGCAATTAATAATGGAGCGACTCCTTCTGTCGCTGGTATTCAAAATGAATCTTATCGTTTTGTAAAAGCTAGTAACACATTTTTAGAAACAAAACATGCAGCTATATCTCAAGTTGAAGATGAAGTATCAATTTCAATTTGGGCAGACTTAACAGCAAATGATAACCGAAAACAAGTTATTGCAGGAAATAGAATGAGTGGCCATGGGTACTCAGTCGAAATTGATGATAGTACAAATGAATTAAAGTTTATTGTTGAAGCTGGTGGTTCTTCAAGAGAAGTTTCGATAGCCACCAATTCTTATATCAATGGTTTCCATAATATTATTGGTACCTATGATGGGCAGAATTCAATCCTCTACCTAGACGGACAAGAGGTTGCTAGTGTTGACCATGGAACAGTAGAGGCCATCACATACTCATGCCTAGGTTCATTTACAATTGGTGCTGGTGCTACATGTAATAATGGTGCCGTTACTGGAACTCATTTTGACAATGAGATTGATGAGGTTTTAGTTTGGGATAGTGCCCTTTCTTCAACTGTTGTCTATGAACTTTTCACAGGACAAGACACAATCCCTCCTCTAGCAGTTCCAGTAACGCCAAGAGATAATCTATTTACAATTGATATTCCAGTAGCAAGACTAAATGTTTCCGACTGTAGTGATATCGCGAATGTTTATGTTGCTCTCGATAACACAAAACCAACAAAAGGTATTGCTAATTGGCAGACCTGTTCAACATCAGGAAACCTAGTTAAATCGAGCTTGTTAGAGATCGGGGCAAATGATTTGAAAGTTTGGTTTATGGATGCTGCTGGTAATATATCTGAGACATCAACAGACCTAACAATAACTTATAATTATAACACTGATGCTGGTATACCAGACTCATACTACAGCTTAGACGCTGTAAACAAAGATGGGACAACGATATATGATGTTGTTAGTAGTTTCCATGGAGAGAACTATGGGTCAATTGAGTCATCTGGTATCGCTGATGAAGCCATAACCTTCAATGGAGTAGCAGACTATATTGAAGTTCCTTATGATGCTTCATTTGCTCCTAGTACAGAAGTGTCATTATCAGCCTGGTTTAATGTGGATAGCTTTCCTCTCACAAGAAAAGTAATCGCTGGTAATTACAACAATGGTGGTTACGAAATTGCACTTGATAATGGCGTTGTCGAATTTAAAGTCCAGGCACTTGGTTCAAGTCAGGTTGTAACATACCCAACATCATCACTTACAGCTGGCCAATGGACTCACGTTGTCGGTATTTGGAATAACGGGGCAATAAGATTATTCATTAATGGAATTGAAGAAGCCAATATTGTTGTTGCCGGTAGTGGAAGCATCGATTATGCACAAAATAACTCATTTCTAATTGGAGCCGCTCCAACAGCAGATACAGGAGCATCAGGAAATTACTTTGATGGAAGTATTGATGAAGTTTCATTTTACCGTGTGGCGCTAAGTGATACTGTTGTAAACACACTATTTGAAAGACAGTCTAAAGGCGACAAGGCTTATTACGATATCACTCCACCAGAGATCCCAGTAAACTTAAATATCATCTACTATAATTCACTAGTTTCTCGTGCGAACCTCACTGTTACTGACTGTACTGGACTCGATTATATTATTATTACTAAGAATGAGTTTCCACCAGATAAAAATGATGAAGACTGGCAGCTATGTAATACGCTAACAGGTGGTACCCTTTCAAAAGAACTAGATCCTACTGATGCCTATGCAAAGTTTTGGACGAAAGACTTATTTGGAAATATCTCTCAAACATTCGAATATGTCCCTATTGTAACAAATACAGATAAACCGATCTCGAGGCCAGTCGTTCACTGGACATTTGATGATGCTCACTATGACTCAACAAACAACGAGGCCCTTGATCGCATCAGTCGTCTTAAGCTTAAAAACGAAGGATATAAAATTGTTCTAAGTGATCCAGGTAATGATAGCTGTACGGGAACGTTACAGCACGACAATACAATCCATCCTACGACAGCAAGTACTAACGGCGTGCTTAATAAGTCAATGCTCTTTGGTAATGAAAGAATCATGAGAGTTAAGTCGCCAGAAAACTCAAAAATGAAACCAACAAAAGAAGTTTCAGTAGCTGCATGGGTATATTTAACAGGGTCCTCTACGAATGATAACAATCATATTGTCTCAACAGACTACAATGGCAAAGGTTGGTCACTAAGACTTGAAGGTGAAACTGTTGATGACAAGGGGCTGCGTTTCACTGTACATACGGCAGCTGGAACACTAGAGCCATATCTTGAAACAAAAAATTATGAAACAGGTTGGCACCTTGTCGTAGGTACTTACGATGGCCAAAAGGCCTCTCTCTACTTTGATGGTATCTTTGTAAAATCATTCTCCAATGCCTCCCCTTCTCCAATTATTTACGAAGCGGGATTGAGTGCGTTCGTTGGATCACAAGCATCTCTTGGAGATGAACCAACTAGAGGAAAATCATATTATCAGGATTATTCATTTGGATGTAATATTGAGCCAATTGAAAATAGTTATTTTGAAGGTGAAATTGACGAAGTAATTATTTGGGATACAGCAATCTCAGGACTAGAGGCATCTTCTCTCTACCATAATGGTGCTGATATTCTTTATGAATCAGATACCACAGAGCCATCAGTTCCTACACTAACTTTAGAAAATACGAGACCTGAATTATATGCAGGAAAAGCATATTTCACAGTTTCAGATTGTAATGATATTTCCGGTGTTCTCGTAAATGAGGGAACAAGACCAGACAAACAAGATGATCGTTGGCAAGTATGTCGAGAACGTCGTGGGTCATTTGGACTTGAAGACTTAAGTGATGGTGGACATACAATTACAACTTGGTTTAAAGACCTTGCTGGAAATGTAACAAGTACATCAGCAGACATTGTCGTCAATCAAACGACAACGGCTACAATTCCTTATGCAAATGCATACTGGCCACTTGATGAAACATCATCAATTGATCGACGTTCTGTCGATGTTGTCGAATTTGGTGTTCATGACTTGATTGAAGTTAATGTCGATACAGACAGTAATCCTACAGCAACACATACAACAGGTACAGTTAACGATGCTATCAATTTACAAGGTAGTCAGTCTTACTTAACAACAAAGAGTACTATTCTCTTAACACCAGTAAACTTTCTATCAGTTGGTGGCTGGTTCTACTTAACAAATTCAGATACATCAACAAAAATGTATATCGATAGACATGTCTACAGTTCAACAACTAGTCGTGGAGGTTACGCCCTTTACCAATCAGGTGGACAACTAAGATTCAAACTAGAGCTTGATATTGAAGGAACAATTAATTTAGCAACGCCAATGTCAGGTATTTCTACTGGATGGAATTACATTGTCGGAACATTTACTGACCAAGAAGTTATTCTCTATGTTAATGGAGTTCAAAAAGCGACTTCTGGAGAATTTGAAGAACAGGATTATGTGCGATATGACATCAACACGGACTTCCGTGTTGGAGCTGAATCTAATCAACTTCGACCGACAACAAACTTTCTTAATGAAAGAGCTGATGAAATTCAAATCTGGGGATATGATCTAACGTCAAGTGAAGTGGCTACATCATACACAAAAGGGCTTTCAGGAAACCCACACATAGATACTCTTGCAACACCAAAAGATGTCGACAATGCCTATATTTACTTCCACAGTCTATATGGCCCATATGCGAAAATGACTCTTCTAAATTGTGATAAAACTCCTTGGGTATATATTACTTATCAAGGAGCACCTACTCCAAGTGCTGCTAGTAAGGACTGGCATCGTTGTAGTACTTCTCCAGGGGCCCTACTATCAGAAAAGCTACCGACTGGTACAACTTATGTAGATGTCTATGCTAAGAATGCATATGGAGTTATCTCATCATTGCCAGGAACAAAGGAAATTGATCCAATTCCAGCTATTGCAGACTATGAACTCGTCAAACCTGTATATCACGCATCTTTTAACGATGGAACAATTTCAGGTACAACACTTATTCACCCACCATCTCAAATTGGTGCAACAGTAAGTGGCTCTCCTACTTTAAACTCGACAAATGAAGGTGGTGCATACGACTTTGATGGAGCAAACGACTTTATTACTGTAAACGACAGCTTTGACTTTGAGGCAAGGTATAACTTCACTATCGCGACTTGGGCATATATTAATAATGCAGAAACAGCAACGAGATATATTTTTACAAAAAGAAACTCAAAAGACGATATTGCGCTATTTATCGCCAACGGAAACCTTAACTTCCGTGTCAATGTCGTTTCACCAACGACTTACTCGAGGAGTACTGATGATATTGTTTTAAGTTATCCACTTGATCTAATTAAGTCTGGAAACAATCATATTGCGGTTCAATATGACGGGCAAAAACTCTACCTTTATCTAAACTCGAATTTAGTTGCTACGGAAGATCCTGGTATCAGAAATTGGTCTACAACGGCCAAACGAAAAGTCGATTTCGACTATATTACAGGTTTCTATATTGGTGATAATACAACAAATGATAACCATGTTGGATTCATTGATGACTTTATGGTCTTTAATCAAAACTTAACATCAGAACAGCTTTATTATCACTATAAACGTTATATTGATGAAGTTTATCCAAGTGATACGACACCACCAGCGACAATTCCAAATATCTCCGTACTAGGCTCGACATTTGGAACGAATTGGCCATCTAAAACACCAAATCCACTTTATAGTATAGATGACTGTACAGACATAACAGGTGTATATGTAACCATTGATGGAGCAGCAGCACCAACAAATACAGATACTGGATGGCAGAGTTGCAACACTGCTGAAGGAACAATTAGCTCCCCAACACTTACACCAGGTGTTCACTCTGTTTACTTCTGGTATCGAGATGCTCGCGGTAATATTGCACCAGCACAAAGCATTATTGTTGAATACACAGACCCTGTACTACCACAACCAATTGCTTATTGGACTTTTGATAAGAATACTAGAATCAGCAATAATTACTACGATTCTTCGAATCAAATCAATATGTCGAGTTTTGGAGCAAATATCAACACTTCTGCAAAGATGGCAGAAGGTATAACAACTGATGGATCAAGAAAGTATCTTAAAACTAATTATGACGCGAGATTAAAGGTAACAGACGAGTTTACTATAGGTTTCTGGCTTGACCATGATCTAAATGGTTGGAACTATGGAAGTGATGATACAGACCGTGTTTTAAGTATGAGAGGTTCCCTACCTGGAGGATTCGAATTATATGTAAGTTGTGATAGTACAAGCTGTCTTGAAGATGATGACTACTTTAATTTTAGGGTTAATATTGATAATGCTGATTATGTATTCGATATACCAAGAGATCAATTTCCATCGACTTGGGCCTATATCATCTACTCTTTTGATGGCCGTTTCCTTCGTTTTTATAGCAATGGTGTCCTATTAAGAGAAAAAGACCTTGGAGAAAAATTTCAAGTAACATATGAGCCAACAGAAGAAGTTCCTCTTGTTATTGGAGCTAAACCAAATGAGCATGAACAAATATCAGATTACGGTGAACTTTCAATGGATGACCTTGCCATTTGGGACAAGGCCCTAAACAATGATCAAATCACAGAACTTTATACAAGCTTTGTAAATGCCAACACAAGACATTTTGACCCTGGCCTAACTGTTATAACGCCTCCAGATACAAGGGCCACAATTTATAACCCAGGCTTTAAATCTTTTGGTTCAAGAGTTAGACTTACAATGAGTGACTGTACCAATACAAATATGATCCTCGTTTCGGACTCAACAGTACAACCTGCAGACGATGATGAAAACTGGCAACCTTGTAATACAATTTCAGGGGGGATTTTAAGTGCCCCGCTACCTTCAGGTACAATAACCCCTAGAGTTTGGGCAAAATCATTTACTGGAGAAGTCTCTGCTGCTTCAGGAACAGCTAACTCTCAATCCCTTACAATGCAAACATATGCAAGTGATATCCCACGTCCACAAGTACACTGGTCATTAGACTCAACGACATCAGGTGCTTATGCACATCCATATATTTATGACAATATTGCACAAGCACATGGAGAGCTGGATGCCACGTCACCACCAGAATCAACTGAAACAAGTGGTGCAGATTCAGTAATCGAGAAAGGATTCGATTTTAACGGTATTGATGAATTTATTAAAGTAAAGCCTGATGGAAACACAAACCCAATGTATACGATGTCCATTTCCGCATGGGCCGAACTTGAAAAAGGAGAAGGCTCTTATCGCTATATCGCAGGTAACATTCAAAACGTTGAATCTTCATCAGGAAAAGGTGTTGGACTTAGAGTTATAAATGGAAAATTACAATTCTACATTTCGACTGAAACACAAAATTACTCATCATCTGGCTCTAACCTATTTGTTGAACTTGATACAAATATTTATGATACAGGACTTCACCATATTGTTGGAACATTTAATGGTAAGAAGATGGAACTCTTCCTTGATGGAGTTAAAGTCGCTGAAAAATACGCACAGTTATTTGATGGTGGAACACTAGAAATCTATCACGATGATTATAGTTACTGGAATATCGGAGCAGATACAGGATCTCATCAAACGGCACAAAGTAACTCATTCTTTAGAGGTGTCATTGACGATATCATGATTTGGAGTTCTGTACTTACAGAGCAAGAAGTTTATTATCTATATGAATATGGTTCTGACCTTCTACCAACAACACTTGCAGACGGCATACCACCTACTGATCCAGGAATTGAAATTCATGAAAATTTAACAACAACATCATCTCCTTGGGCATTTTTTACGATGCCAGGTTGTACTGGAGACAATGGTATTTTAATTAATGCAGTTTATATAAACTCAGCAGTTGATCCAGCTCCAAATAAAGACGATCTAGGTTGGCAGCTATGTACAGAAGACGAGGGCTATCTAATCTCTCAACTTCTCACTAGAGGTGATAATAGCGTTACTGTTTACTTCAGAGATGAAGAAGGTGATATTTCATCATCAACAACATTTAATATCACATATAATCCACCAGAATTAATTCAGCCAATAGCATATTATAACTTCAACCCTGAAGCTCAGCCCTCAGATTACCGTTTTGAAGATATTGTCGGTAAACTTGTAGTCGATACAACTTCTGGTATGGGAACGGCATCATCACCGATTGAAGGAAATGCTCTAAGCGATGGTGGCACATGGCACGACTGGATTTCTCGTTCATATTCATTTGAATATGACTTTGTTCGCGACTTCACAATTTCATTTTGGCATATCCCTATTGAACCAGGGCTTTCGGATGACGATGACCAAGAAGGACTATTATTAAAAACAGGTCAGCTTGAAATCAAAAGAACTGTCTCGAATAATATTCAGGTTAGTATTCCTTTTACGACTATAACGACACCACAATCTCTTATTCCAGAGCAGTGGTCACATATTGTTGTGAAGCGAGAAAATAGAACATTAAATATTTATGTCAACGGAAAACTATTATCTTCCGCAAGAACCACACCTTTCAACTTATCTAGTAAAGCAGAGCAGATGACTTTTGGTGGCCCAATGGGAAGCTATGATGAACTTGTTTTCTATGATGCACCATTGTCAGATGATCAAATTGGCTATCTATACTTCAAAGGTAATAACAATGAGCAAGTTGATCTCATGCCTCTAAACTATGTAGAAGCTCCTATTCCAGATCATTATTGGAATTTTAATAATGCTCAATACTCAGGCTCGAACCTTGCAGGTGTAACAAGTAATGTAAACCTTGAAGCTATAAATGGTGTAACAACCGGAAGTCTTGATTCAATTGAAGGAGAGGCCTTCACTTTCACAAGATATGAAGATATTTTAGCTGGTGACGGTGGAAAGAACACTGTTGGGCCAAGACAATTTTTAAGATCAGACACGGTATCACCTATTAATCTTAACTCTGAATTTACAATGTCTATGTGGCTTAAAATGCCAAATATATCTGATTCGACTTGGCACGAGGATGATGACAAAATGGTAGTTATTGACCAATGGAGTCCAGAACTTGCAGAGCAAGTATTTCTCTTAAGATTCACTTATTCAAGTGGCACTTCTGGTACATATAATCTGACTATGAAGAACTCAAATACAATTCTTCCAAATCATACAATTTCAACATCTTCCATTGATGTATCAGCATGGCATCATCTTGTTATCAAGCGAGAAGGTAGAAAAGTTGCGATATTTATAAACGGACGCGAGTATGGTTCAAAAATGATTTCAGAGGGAGCTACAATTCAGAATAATGCTCTCTCAAATCCTCTTAGAATTGGAGAAACAGGACTGAGTGGATTAAGAGAAATTGTCGGTACAGTTGATATTGCAGCTGGCACAACAGCTATTACTGGAACGGGTACAAATTTCGAAGACAGTTTCTATAATTACATCCAAGGGCAAGTATCTGTAACAGCAGGTGAAGTAAATGTTGTAGGAACAAATACTCGATTTGTCGCGGATCTTTCTGTTGGTGATAATATTATTATAGCAGGTGAAGCACACAGTATTGCTTCAATTACAGACAATACAAATTTAACACTTAATGCAAATCACACCTTAGGTGCGACAAATGAATATGTACGACGCGTTCTGACAGGTACAGTATCTATTACAGCTGGTGATACAATTCTAACTGGTACCGGAACTGATTTTACAACAGCAGGTTTTAATGGAGCATCATACATTACTTTTGGTAATGAAATTGCAAAAATTCAATCTGTTGATAGTGAGACTCAAATTACTCTTGCTGAGCCGGCACTTATCACCCAAACAAATGTACCGATTGAAAGTACAAGCTATATCAAACTGATCAAGCTTGGCGCAGAAGTATTTACACATTATGCAATCAACAGTGCAACATCTATCACTCTTCAAGAACCACATGTAGCGGGAGCAACGGCCTCGAGAATGTGGGTAACAAAATACCAGCATAATGATGAGCATGGATTCGATGGAAGTATTGATGAGTTTGCAGTTTGGAGTAAAGCACTTAACTTTACTCAAATTTACAAATTATATGAGAAAGGACTTGCAAATCAACCGATAACAACTGTTCCAATTGTGACATTTAATGGTGTTGGCTCAACAACAAATGACTCAACAATTGAACTAACATTATCAGACTGTGGAGAATTCACAGATGTGTGGATTGGATCAAGTCTTGACTCTACTCCAACAGATGCGACTCCAGGCTGGGTTGCGTGTAGTGATATTCCAGGAGCACTCAGCTCAGGGGGACTAACAGCTGACTCGCTAAATACGATAAAAGTATGGTTTAAAACAGGTACAACAGTAAGTTCATATACATCAACTTATGATATTACACATGAGACAGGTGATTTAACGCCTCCAACAATCCCTGGTATTACATTAGAGACAACAAGTCCAACAAACTCCCCTTTCGCTAGATTCTCACTAGATTCTTGTAATGATATTGATGGTGTTCTTATTAATCTAACAGGAACTACTCCAAATAAGATCAATCCAGATTGGAAGAACTGTACAACGATTGAGTCAGCAATGCGTTCTCCAGTGCTCACAGAAGGTGCGAATACAATTAGCGTATTCTTTAAAGATGAAGCAGGAAACGTAACGGCAAGCTCTGACTTTGCACTTTCATTCGAACCAAATGCAATTGCCAAACCAGAATTATATTTAAACTTCAATACTGAGAATATCTCTGAAAATATACTTATTGATGAAGTTAACGATGGCCTATTTAGTTCTTCAACAGCACCTGCACTTGTAAGTAGTACAGTAGAAAGTGAAGCAGCAGACCTAACTGGAGTGGACTATTTCGAAGATATTTCTCAATTAGTTACAATTACATCTGACCTAACAATTTCATCTTGGATTAACATAGCTCAACCGGCTACCTATAGTATTATTGCAGACCAATGGAATACAACGTTAGCAGAAAAGAAATTTAGAGTATCAATTGATAATACCGGACGTATTTGTTTCCGCTTCCAAACAATCAATAGTATTGGAGAATGGGGTACGAGTACATACAAAGATATTTGTTCATCAGGTAAAATTGAATTTGGACAGTGGGGACATATTGCAGTTTCTCGTTCTGGAAGTAACGTGACATTCTACTTCAACTCGAAAGTTGTGGGGTCTTTCACTATTGATTCTGGCGATCTGATGGCATCACCTCTTCCTCTTAGAATTGGAGCTAATGAAAGAGGTTATGCTAGCCAAGGTCTTATTGGAAGTATCGATGAAACGGCTATCTGGACAACAGCTTTAAGTAGTCTTGATATCGAATACCTCTATGCAAAAGGCCTAGAGAGGAAGCCTATTATTAATAAATTACAAGTACAAGCTCCTCCAATTGAAGATTACTTCTGGGGATTCGAGTCAACAAATTACCTAGCACCTGTATTAACAGCAGAAATTGGAGGGGTGAACCTTACAAATGTCGCTTCAACAACACCAACCTCTGCAACATATAATCCATCTGCACAAATTGGAGAAGCCTTCGATTATGCAAATGAAAACTTATTTGAATCAAATAGTAACAGCATTGATCTTGGTACTGATTTTACAATTTCAACTTGGTTTAACTTAACAGATGACACAGATGATGAAGGGACAATTCTGAACAAGTGGAATGCGGCAGATGTTGATGAACAAGAGTTCAGACTATATACAAATAATCAGTATGTTAATTTTGCTTACCACGCGACTTCAACGGCCGCAGACACATACCCAATGACAGGATTTGACACGATGACATCACTTAATCAGATTCCTGCATCAACTTGGGTTAATGTCATTGTGACAAGAAGAAATAATATCATTCGCATGTATATTAATGGAGAATTAGAAACGTATAAAGAAATCGGAACAGAGGCCATGAAGAATATAACAACTGTACCACTGCGCTTTGGTGGAGTTGAAACAGGCGGAACAAACTTCTTTACTGGAACAATTGATAATACGAGTATTTGGAAAATGCCAATTAGTAAGTCACAAGCTAAGTATATCTACCAGCAGGGTATAGCGAATCTTGTCAACCCTACAAATCCTGTAGTTAGTGTTGGAAATATTTCAAATACTGTGGCAAATAAAAATACATACCTATCCCTTTCTGATTGTAATGGTAACACTAAGTTTATCGTTCAAGACTCTGCTTTAGCTGCACCAGCTGCAGCAACTCTATCAGATGATTGTAGCGAGGATGTGAGAGGAATTTTTACAAACGCGCTTCCTGCAACATCAGATACTCTTCATATTTACTTAGGAGATGGTGCCTCAACAGTTGAAGGGCCATATCCTGTAAACATCATTTACGCTCCATAATACCGCCTGCGAGAAAAGGTGCTCTAAGGCACGTTTTCGTGCAGAGTGGGATATCGAATCCCTAAAGCAAGCAATACGAATTATTAGTTTTACAAAGTTCGGGTTTAAACAAGAAAAAAGGCAAAAAAAAAGCCTCCGGTACGGAAGCAAAAAGATGGTGCCCAGAAGACTGACCTGCGGCAAAATGCAAAGCATTTTGAAGCTGAGTCGGCCAAACGAATGAGGAAGCGTCAGCGCCCGAAATGAGTGCAGGTTGAACCGCAGGTTCAAGTCCATTCGTCTTTAATCTTAAATTTAGGCAAAAAAAAAGCCTCCGGTACGGAAGCAAAAAGATGGTGCCCAGAAGAGGACTTGAACCTCCACGCCAAAGGCACTAGATCCTAAGTCTAGCGTGTCTACCAATTTCACCATCTGGGCACATATTCGGTTTTTAAAAAACTTCATTGGTAAGGCGTGAGAATATTTATAAGGGAGTTTACCTAATATGGCAAGAAAAAAATTAAGCTGCTGTCTTATTTTTAATATTAAGCTTTCTTTCTAAGTCCTTAATTTTATTTAAAAGGATCTTATTATCCTGATTAAGCCTATGATTATCTTTTTTATAATCAGCAATTTCTGTATCTTTTTTTGAAGCAAGTATTTTTTGTTTATCAAGTAATTTCTCAAGATGACTTAATTTCTTATCATTAGTGCCTTTATTAAGGGCAGCCTTCTTTGCTTTTTCGAGAGTTTGTATCTGAGACTGAGCAAACTTTAACCTATGCTTATACTTCTTAACTTCATTCTGAGCTTCTTTTAGCTTATCGAGATGACTTTGAGAGTTTGCAACTAGTGCATCTTCATTTATTTTTTCAATTTCCTTCTCTAAGTTCTCAACTTTTACCAGTTCTTCTTTATATTTCAATTGTAGAGTAGCTAACTCTTTTTTCTCAGCTGCTGCGAGTTCATTTGCTTCATCAACCTTCTTACTCATTCTCTCAATTGAGTCATTCTTTAATTCGATCTCTTTTGTAAGCTGATCAACTTTAGACTCTAAGTCTTGTACCCAACGATCATCTCCATTAAGGGCCTTTGTACTCTTTAATTCCATCTTGCTTTGGACTTCACTATTGTCATCTGACTTTATAATTACAGTATCATCTTCGGACTCTACCTCTAGTGCCCCTGTAACAACAGTTAATTCTTCTTTGAGATGTTTTGACTCATAAATCGCTGTTGAGCCATTCTCTCTTGTCCTCTCTAGCTCATCTTTCATCTTATTAAATAAAAGACTCATACGTGCTACTTTGGCCTTCATTTGGGCCATCTCTGAAGACTTTAAGAACTCTTCAACATTTTGACCTTTAGCTCTTATAATTTCTTCTGCAATATTACCTTCAGCACTATCCTTTATAGTAACAAAGTCTTCTTCAACGACAGAATAATTATCACTTACATACTCTTTAACATTTTCAATATATTCATCATAAGACTTTACAACTGTTTTATCTAAAACTTCATCAGCAATTTCATTCTTTAGCTTATCACCATCAAGAGGCCAACTATCAGGTTTAACGAGTTCTTTGAAAGTTTTTCTATCAATATTATTAAAGAACTTATCATTGAACTCTTTAGGGTTACAAAAAGAATCTTTAACTGTAGTAGTGATTGCTTTCTCTAGATCAACATTAACCTCTGTAAAAAGACTTTTCTTAATAAATGCAATTTCATCATCTTTGAGTATTTTTAAAATAGCTTTATCTGGATATGCATCAAGGTTATCTAGAAAGTCTTCTTCATTACAATTTCGCTCCTTCATAAAAGCAACGAGTTCTTTCAGCGCCTTTACAGTAACTTTCTTCACAATTGGATCATGGTAGTTATTATGATCAATTACATTATCTGTAACATCTGCATTAGGGATATCTTCACGACTGATTTGAGTTGAATTAGTAAAGACAAAGCGAGCAAAGTAGCTTGTCATTTTCTCAATTGTAAAACAAATTTGAAGCTGTCCTCTTCGATCATTTCTTTTTAAAGAAAAGAAAGAGCAAGAATCTAATACATATGTGCTTATTTTTTCAATAAGTGCATCATCAATATAGATTGAAAATGCATTTATATAAATCAGCGCCTCTTCATTACTTAGAAATAAATCGATTTCAACAGGACTGGCCTGCTTTACTAAAATAAGTTCAGATAATAATGGCTGTAAAATACTTGCATAATTTTCAACTTCAAATGACTTCTCATCTAGTTTTAAATTAATAAGATCTGTGTAGTAACCAATACTAAATCGAGAGCTAATTTTATATTGTTTCACTGAAGTAAATGTACTTAATTTTCTTTGCTTAGGTGTATGTTTAACTCCAAAGAATTGTTCAATTTCTAGAACAACATTTTCTTTACCAAGCAGAATAGCATCTGGATTAACTGATGCCCTCTCAATTGTTACATCATCACCAACATAGAGAATTCGTGAATCAGCAGAAGCATTAAAACTAAGATCATTAGTGATAATATTTGATTTATTACTAAGATCATCAGCTGCAGTCGTATTTATAAGATTTATATCTAAAGATAGAATCTCTCTTAATTTATTAAATATGTCGTCAGTTAGGAAAGTGTAGACATCAATCTGAAGGCTCATCTTACGCCTCCTTCTTGAGTCATTATCTCATTAAGATAACGATAGTCTTTCAGTGTTGATAAAATTGACTTAAAAATAACTTCTAAGTCTGCTTCATTAAAATCAAGCTTAAGTGCGAATACTTTGTGGTGAATCAGTGACCAAATAGAGCTTATATCATCACTTAGATTATAGTTTAGCTCAAAGAAGTTCTCGGAAAGTCCCTTTAGATATTCACGATTTATCAAATTTCGATCATTACTATCATAGGCATTATGAACCTTTTGATGACGAGATACATGTGAATAATAAGTTAGAATAATCGTATTATAAACTTCTTTTAAAAATACAAAATCATTATATCCGCTAATAAGGCACATATACATCGTAACAGTTGCTACAAGCTGCGCTCTTTTGAAAGTCATAGCATTTTTTCTAATGAAATCATCTTCAATATTTAAATTAGTTGAATTGAGGTCATTAAATACTTCGTAACAAATAAATAGGAAATCAAGAGTCGTGCTTTTCTCTTCACCTTTTAGAACTCGATAGAAGTCTACTAAAATCAAATTACGATATCGCAGTCTTAAATCTTCAATATTAGCATTTGATAATTCATTGAAGTGATCGATAACTTTAGAAACTCTTTCTTCATCGATAATGATTTCTTGAATAAATTGATCATTGGTAGTTGCTAGTTTTTCAACGAGATCTAAATTCGCAAACTCACCAGCATGGCCCACACATAGCCGACGGCCACTAGGACGACACCAATACAACTCCCCTCTAAGAAGAGGTGCCTCTTTGATGTGAATAGAACTTAGTTTTATTTCTCTCATATACCCAAGTTACTAAAATTAAAAGGCCCTAAAAGGGCCTCTTAATAATCTTTATCGGATATAATCGACAAAATATTTAGATATTTTTAATCTGACTATTTTACTACGCTTTACCTTTAAGCTTTGGATCTAGAGAGTCACGAAGAGCATCTCCAAGAAGGTTTAGT
This sequence comes from Halobacteriovorax sp. GFR8, assembly GCF_050955245.1. NCBI lineage: Bacteria > Pseudomonadati > Bdellovibrionota > Bacteriovoracia > Bacteriovoracales > Halobacteriovoraceae > Halobacteriovorax > Halobacteriovorax sp. GFR8. The sequence continues at coordinate 239,372 of NZ_JBPBLR010000002.1, read as the reverse complement.
GCTAGAACAAGCACAAACATTGCTAGTGTAGCCGCAGAAAGCTGCCACCAAACTCCACGAGCAAGCTCAAGTTTTGAATCATCAATCATTGTTCCCCAAGATGGCTGACCTTGTACGCCAAGTCCTAAATAAGAAAGGATTACCTCAGACTTAATGGCCTGTTGAAATCTTAGTGAGAATTGAATGATAACAATGTGGAAGATATTTGGAAGAATATGCTTAAACATTCTTCTCATATTACCAGCTCCAAGTGCTGCCGCTGCTTGGACATATTCTCTTTCCTTGTGACGAAGAACTTCACCACGCACAAGACGACATAGACCTACCCAAGAAGTTACCCCAAGAGCTAAGAATAGTGACGACGTACCTTTTCCTAGTACCATTGTTACGGCAAAAAGAAGCATGATATATGGAATCGATGCAAGTGACGTGTAAAACCAAACAATGATTTCATCGACTTTTCCACCAAAGTATCCGGCCATAAGACCAAGAGTCACACCAATTACAGTTGAGATCATTGCTGTTGAGAAACCAATCCCAATTGCCATCTCTGCACCTTTTAGTGTTTTATAAACAACAGAGCGTCCGAAAATGTCTGTTCCAAATAATGCATCGGCACTTGGTGGCATATAAGATGCACCAATTTCTTTTGACCATTCACCTGCAATTACACCAAAGAATGTAAGTGCAGCTAGTAATACATATAATCCAATAACAACCATACTAAAGACTGCGGCTTTATCTTTTTTAAGCTCAGTCCAAGCATGTCCCCATAGTGATTTTGATTCGCTTGATAAATTTGCTGACATGACAACTCCTACTTTAACCTTACTCTTGGATCAACGATTGTATATAGAATATCCGTAATTACTGTGAAGATGATATAGGCCATTGCCGAAAGAATCGTCATTGCCTTAATAACTGGGAAGTCATTATCAAATACAGCTTTTACAGTTAATCCACCTAGCCCTGGAATTGAGAAGAAACTCTCAAGAAGTAGAGCACCTAAAATAAGGAAAGGGATTTGAATAACTACATATGTAATAATTGGGATTAATGAATTTTTTAAAACGTGCTTTAAAAGAACGACTCTTTCACTAAGACCTTTTGCACGAGCAGTACGAACATAGTCTTGGTAAATATCATCTAGAATAACTGTTCTAAAGTAACGAAGGTCTGGACCTAAGTTTAAGACGACCATAATAATAACAGGAAGAATGATGTAAGGAATAAAGTAAGGGAATCCATGTTCATAACCTGAAATTTCAAACCATCCTAGCTCATATGCAAAAAACTTTTGGAAGAAAAGAATGTATGCAAGAGAAGGAATACTCATTAAAGAGACACTTATAATAACTAACGTGCGGTCAATTGCTTTACCTCTAAAGAAAGAAACAACAATTGCCAGTAAGATTGAAAGAATAGTCGATATTAAGAAAGCTGGAAGAGTTAAAGTAAGAGATGGTACTGCACCTTCTTTAATCATCTCAATAATACTCTGCTTAGTTGCCCATGAACGACCAAAGTCAAATGTGAAGGCAGACTTTACGATACCAATATATTGTTCAACAAGAGGACGATCTAAACCTAGCTCGTGTCTTACCTCTGCAATTTGTTTAGCACTCGCGTGCTTACCTAATAAAAGTTGGGCAGGATCATAACCAGAAAGGTTAAAGATCGCGAAAATAATTAAACATACCCCAAGAATAATAGGGATCGTATAAAGTAATCTTCTTAAAATATATGACCAAGTATTCACAAAAACAGCTCCTTAGCTCTTACTTAATTAAAGCGTTTCGCTTATTTAAAAAAGCAACCATTTCGATTGCTTCATTAAATAAGCGCCGGAGAAAACTCCAGCGCTATAAATCAATTATAATTTTGATTGCATATTCTTTTTAGCTTCAAGATCAATATCTAGGTATTGAGCTTGACCAGCTTCAAAGTCAGTTGTGATGTAGTTCTTTAACCAGCTATGCTTGATTAGGTATGACTGACGGTGAACACCGTAAAGCCATGGAACTTCTTCAGCTGCCATCTTATTAAGCTGCTCATAAATTGCAGTTCTCTCTGGAGAATCTTGCATGATTGAAGCTTTTGCGAAAAGTTCATTGAATTTTGGATTGTCGTAACCTGATCCGTTAGCACCTGGTGAACGATTTGGTCCGTAAAGAAGCTGTAGGAAGTTTTCAGCATCTGGGTAATCCGCACCCCATGCGATTCCGTAAAGCATAACCTGACGAGCAGTGATTTTCTTTTGTAGCTCCGGCCATGAGTTTTGAACAACTTTAATATTTACACCGATTTCGGCCATTTGCTTCTTGAAAAGCTCACCAATCTGTCTTGAAGTTGAAGAACTTGGACAGTCATAAGTAATTTCAGGAAGACCTTTACCTTCTGGGTAACCAGCTTTTGCAAGAAGAGCCTTAGCTTTCTCAAGGTCACGGTTTCTGTAAGGGCTTACATAACCAGGCATATTACCAGCGATCCCCGGAGGAACAACCGATTGTGCCGGAAGAGCTGTATCATTATAGAATAACTTATTAAACTCTTTAACATTATAAGCAAGAGCAAGTGCTCTTCTTAAGTCAACATTGTGAAATAGTTTTAAATCGTGATTGAATGCTGTGTAAGTAACATCTAGAGATGGTGAAACTGAAAGCTCAATTCCTTTCTTAGCGAACTCATCACCTAGTCCCTTACCTGGAGTAACAGCTGATTCAAAGTTATCTTTTGGAATACCAATATAATCAACTCTCCCCTTTAGGAAGTTTAGCCATCTTGGTTGATCTTCTTTGATAATATTAACTTCGATTTTATTTACGAAAGGAACTTCTTTACCTGCATACTTAAGCATATGCTTGAATTCATCACTTGCTTCAGTTGGGAAAAGTTTTTTTCTAAAATTAGGATTTCTCTCGTAAGTAAATTTCTTTGCAGACTGACGGAACTCCTTAAGCATAAATGGCCCTGTACCAACTGGGTGATTAAGGAACTCTTTCCCGTAGTGATCAACAACTTCTTTAGCAACAACAAATGTGAATGGCATTGCAAGAGAGTATAGAAATTGTGGGAACTGCTTCTTTAATTTGAACTGAAGAGTATACTTATCTAAAGTTTTTAGTCCCTCAACAACTTCTGTGTAATCAACAGTATCTTTTTTAGAGTTTTTCTCACGCCACTCATCAAGACCTACAACCTTGTCTTGAAGTAGCCACCAACCAAGCCCCTGAAGCTTTGGGTCAGCAAGTCTTTTAATTGAGTATACGAAATCTTCTGCAACTAGCTCACGACCTTTACCATCTTTAAAAGCAGCATCATCGTGAAATAGAACACCTTTTTTAATTTTGAAAGTATAAGTTAGTCCATCTTCAGAAACTTCTGGTAGAGATTCTGCAAGGTTTGGCACAAGCGTGTATGGTCTTTTTAAGTAATGATACTCAAGTAGACCTTCATAAACACGACCAACTTCATTTGAAGAGTACTTGTCGTTTGAGTAAATTGGATCCATTCCCTTCACTTCTGAAGTAACGGCCAGGTGTAGAACTTTTTCACTAAGATCTACTTTTTTTGTACATGAAACTGTTAAAGTTAATAGTCCCATGATTAAAAATGAAACAAGATTCCTTGATTTCATAAACCATCCTTTGTTCAAAAAATTATTGCATAGAATAATACTAGAGTAATTTATACAAGAGATAAGATAAATTTACTAGAATTTATTAGGAAACGGTGTTGCGCTGCTAGATAGATTCACAGCTATCGACGATTAAATCTAAGGCCAAAATTCTCTGCTCTTTTTGTGGGTTCTTCGTGTGTCTAATTCCTTCGAGTCTGATGAATTTATATTCGTTGGCCTCGAGCTGACTGAAGCTTGCGTGATACTCATACTTTCCAAGCATCTTTCTTTCGAAGTCTACATTGCCATTACTGTAATGTGTAAGCTTCCCTTCAAGACACCCACTGTCACAATAATTGCTATCGATATTTTTTAAGTCACTAAAGAACAGACGATTCTTAAGCAAGAAATCATCTAATATTTTTAAAGAAGTATAACGCCCTGCCTTCACCAGCTCAGTTGAAATTTTCTTATAGAGAGTTCCTTCAACTGGCCTAGTAGCGTCGAGTGGAAGAATAAGAGTTTCTTGACCTTTAAAAGGAACATCAATGGCCAAGCTAAAAGTTTTTTTATTTAAAATAGCATTGTAAGTAAAGCGATCTTGGTTTTTACCGAATTTCAAACGGCCACGACCTTTAAACTCTTTACAAAGACCACTGCTAAGAAGCTTATGGGCCACAACTTTATCAGTTGAGCCCTTAGCATTTATGTCTTTTTTAATTGGATTTGATGTACAGGATATTAACGAGATGCCGGCAAGCGCACAGAGTCCAGCTTTTCGATATAATTTAGAATTTCTTCGCGTTCTTTTACTTTCGTACAATTTTTAAGTGCCTCGACATAATATTGACGAGCCTTTTCCGGCTTCTTCAATGAAGTATATATGAGCCCTAAGTGCTTTGCAATGACCACATCATCGCTAACAAGAGCAAATGCTTTCTTAATTTCACGGTATGCTTTTTGATACTCGCCAGTTTTATAGTAGTACCAACCTAAAGAGTCACGGATGTAGCCATCTTGAGGATTAAGCTGAACTGCTCTTTTAATATAAGCATAGGCTTTATCCATATGAACACCTTGCTCTAAGTAAGTATAGCCAAGAAAGTTTAGTGCATGAGAATTATTAGGATCACGCTTTAGGATATCTAGCATGATCTTCTCAGCCTTTGTGAAAGCCTTATCCTTTTCATATAAAGAGGCTAAATAGTATGCGTGTCCATCAGTATAACTATTGTGCTCAATTTGAGATTCCATTAAAGCAATAGCTCTTCCAAGGTCTTTTCTATTTTCGTAGTAGCCCGCAAGGATTACCTCTAGTTCAAAGCGTAACTCTTTCGAAGCTTTTGAACGCTCTTTAACGAATTCAACAAAACGCTTTTCTTGAGAACGATCTTTCTGAGCATAAGTATTTAAAATATTAGCAATCTGAATATTAGATTCATGAAAGAGAGAGCTATCTTCTTTAATACGTGAGAAGTAAGTTACAGCTAAGTCACCCTCATTAGACTTCTGATACAGACTCGCTAGGTAGTACAGAACTTTATCAGAATCCGGTATTACAGAAAGAATCTCTTTAAAGATACCTTTCGCATCTTCGATTCTATCCGTTTCAGTATAAATAACTCCAAGTCTCACTTTTAAATTTAGGTTCTCAGGATCAAGCGCTAGTAGCTTTTCTAAGTATGGGACAACTTTCTCATACTCTCCATCAGAGAATAATAAATTAACGTACTTTCCAAGAGCTGTATAATTACTCGGATCATACTTTAAGAACTTATGATAAAGAAGTTTCGCAGAGTTGAAGCTTCCTTCTTGTTCATAGATCATACCTAAAAGGATAGTGCTCTGTTGATTTGTTGGATCAAGCTTTAAAGAAGTATTAAAATACTTTTTTGCATTTTTGTAATCAGACTTTTCAAAGTAAATCTTACCCTTATGAAAAGCATAATCACTGCGATTATCACGGTCTTTTTTCGAACAGTAACTTAATGTACCAACAGCTTTGTTAAACTTTTTTACATCAACATATGCCTTCGATAAGTAAATACAAGCTTCACTTAGAATTGGCTTTGTTTTATAGACTAGTTGACGGTATAGCTTAATTGATTTCTTTGAGTTACCAAGGGCCCCGTAAACCCCAGCAAGTAGTAACTTAGCCTTAATCTTAATTTCTTTATCTGCATGTTTAATTAGGTACTCAAGCTCTTTTTTTCCATCTTCTAATTGGCTCGACTTGATTAACTCAACAGCATATTTCTTTCTAAGGTAAATATCCTTGGGCTTTAGTTCAACAACATGCTTCAAGATTAAAGAAGCTGAAACAGAGTCACCACTTAATGAAGCATCTGCTGCTTTTAAAAATAAGTCACTTGCAACAAAGTTTACCGTTGCCTCACCCTTTGTTTTTGCTTCTTCTACAATTTCACTTAGTGACTGATCAACAAACTCTTGTGCACGCTTTGCTTTCTCAAGGTCAGAAATCGTACTTGAGAGCTGTGAATCTTCATTAATCCTAGAGTCAGAATCATCTTTAACACTACTAGTCGTAGCACAACCAACAAGTGTTACTAAAGCTACGGTGCAGAGTGAATTTCTAATAAAAATTTTAAACATTTAATATCCTTGGCCTTACTGCCTCAATCACTCATCGTCCTAAACAGATATTTCTTAAAGAAAATTAATCCTTAATTTTGTAGGGGCAACTTAGGTAAGTACTCAAGAATCAACAACTTACATTAGTTCGACCTAATGCATGGTAAACACCTGAAATCATGGCAAATAAATGGATTCTCTTTGAATTTAGATAAAATTAAGAAGCCTATCCCTTGACAGTTACTGTCATAGACTGTTACTTCTCTGATGCAAATTTCAAAACGCTAAGCAATAGACACAGCGGGAAATCAATAAAATATATGAACACCAACCTGTCTTTTGTTATAAGTTGAACTTGTAAGTATTTAATTTTACTTATTTTGTATTAACGGTGAAATTTATACAAAAAGCTTAACTATTAGAAGGCGTCGTGTTAATTATTAACTCGTTTTAGCTCAAGAGAATTCTAAAATTAAACTTGAGATATATTCGTAAACCAATAGGGGTAGTAGAATGAATGATGTAAGAATTATTAAAAGGTACCAAAACAGAAAACTTTATGACACACACCAAAGTTGCTATGTAACACTTGAAGAGATCGCTCAAATCATCAGAGAAGGTCACGAGATTCAAGTAATCGATAACAAGACTAAAAACGACATCACTTACATGACTCAAATCCAACTTCTTTTTGATCAAGAGAAAAAGTCAACTAAGCCAGGTGACGTTGAACTTCTAAAGAGAGTTATCCGTGGTGAAGAAGGTACATTCACTGGATATATTAGAGGTCTAGAAGGTATTGAAGCTCCTGTAGTTGAAGAAGCTCCAGCTCAAACTTTCAACGCTTTCAACAGTGCAGCAAACCTAAACTCTTCTGTTGAAACTACGACTACTTTAAACTAATATAAGGCAGTTATTACTGCATATATATTTAGTTTAGAGGGTGAAATGATTTCTAAAATTTCAAAATCTATATTAAGGCCTGCAGTTATTCTAGCAGGCCTTTTTATTTTTGGTGTTCAAACACAAGCACAAACAGTTAAACAACTGACTTCTTCAAAATCAGCGAAGAAAAACTCTGAGGCAGCTGCCGCTGCAGCACTACTTAGTGGACAAGAACTCCATATTCACTCTATTGGGATCGGTATTGGACAAACTCTACTAATGAGCGATCTTCAAGATAATGGTGAAGATAAGATTACAGCTGAATTATTCTATAATTATAAGGCTTCTTACTCGTTTGACTTCTACGCTAACCTTCACTATTCAAAACATGAATTTGAAAATTCTTATTCAAAGATAGCAGGTCTTCTTTTTGGGGCCAAAGGAAAGCTATTTCACTACGATGCATTCCAGCCTTTCTTTGCAGTTGGACTTGGGTTCTTTAGACCTCAAATCAAAACTGAAACGTATAAGTCGGATGCTAAGACAGTATTTGGTTATCAACTTGGTGCTGGTGCGGACTTTGATTTAAATAGAAAAATCTCTGTTGGTGCTATGGCCTCATTCAATGATCCGTTTGACGTAGATCAAGAGAATCGCTCAGATGTTGAGGGATACTACTTTAAAGTTCTACTAACGGTATTCTACAAATTCTAATGAAGTTTAAAGACTTATATATCGTCACGGGAAAGGGAGGCGTTGGAAAAAGCCTCACTTCCTTGGCGCTGACTAAGTCGATTTCTGAACTTAATCATAATAAGAATGTATATTATTTCTCATTTGAACAAAATGAGGATATTGCACTGATTAAATCTCTTAATATCAATACAGTTGAACTAACTCACTTAAGCTCAGTCCAAGAATATATTGCTCGAAAGCTCAATTCTAAAACAATTGCAAAGTGGATTGTTTCAACTTCTTTCTTTAAGGCCCTCTTTGATATGGTGCCAAGCTTTGGCCAACTCATTTTCCTAGGGCACATTATTGACCTTGCAAAGGATGAAGAGAATATTGTGATAGTTGATGCACCAGCATCTGGTCACCTACTTTCAACGATTCACTCACCTAAGGTCTTTAAAGATATTTTTAAAATTGGACCAATTGCAAACGATATCGATAAGATGCATAACTTCTTAACGAATAAAGAACACACTCAATGTGTTGTTGTTAGTATTCCAACGGAGCTTGCTGTTGAAGAGGGAGTTGAATTAAGAGCTGAACTCACTGACGAATACAATATTTCGACAATTGAAGTTCTCAATTGTGACTTAACTTTGAATAAGTTCCCTGAAGATGATACTCCAGACTTTATTAAGGTAAAGATTGAGAATCAAAAACAATTACAGAAGAAGTTTCAGGTAAAATATGATCTACACTTTCCGCTAATTATTGCTCAAAACCAAGAGCAACAAGTAGAGGCGTTGAGTGATCTAATTATTGAAAAAATGGATATTTTCAAATCCGAATAAAAATAGGCTTACTAGTGAAGGACTTTAAAAAAATTGAAATTTTTTGTGGAACAGGAGGAGTTGGAAAAACAACAATCTCAGCATCCCGTGCCTTCTCATTAGCAGCTGATAATAAGAAAGTTCTCTTAATTACAATTGATCCGGCCAAGCGCCTAAGACAACTGTTGAACTTAAAAGACCAGTCAGAAATAGTTGAATTTAAGAATGATGAGATTTCTTTTGATGTTCTTCTATTAGATTGTAAGTCATCTTTTGAAAAGATTCTCGGCTCTAAAGTTGATAATAAGATTTTAGAAAACCTAACAAGTTCAAGAGGTGGTCTCAACGAAATCCTTGCAGTTCTTGAAATACAAACGCAAATTAATCGAAGTATTTATGATGCAATAGTTGTAGACACAGCACCAGGAAAGAACTTTCTAGATTTTCTAAATTCATCAAAGAAGATCAATCGCTTTTTCAATAAAACTTTTGCAGAAGCTTTTAACTATATAACAAATCAGAATAAGCCGGGGCGTTTTTTCAATCGCATCATTTCAACTGGAATTGAAAAATTTCTAAGTTACCTCGAAAGTGTCACAGGACAGGGCTTTATTAATGACTTTCTTGAAGCCATTTCAATCCTCTATGGAAATCGTGAGAAGTTTATCGATGGTTTAAGTGTAGAAAAGACATTAAATGATCCAGCTCACTCAAGATGGTATCTAGTGACATCAGCCGAACATATGAAAGAAGTTGAAACAAAGCAAATCTTTGACTCAATTCAGGCCCAAATGGACACCGAACGTTACCTCATTATCAATAAATCATGGTATAACAACCTCGCTTCATGGCAGCCAAAAACTGCAGAGATGAAAGAGTTTAAAAAAACAATAATTAAACAAGAAGAAATAAAAACTTCCATTTCGAAAAAGTCTAATATCGAAACTCTAACGTTTCCAGATCTTGTGACTTTTGATCCTATAGAGCAATTAAGGGCCCTACAGAAAAATTGGAAGCAAACGGAGAAAGAAGTATGATGAAAGGTGCTAAGGCAAACGTTGTTGAAGCAATTGGTAATACGCCAATCGTAAAATTAAATAGTATCGGAAAAGATACAAATTGCGAGTTCTACGTAAAATTAGAATATATGAACCCAGGTGGATCAACGAAAGATCGTATTGGTGCTTATATGCTTGATCGTGCTGTTGAAGAAGGTGTTCTTAAGCCAGGTGGAACAATTATTGAGGGTACTTCTGGAAACACAGGTGTTGGTCTTGCGATGTGGGCAGCTGTTCACGGTTATAAATGTATTTTCGTACTAGCTGACAAACAATCAAAAGAAAAAATTGATAACCTTAGAGCATTCGGTGCAAAAGTTGTTGTATGTCCAACCAACGTTGAGCCGGAAGACCCACGCTCTTACTACTCTGTTTCTAAAAAACTTTCAGAAACAATTCCAAATTCATTTTATGTAAATCAATACGATAACCTACATAATAGAAATACTCACTACACTTGGACTGCTCCAGAAATGTATGAGCAGACTCAAGGTGACTTCGATGTATTTATGGCCGCTGTAGGAACAGGTGGAACAATCAGTGGATGTGGCCGTTATTTCAAAGAAAAAATGGATAAAGTAGAAATCGTTGGTGTTGACTGTGTTGGTTCAATCATCGCGGGTTACCACAAAACAGGAGAAATGGGTCAAGCTCACTCATATGTACTAGAAGGTGTTGGTGAAGACTTTATTCCTGAAAACTACGACTTTGACCTTATTGACGACTTTGAAGTTGTTAATGATAAAGAATCATTTCTTATGACAAGAAAACTTCTTAAAGAAGAAGGTATTTACGCTGGTGGTTCTGCTGGTGCTGTAATTGAAGGTGCACTAAAGTACGCAGCTAAGCAAACTGAGCCAAAGAAGATCCTAATTCTTCTACATGATTCAGGAAACCGTTACGCTTCAAAAATCTATAATGATGATTGGATGAGCGATGGTGGCTACCTTGATTCATCATTTAATGTTCAAATCTCTGAGGTATTAAATACTCTAGGTAAGGACGGAAATATTATTACTGTTCAAGACACGACAACAATCGGTGAGGCCATTACATTAATGGAAGAGAAGAATATCTCTCAAGTACCTGTCCTAAACAAGGATGGTGATGTACTTGGTCTATGTACAGAAAGAAGTCTTATTAAGCCTGTTATTATGGGTGAGTTCCAAAAAGATGATAATATCTCACTAGCGATCACAAACAAATACCGTGTTGTTGATTGTAATGAACTACTTGAGACTGTAGCTGATGCTCTTCTTAAGAAGGAAGTTGCAGTAATCACTAAAGGTGGAAAAGTTTCAGATCTACTTTCTGAAATTGATGTTCTTCAATACATGTCTGAAAAAGGCTCAAACTAATGAAGAAGCGCACACTGAAATCGGCAGGTAAGTCATCAGTGTGCGTACATGCTGGTGGTCATCCAGATAAAGAGACAGGGGCAGTAATGCCTCCAATTTATCAGACGACCACCTTTGCTCAAACAGGCCCGGGAGTCCATCAAGGCTATGAATACTCTCGTTGCCACAACCCTACTCGTACAAGACTCGAAGAATCACTTGCTGCTCTTGAAAATGCTAAGTATGCACTAGCAACCTCAAGTGGTGTCTCAATTGAAATGCTTATTATGCATGCACTACCAGTAGGTTCAACAATCCTATGTGGTGATGATGTTTACGGGGGAACGTACCGACTTTTCACAACAGTTTTTAACAAAATTCATAATTACATTTTTGTCGACACGACAGATGTTAAGAAAGTTGAAGAAGCCTTAAAAGAGCATAAACCTAAACTTGTTTGGGTTGAAACTCCAACAAATCCACTCTTAAAAATTTCAGATATCGAAAAGATATCAAAGCTAGCAAAAAAGCATAAGGCCATGACTGTTGTTGATAATACATTCATGAGCCCTTACTTCCAAAACCCACTCAATTTAGGTGCCGATATTGTCATGCACTCAATGACAAAATATATCAATGGCCACTCTGATGTTGTTGGTGGTGCCTGTATGTTAAATAACAAAAAATTCTATGAGGAATTATGGACATTACAGAAGTCACTTGGGCCAACTCAATCACCATTTGATTCTTGGCTTGTTCTAAGAGGAATTAAAACTCTTGCGATACGAATGGAGGCCCATGCAAAGAATGCTATGAAAGTGGCAAAGTACTTGGAGTCCCATCCAAAAGTAGAGAAAGTCTCATACCCAGGCCTTAAGTCTCATCCACAGCACAAGCTTGCAAAAAAACAAATGTCAGGCTTTGGCGGGATGATTACCTTTTTCTTGAAAGGTGATATTAAAAAATCAAAAAAGTTTTTACAAAAAGTAGAAATTTTCTCACTTGCTGAAAGTCTTGGCGGAGTTGAAAGTTTAATCGAGCATCCTGCCATTATGACTCATGCTTCTGTACCAAAGAATGTTCGTGAAAGTATCGGACTGACAGATAACCTTATTCGATTATCTGTCGGTATTGAAGATGCCGATGATTTAATCGACGATCTTGAGTCGGCATTTAAATCAATCTAGAAACTACCTGGTCCAGCATTTTCATCGATTTGAAAATCCCCAGAAGATTCTGTAGTCGATTCTACTTGGCCATTTTCTTCTTTTGCTTCAGCTTTCTCATTAGCCGCTTTAAACTCGGCCCTCTTTCTTTTGAGGTCTTCCGGAATTCTTGCAATAGGCTTTTTAATCATTAAGTAATCGTAATTACCATTACGACTAAATACTGTATTAGCATTTAAATACTCTTCAACTAAAAGTTTTGCACAAAACACACGGCCATGGTCATCATTGAGACTATTCTTTGCACCAGAAGCAAAGATTAGGCCATCATCCTCAATAATTTTTTTAATTGTTTTATACTCATCACAAAACTCATTTGAAGTCGCATGACACTCACCTTGTTTGCGATAAACATCAACAGAGTTAGAAGTCGATTTCACGTGGATTGGATCACGACAAATATCGATCAGCCAATTGCGATTCATATACTTGTACTGATTATGGGCTATCTCTATTTCACACTCTTTCTTGCTAATAGTAATAGTCTTATTCAAAAGACCAAATGGCGCAGATTTATGTTTTACAGAAACATCAAATGTAGATTGAAAACACTCTGTTCCAGTAAAGGCCATGGCCCCAGTTGTGACAAGAATAATGATACTAGATTTTAGAAATTGCATTTTTATCTACCTCTACCATTAAGATGGTTTGATCATTTGGTAAGAATTCATCTTCATTATATCCCTTTTTACTCTGAAATGTTAATTCACTGATTAACTCGACCGGAGACGACCAGTTCTTGTTAATAAAGGAAATATATTCTTCGCCATTTACGATATGGTCATTATTTTTGAAGTATCCAGGAGACAGTAAGAGAATTCCTTTTCCTTTTTCCAATTGAATATTTTCTTTCTTAATTTCATATGAGTCAGGGAAGCTAAATTCATTAGACTTAATAAGAATATCATTATGAGATAGAATTTCATGGCCACCAATATTAACACTCTCAAGTGTCAGGTCCGCCAGAGTTAATTTAGCGACAAGAATAGAAGCCTCTCCAAATTCAGAAAAATCTTCTTGTCGACTTTCTAGATGATTGAGAATTTTATCCATAGAAAGAGTACCTTCAGCTTTCCACCCTTCAATCATTGTTAAGAAATTTCCAATTAACATATAAGAAGAAGCATGTAGAGAGATAATCCACACATCTCCACCTACTTTAAAAAAGTCAAAGAACTCACCTCCGTTAGAAGTTCCTGCACAAAAACGAGATGTTATTCCAACACCACGAATTTTTTCACTTCTAAATGGTGCCATATTCTTATGCATCTCTTTGATGCTTTCAACTTGTCCAACAAGCCCTTCCATAACACTATTCATTTTATAAAGAAGTTTTTTTTGTAGCTCCATGGCCTTTAGGCCTTCAACAGCATTCTTCATATTGAGCAGGTTCTCTTCTACTGTTTTATCAGCAAAGAATACTCCTAAGCACATTTCATTTTCTAGGATAGATTTGTCGATCTGATCTCCATCATTGAATACAATAATGAAATACTCATCGTTTGATACATCAGTCTGTGATTTAGTAAAGGCAACTTGACTTGCGGCCGATTCGTTATTTTCTTCTGAAGTTTCTTTATTAAGATCTGAAAGCTCTAGCAATTCTAGTAGATTATTGAGCTTATCGACGGCAATTTTATCGAGATTCGTCTCGACGATTCTAATACGCATAACTCTTCCTAAGTATTTAAAATTAAATAGCGATGACACGAATTTTTGGCATCTTGAAAATCCATTTTAGCATATTAAGCGACCAATATCATATAAATGAGCCGATTAAATTAAAGATTCCTTAAGAATGACCCGAAGAATTATTAGAATATGGGTATAACCCGACTGTAACACTAGGTCTTATAAATGAAGAAGAGTAAAATCGTAAATTTGGGAGAGAGACGCAAGAAAGCTAGTACGCGCAAAAGTACGTCTGCAAAGAAGACTCACTCCAAAACAATCTCTGGAAAAACCGTAGTTAATGCTAAGGGTGCGACTGATGATCCAACGCAGAGGTTGGAAGCTGAAAATAAAGCACTAAAGCTTGAGCAGAAAAAGATTTGCGAAATGGCCGCCAGAACAATTCTTCATGCGCTAGATTGTAAAGACCATTATACGTACGGACACAGTACACGAGTTGCCTATTTTAGTTTAACTCTTGGGAAAGAAATCGGACTAAACGAAGATGAATTATATGATCTAGAACTTTCGGCCCTATTCCATGATATTGGTAAAATTGGTGTACCAGACGAAGTATTAAATAAGCCATCAAGGCTTACAGAGGATGAATTTCTTCAAATGAAGAGTCATCCTGAAAAATCATTTGAAATCCTTCAGGGGTTTACGCATTTTGAAAAAGTAGCAACATTTGCAAAATATCATCACGAAAGATGGGATGGCCGTGGATACCCAGAGGGACTTAAAGGCGAAGATATTCCATTATTTTCTCGAATTATTCTAATTGCCGATACTTTCGATGCTATGACATCAACTCGAGTTTATCGTAAGGGACTAGATTATGAAGTTGCTTATGCTGAACTAGAAGAGTTCTCTGGATCACAATTTGACCCAGAGTTAGCAAAAGCATTTGTAAGAGCGATGAAAAAAGAAGAAGCCAAACAAGAAAAGACGTTCACGCTTACAATCATCGACGGCCTCTTTAAGAAAGACGCCGCTTAATTACAGTTTGGTGTTTCTGCAACAGTATTAATATAGTACTCCTGTAGAGTTCTACAATCGTATTCTGATGCTAAAATCTTAGAAGTTGCACATTCGTTAGGTTTACCTTCTTGTTGTGCCCACTTCATATTATCTTCACATTTAACATAGGCATCGCGATCGACACAGGCCCAGTGCTTCCCTTTACAGTTATAAACTAGACCACGTCCAAACTCTGTGTACTTCGGAGGTGCTACGTAATCTAATTTCTTAATAACTTCTTCTTTTTCTTCCTCTAATTTATCAACAATCTTATCTAGTTGATTATCGAGAGTATCCGCCTTTTCTTCATCTTCAACATCTTGCTCACCAAAGCTGATATTAGAATCAACTGGAGTTGTTGGGATAATGACTGGCTCCGGAGTAGGCTCAGTATTCTTTTCGCCAAGATTCAAACTAGAATCAGGCTTTGTTTCTTCAACCTGAGGCTCACTAGGCACCACTGCAGGTTCTTGGACTTGCTCTTCAGGTTGTTGTTCTGGTTGAACTTCTTTAGTTGGTTCTGGCTTAACTTCAACTTTTTGTTGTACTGGTTGCTCAACTTGAGGCTCAGCTTGTTCCACGGCCTTTGCAGACTCTTTTGTTTCTGTTACCTTCTTTGGCTTCTTCTTACGTGGCTTTTTCTGTCTTTTGACAGGAGGGACTTCAGGTACCTCATTATCACTTCCATCGTTTAAGACAAATTGATCGATTGCTAAAAGAACAACTGCAACGATAAGAACGATTTTAATTAGCTTACTTTTATCGTTAGCCTTTTTATCGTCATCTTCGTCTTCGTCTTCGTCTTCATCATCGTCATAATCGTCGCTATCTTCGTCATCTTCATCTTCATCGTCTTTTTCTTTAGACGATTTTTTCTTCAAAAGCTTAGCAAGAAAAGGAAGTTGTTTTTCAAGAAATGACTTTTCCTCGTCATCGTCCTCATCTTCATCATCCTCTTCATCATCGTTATCAGATTCTAGATCATCATCTTCTACTTCTTCATCATCAGATGATTTTTTCTTAAATAGCTTTGCTACAGAAGGGAAGTACTTTTCAACGAAAGACTTATCTTCACTGTCTTCATCATCTTCATCTTCTTCGTCGTCGTACTCTTCATCTTCCTCTTCGTCATCTTCATCCAAGACTTCATCTTGAGATTGTGGAGGAATAAAATCAGCTCCACCAGATGCATCAAAGTCATCTTCAAGTTCAGAATCTTCTAACTCTTGGGCACTTGGAATTTTAACATCTGTTGATGTTGCATCATCAAAATCAGAATCATCCTCATCAGATTCAAATTCATCTTCTTCAAATTCTTCGAGTAGCTCTTCGTCTTCTTCAGACTTCTTTAGCTTCCCTTTCATCTTGTCAAAAAAACCTTTCTTGGCCACAAGTACTCCTAATCTAAACCAAAGAACTCTTCCATTTTACTGTATAATTGAGAATCCTCGAAGGAATATTATCTATTTAGCATTCTTATCCAACTACTTAACTCGGTTATAGTAGCAAATATTTTTAACGAAAGGTGGTGATAGAATGACAGAATCTTTATTAAGATACTGTTTATCACCAAAATGAAGTGTTCCCTCTCCCAGAGTTTTTGTTACATTGAAAATAACTTCACCCATGGTGCGACGATAATTTAACTCAACAAGTGGGCAAAGTTTTAGCTCTCCACTCTCATCTTCATAGATCATATTATCGAATTGAATTTTTTGTATTGAATTATTTGGTAAGTTCTCTTTGATCAGATTGATAGTCGAGTTGAGGTCGAATTCTAATTCAAGGTCTTCTAGATCGATCAAACGTCCCCCCTTAAACTGTCCATTTGGGCCTGTTAGATTTTCAACGACAAAGAAGTCATCTGTTTCAAGATTATATGTAACCCCAAATGTTTTGATAACCTTAACATATTTAGAAAGAACGCCTGGAAAGTTCACGCGTTCCAAATCCGCGAGCTTATTAATAACCTTATTACCAATACCCGAAAAAGTTTGATCAGGGCGATAGAAATGTACACCATGGATTTCAATACTTTCACCTTTATTTATAATTAGGTCATCTAAAGGCCTATGCCAGCTGGCCAGCCAACATTTAGAATTTAGAAGCTGGGCATTTTTGAAATCTGTAAGGTCACCCCACCAGTTTAGATAATTATTGAAGTCAGTTTTTACGGCCCCTGTTATAAAGCCAAAATGAGTTAAGCTATCTAAATACTCTTGTGGATAACTTAATTTTGTACAGAGAGTGTTTTCACTAGAGTCATTAACTAAGAAGAAGATATACTCAAGCTCCGTTAAGTACTTATCAATTTTAATTTTTGGATTGTTAGCAGCAAGTGCAGCATCAAAGTCGAGATTAACACGATACTTCACTTCCACTCCTTACGATTCGTGACGATAAACTCATCTTTAAAGTTCTCAATACGAGATATAAAGTCATCATCCATCCCCGTTCTCACTCGACCCTCACGATCAAAGATCATTCCCTTCGCACGTGCAGGAGATAGTAGATCAGGTAACGACTGTACATAGAATTCCCATAGATCACTTTGATTTCGCCACTTATTTAACCAATGTACGCCAAAGCCTACATGTGAGATCTCATCTTCATAAACAACATTTAAAATTGCTGCAGACTTTTTGTCATCAACACCTTGAAAAATGTCGCGATAAAACTTTGCAAAGTCTAAGTTAGCAGCCTCAAAAGTTAAGGCCATCACAGCAAAGTACTCTTCAAAGCATGTGATTTTTTGCATCTGTCGCCAAAAGAAATCGTTAACAGGTAGATCTCCAAAATCAATCCCAAAGTCATTCATTCTTTTACGGTAAAGATTAAAATGTTTGATCTCATCATCAATAGTCTGTAACAGACCAGAGGCAATCCTCTTGTATTGGGACTTATCTTCTATTGGGATATACATCAAAGCGGTTGCCATCATTTCAATGGCCAAAAGCTCATGATTTGCGAAGAAGTGTAAGGCCATCGCCTTCTTTTCATCTAAATGAAAACTTCCTCTTTTTGGAAATTTTAGTTGTTCAGAAGAGAAAATGATCTTCCCCTCTCTTGCAGGACGAAGATCTTTTATGCCATCTTGTGTTTTATGATAATTGAGATCTGTAACAACATCAGATGTTGTTAGCTTGTCTTCAAGAAATGGAGATTCTAGCAATAGCCTTGCGTACTCGAAAGTATTCATTATCTCTAAGGTTTAGAAGTAGTATTTTTTCTCTTACGACTTACATTTCTTTTTCGACTCTGTCCAGGACGGCCTTTACCTTTGAAGTTTCTTCCTGTCGATCCCTTAGAGGCCCCACCTTTTCCAGGCTTACCTTTAAATCGACCACTACCAGGTTTACGACGATTGGCCTTACGCTTTTCAAAGCACTCTTCACAAATAGGGAAACGAGAGTCTTCTGGTAGCTTAACACTACATGAAGAACATCTAGCAATAATCTTTTGTGATAGAAGTTCATTTAGCTGATCAATAGCAAGCTGCTTATTATTTAAGAGCTCTACTTCAGAATAAACAAAGTTTTTATTATTAAAGTGTCTTGAGAGCCATTGATATAGCTCAACACATTTAATCGAAGTCTCAAGGTAATCAATATCACTTGAACCATGTTCAATCGGTTCACAAGGAATCCCTTCCATATTAACGTATTTATGTAGGATCCAATTATAGAATTGAACATGATCCATTAAGCCTAGGTTTACTGGAGCACAAGCAAAGCCAAATATTTCAGCATCAGTTAGAATACCATTTGAATCTGCATCCTCAACCATCTCAGCTAGTTCAATCATCTCCTTCATATCAACACAATAGAAAGGAGCCTGAAAAGTCATCGTGTTAAATAGACGTAAAAATTCCGAAAGCTTAAGCTTTGGAAGATTATTATCAATTAATGCCTTATTAACTTGATTGAAGATATCAAGGTCAGGCCCAACCATACACTGATCACTTTGATCAAGAGTTGCATTTAAAGCTTCATTGATTGACTCAATTCCATCTTCGACCTTTCTTAGACACGTCACAGTTCCGCGAGGAAATCTCTGAAAACGCCCTGCACGTCCACCTATCTGCTTTATCTCACTTACTGAGATATCATGCTGATGACCATCATAGAATTTAGAAAGAGTTGAAAAAACAACTCTCTTAATAGGTAAGTTCATTCCCATTGCAATAGCATCAGTTGAAACAATTACATCTGTTTCTCCCTGATCAAATTTACGTGCCTGCTCTCGGCGAACTTCTGGAGAAAGTCGTCCATAAACAATCGAAACTTTATAACCTAAACGTTCTAAGTCTCTTTTATGCCTTAGAGCATTCTTTCTTGAAAACACAATAAGGGCGTCGTTCTTTTGCATATCAGCTAGAACAATTGGATGCCTCTCAACTGAAAGCTCTGTCATACGTGTGTATTCATTAATAATTAGTTCATCGCCACAAAGCTCAACGATTACCTTCACGAGATCAAGAGCAGAAGCATCACCACAAAGATGAACCTCATCGGCCATAATATTAACAAGTGCTCTCGTCCACGCCCACCCACGTGAAGGGTCAGTAATCATTTGAATTTCATCAATTACACAACAGTCAAAAACTTCTTGTAATCGTGCCATTTCAATAGTCGACGAGTAGTGTGTTGCACCTTCTCTTTCGATAACTTCTTCACCTGTCAGTAGAGTTGTGACTGCACCTTTTGAATTCAGTGTATCGTAAAGCTCTGCGGCCAGAAGTCTTAGAGGAGCAAGGTAGCAACCTTTAGGGACAGTCGATAACTTTTCAATTGCATGATAAGTTTTACCTGAGTTTGTAGGTCCCATATGATAGACGATCTTTCTCTTCATCTGTCTTGCTGAAGAGTGAGTCCAGAACTCTCCAAGGTATTCTTGAAGAATTGTCGAAGAAACGTCTTTCTTTTTTAGAATGATAATTGATTTAACAAATTTCTTAAATTCACGCTCTAGATATCTTTCATTTCTCCAGTAATGAGTTGAAAGAGAGCGGTAGAATTTGTCGTATTCAGCATCAGTGATAAGATCAGTACTAAGCTCATTTGCTTCTAAGTATTGATCAAACAACATACTTACATTTCTTCGGTGAAGCGAAGCAAGTTCTGACGGATAAGCAAATTCAGATTTAAAATATTGCTTAACCTGATTTTCTAATCTGTTTAGAGAAGATCTTTTAATTGTATTTCTTAATTTGTAGAAATTCTTATCGAGAGTTTTTTGAAGATTAAAAACGATATCTGAAACAACATGAATTCCATTATCAATTTCTTCTTTTATTTGCTCTTTTGTTGTTTCGATGATTTCAACACAGTTTTCATAGACTGAGTCTCTAAGAAGTGCCCTAAAGTCATTCACACACTTAATACACTGACACTTCAGCTCACTGATTTTATGTTTTGTTAAATCAATATCTGAGCGAATAAAGGTTTGAGTCTCATTATGCTGATTTAAAACCTTTTGTCCCCATTCATAAAATGTTTTCTCGTGAAGAGAAAGGATATTTTGAGATAACCCACCATCCTGACCAAAGAAGATTGCTTCCTTTTCTGGGATCATACAATCATCAATAAAAATCAAATCAAGGATATTGTCTTGTTTAATTAGTAAATTAAAATTCGTGAAGTCTTTATTGAAGAAATAAACTAAAGATGGATTCTCATCAAAAACTGCCCACAACTTAGTTAGGGTCGACTCAAGAAAGCCAAGAACGACAAGAGCATCATCACTTGCTCTAACATAACTGTCATCATCGGAAAAATTATTGACCTTAATAATCGTTTTTCTTTCGGTTTCTATATTTTCTCGAATTGCGGAGAAGTCAGGTAGCTTATTTATTTCTTGTGAGCTCATTCTTTAAGAGTACGTTGAGGGAAGAAATTGTGCAAGTAATCTTAGGTGTTAAATACAAAAAAATACATTATAATTAAGCAATAAACATATAAAGAAAAATGGACTGCATATGATGAAAACATGGCTAACAGAAACTTTTAATATCAAATACCCTATTATTATGGCCCCGATGTTCCTTGTAACTAGTATTGATATGCTAGTAGAGGCTTCTAAAGCAGGTATTATGGGTTGTATTCCAGCACTCAATTGGAGAACTCCAGAAGAGTTTGAGGAAGGTCTAAAGGAATTGAAGGAAAGATGTGAAGGTCCATTTGGAATCAATATCATTGTAAACCAGTCAAACATCCACATGCACAAACAAATTGATTTGTGTGCTAAGTATGCACCAGATTTCATTATCACTTCCCTTGGAAATCCAAAGGAAGTTATCGAAAAGTGTCGTCCACAAGGAACTAAGGTTATCTGTGACGTTGTTGATTTAAAATATGCTCAAAAAGTACAAGATCAAGGAGCCGATGCAGTTATCGCTGTAAATTCGGGAGCTGGTGGGCACGCAGGGCCAACACCTGCAAGTATCCTCGTTCCTCTACTTAAGAAAAACTTAGAGATTCCAGTAATCTCGGCAGGTGGAATTGCAACAGGTTCAGGCCTATTTAGTATCATGGCCCTAGGTTGTGAAGGTGTTTCAATTGGGTCTCCTTTTATTGCCACTAAAGAATCAATTGTTTCTGATGCTTACAAAGAGGCCGTTGTTCAATACGGTGCTAAAGATATTGTGATGTCGAATAAGATTTCTGGTACACCTTGTACCGTTATCAATACTCCTTATGTACAAAAAATTGGAACTGAACAAAATATTGTTGAAAAGGCCATGAGTAAGAATAAGAAACTTAAAAAGTATGCAAAGATGCTCACTGGTTATAAGGGAATGAAGGCCGTTGAGAACGCCGCTTTTGGTGCCACATATAAAACAGTATGGGTTGCCGGTCCTTCTATTGAGTTCATTGAAAAGATTGAAACAGTAAAAGAAATTGTCGATAGAATTGTTTCAGAATTCGATACTTCCGTTGAAGAATTCTTAGCTAAAAGATCCTAATTATGTTTAAGCTGCCTAAGGTTTTACGTTATCAAAATTTTAGAAGGCTCTATATTGCAGGTCTGACATCTGAGCTTGGCTCGTTTGTCTCGGAAACAGCGCTAATGCTCTTAGTATTTGAATTATCAAATCATAATAAGAGCTACCTTGGTGCTGCACGTGCAGTATTTCTATTCTTTCTAACAATTGGAAATTTAATCGGTGGGGTCATCGGCGAAAAATATAATCGTAAGCATGTCCTACTGTTTACTAATTATATTCGTATCCCAATTATTTTTACAATTATCTTTGCCAAAACTCCTGAGGTAGTCATTCTTTGTGATGGCCTAATCGCCCTGTTTACAGGGATGTACAATCCCACCAGACAGGCAATGGTAAATGATATTGTTCCACAAAAAGATATGAGCCGCGCCAATGCACTATTCGGTTCAGCATTTGCTGTTCTACATATGATTGGGCCATTTCTTGGTGCAACAATGTTTACGGCCTTTGGTGGAATCAAAGAAGTAGTCGCTCTTGATTTCCTAACTTATATTGTTGGAATCTACTTCATAATGAGCTTAACTTATAATCCCCCAAAACAAGAGGGCGATAGTGAGAGCTTCTTTTCTGAAATAAAGAACGGAATAAAGTATGCTCGAACACAAAAAGAGCTCTTTGCCGTAATTTCAAATGTCATTATTGAAGGTCTCGTTCTTGGGTTTATGTTCCCCCTCATTCTTCCATATCTTACTGAAACACTAGGGGCCACGAAACAAGACTACGGTATAGGTCTTGCGCTCTTCGGGCTTGGCGGCCTATTTGGTGGTTGGGCAAGCTCAACTATTTTTAAAGATAAGCCTGTTGGAAAATTAATTATTACAACACTCTATTTAGAACCTGTTCTAATGGCAATTTGGCTCTATACAGCTTCTTATTCAGCAACCTTAATGATTTTCTTTGTTTGGGGATTTGTTGTATTCGTTCGTATTACAAATCAACTAAATTATGTTTCCCTCAAAGTAGAAACGAAGTACCTAGCGAGGATATTTGCCCTACTCGATCTTGGCTTTGTTGTCCCAAATATACTAGGTGGAATTATCCTTACATTTATTGGAAATCAATATGCGACAGAAGAGATCCTTATCGTCGTCTGTATTGCATTCTGTGCACTTATTTTCCCGAGAATGCTATTTTCAGATATGAAAGCATTATTTAACTTAAATAACGAAACCGTCGATAGGGATACATCAATACAGGATAAAATTTAATTAGAGACAAGGTTATTAAGTATGACAACAGTTTGGTTAAGAGATGAAGATAAGGCATTTGAAAAAAGAACTCCTCTAACACCAGAAAATGCAAAAAAATTAATCGATGCAGGCTATAAAGTAGTCGTCGAAAAATCAAATGATCGAATTTTTCCAATTGAAGAATACAGAAGCATAGGATGTGAGATAAAAGAAAGCCATGCTTGGGTTACTGAAGCACCAGTTGGTGACGATATTTATATCTTAGGCTTAAAAGAACTAAAAGAAACGGATGACTTCCCACTAAAACACAATCACATTTACTTCGCCCATATTTACAAGGGTCAAAATGGATCACAAAAAGTTTTTGATCGTTATCGAAAAGGAGAAGGAACCCTATTCGATCTCGAATTCTTACTCAACGAAGACAAAAGACGTGTTGCGGCTTTTGGTTATTGGGCCGGCTATGTTGGTGCAGCACTTAGTATAGAGAACTATTTCTCAAACTCCCCTGCTTCTTTGAGGCACTACTCTTCTAAAGATGAATGGCTCAAGATTATTAATGAGAAAAGAAATGGAAAACAAAACCCTTCGACTTTTATTATTGGTGCCCTGGGGCGTTGTGGAAGTGGAGCAAGAGAACTTCTTAATGATCTAGAGCTTGAATCAATTAATTGGGATGTTCAAGAAACCAAAGTTGGTGGCCCATTTAATGAAATTCTTAACGCTGATATTTTCATTAACACAGTTCTTATGACAACTAAGATTCCTCCATTTTTAGACAAGTCTCTTATGGAGAAAAATCAAAAACTATCTTATATCTGTGATGTTAGCTGTGATCCTAATAGTGACCTAAACCCAATACCGGTTTATGATGTCCATACAACTTGGGATAGTCCACTTCATCGAGTTGAAAGTTCAATTGAACATGAATGTAATATTATTGCAATTGATAATCTTCCTTCCGCACTTCCAAAAGAAAGTTCGATTGATTATTCGAATCAGTTGATTCCTCATCTACTAGAGCTTAAGAATGCGAAAAGTTATTTTACATGGTCACATGCTAAAGAGATTTTTGAGAAGAAAAAAACTACTCATTTGTAGTACTATTGCTACTCTCACTTTGTGAAAGTCTCAAAAACGAGGAATTTTTTTTAGGCCATCATATTTATGTAAAATCAAATAAAGTTTAATTTCATACGTCTATTTTAACAGGAGAAAGAATGAAGAAATTTTTTATTTTATTTAGTGTGTTGCTTACAGCTTTAATGATGACATCTTGCTCAACAGCAAAACTATCAACAACGGGCCAAGATGTAGAAGTTGTTTACGAAAAGCCTGATATGTTATGCAAAAATATGGGACCTGTATTCGGAAAAGGTGGCGGATCATTTGGAGGAAGCTGGATTACAGATGAAAAACTAATGGAATATGCATCTAATGATATTAGAAATAAAGCTTCAGCAAAGGGAGCAACACATGTGCATGTTACAAACCATCAAATGGGTCAAACAAGTGGACAATATGGCGGAACAACCTCCACAGCAACTTTTTCAGGTGTTGCATATAAATGTCATAAGAAATCAAAGAATGTATCGAGAAATTAAATAAAAAAGGCTCCAATAATGGAGCCTTTATATTTGAAGAGTG
Source organism: Halobacteriovorax sp. GFR8 (assembly GCF_050955245.1). Taxonomy (NCBI): domain Bacteria; kingdom Pseudomonadati; phylum Bdellovibrionota; class Bacteriovoracia; order Bacteriovoracales; family Halobacteriovoraceae; genus Halobacteriovorax; species Halobacteriovorax sp. GFR8. The sequence goes on along the minus strand of NZ_JBPBLR010000002.1, from coordinate 214,616 downwards.
GCTAGATTAAACCACCACGTCTAAGTAGTGCATCAACCTCTGGCTCACGTCCACGGAATTTTTTGTAAAGATCCATTGGGTGCTCTGAACCACCTTTTTCAAGGATATTTTCTCTGAAACGATCTGCAATTGTTGTATTAAAAATCCCTTCTTCTAGGAATAATTCAAATGCATCTGCATCTAGAACTTCTGCCCATTTGTACGAGTAGTAACCAGCTGAATAACCACCAGCAAAGATGTGACCAAATGAAGTTGAAACCATTGTTCCAGCAACTTTAGGAAGTAGTTGAACATCTTGTGTTGCAAGATTTTCAAACTCTTCTACATTTGTAATATTTGATGGATCACCTGAGTGCCATGCCATATCAAGTAGACCTAGGCTTAGTTGACGAATAGTGTGACGTCCTTCACCGAAGTTTGAGCTATCTTTAAGCTTTTGAACCAATTCTGCTGGAATTAACTCTCCAGTTTCATAGTGCTTAGCAAATAGGTCTAAACATTCTTTTTCAAATGCCCAGTTTTCCATAATCTGTGATGGTAGCTCAACAAAGTCCCAAAATACATTTGGACCTGAAAGCATACGATACTGACACTTCGTTAGAATACCGTGAAGTGCGTGACCAAATTCGTGGAAGAGAGTTGTCACTTCATTAAAAGTTAGAAGTGATGGCTTCGTTGTCGTTGGCTTAGTAAAGTTACAAACATTTGCAATATGTGGACGAATATCTTCACCGTTAAGAACATATTGTTCTCTAAATGCTGTCATCCATGCTCCACCACGCTTAGATGAACGTGGGAAGTAATCACCATAGAATAGAGAAATAAAGTTTCCGTCACGATCAGTAATTTCATAAGTCATTACATCTTGGTGATACTTAGGAACATTAGTAACTTCTTTAAAGTTTAGTCCGTATAACTTTGTTGCAACTTCAAAAACACCATTAAGAACATTTTCTAATTTGAAGTATGGCTTTAGCATTTCATCATCAATGCTATATCTTTCTTTCTTTAACTTCTCATAGTAGTACATATAGTCCCATGAAGAGAAGTCCTCAACACCATCTTGCTCTTTTGCATAGGCTTTAACTTCATCCATGTGCTCAATTGCAGCAGGCATTGCTTTTTCTTTTAGGTTATTTAAAAGATCGAAAACATTTTGAGCACTCATGGCCATACGTTCTTCTAAGATATAATCAGCGTGACTCTTGTATCCAAGAATCCCTGCTCTTTCAAAACGAAGCTGTGCAATTCTCTTAACGATTTCTTGGTTATCAAGTTCGTCACCTTTAGCACACTTAGTACCAGATGCGATTGTCATCTGCTTTCTTAGTTCACGGTTTTGCGCGTAAGTAATGAATGGACCAAAGCTTGGATAATCGAGAGTAAAAACCCACTTACCGTCATGACCCTTTTCTGTTGCTGTCATTGCAGCAGCTTCAATAAGTCCTTCAGGAAGACCTGCTAGATCTTCTTTATTATCAAGTACCATTTCAAATTTATTCGTTTCTTTTAGTAGATTATCAGAAAACTCTAGGCCTAACTTAGAAAGCTCTTCATCAATCTTTCTTACTTTGTTCTTATCATCTTCACTTAAAAGAGCACCATTTCTTACGAACCCTTTATAGATCTTTGTAAGAAGAGTCATCTGCTCAGCATTTAAGTCTTCATTTTCTTTGTTATCGAAAACAACTTTAACTTTTGCAAAAAGATCAGCGTCAAGGTTAACGTCGTTACCATGAGCAGTTAATAGAGGTGAGAACTCTTTTGCAATTTCATTCATCTCATCATCTGTATTTGCAGATTTTAGATTAAAGAAGATCATTGAAATATCTTCAATAGCGCCTCCTGAATTTGCATATGGCTCAATGATATTTGCAAATGTAAGTTCACCATCAAAGTTTTTAATCGCTTCGATTTCTTCTTTGTGCATCTTAATTGCTTCACGAATTGCTGGCATATAGTGCTCATTTTTGATTGTATCAAATGGCCTTGCACCATATGGATTTGTGAATTTTTCTAATAATGGATTAGACATATAAACTCCTAAATGAATCTTATTAAAGGCATTACTCTGCGCGAAACTTAATGGCCATAAAAGCCGCTAGAACTAGCCAGAGTAACACTGATATTATTAGCATATTTTGGGTAAAAGCCAAACTCGTAAACACTAATAGTAGAGCTGAAATCCCCATTTTTGACGCACGGTAGACAACCATATCAACAATATACTTGGCCCCATACTTTTGTTCTTTGCTTAAAGGAAAATATAGCATCTCCTTGGCCGCCGAAAAGATCGAATAGTCCAGGCCTTTGAAGCCAACAAATAAAATTGCTGTCCCGAGTAAACCTAAGTATTCCATGCGGTCCAAAATAATTAAGATAAAGAAGACAAATGGAATAAAGATATGGACTGATGAAACTTTAAAATATTTAAAAGCAATTGGAATAATAATAATTTGGACAATTAGTGAAATGGCATTAATCGAAGAATATATATTGCCAAGATAGGCACCCTTCTCATTGGCGTCTTTAAATACTTCAAGTCCTAGATTAAATTTATAATTTGCCAAGTTAATTACCACTTGTGAAAGAATAATTAGGCCACAAATAAAGAAGACATAAAGCTTCTTATCTGCAAGTGAAGATATTGGAGACTTTTCCTTGAGTGCCAAGAATTGTTTTTGGGTAAAACTAAAAATAACAATGACCAGAGCAAGAATGAGTAGGCCGCAAGAAGCAGCATAGTAAACTCCCATCCCCTTCATTAACTTTGTCGTAAGAAGCCCTCCAAAGATTCCTCCAAGAGAACCCAAGGCTCCAAGTGGCCCATAGACGAGCTTTGCAACCCTAAAATCAATAACAGAGTTTAGATACCCCAATGATAAATGAACAACTAAAATAATATAAACTTCTTTCCAAACAGCAAAGACACCACTTCCGTAAGCGAAGCCATTTCCAAGTGCTATTAGGGCCCCTCCCATAAGGGCCAATGAAATAGCCACAATACCATTAAAGATTATCGCAATAGAAAAGTATTTTTGTAGTTCATTAATGATACTAACGCTGAGACCAAGAAACATTACCGAAGATAACCAAATCCATGGTGTACTCTTTGCTCCAAAATTTTGAATAAAGAGAGCAGTTGAGCTCGAACGAATCATTGGGTATGAAAAGAATGCTAGAAAAAGCGTAAAAGTAACTAAGAGAATATTTCTTCTCTCATCTTGAGATAGCCCAAAAAGACCAGCATTGATCTCCTTAACGGCCGTAATAATATTTTTCATTATTCAATCACCATGAGAGAGTATTCTTTATTTTCAAGTTTTGTCAGTGAAGTTAAGTCGACCCACTTTCCTAAACTAAAAGTTAAGGTCGTTAACTGGTCTTTATTCTTCTTATTTCTTAAATCGAGAAGATAAATACTCCCCTTCTTCTTACAAATTGCATGATAGACTTCACCACCGAAATCCATTTCAAAGTCATTGCCTTGAGAACTAATGATGTCAGAGAGCTGTTCATTAACCTTATCATTAAGCTTTGTGACTTCCTTCATTTTGAATTTACATATCTCTTGAGTGTAGTGAGACACAGAGCTTTTCTCTAATTCATTTGGAAAGTATTTATTGACTAGCTTTCGAAATAATTCTTGGCGATATGATTTAACTTCAACATTTAAGCAGTTCTTATGAGAGTCTATTTTGATCTTTTCACCATCAATAACGTATTTCAACAGATCCATACGAATAGTATGGATTGGTCGTTTACGATTAAAACAATACTCAGTTGCTGATGCAGTTGATAGCGATATGCCCAGAATTAAAAGAAATAAGAATTTAAGCGTCTTTCTCTTCCTGTAAGTACGTATCACCCTTTTGACCTTCCATAAATTCTTCAGCCGACTTGTAGTCACAAAGACTTAAAGTTGTCTGAAAGTTAAAACCTTTAGGAAGTTTACCACTTTTTGCAAGATCGTCACATGAGCAAGAAAGTGTCTTCATGAATTCAAAGAATTTTGTACTAGTTTCCTCACTTAAAAGGTGCTCAATCATACAAGAGTCTTTTTCAGCAACTGCTTCTGAAACACCTACAAAGTCTTTTAGGAAGTAATAAAGAAGAGTACGAGAAGTTAAAGTCTTGTGAACTTCATCGTGACCATCATCAGTTAAGAGAAGAAATTTTGTATCATCTTCCTCTTTAACTAGATTACGTTTTTTAAGATTATTAAGAGCTGTTGAAACAGAACCCTTAGTTAAACCTAAATCTTTGGCAATATCTGTAACTCGAGCATAACCCTTGTCTTCTTTTAGTTTATGAATTGCTAAAAGATAGTGAACCATAGAGTGAGATAACTCAGCCTCACGAGGTTTTTTGTCATTAGTATTAGCTTTTGTTGGTGTATTTGCCATAATATTTCTCACAAATTAGGTTATGCCTTTAATCTAGCAATTTCAGGTATTTTTGGCAACTAATGGCCTCTAGAAGATGCCCCAAATTATGTGCATCGCTTTTTTTGATTTCTAAAATATTAACTCATGTAACATACTGAATTTACGTGATTTTTAATGAGGCATATATTACAGACCTCCCGAGCAACACCACAGCGTGTTAAAATCAAAGAGAATCTAAATAATTGGGGTTAGCTAATGTTGTGGCCAAAATCAAAAATATTCACCACTCTCGTGACGTTATTCTTAGTAACGAGTTCAATGTTGTCCTACGGACAAAATAGCAACTATGAAGCTCCCTCGGAAGCCGATGTTGAGTCTGGAAACATTACGGACAGAGATAAATACACAATGGATAATTATACGCACGCTGGTTATCAGCAGAGAGAAGCTGATGAGAAGTGGGCCGAAGAATGTGGTACTTCTCAAGAGTGTGAAAGTATAAGAAAGGGTGGCGATGCGACTGATGGTGAGAAGTTCATGGGAATGTCGCCTTCAATGTTTAAGGCCGTAGGGCAAGCCTACTCTATTATTATGCCGGCCATGTCGCAAGCTGGAGGCGGTGGAAAATTCAACCAGATTGATGTTGTGACTAAGAAAGATGTTGCGGCCAAATATAGTGAGAAAGGTATTAGTTTCAATCAAGAAGGTAAGGCCGAGGCAATGGCCGATACTCAAGTCGAACAAAAAGACCTTGATGCTGCTCAAAAAGAACATGACAAGGCCAGCGAGAAAGAGGGTACTGATTACTGCCAATATATTCCAATGGGAGCAGAAGTTATCGCACGTGTAACACAACAAAAGAGTGATGAGTTTGCACTTGCAACGGAACCAGATGTTGAAAATGCTCAAAGTCAGGCCCTTTATAAGCAAGCTCGCTCTCACCGCGATCGCCAGAAGTCGGTTGATATTCAAAGAAAAGGATGGGGAGCGACAACTGTTTGCTATATTGCCTCGATGGCAACACAAGGTGGATTCACAAGTGGTTGGAGTAACTGGGTAAAGCTAGGGGCCTCAACTCTTATGACGAGCTACTATATGTGGGAACATAAAATGCACGGTGATGCTGCTGACAAACTAAACAATGTCGCAAATAAACTAAGTGGTAAAGGTAAATGTAATCCTGTTTCAGATCGCGATTGCTATTGTAGTCAGCCTGAAACAATGAATGATGTGAAGTATTGTTATCCGCAAATTAGACAAAGAACTGCTCAGAATAATAACTGGCAAGTTACTTGTGTTGATAATAACGTAAAAGAAGATCTTAACTGTACTTGTCGCCAAACGAACTCATGTCTCGATTCAAGAATCTCATCAAAGATTGGAGGAATGTATATTCCAGGTGGACTTGGAACAAGTCTTGATGACTTCTACAAAATGACAAATGGTATTTCGACTCCTGGTGATAGCTCAAATAGCTTCAAATCAACGTCAGGAAAAATCTTTGCCATGGCCAACGATAAACTAAAAGAAGGCTTAAACAAGATCAACCTACCTGCTAATTATAAGAAGAAAGATGCAAAAATCGCTGAGGGCCTAAGACAACTAGGTTTTGATGGAGCCGTTGCTAATGCTATTTCGGCCACACCAGAAACTAGTGAAAGTAAGTCAGCAGAAGCAAAGTTAAAATCTCGTGCTTCAGGACTAAGAGGAAAGGTTGGAAAGTATACAGCATCCTATAAGCCAAAAAATAATGGACTCTACTTTAGAGGTGGTAGCGGCTTAGATAATAAAAAGAAGAGTAAGAAAAAGGCCGTAAATCCATACGCACACCTACTAAAGAAGAAAAAGAAAGATAATGCAAATGCCAGTGCAGAAATTTTAGATTTCTCACAAAGAGCACAAAGAAATGCAGGCATTACAAAAGATAAATCTAGTAATATTTTTGAGATCATATCAAGAAGATATCGTTACTCAGCGACTAAGAAATTAGGAGCACAATAAGAATAAAAAGGTTGTTTTCATGGAAGAAAATTATAAATTACCAATTCTCATTTTCGATGATGAATGTCCACTTTGTGTTAGATTTAAGGATTCTCTGGCCCGCTTAGAAGAAGCTAAGTCTGTTAACTTTGTAAGTGTTAACGATGAGAAGCTCTATCAAGTATATCCCGAGCTGACTAAAGAAGAATGCCAAGAAATCGTTCACTACATCACAAGTGATAAGAAGGTTTTAAAGGGTGACGAAGTTATCACTCACCTTGCTAAGCTCTACCCACTTGTAAATAAGTTTAGCTGGCTTATTGAAAGTAATATGGGTCAGAAGGCCACAAGCTACTTTCATAAGACAACGAGTGCTTACAGAAGAATGCTAAAAAGAAAATGCCCAAGCTGTGTAAAGCACGCCTAACTAGCGCACAAGGCTTCGACGAGAAAACATACTGCGGTTAAATGGCTCTAATGTTAGGGCCGTTAAAACCCAAGTCAAACAAAACTCTGCAAATTGCACTTTATTATCACTTGGAATAAAAAGTGTGATCACAAGAAGAATCATGAAACTTATTATGTGAGTTGCCTTTGGTACAGGCAGTGCAAATTTATCAATGAATAGCTTGGCCTTTTCAATTTTAAGATATGAAATAGGAACAGCAAAAAGATAAATAAATAGAATAACTCTTAGAAAGAGGTTCCAAGACTCATGAGAAACTCCACGAGCAATTAACCAATTTTGAAAGTTTGTTTCAAGTAGAACACTATTTATATCTCTAAACATTTCAGGGGAATTCCAATCAAAGATACGCTGTCCCCAGCTCACCTCTTCCAAGGCACAGATAACATAGAACACACCTTGAACAACAAGCATAAGTAGAAATTTTGAGTCTCTAAATTTTGCTAAAACTCTGCGTCTGTAAAAATAACCAAATGAAATGAGGCATAGACCGACAAAAGTAAACCATTCGAGAAGTCCATTTTGTGCGCTAAGTACTTTATCAAAATAAGCTAAATCAGTTCTTGATATATATAGGCTATAGATACCAATAACTAAGATAACAAAGAATGAGATATATTCAGTCCATTTAACTTTAAACATAAGATTAATTTTCACCGAGGTCAGTGAACATGTCAATGCGAGTCTGATGTCTACCGCCTTCAAACTCAGTAGCAAGCCAAACCTTAGTCATGGCCAAAACTTCTTCACTAGTAGAAATACGGCCACCAAAGCAAATTACATTTGCATTGTTATGCTCACGAGAAAGCCTTGCAAGGTCAACATTATGACAAAGAGCGGCCCTAATGCCTTTAAACTTATTGGCAACCATACATACTCCAATCCCTGAACCACAAAGAAGAATTCCCCTGCCCTCTTTTTGAACTGCTTTAGCTAAAGCAATTGCATATTCCGGGTAGTGGCATGATTCCGAAGAGTGAGTACCGAGATCCTCTACTTCATAACCTTCTTCGATTAAGAATTTCTTTACCGCTTCCTTTTGTTTGAAAGCACCGTGATCTGTTGCTAGGAATATTTTTTTACTCATTATTTGGACCTAAAAGTAAAAAGCCTCCCGAAGGAGGCTTGAGTATTTGTTAAATTAATAACGGTAGTGTTCTGGCTTATATGGACCTTCAACCGGTACGCTGATGTACTCAGCTTGTTGTGGAGAAAGTTCATCAATTTCAACATTAATTCTCTTAAGGTGTAGACGAGCAACTTTTTCATCAAGGTGCTTAGGTAGCATGTAAACCTTGTTTTCATACTTACCAGCATTGTCCCAAAGTTCCATTTGAGCAATTACCTGGTTACAGAATGAGTTAGACATAACAAATGAAGGGTGCCCAGTTGCACAACCAAGATTAACTAGACGACCTTGAGCAAGAAGGATGATTCTCTTACCATCTTTACCTGTGTATAGATCAACTTGTGGCTTGATATTATCTTCTTCATAGTTGTTGTGAAGGTGCTTAATATCAATTTCGTTATCGAAGTGACCAATGTTACAAACGATTGCACCATCTCTCATATTATCAAGGTGAGACGCATTGATTACGTGGTAGTTACCAGTAGTTGTAACGAAGATGTCACCTTCTAGAGCGGCTTTATCCATTTTCATTACTTCAAAACCTTCCATCGCTGCTTGAAGAGCACAGATTGGATCGATTTCAGTAACGATAACTCTTGCTCCAAGACCTTTAAAAGACTGAGCAGAACCTTTACCAACATCACCGTAACCAACAACAACACAAGTCTTACCAGCGATCATTACGTCAGTTGCACGCTTGATACCGTCTACTAGAGACTCTCTACATCCGTAAAGGTTATCAAATTTAGACTTTGTAACAGAGTCATTGATATTGATTGCTGGCATCTTAAGAGTTCCAGCTTTAACTCTTTCATATAGTCTGTGAACACCAGTAGTTGTTTCTTCAGAAAGACCTTTGATTCCTTCAATTAACTCAGGATATTTGTCGTGAACCATATTTGTAAGGTCACCACCATCATCAAGGATCATATTAAGAGCTGATCCATCGGCCCACTTAAGAGTTTGCTCGATACACCAGTCAAATTCCTCTTCGTTCATACCTTTCCAAGCAAAAACAGGAATTCCAGCAGCAGCGATGGCCGCAGCAGCTTGATCTTGAGTTGAATAAATATTACATGAAGACCATCTTACTTCAGCACCTAACTCAACAAGAGTTTCGATAAGTACAGCTGTTTGAATAGTCATGTGAAGACAACCAGCGATCTTTGCACCTTTAAGTGGCTTTGACGCTCCAAACTCTTTTCTCAGAGACATTAGTCCCGGCATTTCAGTTTCAGCGATTTTAATTTCTTTTCTTCCCCAGTCAGCTAGAGAGATGTCTGCTACTTTGTAATCTGTAAAGCTCATGTTTCCTCACTTTATGTATGAATAAATCTTAATATATTTTATGTCCGAAACTATAACAGTATATCCGTCAAGTTTGAAGCCTATACAAAGGAATTTAGCCCATTTTATTGAGTAAAATGAACGAATTTTTACCAACTTAAGCCTTTTTCTTTGACACATACCTAAATAAGTCATAAATCGAGTCATGGAAAAATATCAGAAGTCGAACAAAGTCATTAATGACAAGAGTTTTTATTTTGCGTCATGTCCAAGAGGATGTGAACAATATCTAGTAAATGAGCTACGCGCTAACGGAATTGAGGCCAAGGCCGGACGTGGAGGAGCTTCATTCAAGGCCCGTAATAAGGCAACTGTTGAGTATATTTTCAATGCTAGAATTGCTTCTCGTGTTTTTAAGGAAGTTGGCTTCTTCTATATCCGAGACGAAAAACAGATTTATAAAAGAGCGAGTGAGCTTCCATGGGAAGATTATATTACTCCAGAACAAACTTTTAAAATCAACACTCTTCTAGATGGAGAAAGTAAGGAGCTTTTTAGAAGTTCAATTTTCTTATCTCAAACTCTAAAAGATTCTCTTGTTGATTATATGAGAGAAAAATTTAATAAGCGTCCAAATGTTGAGACTAATGAACCAAATATTAGCTTTCTTCAACGTGTTGAGAAAGTTAAAGAAGGTTGTAAAGTAATCGTTTACGCTGACATGGTCGGAACTTCTCTTGATAAACGTGGCTACCGTGAATCAGGTCACCGTGCACCTCTAAGAGAAAATCTAGCTGCTTCTCTTATTGCTGAAACAAAGTGGGATTGCCAAGGTCCTTTCTATGATCCAATGGCAGGGTCTGGAACAATACTTATTGAAGCAATCTTCTACTACTTAAAATTATCTCCGGCTTTTTTAAGGCTTAAGCAAAATACAACGCCTTACTCATTTACTGGACAACCATGGTTCCATAATTCAAACCTAGTTGATTGGTACTTTGATAAAGTTCACGAAATCATGAAGGACTCTCAAGATAGAATTGAATCAATTCCAAGTGGAAAGTTCTTCTATAATGATGCTGACGTCGAAAACTTCAAACTAGCAAGAAAGCACCTTCTCGACTGCTTTGGCCGAGTAGACTTCGTTAATTTCAACTGTGAAGAGTTCACAAAGTCCTCTGTGCCTGCAGGGTTTGAAAGAGGAATTATTCTCTTTAACCCTCCTTATGGAGAGCGTATTCACGCCATTGGTTTTGAAGACATAAATGACTTCTACTATGAAATCGGTGAAACTCTTAAGAATAACTTTGCAGGATCTACTGCATTTATTCTGACAGCTCACGGGCCACTTCGAAAAAATATTCGTTTAAAGACAAGTAAGAAGACTGAGTTTTTAAATGGCGACATTGAATGCCGCCTTTTAAAATATGAATTAGTTTAGATTTAACCTTCTAAGAATTCAGTTAGATTCATCGCAAGCTTAGGTAGAGCGTACTTAAGAAGAGCATTCTTATTGACGACTTTATCCTTATGCTTTGTTGATTTAGAAAAGAAGTATGTTCCGATATCAGAATCTTTTAAGAATAGTGTATGCCCTTTTCCTGCAAATTTTCTAAGAACGTAATCTGAGTCCAAGAGACAAATATCTCTAATCATAAAATTACGTGCAAGATAAATAATAATAACACTTGCTGAAAGATCACAAAGAGACTTTCTAACCTTCACACCTTTTGGTGAAGTTTGATCTCCCCAGTGAACGACAACTTCAATTCTTTTTTCACCAACGTAGAAATCAAAACCACGCTGGGAAGTCGACTTCTTCTGCATTAATCCGAAGATACACTTGGCGTACCATTCACCTAGCTGTACCGGAAGTTTCTTACCATTGAAGATAATACGTTCATCACGAAGGATGTCATAAACCTTATTAACTGTCTCAATGGCATCAAAGATTCTTTTATTATCTGGTAAGTGAATAATTAGAACTTGCTTAGCATGAGCTCTCTTCATCTTGCGAGAGAATTGCTTTTCATACCATCCTAAAAATTCTTTATCACCTACGAGCTCTAAAGAGTCATAGATAAAACCACGGCTTAATAAACTTTCCTCATCAAAGCCTTCAACTTTCTTCTTCATGAAGCTTAAGGGAGCATACTCTCCTTTTGTCTTCATAATATAAACATTGTCTTTGTAGTAGTCTGTACTACCACGAGTCGCCTCATTAAATAGGTCGACACCTTTTTCCATTACTTCCATCTCTCACATACCTTTGTGCTTAATCTTTAATTAAACATTAATCGAAGTTAAATCTTCCTCGAAGTTTAAAACACTATGTGCGAGCCCAATATTTCTCGTTAATTGGTACTGACAGAAAACTTTAAAATCATCGATTTTAGACTGATAATATTTCTTCTCTTCTTCACCTGTTGCTGTCTTCAATTCGTTTTGAGCAATACAAGCGTGTTCAAGAAGTAACCATGAAACAACAAGGTTTCCACAATAGCTTAAGAAATCAGTTGCATGCGCAAGCACTGCACTCTGATTTTTTGCTGCCATAAAAGAACCAAATTTTTTCACAACTTCTTCACTCATTTCCATTGACTTTCCAATCATTGAAACTTCGTGTGGATAGGCTTTCGCTTCTTCTCTATTCATCGTTGCGTGAATCTTCTTACCAACATTAAAGAATGTTTCACCCTTATCCATAAGAATTTTTCTCATGACAAAGTCAATCGCCTGAATCCCGTTTGTCCCTTCATAGATTGTTGCAATTTTTGTATCTCGCATAAACTGCTCAATTCCATACTCTGTACAATAACCGTAACCACCATGTACCTGGACACCTTCGCTGGCAATATTCACGCCCTCATCTGTACAGAATCCCTTACAGATGGGAGTGAAAAGAGCGATTTCTTTATCCGCTTCTTCATCACCCTTTTCGGCCTTATCAAATAGATTTGCCGTATAAAGAGACAGGGCCCTAAGGCCTCTAGCTGTTGATCTCATCTTTAGAAGCATTCTCTTAACATCTGGCATGTTAATAATTTCAGTACCAAATTGTGAGCGCTCTTTTGCATATTGCTCAGTTAATTCAAAACAAAGATTTGATTGTGCTTCACCTTGAAGTCCGCAAAGAAGTCTTGCTTCATTCATCATAATGAACATATTCTTCATTCCATCAAATTCTTTCCCAATCAACTCACCAACACACTCACCGTCTTGCCCAAATGTAAGCTCACATGTTGCTTGTGCATGAATTCCCATTTTGTGCTCAAGCTTCGTACACTTAACATTATTTGACTCACCAGTTTCGACATTAAAGCGTGGAACGATAAATAGAGAAAGTCCTTTCGTTCCTTCTGGTGCCCCAGGAGTTCTTGCAAGAACGAGGTGAATATTATTTTCGTAAAGATCACTTTCTCCAGAAGAGATAAAGATCTTCACACCATTAATTGCGTATTTCCCATTATCAAGAGGCTTTGCCGTTGTATTTGCATTTCCAACATCAGATCCAGCACCAGGCTCAGTAAGACACATCGTGCCTCCCCATTCCCCAGTCATCATTTTGGTAACGAAAAGATCTTTTTGCTCTTGAGAGCCAACCTTAAGAATTACATTCATAGCACCTTGAGACAGTCCGTAGTACATCGACCACGCAACATTTGAGCCAATTGCCATTGAAGTACATGCAACTTTCATTGCGTGAGGTGCAGGCATTCCACCAACCTCTTCGGGATAACCAAGTGCATACCAACCATTTTCATAGAAGGCCTTATTTACTTGGTGAAAAACTTCTGGAACAATAACTTTTCCGTCAACGTGCTTTACGCCAATTTCATCAGAAATCTGACGAGTGGGATAAATTTCATTTTCAACGAATTTATCGAATTGAGTTAGGATATCTTTTAAATCAGCTTCACCATACCCAAGCTCGCTCGCTTCGTCTTGAATTTTGCACGCTTTAAATAGATTGAAATTCACATCCATTAAATCTGTACGATACTTTGCCATATAATAGTCCTTTTTTAATACTAAAACAGTTCTATTATAATGGATGTTCAGATTTCATGCACGTGTAGACACAAAATAGCCGGAGTAAATTAGGTTAAATTTAATAAAAAAGCGCGAACATTGCCGCGCTTTTTTGTCAGGTATATATTTAAAGTCGTTTTTTATTTATTAGTAAGCTGAAACTCCAACAGTTGTTGCTCTTACAACTGGTTGATTCATTAGTGAGCCTCGTAGATCGATAATCATTTTCTTACCATTAACAGTGATCATCCAAACTGGAGAATAGGCTGAAGCAACTTGGTTACAAAAATTATAGTTTCCATTAAACTTGTTTCCAACCCAGTTTGCATCGTTACACATATTATCTTTGTAAGATACGAAACCTGCTCCATAGTACGACTGAACATACTTAAATAGTCCATTATTAGCATCTGACTCTTGAACTTTATTTGCCAAGAACGACGCTAAAGAAGCGATATTTCCACCAAAAGCACTATCAATAGATGATCCAGCATTATTACGTGCAATTGTTCCGTCATTATTTAATCCTCGATAACCACTTAAGCTACTATTGTTACTTGAAGTATTCGATGAAGTACAAATAGTCCCAAGCGATAGGCCAAAAATTTCGAAGTCATCACAGTCTTCTGAATTGCTATTACTTACTGAGTTAAAATCGCTAACTGTATAAATACCGTATTGATAACCGGCCATGCTAGCTGAATTAAAATTATTATTCACAATCGCTTGAGATAGTTCATCAGCAGTACTAAGACTACTTGGCAGACCTCTAGCAGTATCAACGTATTCACTTGCTGAGCCAGCAGGGAAATTCCCGTAATTGAGGTTACCTCCAGTTCCCCCACCATCAGATCCGCATCCGACAAGCGAAGCTAGAACAATAACTGAAAGTAATGTGTTCTTAAGGTTAAGTTTCATAGTAATCTCCAATATTCTCTGTGTTTGTGTATGTTTAAAGTATTTGCCTATATATATACAAGTTGTGTGCCAAGTTTTAAGATGAGATTACAGTCCTTTAGAAAGTCGTGGTGTTTAAAAAGTGAACACGATAGAGTATTTTGTCTAATCTTTGGGTAGTATTAGAATAAGGACTGCACAAGCTTTTAACGGGAAAATATTTATGTCGATCAAAAATATTAGTGAAAAGGCCCTTCTAATTATCTTAGATGGCTTTGGAATCAGCGAAAATACTGAAAAGAACGCGATTCGAGATGCAAAAACTCCAATTTTGGACGGACTGTTTAAAGATTATCCATATACAACAATCCAAGCAGGTGGTGTTTTAGTTGGTCTCCCTAAAGGTGTTGTTGGCAACTCTGAAGTTGGCCATATGAATCTTGGAGCTGGCCGAGCAATTCGCCAAGACCTCGTTCGTATTAATGAGTCGATTAAGAATCATACTTTTGGAGAACTACCTAAGCTAAAGGAACTCATTGAAGTAGCGAAGAAGAATAATAATCGTATCCACCTTATGGGACTTCTTTCAGATGGTGGAATTCACTCTCACATTGAACACACTAAAGAAATTATTAAGTGTCTTAAGAAAGAGGGCATTGAGGTTTTCTTGCATGCTTTTATGGACGGACGAGATACTCCTCCAGCATGTGGTGAGATGTACCTTAAAGAGATCGTAGGCTATGAAGGCTCGCACTTTGCTTCAATGCAAGGGCGCTCAATTGGAATGGACCGCGATCGTCGTTGGGAAAAAATCAAGAAAGCATACGATATGTTCCTAGGCCATGGTGATGTCACAAACTTATCACCTTTTGATTATCTTAATAGTGAGTATGAAGCCGGTAGAACAGATGAATTCGTAGCACCGGCACTCTTTAATAAAGACTATGCGATTAAGGAAGGTGACTGCGTCTTCTTTACAAACTTTAGGCCAGATCGTGCTATTCAGCTAACAATGGCATTTAACTATCCAGAGTTTACTGAATTTGAAAGGCCATTCTTTCCGGCCATGTTCTTATGTATGACACCATATATTCCAGATGAGATGGAGCTTCCAATTTTATTTGATAAAGAGAAGTTACAAGGAACAATGACTGAGTACTTAAGCAGTATTGGAAAGAAACAATTAAAGATTGCTGAAACTGAGAAGTATGCACACGTCACATTCTTTTTTAATGGTGGAGAAAAGAAGCCATTTCCAAATGAAGAGCACTTTCTTATTCCATCACCTAAAGAAGTTTCGACATATGATGAAAAGCCTCAAATGAGTGCGCCTGAAGTGACAGAGCAATTAATTGCAAAATTAAGTGACTTTGACTTTAGTGTTGTAAACTTTGCGAACTCAGATATGGTTGGTCATACAGGAAAGTACGAAGCGGCAGTCAAAGCAATTGAAACACTTGATGAGTGTGTCGGAAAAATAGTTAAGAAATGTCTTGATGAGAATATTACAGTGGTTATCACTGCAGATCACGGTAACAGTGATCAAATGACACATAAAGATGGAACACCACATACTGCTCACACCGGAGCACCTGTACCATTTTGTGTGATTAACAGTGCACTAAAAGATAAAGCTTTTACAATTGCACCAGGAGATCATTCACTAATGGATGTTTCTCCAACATGTCTTTATATTATGGGGATTGATCGTCCAGCGAGTTTTACTGGCCATCATATTTTTGAATAGGAATATTTATGAGCGAAGTTGAAAAAGATGTTAAGTCGATTAAAACAATTGCTGTCCTTTGCAGCGGAGGAGACAGCCCGGGAATGAACTGTGCCATTAGGGCCGTTGTTCGTACTTGCATTGCAAATGATATTGAAATCTATGGAATTCGTCGTGGATTCGCAGGTCTTCTTGAAGGTTCTCAACACAAGATGGATGCTGCAAGTGTGGGAAACATTCTTCAAAAAGGTGGAACAATTCTACAAACTTCTCGTTGCCCTGAATTTATGCAACCAGAAATTAGAAGAGAAGCAGCTCATATTCTAAAAAGAAAGAATATCGATGCATTAGTCGTTATTGGTGGGAATGGATCATTTAATGGTGCATGGGAACTTCATAAGGAACATGGTGTTCCTGTAGTTGGAATCCCTGGAACAATAGATAATGACATCGAAGGTACTGACTACTCGATTGGGTTTGATACGGCAGTACAAACAGCTATTGAAGCGGTAGATAAGATTCGCGATACGGCCCACTCACACGATCGTACCTTCATCGTTGAAGTCATGGGACGAAAGTCACCGGCCATTGCACTTCATGTAGGCCTATGCACTGGTGCTGAAAATATTATTTTTCCTGTTCAAGACGAAAGTAATGTTGATGTGGATACAATTGCAGCAGATATCAAGCGTGGGCTTAAACGTGGAAAAGGTTCTTCAATTATTATCGCTGCTGAAGGTGAAACAGAAGGTCTATCACACTATGTTCACAATAAGCTTCTAGAAGATCATAAAATTGATTCTCGTGTTTGCATTCTGGGGCATATCCAACGAGGTGGTAACCCAACAGGGCGTGACCGCTTTATTGCAACTCAAATGGGACATCTTGCAGTTAAGTCACTACTTGAAGGAAAGACTGCTATTGTGACTGCGGAACAAAATGGTCAAATTGTTATCGAGAATTTAGAAAAATGTCTTGGTAAGAAATTTGAAGTGGAAGAGAAATATGTGGATATGGTTAAGACCCTATCAAAATAGAAAAGCTAATAATTATGACAAATA
This sequence comes from Halobacteriovorax sp. GFR8, assembly GCF_050955245.1. Classification (NCBI taxonomy): domain Bacteria; kingdom Pseudomonadati; phylum Bdellovibrionota; class Bacteriovoracia; order Bacteriovoracales; family Halobacteriovoraceae; genus Halobacteriovorax; species Halobacteriovorax sp. GFR8. The sequence goes on along the minus strand of NZ_JBPBLR010000002.1, from coordinate 197,650 downwards.
TTTCAAATAAAAAATTATTTATTATTTTTACATTCCTTTTTTCAATTCTCTATTTTTGGGATATTGGAAATATCAGTGCTCCAAGACAAGGAACAGAATCATTATATGTTCAAATCTCACAAGAGATGTATGACACAAATAATATAATGACTCCACACTATCGTGGAGATAGACATTGGTCTAAACCACCAGTTCACTTCTGGCTTCCGTTCCCTATCTATGTACTAATGGGAGAATCTTCATTAACAGGCGCACGTGCTTCCATGGCCTTTCTGACAATTGCCCTAGGGATACTAGCGGCAGTTTGGTTAAAAAGAAGATTTAGTGTTGAACCTCTATTATCACTGGCCTTTTTCTTAGGAAGTTATGGAGCAATAAAGTTTGGCCGAACGTTTATGATGGAGACATCGCTCTCACTTCTTCCATTCATTAGTTCACTCTTTCTTTTTGATTACTTAAAAACAAAAGCAAAGAAGTACTTTATTTGGGCCGTTATTTTTGGAGCAGCTGGTGCGCTAATTAAAGGACCTGTTACAATTGTCATGAGCTTTCTTGCCATGTCACTCTATCAAGTCTTCTTATTCAAGAAAGAGAAGCGCTTTATTATTAAAGAATGCTTTTTCTACTTTCTTTCAATAACAGTCCTAAGTTGTCTTTGGTACTTCATCAGTTATCTCAACTATGGAGAAGAGTTCTTTAATTACTTCTTTGTTAGAGAAAATGTTGGAAAATTTGATCAAAAGCCAATGCCAATGATTAAGGTATTCCAAGGTCTCATCCTCTATGCACTACCATGGTTACTTGTTCTTCCATTTGCTTGGAAGAAAGTTAGAGAGAATTTTAGAAGTTTAAATGATGAAACATATTTCTTCTTTGTCCATTTTTTATGTTTCTTTATCACTTGGTTAATTCCATCGCAGAGATCGCATCACTATGCAATCCCATCGATCCCATTTCTAATGGCATTTATGTTATTACAAATTAATCTAGAGACACTTAGAGAAAAGGCAAAAGGTATTCTTTTAATCTTCTTACCAATCAACCTACTCTTCTTGGCCGTTGGTTTTCTACTTTTATATTTTTCAGATGGTGTAACGATCGTTGCAAACTTACTATTTGTTACTCTTATTATTGTGACAAATATTTTTATTTTCAAAAAGAAAATGCTTATTGCTTTCAATACCATGGGGCTCTATTTAATTTTTCTTTGGTCAGTTGTTGCTTCACAGTTCTATATTTTACCAGTTCCACAAGCAGCTCATGGCCTTTTCAAGGATAAGACAGTTGCCCTTGTTGATCGTCGCTCTTATTTTTATGAGCAAACATTAGAAATGAATGTTGAGCCGATTAAATATAGTCAAATTGCAACTTTCTTAGAAAAGAAGAATGCCGTTGTGATAACAGCAGAATCAAAGACCCCACTTGAATATCGCAAGGACCTTAGACTTGTTGCTAAATGGCAAAAGTGGAAAAGAAGAGTAAAGTGGCCTCATATTAAGGCGGCCCTAAAAGCACGCTCTTATGAACCATTAAAAGAGGAAGTTTACTTACTATCAAAGTAATGTTCTTCAATCTTTTTTATAATCCATTCTGGATCATCTATAGGTAAATCGTGTCCCGCTTGTTCGTGTAGTTCAAGCGTGGCACCAAGCCTTTTAGAAATTTCAACACTACATTTATAATTGGCCAACTTATCTTGCTTTCCTGCAAGTAATAAGACATCGGCCTTTACTTTCTTTGGGAGACGATAGTGAGATGCCGCAATTAATTGTCTGACAAAGTTAACTCGATTAAGTGGCCTCTCTTCAAAGTAAGCTGCATAAGCATCAAGAAGATCGTCTGATAGATCTTTCATCTTAACAGTAAGTGAAAGTGCTTTTCTTTCACGTTCGCGGTGATTTTTATTGAAAATAAGTTTTGAAAAAGTCCCCATCGCCTCAAGAGACATACGGTGATAGATCTTTCCTGAATCACTTGTTGAAGTGTTTAGAAGAACAGCATGTTCAAAGTCATCGGCATGGCGTTCACACCAATCAAGGGCCATCATCCCCCCCATTGAAATACCAATGACACTCCATGACCCCTCATTTTCTTCTTTAAGTTTTAGCCACTCATCTCTCATATCTTCTACATAATCTGAAATCTTTAGAGGCGATTTTTCGTCGTTCTTGCTACCAACTCCTAGGTAATCAATGGCAAAGACTTTTTGTGTCCCCTTCATTTTTTCCACATATTCTGGAAATTCATACCAATGACGACTATCTCTTGCTAAGCCTCTAAGAAGTAACCAATTCATAACTTACCTTTTCACCCAAGCTTTAGAACTTCCAACAGCTCGAAAGAGAAATTTGATTAACATAATATGTCTTCTCATCGTTCGATCATAACGGTGAGACTTAAGAGGATTAAATAGCCCTCCTCTTCTAAAGATTTGTAATGGATTTTTTTTCACCCAAATCCAGCTTCCCATTTCAAGTGTTAATGGCAAGTAGACTCCATCAGGATTCTTCACAAGGTACTCATCGTATAAGTAATCCCAAGCATCTCCTTGAATTGTATAACTTTCGGAAGTTGGCTCAACTCGGTAAATGTGATGAGGGTGAGTTTCATTTAATAAGTGCTCAAGGTTTTCCATTTCCGTTATATGCTTAAATGGAGTAAGCGTTCGAGCATATGGATACCAAAGGCGGTCTCTGAGACCAAAGCCAGAGTGAAAGTCCACGGAGATGGCACGCTGAGAAGCAAAGATATGTTCTCTTACATAATCCACAAGAGTTTGAAGCTCATGCTCCATTTCATCGCTGTTTCCTTGATACCAAGGAAGCTTATCAGAGAGCTTATGACCAGAGAGAAGAAACTTTGTTTTCTCATGAGTTCGCGATGGTGAATTTCTCATGAGATCAACATTATTAGGATTTGAGCGACGGTGATGATACATCCCCCATGGGTTAATAAGGGGAATGGATACAATTCTAAATTTCTCGAGGCTTCGTCTTAACTCTTCATCCCAAGATAATTGCTTAAATAATGATGAAAGATATGTCACAACAACTTGAGTCCCGACTTTTTCAAGTCCGTGAATGCCACCAAATAAACCAAGGACAGGAGCACTTACATCAGTGCTACCAATTTCAAAGCTGTGAATTGGGTAGCTATCCCCTTCGTGACTTATACGGGTAATTTCTCGACAACGAATTAAAGGATCTTCGATATTAGTTAACTCGCTTATGGCATTTAACTCATCGAAGTCCTTCATCTTATGACCTCTGGAAAGTCTTGTCGTTATAAGGGAATAAGAAAATCACGAAGAACATTGCACATCCTACAAGCTCTCCAACCTCTCCTTTTTTACCATGGTCAATAAGGCTTACTAAAACAAACATTAGTAAGTAAAAAAGTGAGTGCATTAGTTTTGGAACTGGAATAGCAAAGTCGTCAACGAGGTATTGAATGAATCCAATTGCTCTATAAAGGAATGGAAGAAATAAAACATAGACTCCAACGATAATTCCGATGATAAGACCAAAGATAATTTTGTTAACTTTGAAATCACCAAACTTTAAATTGTGAAGTGTAATATCGTTTTGAGTATTGTATTGCTGAAAGAATTCAGGTGCAGCAACATTAAAAATTCTCTGTCCCCAAGCAATCTCTTCTCCAAACCCAAAGAAGAAAAGCGCAGCAAAACCAAGAAGTGCAAAAGAGAATAACTTTGGCTTTGTCCCTTTTAACTTAAAGTAGCGCCACAGACAGACAAATGAAACAAGTAATAAGTAGATGGCCTGTTGTACTTCTAAAAATCCATCTTCAATTGTATAGACCCCAGAAAACCACTCTGGATTTGCACTCGCAAAATACATCCCAAAAATTACCATATGGGCGATTGATGTTAATACTACTGCTTCAAATATATTAATTTTATCTTTAAATATGCTCATCTCGCCATTATAGTCACCTCTACGACCAAAGGCAATAATAGTCCTATTTGACGCCGCGCACTTTTCATAGAGGTCCTATGAACATTTTGGTAACTGACCCCAACCTGTCACATATCTTTGCGAAACCATTTCTCGCCTCATCTTCCAAGCTTGATTGTCAACTCCACATGCCATGGACCTAACCATGCCACTGCCTTCGCGCCGGTTTATCTTATCAATAACTTCCATAAGCTTCACGCTTCGTGGATCATCCAATTCCTCAAAGAGGCTTTGTTGAACAATCTCTGAGTCAGAGAACTCTCCCAACTTAACCCCCGCCTTTTTAAAACAAACCCCCATACGAAAGAGATCATCAAGGGCCGCCCATGCGTATTTAATAATTTTTCTTGTGTCACTTGTTGGGCCAAGAAGTTTCACTTTATCTCTTCCGTAGTATGGAGTTTGGTCAACTTTATGTGGATCACTTAAGCAAAATACTTCAATTGTTGAGCATAGACTTTGCTGGTTACGCATCTTCTCACTAGCATTTGTGACATAATTGGCCACAGACTCTCGCAAACTTTTTAAGTCCACAACACTTGAGCTAAAGCTTCGAGAGCAAAGAATTTCTTTTTTCTTAGGCTGGGCCTCCTCTAGCTCAAAGCAAGCGATTCCTCGTAATTCATCTTGTGTCATGCGCCCTAACTTTGTTAGAAGCTTTTGAATGACATGAGTATTTTTAAACTTCTTAAAATCGTATGCTGTTTTCACACCTATACTTTTAAGCTTAACACTATTCCTTCTCCCGACTCCCCAAACGTCTTCAATCGGTGTGCGCTGAAGAGCAATATCCTGTAACCTCTCATTTAAAATACAAACAACACCTTGGGCCTTCAGTGACTTCTTCCCAATATGATTGGCCACCTTTGCTAGAGTCTTAGTTGGGGCAACACCAATACTGACCGGAATACCAGTCCACTGAAAGACTGTTTGGCGAATACGCTGACAGTATTCATTTAAGTCACCGCTTACGCCAGTTAGGTCAATAAAGGCTTCATCGACAGAATAAATCTCAATTGATGGAGCAAAGGTTGCAAGAACGTGCATTACCCGATCACTGATATTTGTATACAGAGAAAAATTAGAAGAAAAAACATGAACATTGTGTGACTCACAAAGCCTCCTTACTTTAAAGTACGGGTCCCCCATTTTTACTCCCAACGCCTTAAGTTCAGGAGTACGAGAGACGAAGCACCCATCATTATTTGATAAGACACCAACAGGTTTATTTCTTAATCCAGGTCGAAATAGTCTTTCACAAGAACAAAAAAAGGAATTACAGTCCACCAGCGCATACACTTTTTCCATAAGGCCCTCATAACTCTTTCATATCACGGGCCACGGCCACAATTGGCCCCCACACCAAGAAGTCCATCTCCTCAGAGATGGTAATGTCTCGATGCAGAGGATTGTGTGAGCGCAAAATGGTTTCCCCATCTTGTCTAATGAATCTCTTGCACAAGAACTCTCCGTCCAGATAAACCACGGCAACTCGACCACTCTTTACTTCTAAAGATCGATCGATAACCAGGACGTCACCGGGCATAATCAATGGCTCCATCGAGTCACCTTGTGCTTCAAAGAAAAATGTCGCAGAACGATTCTGTACAAAACGATCATCTAAAGATTGATAATTTTGTATGTGATCCTCACTGATTCCAAAGAGTCCACAATTTGCAATCGGTAGTTTTGCTCTAATTTTCTTTTCCATGAAAGTTAGTATAACTTACGCATAACTTACGCACAAGAAAAAGAATTACTTTCCTACACAGCAAATGATTACAGTAGCTTATGAAGCATCTGGAAACTTTATGATCTCATCAAGAGGAATAAAGTACGTAAGTCCTCGAAGGTCCTGAGTGTAGCTTGCAATTACTTTTAAACTCATGGCATCTAATCTTTCTAAGAAAGCCTGTGAAGTTTCATCAAATCGAAACGGCTCGATCTTTCCACGCGTTGAGATTCTTCCTGCACAAAGACAGTCATTTAAATTTTGTATAGGAAGGACCCCGGCCATCGACCAGTAAAGAATTAAAAGTGGTAACTCAAGCCATCGATAGAGTTCTTCTTTAGAACTTAAAGAGCCTAAAACCATATTATCATCAATGCAAAGAACATAGCGCTTCGGTGAGATCTTTAAGTTGTACTTCTTCGAGAGAAAAATAAATTTTTCTTTAATAGACTTTCCTTTTGGCCCAAGACCTACGATTTCAAGACCAGGTACTCCCTTTGAAGCATAACCATAAAGTTCTGTTAAATGTCCCTTACCTCCAAGAGGTAGAAGACCTAGCATTTGCTTGTGCATAATCCCTCCTATCACTAGGAGTGCAAGAGGTGTGAAAGAATCAGAAATTATAAATTACTAGAATTAGGGATCTTTGCTTTTGACTGATAAAAACATTTTAAATGAGGAGGATAAATTTCTAGAATCATCGCTGAAGATACTTCTAGGGAGTGAGCGAAATCTTTCTTTAAGTTCTCACAAGAGCCTTTAGCATCCTTACAAAACTTCTCGTACTTATTCTTACAAACCAGTTCGAGGATAACAGTATCAGAAAAGTGACAAGATACTTTACCGTCAACAAGATCAAAGCGAGCTTTTGTATAATTTAACTTTTTTGAAAACTTGGACTCACAGAATTTTGCTATTTCGAATTCTTTGCCCATGCAATCGATCTTAGTTGAGGAAGATTTGTTCATTAACATTGCATCTTTTACACCAAAGAATTCACACACCTTTGCGTAGCTGAAAACCTTGCGATCAGCGCCTGTAACAAGCTCACTAGTGACACTAGCGAGACAGCAGAATGTAAAAAGAAGTGTTGCAATATATTTCATAATAAAAAAAAAGCGCGTCCTAAAAAGGACGCGCCTCTGATTGTAGAATAAATATTAACCTGGGAAAAGACCTCTTAGTCTCATTGCTCTCTCTAGTCTTCTTAGAGCAGCAACAAAAGCAGCCTTTTTCATATCGATATCATATTTTTGGTGAGCTTCGTAAACATTCTCGAAAGCATCTTTTAAGATGTCGTGAAGTTTCTTGTTGATCTCAGAAAGATCCCAGAAGAAGTTCTGCAGACCTTGAACCCACTCGAAGTAAGAAACGATAACACCACCAGCGTTACAAAGAATATCTGGAACTAGGAATGAACCGTTCTTAGTTACGATATCAATTGCTGCTTTGTTAAGTGGACCGTTTGCACCTTCTGCAATGATCTTAGCTTTAACATTGTGAGCGTTCTTTTCAGTGATTACACCATCAATTGCAGCTGGAATTAGAATATCTACTTCAAGAGCAAAAAGTTCTTCGTTAGAAATCTTTTCAACACCTTCCATATCAGCAAGAAGCCCACCGTTTTTGGCCCAAGCAACTGCTTTTTCAATATCTAAACCATTTGGATCATAGATTGCACCTGAAACATCAGATACCGCAACAATCTTTGCACCCTGAGCACCAAGATCTTCGGCGGCAGGAACAGCAACTTTACCAAATCCATGAATTGCAACCGTTGTGTTTGTATCGATATTCATACCAATCTTCTTAGCAGCAAAGTTTACACAGAATGCAACACCTTTACCTGTAGCTTCACTACGCCCAAGAGAACCACCAACTGTAATTGGCTTACCAGTAACAACACCTGGTACAGTATAACCTTTAAGTTGAGAATATGTATCAAGCATCCAGGCCATTGTTTGTCCGTCAGTTCCAATATCTGGAGCTGGGATATCAATCGTTGGACCAATAATCATATTAATTTCAGTTGTGTATCTTCTCGTTAAACCTTGAAGTTCTTGACGAGAAAGTTTTGTTGGATCAACACAGATCCCACCTTTTGCTCCACCAAGAGGCAGACCAACAAGGGCACATTTAAAAGTCATAAGCATCGCAAGAGCTGCTGTTTCAGCAAGGTCTACACCTGGGTGAAAACGTACCCCACCTTTTCCAGGTCCAAGAGTCATGTTGTGCTGAACTCTGAATCCTTGAAAAGTCTTAACAGTACCGTCATCTAGACGAATAGGAACTGCAACTTGAAGTGCTCTTTTTGGGTGTTTAAGTCTGTCAGCAACGTTTGGGTCTAGTCCCATGATCGCTGAAGATTCTTCTAATTGCGCAATGGCATCCTGGTATAGTGGATTGTCTAGAAGATTGCTCATTTTTTAATAACTCCGTTAAGCGTGTAAAATAATGTCTAATTTACTTCAAATATAACGGATGAGCCAGCTTTTGCTTGAAGCAAAAGCTGACTTTTTTTGGCGAATTCGGTTAATTAGAAATTGAATGGTGCATGATAATTGACGCGAAACACATGATCAGCATTACTGCCACCAACCATATCGATTGAAGATGCTCTGGCCCTTAAATTATTTGTGAAGGCCTGTTCAACATATAATTCTACCGTTGTCCCGGCAGGGTTATAATCAATCGAAGCAATCGTACGATTCTCATTGAATTTTTTCTGTAATTGCATTGTCACGCCATCTGATAGAGAAAGGTGTGTGTTTGCATCAAGGTATGGATTTACAAATTTAATCGTTGCAAGGCCTTTTAAAACCTTTGCTCTAAACTTAACTTTAAAATTTGGAAGTAACTCAGCTTCTGAACTTGGAGAGAGTGTATCTTTCATATTTCCAACAGCGGCCATTGTAGAGCCTTTCTTTGCGGCCTTGATCGAACCAGAAATTCTCTTGTCGATATACCTTAAAAACTGCTTATTGAAGTAGCGTTTTCTCTCATCCATTGTTGAAAGACGATACATCGTTGTTGTTGAAAGATCCCAATTCTTTACGTATTCATCGCGCGCTTGAAGCTGCTGGTAGTGATTAGACATACGTTGAAGAACACCTGCTCTATCGTAAACAAAGACATAATCAAGAAATGTTTTATACTCTTCAGGTTTTGGTGTGTAGTCCACGTCTGCATAAAAGCTCTGTGGTGTACGGGCCTTGGCCTGGGCAACCTTAACTCTTGGATTGAATGACTTAAAGAGCGAAATATCATTTGCAGCTGCCTGAATTGTGAACACCAACAAACCAAATTGGATAATTTTTGAACAGTGTGTGTAGATTTTAGCCTTGTTTACCATCATAAGTCCCTTAAATTACGTTGAGTAATGTCTCTTCTGTATTATAACTTGCAATGGTGATGCCAAGAGTCAAACTTAGGCTAAGAAAATATAAAAGAAGAGCGAGGACTAGGCCTCGCTCTCTTAACTTTATTTAATTTAAAATCTGCTTACTACATATCGACGATATTTTGAGTTTCTTTTAGAAGTTGATTTAGAAGTGCTTGTGTTTCTTTATCAAGCTTTTTCGTTTTTGCTTGTGACTTAAGTGTTTTGATAAAAGCATTTGCCGTTAGTCCCTTAGGAACTTTAGGTGCCTTTTTAACTTTACCAGCTTTTAGAACACCACCATCTTTAATGGCCTTCTTAAGCTCAGCTCTCTTAGTTAGTTCACCTTTATAAAGCATCTTAGTCAGTTTAGTTTTTAGTGCACCTTTTTCAAGAGCATCAAGCTCAAGAAGAACATACTTTTCAATATTAAATGCTTTTGCCGCTTCCTTAATTTTCTTGCCCATTTTAGCAATCATTAGAGAACGGTGTACTTCTGATTTTGAAATACCAAGTGCAGCTTGGATCTTTCTTTCACTTGCTTTCGTTGCCTTTTGGTAATTTAAAATACCATCGGCCTTATCAATATAATGAAGCGCTTCCCTTGAAGAGTTTTCAGAGAATTGAATTGCCATTAATTCTTGTTCAGACTTCTTATCAAGAATGAAACAAGGACACTTCTCTTTATTAATAAGTGTCATGGCACGATAGCGTCTCTCACCACAAATAAGAACAAGTCTACCAAGTTTATCTTTGTGAAGAACAAGCGGTTGAATTAGACCGTTTTGTTTAATGTTTTCCGAAAGCTCTTTTAAAGAACTATCATTAAACTTAGTTCTTACTTGTTCTTTTACAACGATTTCTTTTAGAAAAACCTCATCAAGTTTCGCCCCCTGTAAAAGGCGGTCACCTGATAGTCTTTCAACTACTTTACTATCGAGACCTTCAGTTAGATCGATTGTCTTTCTTTTTCTTTTAGAAACTCTTGGAGCAAAGTCTTTTGCCATAAATTCCTCTTCCCTATGTTGAGACTGTTTTCCTTTAAAGAGGGCCAGTCACACACACATGGCCCCTTTAAAAGCGAAACACATCCGTGTGTCTCAAAAATTATAGATTATAGATTTAATGATTCCCAAAGTGCTGTGTAATCACCGCGACCACGAGACTTTTTCCCCATCTTACAGATAGGTCTTCTTAATGAAATTGATTCTTGCATTTGAACAAGATTTCTAATTGGTGGCGTAATATTGAAAGACTGAGCAAGTTCTTCAAGTCTTTGTCTTTCAATCTTTCTTCTTGTATTTACCATTGATGGAATAATCGAGAACTCAAGAGCTGGGTTCTCTGTTTCTTTGATAATTTCAAAAGTATCCATTAACTCTTCTAGACCATCAATTGAGTAGTCTTGAGCCTGAGTAGGAATAAGAATCTTATTAGAAGCAACTAGTGCCATAATAAGTTCATCACCAAGCATTGGAGGAGTATCAATTACAACGTAATCAAACATTCCTTGCGCTTGCTCAAGTCTAAGTCTCATCAGCCTTTCCTTACGACCAGCTTCTTTTCTAATCTCACCCTCTGAAAGGATTAGCAGTTTAGAAAGGTTGGCCATATGACGACTTGATGGAATTACAGTGATATTCTTATGTAATTTTCCCTTACCTTCTGACGGAACCATAACGTCTTCAATTGTAACGTCACCGATTAACCACTCAGGAATAAGAGTTCTGTGAATTTGTAGATTAAAAGTTGAACTTAGATTGGCCTGTGAATCTAGGTCAATAACAAGCACTTTGTTCCCTTTATTAGCTAAGTGTGTCGCTAATTGGTAGCACTGCATTGTTTTTCCAACACCACCCTTGTTATTTGCAACCGTAATAACTTCCATGTAAGCTCCCTCGGTCATCCCTTTGACCGTAATAAAAGACTATCTATATAAAATGTTAAGAAAACTATCACGCAACGTCAAATACCTGATAAAACATTTTTTTTAACTTAGCGCAACACGAACTGGAATCAATTTTAAGGATGTTCAGGTGACAGGTTGGCCAGAATGTTTTAAATTCCAAAACGTCAATTATATAAGGAGATGACACGATGATTAACTTTATGGAAGTTGGTGAATTAAAAGATTTAATGGACAAGAATACAGACCTAATCTTAGTAGATTGTCGCGAACAAGATGAGTGGAATGCTGGCCATATTGATGGTGCCATCTTTATTCCTCTATCTGATTTCGCAAATCAATTTGGAAGTCACCTATCTGATAAGTCAAAAAAGATCGTTGTTCAGTGCCGCAGTGGAAAGAGAAGCTTAACAGCATGTCAATTTCTACTAGAAGAAGGTTTTGAAGACCTATACAACCTTGAAGGCGGAATTCTTGCTTGGGGCGATAGCGGTTACCCAATCAAATAATTAATTTAAAATCGAGAAGGAAGAAATATGTTAGATCTATTCGGAAAAGAAGAAGTTCACCGTCCGTTAATTTCTCAAGAGGAATTATCAGATGAAGAAGTGCTAGTTGAGTTAAGAAAGATCAAAGAAGAACTTAAGAATCAAGTTGTGGTTCTTGGTCACCACTATCAACAAGATGATGTTATTGAGTTTGCAGACTATAAAGGAGACTCGCTTAAGCTTGCCCAAGATGCTGCCAAACTTGATAAAGACTATATCATTTTCTGTGGCGTCCACTTTATGGCCGAAACTGCTGATATGCTAACTTCTGAAGATCAACATGTAATCCTTCCTGATATGCAAGCGGGATGTTCAATGGCCGACATGGCAAATCGTGAAGAGATTGATAAGGCATGGGCCTTCATGCAACGATCAACTAACGATAAGATCATCCCAATCACCTATATCAACTGTGCGGCAACCTTAAAGTCATTTGTTGGTGAAAACGATGGAACAATTTGTACTTCTTCGAATGCTCATAACATTATTAAGTGGGCCTTTGATCAAGGACAAAAACTTCTTTTCTTTCCAGATCAACATCTAGGTCGCAACACTTGTTTTGACCTTGGTATCCCACTAGAAGATATGGTTGTGTACAACCCAAATATGCTCAATGGTGGACTTACAGCCGAGCAAATCGATAAAGCAAAAGTAATTCTTTGGTACGGATTCTGTTCTGTTCACCAAGGCTTTACAGCAACTCAAGTTGAACAAATTAAAAAAGATAAACCTGATACAACTGTTATCGTTCACCCAGAGTGTAACTTTGATGTTGTTCAGGCGGCTCACGATAACGGATCGACTGCCTACATCATTAATAAAATTAAAGATGCGCCAGCTGGTTCTAAATTTGCCGTTGGTACTGAAATCAACCTTGTAAACAGATTAGCGAACGATTTCCCTGATAAAGAAATTACTTCACTGTCACCTTACCAGTGTTTGTGTACAACAATGTATCGAGTAAGACCTCGTTGGCTACTTGCCAGCTTTAGAGCAATTAAGGAAAATAAACCTATAAACATAATTAAAGTAGACGAAAAAACAAAAGAGTACTCATTAAAAGCACTTAACAAGATGCTTGAGCTGAGTAAGTAATAGGTTTAATACACAAGAAAAGAAGAGGGACAACATGCAAGAGATTTACGCTGATTACAATGGAAGTGCTCCAATTTGTAATGAAGTTAAAGAGTATATTATCAACCGACTTAATAAGGGACCATTTGCTAACCCAAATGCAACTCACCACGTCGGAACTCGCGTAAAAGTTGCTATGGAGAATGCCCGCTCAGTTTGTGCCAAGCTTTTAGGAGCACATATGAGTCAGCTAGTTTTTAACTCTGGCTCTACCGAAGGGATCTCAACTGTTTTTCAATCTGTTCTTTTAAATAATCCAAAAAAGAAAATTATCATCTCAGGAATTGAGCATTCAGCGGTAAGCAACAATGCTCAGTTCTATGCAGAGAATTTTGGTTGCGAAGTATATACACTTCAAACAAAACCTAATGGTATCGTTGATATTGAAGATCTTATCAACCATATCGACGATAACACGGCCCTTGTTGCTGTTATGGCAGCAAATAATGAAACTGGTGTTATCCAACCATATAACGACATTGCAAAAATCTGCCAGGAACAAGGTGTCCCTTACCTTTGTGACACGACTCAATTTGTAGGAAAGACTTGCTTCAATTTTGAAGAGTCAGGTATTGATTATGCAGTCGTAGCTGGTCACAAAATTGGTGGTATGACTGGTTCAGGTATTCTAATTGCTAAAGACCCTACAACTTTAAAGCCACTTATCATTGGTGGTGGTCAAGAAAAAGGTCTACGTGGTGGAACGCAAAACTACTTAGGAAATGAAACTCTTGCAGTAGCACTTACTTATTCAATGAATAACCTACAAAAGCACGATGCTATTAATAGTAAACGTGAAGAGTTTGAAAAAAATATAAAAGCTAAATTTCCACAAGTTGTTATCATTGGAGAAGAAGCGCCAAGACTTTCTTCGACAACTTATCTTTCATACCCAGGAATCCACGGGCAGGCCGTTCAGATGGAGCTTGAGTCAGAAGGAATCTATGTAACAACTTCATCAGCATGTTCTGACAATAACCCTCAGACATCAAAAGTTCTTAAGGCCATGGGAGTAGCTGACGATATTGGTCGTGGCGTAGTGAGAATTTCTTTAGGGCTATGTAACGATCCGGCCCTCTATGATAGAATTGAAAATGCACTTACAATTGCATATGAAAAACTATCAAAAATTAAAAGCTACTAAGGCTTGAGAAGTTACTAGAACTTGAAAAAAAACAAACTACTAATATCTATATTGATACTTATCGGCGCTATCACTTCATGTAGTGATAGCTCTCGAAAGTATAGCTATATGAAAGCCGATAAAAGCTTTCTATCGAAGAACGACTCTGACACAATTTACTTTGCTTACACATCTAGTTTGAATTCAGAAGTAGAGTCTCATAATGATGAGCTAATTGTTTCATCTAAAATTCAATTTGGTGGAGATGCTCTTCTTTACAAGTTTATCTCGGCCCTAAGAGAAAAGCTTAACAATCTTGTGTTAATTGACGGCGGGCAGGTATTAGAAAAGGAATATGACCTCGCCGGTGAGTTAATTCTCAATCAGATGGCCAACTTTAATTACGATGCCATCCTCTTATCTGATCATGAGCTTATCAATTTCAAAAATAACCTACTTCCACAAGAGCTTCCATTTGTGAACTCTAATCTTATCTCTCTCGATACAAATTCAGCATTTACTCAATATGGAAACCAAGAATATATCATTAAGGAGATTGGAGGTATTAAAGTTGGAATTATAGGGCTGACACCATATAAGCCTAAACTTAAAAAAGAAGATGGCCTTGAAGGGATACTATTTGACGATATCGTCGCTAGGGTGATTGAAATAAAAAAACAACTTCGAGGAAAAACTGATCTAAATATTGCTCTCCTACACTCTCACACTGCATGCAGCGATAAGATTGATTATAAGTTTAAGAATTGCTCTCTTGATAAAGAAGCGACAAAGGAGATTCTTAAACGCCTTCCACCAGATGCTTTTGATTTGATTTTTACAGGAAATAGTTTTGAGCCTCATATGCAAGTGGCGGGCTACCCAATAATCTCAAACCTTGGGCATGGTGAATTTATCACTCTCGTTAAGTTTAATAAGAAAACAAAGGAAGTAAAAGCAGAACAGATTAGAGTTTGTTCTCACTTCTATCAGGCAGTTGATAGTTGCTATATTGATCCCGAAGATATTGATGCAATTAAGAAAGTAAGAAAATCTCGTCTAAAACTTAAGCCTGCTACTGTTTTTGGCAAAGAAATCTTATAAGCAAATTAGAATTCCCTCATCATTACAGAATGTACTAAGTCCTGGAGAGCAAAAGCCTGCTGGAGACCCATTGAAACAAAGAGATGGGAGCTTTGTATCAAGAACCTTATAGCCACGTGGACAGGCCGGTTGATTCTTTGTTCCACACTTATCCTTACCACAATACTTACTTCCACCTTGTGCACAATTGAAGTCGACTACTTCAAAACTGCCATCCTCACAAAGATCACACTTATACTTCACCACATCCTTGCACTCAATATTAACACCATGGCAAAGGGTTCCACTTTTTAATATTTTAGTTTTTAAATGCTCCAAACCACCATTAACGTAGACATTATCGAAGAAAGATTTCTTTAATTGATTATTAAAAGGCGTAAACTTCTTTGGGACTGAATGATTAAGTAGAGGATAATTAAAACTCTCTCCGTCAATGATAAGACTAAGCTTTATCTTTTCTTGTACATGAAGATTCATTTTAAAATCTTTAATTCCTGCTTTGGAAAAAATGGCATCCCCACTAAAACTACACTTTCCTGCTTCTCTTTTTGTAATTCGAGACTCTCCAAGAGATTTATTAAATGGCGTTTTATAGAAGTAACAGTACTTGTTAAACGTAAAAAGAAGAAGCCACGTATTCTTAGGCTCATAAACTCCCTTACTGCCTTGATAGAGTTCATTCATTTCAAAATTCGTTGTAAAGGCCAACTCATTTGCAAAGTCAAACTTCTCTTGCTGACACGAAACAAGGCTCAGTAGAATAAATAAACTTAGAATAAGCTTCATTACAATGTCCTCATGCAACGGAAGGCAATCTTATATTCAGGGCCAATCTCTTTAGAAATAAAGGGATCAAATGCAATATTATTAAGACCAAAACCTTCTCCATCCCAATAGCCTCGCATCCCCGTTTGATGTGCTTTTTGATGCCAACTAAAATAGAATGAAGCTAATTTAATATTCTCACTTGGATGAATAATATTTCTTAAATACTCAAGTGGACCACCAAAAACTTCATAAACTCCGGCCCAAGAAACATTTCTGCTATCTTTTTGAATATAATTTAGATCAAGGCATTCACTTGAATAATCTTTTTCACAAAGCTTCAACCTTTCTTCATTTGTGATCTCATCGATATGAAAATCTTTCATGCGTTGAATTTCATTTAAGAGTGTTTTTGTATTCTTTCTCTCCCATGGATAAAAAGGAGCTCTTAAGTATTTTGTTGTCGTATCATTAAGATCTTCAGGATGAATTGAAATAGCATCAAAGACGCGTGCACTTAAAATTGATTTTCCTTGAAATGAACAATAAGCTTCCATCTCATCAATTGATAAACCGTAGGCATAAGAGTACTTATTCCTCTCTTTTATTTTATTGGCCGCTTGCTGGGCCAACTTGTGTTTAGAAGCTTTTGCCCAATTTAGAACTTCCCAATTTTGAACATGGTATTTATCAACAAAGATATTACGATTGAAGTTATCCCATGAAATTGTCACATCTCTCTTATTTGCTAAGAATGGATAGTATCTTTGTGGAACGTAAACTTCCTGACAACTATCGACAAAGCTAAGCTTGAGATCTTCATTAAAGCCTTCGGCCTTTACCGTATAATCATAGTAACGATAACTAGGCATCTGATGGTAGCGATAACTTCCCTTCATCGTAATTGGTACTAATTTCTTATTAATATGGACATTGACGAGTTTCTTTTCGAGTAAGCAGGCCATATACTCCGGAAAACATTGGTAGTACTGGTCATCGACGTAGCTGAGTTTCTTACACATCCCCTCTTTATCAAGGTGTGCATTCTCCCATTCAAACTTCAATGTTTTAACAATTTCGATAATTTCTTCGTTTGAAAGCTTAGGCCCTGACTTCTCATTCGTAAAAAGCCAATACCCGAGTCCAATGCTCAGAATAAGAATGGAAGTAAAGATTATTTTTTTAAACATTTCTCACTTATATGTAACACCCAATCAATGGTAAAATTATAACTAGAAATCCCTTATGTTAAAAGGATTCAAAGGAAGATTATGGATTGGTTAGATAGTTTAAATGATTTAGAAGTTAACGGAAATGAAACAATGTCATTTTTTGACTACTACGAACTCTTCAAGAAGTTTCCAGACAGAGAACTTAGACCAACATCGGCATATCTTCAAGATATGGTGGACTACTTTGGGCGTGATGAACAAGGACATCTCAATGTTTTTCAAAAGGATGATCAAGATGCACCAGCAGTTTTTGGCCAATATAAAATCGAAGAAAAAATAATTGAACAACTGAGAAACTTCGCTGAAGAAGGTTTTAATAATAAATTTCTTTTACTTGTTGGACCAAATGGTTCTTCAAAAAGCTCGCTTGTTAAACGTCTAATGAAAGGCGCAGAAGATTATTCTAAAACAGATGAAGGTGCTCTTTATACTTTCAGTTGGATCTTCCCTATTAATACTGTGGTAAAAGGAAATCTTGGGCTCAACCAAACTCACTCTTCTGTTAACTTAAGCTCATATGCTTTATTAGAAGATAAAGATATCTCGGCCATCTTGGCATCTGAGTTAAAAGATCACCCACTTCTTCTTATTCCAAAAGAAGTAAGAAAAGATCTCATTCACTCTGCATTTAATGATCAGCCAGAGAAATTAGAAGAAATTGAAAAATCATATCTTGTACGTGGTGACCTTTCAAAAAGAAATCGTATGATCTACGATGCACTTTTAAAGAACTACAAAGGGAAGCATGAAGAAGTTTTAAAGCATATTCGTGTTGAGCGCTATACAGTTTCTCGTCGCTACTCACGTAGTGCCGTGACTATTGAGCCACAACTTCATGTCGATGCGAAGATGCAACAGATCACAATGGATCAAAGACTTGCCTCTCTTCCTCCTTCACTACAGTCACTGAATCTATTTCAAATGTCAGGTGAAACGATTCACGCAAACCGCGGAATCTTAGAATACTCAGACCTACTAAAGAGACCTCTTGATACTTTTAAATACCTTCTTATGACGATGGAATCTGGATCAATCAATTTAGGTGGGATTTTAACAGAGCTTGATATTTTCTTTATTGGAACATCAAATGAAGTTCACTTAACAGCATTTAAACAACACCCTGACTTTAATTCATTTAAAGGACGATTTACATTTATTCGCGTTCCTTACCTACTCGACTATAAGTGCGAGATGGATATCTATAAGAAGCAAATCGATAGTATTAAGGATCGTACTCGCTTTGAGCCAGGTTCACTTTCGGCCATTGCTAAATTTTCAGTAATGACACGCATTCGCTCATGTATGAGTAAGCACTATGAAGACAATAAAAAGCTTTCAGCAATTGTGACAACTCTTAATCCTCTTGAGAAATGTGCACTTTACTCAAGTGATCGCCAGCTTCCTTCTCACCTGAATGTTGAAGAAGCACAACTTCTAAAACACAATATCTCAAAAGTTGAATCTGAGTTTGAATTCGATAATCTTTATGAAGGTAAATTTGGTATTTCACCTCGTGATATTAAGAATATGATTTATCGCCTTGCGGATTTAAATAAAGATATTACATTCATTGAGGTTCTTGATTACTTCAAAAGAATTATAAATAAGAAGTCTGAGTATGATTTCTTAAACATGTCTGCTCACGGTGATTACCATAACCCTCAAAAATTTATCGAACTAATTAATGAAGATTGCCTCGATCAATTTGATCGTCAGCTAAGAGGATGTCTAGGTCTTGTTGATGATCGTTCGTATGAAGACTACCTCAAAAAGTATATACAAAATATCAACGCTCAGATTAAGAATGAAAAAATTAAAAATGAAGTCACTGGAAAATATGAAGAAGGTGACACTTATTTTATTAAAGAATTTGAAAATAATATTTCTTTAAAGGAAGACCCAGCAACATTCCGTTCACATCTTATCTCAAAACTAGGTGCTTGGTACTTAGATAATCCTGGCCAACAAGTTGATTATATTAAAATTTTCCCTGACGTCGTGGATCGTCTAAAAGAATCATTTAGACAAGAACAAGAGAAGGTTATTAAGAATATTTCTAAGAACTTAGTCTACTTTGAAGCGGAAAAAAGTGGAAAGGATGTTCAAGGCCACATTCCTTTAAAAGAAGATATTAAGAAAGAGATTCAACACATTCTTGATAACCTTCAAAAGACTTATGGTTATTCACAGAACGGATCATTTGCGCTAATAAAGTATCTAATTAAAGAAAGATATTAATACTTTATTAGATTATGGCCATTCTCAATAAGAAATTTACAACGCAAGTATATGAAGTCACATACTATGTTGAGGAAACTCAGCATGGTATGAGGCTAGATCAATATTTGCAAATCTATCTCGAGACTTGGTCGCGCCAAGAAGTAAAAAAACGTATCAAAGCCGGCGATGTGCAAATCATTGGCCGCCCAGGAAAGCACCGCCCTTCTACAACTCTCCACTACAAAGAAAGAATCTTCTTTAAGATAGAAAGAACAACGCAAGAAGATGAATACTGGCGTGGTGAACTTATTGAATTAGACGAAAAACCAGAGATTATCTTTGAAGACAAAGAGCTTATTGTTATGAATAAGCCTCCTTATATGGCATGCCACCCTACTGGGCGCCACCTCTTCTACTGTGCAACAGTTATGTTTGAAGAGAAGTATGAAAAAACCATTCACTCAATTCACAGACTTGATCGCGAGACCTCAGGTGTCATGATGCTTGGAAAAGAGCCTCAGATTGCAAACCTAATGGGTGAAGAATTTATCCATGACCGCGTGAAAAAGTGTTACTTCTTCATTGCCAAAGCAAATGAAGATTATAATGGAGAAATCGAATTCTATTCTGACGAGCGTCTTGGTGCCTCAGAAGAAGGACTAAAGAGAGTCTACATCGACTCTTACCCTGAAGACTCTCATGAAGGTAAACACGCCTACACAGACTTTAAGGTTCTTTATAAAGAAGGCGACTATGTCATTGGCCTGGCCTTTCCACAAACGGGACGCCAGCACCAAATTAGAGTCCACGCAATGCTAAGAGGACTCCCCCTCGTTGGAGATAAACTCTATCTAGGTTCTTTTGAAATGTTTCAACGCTTTAAAGATAACCTAGCAAGTCCTGAAGAATATGATCTAATGGAACATAATCGTCACTGCCTTCATGCAATTGGATTAAAGCTCCACTATAAGGGTGAGGATCGCATGTATATCTCTTCACTACCAAAAGATTTCATTCCTTTAATCAAAGAGAGATTTACAACTCCTGTGGACGAGATTGAATCGACTGTAAAAGGTGCCGCTAAAGATTATTTTTCAGGTAGCTTAAAACCCCGCTAGGCCCAGCATTCTCTTCTCCCTCAAGAATAACATGAGGCTTAACTGCAAGCTTATCAAGAACTGATTTGATATTTGAAACACCGATTGATGTCTTCACTTTATCAAACATTGATTGATCATTTAGACTATCGCCAAAGTAAATTGCATCTTCGGCCATATTTAAATTTGGATAGAATTTATTAAAAAGAACTTTCGTTGCATTTGCTTTTGAAAGGTTTCCACACCAGAAATTTAGGTGCACATTTGATGTTGAGTAATTGATTCCCTCTTCATCCATAAGATGACAAATTTCATTTTTAAATTTTTCATCTTGAAGATCACAAAGTTCAATCGCTCGATCTGCAACTCTTCCTAACGAATCACTTGTTAAATAAAGATCTGGATACTTTTCCTTAAGCTTTATACAAAAGGCTTCAAGCTTGGCCAACTCACTTTCAGGAACAAGAAATTCATTTTGAATAAGACCGGCCTCATCACGCCAACTTATTGCCCCCCCACCTTCTGAGATAACAATAGGAAGTGCAGTAAAGTGAGTGATAAGAAAGTGTGCCCAAGAAATAGAGCGACCTGTAACAATGACAAAAGGGACCTTCTTCTCGTCAGCTATTTTTAAAATATCAAAAAGTTCACGACTCATTTCTGTGTGGTGAGTAAGTGTTCCATCAAAGTCTGAGAGAATAATTTTTGTCATTGGATTGCCCTGTTAATTAAAAAGGCGACTCTTAGGCCGCCTTATTAGTTATATATAATTTCTGAAAGATATTATAGTGGAAACGAAACACCAGCAAGGAATGCTGTGAATGAGTCCTTAAGTCCTACTTGAACTTCCATTGTTCCGTTTAGGTGTTTGAAACCTTCAATTGGAAGCTGTCCGTTGATACCAGTATTAAGACTGATCGTTGTATCATAAGTCTTAGTGTCACCATTTAGAGAAAGTCCTACAGGTAGTGAAGCATATGGATAAGCTTCTTTACCCCAGAAAGAAAATCCCTTAGTGATAGTTGGTGCCATTGAGATTTTTGTAATACCTTGGTCAAACTCAGTTGAACGCTCAAGAATCCCTTTCACAGAAACTCTTGGTTGTTGCATGTAATCTGGATAGATTTCATAGTCAGCACCAACAAATAGTCTTTGTGAACGCTCACCACCTGAGATACCAATCCCACCGTCTACGATTAATTTTTCATCTAGTTTTTGAGTGTAGCGAACTTGCATCCCCATTCCGCCCTTATCAGACGTAATTCCAGTAAGTTCTGTTGCAATTTGCTTACTTCCACTAAGCATTGGCATTGTTGATTGACCAATCCCGTACGCGAAAATTGAAGCCTGTGAAAGCATCATTAGTGATAGAAATACCTTTTTCATATATCCTTCCTAGTTTTTTGGTAACTTCACTAATCATTTTAATGCCTTGGGGCATTTATATGCAAGATATTCCTAGGACGCTTCGCACAAACCTTACACATTATGCAATTAACTGTTGACTCATAAGGCCCAAGCATTTATAAATAATTCCACATTCTTATGGTGACCGTAGTTCAGTTGGTAGAGCGCCAGATTGTGATTCTGGTTGTCGTGGGTTCGAGCCCCATCGGTCACCCCATTAAAAAAGCCCTTGTTTCAAACGAGGGCTTTTTTATTTCTAAGTAATTAAAACTAAATACAAATGAAGTCATAAGTAACATATTCAAGATTCTCTTGTATCTTTCAGATTATTTCTTAGGAATGGTCAATTATTGACTGACTTATGACTGACTATATTTTATCTACTTTTGTCTACTTTAGAGAAATAAGACTACCAGACAGCTTCGATGAGTTATAAAAATCTTGAAATCGAATTAGGCTTCAAATTTCATTAAATATTTTTAAATCTCTTCTAAATTAGAACTCTCTATTCTATTTTTTAATACTTTTGCTGGTGCTCTAAGCTTACTAATAGACTTTCTCATATTACCAGTAAGTTGCGAAACATTCTGCTTTACAGCTTGTCCAGCTTGACTTGACCTTGTACGATCTTCATTTTCATACAGAAAAAGCATATCATCCAATGCACTTAACATATCTTTAGATACAAGAATTGTCTTTTTAAGCTCCCGATTCTTTTCGCTTTTCTCACTTAACTTTTCTTTGAGAGTCTTCCTTTTTCCAATTGAACCTCCATGGTCTTTTAAGAAGAATACTACTTGTGTCTTAAAACTATCAAACCATGCTAAAAATAGATCCAGTGAAAATACTATGACTAAATATCCAAAAGTAAAAAGAATAGGCCATTTTAAATTTAATTTCGACGCGAGAATGTATTCGTTCACAAAGCTAATTTTATCATTAGCACTATTCAGCGAGAGCAGAAAAATCACCAGGGGATAATTAAAAATAATAAAAAATGATGTATATACTCCAATAACAGGATGTTTAAAACGTTGAAAAAATCCACTAAAAGGCATAAGAGCCTCTCCTTTATCAAAATATTAATATTGGCTATATACTTAATCCTTAACTAAATTAAAACAAATTTAATTAAGAAATTCTTTAATTTGTCGATAAATAGAACTCAGGAGGCACAATGGGAGAAAAAAGAAGCAGACTATTTAAGTACTGTTGGTTTAAAGATCATGATGGTTCTATTAATGAACTAGCAAATCTTGCTATGAAAGAAAACTGGGTATCATACACCAACGAAGATAAAGAAAGAGAAAAAAAATTAGTACTAATAAACTATATTGATCATACTTTTCAAAGACTATCATATGAAAAGAAAATTATTGAGAGCACTTGTGGTCAGTATGCGTGCTTCAACACTGGATTATGTACAGACAATCAAGAAGATATTTATGCATTCTTAAATAAGAACAAACACCAGAAAGCGACAATACCTTGGTATTTTATTGGTTTTAAAAAGTCTAGCGACAGGGACCTTACGAAATTTAGTAAACTTCCAGACAGAGCTCATTATTTTGATGACCCCTCAGAACTACTCTATGATACAAGAATTGACCTAAGATATAACGCAGACCATATTATCGATGACAACTTTAACCGGTTCCCAGAGGCTCTCAAGCAACAAGATAAGCATATGCTAATAAACATCCTTGAAGGTGCCATTAATGACTCAAAGAGACGAGTAGAGAGAAACTATAAAACCGCTATTCCACAGTTCTATCACAATAAGATACAATTGCTACTTCCACTTTGCTTGATACAAAAAGGTAAAGCAGACTTGGCCCTAGTGGTTGAAAAGCAAGACTCTGGAGTATATCTAGCCTCAACAATTTTAACCCTAACAATGGCATATAATAATGCAAGGCTTATTGCAAAGCCAGATGATGAGTGGCTAAGGTCTTGATATTACACAAATTATGCACATTTTCTATTTATATGGTGAAAATTTTTCAACTTTAACTTGAAACTAACCGATACGTGATATAATAATATTACATTGCTGGTTGGATTTCCTTCCAGTATCATAAAGGTGTTAAACCATAGATTTTTTTGATTATAGAGCCCCCGCTTAGCGGGGGTTTTTTTATGAATATACACTATAATCTTTTCCCTTATTCTATACAACTCAAGTAATTTCAACTAGTTTTGTTTAAAACGAGGCTTACGTATGCAAAAAGGGAAATATTTCAAACTAAAAGAAACCATAACCAATGGTAATTACAAGGATTTCATAAGAGACTGCTTACATAAAGAAATACCCCTGTATGCATTCACATCTCAGATTTCTGACATGTTCGCCTATGAGCCTGAAGTAACAATATTCACAAACTCATCAAATGATTTCTATTCTAGGGACATAGGAGAGATAATTGACCTATGGGATCACGACTATTACGAAGTTATGCCTTCAGTCTTGGCAAGCATTGTTCACGAAGATCTTGAAGAGATAGGAGTCACTAGCACCGAAGGGGATATTAACGATCTTGTCTTTTACACAACACCACACAACTTTATTTTAAAGAATAGCTCTACTGAAGATAGGTGTGGAGGTTCTCCAATTAACCAAAATACATTAAACACTGGAAAACCATCCCCCTATAAAGTTGAAGATATCTATATTAATTTTGATGATATCTCCAAAATAGACCTGCCAGGAGAAGATTATCCAAATCCAAAGACAGATAAAGAAGTTATTCCTACTCCTCCTAAGGGGACTATTGAGTCATTTAAAAATACAAGAAGTGATGAAAAGCTAAAGCTACTATACGAAGCGATTATACATCAACTCATTCAAGATATTGAAACAGGGAACACATCTCAATATCAAGCTACTAGCTCTAACAAGTTTCAAAACAAAAAGCTTGCTGAAGAAATTGTTGATAGATCTATATTTTATTTTAATTCTGAGCCGTATCAAGCAAACACAGTTGCTGACAAAATAAGCGTCATTAGAAAGAAGATCTTCCCTTTCAAGGGAGAATAATCCCGATTTTTCAAAAAAACCTTAAGAAATCTCCGATTTAAAAAAATATCGGTTTTTTTCTCTGTATTTAATTTCTACCAAACGGGGGAATAATGAATACAGATTCTATATTAAGCAGAAAACTAACGTCAGAATTAATCACTAAATTTTACTATGCAGGCTTCTATGACAAGATAACACTTGATGCCAGGCCATTAAATATTAACAAGAATCAAATCAAGAAGAGATTAGATCAACTAGGAATATTCTGTGAGGATGGATCTTTTAGAGGAGGAGGAACGAGGCTAGCAATTAAAACCTTCAATGATGACTTGATACTAGCTAGATATAACTACTCCACTAAGATTATTAGCCAATTTATCTTAAACCCCAGCTCATACTCTAATTACAATGAATTTATACAAGACGTATCTATATATTTAGTGGATATCGAGAAACTAGAGAGCCTTAGAATAATTAGACTTGATAAAACTGTAGATTATTCACTCGATATAAATACATTAGTAGCTGGTCTTTCAATTAAAAACAAAAGGGCCATAAAAGGATATGAATTCAGATCAGGAAGATTAGAGGGCTTTGAACTTGGTAAATACCCAGAGGTAGCTAAAGTATATAATCGACAAAAGAAGGCAAAACTCTCCGTACCGTGTACAAGAATAGAATTTTGTTGCCAGCGAAATAAGATAGAGTTTGAGAACCTAGGAGAAATGAAGAATAAATGGCTTTCAGATTACTTTGATAAAACCTTTGAATGCATAAAACTATCTGAAATAACTATTAAAAACGAATACATTTTGATGCCTAATAGAAAAATAAAAGAACTAAAAACTTTTTTAAGTAAGGTTCCCTATTTTTTCACCAAAACAATTTTAAACAAAAATAGAAATTTCAATAGAGATTATCTTCCATATTTGAATATTGAAGAATGGGCTGCACAACCAACTCTAATATTCAACACAGGAGTACGTAGTTTTTTCAAAAGTAATGCAACGGAGGGGATTGTATGACACAAGATAATACGCTCTTTAACAATAGAATATGGTTTACAACGAAAGAGGCAGCTACCTACTTACGAGTAACAGAAAATGCTCTTAGGATTATTGCTTCAAGAGAAAAGATACCTAGATACAAACTAGGAAAAAGATCTGTCAGATACAAGATTGAGGATTTGAATAGGCTTTTGACTCCAGTAAG
The DNA here is from genome assembly GCF_050955245.1 of Halobacteriovorax sp. GFR8. NCBI lineage: Bacteria > Pseudomonadati > Bdellovibrionota > Bacteriovoracia > Bacteriovoracales > Halobacteriovoraceae > Halobacteriovorax > Halobacteriovorax sp. GFR8. The sequence goes on along the minus strand of NZ_JBPBLR010000002.1, from coordinate 171,798 downwards.
AAGGAGAATTAAAAATGTCTATTAAAGAGATAACCGTAAATAATAAAAAAGCATATTTAATTAGAGTACAAATAAGGTCTAAAGTTTTTAGTCACTTAAGGGTACAAAAACAGATTACAGTAAAAGGTAAAAATGTCTCTCTCAACAAAGCGAAACAAAAAGAGAGAGAACTTCAGATAATTTGCTATGAAGCTTTAAAAAAGAAAGAAGGCAATGATATCTCATTTAAGGATGCTCTAAATAAATGGTATGAATATAAATACAGAGAAGGCACAGCAACGACGGAGACTATCAACGATTATTATAGCGCACTAATCAAGTGGTCATTTACGATTCATAATGTACCTTGTAATGAAATCAATACCTCAGATATTAAAGCAATTTTAAGATACCAAAAGAATGAAGGAATTTCTCGTAGCTTTAGAAGAAAGTATAAATCAATGGTGAATAATGTATTCAAATGGGCGATTGAGGAAGGTTATCTTCACCATACAAACAAATCTCCTGCAATTGGAATTAAGCTTGAAAGAGTCGAAGAGAAGAAACCTGAGATACTTACTTTGAAACAAACGAGAGAGCTTCTAAATGCTGCTAAAACACTTGAGCATCCCTGGTATCCTGTTTGGGCCTTTGCCGTTCTAACTGGCGCTAGAAATGGTGAACTATATGCACTAGAAAAGAGTGATATAGACCTTGAAAATAATAGAATTATTATTTCTAAATCATTTAACAATAGACGTGGCGAAACCAAGTCAACAAAAGCAGGTTACTATAGATCAATACCTATTAATTGTGAGCTTAAGAAGCTCATATTAGAGCTTTATAACCAGTTCCCTGAATCCAACTATGTTCTACCTAGACTACCAGGTTGGAGAAAAGGTAGACAGGCCATTATACTTAGAAGGTTTTTAGTTGGAATAGGCTTACCAAGTGTTAAGTTTCATACATTAAGAGCTTGTTTTGCTACTCTACTACTTCAGCAAAATATTGCACCAGCTATCATTATGAAAGTATGTGGCTGGCAAGACCTAAAAACAATGGAACGTTACGTAAGACTAGCAGGTGTTGATGAGCAAGGTGTTACAGATAATTTAAAGCTTTTACCAATAGATCAAATATCAAGCGTTATAAGCCTGAGATCAGTCTAAGGAGATTACAACCAAACAACTAAACTGTTAAAATTATTGAATACGTGGCGAACACCCCATTAAAAAAGCCTTCCTTTTGCGAAGGCTTTTTTTATTCTTGAAATTCAAATTCATGCACACAGAGTGACCGAATGGGGCGAGAAGCGAACGAGCGCGCGACAGCGAAGAGCTGGCCTGGACGGCCAGCGGAAGCGAGTGAGTCGGCGACGATTGCTTGAGCGTGATGCGAAAGCATGAGGAGGAGCCCCTGCACCTCTACCATACTCGTCTCAAGCCACTACTCGGGCTTTTTTTTTATATGTGGAGAATGATTGGGTTTTGTAGCAACGACAAAGTCGTGGGTGGCCCTCACGATGAAGGTCCCCCGCGAGGCCACGATGGCCGCAAAGCGGGGTCTCCAACTCTGCATACCTAGTAACAACCTTCAATAAAATTCTCATTCTCATTAAGACAAAATCTATAATATGGTTTCCAATTGATTGTTCGGCCATCCACCATCTTGAAGTTAAATGAACCAAAGTTTTCATGGATAGCTGACGCTATTTTACCGTTATCATGAAACTTAATTTCACCATCCAAAACAATTTCCTTCCCTTGTAGAACAGTTTCCATGCTATCAATGCGTCCACTTATTAAATTACCTAGATCGTTGAACTCTATTTGCCCAGTAAACTCAAACGATCTGTCTGCTAAGCCTACATTGATAGCAGACTCAGTTATCACTAACTTTGCAATCTCATCCTCGTGAAAAATAACTTCGCTTAAGGTTTCAAATGAAACGCCATTAAACTCAAGATCCCTAGCTTCTCCAAAATCTATTTTTTTATAACTAAGGTTTGTCTCTGAGCTAAATGAGTTAACGGGGTTCCACTTATTTTGAAAAAATAAGAGCCCACCGGCTCCATCAGAAGAAGATGAGCAAGAAAAATCAACGACCTTCCCCATTAAGATTTCTAGCTTTATTTCTCTTTTTCCAGAACATATTAGATTCGTTGACGATAAATTTAAATTTACTTCACCATCTGTATTAATATTTTTTAAGTTACCATTTTTATTAAATACTATTCTCCAAATGTCTCCATTCAGTATTACCAAATCAAGATCATTTATTTTAAACTTCAATGGGTTATTTACAGAAAAGTATCCCACTTCCTTTACCTGCGAATTCTTATAGAATGAGATCGTCTGAGCAGGAAAGTTTATCTCATTACTCCCTATCTTTATTTTTTGATTCTCTTTGTAAGATTCTGCATATCCACTTTTCAATTTTAAATCATTATAAAATGTTAAACTATTTTCTCTTCTAGTACCGTTCTTCCAAGAAAAGAGCGAGAAAGTTACTCCATGTGCATCGAAATGACGAAAGTCAATTGACTTAATTAGCTCAACATAATCTCTCAGCGATTGGGATGAGAAACTATTCGTACTCAAACGAGCGTTAAAATACCTTGCAGAAATAGAATTCGTGTGGCCAGAAATGTTTACAGCTTCTCGAAGAATTAATTCATGCAAAATAGCTGAAGCCTTAGAAGTATTATCCATCAAGTCCCATAATTTTTTATCTATGGTATATCTTTTTTGACCTGGAAACCTTGGAGTCCTTTGAACAATAACTTGCTCCAAAGAACATGAGGCAGGTATTCGACCATCAATAGTGTCAGGAACATCAATTAAATTATCTAAAGTGAATTCGGTTTCAGAGTAAAATGAGTTGAACCAATTTCGGTACAATTTTTTTCGGCTCGGATTTATATCTTCAAGTCGATTTAATGCTAGATCAATCTTTTTTTCAACACTTAATGTCTCGGCTCCAAGATCAATATTTAATCCATAAACAGCTTTAGCCTCATATAGGTCATAAAATTGCACATAGGTCTTTCCATCTGTCTTAGTGCACAGTACACCATCTCCACCATTTCCTGTCTCATGCCCTGCATACACCGCACTTGATGTGATAATAGACAAAAATAATAATAAAATCTTTTTATTCATTTTCGATCTCCTTACGCTTCCTACTTAAAGGGAATAATTGAACTGACAATTTATAAACTTCTTTTTTACTTCCTGTTTCGAGTTTCTTAGACAATCGTTTTCGAAACGACTTAATCATCTTTTTTGCCTCTTCGATATTGGAGGGATCGATGGCCATTGTAACGGTTGAAAAATCCCTCTCTTCAATTGGATCATTAATAACAGAATTCATAGCGAGTTCTAGAGTTTGAACTGTATGATTCTTTAATGAAACATTTAAGATATCTGTAGGTGTTTTATATTGGATGCCTGATGCTTTATAGCTTCCATCTTTGTTTTCAACTAACATCTCAAGTTTTATAAGCCTATCTAGAGCGAGCTTTGCTTCTCTCCGTGAAATATTTAATCTCTTGGATATCCATTCAGGCTGTGCTTTAAAATTTGGAATTTCGGCCAAAGATAGAATCGCAAAGTAATACCAATCAGAAATGGCCTTAAAATAATCCAGTGACAAATTAGATTCTTCTTTAGCTCTTGAGCCTGACAATATTTTCTCCGACTCGATAGGATTCACTCCAAGCCCTAACAAAATCTTTTGTCCCATATTTTTTGTAATCGATCTTTTTCCGTTTAATATCTCAGATAAGGCTGAAACTTGAATGCCTAACCTATTAGAATAAGCTCTCAGCGAATAAGATGGATTCTTTGCCCTAGCATTTGCAAATTCATTTGAAAGTCTTTCTATAATCTCGTTTTGCATAAGAAGATTTTTGCAGATAAAAAATAGAACAACAACAGATTTTAGAACAAAGTGTTCTGTTCAACTTTTAGAACACTAAAATATTGTTAAATCATTTTCCATTACATATTATTCCTTGTCACAGCAGGATGTGACGCTCCCCCTTTTTTGACACCCTCTTTTCCAGGTGGTCGTGTAGCCACATTGCTCCAAGTCGAGAATAAAGGCGAAAATAGGCTTGGAAAACAGCAAGTTAGGTCAGAGGACCTTGTGGTACACCTAGTAGCGTTTGGAGTATTTTTGTCTAACTTTTACACAGTCGTCAAATTCACAACGCTTTATACAACAAACTATCCATAACTCGTTAATACTTCACTTATCAAGGAAGTGGTTTTTTTCAAAAGCTGGCCCAGAACTTGCTTTTAAATTACAAAATAAAACCATACCTTCAAAAGGATATTATAATCAAAAACTTGCTCGCTTTATTTACAGTTTTTTCTTTGCAGTTATTTGTTATTAATTTAGCAAACGCAGCTGTAGATATGTCCTTAGTGCCGAATACTGTGGACTTAAGTAATATTCAGTCTTCAGTTAAGAATCAAGGGAATCGAGGTGCATGTACATTTTTTAGCGCTACATCCCTATTGGAAAGTGAAATAATAAAACAACATAATATTGAGATTAATATCTCAGAGCAGTTTATGATTTTTGCTGTAAAAAACTATGACAGATATGGAGTATTAGAAGAAGGCTCTAGTGTCGTTAAAAATCTTCAAGCTGCCAAAAAGTATGGAATCACATACGAATCTGATTCGCCTTATCAACAAAGCTGGCTTTCACCTGGTATGCCTTGCTCACAAGACTCATATAGTGCATCATCTAATTACGAATGCTACCACCATAATAGTAGTGTCGATGGCGATAGAATTATTTCATTAAGTGACAATATTGAAATCTATGATATAGACGACTATAGTACGAAAAGATCAGACTTAATTACTTCATATCTAGCTAAAAACAAGCGTCCTGTTTCAGTTAATATTGTGATTAATGATGAGATCATGCTCAACTCTGTGAAGGGCAAGATTGAATACAATAAAAGTCTAAGTAATGAGTGCAATGTTGTTAATCAGTGTTTTGCTCACTCCATTGTGATTACGGGTTATAACCTTAAGGATCAAACTTTCAAATTTAAAAATAGTTATGGAAAAAACTGGGGTAACAATGGTTATGGAACAATTGCCTTTGAATATATCAACAAACTCTATGGCGCGCCTCAAATAACAGCGGTAAGGCTAAAAGAAAAAGTAAAGCTTATTAAGCAGATAAAATCAGAAGATATATCTCCTAAAGCCTCATTAACAACAGATATAAGCTTTGATGGTAATGATATAAATGTACAAATTGATGGAAAGGTAGAGTATTTACCAAAATCACAATTTAAAATTCAGGTTGCAATTGCAAGACTCAACGACAACAGTGCACCAACAATCGTTAAGCACAATAATAAGTTTATTAATTCATTTCAATATGCAACAACTGATAATAATGGAAGCCTTGATTTAGACGAAGTCAAAATGATCAGCTTTAAAAATGTAAGAAAGGAGCTTACTAATTTAAATGAAAAACTCTATCTATTCACTATGATTAACAAAGTTGATGATATTGAAGATGTTAATATTGAATACACTTCCAGTGAACTTACTTTCCCTGCTTATATAGAAAGATTTAAGGACTGCTCTGAGGCATCTAAAAAAGGATATAATCCGGACAAACAATTATGTCTAGATCGATTTAAGGGAAACTATACATTTGAAGAATGCCTAAATCATGCAACTCTATTTGAAGTTATATATATGAGTAAGGTCGCCAATTGTTTTAAAGAATTCAAGGAGCAATCTAATTTTAAACAATGTAGTAGTATCATTAGTTCGGTTCCTAAAAGCCTAGATCAAGTCACTCAACTGGATAATTGCAAAAGTATTTATAAGGGAGAATACAGCTCGTATGAATGTTCTAGAGCAGCGAGTTTAATATATAACGACTACGATAGAAACCAACAAAAAAGAATATGTAATCTCTAACTTTAATCAGACCATTCTAATTTAAAGAAGTACTACGTGTTGAAATAATGAGATAAAAAATTAGTGATCTAGTTTACAGTGTTGTTGGAAACGATGATGCAAACCAGGCTGGAGAGCGAGATACAATTATCTTTCAATTTAAAGATAGTATTGAAGTTGTTATGTTTGATATGAATGATGACTGAGAGCTTGCAAAGCCAATATTTTAGTAAATTGCAAAAAACACAACTTGCTCACTCAAGAAGCAAGTTGTGTGAATATACCTCTTAATTAATTCCTACGCCGCTTCTGATTTTGAAAATACCTCGGCTACTCTTTCACTTTCAGCAAGGGTATCTTCTTCAAAAGCTTGCTTAATCTTTTTATGAACAATCTTACCTTCACCTTCAATTAGCTTAACTGTTAATTGTGACAGTTCATGTAACTTAGAAGCTAACGAATTAACTTGTTGAGCTTTATTATAGGCTTCTTGAGTGACTATGCTATTTTCGTTTGCTGATTGACTCAGTTGAGTTACAGCTGATGTAATCTCATTAACACCTTGAGACTGCTCAGTAGAAGAACTAGAGATTTGCTTAACAGACTGATTTACGTTATCAAAGCTATTTAGAATATCATTTAGAATAACTTCGCATTCCTGAGCGGCTTTGACTCCTTCATCAACAGAGACTTTTCCTTTCTCTACAGATCTTAGAATCATCTCCTTAGACTTATCTACTGTACTTCGAACTTGAGTGATACTTCCAGAAAGAAGCTGTGAGATTTCTTCTGCTGCTTCTCCACTCATGGCCGCTAGCTGACCGACTTCGTGTGCAACAACTGCAAAGCCATCGCCATGCTCCCCTGCTCTTGCCGCTTCGACAGACGCATTAAAAGAAAGAAGTTTTGTTTGAAAAACAATATCGTTGATGACAGTTGTTTTTTCTGCAATTCTATTGATGACGTCGATTAGCCCTTCTATTTCACGGTTACTATTTTCAATATTTTTAACAAGTTCTTCATTATTTGATTGAATATCATCCATCTTACTTCTAACGATATTTACTGAGTCCTTTCCATCGTTTGCAATTTTTTTACTTTCTTCAGAAAGAGAAGCTGTCTCCTGTGCATTTTGCGTATTATTGGCAACCATACAAGAGATTTCATGGATCGAAGAAGATGTTTCTTGTAAGGCAGCTGATTGCTGTTGATTTGCACTTGATAATTTATTTGCAGAGTCATTAAGTGAATTTGAAACACTATTTAAATCTTTAGAACTAGTTTGGATTCCTTCATTAATTATAGCGATAGTTTTTGAAAGGTACGAAACAAAGAATACAGCTAGAGCAACCCCTGCAACTAGAGCAATAATAGAAATAATAACAATAACAGTCTTTGCTTCAGTAAGATGATCTTTAAGCCTCGGTCCAAATTTGTCTTGAACAGATTTAATATCAAGTTTTACATCTTCTATATTACTCGCAATTTTAGGACCTAAAACATCAAGTTTCTCTGTAATAATATTATTTCTCTTATTAATAATCGTAACTAGTTTTTGAAAATCCGATGAGTAAGACTTCTCTAGCTTAAGAACCTGGCGTAGCAGATTACGACGTTCAGAGTTTTGTAAGTTTTTCTCTAGTAAACTGATATCTTTTTCAAACTCTCTTAGTTCGTAAACGACTTTCTTTACTGAATCACTATCGTTTGTATCAAAAAACTTTGTCACATATAACCTTGCAAGAAGTAGATTTCTCATGGCAATACCAGCGTTATATGCAGCTACCATATCCCTATCTCTTCGAGCAGTAAAAAGGATTCGAGAAAGCTTCTCCTCCATTAGCCTACCATTAATATTAAGCCTTTCAGTGACGAGCTTATCTCGCTCTTTCATCAGACTTACAACTTCATTAAAATGACTACTGTAATCTTTTAAGTTTTGACTTGTTTCCTGAAGCTTTTTAGCACGACTTGGTTTTTGGATATCAATTAATGCCTGATCTAAACTCTTAGCTGTACTTTCAAAATACTCGTTAAATTGCTTTATATCCTTTTCAGAAGATGAAATGATAAAGTCTTTTACATTCATTCTTACCATTAACATATTGGACTGAACCTCACTTGATAAGTTTGAATCCATGGCCATCTCGCGATATGAAAAGAACTCAGTGGCCAGTGTAGTAAAGTTGTAAGCTGCATACACAGATATCAGCGTTATTAAACTGACCATCGTTATGAAACTACTATATATCTTAAACTTTAAACTAAACCTGCTTAACATTACTCTCTCCTTAATTTTTTTTATGTGCCAATCCTCTCGGTAAACAATTGTTTAAATTTAACACTTTTTATTTAAGGAACGATTTCAGCCACTTAGAACCCTAACCTATATTTAAAATAAAGAACAAAAACACTCAAAAAGCCCTACTAGAGCCTTTCTAGACATTTTTACCCACTAACCACTTACATATTTATCCATATACTAAAAACTGAACACTATTTATTTTCGGAGATTAGATGAAAGAGATATTTTCGCAAAACCCTGTTTATGCGGTAATGGCCTTTGCGGGCACACTGTTATTTGTATTAAAGATGCTTCTACTCTTCGTTACTGGAGATGGTGAAGCTGACTTCGATGGTGATATGGACATTGAACACACAGATGGTGGAGATGCATTCACTCTTGTCTCAACACAATCGATTCTAGCATTCTTTATGGGTGCTGGCTGGATTGGGCTTGCAGCAAAACAAGAATGGGAATTATCTGATGTGAATGGAGTGCTTGCGGCCGGTGTCTTTGGTTTTGTCATGATGTTATTTAGTTCATTCATCACTTTTCAAATTAAAAAATTTAACAATATTCCAAAAGTAAATATCAAAGAAGCCATTGGAAGAACTGGCCGAGCTTACACAAATATTCCAGCTAAGGGTAAAGGTATTGGCCAAGTTGAGATTACAATTGGAAACAAACAACAAATTCTACAAGCAAGCAGCAAGGGTGAAGCGATTAATGCATTTGAAAGTATCAAGGTTCACTATGTTGATGATTCGGGAAATTTAATCGTTAAGAAAGCATAATATTTAAGGGAGATTACTCATGCTATTTAGTACTTTTGGAATTATGGGAATCATTGTTGTTCCTGTTTTAATTCTACTTTTTGCAGCAATTTTTTTATCAAAGCAATACAAGAGATGTCCTTCTAATCAGATCTTAGTAATCTACGGTAGCGTTGGTACTGGGCAATCTGCAAAGTGTATTCACGGAGGTGGATCATTTGTAATTCCACTTTTACAAGATTATACATATCTTTCACTAGAGCCACTGACGATTGAGATTGATTTAAGAAGTGCACTTTCAAAGAAGAATATTCGTGTAAATGTTCCTTCAACATTCACAGTAGGTATTTCGACTACAGCTAATATTATGACAAACGCAGCTGAGCGTCTACTTGGGCTATCAACAGCTGAAGTCTCTAATCAGGCCCAAGATATTATCCTAGGTCAAATGCGTCTCGTTATTGCAACTCTAGCAATTGAAGAGATTAATCAGGATAGAGAGAAATTCTTAGATCTAGTTAATAAGAACGTAAACCTTGAGCTTAACAAAATTGGTCTTGATGTTATTAACGTTAACATTAGAGATATCACAGATGAGTCAGGATATATTGAAGCTATTGGAAAGAAAGCTGCAGCAGAAGCGATTAACAAAGCAAAAGTAGAAGTTGCTGAACAAGATAAAGATGGTGCCATTGGTGAAGCAAATGCGAATAAGGAAAAAGAAGTCCAGGTTGCTAATCAAGTTGCCGAGTCAGAAGCGGGTCAAAAAGAAGCCGAGAGAAATAAAAGGATTCGTATTGCCAAATATGAAGCAGAAGGGATTACTGGAGAGGCCGCTGCTTTAAGAGAGCAGGAAGTTGCCCAAGCAAAGCAGAGAGCAATTACTGAGCAAGGTAAGAAAGAAGCTTTAAAAGAGCAGAGAGTCTTCGTTGCCATTCAAGAAGCTGAGTCTGTAAAAGGCGAAAATGAATCGAAGGCAAGTATTGCAGAATATGATGCTACTCTAAAAGAGAAGCAGGCCGATGCTGCAAAACGAGGAGAAGTTGCCTTAGCTCAAGCACAAAAAGCAGTTCTAGAGGCACAAAAGCTAGAAGAGATTGCAAGACTTGAAAAGACAGAACTTGCTCAAGAAGAAATTAATAAGAGAAAAGTTGAAATTACAGCGGAAGCAGAAGCAGAGAGACAAAGAAGAATTGCTAGGGGTGAGGCCGATGCAATTCTAGCGAAATATGAAGCGGAAGCTCAAGGTATTCAAAAAGTACTTGAAGCGAAAGCACAAGGTTATCATAAGCTTGTTGAAATCGTTGGTGATGATAAGAGACTTGTTCCTACCCTACTTATGGTTGAACAACTTCCTGAAATTATCGCTCAACAAGTTAAGGCCGTCCAAGACCTTAAGATTGATAAGGTTACTGTTTGGGACGGTGGCGGAAATGGTCACAACGGAAAGAGTGCGACGTCAAACTTTCTTAGTGGGCTAATTAATTCACTTCCAGCAGTACACGATCTTGCCAAACAAGCTGGCGTTGAGCTTCCTGAGTTCCTTGGGCAGCTAACACCACCAGAAAACAATGCCATTGATAGTGTCCCTCCAACAAGTCACAATCAATAAAATAATGGCCCTCTTAGTAGTAATTACTAAGAGGGCATTCTTTTGGGTTATTTAAGCAGCCACCTTCTTAGAAGACGACTTCGAGGTCTTAGTATCACCAAGAATTAGATTTTGAATATTAGTAATTGAACCGTTAACTGATCCAACTTGCTGTTGGAGCTGTTGTGCAATTCCAGATGTTTCACGAGCAATTCCAGTATTTGACTTTGACAGAACATCGACTCTCGAAATTGAACTTTGTAATTGAGAAATACCGCTAGACTGTTCTTGCGTTGCAGATGAAATTTCTGAAATCGAAGACGAAACACCTGCAACACTTGTTACAATATTTTCAAGAATATCTTCACACTCTTTAGCGATATTTGTCCCACTCGTTACATTCTCTCTTGCTGAATCGACAACGGCCGTAATTCGTTCTTGAGACTCGCTAACGATTTCATTTACCTGATTAACACTTGAAGATAGCATATCTGTAATTTCAACTGCAGCGACACCACTCATTTGAGCAAGCTTTCCGACTTCTTCAGCAACGACAGCAAAACCTTTTCCGGCTTCACCTGCTCGTGCAGCTTCGACAGAAGCATTGAAAGATAAAAGCTTTGTTTGAAATACAATGTCATTAATGACCTGTGTTTTTTCGTCAATACTATTAATCAGAGTTGCAATTTCTTTCATCTTTTCATTATTAATATCTAGTTCATTAACAATTGTGTCGATACTTCCATTAATTGAGTCCATAGAAATATTCATCTCACTAACAATGTCTTTCCCTTTAGAAGCCTTATCTAAGCTCTCTGTCGCCAGATCATTAGACTTCTTCGCATTCTCAGCTGTCATTCTAACCATAGAACTAATCTCTTCTAAAGATGAGCTTGATTCGTGTAATGAGGAATCCTGATTCTCACTAGAAGCAGATAGTTTTTGTGACGAGGCCGTTATATTATCTGCACTCGTTGTTAGGAAAGTTGAACTATTAGATAAAACTTCCAGAGTGTTTCTAATTGATGAAGAGATTTTATTCGCAAAAATTATCCCAATGATAAGACAGCTTGAGATCCCTGATATTGTTAAGAAAATAAGTAACTTATTAATAAAAGCGATTGTTTTTGAAGTTTCCTCCGAAAGCTTAGCCGCTTTATCAATATCATCGCGAATGCTTTGGTTATACTTATCAAGTGCTTCTTGAAATTCTGAAGCCGCTTTTGGACAATGAACTAAGAATATATCAAGAAGCTTGGCGCGTGATTTAGTATCATAGATCTTTGCCAGTTCAATGGCATCGACACCAACTTGCTTAAAGCTCGCCCACTGTTCTCCTAACTGGTTAAATAGTTTAAGCTCTTCTTTTGTTTTGATCATCGCCTTAAGTTCTGTTGCAGCCTTCTCATATTCACCAACAACTTTTAATGCCCCCTCAATGGCCGCATAGCGATCTTCTCTACTTAGATTATCAAGCCCCAGTGTTCGAACTTCGATTCTTGTTTTTTGATAGTTCACATCCATTTTATTTAAAAGAGTTGTTCTTGGGATAACACTTTGGTTAACCTCATCCGAAACCTCAATAAACTTTTTAAAACCAAATAAAGCAACACTTCCAATAATTAAACTTACTGATGACATATAAAAGCACAGCAACAGTAACTTCTTTTTAAAACTCGCTCTAAACATAATTTATCTCCGATGAAATACTCTACGTCCCTCTTTCCAAATTAAGCTCTACGTAAGAAATTTACGAAGAAAATTTATGGAAACTTCTAAATAACTAATAAAACTTCGGAATATCTTGTATTTTTATTTAGTAAATAAATAAAAAAACTTACGCGGATGCCCAAAAAAAGTTGCGACAAGAACACAAGCTATGTAAAAACAAATAGTTAAATATATTTATTTATAGGCCAAAAGAGCTTAATGCAGCTGCAGAGAGGTGAGTTTTTCCTTGAGAATCTATCACGAAACCAATAAATTTTCGTGAATCCAAGTAGCTTATTGCTTGCGAAATATCCAAATTCATCAAAATAGTTGCTGTTGTATCAGCGCTAACAGTATTGTCAGCAATAACTGTTGTCGCAAGAATGTCGTCTCTACTCAGACCACTCTTAGGGTTTACAATATGGTGGTCGCTAAATCCTTCAGAATTGGGATTGAATTGAATATAGCCCCCAGAAGAAGCAACACTACCGGTAGCAAGTTGAATCACGCCAATCGACTTAGAGCTGTCTTTAGATAATGGATTTCTAATACCGATCCGCCAGGCCCTAGGAGCATTAGGTAGAGAGTGCACACGAATATCACCCGAACCATTTATATAGAAATTATGGAGGCCTTCTTTAAGGAGTAACTCATAAACTTTATCAACGGCGTAACCTTTTCCAATCCCACCTAGTCCTATACGCATTTGTTCAAAAGGAAGATAAACACTCTTTGTAAATCGGTTGAATTTTATTTTACGGTAATCTATATAACTTTGAACTTGAGAACGTTCTAGAAAACTAAGGGTTCGACCTTCATTTTTTGCTTTTCGCCATAAGTGTCCAATCGTGGCAAATGAGATATCAAAAACGCCATTAGATTCTTTTGAGATTTTATTTGCTCTTTGAATAATATCCCAAATTTCTCCATCGACTTTAACAGGTCTTATTCCAGCATACTTATTAATTTCATTAAATGGACTGTCTTCAAAATCTGTAAATTTATTTTGAATACGATTAACCTCTTCTTCCGCTTTTACAAAAATTTTATACACGTCCTCCCTCGAAAGAAAGCTTTGTGGGAAACACATAATTTGAAATTCTCCACCCATTGCACAGAATTTATACTCACATGTAATGTCATTTCCTTTCTCAAACAACTTATAATTCCTTTGGAGGTTTATCAGAGCTGTAAAGAATACTGCCTTTTTTATCAATAACAATAGAGCGAGGAAGCTCAGTCACACCAATCTTTTTTGAGATCTTACGATCACTATCTTCAAGTATTAAGTAGCTAAAATTTCGCTTCTTTAAAAATCGTTTAATCTTCTTTTTCTTCTCTCCTGCATTTATTGCAACAAAAAGTATATTCTTACTTGAGTATTTTTTCTTCAAATCTTCTAGTTCATCCATTTCTTGAATACAAGCGGTACACCAAGATGCCCAGAAATTAAGAAAAACCTTATCGTATTTAATAAGACTTTCACTTAATATGAAGTTTTGCGATTTATCATAAATTGGTAGCGCGAAATCTTCTATTTTTTGTGAATAAGAATTGAAGGAGAAGAACAAAATTAAAGTTACAAATAATATTCTCACCAAACACTCCTAAAACTGAAAACCAACTGAAGATTGAATATATGCATATACAAGTCCATTTGTACGTTTAGCGGCCGTCACACCATTGTTCCAGACGAAGTCTTCAAATTCGATACCATATATATTCTTTGAATCATAATTACTAGAAAGAAGCGCACTCAACTCATACGAAGAGAAGTCTGCTAAATCAGAGTCACTAGTCATATAATCTTTTGCCGTAGCAAAGGAATCCTGGTAATACTTAACACTAGATTGATTATGATAACGAAGAGCAATCTCAACATAATCTTCATCATCATTAATCTCTTTCAAAAAAGCTAGTCTTAACGTATGAGCATCCAAGTCCCACTGATCAAAGTAATATCGGTATGATAAATTCATCGCCACTTCATCGCTAAAACCATGTACCCATTTAGAAGAGATAGCATAGCGACTTCGTGTATTAGGTAATACTTCAGGCTGCCTTGCACCACCAACAGAAACACTACTAGCAGTCGATTCCAATTTCTTACTAGCTTCTACGAATGTTAAATCAAATTGGATAATATCTTGTCTTGTCAAAATTTGAGACGCAGTTAGGCTAACTGCAAATATATCTCGGGGAAGGAAGTCTGAGATTTTAGCAGTTGGAGGATTGCTCAAATCCTCGAACAACTTCACTTTATCCTTGTAGTATTGAATATTGAGCCCGAGTGTAAAGTTATCTTTTGCCATCGAACGTTGAACACCAAGACTTCCATTGAATGAGCGATAATCATATTCTGAAGAGAAACCAACTGATGCACTTGTTTCCCAATCGCCCATTTCTTTTCGAACGCCAATATTCCCAGACAGGCGGGACTGTCCCTTTCTACCTGGTCCACTTGCACCTGTTGCACCATCTAACTTTGTATCAGATGCCGCTGTCCAAAAATCGAAAACAAAATGTGCATTAATGGCGGTATCTTCAGTTATTTGATGTTCCACAAAGAGCATTGGTTCAACAACATTAGCTTCTTCTTTTCCTGAATCATCATAGACTTGATTACCATCATCACTATTTTGATGGTAGAGATTAAACAAAAGTTTGAATTTTGTTTTTCCGTCGGCCATCATTTCGGCGAATGTATTTTTAGTAGAAATAAAAATCAGAAGAAAACTGAAAAGTAATCTTTTATACTTAGTTACAACCACATCCACCTCCAACAGCATTTGTGCCTCCAACAGCACCTTCTCTGAATGCACGTACTTCATTTTGAAACATACTTTCTTCAGGGTGAGGATCGAGTTGCATTATTTTTTTTGACAATAGGCCACGGTCAATTTGATCAACATTGGCGCAAGAAACGAATAGTGATAGTAATAAAAAGAGAAGTAAGTAATTTTTCATGTGACATCCTTTTGTAAAATTTTATCACATCATTTACTTTGGTGTCAGTGGACAAAGAGCATCTAAAATCAAAGATGGTGACTTAGTAAACTCATCAAACCATTTACACTCAACTAACTCGCGATAATGATTCAAAAGAAAAGTTTGTCCATTCAATCTTTTGTTACAAAGTAAAACAGAGTTCTTCTCTCCACTTTGCAAATTGTCTAACTTATCTTGTAAGTTCTTCAGTGCTTCTTCGGATAAGATTTGATAGATCGTAGAGAGCGCGATTCCTGCTCCGTCGGTATCAAGGTGATTAACGAATAACTTCTTTTCATTACCTCTTAATGGCCAATCGCTTAACATTTGATTACGACAAACTTCAAATCGACCAATGATACCTGATTCATAAGCTATAGCATCACTCATTAATCTTGCTAATTCCATATTCTGATAAAAATTAAACCATTGAGATCTACTTGGTTCAGTAGGAATTGGTTGTTTACTGTTTCGTGTGAGAAAATCATAAAATGCTTTTTGAAATTCATCATTATAACCCCAAGGGGTATACTCTAACGCCATATAAAGGCCAGCATCAGATGCAAGCATTGCAGACTTTATTCTTGTAATTAAAGATCTAAACTCTGCTATATCTCTTAGATTTTGAATAGGAACCGTTAAAGGATTTATTCCTCTAAACTCGGCGTAAAGAACAACAGCACGAGTAGCGAGTTCTCTATTTAATTGTGCTCTTAACTTTGGTTCTGCAGTTGAATCAAATAAACGAATATAAGCTTCAAGGAGGTTTGTGAAAACAGTATCATCACTATCTGCACTTCGATTGAAAACAATAGTAAACCATGCTCCAGCGTATTTATTGAAAGAATTCACATAACCACTTCCACATAGTTCACTAAATTTAAAAAAGTCACCGTTTGAGATTAGCTGGTTATAACGTGAATTAATATCAACATACTCAGTATCTCGCTCCCGTGCGTAAGTCGTTTTATGTATTGCAATCTGTATCGTATTTGTGATCTTTTGATCTTGCGCTTTGAGAATTTTATCAACATGACTACTGTAGACATTATTATAGTACTTACTAAAGAAAGGATTGTATAAATTTGTACCAATAACCTTCTGATGAAAATCTAATTGAATATTGGATTGTTGTGTTCCTTTGAAGTCCTGTAAATCAAAGCATGTATTAGATTGTTTAAACAGTTTCCTTGAGAAACCATCTAATAATTTTAGATGACCATTTAATTGGGTTACTCGTGGATCATCAATATACAACGAAGAATGGAAATTCTCTTCATTTATTGTATTTTGTAGAGGCAGGGCCACAACTTTGGCCCCACCTAGAAAAAGTATTAAAAGTATATAAGTTATATTTTTCATAAATTATGCATCATCAGGAATAATGACTCTTGCCAATTCTGGCATACAATAATTATCTAAAAGAGGAGATACTGGCACCCCTGTTAACCTAGCATCAACACATGCAGGAATATTTCTAAAATGTACTTGATCAATACCTTGCTCATGAATTGCCTTAATACATGCTAATGCACCGGTTTCAGGTTCAGGAGTCGGTTCAGCTTGCCCATAGTTGAATATATAATTTGCGATCAAATATTCTTCGACCTTCTCTGTTGAAAGTACGGCATCAAAGGCCTCAAGTGAAATTTCAGAACTCTGACTATTTGGCTGAGATAAATTAGAGAAGAATGTATTCTCTGGTTCATATCCTCCACCGAAGTCATCATCAATATTTAGATATTCATCTTCAAGAATACGACGACAATTACTTGCCTTAAAATATTGATCAACCTGTGCTCTATCAATTCGATCGAGTTCGCTGATAATTTCAGCGTTGGCTTCAAGATTCTTCTTCTTTTCAAAAAGTAATTTTTCTTCTTCATCTTCTAACTCTAGAAGATCTTGAAATTGAGTATTTTCAATCCAAGGAGCAACTTCCATTGTTGTTATTCGACCAGCGTTTGGATCCTGCATTGTCTTTACGACATCACGTACAGAATCTTTGAAGCTATCAATATCAGTTGGAATAATATCTGCCAGTTCACCTTTACCAAGTCCATAGGCCCAAATATTAATCTCTAGTCTCTTGGTTTGCGTTTCAGTTCTAAACTCAGTTGATATTGTCGTATCTGTTGATCCCCCTGAGAAGAAGCCACGCATTTTCGATTTAAGCTCAAGTTCAAAATTTACATCTCGTTCGACAGATGTTGTACGATATCGAAGTAGACCGAGGAAACTTGAGTGACGACCGATTGAACGTACATAATAAGGTCCACAAGAGTCAAAGAAACCAACAACATCTCCTTTTCGAAGAAGATTTGCTGCACTCTCACTTAAATCGCTATTACCTTCTGAGAGAGAATGGTAATAGCTATCAACATCAATATCTGCAAAGATATAATGATAGTGATATGTTGTATTGCCTTCGACTTCCGAAAAGACATTTACATTATTCTTTAAGAATAGAAATTTGAAAGTATTCTTTGTTTCAAAAGAGCGCCTATACTGTGTCTCCCAATCTTGTTCAATTTCAATATATCGATATTTTAAATCATATGAGGGCTGAGTCGTTTCAATTTTACCCAAGCATGTACTTTGATAAGTATTAGTCGCTATGGAGTAGCCACGCCCTAAGACAGGTGAAATGCCTAAATCTTTTAAACGGTTGTCACGAATTACTCTCGATGAAGCAGAAACAGACGTTGCAACCGTAGAAAGTACGGCCAGGGCAACTGCCATTTTTGTTAACTTTTTCACATATCCTCCTATGATATTGTTCAGTACCGAAAAAAAATGTATCTTTAATAAATGCCAGAGGACAAATCATGTCAATTTAAGCTGTGGTTAAAACAAGACAACAAAAACTAAATCTAAGAATTAGGAGTCACTATGACTGTAAGCGCGATTGGAATTGCTTGTAAGAATATTGAAAAATCTATTCAATTCTACAACTTATTAAACTTAGACTTTAAAGAATATGGAAAAGGTCATTATGAGGCGACACAAGAAAATGGTTTACGAATCATGTTAGATTCATTTGATTTGCTTAAACAGATTAATAAAGATTGGAAAGAGCCTATAAATTCTGGAATAACTCTGTGTTTTCAACAAACTTCTCCTAATGAAGTTGATAAGCTATTTCATCGAATCGTCGACGCTGGTTTTGAAATTGAAAAATCACCATGGGATGCTTTCTGGGGACAAAGGTACGCTTCAGTTAAAGACCCAAACGGTAATCAAATTGATCTCTTTGCTCAGATATAATACCTTACAAAAAAAAAGGCCCTCGCATAATGCGAGGACCTCTTTTCTTGCCCACAGACAGTAGCTGCGAGCTGAGCAGTCCTCCCGAAGGATTCCTACCATCTTCATAATAGCATCAAAACAGGTTCATACATTTAATTTCATCTTAATTTTTCAAATTGCTAACTACGTAAAATCTAAACTATTGTTAAGTGGGTCGTGTTCTAATAAAATGGATTTAGCTTAACTTGAGACTGGAGAAATAGATGTTAAAGATTATCGTACTTTTAAGTACCCTACTAATTACTTCATGTGCAACAAAAGTACATGGCCTTAGAAAGACGGCCGATTTCACATATACAAATGTTCAAGCAGGACGATTAACAATTGCAGGGATTGTCCATACTGGCGAAAACTGGGATTATAAGAAGCAAATCAGTACTGCAAATCAATTTCGTGTCGAGTTACAAGAAAAGAGAAGAGATTTAATGGTTGATAATGCATCACCGTTGATCAAAAAAATTGGTAGAGGACTCTATCGTGAGATACTACGTGAAATTGAAGAAGATGGAATACTCAGTGAGAAGTCGCTTACAATATTAGGGCAAAATATAACAAAACGTCGCTACCTCGTCTTTGCTAGAATTGAAAGTGACATTGTTGAAAATGATAGAACAGAATCAGCTGTCACAAATGCAGAAGGAAATGAAACAGGGGATCGAAGTTTAACCACGACAACAAGAAGAAGTATGGATATTAACTTCTCGATCTATGATATCAGAAATAAGTACCTCGCTTGGAATGGAATAATAAAAAAATCAGATCGAAATGACTTAGAATACACAATTAGAAAAAGGGACGGTGTGGATAAGATCATTGATTTAGTCTCGGCCTTTTCATCTAAGAAGAATAGCGAAAGCATGAATAAGAGGTACCCATTCCCTAAAACACCGAGTGATCGTGATATCTTAGCCTACGCATTTAGAGGTTTTGCAGAAAACTTACCAAGTAAGGACTAGTGGAGATTAAATGACTATAGACTTAATGACATCTTTCTTAGGTTATTGTGCAGTTATCAATATGGGATTTTTACTACTTTCGACAGTAATGATTCTCATATTTAAAAAACAAGTAATTGAAATTCAATCTAGTATGTTTGGTATTAAAGAGAAGAAGTTCCCTAAAATGTATTTTAAATACCTAGCGAACTTCAAACTACTTGTGATTGTATTTAATCTTACACCTTACCTAGTTTTAAAATTTATTCTCTAATACGACTATTGAAAAACTAATTCAATCTCACTTAAAGGTATTTGAACGATTTCTTTACTATCGTGTACACTTGTTAATTCAGCAAAGTTCCTATCCGTTGAGAGTGCAATAACACCATCTTCAATCTCGCCATTTGTGAGACGTACAGAAACAAATTCCCCAGCGAAAGTTTCGACTCCCTTTCTGGCAGCAGCATTTGGATCAAATGAAGAAAAATGATAGACCTCTTCAAGAGGGATATTATACTTTACACCTTGTAAGTCTTGAAAGCTTAAAGACTCACCATCTGTTGTAAAATTTCGTCCTTTAATATCTTCAAACTCTAAGTTATTTAATATTCTAACTTGGATTTGATCTGATTTAGTTTTATTAATTTCAGAAGACAAGAGTAAGCGATAGATCTCGACTTCATTCAGTTCTTTACCGTTAATAGTCGCAATTTCACTATAAGATATTAACTGATGACTTCCATAGCCTCTAATCTCAAAACCGCCACGAGCGTAAGCAACGATCTTTCCATTAACTTTTCGCTCATTCTCGTTTAGTACGAGATTTACTTTTGCAAAAGGTTCGATTTTCTTTGGACCTAAGAATGATCTAACAGCATCAAGGCAGTTACTAACAAGACCTTCACTAGCGATGGTTCGTTGGGCCTGCCCAGAGTCTGCAATATAGTTTTCAGTAAAGTAAAAAGTAGTCGCACCAATTGCGAGTACGGCAACACCGTACTTTAGGTCTTTTATATTCATGGATTTCTTATCGACAACTTGAGCAATTTACTTAAGTAATATTTTTACCAAGCTTTAACTGTGACTGTAATGACATCCTCATAATCACCAGTCGATGCATTTGTTGGAACATTTCCTAATTTCACATAGATAGGATAGCTCTCAGCATTGATAGAAGTGGCATTATTACGCTGAAACATATATGTTTCTTGTCCAGCATTTGAAAGTGACGTGTAGTTATTTGCCCCCACCTTAATTTGATAAGGAACACTGCTTGCAGCATTCTTTAAAACTGACCCATTCTGTGAAGTCATATAAACACCGAAGCCTACATTTCCCTTCACATTTAGAGTTGCACTCTTTACATCCTGACTCGTTAGATTTCCAAAATTCATAATATATTGGGTAGAGTTAGGGTCATGAGGAGAACCTAAAGGAACTAAGCTTAGCTCAGCATATCTTGGAACAACTAACTGCAGATAAAAATAAGCAGTCGTTTCATACTCAAGCTGACCGTTGTTTTTAATACTATAGAAACTAATTTGAATATTATCACCAAAGTAACCTGAGCCACTTGAAAAGACTGTATCAAGATCAACCTGCTTGATATAAAAGTTCGACTGATAAGAGTTGTATCTCACTGGTAAATTAATCACACTGTACTCACCAGCTTGAGTTGCATCCGACACATCTTTAAGAACAGTAACCATATTACTGTCACTATATAGGTTATAAGGAATCGAATTATTAGAAGTCGATGCCATACGATTATAGTTCCCAGCTCCACCAGTACTATAAAAGGCCCTGATGATTTCACATTGAGATGCGTTTCTAGAACGAGAAATTGTAATAGGGTGGGAAACAGATTGAACGCTTGAAGATATTGTCCCAACAAAATTATTTACGCTAACATTTAAGTCGCATTTTACCGCTAAAACAGATGAGACACAGAATGTAGCTACTAAAGCTTTAAATAATGTCATTTTAATTCCCCTCTATCTCAATCGTACCAATATCAATGATCCCACGGGATTCTTGATTTATCGAAAAATTTTTAACTTCCTTACCACTTATTTTAAGTAAACTTGATTCATTATCAACACCATCCACAAAGAAGAAACCTTCGCGGTCAGTGAAGAAGACTTTATCTCCTAACTGACAAATTTCCAGAGAAACTGGTTTTCCCTTACGTGTAATTTTACCCTTAAGACTTAATAGACCATTGTCTCGGATATTAATGAGATGTCCCGATTGATAAGTCGGATAGAGAACAAACTTTTCCTTTTCAAGTGTTGTTCCATAATCGAGAGCAGTTGGGTCTAATTGTACTTCACGGTATTGATATGGAACCATATCAGTTATTGCAAGCTCCCCAAAGAGTGGAGTTTGAGTGTCTGCATGAACTGATGTTGATTTAATAATAAGCTTTTGATCTTTCAAAGCTTCTTTAGTTTTAAAGAGTGCGAAACTATTTGTATTAGAACGAGATTGAGCGTAAGCAAGGCCATCATCGTATGCGAATAAAGAAGTCGTCGATATCCCGAATCCTATCTGTCTATAATCATTACCACTTTTCTCATGAGCATAAGACGCCTTAAAAAAGTAATCGGCCATTGGCGTCGGTATACTAGCACTTAAGTTTAAGCGGCCATTAACTTCATCGTCGTCTGCAGAAACTGTATATCTTGGCTTATATAACTCATTACTATTATCTTTCGTGTAAGATATTCGACTTGATTTATCTTCAAAGTCTCTAAACATCGACACATAGCTATTTCGAGAAGGAAAAGACCATGTTAAAAAAGCAGAGACAGAGTGATCAGTCGGATTATTTAAATCTTTTGTTCGAGCAGCATAAAGATTTACATTAAGGTTATTTATGGGATTAATATTCAATGAGGTACGAATGAAATTTCGAGAACCATTTCCAGAGTCACGATATTCTTCATGTCCGGCCCCTAGATTTATCGAGCTTCGAGAAAAAATAGGAAATGATAAATTGAGCTGATAGTTATTTTTAATCGAAGGCCCATTATAATCGGCAGTGGCCCTAAAGTCTCCACCGAAAACTTCATAGCGTGCTGAAAAAGATAGATTTTCAAGCAAGTAACCAGCGATATCTTGAAATTGCCAAGTCAAAGAAGTTGCATAACCACTCACATTAAAGTTCTTATAATCAGAATAAGCATTCTCAAGAAAGAAATTTCCATACTCTGTTGCAATACCATTATAGAGGCCACTTAGTTGAAATTTGTCATCTTTTTGATAATAGGCACCTGTTGAAAATAGGTCTGTAAATCCATATTGAATAAGGCCACTATAAAACTCATTATTATCAACATAGCTCCGTGTTCTTCCCGAATCATCTGACTTTCTTCCCGCACTTAATGAATAATCAAATTCACCTCTTTTTAAAATCGATAATGATGTTGGGATATTAAATTCTAATAACTGCTTAACACCACTTCCATCATCAATTTCTACACGTACATTATTAATTCCATTAACAAGTGGAAGATTTGATAAACGATAATTACCAGCAGGTAGGATTTCTTTTTTTACAAGAGTCCCGTTAACATAAGTACTAACATTTGATCGTCTAACAATTTGAAACTCTTTCTCACCTTGCGTATAAGGTGTTTCATAAGGATTAATAGAGAATTGTTTTCTAATATTAAATCCACCTATTGCTTTTGATTGCATAAAGCCTAAGCGGCCCGTTGTTGTATCCCCTAGCCTCGTTCGAAGGCGTGAGGATTCAAAATCCTTTGTTAAACTAAAGTCTCTTCGCGTCCAATAAGGGTCGTTTTTATCTTCATCATCAACATAGAATCCATTCAACTGCAGAACATAAGTGTTTAAGTTTAAGAAAGAATTGATATTCAAGGTTAGAGAATCACCACCAAGATACGAATCACCAAAGTTTTTATCAAGAAGATAATTAATAGAACCTGCAAATGGAGCCGCTTCAATTGTTTGACCAGCGTATTTAATTTTTGGATTTTCTTCTAATGAGTAGAAAACAGATTTAAGACTCTCTATAGGTATATCTAATATCACCTGTAGTGCTTTAGGATCATAGCTTAGAGTATAAGGAATTGTTGAAGTAGCCACCCATTTCTTAGAAGTATCGATTAACTTATAATTTTCATTCTTAACAAGACTTCTTATCTTCTCATTTAGAATGACACTATCAATATACTTTAACTGGCTTCCTTGAAGCTTTACTGGAATATCCCCAAGAGATTTTCCATGAAGAATAAGTTCTAACTGTGCTTCATAATTAACTTCACCAAAGACGCTACGAAATAGCTCGGTTTCAGACTGAGCATAAGCATTTAAAGGACTCAATTGAGACAGGAGTGTAACAAATAGAATTGGTCTATAATTACTTATCAAATGACGCTCTTAACTCATATCCATTATCTAGATTAATTGTATTTTTAAATTCAAAGTATCGTGTTGTATTGGCCAAAATATTTTGTCCATTAAGCTTTCTGAGCTCTTTGGTAGGGATAGATAACTTCTGATCACCTTTTACAAATTCAAACTTTACGTTCTTTAGGTATTGATGAGAATTTCCCTTATTAGAAATATAAACTCTAATCTTCTTTCCAACTTTATAATGACTCACTTTAAGCTTAGGTTTAAATTCCTTCTTAGTTACATATAGAACATTCATATACTTGAGCAGCATCTTAATACCACCACGATTCTTATTATTAGTACTTCCGCGCTTTAAAGGGACTTGCTCAGCAACAATACGATAAACTTTTTCAGAAGAGATATTCGTACCTCCCTTCCAATCCACACGAATTGTTTTTCGATCTCCTGGAGAGATAATAAGTTGAGGCGGAAAAACACTTACTTCATTTGTCTTAGGAAGAGATTCGCTTCCATCTTCTTTCTGTATTCGTTCAAAGACATTTATCGTTACGGGAATCATTTCAGATGATGTATTTTCAATTTGAAATTGAGTGGACTTTTGTCCATTACTTAGATCAATTGTTTGAGTAGTTGGTCTAAAAGTAAAAGACATTAAAAGTGGGAAAAGTGCTAATAAAATAAGTAACTTCAAGCTTCCTCCATGACAGCTTAGACTCTATTTATTATACACATATTTTAATTGAAGATGAATTAGTGAAAGGAGATTTCAATCATTGGATGGCCATTCTTTTCAGACTTTTTAACATCATAAGAATTCTTATCCAGATTTGACTTAATAGCATCATTTGGGTCCTTAGGATCTAACTCATCTACGACAATAACGGATGCTGGAACACGTCCTCTCAAATGTAATTCTTTGGCTTCACTCGCATAAATACTAAGTGATAGAAGTGAGGTGACAAATAAAAAAGGCAGAGTAACGTATTTCATCACTCTGCCTATCGGATATTTGACTAAAAAACTTAAGTATTAATTAGCTGCAATCGTTAAAGTAACTGTATCAGCGTATTCACCTTGAATAAGATTTTGGTGATCAACTCCAGTATATGAAATTGCTAAATCCTTATCGACATTCACACTGGCCGCAGACGGGAATGTGAATACATCAGTAGTTGATAAATCAACAGCATTACCATCATAACTTAGTGCATAGTCGATCGATGAAGAAGCAACAGAGTTGTGTACTAGCTTTCCTTGGTTTGCTGAACTAAATGAAACTGTATAACCACTATTAGAGTTTGAAACCTCGTTTACAGTAGCGACTTTAGAATCTACCTGTGTCGTGTCTAGAGGTAATGCAGATGCAACGGCCTCTGGTGTAACACTAATTGACAATAGTGCTGGAACTTGCCCTTTTAAAACAAGAGTTCCAGTTGTTGCCGCATAAGCAGTTGAAACCATAACGAGTGAAGAAATGAATAAACCTTTAACAATTTTCATAATTTGCTCCTATATATTAAATAGAGATTAACTCTTAAACACACTGAAATTACTGCAACAATCATGCCACTACTGGTCACCGATTTTCGATTGGATACATATCCATTATCTGCCTATAAATTAATCAAGTGTCATTTTTTGATCAACTTTAGGTACAAAAGTGTAAAGATCTTTGTCTAAATACAAAGATGTTCACATTATAATTTTACCTTTGATTTAAATGCACAGGGAACTAAGAAAATTACTCTCTTTCTTTTTTGGCGCGAAGAATCTTTAAACAAGATAGAAACAAAATCACGGCCCCCGCTTCATCGAGGTTACCAATATAGGGAATATTGTCAGGAATCAGTTCGATAATTCCTGCAGTCGGATTTAGAAGATAGATCCCAGAGACAACAAGGCCAATGAGAGGAAATATTTTGTTTGAAAGTAACTTCATTTATTTTCTCATTAATATTAGTTTTGCTTAGATAAATTGTAACAAATTTCGTTTCAAACTTACAAAATTGTTAGCGCAGCGAGCATAAAAACTGATTAACATCACTAACAAATACATTTCTTTTACCGAAGTTATATCAAGAATCTTAAGAAATTGTATAGAAACTCAGGAGAATTATGAAAGCGTTAGTGAAAAGTCTAAGTTTAAACACGAAGATAATTCTGATGGCCCTCATCCCATTTGTTATCTTCACTTCAATCTTTATTGCCTACTCTTATAGCTCAACAAAGTCTGCGCTACTGCAAGAAAAGAAAAATCAAATTGAGGATGTGACTAAGACTGCTTATCACTTTCTCGAATCAATGAACAAAAAAGTGGAAGCTGGTGAGTATACTCTAAAAGAAGCTAAAGAGATCACAAAACACTATATTGCAAGTATTCGCTATGGACGTGATATGGATGACTATGTTTGGATCAATGATCTTGAACCAAGAATGATAGTTCACCCTAGTGAAAGCTTAAGAGGAAAAAGTGTTAAGACATTTGTCGACAAGGCAGGTAAACCACTCTTTAATGACGTTGTTGCACTCGTAAAGAAACAAGACAAAGGTTTTGTGAACTATATCTGGAATAGCAAGAATGACAGTAATAAGTTTGTTGAAAAGTACTCTTATGTTGAATTATACAAACCGTGGGGCTGGGTTCTTGGTACAGGTATCTATGTTGATGATGTTAACGATTATATTTTTAGTGTCTTTCTAAACCAAGCAATGTTCGGTTTTATTGGCCTCATTGTAATCGGTGCCTTATTTGCTTTTGTGTTAAAAACAAGTGTATCAAATCCACTCCTAACAATGGCAAATCAACTTAAAGAAACTTCACTACAAGTCGCTAACGGTTCAAAAGTAACTTATAACACATCAACTCAATTATCTGCTGCAACTAATGAGCAAGCTGCCTCTCTACAAGAAACAGTTGCTTCAGTTGATGAAATATCTTCTATGATTCGAAGAAATACTGAATTCGCAGAAGACTCTAAAAAGTCTGGGGAATTATCAGAAGTAGAAGTACAAAATGGAAAACGTACTATTGATGAAATGCTTTATGCTATCGAAAATATTTCAAATAGCAATACAGATGCAATGAAGAAAATGGAAAGTAGTAATAACCAAGTGCAAGAGATCTTAAATATCATTAAAGAAATTGAAGATAAGACAAAAGTTATTAATGACATTGTTTTTCAAACTAAGCTTCTTTCTTTCAATGCTTCTGTTGAAGCTGCTAGATCGGGTGAAAGCGGTAAAGGTTTTGCTGTTGTCGCTGAGGAGATTGGATCACTCGCTTCAATGTCAGGAGCCGCATCAGATGAGATCAAAGTACTCATTGATGAATCAATCAAGAATGTCGAAGCAATTGTTTCAGGAACAACGACAATGGTAAATGAAGTTATTCAAAGCAGTTCAAAAACTGTTGAAGCTGGAAGACAGAAGGCCGGACAGTGTAAGGAAGTACTTGATAAAATTGTATACAATGTACAAAACGTAAATGGAAAAATTACTGAGATCGCAAGTGCATGTAACGAACAAACACAAGGTGTAAATGAAATTACAAATGCAATTAGACTCATTGATGAAACAACAATTCAAAATAATAACTCTGCACAAGAGGCATCTCGCTCGGCCGCAAACCTCAAAGGCCAGGCAGATAATCTCGACGATATCGTAAAATTAGTTATCAACCTCGTCGGTGGCGATAAAGCTGCCTAACCATAAATAACCTTAGTGAGTAGGGCCTATGTCCTACTCATTCTCACTCAACTGTTTTATATATCAAACTTTTATTTGACAATGAATACACCTCTGGTATTATAGTTACAGATTTAGGATTTATATCGGTTAGGTGATGTGTTTCAGTATACTTTTATTCACTTCTTCTTTCTTTTTTATAGCAATTCATTCTTATATTTCTTTTTGAACATTCCCAAATGCTTCATCTGACCGTATAAATTTCCTAGTCTGATTCTTAACCAAATATCCCCGTCAATTTCTTTACTCTTCGTCTTTAAGCAAAGTAAAATATTTTTATGGAAAAAAAATTTGAAACATTATTTTATTTTATGAATGAGAATGTATCTGTTATTGAAGTAAAAAGGCTGGGGTTACCTGACGATGCAGAAAAGGCAGAAATTTATCACTGGTTCTTTATCTTGAATGAAGAGTTGTCTTTAGAGAAACTTAAGTTTGAGTCTTCATTCGTTGATCACGTCAATGGTAATGAAATTAATGTGCGTACTTTTGAAAACGCAGAATTTCGTTTTGATGATAGCTTTGGAAAATTTCAAAACAAAGAAGGTGGTCATATTATCATGAAAGTACCTAACAACATCCTTCCAAAACCGCTCTCTGAGCTTATCTTAAACAACATATAAAGAACTTTTTTCTCTCTTAAATAAATTTTAATAATAATTAACAATGAGTTTATTATTTATTTAAGGGAGAGGTATGAAGGTTTTATTTCCAATTTTAATTTTATTTTTACTTACTTCATGTGCAGCAAAATATGGAATAGTTGCTGGTGCTCAAATGCCATCATATGAAGAAGAAGCAACAGTCAATGACATTTTAAATGGAACCAGTACAACACTACCGCGTTTTAAAAATAATGGAGTTGGTTTTCATATTGGAATCTCTGAAGAGACTGATTTACTTCTCAGTAAGATCACTTACTTTTCCAATAGCTATGATAAAAAATCATATACGTTTGAAGCAGTAACAGAAGATTATTCTATTGAAGAAAGTGGTATAGAGATCAGTACAGCAATTAAGTTATGGTGGTTTCAGCCACTACTTGGTGTAAAATTCTATAATTCAGAATATACAGGTGAAACAAATAGCAATGAAGGAAGCTACGCTGCTTTTCTTATTGGGCTCGATTTTGAAGTTCCAATTTCAGATCGATTCTATGTCTATACTGGTTACCACTATGAAACAGGTTACAAAACAAATATCACAACTGAAGTCGATTACTATCACTATAACTACGTTTTAGGCTTAAGATATAATTTTTCGAAATAGATAGAATTAAAATTTATCCCACAACTCTAGGAGTTTAATTGGTATAGGCTCCTTGAGTTGTGATACTTTATGCTGATCATAAAGATATTTATTAGCACTATCTTCGGCCTTCTCATAAATCTCATTACGATCTTCTTGAATTGAAAGATCACTCTGACAATTACCACCATCTTCTTGATTCGCCTCACATGGATTAAAGGCTATACATCCGTAAGGCTTATGATCGACACCTAGACCACAACCAAAACTAGGATAGAAATAGAAAGGGCATGTATATGACTTTCTAAAAAATTCTCCAGGTCCAATTTGAATATACTTATCTAAGCGAAACTCAGAGATACAATCTTCTAATCTTTTCTTTGTTTCATCATTTAAAAGATTCTTTTCTTCAAGGACGGCCATTGCTTCCAATGCTTCAATTGATGTCATCTGCATTGAATTTGCTTCATATGTACAGCAACGTCCGGTACAACTTAGACAATCAAGGCCAGAAGCTTCATTGGCAAACATTTGCTCGACAAGAAGCTCTCTTCGCTTCTTAGCATGGGCCAAGCCCGTATTTGAATATACTTGCTCTAAGGCATCTTTATAACTCAAAGAATTCCTCTTCTAGTATTAGCTTACTTCCACCTTCACTTCTTTTTACTTCTTCAAAGGAGAGGTGTTCTTTTTGAAAGGCCAACATTTCTTCTTCACTTATGGCCTTGGTTACTTTCATTTTTCTTAATATGGAGTTCACTGTAGCTGACGCATACTCTGTTAACTTCTTATCTCGAAATGATTGTGAGTAAACCTTTGGATTAGGAAGTAACATGGCCAGGAAAGCAGATTCCTTTGGATTTAGGTCAGCAGGACGCTTCTTAAAGTAGAACCAACTAGCATTCTTAATACCATAGAGCCCTTTGCCAAATTCAATGATATTTAAGTAAGTTTCAAGGATTCGATCCTTTGTTAACTTCTCTTCTAAGTACATTGTTGTAAAGAGCTCAAAAACTTTACGCTCCAGACTTCTTTCACTTTTAGTGTAGAGATTCTTTGCTAGTTGTTGAGAGATGGTACTCGCCCCTCTAAGTTTCTCTCCGTTTAAATGATCTTTTATTGCATGATAAATCTGTCTAAAATCAACGCCTTGATGTTCATAGAATGACCAGTCTTCACTAACAATAAAGGCATAGTAAACATGCTTGGGCATTCCACTTAGATACGCCCAATTACGTGGCCTCTTAGTTGTAACCAAATACGAAACACTTTCATCTTTTACAGAAGTCTTCACATAGCCTTGGGCCAGTTTATTAATATTAAGAATAGGCACACGCGATAGCACATAACCTGCTATGACAAAGAGTGAGATGATAAATAGTAACGCAATTTTCTTGAACATTTAGCGCACTTTAACACAAAAAGCCGACTCTTGAATAGTCTATCAAACTCAACAGGTATTACGTTCACCAACCTAAATTTAGACACTTACAACTCACTAAAGCGGCATTATTTACCCTTTTTTATCAGTTCAGCACAAAACCTACGTAAAGAGCGACTTTAACCCGATTTTGTTTGTAACCACACACAATCAAACGGAGTTGTTTATGTTGAAGAAGTCATGTCAAATGATTGCGGCATCGTATTGCCTAATGTTCGCCAATATTTCCACGGCCCAAGCCAATGAGCTTAACGAAAAACCGGCATTTCCAATTGGGAAAATTGGCCAGTTAAATGCTAATTATACAAGTCCTAAAGGGACAGGAACTAGTAAAGAAATTTCAATTGAAGGTTTTGGAGAATTTATCAATCCAAGTCTCGAAGTAGAAAATTATGGTGGGACGCTTATCTTTTCAGTAGATAATGAGTCGTTCGAACTCGATCTTTCAACTCTACAGATTAATGACGCTGATAAAATTGGAATATCAAATATTAATTATAATAATGACAACTCAAACATCGCTATTAGTTTAAATCAAGTCCAAGCAAGTGGTGAAGGTTTTTCTACTCGACTATCAGGAACTCGTCTTGAGTGTCAAAAGCAAAGTCGTGAAGGTAATGAATATGAGCAACTCCTTCAAAACTGTTTTAACTTTCTAAGTCTAAATGTAGGAAGTGCCTATTTTCAAAGTAGCGAGAGAAGTTTCTATAACTTAACAAATGAATATGAAACACTTGGTAGTGCTGTTGAAATTGATGATCTAAAACTTAATATTCGCGGTGGAAAATTTAGCGGTCACCTAAAAGGAAATGTTTCAAAGGGAATTAAGGTTAAGTTCGAAGGACGCTCTTCTTATGACCTCGCTAACAAGATTATCAATATTAGAATTGATAAGGCAAAGGCAGGCCTATTTAATGTTCGTCGTACCATTTTCAAAGAGCTTGAAAGATTTGAAAATGATAAAATTGAAATCGACGAACCAAATATTTATATTATTCTACAAGAATAAAATATATGAGAGGATCTTAATTGATCCTCTCCATTAACTCTTCATTTGAATTTAAGATCGTAATTAATTCGAAGTGCTCTTTCGAGATAAATCCCTCAGCAACTGAATTTTCAATATGCTTAATTAAGTGGTCAAAGTAGCCATTTACATTAACTAAATAGATTGGCTTCTTATGGTATTGAAGTTGCGCCCACGTCGTAATTTCAAATAACTCATCAAGAGTTCCAAAGCCACCTGGATAAGTAACAAAAACATCTGAGAGTTCATACATCCTCTCTTTGCGAGTATGCATTGTATCGACTTCAATGAACTCAGTTAGACCTTGATGTCCAACTTCCCAGTCAATAAGTGACTTTGGCATAACACCAATAACATGGCCGTCTTTAGCAAGCATCGTATCTGCAATCTTTCCCATCACACCAATTGAGGCTCCACCATACACGAGATAGTGTCCATTACTAACAAGCTTCTCACCTAGATCTTTTGCGTAGTTTAAATAAGTTTCACCTTTTCCACTTGATGACCCACAAAATACACATACTCTCATTTTATTCTCCAACTTCTTTATTCAATTCTTCTAGCGAAAGAAGAGATTTAGCGTTCTTCTTTAAATATAAAAAGTACTCTTGGTTTCCACTCTTTCGCCCTTTTATTACACAAGGCTTAAATCCAAGAATTCCAAGTCCCATGGCCTCACATTGAATCTTCATTTCTTCAACGGCCCTTAGAACATAACTTCTATCTTTTACAATTCCCTTCTTACCAATACCATCTCTTCCAACTTCAAACTGAGGTTTGAAAAGAACGATCATTTCGGCATCGTCTCTACTGATATCAATAAGGTTCTTCCAAATTAAATTTAACGAAATAAATGAAAGATCCACAACACACAGATCAACTGCTTCATCTAATTTGTGAAGCTCCCGTACATTTGTCCCTTCAAGATTTACGACTCTTGTATCACTAACTAGGCTTGGTGCCAATTGCCCGTGACCAACATCAATGGCAAAGACTTTTGAGGCACCATGGTTTAGACAAAATTGTGTAAAACCACCTGTACTGGCGCCAACATCTGCAACCAATTTATCTGCAATGACAACATCAAACGCCTCAAGTGCTCCAGCGATCTTATGAAAGCCACGGCCAACTTCTTCACTACTCTCATTTAGTTGAATGTCATCACTGCTTGAAACTTTATACGAGGTTTTTGTGATTACTTTACCTGCGACAGTAACTTTACCATCTCCAATTACTTGCTGGGCACGACTACGAGTCGTAACGAGGCCAAGCTCGACGAGTTTCTTATCTAATCTTTCAAAATTTTCTTCAGACATTAATGAACTACTGGTTTGATTTTAATTTTTGTTTTCTGTCCTAGCTCCGGTTCACTGAAGACAACATCCCCTTCAGTTCCGAGCTTTAGGTTTAGTTCAAAGCTTTTTGAGAGGGTTTTTGAAAGAACTCTCCCTTCAATTTTCACCATGGCACCTGGGCCATAGATCTCTTGGCTATCAACAAATTGACCACTTAAAAGTAGATCAATTTTACTCTTCATAACAAAGCGACTCATCTTCTCTGGTTGAATATTTTCAATAAAGTGGAGTTCACTCATAAGAATTGTTTGACCCTCGAAGTCCTTTTCATGTGTCATCACAACTTCCACAAAGATTGTGGCATATGTATTTAGACCTAGAAGGAAAAGTAATAAAAACTTTTTAATCATTAAATTCACCAGTATAGACAAGTTTTGTCTGGCCACCAAGATAGATGAAGCCATCGACTCTTTTGACAAATAGTATACCACCATTTGTTAGAAATTCTATTTCGTCTCTATGTTCGTATTCTTTATCCCAGAGCATGCAGGCTGCGGCGACATTTCCCGTTCCACAAGCAAAGGTCTCGGCCTCAACTCCACGTTCATATGTTCGAATACGCCACTCACCTTCATCAATTTGATTGATAAAGTTAGCGTTCGAGCCACGAGGAAAGTCTTCGTCAAAACGAACACGTCTTCCTACTGTGTCTACATCTACCTCTTGAGCGTCATAGACCATAAACACACTGTGTTCAACACCAGTATTAATATAGTACGAATCCTGAGCGTCTTCATACTTATTAGTGAGATCGTATAGATCAGCATCTTTAATGACGGTCATATGAACCCAAATGACATCACCTTCAATTCCAGAAGAGTAGAGCCCACTTCCCGTGGTAAATTTAAAGTCAGTATTCTTTGTTTGCGTCGTACGGCGATAGAAGTCAGTGATAGCACGAGTCGCGTTTCCACACATACTCTCTTCATTGCCATCAGCATTTAGGTAGCGCATATGAAAGTCATACTTGTCACTACTTTCTAAGAAAACAACTCCGTCGGCTCCAATTCCAAAGCAGCGTTGACACAATTGCTGCCACTTTTGTGTATTGCTAACTTCTTGGGCCCCATCGCGATTATCGATAAGGATGAAGTCATTTCCATTAGAGCTATACTTACTAAACTTTGTCATGGGTCTATCATTTCATTGTTTTGCAAATTTGACTACTGTCGCCAATTACACATCGCGCCACTGCCACATAGCAAAATTTTGTAGCCAGATTACCAAATCTTAGTTAAATTTATATTTCAAATTACCAACTTATGGGACATTAGCTCAGTTGGTTAGAGCCCCCGGCTCATAACCGGGTGGTCACAAGTTCAAGTCTTGTATGTCCCACCATGAAAAAAGCCTCGGCATCTGCCGGGGCTTTTTTTATTCGTGTGATATTCAAGATATTTTAAATTTGTGACTCACAAGTTTTGAAGGCGTCATTTCCACGATGGCAAAATGATGCCGTACAAATTCGAGCAGTCAGGAGACCGCGAAGAACAAGTCTTGTATGCCGGAAAGCCGCGCTTCGCTAGCTTCCCTTAAGTCACATCCATCTATGCATCAAAACAATCCACAGGATTGTTTTAGACGCATGATGTGTATGTCCCACCAAATATAAAAATCACCCTTGCGGTGGTTTTTTTATTTTCTGATATTTAATTCTTTGTCGCTGTATTATAATTCGAAAAGAAATAATAAAGTAAATAAGCGAAAGTACCTAACTTCCCAATTACAACACAGATCGTTGGTAAGATTTAAAACGATGGCTCTTTAGCAACAACGCCTTTGATATAGTCAATTTTTGAAAATTTACTTGCAGAGTGTCCAGTGCCGAGCCATAGGTTTTCAAATCATTTCTCGTGTAGCTTTTTCGCAACGTCAAGGCTTGACCTAGATTCATATTCTATCAAAATTTATATAGGGAAAGTTCATTGGCCACTGCTTTAACGACATTTCACTATTGTGAATATAATTAACTCTCTTATAAGTTAGAGGAATGGCAAGAGAGTTTCCGATAACAACTTTTTGAAGTTCGACAATCTTTTGCTCTCTCTTATTTTTTTCGATTTCTAAATATCCTAACTCGACTAATTCATTACACTTTTCTTTAAATTCTCCAAGAAAGAAGAGTGGCCTGGCCTGATTAAATGCAACCTTAAAGTTTTTTAAAACATTGATCGATGCAAAGTCATTATTATTTAAAACAATTTGATAATCATTCTTCTTGATTAGTTCTGATAACTCTTTCTGGTCTTGATAGAAGCTTATTTTTACTTTAGCCCCAGTGCTATTGAGGCAATCCACAATAAGATCATTAAAAGCAAAGTCTTTAAATGAAAGAAAAGTCACCTCTTTCATGCTTGCTTTTGACATTGCTTCTTTTTTAAATAGTTCCGAAACTTCAGCTGTCGACATTTGCCCAAAACTATTTTCAAAAACAAGTTGCCTTGCACGACTCCAGCCACCAGTTGAAATATCTTTAGTATCCATACATGACGTAATGACTTTATTTAATAGATAACGGTCAGCGTCTCCTATAAGCATTGGATTTAAGCTTAACCAGTAGGTAAAGCCGATATTAGGTTTTGTGAGCGTTAACTTAGTATCTTTTTCGATAATATCCAACACACATGGCTCCACTCCTGCATATGGAATATAGAAATCGAGTTCTCCAGATTTTAAATTATTAAATGTATTCTTATCTAGACCAGAGCGATTTATGATAAGTTGATTAACCTTACCATTAGATGGATAGTGGATATTTCTCTCAAGAGTGAATTGAGCCTTATTAGTTGACTTTAAGAAATATGCTCCACTTGTTATTGAATAATCATTAAGCTTTTCAACATTATAAGCAATCCCAAATTCAGGCTGAGACAGGCTTGTAAAAAAATCAATATTTACTTTTGTTGTTAAGCTAATAACAATACTTTCTTCATTAAGCTTTTTGATTGCACTCACTGATGTAAAATCGAAGTGTGTAGCAGACTTTTTCTTTTGTTGTTCTAGGAATGAAGCAACAATCTTATCTGTCGTTATCGTTTCCCCATTAGAAAATTTTTGATTTTTAAGAATTGTAAACTTCACTTCATTTTTTGAGTGATCAACGTCCCAGCTTTGGGCCAAATCAGAAACGATATCACCATGCTTATTAACGAAGACTAATTTTCGTAATAAATGATCGAGGACAATATACTCTCCCGCTGACACGATATGAGTGTGATCAATTTTTGAATGAATAGGAAATAAACTAACTTTTAAAGTCTTTACCATTGCAGTATTAAACATTAGGATATATTAATTGAGGCTAAGCTCTATTCATAAGAGTTAAAATCACCCATCTTTCTTAGAAGTACAGTTTTTTGTTTTAGAGTTAGCTCTTCTCCCTTTATTGAGATTAATAGATTCATCTTATTATATTCATCAAAGATATTCTTGCCTTTAAGATACTCTTTTATTAAATCACTTTTTAAAAACGTCTGCAAGCCATGAGCAATAAGCTTCTGCCTGTAGTTCATTATTTGGATCAATTTTTTCAATCGTAATATTCATAATTTGTTTCTCAACTCTATTTAAGCTAATCAATTCGCACACATAGATACGACTACGAACACCTTTCGCTTGCATACAAAAAAGCCCCTGACTAACAGGGGCTGATTTTGTTGTATTTAGAACCCTTGTCCGGGAAGGGTCTAGTTCACTATAACACGAAAACAAAAGCGATAAAAAGTCCTTTTCTCTTGCTCAATGAGGAGCACTCATCGGGAGAGAATCATGGAGGATTTTTTGTTGTATTTAGAACTGACCATTTGCTTAGCTAATCTATTGATTATTCTATACAAACTGTGATGTTCGGGAGGAGAGCGAAAGTTCTCCCTTCTTTTTTCTCTTATGGAGACTATTATTTCAAACTCTATTTCTTAAGTATTGATAATAATATCAAATATTTATTACTTAAGGACACACAGTTCATAAAGTAACATCAATGTCCCACCACTAAAAAAGCTCAGGCGTTTACGTCTGGGCTTTTTTTGTTTTGGGCTATGTAAGATCATTGAAATTTGTGATTCACAAGTTTGCCTACAGGATGTAGGTATGTCGCGGAGGCCATGGATGGCCGAGAGCGACCAAGTCGAGCAAAATACAATATTCTATATATCTATTTCTTGAACGCAGGGACCACCCGAAGGGTTGTCACACGGTCGTGAAAAAAGTGAACCTAAAGCTATTTCAACTCTATTAAATAATGCTCAGATCCCCACCACTTTCCATCAACAAAAGTAAGATTCTCTCTTCTTCCGATAAGTTTAAATCCTATTTTTATAAGGTTTGCTCTTATGGCCTCATTAAAATCAAAGATACCAGCTTCAACATGAGTGCATCCTTCACGAATTGCTAGTTTTCTAATTTCAGAAAAAATATGCTTCGATAATCCTTTTCCACGATGAGAAGATTTTCCTATGGCCAGACTTGGCCAACAAACGCGACCTTCTTTATACATTCCAGCAGGGTGATTTATAAAAAACGATCCGTATCCAAAGTAGTCAAAATCATCCTTAATTATAAATGCTACTTTATCCTCATTAGAAAATGCTTTCTTAAAGTCATCTATAGAAAAAGATACTGAAAAGTCTTCTTCATCTCTTTGAAGGAACCAATTATTGACGACTAGTTCATCTGCAAGCCATGAGCAATAAGCTTCTGCCTGTAGTTCATTATTTGGATCAATTTTTTCAATCGTAATATTCATAATTTGTTTCTCAACTCTATTTAAGCTAATCAATTCGCGCACATAGACACGACTGAGAACTTCTTTCACTTGCAAACAAAAAAGCCCCTGATAAACAGAGGCTTCTTTATTGTACGTAGAGCCTTCATCGGGAAGGATCTAAAGAAATTATAACATAAAAAAAGAATCAATAAAAAGTCCTTTCTCCCGCTCAATGATGAGCACTCATAGGGAGAAATCATGGAGGATTTTTTATTGTACGTAGAGTTAGTGATTTGCTTGGTTAATATATTGATTATACTGAGCAAGTTATAACTCGGGAAGGGCGAGATATCGCCCTTCTTTTTTATGGAAGCTACAGTTTCAACTGAGGTTTCAATTGATATTTAAATATACTTAATAACTTATGAGTTATGGACACATAGTTCATAAAGTGAAATTAATGTCCCACCATAAAAAAAGCCTCGGCATCTGCCGGGGCTTTTTTTATTTGTGCGATATTCAAGATTTTCAAATTTTGATCATGTCACAAGTTTTGGAGGCGTCATTTGCCACGATGGCAAAATGATGCCGAACAAATTCGAGTCAGCAGGAGCTGACTAAACGGTACGCGCCACCTTTTCGAGATTTTAGATACTTAAACACCCTAAGATACTTATACATACCAAGAAGAATTGAAATTCTAAGTCAATATAAACGACGCTAATAAATAAAAGCATGCTTACTTAGGAGTAACTAATACGAAATCTTCTATTTTCAAACCTAAAAAGAATTATTTCTCTAACTTATTTAATTCACGAAAAGGTGGCGCGTACCCCATAAAAAGTCTTTTATCAAGGGATTTACTTATACAAACCTTAAAGGCCCTACCTTCAAAATCTCTAAAATTTACATGGCTACCAACATTGTCAATTTCTAAGGGGACATTTTTTACAACAGACATAAGATCTTCTAATTCATTTTTAGAAAGATATAAAACAGGCACTTCATCAATTACATTCTCTGAAAATAAATTCACTCTCTCTGACTTAAATTCACTAAAATATTCCATAAACCAAAGAAAAGTAACTTCAGACTCTGTCTCTTTAGAGAAGTATCCATTATACCAATGAACGCCATCCTTCATGGCCTTTTCAAATTCGAAATTCCACTTTGGATAGTGTTGTTTAAGATCACTTAAGAGATCTTCTTCCTCGCCTAGACAGCTTAGGGCCAGACCGACATCATTTGGATAATTAGACCTTTTAACAATTTCCAAATACAAGCTATTACTTAATCCGACATAACAAGCTTCCCAGCTCCACTCTTTTTCAAATGTCGCCTTATACTTTATAGAAGAATTGCTTTGAGCAGATTTCTTATAAGTCTCAAATTCATCATCACTTACAGCAATTAAAATATGATCTAACTTCATCTTATTTTTCAAAGTCGATACCCTCGGACATTAATTAATTTCAGATATTTTCTTATAAGAGTTCTCAAAAGATGAAAATATATTTTCACATTTATCAATAGCATCATTTTCAGAAATGATTGTCTCTGAACATTCTTTTTGAACAACATTATAAGAGTCTAAACTACGAGCAGCAGATCGTCGTAGTTCTTTAAACTCATCACTTGTCGTTCTCTCAAAGAAAGACTTTAGAGAGAGCATCTCTTTTTGAATCTTAAGTGAAGCAGAAATATTATCGAGTAGGCCTCTCTCATGGTCATGAGCAACTTCGATAACAACACCCATAAGCCTAGGAGGCAACATATTAGAAAAGAGAGCTAATCCTAGGGCCTTCTCAATTCCAATGGAATCATTTAAGACACTGCTTGGATTAGTATTAAGGTATTGTGCAAATAATGTTGGTGAAATTTTCTTATAATTACTTTGAGAGCAAATATTTGAGCAGAAAGACTTTATCGAGTTAGCTTTTAAAAAATCATCGACAACAATTCGTGCGCTAGTAGCTGCATTTGTCATCTCTCGCATTTTCTCTACTCGCGAGACCTCTTTATTATCCTTCTCATTATTTTTATCGTCTGATTCTTCAAGAGCAGCATTAGGGATCACATTCTCTTCATCAGAATGATGTGCTTCTTTATTATCATGCTTATTAGATTTTTTATTATTAACTTTTATTACTTGGGGGTCTGCGACTTTAATGCCCTTAACAACATAGACTGTCGTTCCTAAGAAAATCATATAGCTTACGATGACAATAGCTAAGATTGCGACAATAAAAATCTTTATCAATTTTTTAAATAATTTTATAACTCTCTCTCCACGAATTAGTCTGTCTTTAGTTAACGGTGTGAATCTTCAGGTACCCAATAGGGTGCTGTAATAATCAAATAAATAAATTCGTCATTACCATCATTTATAAATGCATGCTTTTCATTCGGTTTCGTATAGACCAAACTTCCAGCCTTGATATGCTTCTCGACTCCATCAATAATTGCCCTTCCTGTACCGCTAATTACAAAGTATGACTCTTCTCTTTCTTTATGATAATGCTCGTCTGATTTCGTACCTGCAGGAAGTTTTACAATTGCAACAGTATGGTGCTCGCTTGCACCTGTTGAGTCATGCCTTCCAACAAGGACGCTGAACATATCTCCACCTGGAAAAGTTCTAAAATTAACATCTTTTACTGAGTTGATAATTTTCATCAAATCTCCAATAATTTATAAGGTGGCGTACCTTTTTCTTAAACTTTTAGAATCGTATCTAAGACCATATCTGATACTTGATGTGATGACCAAGATGAAACTAAATTAGATGTTCTGATATAAACATAGCTAAAAAAACAAGACCCTAAGAACACAAGACATTTAAACTCAAATGGATATTGAGTATGTGTACTAACCATAATCAATGATGGAATAACTATCGCAATCCATTTATTGCGGAATAGTGCTAGAGTAACACCTACAAGTAGGGCCCTATAACTTATTTCTTCATAATAATTAGAGAAAATATTCCCAAGAATACTTTGAGAGT
Organism: Halobacteriovorax sp. GFR8; assembly: GCF_050955245.1. NCBI lineage: Bacteria > Pseudomonadati > Bdellovibrionota > Bacteriovoracia > Bacteriovoracales > Halobacteriovoraceae > Halobacteriovorax > Halobacteriovorax sp. GFR8. Next base: position 131,371 of record NZ_JBPBLR010000002.1, on the reverse strand, counting down.
TAATTAGAAATTGAAAATCATATCCGCGAATTAACCAATAAATAATAAAAAGCACAGATAAAGCAAGAGCACTTACGATACCATATAAGAGGGCGATCTTTATATTAACTAAATACTTTGGGAGTCTTATTACGCCTAATTTGTAAGCAATAAAAATCATAATATATGAGCAAATCGCGCTAAATATTGATCCATAAATAAGTAAGTGACTGAAAAAAAGCTTTGGTTTTAAAACTCCGTTTTTAATATAACCATAGAAAAGATTCATTAAAATATCTTTCCCATAGTACCAACTTACATAATAAATAGTTATGGCCATGATAAATACGGCCACTCTTTTTAAAAGTTCGCAATCTTCATAATATAATTTTTCATTTAAATTAGAATTCATAACCTCTACTATCATTTATTCTCATAAAATCGACTATTTCATTGGTGCATAAATCATTTTCAATATAATGACAGAATAAATAGAATTGAGGTCACAATTGGAATCATTACAGAATACTGTCTGAAAAACATACAAGCCTAAACGGTACGCGCCACCTTTTCGAGATTTTGGGTATTTAAACGCCCTAAGATACTTATACATATGAAAAAGAACTGAAATTTAAACTCAATATAAATAAAGCTAATAAATTAACACATGCTTAATTAGGAGTAACTAATACGAAATCTATTATTCTCAAACCTGAAAAGAATTATTTCTCTAACTTATTTAATTCACGAAAAGGTGGCGCGTACCCCATAACTAAATTCTTTTTAACAAATTACGATAAGTGCTTAAGAAGTTAAGGCTTTGTTATCTTTGAGGATATTTGGGGAAATATGAAAAGCTTGCTAAGGATTCTAGTAATCCTTTCGTTTACATTTATGACTTATGCTGAAGAGTGCGAATACAATAATAGTGCCTCACCAGACTTAGATAAGATCCTTAAGCTTGCAGGCCAAGTTGAAGATATTGTCAGATATATCCACGACACTCCTCACGTAGGCGATGATCGAAAAGAAAGAACAGCAAGCTCACCTAAATGGCTAGCGGCAGTTGGAAAACTTAATAATCACTGCTCAGCAAATCTCATTGGAAATGATCTCGACGAAAATTCAAGAGTAGCCTCGACGGCCTTTCACTGTATTGATGAATATATTGAAAGTGGAAAACCGATTTATATTACCTTCACAACCAATGATGGCAGAAAAATCAAAAGAGAAGCAAAGATTCATAAGAGTGGCGATCTCTACGAAGATAGAGCGATTCTCATTTTAGATGAACTAATTTCATATAAAGATATTCCGCCACTAATTATTGGAGATGCTGATTTTGCCAAGGAAGATGGTATTCTTATTACATTTGCCGGGCATTCGAGCGACACGGGCCTAGGAGCAAAAGGAAAGAAGTTAACATACGATGAAGACTGTAAGTATAGAGAATATAGGGATGAAAGTTCTGAAAACTATATTTACTTCGAAGATTGCTCTGCTTACGGTGGGGCCTCTGGAGGAGCAGCTGTAATCGTTGAGGAAATGGACGGAGATGAGATACCATTCCTTGTTGGTCATATTATTAAAAGTACAAAAAAAGGTGTCGCCGTCGCATACGGTCATTATGACACCTATTATTCAGAAGATAATTTTTTAAATAAATTATATGATGCAGTTGATGAGTTTAATACCTACGACGACTAGCTACATGTAGGATCGATATCCACGTCACAGATTCCACACATCTCTTTCTTATCAGCATACTGTGTGTTTTCACAGTAGCCAGCATAGTCTCCGTGATCTAAGTGATCTTGGACAGAGTTCTTATTGATTGTAATTTCCTTGGCCTTATCTGGGTTTCCTGGAGGCACGTGACAAATAATAACCTTGTTCCCCTGCTTAGGGCATCTAAGAAGTGGTCTTCCCTTGGCAAAGACAGAAGACGTCGTCATGGCCAGTACTAAGAATGTGATTGTTGCTTTCATAAATCCTCCAAAATCTTCTCTATTATACCACCTTACTAGGCCCTCACGACATTTACTAAGCCCTTAATAAAACGAGGATTTTCAAGATAACTCTAATCAATAATTAACATTCAACTACTCAACATATTGAAATCCTTATGTATAATTGTGAGTATTCAAAAGATTTGAGGGATATATGCCAAATACAAAAATCAAGGAAAGTTACGACTATATTATTATTGGATCAGGTTTTGGCGGTTCGGTTTCAGCACTTAGACTTGCTGAAAAAGGATATAGCGTCCTAGTCGTTGAAAAAGGGAAAGACTTCTCTGATACAACAAAATTTCCAAAAACTAATTGGAATCTTCCAAGGTGGATGTGGCTTCCTCAGTTGAAGTTCTTCGGTATCCAACAACTAACTTTCTTTAAGCATATTTCAGTTTTAAGTGGCGTTGGTGTTGGTGGCGGCTCACTTGTCTACGCTAATACTCTTCCAAAACCGAAGTCTCAATTTTTTAATCATGGACCATGGAAGGACTTAAATAATTGGGAAGAAGAACTTTCTCCATATTATGATCTAGCTTGGAAAATGCTTGGTGCAGAGAAAACAAGACACCATGGCGATGCAGATCACACAATGCTTGAACTTGCGAAAAATATTGGCCGTGAAAAATATTTCGACTCAACGAAAGTTTCTGTCTACTTTGGAGAAGAAGGCAAAGAAGGTGTTGAAGTTGCTGATCCTTACTTCGACGGTAAAGGGCCTACTCGCTCAGGTTGTATTTCATGTGGAGCCTGTATGACGGGATGCCGTTATAATGCAAAGAATACTCTCGATAAGAATTATCTCTACCTCGCTAGGCAGCTTGGTGTCGATATACTTCCAGAAAATAAAGTAACACATGTTTCCCCAATAGATGGAGCTAACGGAAAAACTGGTTACGAAGTAACTTTAAAAGAATCGACAAAGTATTTTGGAAAGACAAGAACACTAAAGGCCAATGGTATTATTTTTAGTGCCGGTGTTTTAGGAACGATTAACTTACTACTTGATTTAAAGAAAACAACACTTCCTAAGTTATCACCAGCTCTAGGTGATACAATACGCACAAATAACGAAGCACTTATTTTAAATACAACATATAAGAAAGATATTGATATGACCAAAGGCGTGGCCATTGGTTCAATCATTGACATTGATGAACACTCGCACCTTGAACCAACACGCTATGGTAAGGGCTCAGGCTTCTGGCGAGTTCTTATGGTTCCGATGATATCGGAGCCAAACTTCTTTTTAAGAATGATTAAACTTGCAATAGAACCTTTCAAAGATCCAATTAAGTGGTTTAAAGTTTTGACCGTAAAAGACTTCGCGAAACAAACGAATATCCATCTCTTTATGCAGCACCTTGATAGTACGTTAAAATTTACGAAGGGTATTTTTGGAATGAAGTCAGTTCTTTCAAAAGGTGAAGCCCCAACTGCATTTATACAAACAGCTCATCAAATGGCAAAAAAATATTGTGAGATCATTGATGGGAAACCAATGGTTATGTTTACTGAAACATTAACGGGTATTCCTTCGACGGCGCATATTCTTGGGGGAGCCTGCATGGGAGAGACAGAGAATGAAGGCGTCATTGATAAAAATAATAAAATTTTTAATTACGAAAATATGTATGTCTTTGATGGATCAATGATTTCTGCCAATCCAGGGGTAAATCCATCTCTTTCAATTACAGCAATTACAGAATACGGAATGAGTAAAATTCCTGCCAAAAATAATTAAAACTTAGGTGGCCAAAAGGGCCACCTACTTCCCATGCCAAACGACCGAATATAAATCATGTCTACGATCTTTTAAGTTCTTAACAGCACCATTTTGTCTAGCTTCTAAGAGTGTATCTATTCTAAGGTCTGCAATAGCAACCATTTCCACATTTGGAGTAGTATCAGCTGCAATTCCATCTTTCGCAAATGGAAAATCACAAGGAGTTAAAATACAACTTTGAGCATATTGAATATCGACATTATTTACACGTGGTAAGTTACCAACATTTCCTGCCATGGCTACATAGATTTGATTTTCAATTGCACGGGCCTGACAACAATATTTCACGCGACAATAAGCTTGACGGTTATCAGTTAAGAAAGGAACGAAAAGAATATTAATACCTTGATTTGCAAGGTGTCTTGTAAGTTCAGGGAACTCACTATCATAACAAATTAGAACACCTATTGGCCCACAGTCAGTATCAATGACCTTAACCTCATCTCCTCCTTCAATATTCCACCAGTATTGCTCATCTGGAGTAGGATGAATTTTCGCCTGTTCGTGAATTTGTCCATCACGAAGACATATATAACTAATATTATGAACGCGGTCCCCTACTTTTGTCGGGTGTGAGCCCCCAATAATATTTACGTTATACTTTACTGCTAGACGCTGAAAAAGGGCCTTAACATCTTCTGTGTATGCAGTCATATGCTCAATTGCAACATTGGCCTCAACCTCTTCATTTTTGATTGAGAGAAGCTGCATCGTAAATAACTCAGGAAAGAGAACGAAATCAGCACGGTAGTCAGCTGTAACATCAACATAGTACTCAACTAAGTCTTCAAACTCTTTAAAGCTAGAAATTCCACGTTGTTGATATTGTACACTTACAACTCGGACTGAGTTCTGTTGAACTGGACGATCTTTCTTACTTTCTTGAGCTTGGTATTCTGTATTTTTCCAAATGAGATGAACTCCATAGCCCATAGATTCTTTATCTGTTGGAAGATAATTTTCAAGGACTCCTAAAACTTCAAATCCATTACGCAATTGAAAGCCAAGAGTCGTGTCTCTAATTTTCTTCTCTTTAACTTTTTCAATATAATCTTCAACACTATCAACTTGTTTGAAACGTCGACGTAAACTTGGAATGCGACCGACAAATACGATACCTTTTAAACGCTCATACTTAACGAGTCTTTTTCTGGCATTATATAGACGTTGACCGATACGATGTCCTCGAATAGAGGGGTCAACACATGTTTCGTATCCATAGAGGTAATCACCATCCTCGTCATGAGTCGAGCCGTATCCTCTTCCTGTAATACTGGCCCATGTGTGTTTTTTAAAAACTATTTTTTCTGAAAGTAGGATACTTGCAGAATAGCCCACTATCTTTCCATTAAGAGTGGCAACAAAATTTCCTTCAGGGTAATTTGTAATCTGCCCGCGAATCATTCCCTTCGTATAATCATCAGGAAAGCCAGTATAAGATCGAGCAACTAATTCATGTATTCCATCAATATCTTTTAGGTTTGAAAGCCTTACTTCAAGCTTCACATCTTTTGCTTTATTCGTCATTTCATCATCCTTGATATACTTATTTTAACAGTAAAATAATTGCTTTCAAGGCTCTCTTAAGTAGCTAAAATCTTTAGATAAAATAAAGCTTTTTCACAATTTTGGACCATGTTATAATTAGAGCATGACGGCAAAGCGTGATGAATTCACGATCATTACTACATTCAACTGTAACTGGGACTGCACTTATTGCATCATTGATACTCATGAGCGTAATAAGAAAAATCCAATTAGCAAAGATATGCTTCTTGATAAAGTATATTCTGTGACAGAAGGTGCCCAAGTCAGCTTAAGTGGTGGTGAGCCTGGCCTCATTGACCCAAAGACAATGGAAAAAGTCTTTGATCATCTCGTTAAGCTAAATTGTACAATTGATGTTTTCACGAATGGACTATTTATTAAACGATATGGAGATAAGTATCTTAAGCATATCGATGAAGTCCTATATCACTGTGTTGAGTACTTAGATCACGATATTGAATTTCCAGACTTAGATGAAGAACAAGTAACTTATGTAATTATTGTAACAAATGATAATCATCATCAAGTAGATGACTTTCTTGATCGCTACCCTCATATTTCATTTAAGCTAGCCTGTAACTCGAAGCATGGCCAAACTCTGAATCGTGGTGATGCCTTTAAACTCTTTATGAGAAATAAGCACAGAATAAGTGAAGATAGCTTTGAAACGCTGTTTCGCTATCACTGTGATTGTAATTTAATTTAATAATAGATTTTAATTTGCTTCTCTAACTCTTTAGGTACAACTTGAGCGAAGTCAAAGATTGCTCCATTTGGGTTAAGAAGCTTACTCCAATGCCCTCTATCTATCATAAATTCATCATGAGCAACTAGAGTAACAATCAGGTCATAATTTTTGTATTCTAATAACTGTTTAGATTTATCGATATATGGATCAAAAGAATCAACAGCAATCTCTGAAACCTTTTGCAAATGTTCATATAACTCAAGGGCTCTTGAATTTCGTGTATCATTGCAATTTCTTTTATAAGTTTTCCCTAGAAGTAAAATTTTATCCCCGGCTTTACTAATAGCTAAGACTCTCTCAACTAAAGACTCAACCATTGAATCATTTATGCGACGAGATTTTAATATAAGAGAGTCCTCTTTTGATTCTAAATAAGATGATAAGTAGTGAGGATCAATGCTAATACAATGACCTCCAACAAGACCTTTGCTCACATCTGGAAAATTCCACTTACTTCTAGCAAGGCGAATTGCTTCATTGAAGTCGATACCTTTCTTTAATGCTCCTTGATAAAATTCATTCATCATAGCAATGCTTATATCCCTAGAAGTATTTTCTAAAAGTTTAGCAAACTCACAGGCTTCAATATCTCGACTTGATTCAACTTTTTTAAATACTTTGTTATAGATTAACTCTAAGTCTTTTAACTTTTCCTGTGATTCACAAGAAATAACTTTCACAATATCTTCAAATTGAATATATCCATCATTTGGGCTGACACGCTCAGGAGAAAACGCAAGAAAAATATCATCTCTACCTAATATCTTTTTTAAGGAGTTTGTTGTTCCTGGCATCACAGTAGATTCTATAACAATAGTATCACCTGGGTGAAGATAAGCCTTAAGGCCAGTTACGGCCTTCTCAACGAGGCTTTGATCGGGACTATTATTACTATTCAGAGGTGTCGGAACAGTTATTAAGTAGTAATTTGCTTCTTTTAGCGCGTCTTTGTTCGATGTGAATATACATCCACAATTTGATACAACATCTGATGAAAACTGATTCGATGAATCCACTCCCCCAGTTAAGGAGTCGATCTTTTCTTTATCAATGTCAAAGGCCAATGTTTTAAAGAATTGTGGGAACCTAACTGCTAAGTTGATTCCCACATATCCGACGCCAATAATGGCAAGAGTTGTATTTTTCATTTCATTATTCTAAAGGTGCTACAGGAATTGAGCAAACCTCTTCATACTTATAAGCATCCTCTCCATTACAAAGAGCTTTCATAAGAAGATTAACTCTAAACTTCAGCTCGTCATTCTCACGCTTAAGTTCCTTAATAGCCGCTGTATTTACTGCAGGCATTTTTGTATACTGTACGCTTTTCATACCATTTTCATCTGTCGATACAACTTCCGGAAATACCTTTTCAATCTCTTGAGCGATATAACCAATATCTCTTCTATTATTTGCATTCCAAACAAATTCTACACCTCTGATCTCGCTGAATTTTTCAAGTACGTTTTCAAGCTCTACAATATCGTGCTTGTATCTTCTATCTGAAGCAAAGTTCATATAAGAAGTTCCTTGGAAGTTAATATAAGAAGATCCATTCATTCTAATTATAGCACCAGTGTTAACAGTAAAAGTTTTCCCAGCACTCAGTGTCATCCCCTCTCTAAAAAGAGTATTTACGTTATCAAAGTAAACGGTACTATTGAAGTCAGCTAACTGATTAAAGTTCGCAACTGCATTATGATTTGTAACATTGTTAAAATTAGTTACTCCAGTGTGATTAGTTGTACCAGAGATATTTGACGTACCAGAGATATTATTTGTACCAGTAATATTATTCGTCCCTGTTTTTAAATTCGTAGTGGCTGCAGAATTACCTAATTCTAAATTTTGTCCGTATTGATTTAAAAATAATGCACTTCCGTTTGTTTGAATGTCATTACTATCAAAAGACATATACTCCCCTGCTGCCCCAAGCTTGATTCTCAATGGTGCATTATTGGCAGTTTGATTAGTAATGTTGGCAGAATTAACATCTCCAATTGTTGCAGCATTTGTTGTACCAGTAGCAGACGTTGTTTTTAGAGTTCTTAACTGAACATCCTTACACTCACCATCAACTCCATCAATTGTGCCACCTAAATTTCTACATGCACTATCTAAGAATTCATCTGCTGTACTGTAACATGACTGAATCTGACCTGCGGAATTAACAACAACCATCATTCCAAGTCTTTTTGTAATATCGATACCACCTACAGAACTTTTTTTAATCATATCATCACTAGTGCCGACTGAACCCTTTCGAAAAGTGATCATTAGTTGAGCTTCCATCTTTGTAAATGGAACACCTCCCACAGTATAATTCTCGATTGTCCCATAGGTACCAGTCTTAGGATAAAATAAACGCCTTACTTGCATTCTGTTTACATTTACAGTGTCTGCTCCAGAACCCAATTCTTTACCTATGGTATAAACATCATTGTTACTCGCATCCTTAATTGCTGGAACATTAACTGTTGTAGTATATCCAGGAGCGTTTCCTAGATCTCTTCCTAGTAAAGTATTCTTACATGCATCCCCATTGGAAAGGATACTCGTAATTCTTTGTGTTTCCTGCTGAACATTAAAAACTTGAGATGCACGTTTAGAAGTTCTATTAATATTACTCATCATATTAACGACGGCCAAAGAGAGTACTCCAATTAGACCGGCCGCAACCATTACCTCGGCAAGAGTAAAACCGAATTGATTTGAATTATTTTTCTTCTTCATTGAGACACCTCATAAACATGCAATATGTTATAATTATAAGTGTAATTAAAATTTGATGCATTATTATTAACTAAATAATTTTACCAATAGATAAAATTACTGCAAGTGGCTGAATTTATGACCAGACGTAAAATGTTAGTGAGTGGTGGACTTGGATTCCTTGGAAGCGAAATCGCCAAGAATTTCTTTCAAGACTTCGACATCACGGTAATCGACAATTTATCAACAAACGTCGTCTCAATAGACGATTTGAAAGATATTTGTAATGAAATATCATACAGAAATATGGATTTGGCCAAGATGAGTGAAGAAGATCTAGACTGGCTTAATACCGAACTAAAAGACACCACAATTTTCTGTCACTTTGCTGCCGCTGTTGGTGTTAAAAAAATCGATCAATCACCAAAAGAAGCGATTATTAATGAAAACAAAGTCGGCCATGACCTACTCCCTCTTTTGGCCAAGCATCAGACGAAGACAATATTTGCTTCCAGCTCTGAAGTCTATGGTAACCAGGAAAATTGCAAAGAAGATCAATGCCTTCAAATTGGTTCTCCTGATATCTTGAGGTGGGGTTATGCATGTAATAAGCTAATGACAGAGTTTTTACTTAAGAGTTACGAAATACCACATATCATTCTTAGGCTATTTAATGTAACTGGGCCTGGGCAGTCTCCAAAATATGGTATGGTCATGCCAAAGATGATTCGTGATGCGATAAAGACAGGTAAAATAACAATTTATGGTGATGGAACGCAAACAAGGTCCTTCTGCCATGTTAGTGATTTGATCGCATCATTGGAGTATTTAATAGAGCAAGATAAGTTCTCTAATCAAACAATTAATATCGGGAATGATAAAAACCGAGTCACGATAGAAGAACTTGCTCATCTTATCAAAGATACATTGGAGCTTGATCTAGAAATTGAAACAATAGCTTTTAATGACGAGTATAGTGATAATTCAAAAGATATTTTAAAGAGATCACCAAGTATCGAAAAATTGAAACAATTTTATCATCCACAAGTGGAACTTAAAGCAATTATTAAGGATATCGCAAAGAAATATGAATAAGAAGAATAAGCCAATATTAATGATTCATGAAGTATACGAATGGATGCTTGAGCTTGATTTATCTGATTATATCATTACCTTTGATGACGGACTTTACTCACAGTATAAGTATCTAAATCATTTTTTAAAATTTGAAACACCAAAGATCTTCTTTATTTCCACCAATATAATTTCTCCAGAGAAAGAAGCGCAGAATGAGATAACGATTCCATGTGCTAAAGCTCACGAGTGTTTCTTTCAAACAGGTAATACAGCTAATTATATGAAATGGAGTCAAATCAAAGAAATAGCATCAACTAAAAATTGTTATATTGGTGGTCATTCACATCACCATAAAGATTTAAGAAATGGCCTAGCTTTAAAAGAACTACATGATCACCTAAGAGATGATACAGATAGAATGATAAATGAATTCGCTAAGCAAGGAATAGAGGTTAAAGACTTTTGTTTTCCCTATAATTACGAAGCACCCTTATATAAAGAAATTTTAAAGCAGCGTGGAATTATAAACCTATTTGGAAATGAAAGAATTGCAATAGAGGACCTAAGAAATGCAATATGAAAATGAAGAGATTATTGCTATTGGAGAAGGCTCCCCACTTAATATTAATTGGGAGATGGTTTCTCATTGTCAATTTGATTGCAGCTACTGTTACTATAGGCCATTTAATAGCGATACTGAGTACACAACACTAAGTAAAATTGTTTTAAAGAAACTTAAGAGCATTGAAGAAGAATTCATTATTAACCTAATCGGTGGGGAACCAAGTCTCCATCCAAACTTTATCAATATTATTGAAGAGCTAGAAAGCATTCAAAATTTAAAAGAAATAAGAATTGTCACAAATTTTGTCAAACCAGAAAACTTTTGGCTCAAACTTCCTATAAGTGAAAAAATAAAGATCACAGCAAGTTTTCATCCTGAATACCCAAACAAAGGTTTTATCGAAAAAATAGATCTCCTATCCGAAAAATATCAAATGGATACGGCGTTTCTCTTCACTAATAAATTAGAAGAATTTGAAAAATATAAACATACATTCGAAAGTCTATATAAATTAGCACAAGAAAATAAGCATACCTTAAATTGTATAAGACTTCATAAAGAGACAAAAGATTGCGTTTCATATGAAAAATATCAAGAAGAGATTGAAGCTTTTATCAAGACATGCGAAGAGAAAGTAGCTCTATTAGAAAATAAAGAAACGACTTTAATTAAAACGGCCAAGACACAAAAGCATATCTCAAAATCTGATTTTTTAAATAATGGCTATAATCAGTTAGAAGGTTGGAAGTGTGATATTAAGGCCTTTATAATTCACTATGACGCACAAGTTTCTTATGCTTGTAAGAGCATAAAAAAACACATTCTAACTTGTGACTTCAAAACAAGTTCAATTGTCTGCCCATTTAAGCTATGTGAGTGTGATGATTATTGGAGTTTTGAAAAGGTGGCACCATGAATAAAAAGGTTCTAGTAGTTGTTGCTCATGCTGATGATGAAGTTTTGGGTTGTGGAGCAACCATACATAAACATATTAGAAATAATGATGATGTATATGTTCTAGTCATAACTGATAGTACTTCGGCCCAGGGCAAAGATGTCGATACCCGTCATCAAGAATACTTAAAAGCACTTAAAATACTTGGGGTGAAAGACCACAAAAAGTTATCTTTAAAAGATAATAGACTCGACAACTATGATCTTATCGACATCATCCAAGAGATTGAAAAAGTGAAAGATGATTATAATCCTAATATCGTTTACACACACTCATACAATGATTTAAATATCGACCATCAAATCACAAACAAGGCCGTCCTCACTGCCTTTAGATCAACTCCAAGTAATACAACTACAGAAATCTATACATTTGATATACCTTCAAGTATTGAATATCAGTCTTCACAATTTATACAAACAAGAAAAAATTATTTTAATTCGATAACGGAAGAAAACTTAAGGGCCAAGATTCAAGCAATGTGTGCTTACGAAAGCGAATTACACCCTTTTCCACATCCTCGTTCAATCGAGAATTTAGAGATCCTTGCAAAGTCTGAAGGGACAAAGTGTGGTAAAGAATTAGCAGAGTCATTTTATATTGAAAGAATTATTAGATAGAGTAAAACTTTTTTATAAGAGATATAATATAATTCAATTCATCATCACTTAAATTTTCATAAAAAGGAAGTGAAAGAGTAGTTGAGTAATACCCCTCAGCACCAGGAAACACTAACTCTTGTTGATTCCAATACGAATGCAAGTGAAGAGGTTTGAAGTGAATCGACGTTTGCACACCATTCTCTTCTAAAAAAGACTTCAACTCAGTTCGATTCTTAGCATGAATGATAAATAGTGAAGGTATAATATTATTACCGAGTGCTAAGACTTCGACTTCTGCAATCTCTTCAAGTAATTGAGTATATGAATGATAAATGGCCAAGCGTTTATGGATTTTATCTGACAACATAGATATTTGATCTTTTATAAAAATAGCATCAATATTTGTCATATTCGCTTTACGGCCGAGAAATTCGATATCGTACTCACCTCTTGATTTACGGTCTATACCATGTAATCGACGCTTCTTAGCCTGGTTTATTAAAGAAATTTCAGAAACGACAAGTCCTCCTCCATCAGGAGAAGAGAGTATCTTATTTGGATAAAAGCTGAAAAAAGCTGCATCAATTTCTAAGTCATAACATTCTGGATAAATGAGTTGGGCCAGGTCCTCGACAATTCTAAAGCCATACTCGCGCTTTAATTTCTTTATCGCATCTCTATTATGAAGATGTCCTCCAATAGAGACCGGGACCACACAATCAACTGTTTGAGATTTAAGGATCTGTTCTAACGATGTAATATCAATCATTCCTGTGAATGAATCAACATCACAAAAGATAATATTATGACCTAATCTCTTTGGTACTTCTGCCGTAGTTGCAAATGTATTAGTAGGAACGACAATTGTTGCCTCAATTTCAGAAAAATACATATCCAAAATTATTTCAAAAGCTGACGTGGCACTACTGGTGCAAGTAAAATTTGGAAAATTGAACCTAGAAACTAATAGATTTTCAACTTCTTCTACCTCTTTCCCACCTGTCCATTCACCACCATCTATAACACGTTTAAGCAGTGCTTTTAAATCAGGACTCGAATATGGGCGAAATAAAGGTATTTTCATTATTTATATAAGAACTTCTCCTGGGCCTCTAAAACAGGATACTCACGGGCCAAGATATCTTTCACTTTAAAGAATGGATTATAGTTTTTTTCAAAATAAAAAATTGTATTTATATTATAATCGCATATATACATAAAAATTGGTCTACGCTTTTGAATTTCGACGTATTTTAAGTCAACAATCTTAATTTCACCGGTATTTATATTTTTATAAACCTTAGAATAAAGTTGATTATAAAAAGGAAACAATACGTTCTTATCATTCCCCCAAAGATTCTTGGTTAAAGTAATGACTGTCTCACAATCACCTTTTTTAAGATCATCCATCTTAAACCAACCATCTTCTTCGTTATAGTACTCAAAAACCAAAAAGCTTTCAGACTCATCAAGTAGTGTTGGAAGAATTGTTTCTATATTCATGATCTTACGATATTTTTTTAATAAATCATCAAATGTAAAATTAAGTTTTCGGTCTATATCAGGCGCATCAGTAACAAGAAATTTTAAAGCTGGTTTAAAAACATACTTACGCTTACCGACAGGAATAAAGTAAAAACTCTTACTTTTTCCAAATCCTGTTCCAACAGGAACCTCGATATTAAATTCTTCTTTAAGTTTATGTTGAGCAGCGTAGAGAAACTCAATTTTCTTTTCTCTGAATATATGTTCGATATCCATCACAGATCCTTCATTCTCTTAAAATATGCAATTCTCTCTCTTACTTTATCATATTTAGAGTTTGGATAGAGGTGTTCGTGCCAAAAATAAATGCTATGTAACTTATCTTTAGGAAATGTGGTGACAGAAGCATACCCCTCACCTACTTGATAATACTGCACAGGGTGGACATTAAGACGTCCCTCATTGAATGCTTTCTCAATGACATATTCCTCAAGAAAGTACTTCTCTACATTTTGACAGTACTTCTGCCATCTCTCATCACCATTTGTCTTATAAAGGGCCATAAGTTCTTCAAAGAAGAATTTGTAAAAGCCACTATCACGGCGAGAAATAATAAACCCCGTATCAAGAGGATTACCCCAATCTTCACCTATAAAGCGTTGGTCTTTTTTTGAAATATCATCGTATTGACCGACGACAATCTTATCTTCGTTATATGCTATTTCAAATAACTTAGGATCTAAAGGTTTTATAAGATTCATATCAAGATCGATATGAATAAAGAGATCTTCCGTTAACTCTTCTTCAAGTAACATTCCACAAAAAGGAACATTTACGAAACCAGATTCAAAACTCTCTGTTTCAACGTGATATTTTTCAATATAGATCACACCAAGTTCTTTAAATTTACTTTTCGTCTTCTCGCTCACTATATGTTTTGAGGGGCAGTAGGTATAAATTGGAATATCTTTTAATTCACCTGCATTCTTACGCCAATTCTCAAAGCAGAGAATTGCCTCATCTTCATAATGTCTCTGATTTTCAAATGTAATGCCATTATCATCATTAGTACTTCGGCCATTACTTTCAATCATTGTAATTAGTGCAATCTTCATACGTACTACTTTGTATAATCGATGTATTCATCTTCTCTATTTGTATCTAGTGTTGAGCAATGTATGCCTCCACCAAAAATTTCACAATTCTCTAATCGAACAGGGTGAGGATTAAAGCCATGCTTATCTAGTAACTCAATAACATTTGCCGCACTCTCACTAACTAGCACATTCTTTTCATCAACACTTACAATATTAATATCCATACCTCTTGTGCTTGCAAGTTGGATGTCAATATCCGTTTTCCCGGACTCAATCACAGGTTCTGCTTTATAATCATCTGGAAATAAACAATCCCAGTTTTTAAATTTCTCAGGTAAAAAATCCTTTATATTACGATATTTAGGATTCACAAGAAATGTCCCAGGCTTAAGACATACTAAAACACCGTCAATATGATTATCAGCAACATTTACGATGTGAAAGTTACTTTCAGGAAAGAATGACTTTACCCACTCTAAACCAAGAAAATGGTTATATGAGTTTACGTTAACAATGACATCTTTACCGATTCTTAAAAACTGGGCCCCATCTATTGCCATCGTATATTTTGAGCGATCAAAGTTTTTATAATCACGCTCTGAATTCCAAGGACTTAAGTCCATCGTTTCTTCTACTAGTTTATTGTGTGGTGATCGAATCCACTTTCCACCTCTACCACCATCAAATAACTGATTATAAACATTATAAAGAAGAGTATTTTCAAAGAAGCGGTTTCGTACATAAGTAGGAGTTTCAATAATATAATCTCGATAAACGAGAGAGACATCACGAACATTGCTCGCACTAGAGAGCTCTGTTTTATAATCAGGAGTCTTAATAGTGACAACTTGCCCAAGTCGATCTGGGCGAAAAACTTCAACTCCTAACTTTTCAAATGTATCAGCAAGGTTATCTAGTTGTTCATTACGCTTTAAAAGTAGGTCATGATTAACATAGTACTCATGTCCACCATGTTCTAGTCGATCATATACAGCATGAGTTAAATTCTCACCGTAAAAGTGCTGAAAAGTGAAATCAGCAATTCTCTTGCTAATCTCGAGCTCTCGTCCAACGATAATAGAATTGAGTTTACCAAAAGAGGTATTACTTCTAATCACGATATATCCTTAATACTTTCCAAATCATCATATTCAAATTCATTCATATAGAAATCACAATTCAATTTACACTGAGTTGTGTTCCCAAGGGCCTGATAACAACTACAAAACTCTCGAGAAAACTTTATAAAGCTAGTAAAGAACTCAAAAGTACTTTTATATGAATAAATATTGACGGGCCTACTATCGATTCTTGCATAAATAAAAGAAACACAAGGATAGCAATTTCCATCAGAGTTTATATATATTCTTTTAAACCATGGTGTAACAGGCAAAGAATAATCCTTCTTATATAGGAAATCCATATTCCCTCTAGTACTTTTATTCTTTGGCGGCTTAATTACATTTGTAATAAGAGTTGTGTCACGAAATACTAAGTCTAAATCAAACTTCTTTTTAACTAGCTCTGCTGTCTCAACCGCATACTTCTCATTCAACACATGTCGAGAGAAGATAGGTTCTATATTCAAAATTCCTCTAACTTTTTCTATATTTGAAAAGACCGTATCCAGACTACTACCTCCACGAGTTAACTCATGAATTTCTTGATTTGGTCCATCGATGGCCACCTGAAAAACCATATTCTTATATTTTTCTAATTTTTCCACGTCGAGATTCATCAGGTTTTCCCCATTCGTTGCAATGAGAATATCATGAGAAAAGTTCTCACCTAGTGCGACAAGGATATTATTAATATCACTGTGTTCTAACGGTTCACCATCATTACCGCAGATAAATACTTCTTTTGGATTGAAATCCTTGATAATAGGAAGAACTCTTGAAAAATCTAGCTCTCTTGAGTTCTTATGATCGGGATTTAAGCTTGGACAGCCCTGACACTGTAATTTACAGCTATTATTCAAACTAAGTTCTATAAATTCAACAAATTTATTATATTGCATTATAGAATCTCAAGCTCCCACATATCCATTAAACGCTTACAGTTCTTTTCACAAATTTGGCAGCATTCATATTCAAAGTTTTGAATTTTCTTATAATCTAAATCCCATTTTTCTAATCGGCTTTCTTCAAGCCAGACATAACAAGGAAAGACAGTCCCATGTTGATCAATGTGAATACTCTTATTATGGAAAGAACGACAATCAATATCATAGTCCTTGCTACCACTAACTTTTTCACCCCATTTCTTTTTTGCTGAGCTGATAATCACATCATACTTACGTTTAAGCTCAGGAGTTACAAGCATCTTATCCAGATTAAAAGGATTCTTATAAACTTCAGTATCACGGCGATAAAGAGTTTGTGTAAGATTAATATTACTAAACTCTTTTAGAAGTTCATCCATACTTCCATCTTCTAAATCTTTTGCATTATAATCAAAGAGGATATGCTGGATATAATCTATGCCATATGGGTTTGATTCACGAAATGCTTTCGCATTGGCCCTAATATTAGCGAGACTTGTGTTAACACGATAAATTTCATGAAGCTCTTGAGTGGAACCACATACTGTGAAATAAACACTATCATCAGGCCCTAGAATTGTACCGAGTTCGGACCACCAATCAGGATCGTGAGTATCACCATTTGTACATATTTCAATTGCGATATCTCTTTTGCGCAAATAACGACAAAGATCAAAAATTGAGCGATATAGAGTTGGTTCTGAAAAAGCTCCCACTAAGTGAACGAATTTGGCATTAGGGAATTGGTCTAGTTGATCTGTGATTTCATTTAAATGTCTTTCATTATATTTAACTTCAATATGCTTATAGTTTCGTGCACACAAAGGGCACTTTGCATTACAAGTTCCAGTGAGATCTAATTCTATTCTCTCACTACGAATGAGGGCATCATTACTAGCAGACAAAATCTAACTCCATTACATCAATTAGTTTCTGAATACGTCTTTCACATTTAAAACAATCTTTAAATTTAAAACTAAGTACTTCTCCGTAATCAAATACTTCACCAGAGAAGTGTCCAGGTCCTTCATACTCTGCATGACCGTAGCACGGTGAGATTTGTCCAAATTGATCAATATAAATCTTTCGATCCCTTAGACTCATACATTTAATTTCTATATCCGTACTCTCACCTGGTGATGGTTTAATATTAAAGAGAGCATCAATGGCCCTCTTTCTTTCGTCTTCTGGACGAATTAAGTCCTTATCAAAAGACTTAACATATTCATTAAAAGTTCTTTGGCCTTCAGTATCCACATTAAATGTTTTACTAAAGCGCGCAATGATATTTTTCATGGCATCGCTTTCATAGTCCTCACGATTATATTTGAACATTATATGTTGAATATGATCGATTCCTTCTTTATTCGTTGAAATAAAACCTTGATGATTATCTAAGATGTCTTGAAGTTTACTTCCAACACGATACTTTTCGTGGAGTTCTTGAGTTGATCCACAGATCGTAAAATAGATGCGGTCATTAGAAGATAATATCTCTCCTAATTCGGCCCACCACTTAGGATTATGAGTACTACCATTAGTAAATAGTTCAATGGCAACACCACGTTCAACTAAGTAGCGACAAAGCTCCTTAACTTCAGGATGAAGTGTTGGCTCAGAAATATTCCCGGCCATGTAAAAGACTTCAAGGTTTGTGAAGGTATCCAGTTGTTCTTTAATCTGTTCAAAACTTCGAACATTACGTTTTAATAGATGGCCAGCATGAGCATAATTTCTTGTACAAAGTGGACAACGCAGATTACATGTACCTGTAAGATCCATTTCTAACTCTAAGATCTCACTACGATGTAATGTTGTCTGCTTACAGCTCATTACCCCATCCTCTCTAGGCCAATGTCGTC
Organism: Halobacteriovorax sp. GFR8; assembly: GCF_050955245.1. Taxonomy (NCBI): domain Bacteria; kingdom Pseudomonadati; phylum Bdellovibrionota; class Bacteriovoracia; order Bacteriovoracales; family Halobacteriovoraceae; genus Halobacteriovorax; species Halobacteriovorax sp. GFR8. The sequence continues at coordinate 112,899 of NZ_JBPBLR010000002.1, read as the reverse complement.
AAGCATCTTGGTCGTCATTGCTTCACACTCATAGCAAAAATCATACTTAAACTGATTTATCTTTGAATAGTCGAGGTTAAATTTTTCCCCAACATTATAGATTCGATAAAGAAAGCACGGAAAGATCTCTCCCCACTGATCAATCGCCACAAATTTCTCTTCTAGGCTTTTACAGCGCATCTGACATTTAATCTCACCAGATTTATTTCGTTCATAACGTCTCTTGGCATGACGAGAAATTAAGTTATAGCTTTTGGCCAAATTGGCCGTTAAGGCTATGTCATTCTCCTCATCTTTGATAAAACCAAATCTTTCGTTATAAGGAAGAGTGTTAATATTATACTCACGACTAAAGCGAGAGCGGATATCTTTCATGGCCTCACTTTCAAAGTCTTTCGCATTATATTCAAATTTAATATGTTGAAGGTAATCGATATCGTACCTACAGCCTTCTTTGAATGCAGCATGATTATCTAAGACTTGTTGTAAATTGGAACGAACACGATACTTCTCATGTAACTCTTGCGTTGATCCACAAATAGTAAAGAATACATGATCTCGAGGACTCATCATAGAACCGAGTTTTCGCCACCAGTCAGTAGAATGGAGAGAAGCATTTGAGTAAAGTTCGACTTCGATTTCACGATCAATCAAATACTCCATAATAGTAAAAAACTCTTTATGAAGTGTTGGCTCAGAAATCATTCCGGCCATGCAACACATTTTGATATTAGGATACTCGTCTAGTTGAGCAATAATTTCACTTGCAGGTCTTTCGTTATACTTCACCAAGTGTTTCGCGTTGGAGTAACTTCGTGAGCACAGAGGACAATCAAGATTACACGTTCCTGTTAACTCGAGCTCAATTTCGAGAATATCTTCTTTCGCTAATGAATTTGGTAATTTTTCCATAATTTACCTACTTATAATCACATTCAGGATAGTGACCTCGTCGATAATGAAGGACATCATCAATCTTCTCCCCTTCAACAGGGTAAACATCCTGAATATTTGATATTTTCTTTTCTACACCATCACAAATAAAAAAGTATTTACAGTTAAAGCACTCCTTACCTTTGGTGTAGGTATGCTTTCTTTTCTGTGCGGCAACTTCAAAGTATTCTTTTGTATCAAGAACTTTTTCTTCAATTTTTTCGACATCGTAAGCATAGATATTCCAATCATTACGATCATAAATATGCTGATAGACTCCAACAACATACTTCTCATACCCTTGCATGAAACAAAATGGGATATAGCGAACATTAATTTGAATTTCTTGATTTAGATTATCAATGGCAAGCTTAATATACTTACTCAAGTGTTCGTAACTTTGCGAATCGAGTCGATCAGCATCTTCCCAATAATTAAGTGGAAGAAAATTTAATTGATATGGTTTTATCTTATTAATCAACTCAACATACTCATTTAGTAGCTCAGCATTCTTATCTGTTACTGTACAATTAATACGAACCTTAATACCGATTTGTTGGCAGTTAGATATGGCCTTAAGCATTTTACGAAAGGCACCTTTCCTTCCAACAATTGAATCATGGTTGTCTTCATTAACTCCGTGAAGGCTAAAGAGTAATTCAGTTAGGCCATGTTCTTTAGATTTCTCACAAAAGGCTAAATTTGCAAACTTAGCCCCGTTAGTGAGTGCAGAAATATTTGTAAAACCTAAATCATGGCAGTAGTCGAGAATTGCAAACCAATCACGATGAACAGAGCTCTCACCACCACTTAGATCGATCTCTCTCATTCCACAGTTATAGATTTTTTTAGCTCTTTGCTTGATTGTCTCTAATGGAGTTACTTTGTCTAGATCTTCAAGATAATAGCAGAAGTAACATTCATAATTACAGAATGTGCCAGTATCGAGCTTTGCTCTCTTATTGAATTTGTCATTTAATAGCCTAAGTCCAGAGTGGCTAAAAATATTATAATCCAATATGTTCTCCCAAGATTTCTAGTATGGGATCGCCCTCTTTTAAGAATATTGATTCGAAGTCATTATCAATATCCCACTTTCTCCAATAGAGGCCTTTATCTTCATCCCAGTAGTCTATATTATAATACACAACCTCTTTTTCAAAAAACTTGCATTCCGCGATCATACGGGGGCTACAATCAAACTTGCGCGGTACCGGTGTATAAATATATCTATCAAATTTTTCGAAAAGATCAGTAATTGGCATCTCTGGAAAATCAAAGCGTTCAGAGAGCCCTTCTAGGCGTCCAGCAGGTCGATTTTCTTTATTGGTAAGACACATAAACTTCCCATCGTACTTACTAAGGAGGTCTAGATACATCTGATCAGGGATATTTCGACAATTTTTTGTGCCATAGAGAAGATTGCAACGAGCTGACTTTGTCGGCTTTTTTAAACGATCAAAGTTAATTCGCTTTTTGTAGTCAATTGCATTTTTACAATCGCGGTAGATTCGAGCATCCTGGAGAATAAAGACGTTGTCTTTATCATTGTCCTGCAATTCTTTATCACCACAAGCAAAATGAAAGATCTTTTGCGCCAAGATATGCTTGCCCATAAGTGACTTAGCACCCCCATCCGTAAAGAGAATATAATTTGCATGGACTAAGTTAGGACGGTTTACAAAAAGAGTATCTTTTTCTAGCTGAGCTAACTCATCATCAGAAATGATATATTTTCCAACCACAGAATCACGAAATGTAGGCCAATCAATATCTTCACAAAGAAGAATTCCTACACGCATATGCTCTTTTAAAAAAAGATAGTAATCAATAACCTCATATGTATGTCCACAAAGGCCATGGTTATTTGCACTCCAGCTATAGGTAAGCCAAAGATCATAATTTTCTTTATCGAGTCTTAGAATCATATTAATCCAAAAATTCTTGAATTAACTTATCTTCATCCGTTAAGTGATAAGCTTCAAATCCGTTTAATAAGATATCATTATAACGCATATTTACGGAGTCTTGAATAACACTCTTAAAGATTTCAACCTTCTTCTTATAGTAAAGACTTTCTGGAACCAAACGATTATTCGTATCAACTTTTGCTGATTGATAATAGAGCATCGTATCAAACTTCTCATGTAAGTTTTCATGGTGCTTATTAGCGATTTTATAAATGAGCTTTCTCTGTTTGTAATTTTCAGGGATAACGATATTAGTATAATCAAGTGATGGAGTGTTGACGAAGACATAGTCATCAACTGCACTAAGGTCTTTATAATTCCCAAATGAGAACTTTAAAAGTTCCTGCTCATCAAAGTTTTGATACTCGTAGTAGCCAAAGTACTTGACCTTTTTCATCCCGTAACGACGCATCTCATGCCCCTCATTTGAGAAGACTACTAAGTCACAGGGTATTGTTTCGCCTAAAAGCTTAAGCGTATGAATATCAAGAATCATGCAACGCTTAGGTTTTAATTTAAATATCTCATAAACACTATTGGTAACAAGAAAGTCAGAAATATACTCATCTGGAAAATGATATCTCTCTTTGAATACATTAATCCAATTGATTCTTTCCTCTTGAGTACAATTATAGAGGATAAACTTCACATCACTGCTTCGAGCTCTCGAAAAGAGAAAATACTCGAAGCAGTAAAATAATGTTCCATTTACTTTACGATGATCTTTTTGTGAATAGAGAATAATTCTAGAAGAATGTTGAATAATAATCCTCTAAGAACTTATTCGTAAGCTCGTCGATCTTATCAGTACACTCTTCTTCATTAACGATTTTTCTAAAGTGATCAAATTTCTTATTAAGAGCACTAATTCTTTCGATTTGATCGCGCATATTCAGGTAATCTTCTAGCTTTTGAATAAGATCTTCATTACCTGTTTCTAAAATTTCTAAATACTTTGACTCACGATTTTCGGCCGTAATGAAGTAGCCCTTATCGCAAAGCTCGTTATTTAAACACATATAGCTATAGAACGTATAACCGCTAACAGAAGCAAGATCTTGCGTTACCACCATTCTTGCTTTCTTTATTGCTGATTCTCTTGCGAAGTTATAGTCAGATGCATCGCCACTAATTAATTTAATTTCATGTGGCATAACTTCATTATACTCAATTGGTTTTACGATTCTAACTTCGATACCTTCTGTTAAGGCATGCTTAATAATTGATGCAGACACAGCTGAAAGGTTTAACAGCTTTTCTTGTCTTTCAATTGGATCCAGAGTATGAGGAAAAACATTTGTCACATACCAGTGTGACCCACGATCCTCTACTGAAGCAACATCATATAACATCATAATTAATTCCTTTTAATCTAGTAGTGACATCCACAGTTATTATGGCACGAGCAAACAGCATTACAGTTACAATCTGAGTTACAAATACAATCTGCTCTAATCGTATTATAGTAGTTTAAAACTTCTTGTAAGTGAGTTCTCGTATAAGGCTGCCCTCGCTTACTCCAGCTCCTTGCTCCTGATGAACCTCCAGCTGTTCCATCATCAGCACCCTTTGGCCTATTGTCAGCAGGAGAGGGGTTTGCGCCACTCCAAGCAGTATCATTTGCAGGTGAAAGTTGATTTATTCTTGCAGTCATATTACTGACAACACTATTTGATATTGTCACCCCTCTAGCGTAAGAGTCCGTTGGGTTGGCAGGGTTATACATTGAGTGACTACGGTAACGTGTTAACTCAGCGGCAATAACATTTCTCAATGCCCTAACATGGCTACCGTAAACAATACCACCACTAACTATTCCAGAACTTAAACCATAGGTTCTATTTGCCGAGCAAACACCTCGGTGTCCAGAACAAGTTGCAGTACCCGTATTGTGATAAGAGCAGTGCCCACCACTACATGCCATTTGAAGCCTCCTTGTCCATATACTCTTGTTTAGTCATCGCGTTTGCAGAGAATATATGTTTTTGAACGGCCCTATCGATTTCTCCAAATGTTTTAAAGAAACCACAAAGCTCGTTTACCCAATTATCTGTCCACTTTTCAAAGAAGTCTGTCTTTTCACTTTTCTCATGGCTTGCCACAGGACAAATCATACAAGTTGTAGCGACACAGTCCTGACAGTCTTTGTGAATTTTTTTAAGAGGTTCTTCGAATTTTTGAGTATAAGCACTAATCTTTTCAACGAATGCATCATCATTGATATCACTATAAGCCAACTCTTCTTTATGCTTTGAATAAATGGCCCCATGACATGCATAGAGATTTCCACGTTGATCAATAGCTGCCATATTATAACCAGCAGAACAGTGTTTACGATTATCTTCACCACCAAACCATGAACATAGGTAGCGTCCATTTTCATTATAGAATTCAATTTCTCTCTTAGCGATTTTTAAAAACTCTGCTCTAAAGATCTTTATCGCATCCTTTTTCTCATCAAGAGAAAATTTCGTAATATAATCAATTGTTGGTGAGTAGCTAATATTGATATCTTTAGAAACTTTCCAAAGAAGCTTTTGAATATCGTAATAATCTTCCCAGCAAGCATAGAGACTTTCCATACTATCAATTGGAAGAGTCGCCTTCATACTTACATTGATCCCAAGACCAGCAAGTTCATAAAGATTATTAATGACATGATTACTTGAAGGCTTTTTATTCTTCATTAATCGGTAGCTATCATTAACCGCGCGTCCATCGTACGACACCTGAACATGTAATTTGCTCGTATCAACATTCTCAATAATCTTTCTCATATTGTGAATATTGAAAGCGTTAGTATATAAGTGAAAGTCAACATTCTCATGATCACGATACTTATTCATTAACTCGATAATGAAATTTGGATTGAGAGTAGGCTCTCCTCCCCAAAGTGAAATATTTAAACCATCATACTTACTTTGAAACCAATTCTTATCTGCAAGAATACTATCGATTCTTTTAAAGATAACTGGTAGCTCATTATCAAGACGGGCCTTATCGACTTTCTCGCCTTCAAAGCAGTATGTACAATTTAAATCACATAGCGCAGAGGTTGTGATCTCAAGAGTAAAGTATTTCTTTGCGACGCGTTTTTGAGACGCTTTTGCAGGATTTTCAAAATTGTAGGCGACCATTATTCTATCTCCACATTGAGAATCTCATCTAAAATATTATCCAATTTTTCGTCTGAAACTTTTTCTTCTTCAGGCTTAATCATTGATAATATTTCATCTGCTTCGAGCATAAGTTTTTCACCATACTCTGGAGCAATTGGCATCATATGCTTACCTGCTTCAAATAAATGTTCAGCAGCTAAGTACATACTTCGATTTAATGCTTTAAGATTCATAAACTTCTCTTTTCAAGATTCTAGTAAAATATTTATTTGACCTTATTTCAGAAATCATGCGTTGTACTTCCTTATAAAAATGGCGATACATTATGCAAATATTCTCAATAGGTCCTTCGTTCTTAATGTTCTCATATAAACAACCTTTTCTACAGATTTTTTTTACACTGCAACTCTCACATGCGGCCATCTTCTTATATTCTGGAATTTTTAGATATAAGTCGTCATCTTTGAAGCGATTACAGGCAATTAGCTTATCTTCGGAAAAAGATAAGTGAGTATCTCCTGCTCCGCAATAATCAATTGTTATATCTTTTGCTGTGTAACGTAGAATGTGTCTTAGGTAAGTGAGAATTATTTGTGGCATCTCAACTTCGTCGACATTTTCAATATACCAGTCAACTAATTCACTGAAGCCTTCGTTAACAGCATTCGCACTTTCTTCTGTCCAAACATCAACATCTCTAATTAATGTGAGATCTGGATTTAAGTTTAGTACTTTTTTGATATAGAGATGATTTTCAAGAAGATTACTATTGCCAGCATAAATCATAGAGTGGCAAGTGAGATCATTAAGTTGCTTTATAATTGGAAGTTTCTTTTCATATAAGTAATTTGTGCCACGACTATCGTGCTGTTTACGATTTATATCCTGCCATAGGCCATCGTAGGACAAAGAGACACGAATATTATTCTTATTTAAGAAATCGACCTTCTCCTGATCGAGTAGTAAACCATTTGTTGGCATATAGAATTGAACATTCTCTTCGTCTTTTAATTCATTAGTGACAAAGACAATCTTATCCCAGTGAAGAAGAGGCTCTCCACCATAGAAATCTACTTGGATTAACTCATCAGGTTTTTCCTGACGAACCTTTTTATATGATTTAAGAAATAGATCTGTATTTATTGATTTCTTCGAAAGCTTATCAACATTGCAATAGCTACAATCTAGATTACAAGCTTCCGAGAAAGCTATTGATAAGACTATCATAGTAGACCTTTTATTACTTTACTTTCACCCAGTGACGGCCATCGACGACAATTTGATGATTCTTATCGCCAAATGAATCCTTAAGCTCAGGCTTCTTATAAATCGCAACAAGTCTTTCTGGATAGTCACGTTTTTCTTCTAATGTCATCTCAGTCAAGTTTCCGTGCTCATCATTTGTCAGAGGAGTTCCAGGATCATAGTCTTTGTCGACATAGGCAAGAACCCAACCACCAATTGCGATTGGCACTTCAAGACCAGCATTACCTTGTCCAACACCAAAACCAAAAGTATCTGAAGCAATCCCAATAACACTTTTCTGGCATCTTTCTGTACAAATTCTTGCACCTTCAATTGTGTCGAAATAACATTTACCAGGTTTTAATTCATCATTTAAAAGCTGGAAGTCTGCAATATCATTCCAGACAGAATTCCAAACTTTAGAAGCCTTAAATTGATTTGAGAAATATAAATCAGCACCTGTATTTACAGAATGCGCTCCAGTACTTGAGTTTATTGATGCTCTTCTTAGAGTTGACATAGATATTCCTCCATTTTTTATTTCTTCAAATATATGGATATAGTATATAATAAGTTTATGAAACGAAGAAATTTTATTTTCACAACCATATTCTCTTTATTTACGTATAAAGCGTTTGCACATAGCTTTTTTAGAGTGAAAAGAAAATCTGGCAATAACTTTCTTATTTCAAGTGCTGATAATACTTGTGTAACGCTTAAAAGCGGTATGACGTATAAACTTCCAGAAAACCCTACTGATATAGACTCTATTATCAATTTTCGTGTTCAGAAATCAAAATGGAGTAAGTCTCCAGTAATTGACCCTACCAATCGTCGAATTGCCTCAAAAAATGGTCTTTTTGATGTTGAAAAGAACGTCAACCTAGATGAATCTCGTAATTTCACACTTCAGTATGTGTGTGAGGATATGGGCTGGATTGTTCTTTCTTAGTGACCAGTAAGTCAGCAAATACCAAACTAATAAGCACAACATTTCCTACAAACTCGATCTTCATAAAGACAACTGTCAACATGTGAAAAACAATCATCACTTGTGCCCAGTACTTAAGATAGTACTTATTTTGAAAATAGAGAACTAAACCAGATAACTCAATTAATAGAACTAAAATACCTGCAATAAAAAACATGCTTGAAGGAATAACACTAATCCAATCCGCAGGATTACTTTTTAGGACAATAGACTTTAGACCAGAAAAGTTCAGGTAAGAATTAAGATCATCAGAGAATATCCCTATTACTCCATAGTACAACTTCCAAAAACCAGACATAAAATAAGCAAGTGTGATTAAAAGCTTTGAAGTATTCAAAATCTTTTTATCTGGAATAAGTGCAATAACAACGGAAATGTAAAACCAGAGAAATAGATCATGATCAAAGTCTGCTCCATTCATTAATGCAATTAACACCATAAGAACAAGACTGTAGGCAATTCTAAAATACTTAGTTTTAAAGTCATTTATACAACCTATAGTTATAGGTATTAAGACAAGTGATGGAATCAGTATCGTTTTGAATGGATAGACCCAAAGAATTAAAGATTTGAACCAATTTTCATTTGAGTCAATGGGTGTTAAATCAAAAAGAAAATAACTAATGAATGAAAAAGTAAGTGAATAAAATACTTTAACAATTAATTGCTGACTCACTTAACTCTCACATAGCTAAAAAGTTGCCAACTAAAGAATGGATAAATATTTCCACGATAACCAAAGATCTCGCAGAAGATTGAAATCGTAATAAATAATGAAACTACTATGACTTCAATCTTCTTCACTAAGCAATGACCTCAAAGAAGTTAGGAAATGATTTTTCGACACAGTCCTTATTCTCTAGATTACCTCCACCATTAACTAACTGGTAAAGATAAGAAACCATTACCATTCGGTGATCTCGAGGAGGAACGATATCAATAGATCGTCCATCAGGCTTTCTGCCAATAATTTCGAGATAATCTTCCTCTGCATGATAGTGATGTTCAATATCATAGAGCTTCATTAAGTCCATGACAGCATTTAAGCGATCTGACTCTTTATGAATAAGAACTTCAACACTTCTAATGATTGTTGCACCAGCTGCGTATGAAGCGAGAAAGCATAGTGTTGGTATAAGATCTGGACAATCACGACAATCCATTTCAAATCCGTTTAAGTTATCCATGCCGTTGAATAAGAGACCGTTGGCGGTAAAGTCAAACTGACCCCCTAATTCCTCGAGAAGTCCTATAAACTTACTATCAGCTTGAAAGCGATCGATCCCTTTACAATTCTCAACTAGTACAGGGCCTGTCAAACAGGCATAGGCCAATGGATATCCTAACGAACTAAAGTCAACCGGAACTTCAAAAACTTGTTCCCCATTCTTAAAACGCTCGATGAGGTTTAATGTCATGTCCCAGTATGGACGACTCGTAGTTAAGTTTATAGGCTCGACATCAATTTCACGTGGCGATAGTGCCATTGCAAGACCTGTTGCAAATTGCGTTGAGCGACTACAATCAACTTCGTACACCCCTCTAGAGATGCTCATAGGCCCTTGAACTTGAAACCATGTATTTTCATCTCTAGTCACAACAACATCAAGATCATCAAGTACATTTGCAAGCTCATCCATAGGTCTTTCAAACATTTTCTCACTTGGTATCAAGCTATATTTATTTGTTCCTCGAGCGAGTAACGGTATGATAAATCGATTTGTGGTTCCACCATCGCCTGAATAAAGTTCTATAACATCATCTGTTGCAATCTCACACTCAGGAAAAGAGCCACGAATGATAATGCCATCTTCAGCTTTTTCAATTGTAAGACCAATACTGTCCAGACAACTTAGCATATTAACAACATCAGTTGATTCCGGCATATTCATAAGCTGTACGTCTTGTGGGTAGATTGCAGCGAGGATAAGTGCACGATTGGCAAATGACTTAGATGAAGGGACTTTTATTTTCTTAATGAAATCTTTGGTTGCTCCCTTACCATTAGCGTAATCAAGTAAATGCTGTCTAATATCATCAAGAGAAACTGTCTGGATCGTAGGTGCTCCAATTCCATTTGGCAGAATCACTTCAATTGCATTACGACTGACAACTTTCTTATCCTTTGCGATATAATCCATCATCTCATCAACCGGTAGCGAATCTTCCCAAGGACACATCAGAGCGTCTAAACCGAAGATACCTGAGAATTGATTTAGGAATTCATTTTCTTCATCACGGTGGAAAATATTAAAGATTAGCTTCAGTCCCCAATAGACAGCAACACCGTGTGGAAGCTCATATACTTTTTCAATTGCATGACCTAAAGTGTGTCCAAGGTTAAGAACCTTTCTAATTCCACCCTCTTTAAAGTCTTGCTCAACAATTTCTTGCTTATACTTAGCACAACGAAGAGTAATCTCTTCAAAACTTGCTTCATTATTAATTAGGTTAAATACTTGTTCATCAAGGAAGTAGTATTTCGCTAACTCACCTAGACCAGAGATAAAATCTTCTTCTGCTAGCGTCTCTAAAAATTTTGCACAAATATAAATATTCTCAGGGAGGTGAAACGCACCTATTAAGTTCTTTCCAAACTTTGAGTTAACTGCAACTTTGCCACCTATACTTGCATCGATCATTGAAAGAAGTGTTGTGGGAATAACACTCCATTTAATTCCTCTTAACAACAAAGAGGCTACAAGACCTGCAAAGTCTGAACATGCCCCTCCACCGATAGCGACAAGGTGTGCGCCACGGTGAACTCCTTTTTCAATAAAGAACTCACATGCTCTTTCAACTTCAGAGATATTTTTACAATCTTCACCAGCAGGGGCGATATAGATCTCAATCCCTTCTCTTACATCAATAAGGTCGAGATAGAGACTATTAATATTAGAGTCTAGAACAACGAGAATTCGGTCAGAATCAATCTCATTCAATATTTTGTTTACATCATTAATTTCTTCAAATAGCTTAATTTCAGACAAATTATACCTCGTATGCCTTCTGTCTTAGAAAGTGATCCGCCAATACTACCCTAACCATTGACTCTACGACAACAACGGCCCTAGGTAAGATACATGGATCATGACGGCCTTCTTTTGCATTGGCTCCAACTGTTGAAGTTGGTTTGAAAGTTAGATCAAGATTAATCATCTCACCATTACTAATACCGCCTTCGATGCCACCAAAGTTAGCACTATCTGCACTTACCTCTTGTCCACTCATATCGGCCATCTTTGAACCTGCACCAAAAGAAAATGCAACACATGCCCCAATAGATAAAACGGCCTTTGCGAGATCTGCTTTTAATTTATCAAAGGCAGGCTCACCTAAACCAACCGGACAGTTTTCTATATTAACAGAAATTCTCCCACCAACTGAGTCACCTTTGGCCTTAAGATCAATGAGATACTTTTCAATTTCACTATCTTTTGATGGATCACCAAAGTTATATGTTCCAAGGTTTTGTGGAAAACTCTTAATTATATTTTCACATTCAAACGGCCCAAGCTTAGAAATAAAAGTATTAACTTTTACTTTAGGAAGAACCAAACTCGCAAAGTAGCCGGCAACAACTCGCGAAACCGTTTCACGTCCACTACTGCGTCCTCCACCACGATGATCTCGAATACCGTACTTTAGGTCATAAGTGCGATCAGCGTGTCCAGGGCGATAATTATCTTTTAATTTATCGTAATCTTTACTTCGTTGATTAGTATTGCGAATAATAACTGCGATAGGAGTTCCCAATGTTTTACCTTCAAAAACGCCAGAAAGAACTTCGGCTTGATCAGGCTCTTTTCTTGCTGTTACTCCCTTAGAACGTCCAGGGGCCCTCTTATCTAGCATTGCCTGTAGGTCATCTAAATTAAAATCAAGTCCACTAGGGACACCATCTAAAACAACCCCAAGGGCAGGGCCATGTGACTCACCAAAGGTAGTCATTGAAAACATTTTTCCGAATATACTTCCGCGCATTATAACTCCTATCTACCTATTATCACCTTAAATAAACAAATATTCCAATCGCGACTGCTAGGTAAATATGTTATTAATTACAAATGGAAAACTTAAAATATCTAAAAGATGTCATGGATTTAGAAAAGGTCATTGAGGGCCTAGAGAGCGCAACAGACGAAGAGTTGAAGCGAATCGATTTTCTAAACAAACAACTTAGCAACAAGACTGAGTTAATCGATCAACTTAATCAACAACTAACTGAAACTAAAGCGAATTTAAGTTCTCTTGAGAAAGAACTCTTCGACACGGATAAGAAGCTCGAACAAGCTAATCAGAATTTGAATTCTGTTACGAGCGGCCAACAAGAAGAGGCCATTCAAAAAACGATTTCCTCACTTGAAGAAGAGTCCAACAATAAACAAGATACAATTTTAGAACTTCTTGAAAAAGCAGAGGAGACAGAGACGACGATTTCTGAAGCTAAAGAATTTGTTAAGGGAGTCAATGAAACAATCTCTGAAATCAATGAAGAGGTTGCAGGGATTAAATCGGCCAACGACTCAAAAATTAGTGATATCGAAAATCAAATTGCCGGTCTTCTAGACGAAGTAGGTCTTCAGGCCAAGCAGCTTTATCTAAAGGCAAAGGTAAAGCACAACCACACTGCCGCTACATTTCTCCAAGGAAATAGCTGTGGAAGTTGTCGTCTAACATATTCTGCTGGTGAATGTAGTGAATTCAACAAAGGGAATGATTTAATTCTATGCCGAGGGTGTGGAAGATTAATTCTCCCAAGCACCCTACGAACACTTTAATTTTTTATTGAAAGTGGTTACCAAGCTTTCCGTAAATATCAAGTAAGCTGAAGTATAGTTTTTGTCTGCGACTAATGTACTCAACAAACTTATTCTCTGTACTAATAAGTCTTTCTTCTGCTGAAATCACATTATCAAAGTCGGCACGGCCACGAGAGTATAACTTGTTATACTCCGCAACTGAAAGAGTCGCTAACTTATGTCTTTTAAGAACAAGATCAATTGTCTTATCAATTAGACGAATTGTATTTTTAAGAGCATCTAATTGATTCTTAGTTCTTATCTTTGCTAGGCGATGCTGATATTCAGTATTAAGCTTATTAATTCTTGCTTCTTTTAAATTATTCTTTTCAACTGTCATACCAAGTGGGATTACAATCTGTAGACCAACTTCAGTCGCATCATTATCAGAACCGAATGTTCCATCACTAAAGACATTTCCACTTCCCGCAACTGTATAACTATTTGTCTTGTAAGCACCACTCAATTCAATCGTTGGGAATACTGAGTTGTCATACTTTTCGATAGCTGTATTTAACGCCTCAAGTTTCTTACTTAATGCCTGAATAGTAAGATTGGAGTCGATTTCTCCATCGGTGATTGTTTCCATTTTAATTTTTTCAATTTTATATAAATCGATATCATTAAATGAGTGAGATCTTTCTAGCTTACTTTCTAAAGATTTCTTGTAAGTTTCAAGCTGAGACTCTAGTTCTGCATGCTCTTCACCAACAGAGTTAACAGACGCTTGAGCAGAGTAGAGATCAACTCTTTCCTTAAGGCCATCTCTTACTTGCTTTTGAACAAACTTAAGTCTTTTTTCAGCTCGCTTCATCGCTTCATCTTTTAGCTGAATAAGGGTCTTTGTTTTTTTGTAGTTATAATATGTTTCGATAAACTCAAGAACATTTTGAGAAACTTCAGCATCAAAAGCATACTTAGATGAATAGACATTCTTTTCAGCAATCTCAATGTCAGCATCGTCATTGCGACCAAAGAAGTTCTTTCCTAGATCCTGAGTATATGAAACCTCTTGGTTATATCCCTCGTATTCAGTTCCACCACTAAAATCAATATAAGATCCTGTGATCGAAAACTTACCACCCCAGACATTTTCCTTAGATAATTCCACACCAGAGTTGAATGCCTTGTATGTATTTACTAAGTTTGGATTATTTGGATTTGAAATAAGGCCAACATCATCATGTTGAGCAAGAATACCTAATGTCCAAGGCCTCTTATCTCCAGATTCAAGTTCAAGAGTTAGTTTAGAAAGCTCAAAATTGTAACTCGCTTCTTTAACTTCTGTTGAATCTTTTAAATATTCACGAACATAATTCTTTAGATTTGCACTTGCTGAAAATGACACAAGGGCCAATAATATATATTTCATCAATTCTCCATGGCGATTGGCTATGTAACTTATACGAATATAATTAAAAAAAGTTTTAGCATACTCAATTAAAGCATGACTAGCTAGTGTGTAAACCTTTGACATTCAGCGTGACATAGGGCATAAATCTGCAAAGAGTTAAGGAGACTATCGCTGGTTTATTATGCTTCGGTGTAATAGACGGGAGGAAAGTCCGGGCACCATATGGCAGCTTAGCGGGTAACGCCCGTCGGTCGTGAGACTAGGACAAGTGCAACAGAAAGGAAGTACAGGGGTTTGAACTCGATTGGGGTAGCTTCGGCCGGCCAATCAGTGAGAGATTCGTCTCACCTGCTGTAGTGAAAACAGGTAAACTCTAGGCGGTGCAAGCTTGAATAGGTCGACTCATGGGGTAGCCAGCCCTTGTTGACGGGTTAAGCGCTCGAGCCAGTGGGTAACTGCTGGCCTAGACGAATGATAGTCCAATACAGGACCCGGCTTATACCTTAACTCTTCTTTTTATATGTGCCGCTCTCGCGGCACATTATTCATTCAATTCAGGAGGACAAGATGAAATACCCTCAACCAAAGAAAATCCCACACGAGACAAAAATTCACGATCAGATTTTAACTGATGACTATTTCTGGATGAGAAATCGTGAAGAAGATAACGACGTGATGAAATTTCTCAATGAAGAAAATGAGCTCTTTAAAAGCTATCTAAGTGATTCTGAAGAATTAAAGAATTCAATTTTTGAAGAGCTTAAATCTCGAGAGCTTCAAACTTATGAAACATGTCCATACCCTCATGATGAGTATGAGTATTTTGAAAGGTATGAAGAAGGTAAAGACTATCCAATCCACTTTCGTCGCCACGTTGGTTCAGATGAAAGACAGGTCTGCCTTGATGAGAATGAGTTAGCAAAAGGACGCGACTTTCTTGATGTTGGTGCATTTGAAATTTCGCCATGTCATCGCTATTTAATCTATACAATCGATGATAACGGCGATGAGCTTTATGATCTATATATTAAAGACTTATCAACAAATGAAATCATCCTAGAGGGACCAAAGAAAATTAACAGTGGCCCAGTTTGGTTTAATGATTCGAAACACTATGCCTATATTGAAATGGATGAAAATATGCGTCCATTCAAAGTTCACGTCACTGATATGACAAACTCATTTGATAAAGTTATTTATACTGAAGAGTCTGGCGAGTATTTTCTAACGGTCGAAGAAACAATGGACCACAGGTACTTACTTATTAATGCTGGTGGATCAGCAAATAATTCAATTTCATTTATTAAAGCTGATGCTAGTGATTTGAATCCAATTGAAATTTTCCCAAAAGAAGACAAGATTGAGTACACAGTAGAGTCAGATGGTGATGATTTCTTAGTTCTAACAAATAAATTTAGTGAAAACTTCTCTATCCTCAGAACTCCTATTGCAAAACCTGATTATGCTTCAGCGACGGTTGAGGTTGAAGGTTGCAGTGAAAGATACATTACAAATTTAAATGTATTTAAAGATTTTAAAGTTGTAAGCTTCCGCGAAAAAGGGCTTAACCACTTTTTAATTTTAAAAGATGGTAAAAAGAAAGAAATTACATTTCCTGAAGACGCCTATCATGTAGGTGGAGGAAATAATGCAAATTTTAATACAAAGATCTATCGTTATAACTATAGTTCTCCTACTACGCCAAGTACGACATTTGACTACAATGTAGAAACAGGAGAATCAAAGCAAGTTCACCAAGTAGAAGTTCCTGGTTTTGACCAACATAAATATGTCGTTGAAAGAAAATTTATTCCATCTCATGATGGAGTGCTCGTTCCAATGACAATCATTAGAGCAAAGACAACAAAAGTTGGAGATCCAAATAAGTGTCTTCTTTATGGTTATGGATCTTATTCGATTTCAATTCACCCATGGTTTAACCGTAATAATATCTCACTTCTTGATCGTGGCTTTGTCTATGCTATTGGTCACATCCGTGGAAGTTCGACAATGGGACGTTCATGGTATGAGAACGGAAAATTTTTAAAGAAGCAAAATACATTTAAAGACTTCTATGCTTGTGTCAAATACCTTATCAAAGAAGGCTATACTGCTAAAGGTAAGATTGGAATTATGGGTGGAAGTGCCGGTGGTATGCTTGTTGGTGCAACAATCAACCTCGATACGGAAAATCTAATTGGAGCCGCTTGTGCAGATGTTCCATTCGTTGATGTTCTAAACACAATGCTTGATGACGGCCTTCCTCTAACTCAACTTGAGTATGAAGAATGGGGGAACCCAAACGATAAAGAATATTTTGAATACATTAAATCATATTGCCCGTATTCAAATATACAAGAGAGAGAATACCCAGCAGTTCTTGCAATTGCAGGTCTAAATGATCCTCGTGTTACTTATTGGGAACCAATGAAGTGGACTTATAAACTTCGCGACTATGCAACAGATTCTCGAGTTAAACTTCTTTGGACAAATATGGATGCGGGACACGCTGGTGCTTCAGGACGCTTTGAAGCATTCAAAGAGTATGCTGATATCTACACTTTCTTTATTAAAGAATTAGAATAATATTTTTAAGTCTTGGGGAGAAATCCCCAGGATTTTTGTCATCTTGGTTTTCTTAATTTCCTTAGACCAAATAAAACCTAAAATTTCATCACCATCTAAAATCAACTTCATCTCACCCTCTCCTAGTCCAGGGCGAACACAACTCTCATTTGAGTGAGGTTGCTTAGAATAATCATAAACACGTATCCAACCATCAGTTAGAATTTCACGTATGATAGCAATATGACCAGTATCTCCACTATTAGGAATAGTATTTTTACGCCATAGTATTAAGTCACCAACTAATAACTCACTTAGGCGATGCTTAACAGGAGTTGTATTTTCTATTGCATCAAAGAGCTCATAAACACGATCATAAGGAAGGCCAATCCCATCATTTAGAAGAATATCTTTAATGGCCGTGAAACAATTTACTTTCATTAGATCTTAGCAAGTGCCTTACTTGTCGCCGTTGAGATATTCAATTTTTCATTGAGCTTAAACTTTCTAAAGCTACCAGTGTAACTCTTTTTAAATTCAGCATGTGAAATCTCAAGAATATAATTTGTGATCTTATACTTTGTGATAGCTGTTTTATATTTTTTCAACTTCTTATAAGATAACTCTGAGTCAAGCTCAGGATATTGCTTAAGCTTCTTATCTTCACTACTTAAGATGAAAGTCGGGCATTCAATTTGACCAGATAGCCACTCATCATCGGCTTTTCGATAACCAAGTATTGAGTCCTTTTCTTTAACGATAACTCTAAGCAGATCGAGTTCATAAGTTTTAGCTATTTTCTTAACAGGAATCTCCGGATACTCAAGAGCATTTTTTGAATTTCCAGCAACACAGTCCTTATAAACAGGGCATCCCACGCAATTTGCACTACGTGCCTGACAATAAATACGGCCAAGATCCATTAGGGCCTCATTAATATCGCGCCCCTTGCACTTTGCAATTTCAGGAAACTCTCCTTCTTCAAATTTTTTCTTTATTAACTTTTGAAGCTTAGGTCCTTTTGCACCCTTAAGGCCATAAATACGGCTAACGACTCTTTCAATATTGGCATCAATTGAAAGCGCGCTCTTATTTTGTCCAATACTTAAAATAGCATTGGCCGTGTACTCTCCAATTCCCGTAATAGAGATCAGGTCTTCGTACTTCGTCGGAATCTTGCCGTTGAAGTTTTCGACAATATCAATTGCTGCCTTTCTAAGATTTCGAGCACGTCGATAGTAGCCAAGACCTTTCCATGCAACACAAATCTCTTCTTCAGTTGAAGAGGCCAATGTCTCAATATCTGGATAGATTGAAAGAAATCTTTCAAAGTGATTTTGAACTGTACCTACAGTTGTTTGTTGCAACATAATTTCTGAAACAAGTGTCTTGTAGACAGTTCTATTTCTTCGCCAAGGAAGCTCTGTATAAGTATCTTTCGACCATTTTAGAAGTTTTTTAAACATGATTATTTGTAGCGATTTCTACTATTTTTGACAAGATGCTTTTAGTTTATCTGCTAATTTCAATAGATCTTCTGGATAAAATCCCTTACTTCCGACGCCATGTATCTTAGCACCAATATTGCTCAGAAAATCCATTAGCTCACCCTTGGCCTCATCAATATCTGTGAGGACAAATAAATGCTTCGCATCTGAGTTTTTCACCCAACGAATGATCTTCTTCGTGTTATTTCCACCCTTTGTTTGGCACAGATAGAGGTCATTCTTTATTTCTCTGATAGAAGAGTCAAAGGCTTTGATTGTAACTGGACAGCCGTAAGATAAGCGACTGACAAAACTTCTGCGATAACAAGTCTCACCACTTTTTGACCAGTCAGAATTTCGAAGAGATGCACTTGTATCAATCCAAATTTCATACTTAGGTGCTTTTTTCTTTTCAACTTTCTTGGACTTGCCACAGAAAATATCAAAGTATGCACCAGTACAGCGAATCATATCTGAATCAATTGTATTCTCGACGGCAACTTCCTTATCAGGGGTTCCATATTCTTGATCAACATAATCTTGTCCAGACTTACCTACCATATAACCTGTTTGAGGATCAAAGCATCCATCACCCATTTCTACACAGTGATCATCATTTTGTGCAATTTTACGAGAAATATTTTTATAAAGAATTTGTTCCAAAAGAGTTTGCTTAGGTGCTGCAGATAAAAAGACAAATTCCACCGTTTGCGGAAGTGCAACTACCGCAGATGAAATTAAGAATGCAAGGAGTGCCTTTTTAAAGTGCATTAAGCAATCATTCCCCTTTGTCTAAAATATCTAAATAAGTCATTTCCAAGATCAACGATTAAATCTCTAGCGTCGATATCAAGACTTAAAAAGTCAGCAACGTAAGCCTTTTGTCTTGGTGTCAGTTGGGCCATACGCTCTTTTAAAACATCTTCGTTACTCGTATCAGTAACAAATGGCATTGTTCGTGTCTTTCCACCAATCTTCATTGTTGGATTAGCATTAACTTGAGCATTTCCAGTTGTGCCACTTTTAATCGTGTCAACAAGAGCATCCTCAAACCCACCAGATGTGGAAGTTTGTTGTTGTGGCCGTGCCTGCTGTGCTGGCTGCTCTTTCTTTTCATCACCTTTATAGAATTTAACAAGTCTTATAAAGTGATCAGTGAAGTGCTCTTCGACAAAATCGATCATTTCATGAAGTGGAATATCCAATTCAGCAGTAATTTTAGCAACTACCTGAGGGTTAATCTCAGTTGTCTTCATCGAAAGAAAGCGAGAGACCGTCGAAACCCCAAGTCCTGTTGACTCAGCAAGGTCTTTTTGAGTCATCGGACCCCTAACCTGCATGTACTTTCTAATAATTCCTAAATAATCGTCTAATTTCTCTTTGTTAAATTCAGACATATACTTCTCCTTGCAAATTGAAATACCTATAACTTGTTGATATTTCATTAAGGTGCAATTGCGGCCTGAAATTTTATGCCCCAAAAGTCCCTAATATCATTATCGGTTTTAATTTTTATTTCTTGATGCAATTTTATTGCTTGACGCAACTAGTCAAGAATGGTTATGATTCAAGTGTGGATGAACTAATCCACAAATTAAGCAAGGCTTGGGGGGATCACATGGCCACTTTAACAAACTTCATTATGACTGAGACATTATCTGACTTCACAAATGGACAGTATGAAGTAATTGAAAAAGA
This sequence comes from Halobacteriovorax sp. GFR8, assembly GCF_050955245.1. Taxonomy (NCBI): domain Bacteria; kingdom Pseudomonadati; phylum Bdellovibrionota; class Bacteriovoracia; order Bacteriovoracales; family Halobacteriovoraceae; genus Halobacteriovorax; species Halobacteriovorax sp. GFR8. Next base: position 92,735 of record NZ_JBPBLR010000002.1, on the reverse strand, counting down.
GCTAGTAAAATCAAGTGATTTAAGTAACTTAACCATATCTGGTTCTCTCTTCTCTCAAACCACTTTTATCGCTGTTAACTTCAAGTCTTGCATTTTTTTTGGATCAAAAATGAGAGAGTGTAAATTTATCAACTGTACGTTTGAAAATTGCAACTTCGAATTTTCACATATTGAAGGTTGCAATTTTGATGGATGCAAGATCATTGGGAATACATGGAAGTATTCCACTTTAAAGAATTCAATCATTGAAGATTGTGAACTGGATCTTGAAGTCTATAAGGTTATCAAAGATGGTGACCAGAATAAATTTGATATCTTTGAAGAAACTCAAGATATCGAAGAAATTAAGGAAGAAGTTGAAGAAGTTCTAAGTTTTGAAGCCGCTCTTGTTGCTTCACCCAACCAATGGGGAACGAGCTTACTCAACTTTATTAAATCTGCAGCTTAAATTGAAATTTTAAAGACGCCTGGCAATCGTGTTTACATCACTAGTCTCAAGGATAATACGGCCAGATACAAATCTTTTTTAGAGACGATATATCATACCTAGTCTTGTTCTACTGGATGTAGATAAGCAGGAAATCTCGCAACTGATACTTGCTCTCGGGCCAACTCTCTCTCAAAGGTGTTGGCCTTCTTTTTTACATCTTACGATAAAAGCAACCAATGGATTCTTTATTTCTCATCGATGACTTAACGATCATTGTTGAAACTTCAATGGCATTTCTTAAACCAATTAAGCTGTCATCAAGTTTGCAACTGCGATAGAAACGAGAAACCTCGTCATTGATTTCATTAAACATTGCAAGCGCTCGCTTAAGTCGATTTGTCGTTCTTGAAAGACCAACATAATTCCACATTGTAAGCTTTAAAGTCATCCAATCCTGTTGAACAAGGGCCTTATCAATTGAAGCGTACTCTTCTTGCCAATTCTTAATTTGCAGATGAGAGTAAAGATTCTCCTCTCCTACAGTCTTAGAAATATCAATGGCCGCAAGATAGCCCCAAGTTAAGCCTTCAAGCAACGAAGTTGAAGCAAGTCGGTTTGCTCCATGAAGTCCAGAACAAGAAACCTCACCGACAGCGTAGAGATTCTTGATTGAAGTTTGTCCCTTCATATCAATCTTAACTCCACCACAAGTATAATGAGCGGCAGGTACAACAGGAATTGGTTCCTTAGTCATATCGATACCGTGCTCTAGACAGTGCTTATAGATCGTTGGAAAGCGCTCTTTAATCCACTCTCCATCTTTATGTGAAATATCGAGATAAACACACTCGTGTCTTGTCTCAATAGTTTCTTCCATTATTGAGCGGGCCACTACATCACGAGGAGCTAGCTCCATCTCTGGATGGTACTTGCTCATAAATCTTTCGCCATTACAGTTAACGAGAATTCCGCCTTCACCTCTAACTGCTTCAGATACTAGAAAACGTCCATGTGAAGATGAATCATAGAAAGTCGTTGGGTGAAATTGAATAAATTCCATATCAATGATGTCGGCACCTGCTCTCTTTGCCATGGCAATACCATCACCACGACTTGCTCCAGAGTTTGAATGGTGAAGATAAAGTGCACCGACTCCACCAGTGGCCAGTACTGTCTTCTTGGCCATCGCCTTAACAACATTACCCTTTTCTTGATTTAAAAGATAAGCTCCAAGGATTTTTCTTTCTTCGTAACGCTGAGAAATTGAAATTCCATGGTGAGAAGCTGTGATTAAATCAATGGCCGTATGTGCTTCAAGGAAGTGAACTGTTGGATAGCGCTTTTGGTCCTTAAGTAAATTTAAAAGACTGATTTGAATTTCCTTACCTGTGTAATCACCACGATAGAGAATTCGCTCAATTGAGTGAGCCGCTTCCTTTGTATATTTTAATGAGTTATTCTCATCTCTTTCAAAATTAGCATTCGCTTTCTCCAATAAGAGTTCATCAATTGCTATTTTTCCAAAGTTTTTTAGTGTTTCAATCGCTTGAGGATTAGAAGTATTTGAAGAAGCAACTTGAATATCCTTTCCGAGGGCATCATCACTTGCATTTGGATAGATAATCCCACCTTGGGCCCAATATGTATTTGAAACCTGAGGATCTTTCGCTCTTGTAACAATCCCTACTTTAAAATTGCTCTCTGCAAGCTTTGCTGCAGTGGCAAGCCCAGCAATTCCACAACCTAAAATAAGAACATCAAAGTCGTAACTATTCAACTGTTTACCCTCTTGCGTACTTTAGTGATAAGTCCACTGCTGGAGCATCATAAGTAAGGGCCCCAATGCTAATGGCATCGACACCTTCTATTAAGTAGCTCTCTAATGTATTTAAACGAACTCCGCCTGAAACTTCAAAAGTAACACCTTTTGGCTTCTGTTTTACCGCTTCCTTAATTTCCTCTGGAGAAAAGTTATCAAGCATAATATGTCTTACACCTTCACCTAGTGCAATTTGTAATTCATTAAGATCGTGAATTTCAACCTCAATTGGCGTGTAGAAAGAGTTCTTTGACTTAAAGAAATCAATTGCTTCTTTTACACCACCAAAAAATGACTTGTGATTATCTTTAACCATCCACATATCACTTTGACCAAAGCGGTGGTTATTTCCTCCACCTGTGACAACAGCATATTTTTCAAGAGCACGATAACCTGGAAGAGTCTTTCTTGTATCAAGAATTTTGACTCCGCTATCCAGAGCAAGTGTTGCAAATTTATTAGTATATGTTGCAATTGATGATGCTCTTTGAATTAAGTTAAGAGCAATACGCTCACCTGTAAGCGCAATTGAAAAAGGAAGTTTAAATTCAATTTCGGCCATTTCATCTTTAGTGTATTTTTGGCCTTCATATTTCTTAAAGTCTTCGTAATTTAAGTTCGCACCTAGGTAATTAAAAGATTCAATAAAGTATGGCAGGCCACACAGAATCATGTCATCTTTAATCTTTAACTTACAGTGAACCTCATCATTTGGAAGAGACTGAATATAGTTCAGGTTACGACTTAAATCATCTTCTTTAAAATAAGTTTCAATCGAATCCTGTAGTGCTTTATTTACCAATAAATTCATTTCGCAATTACTCCGTTTAGATGCTTTTTCTACCATTTTCAAATGAGAAAAAAAACTCCCGAAACCTTCAAAAATCCTGTTAATTACTCAAATTTGACTTATAAAGCTGCAATGCGTTTCAATATTATCTTTCTTCTAGCTTTTTTACTCATTAATCCCCTTTTTCAAGGGAATGACAATAGGCAACATTCACGTCCACCAAAACTAAAGCTACCTATGAAAACCAAGACAAGCTTTGTTAAAAAACATGAATTCTATTTCTATCGTTCAGTTTTAACCGGACAAAAATGGGGACTCGATAAAGAGCTTAAAAGAAAACTTGCTCACTTAAACCTTCTTCACCTAATGACTCCATCTGGGCTACATTTAAGCTCACTCTTTCTTATTTTCTATTTCTTAAGAAGAAGATATCCAAGATTTTCCAACCTAGTTGAGCTCACTCTATGCTTAGGCTTTTACTTCTTTCTCCCAGGTTATTATTCATTTAGACGAGTGGCCCTCATTCGAAGTTTTTTTATTTTAAACAAAATAAGAGAGACTAATTACTCTAAGATGCAAGTATTTCTCTTCTTTCTAGTTACAGATTTCTTCTTTGGTACTTATCGCTACTCACCCCTATCATTTTATTTGAGCACTCTATTTCTTGGCCTAATTTTTTCAATTAAAGAATATCGAATCTATAAGATGTATCTTCTCTTCTTTGTTGCTCAGCTTTTTATTGCACACAAATTTACGGGGATCATTTATCCAGCAACGATTATTCTCTCGCCACTACTGACAAGTTTCTTCACTCTCATCTATCCCATCCTATTCTTCAATCTATTCTTTATTGAATACTTTAACTACGCTCAATGGTTTATTTCAGCTTATACAGCTTTAATAGAATTAAGCTATGATATCGCGCAAGCGCTAGGCTTTATTCATGTGAATTTTCTAATTTTAATTGGTGTGATTATTTATTCACAAAAAACAAGGAAACATGCCTTAGCACTAATAACAGTTGGTCTAGTTAGTGATCTGCCAAGAGATAGCTTCACGATTATGCTCAGTGAGATAGGCATTCGCTTGTGAAAAAGGTTTTGAACCAAAGAAGCCACGATACGACGAAAGTGGAGAAGGGTGAGGAGACTTAATCACTAAGTGTTTTGACTCATCAATATTTTTTCCCTTCTTTTGAGCAGGGCCACCCCAAAGAATAAAGACAACATTTTCACAGTGCTCATTGATGATATCAATAATCTTTGCCGTAAACTTCTCCCATCCCTTTTTGTGATGAGAGCCGGCCTGTGCCTTACGAACAGTTAGACAATTATTTAAGAGAAGAACCCCTTGCTTTGCCCATTCTTCTAAATATCCATGTTCAGGAATATCTAGCCCAAGGTCTTCATTTAGCTCTTTATAGATATTTCTAAGAGAAGGTGGGATTTTCACACCTTTTTTCACAGAAAAACTTAGGCCGTGGGCCTGCCCTTCTCCGTGATAAGGGTCTTGTCCAAGAATAACAACCTTCACATTCTCTAGTGGAGTAAGATTCAAGGCTGCAAAGAACTCTTCAGGCCTTGGATAGATGACTTCCTCTTCTGAATCAAGAAATTCAGATAGAGAAATCATATAATCTTTTTGGAATTCAGCTTTTAGATATTTAAGCCAGCCCTTATCATTTAGGTATTCAATCATAAGAGCTGGCCTTGGTATTAGTAATTTAAAAGTTTGTTAAGTTGTTCGTATACGTCTGAAACTTGTGGAAGAATATAATCTTCTGAAGTTGGACAGTAAGCAACGTGTGAATCTTTTGCAGCTACACGAAGGATTGGAGCATCAAGGGCCTCAAAGCATTCTTCGTTAACACATGCTGCGATCTCACCAGCAAAACCTGAAGTCTTAGTTTCTTCGTGACAAATAAGAAGACGATTTGTTTTCTCAAGTGACTTCTTAATTGCGTCCATATCAAATGGTGCAAGAGTACGAAGATCGATTACTTCAACAGTCTTACCTGTTTCTGCTTCAATTTTCTTAGCAGCATCGATTGATTTTTGAACAAGTGCTCCCCAAGCAACAACAGTAGCATCAGCACCTTGTTTTGCAATACGAGCTTTTCCAAATGGAATCATATATTCTTCACCTGGATCTGCTGTACGGTTATAACCTTGGTAGTAAAGGTGCTTGTGCTCTAGGAACATAACTGGATCGTCTGATCTGATTGCTGTTCTTAGAAGACCAGCGGCGTCTGCAGCATTTGATGGGAAGACAACTCTGATACCTGGAACGTGAGTAAATAGAGACTCTCCACATTGTGAGTGATAAATCGATCCACCTCTTAGGTATCCACCGATTGGAACACGAACAACCATTGGACACTTGAAGTCTCCACCAGAACGGTAGCGAGTCGTCGCCATCTCATTCTTAAGTTGCATATATGCAGTCCAGATATAGTCAAAGAATTGGATCTCAACAACTGGCTTAAGCCCTCTCATTGCCATACCGATTGCACGACCGATGATATTAGCTTCAGCTAGTGGTGAGTTAAATACTTGTCCTTCTAGAGATGCTCTTTGAACACCTGAAGATACCTTGAATACACCACCCTTTCCTTTTAGATCTGGGTTATTAAGTCTTTCAAGATCAGAGAAGTCTGCAACGTCTTCACCAAACATTCTAAGAAGTGGGTTCTTAGAGAACTCAGAACGAAGAACAGCGTTAATTGCTGATGCCATTGGTACATCGTCTTTACCTTCGAAAGTCCCTTGAGTTTCAAAGTCTGAAGAAGTTGGATCAACATCATGTGAGTATAGGTGATCTAGTGCTGTTTCAGGAGCAGGCCATTCAGTATCAACCGCTTCCTTCATTGCACGTCTTACTTCAATTGAAACCTCTTCAAGAAGATCGTTAACTTCTTTCTCAGTCATCACACCTAGTGCGATAAGAGTTTTTGGGTAAGAGTTAAATACATCAACTTGTTTTTCCTGCGCTAACTCATCTTTCGTACGATACATTGATTGATCATCAGAAAGAGAGTGAGAGTATGGACGAGTTACATGAGAGTGAAGAAGAACTGGCCCCTTACCTTCTCTAATATGCTTCGCTGCTTTTTCAGCTGCTTTATATGATTCAATTGGGCAATTACCATCACATTCAATAATTTTTAGACCCGGGAATTCATCTAGTGCTTTTGAAATTGAACCACCAGGAGTTTGCATTGAAGTAATTGTAGAAATAGCATAACCATTATCTTCAACGTGAAATAGAACTGGAAGCTTATTTGCACAAGCAGTTGTAAGTCCTTCCCAGAACTCACCTTGGGCAATTGTTCCATCACCACATGAAGTATAAACAACTTCTGCGTCTTCAACTAAGAATTTAGAAGTATCAAACTTATGTTTTTCTTTAAGTTCTTTTAGAGCAAGGCCTGCTTCAGCGACACCACATGCTTGAAGGAATTGAGTTCCTGTACATGATGATTTCTGAACGATATTTAGTTTTACGTTACCCCAGTGAGCTGGCATCTGACGTCCGTGAGTTGCAGTATCTCCGATATTACCATTTGCTTGGCAAAGCATTTCATATGGAGTTACACCAAGACCAGTACATAGTGCTCTGTCACGGTAGTATGGAATAAACCAATCGTGAGCTGGTTTAAGAACTTTTGCAAGAGCAGATAAAACACCTTCGTGTCCTGCACCAGAAATTTGGAAGAATGCAGTTGATTGCTTCTTCATTGTGATCTCAGCATCATCAAGTTTTCTTGAAACGAAAACGTTACGAAGCATCCAAACAAGATCCTCTTTTGAAAGATTATATTTTTTAATGATCTCTTTTTTCTTATCTAAGTTGGTAGAACCCACATTTGATCCTTTTGCAGTTTTATCAAGCATTTAACGCCCCTTTTTAAGTGGAGCTAGCTTACCAATTTTAGTGCAAAAGGTGCACATGCTGTGCATTAAATTTTAAAATAATATTTGACGGATTTCAGGTATTTAGAAGGGTTTGGCTAGAAGCCACTGGAAATTCCTAGAACATAGCGACGATCTTCTTCACCTCTAAAGTCAGAATCTGTTGTATCAACAGCGTAAGTTGAGAGATCAAATTCCATTTTTCGAGTACGAATCCCAATTCCCCCAGAACCAAAGCCATCTCCATAGCCCAGTCTAAAGAAGAATATTCGACGTAGATCAAACTCGAGACCAAGTCCAAGCTTTCGTTTGAAGTCCACATCCGTATGGGCATTTAAGAAGTCTTTGTAATCTAATTCTAGGTGAACGCGCACCGTTCTACCAAGTTGAGGTGTAATTGAGAGTCCTAGATCGTAGCTTTGCTTAATTTTCTCAGGAGCACCTGCACCGGCCAACTTCTTAAAGCTACCACCAGTTGAATTATGACTTACAATTGCAAGAGTTGGAATAAAAGCATAAGGAAGTGTAATCCTCATTCCTGAGGTTACATATAGCATTCTTCCGCGATTATAATCCTCATCAGCAAGTGCTAAGGCCGTGCTTGGATCAGCCTCACCGATCGCTTCCTTACGAAATAAATATGTTGCTGAAACACCAAATTTAAAGATTCCTCCAAAGAGAGAAAGATTAAAGGCAGCATATGGGCCAGTATCAGTTCTTTGAGCGTATTCAAATTGATCCCCTACCTGGTCACCAATGAAAGCTCTTTGTTGTACTGAGTACATATAGCCAATTGTGAAATATCTCGTTGCAAAATTTGGCATCATTTGGAAACGACTGTGGGCAACTGTTCCCCTATTTTGATCAAGTAATTTTCTGGCCCCTTCAAGAGAGAGTGCCTCGAATAAGTCACCTGCATTACCAGTGACATCACCTCCAAAGAGAGTTTCCATCCATCCCTTATTGGTTTCGAAATGAAAATTTGAAAGATGAAAGTGGCGACCGCGATAAGTACCAAGTCCGGCCGGATTATAGAATGCAGCCGAAGCATCATCTACTTTACCAATAAAGGCATTTCCCATGGCCAAGGCACGTGAAGACGTAATGAGTTCTGGAAAAACTGCATCCTCAAATTGTATCGCAAAAATACTTGAGTGAATTAATAGGCAAAATAAAATCAACTTCTTCACAAGCTAATTTTACCTTAAGAAGCTACTGAATTTAACTCATGGCACAAAGTGCCTCCAGGTACAAAAAAGGCCCGTAAAAACGGGCCCTTATCTATCAAAAATGTCTGATTTTAGACTATCTTTTTTTACGTCCAGGAAAACGGTGACCAACATGTCCTAGGAATTTCCCTTGGATATTCTTGATTGACTCAATTCTAGATTCAGCAAGGATATCTGTTGCTTGGTAAACAGGAATATCTTGTTCTTCAGAAATATTGAAAACCTCTAGAGTTGTATCATAGATTGAATCAACCATTCTAATTGCTTTATCTTCTGACCAACCTTCGAATTCGATCGAAACGTTCATAACACCACCAGCATTGATTAGGTAATCTGGAGCGTATAGAACACCTCTTTCCTTAAGAATTTTACCGTGACGGTTTTCTGCAAGTTGGTTATTTGCAGCACCAGCTACGATTTTACACTGTAGACGATCAATTGTGTCATCATTGATTGTTGCACCAAGTGCACATGGAGCATAGATGTCCATCTTAACGTCGTAGATTTCGTCAATCCCAACAACTTTTGCATTTGGTACTTTTTCCTTGAATAGCTCAAGGTTCTTTTCATTGATATCACATACGTAAACTTCTGCACCTTCATTATATAGGTACTCACCTAGGTAGCGTCCAACTGAACCAGCACCTTGAAGTGCTACTACTTTACCTTTTGGTGAACGGTTTCCATAAACCTTCATACATGCTGCTTCGATACCTCTGAAAACACCACGTGCAGTCCATGGAGATGGGTTACCTGAACCACCGTGGATCTCAGCAACACCTGCTACGTTATTAGTTTCAGTAAATACGTGCTCAATATCATCAACACTAATATTTACGTCTTCTGCAGTAATGTAGCGACCATTTAGAGACTCCATGAAACGTCCGTATGAACGGAATAGAGCTTCTGACTTATCTTTTTCTGGATCACCGATGATAACAGCTTTACCACCACCAAGGTTTAGTCCAGCAACAGCATTCTTATATGTCATACCTCTCGAAAGTCTAAGTACATCGTTAAGTGCTTCTTCTTCTGATTCATATGGCCACATTCTCGTTCCACCTAAAGCTGGACCAAGTACTGTGTTGTGAATCGCTACGATTGCCTTAAGGTTACAACTTGGATCACTAAAAAAGATAACTTCTTCGTGTCCGTCTTTGTATAATCTCTCAAAACTAGGCATTGTTTTTTCTCCTTAGAAAGTTTGCAATAATTACCTGAATTTACGCAGGAATTAATGATGCTAAAATAGTGCTATTAGAGCTGAAAAGAACAATAAACTTTCAAGGATGAAAACTGTATGCACAGAGTGTCACTAATTGGAAATGATGAGCAAGTAACTGAATTTACAATAGAAGAAGGTCAGACAATTTTTGACGCGATCCAAGATCAAGGACTAACTCTTCCCCACGGATGCCTAAGTGGGTCATGTGGCTCATGTCGTATACAAATAATTGAAGGCGCCGAAAACTTACAAAAGCCAGGAATTATCGAAGAAAATACCATTGAGGCCATTGCTCCGGAGCACAAAGAAGTTTCAGAAGGAAATATCCGTCTGGCCTGTCGTGCAAAAGTCACAGGTGATATTAAATTTTCGATTCTAAAATAAGTTGAATAATTGCGCGAAAGTGTTGCTTGCGATCAAAATTCCAAGACTCATTTTCACCTTTTAGAAAATCCATATTCTTCTGATCAAGAACAGTTGTTAGGTGATCCACATCGTTGATGACCACGTGACGATATGGTTTTAGTAGAGAAGACTGAAGATCTACCATCCCATCATTTCTACCGACTCTCTTATAAATATAATTTCGGCTAATCTCTAGCGATGTTTCTCGGCCCTGTTGCTCATTAATGAATGTAATAAATTGAAGTAGATTAATATTTTCTAGTGCCGCTTCAATCTTAGTAGCGTTTGTCTGCATATAGTCGGATCGCATTTGAGTTCCAACCGATTCCATACCTGTCACATCACCACCAAGTACGCTAAAGATCCATCCCATGACAGTTTTCTTAATTGAGCCTTGAATAAAGTAATCGGCCAAAACAGAGCCGTGATAAGGAGACTGCATTGAAACCCAGCCCACAACTCTCTTCGACACCTGCGGATTATTAATCAGTACATCTAAGAACTCGAGTCCACCTTTAGAGTGACTAATAATTAATAACGGCCCCTTGATCTTATCAAGCTCACTTTTAATATATTTTGAATTCTTACTAACAGGATCTTCTGATTCGACGATAATTCTTTCGAATTTTATATTATGGTCTTCGAGAAGTTCCATATAGTCACGAAAGTAATCCCCAGTAAAATACGAGAGATTCACAAGCTGACCAGATCCTTCGATTGCAGACTGAGATAAAATTCCAGGAAGAAAAACAACAGTTAAATTCGAAAGGTCCTTAACTTCAGTTTGAGTTAAGCCCTGCTTAGATTGATAAAGACTACGATATTGAGTGGTCTTATTTTGTGCCCAGACTACACTCGTAGCCAGGGCAATTAATAATATTAAGCTAAACCTAGTGAAGTTAATAATGCCGCCCTTTTCTTTCTTCTAATTTTGGCATTGATATCATCAAGGGAATCAACTGCCATATCCCAGGCCGTATAAATCTGCTTCTTCTTGTTGGCCCTTAAGTCACCTGCTACATAAAAGTTTTCAATATTCGTTTCACCCTTTTCATTAGCAAGAACATAGCCTCTACCATCAATTTCTGCTCCAATGGCCTTGGCAAGTTCATTATAAACGATAGTTCCAAGCGAAACAAAAGAAAATGCTGATTCTAGCGTTCTACCACTGGCAAACTTGTAACCCTTGATTATCCCATCCTTACGCTCTCCAAGAACATCGACGATGGCCTCAGTAAACACTTCTATTTTGTAGGCTTTGATTAATTTTTGAGTCTCTTCATCAAATTGTGGAGTTTCACCATTTGTCAGAATTGACATCGAAGGCGTGTTGTAGCGCTCCTTAAGCATAACAGCAACCCAAACGGCACCTGAAGTATGACCAATAATTGAAGTATGCTTGTCATAAACATGGTGACCATCACATCTTAAACAGTAGTCAACTGTTTGAGCGTTAGCAAAAGGGAGAATTGGTTTAATGCTATCATTAAAGTGTGGCTGAACATCCATAATACCTGTACAGAGAACAACGAATTCTGCTTGGTACTTTTCACCATCACTATCAATTAATTCAAAACTTCCATCACTTTGTTTTGTGACTTCGGTAACACCCTTCCCCTTAACGAAAGTTAGATTATCTTTAAACTCTGATTCTTGAATCCACTCAAGAGTCTCTTTATTTGGCTCTTCAATTCCTTTCTTGTACTTATGAGTCCCAGGCATATTCTCAACTTTATAAACCCACTTCTCACGAGAGCGCTTCTTGTCTCTTGGTGTACCAGGAAAAAGAACAACTGTATCATTATTTAAAACACCACGTAGTGTGGCCATCATACCGGCCGCGCCACCACCAATTACTGCAATTTGAAATTTATTAGACATAACTACTCCATGACTAGTTCATATTTAGTATAGTCTATCAGAAAGAGGGAATCTAATAGATTCCCTCTATGTGAGCTTTAGCTAAATTTATTTAAATTTGATTATTTAACAGGAACTTCTAACAGATCATCAGAAGTTTCAGTGGCCTCTTTGGCCTCTTTCTTTGAGAAGAAGTGCTTTTCCCCATCAACATCTTTAATCTTAACTTGCTTAATTTCGTAGTCAAAGACCTCTGTAAGCTCAAAGCTATAGCCTTCCCAAATAATGATCTGACCAGCTTCAGGAAAGTTATTTCCAAGCATATCAAGTAAGAAACCTGCGAGAGTCGAGTAATTATCGTTAAGAGGAATCTTAATATCATAATCGTGATCAAGGTCTCTTAAGTTTGTCGCACCATCAATATCCGCACCTTCAATTAGGTCACTTTCCTGATAGTCCTTAGTGATCTCATCAATATCATCATCGTGCTCATCTTGAATCTCACCAAGAATTTCTTCAATAATATCTTCAAGAGTAATAATACCAACGATCAAACCATTCTCATCTTTTACAAGGGCCATGTGAACTTTCTTACGATTCATATGATCGAATACCGCTTGGATCTTCATATGCTCATAAACAAAGAATGGATCTCTTAAGTGATTTACCATCGTGAAGTTATCACGTTCTGCCCTCTTTAAGAATGCAAGTTCCTTAACGTGAAGAAAGCCCTCGATATTATCAATTTCACCATCAACAACCGGGTAACGAGAGTGAATTGATTCTTCAATCTCACTAATAACTTCTTTATATGAGCTACCAACTTGAATACTTTTAATTTCTTTTCGAGGAATCATAATGTCTTTAACTTTAATCTTAGGAAATTCTAGAATCGAGTTAAAGAGATCAATTTGTTTGTGATCGATTGTATTTTCTTTCTCTGCTTTTTGAATCATAAACTCAAGGTCATCCTTCGTTACAATTCTTCCCGTTAGTTGAGCATTCTCACCAAGAACTGTGTGAATAAGCCAAACCATAATTTTAATAACAGGGTAAAGAAGGTAGTAGAAAATTTGTAGAACACGGATAACAAAAAGAGATAAGCTTTCTGCGTGAGTTCGCGCAAATGTCTTAGGAATAATCTCACCAAAGATTAGAATAACAAACGTTGTCGCCCCAACAGCAATCCCAATTGCATCATCCGCAAACAAGCGTGTTGCAAGAACTGTCGTTAAAGATGAAGCGAAAATATTGACGACGTTATTCCCAACTAGAATAGTTGTTAAAATCTCACTTGGGCGATCAATCATAAAAGCAATTGCTCTTCCCTTTGCACCACCTTCCTGAATTAGTTGGCTAGCACGATCGTGAGGAATCGAAAGTAGGACAGCTTCTGAACCTGAGAAAAATCCCGAGCCGATAAAGCAAATTAACAATAGGACAATCTCAAGGCTGCTTACATCAGTCATTGCCTTGTCCTTGTTTATTAAATTTTGTTGAGAGGTTTATAAAGAAGTAACAACAATAAAGCGGAGGTTCTATAAGGAGTTTCCTTGTTACGGGTAAGACTCTCTATTGAGTTACCCCTTCGTTTTGATATAAATATTTTATCAGTATTTCTGATATGATTCAATACATCATAAACCAACAAATTTCAAGGATTTGAAAGACAAACCCTAGTGATGATCGAGTTGTTCGCCTTTAAAGTCATGATCTGAGTAAACAATACGATCATTCATTTCATGGTTGAAATCATATATCTCATTGATATTACTAACCTTTCTAAAGATTGTATGACACTTATAACAAATGACTACCGGAGGAAGCCTCTTGAATAACGCAAAATCAAATACATACAAAATAATAAAAGGAGCAACAGAATAAGGAGCATATTGAGTTGTTGCCATATAAAGAGTCGCCAAGGCAGCAACAACAAAAAGCATAACACCGATCTTTCGGTTAAAGTCTTTTTGTTTGTAAAAATCTTTTCTTTCACAACACGGGCAATCGCGAAGGATACCCTTCTCGTGCTCTTCATTCATTTTCACAGGAGCTTTGGTATGACAAATTTGACACTCAACTTCACTCACCTCTTTATTAGGGTGAAAAGAAACAGCTGAACCACATTCTTCACAAGTTAAAGTAATTTCCATCATAGTAGTAACCCATATGTATAAAATAAATAAATCGCAATCATTTCACCAATAAAGACAAAAATTGTCATGGCATAGAAGATCCCAGTTGCACTTTGAATACTTCTCATACTAACAAGCTTCCATCCAAAGATACTCATTCCAAGAATAACAAGGTATCCCCAAATATCTCGCATAATAACCATTAACCAATTAAAAGCGTACCCGCCACCAAGCTCAGTTCCTGCGGCCAGATACGGCCCAAGCTTCATGTGCTCAAAGCTAGACCAAATAAGCTTAACGACAAGTAATGCCCACGTAACAAGAGTGGCCTTTTTTAATGGAACCTCTGATAATTTTGGCGTCACTAAGTACCAGTGACCAAGAATCATTGCATACGTAATTGCACCTAAGTAATAAACGGATGAACCAATATATAAGTAATTAGTTAAGTTCTTATCTTGAAAAAGATAAAGCGCATAAAAACCAATAAGGGTTGGAATCGCATATAGAATCCAAAGCGCCGTATTCTTTTCGTCATAGTGATTGTGAAGTTGATGATGGAAAAGAATACAAATCGTACTGATATAGAGAAGGATCGCTTCAAGGTCAGTGGCACTATTTCCAGTTACAATATGAGCGATGGCGGCCATGAATAAACTCACAAGACAAGTTGTTGATAGAAGCTTTTGAAAACCTCCTCCTGTCATTTTAGAATTTGCCACTGGTGCGAAAGTAAAAACTCCAAACCCCAGGGCCAGGAAGAAGTACTTTGCCATTTCAAACGTATTACTCATTCAAATTACTCTCTCGTAAAAAATGCTCAACTAAGCGCATGATAATGATTTTATTTGCTGCTGGAATATTAAGGTTTTCTACATCATTTTGAGCGTTTTCAAAAGGTATCTTTTGACTGATCAGACTCATTTCTTTTGTATATTCAGTAACATAGACATATAAAAAGACGCTTCGATCTGAATAGTCGTGCTTAAGCTGAGTAAAGAGACTAATTTTATTTAATTCATGGCCTACTTCTTCTTTAAACTCACGACGTGCTGCCTGCTCAACGCCTTCACCTGATTCAATCTTCCCACCAGGGAATTCGATCATACCATCAAGAGGGCCATCTTCCTTTCTCACTTGTCCCCATAGAACAAGTCCATCACTCTCAAGTGAATACGGGATTACAATTGCGATTTCCATAAATAAACTTTTACCCTAAAAATTTTGAAATGTTAAAAAAGCAGCGTAGCTTTTTGCGCCTTTATTGTTTATAAACCAATTGTGAGTACATTACCTTTTAAACAAAATTCAATCATATTTGCACCGATGGAAGGCGTGACGGAGGGCCCGTATCGCGAGGTCATTCAAAGAATTTTTGGAGACTGGGATTATTACTATACAGACTTTTACCGAATCCCATCCGTTGGTAACGTAAATGCAAAGACATTGGTCAAACACTTTGGTGAAACATACCTACAAAAGAAGGCCCATACAGAACAGACTGCCTATCAATTCCTAACTTCAGAAATTGCTCAAACGCAACAGGCCATCTCACTTATTAGTGATATAAATTATCATCATATCGATCTAAACCTTGGCTGTCCTTCAAAGAAGGTTAATTCAAATAAAGGTGGCGCCTACCTTTTATCAGACTTAAAAGCACTCGAGAAAATTATTAAACAAATTCGAGAAGGTTTTAAAAATACTTTTACTGTAAAGATTAGAATTGGTTATCGCGATGACAGCCTTTATCTTGATCTCTTAAAGCTCTTTGAAGATTGTGGTGTCGATGGAATTACAATTCATGCTCGAACACGTGACCAACTCTACAAAGGTGTCGCAGATTGGAGCTACATCGAAAAGGCCGTCAAAGTTTCAAATCTTCCAATCATTGCAAACGGAGATATCTGGACTATTGAAGATATCAATCAAATCTTTGATCGATGTAATCCATATGCGGTTATGTGTGGACGAAGTGCCCTCAAAACCCCATGGCTGGCCTCAATTTATAAAGAGTATCAAGGAAACTTGGACTTTATCAGTGATGAATTTCTTCTGAAAGTACGTGCGCAAAACTTAGATCTCTATTTCTATGAGCTTGATAAAGAGTATAGAAAGAATAGCCTTGTTGACTCAACTATACTTAAAAGATTTAAAGCATTTTGCCGTTATCTATTTGATGACTATGAAAACCATGAAGTTATTCGTGGCCGTTTTCTTCGTGCCCAGAACATTCATGAGTTTCGTGCTCATCTAGATCAATTTGTGGCGAGTTATTCTTAATAAAGAAATAGAAAGTAATTTCAAAAAGAAGAACTCCAACAATATAGACAATACGCGCTTGTGTCGAAATCCCAACAAGTCCCACTAATAAGAAAAAGAGAAAACCTGGAAGGTGTCTTAAAACAACATTTCCCCAAGTATTATCAGGAATACGATCTTCTAGAATTGTATAGAAGTTCATAACTGCATTCGCAAAATTGAATCGGCTTGTACGCCCTTCAAAATACTCATCACGATTTGGGTGACAATAGAGTCCAGCAAATGAGATTGCCGTAAAGAAGCAAATATATTCTTCAGTTGAAAAGTTAAGAAGTGCCGAAGCAATGAAAAAGATCACTAACGATGGAAGAAAATATAAATAGTAGCGAATTCCAATCTTCATGCTGCCTCCAAAAAGCCCAAAAAAGAAAGGCACCCAAAAGGTGCCTTTCTCATATTATAAATGGAAGTTATTTTACTTAGCAACTCCAACTGCTTTTGTCTCACGAACAACTGTAATTTTAATTGTTCCAGGGTAAGACATTTGCTCCTCGATTTGCTTAGCAATATTACGAGATAGCATAACAGTTTCTTCATCCGTAACCTTGTCGTTTTCAACAAAGACACGAACTTCACGTCCACCTGAGATTGCGTAAGATTTGCTAACACCTTCGAATGAGTTAACAATTTCTTCAATATCAGTAAGACGAGAAACATAAGACTCAGTAAGTGCCTTACGAGCACCTGGTCTTGCACCTGAGATCGCATCCGCTGCAGCAACAATGTGAGCAAGGATTGACTCTGGTTTTTCGTCATCGTGGTGAGCACGGATTGCGTGAACAACGTCCGCAGACTCTCCATACTTTCTAGCAAAGTCAGCACCAATAACAGCGTGAGAACCTTCAGCAGATGCATCAAGTACTTTACCGATATCGTGTAATAGACCTGCACGACGAGCTTGCTTAATATTCAGTCCCATCTCAGCGGCCATTGAACCACAAATAAATGCTGCTTCAATTGCGTGCTGGTATTGGTTTTGAGTATATGAAGTTCTAAAGTTTAGAGCACCAACTAGCTTTAGGATTTCAGGGTGGATACCGTGAACACCAATTTCCATTTGCGCTTTTTCACCTAGAGACAGAAGCTTCTTCTCAAATTCAGCTTTTGATTTATCGTGGAATTCTTCAATTTTCGCTGGGTGAATACGACCGTCAGCAATTAGCTTTTCAATTGTATCTTTAGCAATCTCACGTCTTACAACGTTGAATGAAGAAATAACAACAATCTCCGGAGTATCATCGATAATTAGATCAACACCACAAATCTGTTCGAAAGCACGGATGTTACGACCTTCACGACCGATAAGACGACCTTTAACATCATCAGATGGAAGATCTACAGTTGAGATCGTCTTTTCACCAACGTGCTCTCCTGCGTATCTTTGAATTGCAATTCCAACAATTCTCTTCGCACGGTTTTCAGCTTCTTCCTTAGCTTCCTCTTCCATACGAGTAATCATCTTAGAAAAATCAACTTGAGCCTCTTCTTTCATTGTATCAAGTAGCTCTTCTTTTGCTTGTTCTTTTGTCATAGCAGCAACTTCAGATAACTTCGATGCATACTCTTCTTGGCGAACAACAAATTTTTCTTTTTCTTTAAGAGCATCTAACTCTTTTTCTTTTACGTCTTCTTCGCGTTTTTCGACTTTCTTAGTCTTGTCATCAAGTTCATCCATTTTCGATTCAAGCTTTGCTTGTCTCTTATTAAGATCTTTTTCCTGATCGTTTAGTTCGCGTTTCACACGTTCGGCATACTTGTCAGCTTCCTTCTTTTCTTCTTGAGCTGCCTCTTTCGCCTCTTTTCTCGCTTTATAGCTAATGTCTTTTGCCTGTGCTTTGGCCTTTTCAATAATTTCGTCACCCTTAGCTTCTCTTTCAAGCACTTCTTTCTTTGCTTGAAGATTGCGGATAACAAAACCTACTGCTAGTCCAACAACAAGGAAAAGAAGTGAAGCTAAGATTAAATCCATACTCATTTCTCTCTCCTATTAATTAACTTTAATCACTTCCCTATCAGTTACGATATAATCCATTGCTTGATCATGTTCTTCAAAGGCAACTTCACTAACCAACTGTTGATTAAAGCAAATTCCAATTTTTATAACTTTCTTCTTATCAATATTAATCAATTTATCGAGGTAAATATCGTAATAACCTTTACCTCTTCCCAAGCGATGTCCCTTCTTATCAAAGGCAACCCCTGGCACTAAAATAACTTCAGGAAAAATAATTGGGTCACTTATTTTAGGAACCTTAAACTCTTTTCCAAAAGCCTGAACTTTTTCAAGTTCATTTATCGGCGTACTTCGAAAGCACATCTGCATTGAATCTTCGCCAAACGAAGGAAAACTAAAATTAGTTTTCATCTTCAAATTTAAACAATTAACTTCACCTGGAATTGGAAAGAAAACCCCTAGGTGCTTAGGATTTAAGTTTTCGGACTTTAAAAGAGAATCGATATTTGAACAGATTTTCTCAGACAGCTGTCTTTGATCATCTAAGCTTAAATTAGCTAATCCTTCTAATATCTTTTTTCGAAGCTCTTTCTTTTCAAGACTCATCTTAGTGAGTTTTTGGAAGTGCTTCTTCAATCAATTTTAGTGCATTATCAGAAAGAGACTTAACTTCGTTAATCTCACTTCTGTATTCCCTTTCTAAAGATAGCTTTTCTTTTGCTAACTCAAGAGCAACTAAAGCCGCTAACTGTGAGTCAGAAATTGAAGGTGCCTTCTGGCGAATATTACTTGCGATTAATTCAACATACTCAACAATTTCAGTTGCTGAAACAATCTCATCTTCATTAGACTCTTTGAGTCTAAAGTTATGACCTAAAATTTGATATTCTTTTACTTCCGTACTTATATCCATAGTTATTTAATTGTAGTCCCACAAAGGATTTCAGTCAATCAATCAATTACCTACCAGCGCGTCAAGATATTCATCTAAATTAAACACACTCAGGTCTTCGACATTTTCTCCAACACCAATATAAGTGATTGGTATCTGCAGACTATCAACTATGGAAATTGCACTACCGGCCTTCGATGAACCATCACATTTTGTAAATACAAGACCAGTAAGTTCTAGGGCCTTATGAAATTCCTCAGCTTGGCGAATTGCATTTTGACCAGTAATAGCATCAATTACTAATAATGTATGATGAGGCGCATCCTCCATCAACTTCTTTAGTACGGCCTTACTCTTGGATAGCTCTTCCATCAGGTTACCAGCAGTATGCAGGCGTCCGGCCGTATCAAGAATACAATAGTCAGCCTTCTCATTAATGGCAGTTTGCAGAGCGTCGTAACCTACACCACTTGGGTTGGCCCCTTCTTTTGCGCGTATCATTGTTGCGCCTGCTCTCTCACACCAAACTTGAAGTTGGTCAACGGCTGCGGCCCTAAAAGTATCACAAGCTCCAACAACGACTTTTGCGCCCTGCTGCGTAAGCTTTGTTGCTAGTTTTCCAATTGTTGTCGTCTTGCCTGCACCATTAACACCCACAATCATGATAACCTTTGGCATACCAGTGTTGTTACCAGAGAACTCAAACAGGTCCCCTTCGTTTCTTGATTGAACGTCGGCCATTTTATTTTTTAAGAATTCTTTGATGTAAATTTTAAATTGTGCTTCATTAAAATCTGCACTCTTTGCTTTTTCTTCGAGTGATTCTATTAGTTCACTTGTTGCTTTAGGTCCAAGATCTGCGCCGTAAAGTAACTCTTCAACCTCTTCAAGAGCATCTTCATCAAGACCTCCATTTCCAAATAAGCTCCCAATTCTACCCCAAACACTATTGCGTGAGCTACTTAACCCTTTAGTTAGCCTTTCTTTCCAAGACTTTTCAGGAGCTGGAGCTGGTGTAGGCTCAGCCTTTGGCGCTTCTTGAACAACTTCGACTTCTTTAACTTCAACTTCTGTAACAATCTCTTTCTTAGCTTCAGAGACTTCAGGAAGTTTTGGTTGGGCCTTAGGTTTTAAGAGATAGAAAACACCTGTAAATCCGCTAATTCCAAGTGCTGAGCATAGTGCGATAAATGCATATGCCATTTCGACAGTGATTGTCATATTTAGCTGGGCCTGATCTGCCCAAGACTGTAAAAGAGCAACGAGTTGCAACATAATATATTCTCCATTTTGTGTGTTTAAGAGATATGATATGTAGGCATAAAAATCAATATTTAAGGCAAAAATTGGCGTGAAAATGACAAATAAGATCGAACTATTTCATCTACAACAAGCAATTCGAAACTTTTTCATTAAAGATGGCTTTATGGATGTGCTGACACCGCCAATTGTCGAAAATCCAGGAATGGAAGTTCATATTCATCCCTTTGCGATTCACTCTGTGCATCAAAATAAAACTCATGACCTTTATCTTCATACATCACCTGAATTCCATATGAAGGAGTTACTCCAGGAGGGGTTCGAAAAGATATTTACCATGAGCTATTGTTTTCGCGACGAGCCAAATAGCTCAACTCATAGAAAGCAATTTATCATGCTTGAATGGTACCGAGCTAAAGAAAATTATAGAAAAATCATGGACGATACAATCAACCTCTATCAATTCTGCCATGCCTACTTAAAATCAAAAGGAATTAAAGTACGTGACCTTGATGAGAAGATAAAGAAAGTAACTGTTCAGGAGATTTTTTTAGAAATTCTCAACATCGATATTCTTAAACTCATGGATCGCGACGAGCTCTATGATTTAATTGATCAAAAATTTTCAAGAATTAATCTTTCAGGAAATAAAGATGATTATGCGTGGGACGATCTCTTCTTTCTTCTTATGTATAATTATATCGAGCCTGAAATGGAGAAGTACCCTTTTCTTCTTCTCTATGAATTTCCAGCGCCCCTTCGCGCACTTTCGACAATCAAGAAAGAAGACCCTAGGGTGTGTGAGCGCTTTGAGGTTTATTGCCGAGGAATTGAGATTTGTAATTGCTTCAATGAACTTACTGACTCAAGCGAACAAGTTTTACGTTTTAAGAAAGATGCAAATTTAAAAGATCAGCTTTACGGATACAGTCTTCCTTGGCCAAACAGGTTTCTAAATCAATTAGAAAAAGGATTACCGACGAGTGCAGGGATCGCACTAGGAGTCGAGCGCCTTCTTATGTCCTTAACGGGCATGGAAGAAGACGCCTTCTATGATTAATTACTGTTTCTTTTGAAGTCGATTAAATAATAAGTGAGTCTTCAAGATAAATTCTGACTTTACAATATCTGGAGTCATCTTCATGGCCCAACGATAGTGCACACCACTCTCTTTTGCAGAACGTAGTTTACTATTCCAAATTGGAAATGCATTCGCTAACTCCGCTGAGTAAACTGCATACCAACGAGCAAACTCATCTTGAGACTTTGCCAAAAGAGCATCTTGAACATCGACTGCATTCTCTACTAAAATTCTTTTCACAGAATAGATATTTAAAGCATCAAGTTTCTTGATATCCAAATCTTTATTAAGGTACTTTTTAAAAATCGTAACAGTAACTTCTTTAGCAGCTTTTGACGTTTGTTGATTATAATTTTCTAAGCGCTGGTAATATTGAGAAAGTACTAGTGAACGATAAACACCTTCACGTGTCCCTCCCTGCTCAAGAGTTGCATACCATTTTGATAACTCATCACGATTGGCATCTAGTTCACGCGTGGCCTTAATTAGCTCATTGATAAATGATAGATTGTACTGAGACATCTGCTCTTTAGTAAAAGGTGACTTATATTCTTTCTTAGAATAAACACTTAAGTCTTTTGCATCTTTCTTAACGATAGGAATTTCAGGAAGCTCCACTTCATCTTTTTCTCCCCAAATCTTATCGGCCAACGATGTCGATATGTTTTTTTCCACAAAAGGTCTTAGCTCTTGTAGAAATGTTATTTGTGCAAATGCAGAAGTTGAAATCAAACAAATTAAGACGAATCTCTTCACAACTCTCTCCCGAATAATCAAGTATTTATCAATATAAACACTATTATAATGGGGCTTCGAAATTTTAGGAAGTTAGCAATTTTTAGCCAACAAAATTTGTCAATTTTGTGTCTAGCTTCTAGGCAATAAATACCCCTAACTCTCGATTAATACTGGCCTAATGAATTTAGGTAAAGATTGTTTAAGAATCATTCGATAATGAACTTATGAAAACGTTAAAAGGTAAACCGTCTCTACATTTAATATTAATCCTTCTGCTCATCGCAACTTCATGTGTGCCTGATAGCTTAACGAAGTTTAAAGAAGATGGCGCAAGCAGTGATGATGCATCAAGCTCAGTTGGTGAAGTAGTTAATCCACCGAGTGACTTTATCGATGAAAATGGTAATGAGATTGATGGAGATAAAATTACAGACCCAACTTCTGTTTTTTACGACAATGCGAGTAATTATATTTTTATCACTGGTGACTCTAGCTTAGCCAATTCAACAGGGGGTAAAAACGTTGTTGAATTCATAACACCAGATGGTGAATTAGGTGATTACAATATCAAAGAAAATGAAGGTGTATTTACTCTATCTAATGCATCTAAAAATAATTTTTTAGATCCAATTTCAAACCCTGGTTTTAACTTTGGTTCTGATATCATGACAACTTATGCAGCTCATTTTACGGCCAGTAATCAAACTGGTCTTATTAAAATAACAAATAGTGCAGTTTCACCTCTTAGAAGCTTCACACTTGCACCAATTAATTTCAATTTCTATAGCCCTTCAGCGGAAACGGCTCAAACCTTAACAACAACTTCACAACCAAGAGTTACAATTCAAGCTCCTATTCCTGAAAGACTTACTTTTGAAACGCAACAGTCTTTCAACTGTACTGGTACAGGTATAGGAACGACTCCTCCAGCGACTCCTACTATTGGAGACGTTTATCTAAATGCTGGGACATGCTATTATAATTACGATGGAACAAATACAAATACTGTTGCATTTCCTTTTATTGGTCCTGTCTTTGTCGGGTTTAAGCTAGATGATAATAGCGGATTTCTCACAAACGGATTAACAAGTGAAACATTTACAACTGAAAACGGTGCGACAGGAACAATCACATACAAAGATGCTAGTAACAATATTTACGGTACTCTTACTTCTGGCTCTCTATACCCTGGAGATTTAATTGATAATGCTTTCCCATTTTCAAATAGCGAAGGGGTAATCAGCAAGGTAAAATACTTTTTCCAACCTGATTCAAATATCAATTTAAGATTGATTAACGATACATCAGAAGCTGCAGCTGAACATATTGGTTATATAAACAGTACTGATATTTCAATTACACCAGACTTGCCTTCGACATTAAGACTTGTAAAAAATGTAGATAGCCCGTTATTTGGATATATTATTGATACTTCTGGTGGAACCGATCATAGTTACCAATCACCAATTGAATACACTGTTACTGTTAAAAATGATATTTCGACAAGAACGTTTAAAATTGATATTGGCATAATCAATCCCCCTGAAGATTTATCGTACTCTCAACTTGTTGCGTTTAAAGTAAAAAATCTTGTTCAAACAACTTCGAATTTTACTGAAGGACAAGAAATTTCAGCGGCAACACTTCCGCCACTTAGCAACGGCGCAAAAGGTATTATCAAAAGAATTTTGAATATTGATGGAAATGAAAAATATCTAATTGTTCAAGTTATCAGTGGTGAGTTTGTAAAAGATATCTCAGTTGATAATTATAAGAACTTTTTAGATGAAGAAGCTGTTATACAAACAACTCCAGTATCTCTTACTCACATTATGTCTTTAAATTCCACTGCAGCCTTTACTCCGACTTACCTAGAAACAAGACCAGCTCTTTGTATGAGGTTTCCAGCTGCACCAACAGATAAATTTGCTCGCGCAGTTGTTACAGGAAATCCAACAGATGCAGGGCTTGCTAATATCATCTTTGTTAACCAAACGAAGAACATTAACGACACTAACTCTAGTGAAGACTTTATTGCATCTAATAATGCACTTGAAGATTGTGGTAACGCAACGGCATACATATTAAATGAAATCTGGACACCGGTAATGAGAGCGACATTTACTGATGTATCTTCTCTTGTTAGTGGAATGGATATTCTCACGAATACGGGTCGAGCAAATCTTGTTGCATCACAAATCAATAGTAGTGACAATACGGCCCTTCTACAAAGTACAAACGGTGTGCCTATCACGATGACACTTCCTGGTGAAGCTTTTTCATCAGTAAGACCATATAGTGCAAATGGAGCGACAATCAGTGATTTTCAAACACTAACGACATTTGAACTACATCGTGGCATTGATTCAGTAATTAAATCCACACTTCCAAAGGGCGAAGATATTGCATATAGCGTAAGCCCAGAACTTCCTCCTGGTTTATCTTTAGATGAAGAGACAGGTGATATTATTGGTACTCCTGAAATTGCAGCTTCGTCTAAGACATATACTGTAACTGCACAAAATATCCTTGGTAGTTTCTCAGCATCATTCGATCTGTTAATCGAAGATTATTTTGAAGTTGCTGTTGAAGTAGAAAACACACCAAAATTTTTCACTCATAAAGATGGTGAAGATAACTTCTTTAATAAGTGTCGCATTAAGAAAAGAGATATTATCAGTAACCCAAGGGCCCTAGCATCAGATGTTGAAGATGTTATCGATATTGATTGTTTTGTCGATATTGGTGAGAATAATATTTACTTTAGAGAACTTAAACTACAAGCAAATGTAGGCCCAGGTATTTGTCATAGTATTCGCTATAAACCGTTTTACTTTTACAAAAAAAGACCAATGATGACTCGTAGTTCAACTTCAGACATTGCTTACAGTGCAGCTGCTCGTTATATTGTACAAGTAGTAACA
The DNA here is from genome assembly GCF_050955245.1 of Halobacteriovorax sp. GFR8. Taxonomy (NCBI): domain Bacteria; kingdom Pseudomonadati; phylum Bdellovibrionota; class Bacteriovoracia; order Bacteriovoracales; family Halobacteriovoraceae; genus Halobacteriovorax; species Halobacteriovorax sp. GFR8. The sequence continues at coordinate 67,760 of NZ_JBPBLR010000002.1, read as the reverse complement.
GGAACCTCTACAGATGCAGTGGGTGTAGCTCCAGCCAATAATACAGCGACTGATGGACTAGGAGGTGCAACACCTGCAAGTACTTACTATGCAGATGGAATCTATATCAATGGTGTTCCGTTCGGAGGAGAACTTGATGACCTATGTTCAGGTAAATATCATGATTTAAATTGTGACAATGGTTCTTTCGAATATGCAGAGCTTGTTTATACTTACACAGAAGCAAATGCTGACACAGGCGATCCAGCATATTATAGAAATACTGTCGAAGTTTTAGAACATCAGTGTGAAGGGAACCCTTATCTTTGTAGAAAAGGTGCTATTGAGGATGTATTTAACACTGAAGAACTCGCAGACGGTTTTAGTTCAACTGTTATCCAGGCATTTAGTGGAGCAAATTATGAAAGTGTTTTAAAAACTCCTCAGAAACGAGGTGCTAGATCAAACCGATCAATTGCTTCATTTGCACATGAAAACTCTTGTTATAACTCAGTAAATAACACCGAATACTATTCAGAGGGTATAAAGCGTCACGCGGAAAGCGCAAGCCTTTCAAGTGATCCGAACCAAATTCTTGATCCATTTATGGGGGCACAGCCTTACTATACTTTCTCTTGTCTCGATGAATTCTCTGTTACACAAGCAAGAATCAACTTACACATTAGAGACTGGGATAATAATTACGAGATGAATAACCTTGATAAGGTTACGATAGCGAGTATGGATGAAGGAACAAATACAGATGTATTTGACGAACCTCTAAACGAATTCAGCGACTGGGATGACTATACTAACTCTACAAACTACTCTGCTTGTACTGATAGTGCTCCACCGACTTTAGGAAACTCATATACGGCCATAACTACAGGAAGTGGGTCAGTTGGATCATTATACTTCTACACTGCATCATCAAGTGGCTTCTATTCTGGCCTAAATGTCATCATTGGTGGACAGACTTATATTGTGAAAAGAGTATACTCAAATGCTGTTCAGCTAACACGACCGCTTCATGCTACTTTTGCTGCAGGAACGGTAATTACTGGACGCCAGCTTATACCGTTCCCATACAATGATTGGGAAGAAGGGCCTTAAAAGCTCTAAATAACTCGACCAACTAAATCAAAGTCTAATACATCGGTGATCTCAACTTTAACGAGGTCACCGATTTTTAAATCTCTCTCATTTAAGTCATTGATAATTACCTTACCATCGATATCAGGTGCCTGACCAAAGTGGCGTCCAACGATCAGAAGATCTGTATCCTCGTGTGTTCCTTCAACAAGAACTTCTACCGTCTGCCCTAAGAATTCTTGATTAAGCTCTCTAGCGATTTCTTTTTGAACTTCATAAAGACGATCAAAGCGCTCGTCGATTACTTCTTGTGAATTCTTATCTTTTAGACGGTAAGCAGGTGTTCCTTCTTCATCTGAGTATCTAAAGATACCAAGATGGTTGAAACGAGCTTGCTTAATGCCTTCAAGAAGTTTTTCAAAATCCTCTTCAGACTCACCAGGGAATCCAACGATGATTGAAGTTCTAAGAACGATTCCAGGGATTCTTTCGCGAAGTTTTGTGATACGTTCCATGATTTTTTCACCAGTGATCTTTCTGTTCATACGTTTTAGAACATAGTCAGAAAAGTGCTGAACTGGCATATCAAGATACTTACAAACTTTTGAAGAAGTCGCCATTTTTTCAATAACTTCATCAGTAAGTTCATCTGGGTAGAAATAAAACAGACGTACCCAATCAACCCCATCAACAGTCTCTAGACCAGATAGGAGTTCAAATAAGTTATTTTCATCACTCAGATCCACTCCATAATCAGATAGATCTTGTGAAATAAGATTTAGCTCTCTAACACCTGTCGAAGACAGCTTCTTCGCTTCTTCAACAAGAGATTCAACGGTACGTGATCGAAGGCGTCCACGAAGAGTAGGAATAATACAGAAAGTACAATTTCTATTACACCCCTCAGAGATCTTTAGCCACGCTGTATAGAATGGAGAAGTATTAAGTCTTGGATCAAATTCCGTGTGAATAAATCTTGGAACCTCAACAAATGACTTCTTCTCTAGCTTATTATTTTCAAGTGCAGTTAAGAGTGGAACAATTTTGTTATACTCACCTGTACCAATAAACATATCAACTTCTGGTAGACTCTTTTCAAGCTCATCTGAATATCTCTGGGCCATACATCCAGAAACAACAAGGGCCTTACAATTACCTACCTGTTCGTCTTTATAATCTGCAAGATCAAGAATCATCTCAATAGACTCCTGCTTAGCAGCCTCAATAAATGAGCAAGTATTAACAACAATTACTTCGGAGTCTTGAGGCTCCGTTACAACTTTAAAACCATTTAGTCCCATATGCCCGAGCATAACCTGTGCATCTACGAGGTTCTTTGAACACCCTAGTGAAGTAAAATAAACCGTACGGTCATTAAATTTTTGGTTAACTTGAGATGAAATCTCAGACATATAATTCTCCATGTATAGCTAAAGTAGGTACTTATAGTGTTAAACCGACGTTTTTTCAATGCCTTATGTAATTTTTTTAGGAACAGAAATTCCTATTTTCAGATACTTGAAGGAAGTTACTTAAAGGCCTATCCTAGTAGTTAATGAGATTTACCTTACTAACTACATTTATTTTGGCCCTGTCTTGTACAAATTTAACAAGACCTCCTAAAACCAAGCCACAAGATGGTGCTCTAACGAATTTGCTATCGAAAATTAGTAAAAACAATTCAGTTAGCTGTGATGAGTATCGAAAGTTCTTACATACAGAATTTCCTTTACGCCCTTGGCTCCACGCTAATTACCACAAGAATTGTACAAAGAGCATTCAGGAGTTAAGTGAAGAGTATAAAAATACTGAAGCTTATCCTTACTGGGCCAGAGAAGAGCTTATCGATGCGATTATTTCAAAGACATATTATACTGAGGTCTATGCCAGTGCGGTTTTAAATAAGGTCGACTACCTTAATACCAAAGGTGAAGTTGAAAGACTCTTAATTGATGCCATGAAAAAGTTCGAAGATGGTAGCCAGCTACAAGAACGTATCTATGAAAAACTCATTGATGTCTCACCTCGCTATATGAAAGAGCCACAACGTGAAAACTACTTAGATGTGGCCAAAAGTTTTGAACAAGATCGCCAATTCGTTAAGGCCCGTACATATTACCGAAAAATTATTCGCGATAAAGATACTCTTAAAGAAGATAAAGTCGAGGCATGGTTTAGGCTTGCTCACTCATATAAGAGAGAAAGAAAGAACGATAGCTTTAGAGATAATATCAGAAGCCTCGTACTGTACCTACAAAAGAATCGAGAGAGCCAAGAGCTTAAAGAGAAACACGCCGAGTACACAATTCGTCTCGCTCGAATTTACTGGACACAAGACAATCTTCAAAGGGCCGTAAGAGTCCTAAGAAACCTCCTATTATTTAAAGAGGTTCCAACAGAGTATGTCGTCACAACTTATTATACGATAGGTGGAATTTTTGAAGATCTAAGAAAGTATGATCGCTCAATTAAGTTCTACAAGAAAGCCTATGCAGCAGTAGAAGAAAAGCATGAGCATCTTGAAAGCATTGTATGGAATGTAGCTTGGACAAATTATAAAGCTGGTAATTATGAAGAGATGATTCAATGGTTTGATCGCTATGAAGAAAAGAATAGCGATGAACCCAACTATCGTTTTCTCTACTGGAAATTTGTGGGGTTAAAAAAGCTTAATCGTTTTGATGAAGCCCAAAAATTACTTCTCAGAATTCAAAAAGAAGATCAATTTGGTTACTATGGTCAGATCGCTCATATGAATCATACGAAGCTCAAGCATATCGATTACCGCGAGAAATTTGATATCTCAATTGATGAGCTGGCATGGGCGGTTTATCTTGGGAACACTGATCTTGCTAAGAAAATTATTGATAGTAATGATAAAGTCAGCTTTAGTGACCTATATGCTGCCAAGTACTACAATATTATGATTTTCAAATTCTTTAGAGAGGACTCCAAGACGCAAGAGAAGATCCTAAAAGAAGACCCGCAATTTGCCTTTCCTTTGGCATTTAAAAAAGAATTCTTAGAAAACAATCGCTCAAAAACGGTAACAACACCACTGCTGATGAGTATTGCACGTCAAGAGTCAGCATTTAATCAATATGCAAGATCACCTGCAGATGCATTCGGGCTGCTTCAATTAATTCCAGAACAAGGAAAGAGGCTTTCTCGTCGCTACAAAATTCCGTACGAAGGATACGAGGATTTATATAATCCAAATATCAACATTACTTTTTCCAGCCTTTTATTAAATGAGCTTATGAAGAGAAGAGATAATAATTTTATTGATTTTGTAGCAAGCTACAATGCAGGGGGAACACCAATTCGCCGTTGGCGAAGCCGTATTATCCTTCCAGACTTAGAGTTTATTGAAGAGATCCCTTATAAAGAAACGAGAAAGTATGTAAAACTGGTCGCTAGAAACTATCTTATTTACTCTCGTCTTCTAAGTAATGAGCCGTTAACGTTGAAAGAAAATTTCTTCCGTGGTGGTTTTATTGATATGACACATTAGCATTCTTTGGAACGTTAAGGATGAAGTGCTTTGTCTTAAAGCTTTCGTTCTTAACGTTACTAAGCTCAAGCTTAACAACCTTTCCATCAGCGTAATTAATATCAATTGAAGCAATATTAGAAAATTCTTTCTTGCCCTTAAAAGTTAGTTTTGTTTCAACAACACCAGTTGATTTTACAGAAGCCTCTGTAAAAATGAGAACACTATAACTTGCCCCATCTTTAACTTTGTAATTCTTATTCGATTTTAGGCCACTTTTTAAAAGATCAAAAAAGTTAGATAGGCCTTTGTCGCTACCCTTATGAATAATTACTTCAGCTGGATCACCCGGCATAAAGCCGTCTCTTTTAATCCAAGTTGTTTTCTCATTTGTTACATAAACAAGTGCATCAGATCCCTTTTGTTCAAGCCTAAGCTTACCAGGGTACTCGTAATCAAATTGTCCAGTCGACTCTTTTGGAGTTCCTGTCAGTTGATTTTTTACAATTTGCTTATATTGAGTCGAAAAAGACCTTGGGACAAATCCCAAGGCCATATTAGAAATAATTAAAAGTGGTAGTAGCTTTTTCATTACTGTAATTGTACCGAAACTGCCTTCGAAACACCAGGCTCCTGCATTGTTACACCATAAAGTGTATCATTTAGCTCCATTGTTTTCTTATTGTGTGTAATAAGAATGAACTGTGATTCAGCACTCATTTCACGAAGAAGTTCATTAAAACGTCCAACGTTAGCGTCATCAAGCGGAGCATCGACCTCATCCAGTAGACAGAATGGTGAAGGTTTAACCAGGAAGATCGAGAAGATTAGAGAAACCGCAGTCATGGCCTTTTCACCACCAGACATTAGGTTAATATTCTGCATTTTCTTCCCAGGTGGTTTAGCGATAATATCAACACCACATTCAGCATCATCAATATCACCAACGATCTCAAGGCGAGCTTCCCCTCCACCAAAGATGATTGGGAAAACTTTTCTAAACCTCATATCAACTTCTTCAAAAGCAACCTTAAATCTTTCTTTTGATTTCTCATCGATATGATCGATTGCATTTTGCAGATCTTCTAGAGACTTTCTTAGTTCAACTTCTTGAACCTTTAGGAAGTCGTAACGAAGTTTTTGTCTATCGTAGTCCTCAATTGCTTGCCAATTAATTTCCCCTAGGCGACCAAATTCAGACTTATAGTTCTTAAGCTTAAATCCTTGATCCTTAAGGTCTTGACCGTACTTACGAACAAATTCATATGTTTCTTTTTCAATTTCTTTTGGACCATTTTCAGTTTCCATAAAGTACATTGTTGAAACATCATTAAGTTTTTCAAAGTCAGATTCATTATACTCTAGGTAGCGTCCAAGGGACTCACGAAGGTCTACGCGATACTTTTCAAAGATATTGCGAACGTTTTCTTCTTCTTCGTTAAGGCATCTCTCAAGACGAACTTCTTTTTCAGCAACTTCTTTATCGGCCTTATTTATATTTTTCGATAGTTCCTTAACCTGATCTTCTCTTTCTTGCATCGCAAGTAGAAGTTCAGAGAATTCATCCTTCATAATACTTAGGACTTCATCTTTACTTGCAAGGATATCTGCTTTTTCATTGTTTGAGATTTCAAGCTCTTCGATCTCAACTTGCATATTTTCAAGTTCACCTTCTAGCTTAGTGATAAGCTCAGTATTTGATTCCTTACGAAGGTTTTGTTTTTCAATTTGCTTTTCAATATCTTCAGACTGAGAACGTAGTGAGTTTACACGTTGCTCAAATGTCTTGGCCTCAACTTGTTTTGAAACGTATACCTCACGATCAGCTTCATAAACTTCATTCATTTCATTATAGCTGTCACGAAGATCTTGAACTCTTTCACTAATATCTGCGATGGCTTCTTCAACTTCCGATTTATCCTTGTTGAATGACTCTTCTTTTTCAAGAATTGCAAGTCTTAGCTTAGAAGTTTCATCTTTACGATTCTTTAAGATATCAAGTCTTGTATTCCCCGACTCCATTGAAGCAAGCTTAGACTCAAGAGCAGAGTTCTTAGCTGCATAATCAGCACGAGCTTCACTTAGAGAAAGACGAGAGTCTTCAAGTTCATCAACTTTACTTCTTAGTAATTCATTTGAAGCTGTCACCTCTTCTTCAAGATTAGCTACTTTTTCATTAAGACTTACTAATTCATTTTCAAGGGCCTCAATTGTATTATTTCTCTCAATAGCACTTTGTCCCTGCTCACTAGACCCCTTAACATGAAGAACTGTTGCATTTTGACGATTACGTACTTGGATATTACCGCTGATGTCTGAAATTCCACCAAATGAGATTGAACTCTCTAGTGAAACAACCTTATCAACATCAAGAGTCTCAACAATAAATAGACTTGATAAATATGGAGTAAGCTTTGCTTTATATTCTTCAGGAAGCTCAATGATATCACTTAGAGTCGTTAACTCTGCTCCAAGCTTAACTTGAATTCTTTCACGAGCTTCAGCAGAGATAATATCTGCAGACTTATCAGCTAGTAAGATTTCAAGAGCATTTTCATCATTCTCAGTAACCCAATTTTTAAGAAGAGATAAGTCACTCTCTGAAGTAACAAGAGACTCTAGAAACTCTCCTAAAAGAGCTGTTACAGCTTTTGTATACTTATCATCACACTTAATAATATTACCAAGAACATTGTACTTATCAGAGTCCACTTCACTTAGGAATTTAGAAACACCTTCTTTTGCACCTTCAAGTGAAGAGCGAATTTCCTTTAGTGAAGAAAGTCTTGATTGCTTTGTAATTTGTTCTTTCGTTAAATTCTTAAGCTCAGATTCAAGTTCACGATCTTTTTGTGTAAGTTCGTTTACCGTTTCCTTCAGAGTTAATTCAGACTCTGTTAATTCTTCCACTAAATTCTTAGCGGCCATAACATCATCTCTTTCCTTTGCTAGTTCACTTGAAACACCTGAGTACTGTTTCTCAATTGCTTCAATTTCTGTTGCAAGGTCTTGAAGAGTTGCAGCGTATTCTTCAAGTTTTGAGTTATTTTGGAAAGCTTGTTGATCCATTTTAACAAGCTCTTCTTTCTTAATTGATAGTTCTTCTTCAAGCTCGCTAATTTGCGCTTGTCTATCTTCTAACTCAGACTTAAGCGTCTCAAGCTTTTCACTTGCCGCTTCATAGTCATAATCTTCTTTTGAAGAAGTAATTACATCGTTGATCTCAGTTTCAATCTCTTCTTTCTTAAGAAGTCTCTCTTCGATCTCTTGAGCTAGTTCATCAATTTCTTTTTGTCTTTGCTCTAGTTGCTCTTCCTTATCAGTTAAAGACTTACAAAGTGCATTTAGTCTTTCTTCTGCAGCAGCTAGTTTATTTGAAACTTCATTTCTTTCTTTTTGAGATTCATCGATTCTTGCAGTCTTCTCTTCTCTTTCAAAACGCTCTTCTTCAAGAGAAATTTCAAGAGAATCCTTCTTCATACTCCACTCTTCAAGATTGGCCTTCTTTTCAAGAAGTTCAGCACTACCGTCGCGAAGCTCACGAAGATCTTCGAATACTTTATGTGCAACAACAGAGATTTCAGTGCGTTTGATTCTATCTTTAAGCGTACGAGCTCTTTCAGCTTTCTCAGCTTGTTTTTGTAGAGACTTTAAATTCTTTTCAATTTCAATTGTGAGGTCATTTAGACGATTAAGGTTTTGTTCAGTAGCCTCAATCTTTCTCATTGATTCTTTCTTACGAACTTTAAACTTCGTAATACCAGCAACCTCTTCAATCATTGTACGACGCTCAACTGGCTTTGCTTGAACAAGTCTGTTGATCTCACCCTGTGCGATAATCGAATATGATTTTGCACCAGCACCTGTATCCATAAATACTTCTTGGATATCTTTTAGACGAGCTGGCTCTCCGTTGATACGGTACTCTGTATCACCGTTTCTATAAAGCTTTCTTGTTAGTTGAATCTCAGAAGGGTTTGCAACTTTTCCACCAATGTGAATATGCTTTCCATGCGTGTTTTCTAAAACGAGAGTTGCTTCTGCCCATGCAGCAGGGTTATATTTTGAAGAACCTGCAAAGATAAGGTCCTTCATCGAATTCCCTCTTAGGTGTTTAGCTGATTGCTCACCCATAATCCAAAATAAGGCATCAACAATATTCGATTTACCGCATCCATTTGGCCCAACGATCCCAGTAATACCATCGTCAAAGTTAATAATTGTACGATCTTTAAAGGATTTAAAGCCCTGGATAATTAGTCTTTTCAGTTGCACTTTGATTCACTCCGTCAATTTATCTCTATAATGTGTGTTGTGTAGGCCTTAATGTACCATTTTAAGCACCTAATCGTACACTTTTAAAATTTCAGTTACGCTAAATAAGAAATGTGTTTTCAGGCACTTAGCGTGCTCAAATCCTAACAAGAACTAACACAATATATTTACTTGTACGTATTTCGTACTAGCACTTTACCTGAACACCAATTATGCCGATAAAAGTGCAATGGATAGCAACTCAAAAACAGTTTATTTTACGATCGACTTTCACCTCGTAGTACGGGAAAAGCCGCTTCTATACAATATCTACATCAACTCTTCCACGGTCAAAGGAAAGGATCACTACGTAAAAATAGTGCGCCCCGGTGAAGTACTTAATGATGAGGATATTGAAGGTTTTAAAAAATATCAGAGAATCCATGTTCTTGAATCAGAACGAGGACTTTATCTAAAGTCACTGGCCGAAGATGAAAACATAGAATCTATTGATAAGGTTTCTGTTATCAAAGACTCCGCAGTAAAACACCTGGATGATATCTTTAACCCTGGAAAAGAATTCAATACTGAGATTCTTGGGGAAGCACTCGATGGTTGTCATGACTCAATGAAGGCCATGGTAGATGTTATCAAAGACTACGATATCAACAGTCTAAAAAAACTTATTGGAGATTTATCTTTTCATGACTTCTACACATATGACCACTCTATCAATGTAAGCATGTACAGTGTTCTTATTTATAAACAACTTAAACCTAAAGCAAGTGAAGCAGACCTGGTAGCGATTGGACTTGGTGGTCTTCTTCATGACCTAGGTAAAACAAAAATTTCTACAGAAATATTAAATAAGACAGGAAATCTTACAGATGAAGAGTTTGCAGAAATAAAAAAACATCCAGAGCTCGGTGTTGAATTATTTCGAGAAGCAAACCCTGAATTTCCAGGTCTTAAGAAAGAGTCGATTGAAAAAGTCATCGTTGAACATCATGAAAATATTGATGGCTCAGGTTATCCAAAAGGAATCAAAGGCGAAGATCATCATATCTTTTCTAAAGTCGTTTCTATTGCCGATTTCTTCGATGCCATAACAACGAAACGATCATATTCACAGGCCCTTCCGATTGAGGATGCACTAGAGATTATGAAAAGAACTGTTGGTAAGAAGATTGATTCTGAGATTTTTGACTTCTTTGTAAAGAAAGTTTCAAAGGTTCTACTCACAGGTAAGACAATGATTGAACTTCCAGAAGACTTCAACACAGAGATTGCTCATGCTGAACTTCCGATTCAAAAAGTACAACCTAAAAAGCTTGGTGAGAACTTTACCAAAGCTTCTGATAATCCAAATAAAATTACAAAATAAAGAGTAGAGGAATTTCTTCCTCTACTCTTTTATTTTACTTCAAAACTAAAACGGGAAATAGAGAACCAAATAAAAGTACGGCCAAGACAATGTTAAAGATGGCCAAACGATATCCTTTCTCAAGAAAGGACTTAAGTCTCAGTCCAGCAAATACCCAAACAGAAATCGCAGGAATATCAACAAGACTATAAGCAAGAATCACAGCAACAACACCTAGTGTATTTCCATTTGTATAAATGGCCACTGCTGAAAGGGCCATCGTCCATGCCTTAGGATTAATCCATTGAAACATTGCCGCTTCAATGAATGACATAGGTTTTTTTATTTGAGCTTCTTCTTTTGCAAAAGTACTGAATGCAATTTTAAAAGCAAGAAGGGCCAAGTAAGTTCCACATGCCATTTGCATAATTTTTTGGATACCTGGATAAGTCTCAAAAATATCAGAGACACCAAAACCAATGACCGCGATCATAAAGATAAAACCAAAATAAACCCCAAGCATATGAGGTATGGTTTTTCTAAAACCGTGATTGGCCCCAGAAGACATCAAGAGAATATTATTTGGTCCCGGCGTAATAGCGGAAACAAAGGCAAAAGCTAAAAGAGGGTATAGATTTGTCGTGCTCATAGGGCACAGTTTACTCCATTTTAAGAATAAATTTATTGCAAAGAACCATACAATTAAGGGATAATTTGCAACATATGAAGAAACTTGACACCATTGACGAAAGAATATTGCAAGAATTAGAAAATGACGGAAGAATCAGTAATTCTGATTTAGCGGAAATTGTTGGCCTCTCACCTTCGGCCTGCCTTAGACGAGTTCAAGAACTTGAGAAGTCAAAGATCATCACAGGTTATCGTGCAAGAATCAATCGAGCCAAGCTTGGTACAAGTTTTACGGCCTATATAACTGTTGGTCTTTCTGTTCACACAAAGAAGTCACAAAAAGATTTTGAGATGGCGATTGCTGAGTCACCTGAAGTCATCGAGTGTCACAATGTTACAGGAAGCTTTGAGTATATTTTAAGAATTGAGACGACTGACCTTGTTTCTTATAAGACGTTTCACACAGATGTTCTTGGAACACTTCCACAAGTAAATTCAATATCAACATACGTTGTACTTGAGTCACCGAAAGATAAAAGAAAATAGAAAGGGATTTTAAAATGGTCGGAGTAGCAGGATTTGAACCTGCGACCCCTTGCTCCCAAAGCAAGTGCGCTACCAAACTGCGCTATACTCCGACATTGAAATTTTGGGTAGGCTATTTATAAGTGATCTTAACCTTTTTGGCAACCCAGAAATTAAACCTTTTTAAAGTTCTTGAAAAAACTTTATAGCAGCTGATACGGCCTTGGCCCTGTGAGAATTTTCATTCTTCCACTCTTCTAATTGCGCTACAGTTTGATCAGGAAAGGCTTTAGGGCAAAATACAGGGTCATAACCGAAGCCCCCATCACCTATGTAACTATCTGAAATCTCGCCTTCCATTCTTCCCTCAAAAAAATATATTTCCTCTGGAGATAAATAAAAACATAGGACACAAGTAAAGTAAGCATTTCGGTTTTGTTCACCTTTTAGCTTCTCTAAAAGTAACTCGGCCCTTTGACGATCAGCTAAACCTTCCCCGCCAAAACGCGCAGAGTAGATTCCTAACTCCTGAGGAAGAGCTTCAACTGTGATCCCTGAATCGTCTGCGACGACAGGTATCTTAAATTCCTCATAGTAAGCTTGTGCTTTTTTAAGAGCATTCTCTTGAAAAGTATTTCCATCTTCCACAACATCTAGTTTTGCGGCTGCTGCATTAATTGTAATATTAGTTTCTTTAAATAAAACAGCAAACTCTTCTGCCTTGTGGGCATTTCCAGTCGCTAAGATAAATTCTTTCATTATTTCCCTAGTGCTTCTTTTTGTTTTTCAAAAACAACTTTTAAAGACTCGGCCGCACAATCCATTAGTGCATCCATTTGCTCTCTAGAAAAAGCTTGTCCCTCTGCCGTTCCTTGTACTTCAATAAACTTTCCAGACTCAGTCATGACAATATTCATATCTGTATGACAGCTTGAATCTTCTTCGTAATTTAAGTCAGCAATGATCTTACCCTCACCATTAATTCCACAACTGATCGCCGCTAGTGGCTCAATAATTGGGCTTTCAGTAAGTTCACCTCTTGCAATTAAACTTTGGATTGCAAGTTCAAGAGCTATGAAACTCCCAGAGATTGAAGTTGTTCTCGTTCCACCATCGGCAACCATAACATCACAATCAAGAGTGATCATGCGCTCACCAAGTTTTTCAAGATCAACGATTGCTCTTAAGCTTCTTCCGATTAGGCGTTGAATTTCTTGTGTACGGCCACCAATTTTAGAGCGCTCTCTTCTTGATCTTGTATGAGTAGAACTTGGTAGCATTGAGTATTCGGCCGTTACCCATCCTTTCCCACTTCCTTTCATCCATCTTGGAACACTTTCTTCAATTGAAGCTGTGACATGAACCTTAGTGTTACCAAATTCTGCAAGAACTGAACCTGCTGCATATGGATTGATATTAATTGAAAAATTAACTTCTCTTGGAGTAGAACGTTCGATAAGTGACATATTGAATACCTCTGAATTTATTAGTATTGTTCGATAATAACATAATGAGAAAATCTATGAAACACCTACATTTTGAAGAAATTCCATCGACCCAAACAATTGCCATTGAAGAAGCGCACCATTATGACCAATTACTTGTCAGTGCCAAGCTTCAAACTTCCGCAAGAGGACGTCGACTTAATAAATGGGAAGACCTACAAGATAGTCTTTGTTTCTCTTGTAAATTAGAGGCCCAAGAGAAGCCAACTCTACTGGCCCTTGAAGTTGCTGTAATGCTTAGTAACTATTTTAATGAGCACAAGCTGCTTCTCAAATGGCCAAATGATATTTTCAATGTAGATAGTCAAAAAATTATGGGGATCTTAGTTAATAAAGACGATGATAACTATATCGTTGGTATTGGTATTAACTATGGAGGACTTCCTCATGAAACATATGGGGTGTTAAAACCTGGAAATAAGTTAAGAGATATCGATTATAAAGAATTACCACTTAAAATCTATCATTACTTTTTAAATAACAGACTTACGGAAGAAGAGACTATCAATCAATGGAATGAAAGATGCTATCATCTTAACAAAGAAGTTAAAATTGTTGACGAAGACTCTGTTATAGAAGGTATTTTTAAAGGAATTGGGGGCTTTGGAGAAGCGCTCATTGAAGTGCAAGGAAAAATAGAGAAAGCCTATACAGGCTCTCTCATTATTAAATAACTATTCTGAAATTGAAGTTAAAACTTGCTTACTAATATTTTTAAGTTCTTTCTTAATAAGATTTTCTGCAAGATCAGGAACGATTTCCCAAATAATTTTTTCAATATTTTGCTCACAATATTCACGAGCATATTTTTCAATAATTGGTGCAACTTCATTTCTAAGCTCAGCTTTAAGCTCTTCAACGTCTACGGATGGTGCTGCTGTCGCAGGAGCTGCTGAAGTTGAAGTATTAATTGATGCAGTCGTCGATGTACCAAATGAGAAATCATCATTCATTTGTGTTACTGATGAAAGATTGATTTCATGCTCATCTTCTTCAGGAGATGAGAACATCTCAGAAGACTCTTCATCTGCATCCCATAGGTTCTCATCAGAAATTTCTTCAAAGTCTTGGTCATCATCAGTCGAAGCTTCAAAAAACTTATCGTCTTCAGCTTCTTCAATATTCTCTGGGGCCTCAAAAGCTATTTCTTCAGACTCCTCTTCTTCAGGTTCTGGAAGATCAAAGTCATCTCCCAGCTCGTCATCCAAGTTTCCAAAATAATTGCTTACATCCAGCACAGAAGAAGATGCATCTTCTTGTTTGGCTTCAGGAAGACCTTCAATAACAGGTGGAAGTGTATCAAATTCTTTTGTTACATCACTACCCTTTAGATTTGTAGGATCAAACCCCCAACCATCTAATTCAGACTGTAAGTTATTATCTATGTCTTCAGAGTCACCATCAAATGTATTATTAGCTGTAAGATCAAACTCTTGAGTCTTATCTTCTTCAGATTGAGCAATTGAGCTATCAACGTCCCAACCAGAAAAATTATCTTCTTCTTGGTCATTGCTCTCAAAACTTTCTTGAGTATCTTCTTGATCATCTTCAAAAGCATCATTTAATGTATCCATCTCAGATACACCACTTTCGATTAACTCATTACATAAAGAAATGAATTTTTCCGTCTCAAATGGTTTAACAACCTTATCTGAATAACCACTAGAGCGTAATTTATTCTCGTCAACGATATCAAATGTACCAAGCATTGCTAATACAGGCGTTGTAGGAAATTTCTTACGAGTCTCTTCTCCTAACTTATAGCCATCATCAGAAAGGCCGAAATCGAGAAGGATAAGATCGAAATCATCACTTTTTGAAAATAATTCTGACTCATCAAGAGCTGAAACAATTTCAAAATCTTGATTTGCGAATGTAATATTTATTACTTTTTGGATTGTCTGACTGTCGTCAGCAACTAATACCTTTTTACTCATATAAAACCTCAATATATTGTTACGCAAAAAATCCAGCTAAGCAAGAGACAGTTTTAATGATTACGGTATGTTTCTAAATGATTGAATAGATAATAGCTGACTGATTATCTAGATTACCTCGACGATTGGCCCCATCAAAAAGATTATTAATCTGAATAACTTCATCTTGAGAAGATTCTTGAATGATTCTCTTAATATCGTGAAGACTTAGGCTTCCATAGACACCATCGCTCAAGACTATAATACGATCATTTGGTTCGACATTTAACTCCCAAATTTTAGGAGCAATATCCTCATATAAACCCAGAGCAACTAAAGGGAATGTACTTTTTTGATGTGAATTATCTGAAATTGAAATTTGTGTAACACAGTCAGGAGTATTAACTAGTGACAGATCCCCATCACGATACATGAGAACTAAACAATTACCACATGAAACGATTGATAGAATATTCTCAGACAACATAGTTAAAGCAGCGGAAACTCCCCCCTTATCATTGAGGGGCTTACTCTTATTGATATCAAGAAGATTCTTATGTGCAATAAACATTGCATTCACTAAGGCATTAGTTTCTAATACATATTGCGGTGAATAGAAGTACGGCATTGTCGCGTTCGGATCACCTGATAGTTTTGAGAAGTATGAGTCAATTGACCTTTTAGCACTTTCTAAATTTCTATCTGATATACCAGAGCCACCAAAGCCATCAAAAACTCCAAAAATCTTTTGTTTAAGATTAATGAAAGTATTATCCTCATTTAGATTTAAATAAGGGCCCTGATGTGTTCTAGCAAAGAAGCTTTGGATTTCTCTCATAGATTTTTCAGCCTTTCACTGGCCTTAAGGTAGTATTCGTTATCAATAGGTGAAATTTGTTGCACCTCTTGAAACTTCTCACGAGCATCTTCAAAAGAGCCAAGAGACTCTGAAATTAAACCCTGTCGATATACCTTTCTTGCCCTTCTCGTTAGTGTATCATTAATATCATCCAGTTCACTTTGGGCATCCAGTTCACTAGGATTATAACGTAAGACTTCTTTAAAAACTTCATAAGAAGCCTTAAGATCTTCGGCCTCTTTTAATGAACGGGCCTTTCCTAGTAATGGGCCAGTAATATTCTTAAGATTCTGACGAGACTTCTTAAGCATATCCACTGCTTTCTTCATGAGGTCTTCATCCATCGACTTTTCACTTATGAATAACTCCAAAGCACCAATGGCCTTAAACCACTCTTCTTGAAGAAAGAGTGTTTCTCCTGGTTTTAGAGCATCAACCATACGTTGTCTTTCCGCTTTCTTTTGAGCTTCTTCAAGTTCTTTTCGATTCTTTTCTTTGATATAAGAATCTAGCTCTAATTCAAGGTTAGCAACATCATAATTATTTGGATCAAGCTCTTTTATCTGTTGGAACAACCCACGAGATAAAGTGACATTTCGCTCTTTTACCGCATCTGCTGCTTTATCGAGTAGATTCTTCACCTTAGCTTGAATGAGCTTTCTCTTTTCTTCAGCACGTCTTTCAAGTTCTGCCTTTTCAAGCTCTGCATACTTATCTTTGGCAAGCTGATAAAAAGTTTGGGCCTGTTTATAATCTTTAGTAATCAGAAATAGCCTTTCAAACTCTGTGATTGCTTCTGCAACATTTCCTTCATTAGCATAACGAGTTGCTAACTGATAGAGGGCCTCTGCTTTTTCCTGCTGTTCTTTTGTAAGCTTCTTATCGATAGAAGTTACAACCTGTTTCTTCTTTTGCTCTTTTGCCTGTTTATCTTTTGCTGTCGCTTTTGGCTTCTCTCCACTATCAGGGAATAAGAACATATAGACACCAAGAAGTACGACAGTATAAATTAGAACTTTCTTACGTTTTTCTGGGTCGTTTAGAATTCGCTTTATAATAGATTTTTCTTCACTGGCCGCTGAATTATCAGATAACTCGAGATCATCAAAGCCTTCATCATCTTCTGATACTTCAACAACTTCTTCGACTTCAATAACTTGGTTATCTTCAACAGGCATCAGCATATCTTGCTGACTTTTAATAAAGTCACTTGCAATTTTAACTGTAAAAGTCGTCGAACCTATAATGAATTCATCACCATTTGTGATTTCTTTTTGGTTAATTCTCTTACCGTTTAGAATAGTCCCATTGGCCGACTGTAAATCTTCTAAAACACACGTGATCTTATTTTTTCTGAGAACAGCATGAACAGAAGAGACCTCAGGGTCTGATAAAACAATCTGACACTTACTTGGATCTCGTCCTATATAAGTCTCAGGTAGCTCAAGGTTAAAATGATCGTAAGGAACATCTTCACCAAATAGCTCAAGCACAAAGTTAGCAAAGCCTGAGAAAACTTGAGTTTTATCTCCTACATCATCATCTAATGTATCAATATCGTATGATTCATCACCATAATTATCGTCATATTCACCGTCATAGTTTTCGTCGTAGTTTTCATCAAAGCCTTCAGAAAAACCCTCTTCTTGCTGACCAAACTCATCAAAACCAGCATCTTGGGTTTCTATATTTTCAGAAGCACTGAATTCATCTTGAACTTCATCGTTGGAGTCTTGCGTCGGAGCATCAAAAGCCTGAGTCTCTTCTTCAAAATCGGATGAGTTATCGATCGGGCCATCAATAATGGCAGTCTCTTCCTCTTCAACTGAATCTTCTGGCTCCACTTCTCCAAAATCATCTTCTGGTAATTGTGGCTCCACGCTTTCTTGAACTACCTGTTCTTCGACTTCGAGGCTTTCAAATAAAACCTTATAATCATTACAAACAAGATAGTAACCACTTGAGACAGGAATCTCTTCAAGAAACATTGGTGCATTATTCACTAAAACAGTATCGTAAGTTGATAGTTTATTAAGTGTCCAACTTACACCGTTAAAATTTAGGCTTGCGAGTCTTCTTGAAATTTGAGGATCATCTAAATGAACGTGGGCTTCTTCAGAACGACCAATTAGGAAACTAGAGCTCTGCCCCATGATCACTTGATCATTAATCTCAATACGATTAAGAATTGTTCCATGTTTAGAAACAGTAATTATCACTCTTTTTCATCCCTAATTTTTCGGCCATATCTTCAACGTTTTTCTTAGCTTCGATAAAGCGTTCATCTGTCTTATATTCAATTAAAAGCTTATAGATTGCACAGTACGTTCCCAATGCTCTATTATACTTCAAAGAATCTTTATTCTTAGTTGCTTGATCAAACATATCTTTAATTTTTTCATCAAGCCTCTGTTTTGCAATATTTAAGTGATAGGCAGCATTCCCATCATTTGGATCGAGAGTTAACGCTAAGTTGAACTCTTGCATGGCCCTAAAGTAATTACCTTCTCGTGCCTCACGTCTACCACGATGAATATAGGCTTCAACTTTTTCTCGTGTTTCAAAGTCCTCAACATACTTGCGACCGGTATTACTATTTGAAGAGTCAATAATTGTACTACCTTCTTTTTTAACACTGGACTTTTTTGTCTTAGTATCGTCCCCGTCCATAAAAAAGAGTAACCCCATGACAGCAACTGCTATATAGATCAACTTCTTTCGTTTCTCTTCAGGAGTAGCAGGGCCCTTTTTTTTCTTAGGCTTAGCCTTCTTCTTTACTTCTTCTTCCTCTTCTTCCTCGTCTTCATCCTCATCATCTTCAGGGTCTTCATATTCAACGAGGGCCTTCTCTTCTTTCACTTCAATAAAAGAGTATTTGAAAACAGTCGAGCCAACGATTATTTTATCGCCAGACTTAAGCTTGTGTTGAGTAACCTTTAGATCATTTACCATCACACCATTTTGTGACTTAAGATCAGTTAACGTGTATTCATTATTTACACGTGTTAATTCAATATGCTCACGAGAAGCTTGAGTATCAAGAATTTGAATGTCGTTTGAACTTAAACGACCAAGAACGATTCGATTACCATTTAAGTAATAACAAATACCTTTATTCTTCCCAGTCATACAGATAATACGATGGTACTGCCCAGAAGACTCTGGGGAAGATAAATTCTTTGTCATTCTAATTGCGGCAACCATTTATATTTAGTCCTCTTTAATTAGTGTAACATAGAACGCTTTAGCAAAATTATCTCGCCCTATTAAACTCGTAACAAAAATATTATAAAAGTGCCCAGAAAGTTCATATTCACCCTTCTGAGATGTACCTCCATTGTCAGCAGAGGCATCACATAATTCAATTATAGTAGCTGCAAATCCTTTTTCACGTGCCACATCTAAGAGGCTCATTCCCTCAGAAGAGCTCCCCCTAATTGCCGTGATATCTTCAGCTAGTGTATTGATATGAGACAGATTCTTTTGTGAATCTAAAACAAGGACTGCCCCTTGGGCTCCTTGCATGAACTCGTATAAGCTCGAAACATAGGATTCATCACTTTCCATTTCATCGAAGCTCATTTCATCATCAGTTTTTTGAAGCTCTCTAATTCTTTGAATCATGGAGTTGATCGATGACCTCAGTGGATCAATTTCCGACCAAAGGTATTCACTATCAACGCTTTTACGATTTCCTCTTAGTGCCTCTTCAATTTGAAACTTCATTTCATCTAGATGCCTAATTGTCATATAGTAGACAATAGCGAAGAAGACGATAGAAGCAATAAATGAAGTAATAAGCGCCTCTAAGTAAGCAACGCGACTTTTCGAGGCCTCATCAGCAATTGAAGAAGGCTTAAACCTAATCGCAATTACACCTACTACATCAAGCTGGCCTGTTTTAACATTAGTTGCTTTAATCTTTTGTCCAATTCCAATTTCACCATTTGATAAACGACTTACCATTGGACGATCATCAGAATTTTTCATAGTCCTTTCGGCCCACTCTCTTACTTGGACAGAAAAAGGGTCATCAATATACATATTAAGCTTTGTAAGAGGTCTTACAATTCGTCCATCGATGTCAAATAGATCATAAGAAACAACGCCGTTATTACCTTGTTCCATAAACTTCGTGTCGACTCGATCAAGATCTTTTCTGGCCAAAGCACCTCTATTTTGTCTTTTAATCTCATCAGCATAGTGAGCACCACGCTTAGCGACCTCTAGAAGTAGTAAACTTTGCGAAGTCTTCATAACTGGAAATATTGTAAGCGTTACGGTAACAACAACAAAAATTGCCAGTAAGATACCTGTTAACACACGCCACTCATACTCTTCATTGATCCCATGAACAAGTGGCATTAAACGATATTTAAAAAGCCAGATAATCTTACCAAAGATATTCTCTGGCATTTCACCACCAGTAATATATGTTGGCTCATCATCTTCTTCTACGGCTTCAACTCTCTTTTTAATAATCTTCTTTTTCTCTTTAACAAAGACAACCTGAAGAATTGAATCTGGAAGCGCTATCTTATCACCGTTTTTAACAGTCGCTCTCTTGACAGCTTTACCGTTAACAAATGTACCATTTGAACTTCCAAGATCTTTAACAAACGCAACATCTTGAGTAACTGTAACTGATAAATGCTTTTTAGAAACACCATTTACAGGAAAGTGAACACTGCATTCCTCAGAGCGTCCTAGGGTATTTTCCCCTTCTTCTAAAATATACTCTTGTCCACGTAGCTTACCAGCTACAACAACTAACTTATACATAACTCTAGAGTATCCCCTTCCTTAATCTCTTGAGGCAACTGTCCATCGGCCAACTCTAGTACACGACTAGCACTGAAAACAATTTGCGTATGTCTCCATGGTTTTAGTCCACGGTATATTTTCTTTATTTCGTTCTTACTATTAAAGAACACAACATCGATTTTATAATTCATAAAACATGTATGAATCGCGTTTGTTCCATAGAAAATCATGCCATCAAATCCGTCCATGCTTTCAGAAAACATTAGTCCTTTTAGCTTCTTGTAAAAAGAGTCTGCTACTATCGCTTGCTTGCAAATTTCAATTCCATTACAAGAAATCTTCATTACTTTCCTCCTACAAGCTCAACAACAAGAGGAGCAAAGATCATCAACAGAACAGATGGAACGATAAATGCCATCATCGGAAATAAAATTTTAGTGGCAGCAGTGGCACCTTCTTTTTCAATTTGAGCTGATTTCTTTTGTCTGATCTCAATTGATAATGCTTTTAGTATTGGTCCAATTGAAGCACCGACAGAGTCAGCAGCAATAAGAGTTGCACAAAATGAAGATATTTGAATTAAGTCCACTCGCCAGGCCATATTTCTTAATGCCTCAGCACGACTTGCCCCAATCTTAATTTCTTTAAGAAGGATTTCGAATTCTTGAGTTAGCGGACCTGGCTTCGCTTTATCCACAACTTTTGTCATTGCAGCAATAAAATCTAGACCAGCTTCAACAGAAAGAGCTAGCATATCAACAGAAAATGGCATTCCATTAATAATATCTTTTTGGCGTTGTTCAATTTTTCCTTTAATCCAAATATCAGGATATAAGAATCCAACAAGGGCCATAACAGGTATTAACGATAGCTTCCAATCAGCTTCAGTAAATTCTCTTACAGCTAAGAACATAATTGGAAAACCAATGATGAGAAATAACTTAAAGGCAAAGAAGTCTTCAGGTGTCATGTCCTCTGTTAATCCAGCACTTGCTAACTTTCTTTTATACTTCTCTTTAATTTTCTTTTTGCTCTTCATCGAAGAAACTATGGGCGAGATATAGCGCTTAAAGAAAGGCCTAGAGTATTGGAGAACAAAACCATGCTTCTTAACATTATCAGCTTTCTTAGAGCCGCCTTCCTCTAATTTTTGTGCCGCTTGAAATGATTCGTTATCTTGAAACATCATTTGAGTCACAATATAGACGGCAATCCCAATAAGAATAATTCCGGCCCACATAAGGAGTTGTGAACTTTCAAATAACTCAGCACCCTTTCTATAATCACAAGCATTCTGCTCACCATTATCACAGGCACTAATAATTAACTTCTTTCCTTCGGCAGCGTAGTTAATACCATCTTGTTTAAAGCTCTTATCAGTAAATGTTTGATAAAGAAGACCTTGCTCAAAACAGCTTGATTGATTTCCTTTTTTACAAGATTCATCAAGTAAGTTTGCATGGTCACGTTTTGAATAATTGGCATAGCTCTGCGCATTTGCATCGAATGTTACAAGCAACGTAAACATGTAAAACAATAAAGAAGTTATGAGACCTTTAGTCATAACATAAGAATATCAAAAATAATTGATTTCAAGCAGTTAGAGGCAATATTGGCCCTATGTGCTAACCTTGATTAACCTGCTCAACAATAGATAAGTTCTCTTTGGTTCCCACCTTACCTGCGACGTCAGGAATATAAGTAGGTGAGTAATTTGATAGGTATTTTTTCTTAAGCTCTAAAACTCGTTCATATTTTTGTGAGATATCCACTTTATCAATATCACCGGCTTCAAATGCCTGTTTCACATAATCATATGCTTCACGACAAGCTTCAAATGAACGATATTCAATAACATCTGCACCGGCACTAAGAGCTTTTAGAGCTGCTTCACCAATTGTAATTTCGTCAGAGATGGCCTTCATTTCCATATCATCAGATATAATTACTTTCTTAAAGCGCAGCTCTTCACGAATTAATTCATAAGCCTTTTTGGAGAATGTACAAATATTATCTGGATCGATTGCATCCACTTTTAAATGTGCCATCATAACAAAATCAACTCTTGCTTTAACAGCTTTTACAAATGGAATAAATTCATTTTCTCTAAGTTCTTCAAGAGACTTATTAACTACTGGAAGTTTAAAGTGTGAATCTTCTAATGTGTCACCATGTCCAGGAAAGTGTTTTGCACATGACATAATTCCACTAGTTTGTTGTCCACGAATAATCGCTGAAACAAATTTCGTTACATCATCAGCATTATCACCGAATGCACGGTCACCAATAACAGTATTTTTTGGATTTGTGAAAATATCACAAACAGGCCCAAGATTTAAATTTACTCCACAACTTAAAAGTTCATTAGACATCAATTGCGAAATTTCAAAGCATAGCTTTGGAGAAGCAGTTTTTGCAACGTCTAACATCGGTGGAATTATAGTAAAGCCTTCACGAAATCTTTGTACTCGTCCACCTTCATGATCTGTTGCTATGAAAAGTGGATAGTTATCACGTAGTGATTGAATATTGTTAATTAGCTCTGCTAACTGAGCTGGAGACTCATAGTTTTGTTTAAAAAGAATAACTCCACCAATATTTTCTTTTTGAATAAAGCTTTCTTCTTCTGTCGTTAATTGTGTACCACTGATACCAGTAATAAATAATTGACCTAATATATTATTCATCTATTTGCCTTTACCTTTAAGTTTTGGATCTAAGTAATCTCTTAGGCCATCACCAAAGAGATTTAAAGAGATAATTAAACCTGTCATTAGTAAGCTAGTCACGATTACAACATGAGGTGCCTCTAAAAGAACTAGCTTTGCCATCGCAAGGATTGCTCCCCATGAGTATTCACTTGCTCCCAATCCAAGGAATCCTAAACTAGCCTCACTAATTATAACTCCACTTATTCCAAGAACAAAGTGAATGGAAATAACTGGTACAATACTTGGTAAAATTGACTTATAGAATAAACGAAATTCACTTACTCCTATTGCTCTTGCACTTTCAACATATCCTAAATTTAAGACACGCATTGTCTCGCCTCGAGCAATACGAGCATAACCAGGCCATGATGTGAAAATTAGACAGAGTACTAATCCAGTAAAAGATTGTCCCGAAAAAGACATAACTAAAATGGCGAGTAAAATACTAGGAAAAATAAAAATTAAGTTAGTAAACATATCCATTATTTCAGAAACAAACTTAATTTTTATTGCAGATAGATAACCTATAACAATACCAATAACACAAGCACTAGAACTGATTAAAAGAGAAATCCCTACTGTGTAAATAAGCCCAACGCTAAGAACCTTAAATAAGCTCCTTCCATTGATGTCTGTGCCTAAAAAATAATCTTGTGAGAAAGGTGCAAACAATTCATGAGATATAATACTTGAAGGAGTATAGTTAAAACCATTCATAAATAACCAAAGTAAGGCCCAGAGAATATATATTGAAAGGATGACGCCACCGAAGATCATTTCATTGTTTATTTTCTTCTTTCTCACTAACCTATCCTTGGATCAATTTTTTCATTTAAATAATCAACTAATACATAAACAAGCATATAGATAACTGTTGAGTAGGCGATAATCCCCTGTACCAGAGGATAATCACGATTATTAATGGCCTCAAACAATAGAGAGCCAAGACCAGGAATATCAAAAATAGTTTCAGTAATAACAGTACCGGCCAGTACTACAGAAAGTTGAATTGCAACAACATTTAAAATCGTCGGCATACAAATTTTAACTAGACGATATACGATCGCAGAGTTTGAAAGTCCCTTAGCATTTAAAACCAAAACCCATAACTGAGATTCTTCTTCAAGATACTTATTTCTCATTACTCTTACGATAACAGATGATAGAGGAAGAACTAATGTCGTCACAGGAATTACCATATGCATGACAGATTCCCACTGAGAAACTGGAAAAATCCCGAGCTTAATTGAAAAAACTAAAACAAGTAATGGAGCCAAAGAGAAGATCGGAAATGACAACAGAGTTAAAGTAATTACACGTATGGCCGTATCTGGTAATTGTGATTTCTTAATTGCAGAAATAACACCGATGGCAATTCCAATTGGTGTTGATATTAAAATTGAAATTAATGCCAACACAAGAGTTGGTGGCAAGTTTTGTTTTATTAGAGTAACAACTGACTCTTTCTTAAAAAATGACTTTCCTAGATCAAGAGTGATGATTCCTTTTGCAAAATCAACATATTGCTCAACAAGTCCTTTATCAAGTCCAAGTTCAGCACGATACTTTTGGATCTCTTCAACCTTAGCTTCGGGCCCAAGTAATCTTTCCACAGGATCACCAGGAGTTAATCTCAAGGCGAAAAATATCGTAGTGATTGCAAAAAATAATGTAAAAAATGATTTTAAGAATAACTTCATTTAACCAACTCTTTTGATAGGCCCTGGGATGCCCAGTAGTGACCAACAACATCTAGGTTCTTATTTAATATATAAACTTGCTCCTGGCCGCCAGCGGCTAAGAGAAAGCGATAATTTCCTTTTTTATCAAATTCATCAAAACTTAATCTTGCTTCAGAAAGGATTTCTTTAGGAATATTTAAATATTGTTCTTGGAAGTATGGAAAGCTTTCCCAAAGAATATGAAAATTCATGTCACCATTTTTTTTCTCTATGGCCTTCTTGATAAACCCTGATACCTTTGCACAATCAATAATCGATGAATAAAAACAAATTGCTTTTACTCCACGAGGAACATCAAACTCACGTTGTCCCAACCATTTATACTCTGGTGAATTTAGATTATAGAGGATCTTTCTTCTTTTTAAGTCAATCTGTCCACTTACTGTGTAAACATCATTATTTAAATAAAATGTTGATTCGTACTTAATTGGTACTAAGAAGAATACTTCCTTAGCAATTTTCTTTCTCTTTGAGATAACTATAGTCTTCTCATAGACTTTAGATTTGTTAACTGGAGAAACAATCTGTGTTTTACGTACGTATTCACGATCCTTGTTAAAACCAGACATCATTTCAACAAGATACTCGCCACTTACTTCTAATTGCTTATATTGATTAGTAGCCGCCGTCAGCTGATCATTAATATCCTCGTTCAGCACACTACATGAAGCAATTAAGAATAGAAAAAGCACACCAAGAGGTCGCAACATAAACTACTCCTCTATTTTTTGATTAATATACTTATTAAATTCCTCATCAAGTGAAGTTAAAATTATTGATTTATCATCAAGCTCTTGCAGATATGATTCTAGCTCACCATTACTCTCGAATTTAATACCAATTTTTTTCATTGGAATATTATCGAGTCTAAAATTTACATAATCGATATCGTAAACTTTTTGGATATTTGAGATGTCATATGAATTTTTCTCTAAAACTAAAGTTCCCATTGAGAACTTCTTATTTGAGAAGTTTTTGAAGTCCTGAAGAGACATAACAAAGGAAGCGCCATTACTTGAAATATCAATTAACTTAGCACCTCTTAATTCAGGAAAGTCACTCATTGAGCTAGAGAAATCTTTAATGAATGAATCTTCTTTATTTTTAGATTTATTAAAGTGAAGAACATTATCTGCAGAAGGCAGATCTTCTTCAACAGCATCAAAGTAGAGATATGAAGAAGTCATATATGAAACATTGAATCTCATATCTGCTCTTCTTTCACTTCGATAAACTTTACCATCGATTTTTAACTTACCACCATCAACAATCCCCTTAAAAAAGTAGCTCATATAGCGAAGACTAAAATTCGCCATAACAACACCATCAAGTGAGTGATTATCATCAATAATTAGAGTATCTTCTTCAATTGCAAAAATCTCAACAGAAGCAACTTGCTGTGAGTTCGTCCAAATTTTTAATTTACTCTTTGTGGCAATGAGCTCCCTGATTTTTAGTTTTATATCAGAGAGCTCTAATTCGATAAAAAGATTTTTAGAATTCAATTGTAAACCTATCTTCGACTTATGATAGAGTCGCTACTTGTTTTAAAAGATCGATTGACTCTAGTGCCTTACCACATCCACGAACAACACAAGTAAGTGGATCTTCAGCAAGAGCTACCGGAAGACCAGTTCTTTCTTTAATTAAAACATCTAGGTTTGCTAGAAGTGAACCACCACCAGCTAGAATAATTCCGTTATCAACGATATCGGCTGCTAGCTCAGGAGGTGTTTTTTCTAATGAAGTTTTGATTGCTTCAACAACTTCTGCGATTGGATCAGAAAGAGCATCTCTGATTTCGTCAGAAGTAACTTCGATAATCTTTGGAGCACCCGCTACAAGGTCGCGTCCCTTAACTTCATATGTTCTTACTTCATCATCAAATGGATATGCATTACCAATCGACATTTTGATTTGTTCTGCAGTTCTCTCACCGATTAGAAGTGAATACTTTTTCTTAATATATGAAGCAATTGCTTCATCAAATTTATCACCTGCAACTCTTTCAGATTGAGAGTAAACAATACCACCAAGTGAAATGACTGCAACTTCAGTAGTACCACCACCAATATCAACAATCATATTACCTGAAGGCTCAGTAATAGGAAGTCCAGCACCAATAGCTGCGGCCATTGGTTCTTCAATTAAATAAACTTCACGAGCACCTGCTTGCTCAGCAGATTCTTTTACCGCACGCTTTTCAACCTGAGTAATTCCAAAAGGAATACAAATGATAATTCTAGGCTTAACAAGCTTTGAACCTGATAGTGATTTTTGGATGAAGTACTTAAGCATCGCACCTGTCACTTCAAAATCAGCGATTACTCCATCTCTCATAGGACGAATAGCTTGAATAGATCCAGGTGTACGACCAAGCATTTGTTTTGCTTCCGCACCCACAGCAAGTACTTTTGAGCCAGTACCTTTATACCCTTGGTGTACTGCTACAACAGAAGGTTCATTAACAATGATTCCTCTATCTTTAGCGTAAACAAGAATATTTGCCGTACCTAAATCGATCGCAAGATCGTTTGAGAAGAAATTAAAAAATTGCTTTAACATTTCATATTCCTTTATAAAATTTTACCAATGATAGTGTCTGATATTCTCACCGCGGTCAGCAATGTCTGCCATTGCCTCTATTCCAAGTTCGATGTGAATATCTGTATATTTCTTGAAGACTGACTTAGCAGACTTCTTCGTCTTAATACCATCTTTAGTCATTGGACAATCAGAGATTAAAAGTAATGCTCCGATATTTACCTTACTTACAAAGCACGAAACAAAAAGAGCGGCCGTTTCCATTTCAACAGCTAAAACTCTTTGCTCAATTAAGCGTTCCTTAAAGCGATCATCAAACTCCCAGAATCGATAATCTGTAGAGTGGATCGTTCCAGTACGGTAATCATGCCCATGTTCTAATAATATTTGAGAAACGAATTTTTGTACTTTAAATGTTGGAAGGGCAGGAACTTCCCTAGGAAGAAAGTGCTCAGTAACACCCTCTGCTCTAATCGAAGCAATTGGAAGTACAAAATCACCAACTTTAAGAGAAGGGTGAACAGCACCTGCAAGACCTAAGAATAGAACGGCCTTTGGATGGATAACTGAAATAAGCTCACCAATAAGAGCGGCCATTGCAGCACCTACACCAAATTCAATAATTGTAACTTTTGCCTTCTTAGAACTTGAAGCTTTAAAAGCTGAACCTTGCGTATAAACATGGTCATCAAGAAGAGCATTGAATCTTTCTACATAGTAGTGAAAATTCGTTAAAATAATTTGTTGTTGGAAGTCTTTAAAATCATGACCCGTATAGCGTTCGATCATATCAATTGCGATCTTACGCTTGTCTTCATTCCAGTGAATACGACGTGCTCTAAGAGCAGCTTTTTTCATTTCTAGGTTAGCACCTAGCTCTGGAGTCTTGGCCTTATTATTTAGAGAAAGTTCATCAACAAATGCAGTTGATAAACTAGCCTTTGTAGGAGAACCTGTCTTACGTGAAGAAGTTTTCTTTACGGCTTTTTTCTTTGTTGCTTTCTTCGTTACTTTCTTTCTAGCAACTTTTTTAGATGATTTTTTTGTCGTTTTGCTCGCAGCTTTTTTCTTAGCTGCCACTTTTTTCTTTGCAGCGCACATTCCGTTATACCTTTTGATTAGCAATCCGTTTGCTTATATATGTAAAATGTACCATTTAGGTCATTTTATTGACAACCATTAATAACAAGTTTGGCACCGCGCATTCCTATAAAAATGACTTGGCCCTTGTCAAAATCGATATTTTTTTTTAGTATAACCAGACTATTTTCTAACACTACGCAAAAGGAAAGATTATGGGTGCAGGTAGAAAGAAAACTATTGCTAAAATGAGCAAGAAAAAAGCTCAACTTAAGAAAAAAGCAAGAATTTTACGCAGAATCAACGCTGCTAAGAAGTAATATAACTGGCGCATTAGCGTCAGTTACTTACTTCCTCTTCAATTGATTTTTCAACAGATTTTTCAATAGTCAAATTCACTTTATTCAAACGACCGCGGTATAAGCTCATGAGACTCATGTCCTTCATCCACACGTCATCTTCTAATCTCCAAGAACCTGTAATTCCAGCAACTTTCTTCGCATTAACCAGCGTTCTTTCAAGTTCATCGCGACTTGTAAAATCCCCCAACGATAACACATTAGCAGCAAGCGCCATCCCCTCAAAACCTAGAATTTCAACAACACCAGGTCGCTGCCCATAGCGTGACTGATAACTTGAAACGAAGCCAGAGTCCCCCTGAGGTACTTCTGAGTCCACAAAGAACAGCTTCCCTAGCTTAGAAGTCTCTCTTGAGATTCTTCTTGATCTCCAATTTGGACCACCTACTAAATTTACATTAAATGCATCGTAGTAGTTGAAAGATGGAATTAGCTGAAGGGCATCATTTGGAGCTGCAGGTAATAGAACCCAATCAAAGTCTACAATTGGTCCAAGTGTCTGCACACGTCTAATTGAAGTATTCCCTTCTAATTTATGAACAGATTTTAGAAGTTCAAATTCCTCTTGTCTTTCGCGTGTAAAGTATAAACCTAGTATCTTAGCAACAGTTGATCTGTGGTCTGTCTGATTAGTATCAAATGATTGGATACTGACAATTTCTGCACCGGCCTTCTCGGCCATCTTCCAAGCAGAATCAACATATGAATAACCAGTATCTGTATTAGGATAAATAATTGATACTTTATTTCCAAATTTTGAAAGATATTTCTCAGAAAATAATAATGATACTTGAGACTCAACTGAACCAGGTACTTCAATTAGTAAGTGTCCTTTATCATCCTTACTTGTATAGATTTGTGATAGAGAAATAAAGAATGCACCATACTTTCTAGCGGCTTCATATTGTGCCTTTGCTTCATCTTTTAACAGCCCACCGATAATAATTGAAGAATTCTCTCTTTCAATCATTTCACGAACTTTTTCTTTTCCGACAATAGCACTTCCCATACTATCAAAGATTTTAATCTGAATTGGTTGAAAGTTTGGCTTCGTTGAATTCTGTTCATTATATTTGCGAACAGCGTGATCAATACCAGCAAGTGCCCTCTTCCCAAACTTACTCTTGTCACCTGTAAGTGGAAGAACAACACCAATTGAGCGAAGGTTAATTTTGCTGTACTTCTTTAAATTTTCAAAACGTGCTGTAACTAGGCCAATAACCTCAGGGTACATATTATATTGAGACTTAACCCAATCACCTACTTCTTGTGCCTTACCTTTATTTCCCTGATTAATTAATTGCTCAATTTCTAAGTACGAAAGATAGGCACAAACAAAGTCCTTCCCCTCTTTAAAGTCTTGCACTATTCGTACACGTTCCGCTTGATCAACAATGAAGTACTGAGTAACAAGTTGCCCATAGAACTTCTTCTCTTTTAATTCATCAACCGTATTAGCACCAGAGTTTAGCCAAAGTAATGAATCTAGTGCAACCGCTTGAAAATCAAGTTCTTTCGAAACACGGTAGCGTAATTTATGAAAATTTTCTAAGTCGCGATTTAGAAGCCATCTTGAATCCGTTCCATCAAGAGTCTTAAAAGTATTCTCTAGATCACCAAGCTTATAATAACTACTCGCAAGATTAAGCTTAATCTGAGCATTAAGCTGGCCATCTTCACCTGAGCTATTCAAAGCTAGATTAAATTGAAAGATAGCTTGTTCGTAGTTTTGGTTTGAGTAATTGATAACACCAATTAAATTTGTCTTAGTAGCGAGTTCAGCTGGTCTCAACTTAGCATCTTGAATTGCATTAAGTTGACCTAGTGCTAATTCCTTATTTCCATCAACGAAGCTCTTCTTCGCAACATCAAAATCTTTTAAGAATTTTTCAGTATAAAGATGTGAAGTGTCTCGGTTGATCATTTGGATACCACCGCAACTCACAAGAAGTGTGATTAAAATTAGAGAAATATACTTAAACATAGTCGACCTTTTTTAATTTTGTATGGTCTATTTTATTTGAAATATAGATAGATGAAAACAGGAGAAATATTAGGATTTTATAAACATAGGAGACTAATTCACTCAGTCTCCCATGAATATATTGAATTAACTAAATAATTCTTTTACTTTATCGATGAAACCAGTGCTCATTGGATGACACTGCTTTCCTTCAAGTTTAGCAAGTTGCTCAAGTAACTCCTTGTGCTCCTTAGAAAGCTTAGTCGGTGTCTCAACATGAACAGTAAGAATTGCATCACCTGTTCCATAGCCGCCAAGCTTTTGAATTCCTTTCCCCTTAAGTCTCATTTTCTTACCAGATTGGGTACCAGGAGGAAGATCAACAACAACTTTACCATCAAGAGTTGGAACTTCTACCTCAGCACCAAGGGCCGCCTGTGAGAAGCTAATTGGTACAGTGTAGAGAACGTTGAAGCCTTCACGCTTAAAGATTTCGTGCTCTTTAACATCCACAACAATATAAAGGTCACCGTTAGGTCCACCTTGTGCTCCAGCATCACCTTCACCAGAAAGTTTTAGACGCTGACCATGGTCGATACCTGCAGGGATAGTCACTTCTAGTTCAACTTTTTTCTTCTTACGTCCTTGTCCATGACATGTTCCACAAGGATCTTTGATCATTGTTCCTGAACCCTGACATTTCGGACAAGTCGAAGCAACTGTAAAAAATCCTTGTTGGCGACGAACTTCACCAGCTCCGTGACACATATCACATGTAGTTGGTTCTGATCCCGCTTTCGCACCTGAGCCCGAACAAGTTTCACAAGTTGTTTCTTTATTAATTGAAACTTTCTTTTTAGCACCAAATGCTGCTTCTTCAAATGAAACACTAACAGTCATTTGAAGATCATTACCTGGAACACCTGTACGACGTCTTCCACGACGGCCACGGCCACCACCGCCCATCATGTCACCAAAGATATCTCCAAAGATATCACCTAGATCGCCGAAGTCTCCAAATCCACCTTGGAAGCCACCGCCACCAAAGCCACCAGCTTGGCCATTTACGCCAGCGTGTCCAAATTGGTCATAGCGCTGACGTTTTCCATCATCTAGTAAAACCTCTGCAGCTTCAGAAGCTTCTTTAAACTTTGCTTCTGCTTCTTTATTATCAGGGTTACGGTCAGGGTGATACTTCATGGCCATCTTGCGATAAGCCTTCTTGATCTCAGCTTTATCAGCACCTTTTGCGACGCCTAGAATATCGTAATAATCTCTTTTATCACTCATATTTTTAATTCTCTATTAACGAACAAAGGGAGCACAGGGCTCCCTTCAATTCTATATTTCTAATTAAACTTCTTTAAAGTCAGCATCAACAACATCGTCGTCTTGCTTATTTGATCCTGCATTTGCACCTGCATCTGCTTCTGGACCAGCTTGCTGAGCACCAGCTTCAGCACCTGGTTGTTGATACATTTGCTGAGCGATTGCATGTGAAGCGTTCGTTAGAGCTTCTTGAGCTGCTTTTAACTCATCAAGATTCTCAGACTGAAGCTTACCTTTAGCTTCGTTGATTGCTGCTTCTAATTTAGACTTATCGTCTTCAGAGATTTTATCAGCACTGTCTTTAATCATTTTTTCACAGCTTAGGATAAGTGCATCTAGATTGTTTCTAGTATCTACGATCTCACGTGCTTTCTTATCTGCTTCTTTGTTAGCTTCTGCTTCTTGTACCATTCTTTCGATTTCTTCATCTGAAAGACCTGAACCAGCAGTAATCTTAATTTCTTGAGATTTACCAGTTGCTTTGTCTACAGCAGAAACGTGTACGATACCGTTAGCATCAATATCAAAAGTTACTTCGATTTGTGGAACACCTCTTGGAGCTGGTGCAATACCACTTAGATCGAAACGTCCTAGTGACTTATTATCTTTAGCAAACTCACGCTCACCTTGGCATACGTGAATTGTAACAGCTGGTTGGTTATCAACAGCTGTTGAGAAAGTTTGTGACTTCTTCGATGGAATAGTCGTGTTCTTCTCAATTAGTGGAGTCATAACACCACCTAGAGTTTCGATCCCTAGAGTTAGTGGAGTTACGTCTAGAAGAAGTACGTCTTTTACATCACCAGCTAGAACACCACCTTGGATTGCAGCACCTGCAGCTACAACTTCGTCAGGGTTAACACCTTTAGAAGCTTCTTTACCAAAGATTTCTTTTACTCTTTCTTGAACAGCTGGGATACGAGTTGAACCACCAACAAGAATTACCTCATCGATTTCGCTCTTCTCAAGACCAGAGTCTTCAAGACAAGTTAAACATGGTTTAGCAAGAGCAGTTAAGTGATCACCGATTAGAGATTCAAACTTAGCTCTTGAAAGGTTTACGTTTAAGTGTTTTGGACCTGAAGCATCTGCAGTGATGAATGGAAGGTTAACATCTGTCGAGTTAACATTCGATAGCTCATGCTTAGCTTTTTCAGCAGCTTCTTTAAGTCTTTGAAGTGCCATTTGGTCTTTTCTTAAGTCGATTCCGTCTGACTTTAGGAACTCTTCTGCAAGGAAGTTAATGATTTTTTCATCAAAGTTCTCACCACCAAGGAATGTATCACCGTTAGTTGCTTTTACTTCGAATACACCGTCTGAAGTGATCTCAAGAATTGAGATATCAAAAGTACCACCACCAAGGTCAAATACTGCAATGTTTTTATCTTGCTTAGATTCTAGTCCGTAAGCAAGTGCCGCAGCAGTTGGCTCATTGATAATTCTTTTTACTTCAAGACCTGCAATCTTACCTGCATCTTTAGTTGCTTGTCTTTGAGAGTCATTAAAATATGCTGGAACTGTAATTACAGCTTCAGTAACTGTTTCACCTAAGTAATCTTCTGCCGCTTTCTTAAGCTTTTGAAGAACTTTTGCAGAGATTTCTTGAGGAGACATTGCCTTCCCATCAACCTTTACCCATGCATCACCATTGTCATTTGCGAAAATTTCAAATGGAGCAACGTCAGCAAATGACTTTGCTTCTGGTGTATTAAATTTACGACCAATAAGTCTCTTGATCCCATAAAGTGTTTTTGAAGGATTTGTTACAGCTTGTCTTTTTGCAACTTGACCTACAAGCGTTTCACCGTTGTTAGCGAAACCAATAACAGATGGAGTTGTATTGTGTCCTTCTGCGTTTGCTACGATTTTGTACTTACCGTTTTCAAGAACGGCAACACATGAATTAGTTGTACCTAAGTCGATTCCAATAATTTTTCCCATTATAATCTCCTTTATATAATTAGTTTTTTGCTACTACTACTTTTGCT
The DNA here is from genome assembly GCF_050955245.1 of Halobacteriovorax sp. GFR8. NCBI lineage: Bacteria > Pseudomonadati > Bdellovibrionota > Bacteriovoracia > Bacteriovoracales > Halobacteriovoraceae > Halobacteriovorax > Halobacteriovorax sp. GFR8. The sequence goes on along the minus strand of NZ_JBPBLR010000002.1, from coordinate 33,664 downwards.
GCTCTAATCACTCTACCGTTTAGTGAGTAACCGTTTTGATATGTTTGTATGATCTCTTGATCTTCTTTTCCTTCTGCTGGCATCTGGGCCATTGCTTCGTGGAAATGAGGATCAAAAATCTTACCTTCTGTTTCAATTTTTTCTAAACCATTCGTCTTAAGTGTTTCAAGGAACTGGTTTTTAACCATATCTACACCAGTGTAAATATTTTTAACCTTATCATCTTCATCACTTTCAATCGCCTGAAGAGTTCTTTCTAAGTTATCAACAACATCTAGAAGTCCCATCATCACCTTTTCAGTCCCAAATTTAATTTGATCTTGAAGTTGTTTTTCATGGCGTCTTTTAAGATTTTCCATCTCAGCTGCTACATAATAGAATTTATCTTTAAATTCCATTAACTCTTTCATTTCTTCTGAAACTTCATTTTCAGCTTCTGTATCTTCTACTTGAGAAGTTTCCTGAGTTTCTTCATTAGTTTCAGGCCCTAGTTCTTTTTCATTTTCTTCATTAACTTGAGTTTCAGACATTTCAACTACCTCTTTAAATTTATCTCTAACCTAAAGATGGTATTCTTTGGCCCAGTGTCAACGTTGCGCAATGACTTTTTTTTGAATTACTTTGCAACTAATTGAAATTACTTGGACATTTTAAATATTTCATCAATAATTGAGTCTAGGATAAGAAAGCCGCGGGACGTTAAATAGAAATGATCACGTCCGGCCATGGCCAGTCCACGAGATTTTAGTGATTGAACGAGCTCACTAAGATCACCCCAGTAAGAATCTTTAACAGGAAAGCCAACACTAGAACGTAAATTCATATAAAGTCGCTCTATTTGAAATTCGTCTTCGTTAAGATCCTCTTCGACAACTTCGGCACCTTTGGTTTTCCACTTATAGCGATAACGATTATTTTTAATATAGCCAGTAGCAGAAGGGCCAATCGCTGCAACAGATTCCATCTTCCAGTAATTTAAATTATGAATAGATGCCTTACCTGCCTTTGCAAAATTTGAAACTTCGTAATGTTTGAAACCATTGATAGCTAGGAAGTTAGAGACTTTAATATATTCATCACTTATCCACTCTTCGTCTGGCAATTCGTCATAATGTTTATAGTGCTTTGGTACAGTAAGAATATAAAGACTTATGTGACTTGGGTTATATGTTAGAATTTCAGTTAACTCAGCTATAATATCGCGGTTATATTTTTCAGAAAATGGTAAGCCAATCATGAAGTCCACAGAGAAATTATAATTTCCTTTATTAAAATATTTTAATGTTTCATGGACATCATCAATATTGTGGACGCGGTCGATAATTTTTAGAAAGTTCGAGTTTAAAGATTGAACCCCTAAAGAATAGCGATTCGCTCCGATACTTCTCCAACTACTCAAAGTCTCTTCTGTCCATGCCCCAGGATTTACCTCAAGAGTAAATTCACAATCCTCTTTCAAAGAAATCTTATTGTCAGACAACCAGTCTCTTAAGAAGTAGGCTCCACGACTTCCCCACAAACTTGGTGTTCCTCCACCAATATAAAGAGACTCTAACTCTTCAAGGGTAGCGCCATGACTATCTAGAATTGACTTATGCTTTGTAGACATATCTGCAAAGAGTCTTTCGAAATCATCGAGTTGCCCATCATTCTCTTTAATTGACTTAAAAAAGTCACAATAATTACAGAGGTGACGACAGAACGGGAAATGTATATATAACGACTTTATTTCTTCCATATTATTTTTTTGTAACCCAGACTATAATTAACAAATACCTAAAATTAAAAGGCAATGTAAATGAAATATGAAATAGAAAAGTTAAATAATGGTTTGGAAGTCATTTTTGTTGATGTTCCTGGAAATACAAGTGCATCTGTACAAATTTGGTTTCGAGCAGGATCAACTCTTGAAGATGAATCAAATTTTGGTATCGCTCACTTCCTAGAACATATGTTTTTCAAGGGAACACAAAAAAGACCAGGAGCTAAAATTGCTCACGATGTTGAGTCATTTGGTGGCGAAGTAAATGCCTTCACTTCTTTTGACTACACTTGCTACTATATTAACTCACCTATTGCCTACTTTAATACATCAATTGATATCATCATGGATATGGTTTCTAATCCAATGTTCAATCAAGAAGATCTCATTCCTGAAAGAGAAGTAGTTTTCGAAGAGTATCGTCGAAGCCAAGATAACCCTGGCCAATTTTCTTTCCAAAGAATTCAAGAAATGTCTTTTAACGGAGGCTATGCCCACCCAATTCTTGGAAATGAACAAACAATAAAAAACTTCACTCAAAAGCAGTTAATTGATTTTAGAAATAATCACTACAATAATGCTAATGCATTTTTAGTTGTCGCTGGAGACTTAAAAAATAAAAAGAAATATATTAAAACAATTGAAGGTTACGAACTACCAAAAGGTAAGCGTTCAGAGAGGCCATCTTTTTCACTCCATAAAAAGTCTACGATTGAAATACATAAGAAAGACGTTCGTATGTGCCAACTGACAATGGCGATTGAATGTCCTCCAATGAAGTCTGATGGTGCTGCTGGAGAAGATCTAGCATACAATGCCCTTGGATACGGTGAGACCTCGCCACTATATAAGAACCTTGTTTTAAATAATACTATTGCCAATAACTGTACTTCTTCTTCAATGTTCTTCGCAGATGGTGGAATTCATTTTTTAAGAATCAACTTCCCAAAAGAGAATTACCAAAAAGTTATGCACGAACTAGAGAAGACAATCTCAGAAGCAACAACTGTTGGCCTTAAAGAAAATGATATCAAAAAAATAAAGAATCAATATGTAGCAGCTAAGATTTATGAGAAAGAATCTTTAGAGTCCTACGCCTTTTCACTGGGTAGTAGTTATGCTGGAGCAAAAGATCTTGAAATCGAACAAGAGTTCATTAGCAAGATTAAAAAAACGAGCCTAAAAGAAGTTAATAAGAAATACTCAGATATTTTTGGTCGCTCGCTTCACTTAAGTTTACAAATTCCAAACGACCTTAAGCCACAAGACTTTAAACCAAAGCTAGTGGAATTTAAGAACAAAATTGCTAAGCTTAAAAAGAACAAAAAAGAACAAGTGATTAAAGCAACAAAATCAAAGCATGACCCTGCGACTCAAATTGTTGAAATCAAACCAGGCATCAAACTCCTATATCGCTATAATGCTATTACACCAACATTTGTAATGCACGCATACCTAAAAGGTGGGCTTGTTGATGAGACAACTAAAACAAATGGTATCTATAGTCTTATGAGCTCTCAACTAACAAAGGGTTACAAAGGCCTAAGCTATGAAAAGCTGAAGCTAGACCTCGACAATAAGTCCACAATGTTTAATAGTTTTTCAGGAAAGAACGCTTACGGAATGACAATGCACGGTCAAAGTGAATACTTTTCTGACCTCTCCAAACATTTTTTTAAGTCACTTATTCATCCAACATTTCAAGCAAAGTTCATAGCTCATGAAAAGAAGTTAATCTTTAGAACTATTGAGGCAAATAAGTCAGACCCAACAAGGCACTGCTTTAATGAAGCAACGAACTTACTATTTAAAGGTCACCCTTATGCCCTTTCAACTATTGGTACTGAGAAATCGGTTAAAGCCTTAAAGAAGGAAGATCTTGCAAAACTTCATGAAAAGAACTTAAAAACGAAAGAAATGCTTATTACTTTTTGCGGAGACCTTTCACTAGATGAAGTAAAAGAAAAAGTTGAATTCTACTTTGAAGGGATAAAGCCAAGAAAAGGAAAGAAGAGGGAAGCGAAGAAAGTTATTCCTATTAAGACGGTTGAAAAACATATTGATTTTGATCGTGAACAAACTCAAATTCTAATTGCAACTCAAACAAAAAAACTTACGGCCAAGGAAAACGTTGTCTTTAAAATGTTAACAACTCACCTATCTGGCCAGTCTTCGGAACTCTTTGTTGATGTTAGAGATCGTAAAGGACTTTGCTATGTTGCGCAGCCAATTCATATGAATGCTCTTGAAGCTGGGTACTGGGGAATTTACATGGCCAGCGGTCATGATAAAACAGTCGAAGCAATCAATGCTATCAATACCATTTTATCTAAGCTTCAAAAAGAAGGTCTTTCTAAATCTGACTTTGATCGCATAAAGATGATGATTGATGGACAAAATCAACTTAACCTACAAGTAAATGATGACTACGCAAATGTCTACTCTGTCCCGGCCCTTCACGGCCTTGGTGTTGATTACTTCTACAAATCAAATGAAGAAATTAGAAACTTTAAATATGAAGACTTTCAAAAAATCATCAAGAAAGTTTTAAAGCAAAATTGGATTACAATTACAGTTGGAAAAACTATAGATAATAGTATTCCAACTACGATACATCCTTAGTGAAGAGCAAGTATTGTTCTTCATTTAAGCGGCAATCGCTTTGCAGTAAACTCATTAAGTTTGTAATGTCATAAAACTGCGAAGCGAGCTCCTTAAAGAAACCATTAAAGTCATAAAATGTATGCTGATAGCAATCAAGTTTTTGATATGCAGTTTTTCCAATTTCACAGTAGTATCCTAAATCAATAATCTTCTCATTAACTGAATTAGAAAAATATCCACATAGAAATAATGCTGTGTCTGCAATATCACGTAACTCTCTTTTCTTTTCTCTTTCACTTAAGTGCTCGGCCTGTAAGAGTTTTATCCCAAGTGTCTTCTCTTTTAACCTTCCGTCTTTTTGTTCTTCAAAATAATGTTGAGAAAGTCCGAACTTATCCATTACTAAGGAAGAGTAAAAAATAGATAACTGAGGTAAAGGATTTTGCCTTTTAAGATTTATACGATGCAGCTCATCATAGAAATATGCCTGCAGTGAAGGTTCAAGAGAAATGTTGGTCGTATGCTTTTTCACAATCTCCTCCGTGTCTATAAATTATAACTTAATCTCATGACGCAAAACAACAACGAAACAAATTCCTAGGTTTTTATGGTATAAAATTGGAATGAATTCGATCGGAAAAAAGATTAGTAATTTCAGTGTCTTAGATAGCTCTGTCATTGATGAAATTTTGGCCATTGCAAAAACAAGACCTTATATCTTCTTTGATATGGATGGAACAATCTTAGATAGTGAACCTCTTCATTATGAAGTTGTTAAAAATCTATGCAATGGAAAGAAAATTCCAACAATGGAAGATACCTATGGAATGTCTGATGGCGAGGTTTTCCCAATGATAAAAGAAGCATTGGGCCTTAACAGCTTGGAAGAATATCTCGTAAAGAAAAATGAGGCATTAGTCGAACTAATTGGCCAGTCGGACGCAAGTAATATAAGACATAGAAATATTCAAGAACTGCTAAATCGCCTAAGAGATAGTGGTACTCGACTTGCGCTTGTGACAGCAAGTCAATATGAAGTGACTCATCCAATATTAAAGCATTGTGAGTTAGATGGTTACTTTGAAAAAATTATTACAGAAAGAGAAGTAGATTATACAAAGCCTAATCCTGCACCATATTTATTGGCCCAGGATTTTTTTAAAGCTCAAACACATGAATGTCTAATTTTTGAAGACTCACCTACAGGAATCGAAGCTGCCCAAAGAGCTGGTATTGATCACGTCGTAGTAAAATGGTTTGAAGGAGAATAAATGAGTAAGTTAGATACTTGGAAAGAACTAGCAGAAAAAGAATCAAGAGGAAAAGGGATTAAAGTAACTCAAACTCCAGAAGGAATTGAGATGAAGGCCCTTTATACAAAAGCAGATATTGAAAATAATGACCTAACAGACACTATGCCTGGAATGGACCCATTTATCAGAGGACCAAGAGCAACGATGTACACAGGTCGTCCGTGGACAATTCGTCAATACGCTGGATTTTCAACTGCTAAAGAATCAAATGACTTTTACAAGAAAGCACTCGCTGCTGGTGGACAAGGTGTCTCTGTCGCCTTCGACCTTGCAACACACAGAGGTTACGATTCAGATCACCCTCGAGTAAAAGGTGATGTTGGGAAAGCTGGTGTTGCTATCGATACAGTTGAGGATATGAAAGTTCTATTCGATGGAATTCCATTAGATAAAGTCTCTGTTTCGATGACAATGAACGGGGCCGTTCTTCCGGTACTAGCAGGATATATTGTTGCTGCAAAAGAGCAAGGTGTATCACTAGATCAACTTTCAGGAACTATCCAAAACGATATTCTAAAAGAGTTTATGGTAAGAAATACTTATATCTTTCCTCCGGCTCCTTCGATGAAAGTTATCGCAGATATTTTTGAATATACTTCGAATAATATGCCAAAGTTTAACTCAATCTCGATTTCGGGATACCATATTCAAGAAGCTGGTGCAGACGCAGCTCTAGAGCTTGCCTACACACTTGCGGATGGAAAAGAGTATATCGACACTGCAATCAAAGCAGGGATGCAGATCGACCAATTTGCTCCAAGGCTTTCATTCTTCTTTGGTATTGGAATGAACTTCTATATGGAAATTGCAAAGCTTCGCGCCGCAAGACTTCTGTGGTCTGAGATCGTTGAAGAATATGAACCAAAGAATATTAAATCAAAGATGTTACGTACTCACTGTCAGACTTCAGGTTGGTCACTAACAGAGCAAGATCCATACAACAATATTATACGTACAACAATTGAAGCAATGGCCGCAGTATTCGGTGGAACTCAATCACTTCACACAAACTCTTTTGATGAAGCAATTGCCCTTCCTACAGAATTCTCAGCTCGTATTGCAAGAAATACTCAAATCATCCTTCAAGAAGAAACAGGTATTACTAATACTGTTGATCCATGGGGTGGTTCATACATGATGGAAACTCTAACGAAAGAGATTGCAGACAAAGCACGTGGTCTTATTAAGGAAATTCAAGAAGCTGGTGGCATGGCCAAGGCAATCGAAACAGGACTTCCTAAACTTAAGATTGAAGAATCGGCTGCCCTAAAGCAAGCACGTATTGATCGCGGTGAAGATGTAATTGTAGGTGTTAACAAATACAAGCCAACAAAAGAAGATCATGTAGAGGTTCTTGAGATCGATAATGTTCAAGTCCTTAATGAACAAATTAAGAGACTTGAAGAAATTCGTGAATCCCGTGACGAAGCAAAAGTTAGCGAGTGTATGGCCAAGCTTGAATACTACGCTAAAACTGGAAATGGTAACGGACTAGAGCTAGCTGTAGAGGCAATGGAAGCACGTTGTAGTGTTGGTGAAATCACTTACGCACTCGAAAAAGAGTGGGGACGCTACAATGCAAACACGAAAACTGTTTCTGGTGTTTACGGTAAATCATTTGAAAGTGATGAGGAATGGATGAGCATTAAGAATGAAATTGACCAATTCGAGAAAGATTTCGGACGTCGCCCGAGAATCTTAGTTGCAAAAATGGGACAAGATGGACATGACCGAGGAGCAAAAGTTGTCGCAACAGCTTATGCCGATGTAGGTTTTGATGTTGACCTTTCTCCACTCTTCTCAACTCCAGAAGAAGTCGCAAAACAAGCAGTAGAAAATGATGTACATGTCGTTGGAGCATCTTCACTTGCTGCCGGACATAAGACTCTTATTCCAGAACTAATTGCAGAGCTTAAAAAACTTGATGCTGAAGATATCATCGTTGTTGCTGGAGGAGTAATCCCTAGAAAAGACTACGACTTCTTATATGAAGCTGGTGTTAAAGGTATCTACGGGCCAGGAACGACAATTGCTGAAGCCGCAAAAGATGTAATTACTAAAATCAAAGAGGCCCAAAAGTAATGCAAATAGATATCCAGAAATTAAAAAGTGGAAATATTAGATCACTTTCTAAATTCATCACTTTAATCGAAAGTAAGAAGAGCGAGCATCAAAAAGAAGCTCAGACGCTCTTAAACGAAATTTTACCTTTAACAGGTAAGTCTATTCGTATCGGTATTTCTGGAACACCAGGGGTTGGTAAGTCGACATTTATCGAATCCCTGGGACTTCATTTAATTAATAAGGGACTAAAGGTTGCTGTCCTAGCAATTGATCCTAGCTCCCCACTAAGTGGTGGAAGCCTTCTTGGCGACAAGACTCGAATGGAGAAGCTTGCCCAAGAAAAAAATGCTTTTATTCGCCCAACTCCATCTTCTGGGAACCTAGGTGGTGTTGCACTAAAAACACGCGAAGTAATGCTAGCCTGTGAAGCTGCAGGATATGATGTTGTTCTTATTGAAACAGTTGGTGTTGGTCAATCTGAATACGACGTTGCAAATATTGTGGACTTATTCACAGTTCTTCTACTACCAGGTGGAGGAGATGAGCTTCAAGGGATAAAAAAGGGAATCATTGAACTCTGTGATAATATCGTTATTAATAAAGCAGATGGTGATAACAAACAAAAAGCTCACGATACAATGGTTCAATACAAGTCGGCCCTAGGCGTGATCAAAACAGAGCAAAAAATCGGTGCCAATGTCATGATGGCCTCGGCCCTAGAGAATAAAGGTGTAACTGAATATTGGGAGCTGATTGAAAAAATCTACCAAGAAAATCAAGAAAAGATTCAACTAAAGCGTAAAAGACAAAATCAAGACTGGCTTAAGAAGCTGTTTAATGAGCTACTTGAAAATAAGGTTAGGGCAAATCCATCTCTTCAATCAGAATGGACAAAATTAAATGACAATATACTAAATGAAGTTGAAACACCTCTAAGTGCTGCAAATAAATTAATTCATATTTTATTTAACAACTGAGCACTTCATTTTCTTAGTTAAGCTCTTAGGGCCTACAAGCTTTAACTCTCCTTCATTCCCTTTCAAAATAAAACGGAAACCAAGGTATCCCTCTGCTTTAAGAACTCCTGTATAATTAGGGCCAGTTTGCTTTACGGAAACATCATAAGTTGACTCTAAAGTTTTAATGACTGCTTTGTTTTCATGAACATTGAACGAGTACCCACCACCTTGGCAACTTATATTTGTCGTATTTGCAAAAGCAAATGATGTAATAAGAAAAATTACAAATAAATTAATTAACTTCATTCAATCTCCTAGATCGAAATATAGAATTTCCCATCTTCATAAGTAACATTACTTCCTACGATAGCATTCTTAATAATCTTTTCAATTAACCAAATCCACTTAACTTTGATAAAACCAAATGGAACAACGACATCTGTTACATCCATAATAATTTGAGAATCTTTTTCATTAAAAGAAACACTCGCAGTTAAATCTACATCAAAATTCTTTTTCAAAAGAACATTCTTATATGCATGCGCCTTAACTTTAGCGATACCATTAGTAATTTTAATTGAAATATCTGAAAGGTTTGATTTATCTAAACTTAGATTTGCTAAAGGCCTATAAGTATCTATTTCTAAATTCTTATAACGATTCGAAACTGTTTGCCTAGAAACGATACGTCCACGAGGGTCCCTAACGATCTTAATATCTTCACTCGTTTTTAGCTTATCAATTTCTATAGAACCATCAATTAAGCACTCTTTAATCATTGAAGGTATATCTAATAAGTCTGATTGAATTAACTTTTGGCATTTTACGTCAAGATCCTTTACTGTGACAGACTTCTTCGTATCGATAAATTGAAAAACATCTGAATGAAAATTCAATCTTTCACTTTTCACGTTTAATGTATCGATATCAAAATAAAATTTTGTTTTCTCTTTTGAATTAGAAACCAAAATCTTTGGAACATTCAAAGCTGCAGTGTTTTCACAACCACTCATTAGAGAATCAGAATCGATTTCAACAAGGTCCTCGTCCTTTTCACATTTAAGATCAACAGATTTTGCTTGTACATCATATTGCTTGTAATCCATAACAAGTAGTGGTGAAGCAATTTGTAAAAATCTAGCCGCTTGCAATTGCATCGTACCAATATCACCACTCGCCGCAAACGTGGCCCCATCTTCTAACTTCTTCTTAAAAACAAAATTCACAGGATTTTCATGCGACTTAGGCGTTATATTAAGCTCTGTCATACAGCCCTTAATAATCCCATCTCCAGTGGCCATATCGTATTCAGGATCATTTGTTGTACAGAAAACAAAAAAGTTATTTGCCTTTAATTCAAGCCCTTCTCTGTCCATATAAAAGCTAGAACCATTTATATTGAAATAGGTAGCATTAATCGCCGTTTCAGCATTTTTAATTATTAATTTATCGAGTGTATTTAAAAAAGTATTACCACTCATATCAAATTGAGCAGTCATCATTCCATTATCAAGTTTTAGCTGATTATTTTTAAAGTAAACCTCTGCACTTGATTTGCTCTTATTTCGATCTGAGATATTAAATGAAAGACTATCACGAGAAATAATAGCACTTTCGTACTCCATGTAGCCTAGTCTTCCAAAGATATCATCTTGCTTAGAAACATTAAGATCATGAACCTTAACTTCGATAAAGTTATTGGCCATGGCCAAATAAGGCAGAAAAGATAGGAGGAGTATTTTCTTCTTTAACATAGATTGTAATATAGAAGAAAAAGACACCAAGATACTGAAAATTGAAAAAAATCAGTACCTTGTCTATTTAATTAACAATAAAAAAATCTTGTAAAAGACTGAAATTACTAAAGAATTCCAGCACCTTGTCTAATGACATCAGCTTCACCATTAGTGAAGTCAACAATTGTTGATGAGCCTACAAACTCATGCTCTCCTGGATCAACAATAAGAGACACAACTCCCGCTAATGATTCCTCAATCATATAAGAGTATAATTCATCATAAGAAGAGAGAGCAGGAGTAAACTTATCCAAATCTACATTACTCGATAATACCGGCTCTCCATGAATCTCAAGTAGTCGACTAATAAGTGTCGAAGGAACAAATCGAATTCCTACTTCATGGTCAGTTTTATTTGCTGCAACGGCCTTAGTAATTTTCTTATTCGCATTAAAAATAAATGTATAGTGACCTGGAATAATTCTCTTAATATAGCGAAAAACGCCATCATCAATATTGGCCACATCAGAGGCCATTGAAATCGAGTCACATAGAAGTGAAAATGTCTTTAGTTTTGGAGCATTCTTATATTTATAGATTCTTTCAATCCCCTTCTTATTAAAAGGAGAAGAGATAACGACCCAACTAGTATCAGTTGGTAAGCACACAAGCTCTCCATTATTAAGAGCCTGTGAGACTTTTTGTAATACGCGATCATCTGGATTTTCTGCAATTACATATTCAATCAATGCTTACCTCAAGTATTTTAAAAATTCGTTATCATTAGAGATTATAAACTTAGTTTTACCTTTAATTGATGTCTTATATGCTTCAAGAGATCTCACGAACTCAAAAAAGCTTGGATCTTGAGAAAAAGACTTCGCATAAACTGCTGATGCCTTTGCTTCTGCACGACCTTTAATCAATTGCGACTTCTTATAGCCTTCTGATTGAATTGTTTGTAAATCTTTTACTAAACGTCCTTCAATCTTGGCCTTTTCACCTTCTCCAATTGATCTAATCTTTTGTGCAATCCTCTGACGTTCAGAAATCATTCTCTCGTAAACTTTACGTTCTACTGACTTCTCATATGAAATACGTCTTAATTGGACATCAATTAATTGAATACCAAATTGTTCTAACTCTCCATCGGCTTTGCTTACAATTAGTTGAGATAATTTTTCTCTACCGACGCTTACATCTTCGATATCACCAGTTATTTCTTCTTCAATTTCGTTAACATCTACTTTAGTTGCATTTAACTTATCAATAATTGCATTAGAGTTACGTACAGCTTCAACAAGGTCATGAGATGAAATCACATTTCTTGTTGCTGAATCTAAGATCGTATCAATTCTCTTCTTGGCACCTTCTGTATTACGTACAGTTTGGATAAATTTAAGAGCATCAATAATTTTAAATCTTGCCGTCGTATCTACTTTAATGAATTTCTTATCTTTTGTAGGGATTTGATTTGGAAAACCATCCCAGCTTAGAATTCGTTTATCAACAAATCGTACATCTTGAACAAATGGTTTCTTAAAGTGTAAACCTGCATCTGTAATTGGCTTTCCAACAGGTTTACCAAATTCAGTGATAATTGCTTGTCTACCTTCACTAACGATAAACAGTGACTGCTTACTTAGAATTAAACCAATAAATACAACAACAATAAGAGTTACTACTTTATTCATTTCTTAGCTCCTTGGTTGTAAATTGGAAGAAGTCCCTTAACCTTAGGGTCAATAATCGTAAGATTATCGTACTTCTTATAAAGCCCTTCCATTGCTTCAATATAAAGACGTTTTTTTGTAATTTTTGGAGCACGACGATATTCTTTAAGAATTTCCTTAAACTTCGCAACATCCCCTTCTGCACGGTTTACAAGAGCAGCAGCATACCCCTCGGCTTCAGAAACCATTTTTTCTGCTTTACCACGCGCCTCAGGAATAACTTTGTTATAAGCACCCTCGGCTTCGTTGATAGCCTTCTCTTGTTCTTGCTTTGCTTCGTTAACTTCATTAAATGAAGCCTTAACAACCTGAGGAGGATTAACATCTTGAAGTTTCACCGAAATAATTGAAACTCCCATGTCGTACTTATCAATCACTTCTTGCATTAAAACCTTTGCATCAGCTTCAATTTCAACTTTACCAACTGTTAGAACATCAGTAACTGATCTATCACCAACAACTCTTCTCATAATCGACTCAGAGATGTCGCGAATATTTCTTACTGGCTCACTTGTTTGAAAGATAAACTTAAACGGATCTCTTACTTGATACTGGACTGCCCACTCAACAGAAGCGACATTTAAGTCACCAGTTAACATTAGAGACTCATTATCAAAGTTGTCACCTGAGTAAGATGAACGACGAGATCTTGTACTCTTTGTTCTAAATCCAAATTCTTCTTGAAGAACTGTTTTAACCTTAACCTTGATAACTTCATCAATTCCAAACGGGATTTTAAAATGAAGACCTGGAGTATTCGTATTAATATACTTCCCCAGACGGATTACCACGGCCTCTTCATCAGGCTCAACAGTGTAAAAAGATGTGTACCCGAAAATAACTAAAACAATAAATACAAAAAAGGGCCCAAGTAACTTGAGCCCCTTATCTAAATCTTGTTTCATTTTTTCGAAGTCATTCCTTGGTGCTTGTCCATTATTAAAAGACATATGCTCTCCTTGACTTGCGTCTTATGCTTCTACTTCTAACATGAGGACGTTTTCTTCTAAGGCGTCCCCTTCCTTAACGTGAATTGCTTTAACAGTTCCATCGATTCCACTCTTGATCTCGTTCTCCATTTTCATGGCCTCAAGAATAATTAGAGTTTCACCGGCCTTAACTGCTTGACCAACTTCAACATTGATCTTAACAACCTTACCTGGCATTTTAGTAAGAAGCTCACCAGCGTCAGCTCCACCTAAGCCAGATGGCTTATACCCTCTAAATAGAGAGTAAACTTTATCAACATTCACAACCCTTGATGGAAGATCCTGTCTTGGAATCTTTTTCCAAGTTTTATTATCTCTAGAGATAAAATATTGGCCACAAAGCTTTCTTAACCACATCGTTTCATGAAGGCTTCTTTCACCTTCTTTTAATGTAGAAAAATCAAACTCAACTAAGCTGTGATCGTGAACTTTAGTTCTTGTTAAATCAACAATTACTTCTTCATTATCATTAATTAAATATGTTCTCATATTAGATACCCATCCTACGTGCTTCAGAACCAGCAATGATCGTATAAAGCTTAATATGATCTAGGTCTGTCTTCACGTTGTTCTGAGGTGCTACTTCACCAATGTAAGCTGTTGAGTAGTGACCTTCAACAAAGTTCTTCTCTGTCATAATTTCTTTTAGAAGAGGTAGATTTGTCTTAAGTCCTTCAATGAATAGTCCATCAAGAGCTGCATTCATTTTTCTAACAGCAACGTCACGAACGATTCCCTTACAAACTAACTTACCAACCATTGGGTCGAAGTCAGGAGTTACTTCAAGTCCTTTGTATAGACAGTGATCAAAACGAGTTCCTTGTGGGAAGTTTGTTTCAAAACCTGTTACAAGACCTGGAGCTGGAAGCATTGTAATTGGATCTTCAGCACAAATACGACACTCAATCGCATGCCCTGATCTTCTGATAAATTCTTGAGAAGGAATTCCTAACTCATCACCAAAAGCAGCTTGGATCATACAAACAATAAGATCCATTCCTGTGATTTCTTCAGTGATTGGGTGCTCTACCTGAATACGTGTATTCATTTCTAGAAAGTAAAATTGCTTATCTTCACCCATGATGAATTCAACAGTTCCTGCTGAGTCATAGTTTACTGCCTTAGCAAGCTTAACTGCCGTTTCACAAACACTTTGACGAAGTTCTTCATCAGTTCCAATAAATGGAGATGGTGCTTCTTCAATAATCTTCTGGTGTCTTCTTTGTACCGAACACTCTCTTTCAAAAAAGTGGAAAGTATTACCTTTCTTATCTGCAAGAATCTGAACTTCAATGTGACGTGGATTAACAATTAGTTTCTCAACTAAAAGGTCTCCGTTATTGAAAGCTGCCATAGACTCACGTCCAACGGCTTCAAACTGAGCACGTACTTCAGCTTCATCTTTACATGCACGCATACCACGTCCACCACCACCGGCAACAGCTTTTAATAGAACTGGATAACCAATTCTACTCGCAATCTCAACCGCTTCATCAACAGTTGGAACAGCGTGGTCTGTACCTGGAACAGTAGGAACACCAGCATCGTTTGCTAGCTTCTTAGATGTTGCCTTATCACCCATAACTCTAATGGCCTCAACATGTGGCCCAATGAAAGTAATTCCTGCATCAGATAGAGCATTTGCGAAATCTCTATTCTCAGAAAGAAAACCGTAACCAGGGTGTACACCATCGGCTTTAACTTCCTTAGCAAGAGCAACAAGCTTTTCAACATTTAAATATGTTTCAGCATTTGTATTTCCCGGAAGGTATACCCACTCATCACAAAATTGTAAGTGAGTTCCTTGTGGTTCATTATCTGTGTAAATACCAATTGCAGTATGCCCAAGCTCACGACAAGCTTTTGCAACACGTGAAGCAATTTCTCCACGGTTAGCAATTAGTACTCTTCTTTCCATGTTCTTTGGCTGTCTGATCATCATAATTGAATATTCCCGTGTTTACGTTTTGGACGGTCAACGTTCTTATCTTTTAGAACAACTAGGTATTCATATAGACGCTTTCTTGTTTCTTCAGGAAGAATAACAGCATCAATATATCCTCTTTCAGCTGCAACATATGGATTAGCGAAGTTATTCTCATAGTTTGCAACTAGCTCAGCTTTCTTCTTATCAAAAGCTTCACCTTCAAGGCCTTGAAGTTCTTTTCTAAATACAATATTAACTGCACCTTCTGCACCCATAACTGCAATTTCACCAGTTGGGTAAGCAAGGTTTACGTCTGAACGAATGTGCTTAGATGCCATAACGTCATAAGCTCCACCGTAAGATTTTCTTGTAATAAGAGTAATTAATGGAACAGTAGCTTCTGCGTATGCGTATAGAAGTTTTGATCCGTGCTTAATGATCCCACCGTACTCTTGAACTGTACCTGGTAAGAAACCTGGAACGTCTACAAGTGAAACAATAGGAATATCAAAAGCATCACAGAATCTGATGAAACGAGCAGCTTTACAAGATGAATCGATATCAAGAACACCAGCTAGAACTTCTGGTTGATTTGCTACGATACCAATTTTAATTCCACCAATTGATGCGAAACCAACGATGATATTTCTTGCATAATCTTTATGTACTTCTAAGAAGTGCCCATCATCAACGATATCAAGAATTACTTCTTTCATATCGTATGGCTTCTTAGGATTACCTGGCACAACTTCTTTTAGTTTAGAGTTATCTCTATAAACTGGATCCGAAGTATACTTAGGCGCTTGCTTTTTAAAGTTAGAAGCTGGAATATAGCTCATTAACTCTCTTACTCTTTCAAATGTTTCGTCTTCGTCTTTACACTTAAACTGACATACACCTGACTTTTCTGAGTGAGCTGTTGCACCACCAAGATCTTCTTTTGTTACTTCTTCGTGAGTTACAGTCTTGATAACATCTGGACCCGTAACAAACATATATGATGACTTATCAACCATGAAGATAAAGTCAGTTACAGCTGGAGAATAAACAGCTCCACCTGCTGAAGGACCCATGATTAATGAGATCTGAGGAATTACACCTGAAGCCTTTACGTTTCTGTAGAAAATTTCAGCGTATCCACCAAGTGCATCAACACCTTCTTGAATACGAGCTCCACCTGAATCTTGAATACCAATTACAGGAATTCTGTTATCAAGAGCAAAGTCCATAATCTTACAGATCTTTCTTGCATGAGCTTCACCAAGTGCTCCACCCCAACAAGTAAAGTCTTGAGAGTAAACCGCAATTTTTTGTCCGTTAATCTCTGCAATACCTGTAACAACACCATCACCGTAAAACTTCTTATTTTCCATTCCGAAGTTCACACAACGATGTGTAACAAATTTATCAAACTCAATGAAAGTACCTGGATCAACAAGTCTTTCAATTCTTTCTCTTGCAGTATACTTACCTTGCTCATGTTGCTTAGCGATTCTCGCTTCACCACCACCAAGCTCGGCCTGCATTCTTCTGTCTACTAAAAGAGCTCTTTTTTGCTCTAATATATTTTCACTGGTTGTTGACATACATCCCCTCCACCAATTTCTCTTTCGAGATTCTTTGTAATTAATTATCCGAGCATATTACACCCTTAAAAGGTAATTTGCCCAATCACATTGCGTTATTTTCGAGGGGTTAAGTAACTGAAATTATGGAAATATAAATAAAAAGGCCCTCGCAGAGGGCCTAAAAGTGTCTATCTTTTTATTTTAAAGCAATTATTCTATTCATTACCTGCTTTCGCACGTTTATCTAGTCCATACTTATCAACTTTCATGATAAGGCTGGCCCTAGACATCCCAAGCTCTTTAGCAAGCTTTGACTTATTGAAGTTGCATCTCTTAAGACCTTCACGAATCATAATGATCTCTAGCTCCATTAGTGCATCCTTAAGTTTACCTGATGTATTAACACCTCTAGTTGACTCAACTGGAGCTGCGCCATGATCAAGAATTTGAGGGCTTAAGTTATCTGGAGTAATTGATTTATCATCACCAGCAAGCACAACCAGTCTCTCAACTTCGTTTTCTAGCTGACGTACGTTACCTGGCCATGGGTAATCTAGCATTTTTTCCATACACTTCT
Organism: Halobacteriovorax sp. GFR8; assembly: GCF_050955245.1. NCBI lineage: Bacteria > Pseudomonadati > Bdellovibrionota > Bacteriovoracia > Bacteriovoracales > Halobacteriovoraceae > Halobacteriovorax > Halobacteriovorax sp. GFR8. The sequence continues at coordinate 16,432 of NZ_JBPBLR010000002.1, read as the reverse complement.
TAGAGTATGACTTCATCGGCATCCCCGACTCATCACATTTCTTCTTAAGAAAGTGCTCCATTAATACAGGAATATCTTCTTTTCTATCTCTTAGCGGAGGAAGATTTACATTTAGAACGTTAATTCTATAGTAGAGGTCTTCTCTAAATTCACCTTTTGCCATCATTGTTTTAAGGTCTTTATTTGTCGCCGCGATAATACGAACATCAGTTCTTCTAGGTGAATCAGCACCTACAGGAAGATATGTACCTTCTTGAAGAACACGAAGTAGTTTTACCTGCATTGAAAGTGAAGTATCACCAATTTCATCAAGAAATAGTGTTCCACCATTTGCTAGTTCAAATAAACCAGATTTCTCTTTATGTGCTCCTGTAAATGATCCCTTAACGTGACCAAATAATTCAGAGTCTAATAAGTTTTCGTTGAATGCTGAACAGTTCACAGCTAGGAACTGAGCATCTTTACGTGGAGAAGCAAAGTGTACGGCCTTAGCAACAAGTTCCTTACCAGTCCCGTTTTCACCTTGAATAAGAACTGATGATTCACTCGTAGAAATACGCTCTAGTAGTGAATAAATCTTTTGCATTTGCTTAGATTTACCAATCATATTGTGATAGCGAAACTTTTCACCTAGCTCAGAATTAAGCATATGAATTCTTTCTTCACGCTTAGAGATTTCATGGTGAAATGTAGAAATTTCACCTGCAACTAGCTCAACTAACTCTTTTAAATATTCAATTTCTCTCGGGAATAATCTTCTTGTTTCATTAACACATTCTTGTGCTGCTTCTGGAGATGCACCATGCTCAATTAGTGCCGTTACCAACTCTTTTTCTTCTGATTCAGTAAATGTACTTTTTAAGAAAGGAAAAGCAAATACAGTTCCATGATACTCACCTTCAATTTCAATCTTAGTACCCATCATTTTAACACCTGGGAAATATGAATCAAAGATCATAACAACCTCACCAGACTGGCTTAGTTCATCACTAAATCTCTCAACATCGGCCGTAACAAAATCATAACCATGTGGAAGTGACATTTGTGTCTCAAAGAAAAGGTTTTTAAAATTATAGTCCTTATCAGTGTGTGAACTTCTAATCTTAAAATGGTTATCTGCGTAGAAAACCTCTACACCAAACCACTTATGAATTACTTCTTCGAGCTTAGAAATAACATGAAGTCCTTTTAGTTCATTCCAGTTGATCATTTTTATTCTCCGATGTTTAATTCTTTGGCACAAAAAACGATAGGCCAAAGCAAAGTCTGTAAAACTTTTCGGCAGAATTTAATAAAACTTAACTATGAATGATAAAAAAATAGACGAATTTAAAGAAATATTATTAATTTACTTCACGCCTAAATAGCTAAGAACACGTACAAAATATGAATCCATTTTCCAATCCTGAGGACCTTTAAACATGATTCTGTGCTCTAGTTTTGAATTGAAGACAAAGGTCTCCGGAACCTTTACAACACCTAATTTACTCATAGAGATACCTGCTTGATCATGAATCACTATAGAATTTGATGGTAAGTTATTGAATCTTTTAAGAAATTTTTTAATTTTCATGTCATCATCTTTAACGGCCATGAAAACAACCTTAACATTTTTCTCTTCCAGCTTGCGTGCAAATTCAACAAATTCAGGAAATTCAGCTTCACAAGGTGCACACCAAGTACCCCAAAAGTGTACTACTAAACCATTAGAGTTTTTAGCTAAATCCTGAAGTTCAACCTCAGTATTGTCAGCAAAGTTATCAAGCTTAACACTTGGCAGTGACTTAAGAATATAATCACGACTTTGGTCTACATAAGTATCCACTTTACCCTTATGATAAATAGAATAACCTAGTGTAATAGCAACAATAATGAAAATAATAGAAACTTTAGAAGATGTGCTCATAGATATATTGGAAAAGTTTTAAATAAAAAAACCCATCATACGCAAATATGATGGGTTTATTCTATCTTATTCAGATTAAAAATTAATCAACAAATGCGATGTATGCCATTTTAGAGTTATCACCAACTCTATTCTCAGAAAGTCTCATGATTCTAGTGTAACCACCGTTTCTTTCTTTGAATTTTGGCCCAAGCTCAGTAAAAAGCTTGTTTACAGCATTTTTATCATTAAGTTTTTTGTATGCAAGTCTTCTGTTAGCAACTGTATCATTTTTAGAAAGAGTTACTAATTTTTCAACTACTGGCTTGATTGCTTTAGCTCTTGTAAGAGTAGTTTTAATCATACCGTGATCGATAACTTCAGAAGCAAGGTTTTTAACCATTGCAACTCTGTGTGAAGGACTTACACCTAGTTTATACTTATGTTTTTGATGTCTCATATCTCTACCTCAACTTATAACAACTTTTATTCTTCTTTTAGATCTTGCATGATGCTATCAACTTTCATACCCAGACCAAGTCCCATTTGAGAAAGTACTTCTTTAATCTCATTTAGTGACTTACGTCCAAAGTTCTTAGTTCTTAGCATCTCGCCTTCAGTCTTAGAAACTAGCTCATAGATATACTTAATATCTGCGTTCTGCAAGCAGTTTGCAGATCTTACAGACAGCTCAAGCTCAGATACAGGCTTTAATAGAGCTGCATTAGCAGTATTTTGTTGTTTCTTAGGCTTAGTTTCCATTCTTGTGATTTCTTCTTCATCTTCGAAGCTAAGGAATACAGCAAGTTGGTCTCTTAGGATCTTCGCTGAGTAAGCTACTGCATCCGAAGGCTCAACACCTGCGTTAGTCCAAACTTCAAGAGTAAGCTTATCAAAATCTGTTCTCTTACCAACACGTGAATTAGTAACTGTATAGTTAACACGTGCAACAGGTGAGAAAAGAGAATCAAGATAAATCCAACCGATTGGAAGATCAAAAGACTCTTTATTATCAAGAGCTGTAACGTATCCTTTACCTCTAGCAACAAGTAGTTCCATTTTAATAGATCCACCAGTTGATAGATTACAGATAGCGTGCTCTGGATTTAAAACTTCAACATTTGCAGACTCAGAAATGTCACCAGCAGTAACAACACCCTCTACTGATTTCTCAAGAGTAAGAGTTACCTGCTCTTTATCTTTAATTCTAAAGTGAACTTCTTTAAGGTTAAGAATAATCTCAGAAACTTCTTCTTTTACGTTGTTGATTGTACCAAACTCATGTTCAACACCATCAATTCTGATTGCAACAATAGCTGCACCCTGAAGTGAAGATAGAAGTACACGACGTAAAGAGTTTCCAAGAGTTTGTCCATAACCTCTTTCTAGTGGCTTAGCAACGAACTTACCATAAGTATTAGTTAGCTTATCGTTATCCATTTCCAAAGCTACTGGTCTTATCATTCCTGTCCAATTTTTTGCTGTAAATGTGTCCACAGACAACTCCTTAATATAAATCTATATAATTATACTCTTCTTCTTTTCGGTGCACGACATCCATTGTGTGGAATTGGTGACCTATCAGCAACAGAAGTGATTTTAAGGCCTGCAGCGATGAATGCTCTAACAGCATTTTCTCTACCTGCACCCGGACCCTTAACTCTTACTTCAACAGTAGATAGTCCGTGCTCCATAGCCTTTTTAGCTGCTTCCATAGAAGCCATCTGTGCCGCGAATGGAGTCGATTTCTTAGACCCTCTGAATCCTAATTGACCAGCAGATGCCCATGAAATAGCGTTACCGTTCATGTCAGTGAACGTAACGATTGTATTATTGAAAGAGCATTGAATGTGTGCAATACCTCTCGAAATATTCTTTTTAACTTTTTTCTTTGAAGCTGTTTTCTTAACCATCATTAACTCCTAACAATTACTTCATTGACTTAATTGACTTCTTACCTGCGATTGCAACAGCTGGTCCCTTACGAGTACGAGCATTTGTAGAAGTTCTTTGACCTCTTACAGGAAGACCTTTTCTATGTCTGATCCCTCTGTAACAACCTAAGTCTTTTAGTCGTTTAATGTTAAGACCAACTTCTCTACGTAAGTCACCTTCTACAGTGTACTCACTTTCAAGAAGAAGTCTGATTTCGTTTGCTTCTTCTTCAGTTAGTTCGTTTGAATTTTTGTTTAAATCGATGTTTGTTTTTTCTAATACTTCCTTAGCAACCTTCGGTCCTACACCGTAAATTGATTGCAGGGCAATTTTCATTACCTTATTTCTAGGAATATCAACACCAAGAATTCTCGCCATAGCTACACTCCTTTCCTATGATTAACCTTGTCTTTGCTTGTGCTTAGGTTGCTTACATACAACTCTAAGTACGCCTCTTCTTTTAATAACTTTACAATCTTTGCACATCGGCTTTACAGATGCTCTAACTTTCATAACAACCTCGTAAATTCTACACTAGCGTTTTTTACTTCTATATGTAATTCGGCCCTTCGTTAAGTCATACTTGCTAATCTCAACAAGCACCTTATCTCCAGGTAAAATTTTAATAAAGTGCATTCTCATTTTTCCACTAATGTGGGCAATGACAGAATGTCCGTTAGGTAATTTAACCTTAAATTTTGTGTTTGGAAGAAGTTCAGTAACTTCTCCTTCAACTTCAATCGTTTCCTGATTACTCATATACTTTAAAACCTAAAGTAATTGCTTATATATGACTCAGGGCCATATTGCAAGGCGAATTACTTATAAAATAAATTATTTAACTACTTTTTTTATTTCTTCAAAAATCTCATCAAGCCCGTTAGTAGCATCAACTCTAACCAAGCGGCCCTGAGATTCATAATACTCAAGAACTGGCTCAATATTATCTGTAAAAACCTTCATTCTTGTTCTTACAGTCTCCTCGTTATCATCCTTACGATGCACAAGGTCTTCACCTGAAACGTCACACTTACCTTCAACTTTAGGTGGCTTTGTCTTTAGATTGTAGATCTCACCGCTTCCAGGAGCCACGCGTCTATTAACAATTCTCTCAACTAAAGTATCAAGTGCGATATCAAAGTAAATTGCCTTAGAATCGACTCCACCGAGTAGAGCACTATCTAAATCCTTTGCTTGAACTAAGTTTCTTGGATAACCATCAAAAATATATGTCGACTTCTCTACAGCACAATTTGCCTTAAGAAGATCTAATACTAACTCGTCACTTACTAGTTCACCAGAATCCATAACGGCCTTAATCTTTCGACCAAGCTCTGACTCTTTAGCTACTTCTGCTCTAAGCAAGTCTCCAGTAGAAACATGTTTGTACCCAAGCTCAGAAACAATATTCTTAGCTTGAGTACCTTTTCCTGATCCAGGAGCTCCAATTAAAATAAGTTGTGGTGCCATGGACTAGAACCTTCTATTATTTCCGTTATATTTACCTTTTGACTTGTATGACATTTCATACTTGTCAGCAAACATAAACGATTGAACATTCATCATAACTCTAACTGATACAGAAACTAAAATAAGCATTGAAGTACCACCAAATCTAGTTTGTGCTCCTGTAATTAATGAAGGAACAATACAAACTACGATTAAGAAAAGAGCCCCAAAGAATGATAAACGATTTAATAATGTATCTAAATACTCTTTAGTTTTATCACCTGGCCTAATACCTGGAATAAAAGCATTATTCTTTTGTAACATCTCTGAGATCTTCTTCGTTTTGAATTGGATCGGTGCATAGAAGTAAGTCATATACACAATAAGTGTTGCAAAAAGAATATTAAATAAAAGTTGTCCTGGAGCTAAACTTTGCTGAATTGTATCAAAGTATGGCTTAAAAGCACTGTCTGCAGGAATAAATGTAGCAAAAGTTGCTGGAGCTGCTAATAAAGAAGAAGCTAAGATTGGAGGCATAACACCGCCAGTATCAACTCTCATTGGAAGAGTTTGGTTACCACCATAAACTCTATTATTAACAACACGTTTTGCATACTGAACCGGAACAGCCCTAAAAGCTCTTTCGATAAATGCAACAACAAAAAATGCAACAATAATAACGGCTACAAATGTAAGAAGCTCTAGTCCTCCCATTTCACCGTTTCTAAATAGTGTAATTTTTTGAATAACTTCTGATGGTAACTCTACAGCAATACCAGCAAAAATAATCAGAGAAACACCATTCTCTAAGCCAAATTCTGTAATACGTTCACCAAGCCAAAGTAGGAACATTGTCCCTGCAGCTAAAGTAATCATAGTTACAATTCTAAAAAGCATACCTGGCTCAGGGATAACTCTAGCGCCTCCTGGTGAAACAAATGTTTCGAAAACAGCGGCCATTGAGTAACCTTGTATGCAACAGAGAATTACTGTTGCATACCTAGTCCACTTTTGAATTTTTTTGTTACCTTCTGAGTCTTCTTGTAGCTCTTGGATTTGAGGAATAACCTCTCCTAAAAGAGAAAAGATGATAGAAGTAGTAATATACGGCATAATCCCCAGTGCTAAAACCGAGAATCGCTTGAAGGCACCACCACTAAAAGTGTTGATTAGGTCAAAAAGACTTCCTCCACCAGCTTCCGCAAAATAAGAAGAGATTGCCTGCGCATCAACTCCTGGTACAGGAATTTGCGCAACCAATCTATATACTACTAATAATAAAAAAGTAAAAAAGACTTTTTTCTTAAGCTCTTCAAGTTTTCCTTGAGCGTTTGACATCAGACGATCCTTTTATCTATTTTGTTGCTATTTTTCCACCAGCTTTCTCGATTGCTTCTTGAGCACCTTTAGAAAACTTTTCAATATTAACAAAATTTAACGATTTTGAAAGCTCTCCGTTAGCAAGAATTTTCACTGGACGTCTTTTATCTGCACCCTTAAGGATACCTTTCTCAATTAGAGCTTCTTTTGTAACGTCTCCGCCATCAAATTTAGCTTCTAATGTAGATAGAGAAACTTCTGCATACACAGTTTTAAATGGTGCATTAGAGAAACCTCTTTTTGGAAGACGCATGTAAAGTGGCATTGCTCCACCTTCGAAACCAGTTCTTACACCGCCACCAGCACGAGCCTTTTGACCCTTGTGCCCTTTACCAGCTTGAGTACCTTGACCTGAACCTTGTCCACGACCAATTCTCTTAATGTTTTTATGTGCACCTTTTGGACTTTTTAAGTTATTTAAAGTTAACATATTTACCTCTTAATCAACTAATACTGCTTATTCTTGAATGTCTAAAAGGTGAATTACCTTTTTGATCATCCCTCTAACAGCAGAAGTGTTTTCTAAAGTTTTTGAAGTTCCAGTTTTTCTTAGACCAAGTCCTCTTACTGTAGCTTTCTGCTTCTCAGTACATTTTATAGTACTTTTCTTTAATGTTACTGTAATTGTTTTCGCTGTCATATCAACCTCAATTAACCTTTAATTCTTAAGCCTTTAGCTTCTTTTCCACGTACTTTAGCTACTTCTTCTACAGATCTTAGTTGTTTAAGAGCGTCAAAAGTTGCCTTAACGATGTTATGTGGGTTGTTACCTCTAAGAGACTTAGTAAGTACGTCTTTAACACCTGCAAGTTCTAGGATTGAACGACATGCACCAGCAGCCTTAACCCCTGTACCTTCCGCAGCAGGCTTAAATAGAATCTTACCAGCATCAAATTCTCCAAGTACAGTGTGAGGAATAGTTCCTGCATCAACTGGTACTGAAATCATGCTTTTTTGAGCAGCTTGTGTAGCTTTTCTGATTGCTTCAGGTACTTCCTTAGCTTTACCAAGACCGTAACCTACGCGACCATTCTTATCACCAACGATCATTAGAGCACTGAAAGAAAATCTTCTACCACCCTTCATAACCTTAGCAACTCTATTTACAGCAACAACTCTTTCTTCTAATTCAACATCCATAGAGTTAGCTTGACGCTTTTTCGCTGGAGCTTTCTTAGAAGCTTGTCTTTTCTTTGGTTCTGCTTTTACTGTTTTTTCAACGCTTTTATTTTCTTCAGTCATCACTTACTCCTAAATTTGAATTCCATTTTCTCTAGCAGCTTCAACAACAGCCTTAATTACACCGTGGTATCTAAGTCCGTTTCTGTCGAATACAGCAGTTGAAATATTGTTAGACTTTAGGTTTTCAGCAAGTTTTGTCCCAACTAGCGTTGCACCAGCAACATTGCTTTTTCCTTCAACAGCATTTTTACCGTAAGTTTGAACACTGAAAAGTGTCTTATTAGCAACATCATCAATTACCTGAACTGTAATGTGCTTGTTTGTACGGTTAACCGATAGACGTGGTCTCTCAGCAGTTCCGTTAACTTTCTTACGGATAGCAAGTTTTCTTCTAATTTTTCTAGCTGTACTTGCTTTACCAGCTTTACCATAAGGCTTTCTAATCATTTTTAACTCCTCACCCTAGGCCCTCACTGCGGGCCATTCTCAGGCTACTATTTATTACTTACCGCCAGATTTACCAGCTTTTCTTACGATTGTCTCTTCAGCGTATTTAACACCTTTACCTTTGTAAGGCTCTGGTGGTCTGAATGAACGGATCTTTGCAGCAGCAAAGCCAACTAGTTCTTTATTTGATCCAGTAAGTTCGATTTCTTTACCAGCAACTTTCGCTGCTACGCCTTCTGGAAGAACATATTCAATTGGGTGTGAATAACCAAGGTTAAGAGTTAGTGTATTTCCACTAACCGCTGCCTTATAACCAACACCGTTGAACTCTAGCTTTCTAACAAATCCATCAGTAACACCAGTTACCATGTTGAAAACGATTTGTCTTGCTGTACCCCACATTGCACGAGACTTTTTAGACTCATCAACTGGGTTTACTTTAACTTCATTACCTTCTTGTGTAAAAGTCACTCTATCATTGAAAGTGTACTCTAGCTCACCTTTAGGTCCTTTAACTGATACATTTGTACCATTTATTGTAACCTGAACTTTCTCAGGAACTACTACCGGGTTTTTTCCTACACGTGACATTACTCGCTCCCTACTACCAAATATTACAGATTACTTCACCACCAACTTTAGTCGCTCTCGCTTCTCTATCAGAAATAATTCCTTTAGAAGTTGATAGGATTGAAGTACCAAGACCACTAATAACTCTAGAGATGTCCTTGTAACCACGGTACTGTCTAAGACCTGGTTTAGATACTCTCTCAAGACCTACGATAGCGTCGTCTTTAAGTAATACTTTGATTCTAATATCTGATTGGCTCTTTGCAATGATTTTGAATGAGCGAATATAACCTTCGTCTTTCATAACTTTACAAACACCTGCTTTCATTTTCGAAGCTGGAAATTCCACTCTATCGTGTCCAGCATTAATTGCATTTCTAATTCTTGTTAACATATCTGCAATAGGATCAGTCATCATAATTTCGTCTCCTCAACCATTACCAGCTTGACTTAGTTACACCAGGGATCATTCCTCTAAGTGCTAACTCTCTAAATTGAATTCTTGATAGTCTGAACTTTCTATAGAAAGCACGTGGACGACCTGTTAATTCACATCTATTTCTAACTCTAATTGCAGCTGAATTTCTTGGTAGCTTTTGTAGCTTGATCATCGCTTCAAATCTTTCTTCATCTGAAAGATTCTCGTTGATAATAGCAGCTTTAAGTTCTTTTCTTAAAGCACCATATTTTTCAGCAAGTTTAGCTCTTTTTTTGTTACTTTCAATTTTCGCTTTTCTAGCCATTACATTATCCTCAATTACTTGTTAAAAGGCATACCAAAAAGGTTTAGAAGCTCTCTACCTTCTTCGTTGTTTCCAGCAGTAGTTACGATTGAGATTCCTAGACCTCTTACTTTATCAATTTGATCGTAAGAAATTTCTGGGAAAATAATCTGCTCTTTTAAACCTAAAGTATAGTTACCTTTTCCATCAAAACCTTTAGAAGAAACACCTCTAAAGTCACGAACTCTTGGAAGAGTGATGTTAACAAGTCTATCTAGGAATTCGTACATTCTATCACCACGAAGAGTAACATTTGCACCTAATGCCATACCTTCTCTTACTTTGAAACCAGCAACAGATTTTCTAGCTTTAGCTACAACTGGCTTTTGACCAGTAATAGTACCAAGATCGTTAACAATCGACTGAACAACTTTAGAGTTAGTTACTGCGTCTCTTGTACAACAGTTAACTACTATCTTTTCTAGCTTAGGAATTTGGTTAACATTCTTATAACCAAACTTCTCAGTCATTTTATTTTTTATTTCGTCATTATATAGTTTTTTGAATCTGCTCATTTTTGCCTCTATCCTTAACTCAGTACTGATCCACAAGACACAGCGACTCTAACCTTCTTACCATCTTTTTCTTCAATTCTTACTCTCGTAGCCTTTTTTGTTTTTGGGCTAACAACAGCAACATTTGAGATGTTAAGAGGTGCTTCGATGTCTACGATACCACCAGCTGGGTTCTCTTGAGTTGGTTTAATTGCTTTTTTTACTAGATTAACACCACCAACATAAACAACTTTGGTCTTGAAGTTGATTTTCTTAACTTCACCAGTTTTGCCTCTGTCTTTACCTGTTAAAACTACAACATTATCATTAACTTTTAGCTTTTGCATAACTTCCTCACTGAACCTTTAATTAAAGAACTTCTGGCGCTAAAGAACAGATCTTCGTAAAGCTCTTGTTTCTTAACTCTCTCGCAACAGGACCAAAAATACGTGTACCTACTGGTTCATTGTTATTATTTAGTATTACAACGCTGTTCTTATCAAATCTGATGTATGAACCGTCGTCTCTTCTAATAGGGTACTTCGTTCTAACGATAACCGCTTTCTTAACGTCACCCTTTTTAATTTTTCCACCTGGTAGTGCTTGCTGAACTGCTACAACAATAATGTCACCAAGATTTGCGTTCATTCTTTTTGAACCACCAAGAACCTTGATACACTTTACTTCTTTAGCTCCAGAGTTATCAGCAACTTCTAACTTAGTTTGCATTTGGATCATTACTAACTCCTAAAATAGGCTTATTAAGCCCTACTTATTTACCTTTAACAGTTCCCACTTTTTGAGTTTTGAATAAGGTTTACTTTCAATAATTGTTACATTGTCACCTAGATTCGCTTCTAAACTTACGTTATGAGCGTGGTACTTCTTAGTTTTTGTAACGAATTTGCTGTAAACAGGGTGCTTGAAACGTCTAGCAACATTCACAACAACTGTGTTTTCATTCTTTACAGAAACAACTACACCATCTAGCTTTCTCTTAAACGTATTTGTACTCATGGTTACTCACCTTTAGCATTTTTTGCTGTTAATAATTTAGCAATATTCTTTTTTGCAAGTTTTAGCTCATGAGGCTTCTCGATTCCACTTGTCGTTTTAGACATGTTGATATCAAAGATAGCTCTTCTCATTTCAACTACTTTTGCATCAATTTCTTTACCGCTTAAACCGCTTATATCTTTGTACTCTAACTTTTGCATAACTTCCTCTCAACGATTTAAAGTTCCTGCTGCTCTCTAGAAATAATTCTAGTCTTTACAGGTAGTTTATACATTGCAAGCTTAAGTGCTTGTTTACTTAGCTCAGGATCAAAGTGCTTGATTTCAAACATTACTCTTCCTGGTTTTACTACTGCAACCCAAGAGTCTGGAGAACCTTTACCTTTCCCCATACGAACTTCAGCTGGTTTCTTTGTAAGGACCTTATCTGGGAAGATCTTGATCCAAACATTACCACCTCTTTTGATCTTTCTTGTCATTGCAATACGGGCAGCTTCAATTTGACGGTTAGTTATATACCCACATGATAGGGCTTGTATAGCAAATTCACCGAACGTGATAGTATTTCCACGGTTCGCCTTACCCTTCATTCTTCCTTTCTGCTGCTTACGCCACTTTACTTTCTTTGGACTTAACATATTTACCTCAATAAAATAAATTCACTAACGAATTTCCTACTACTTATAGATCTCACCTTTGTAAACCCAAACTTTTACACCGATAACACCGTATGTAGTGTGAGCTTCAGCAGTATTGTAATCAATGTCTGCTCTAAGAGTATGTAGTGGAACTTTTCTTTCTGTATAACCTTCAGCTCTTGCCATCTCAGCTCCGCCAAGACGTCCTGCTGTTCTAACACGGATACCTTTTACACCAGCTCTGAATGCTGACTGCATAACTTTCTTCATTGCTCTTCTGAAAGCTACACGTTTTTCAAGCTGACCTGCAATGTTTTCCGCGATTAACTTAGCTTCTGCATCTGGTCTCTTAACTTCTGCGATATTGAAGATTAGTGTACCTTTAGTAAGTTTCTTAAGGTCGTTTCTAATTTTTTCAATTCCTGCACCTTTTTTACCAATAGCAACACCTGGCTTAGCTGTGTAAACAGTAACTTTAACCTGGTTTGAAGTTCTTGATAATTCGATATTAGCTACAGAAGCATTTTTCATGTTCTTTTCAATGTAGTTTCTAATCGCTAGATCTTCGTGAAGAGTCTCACCGTATTCTCTATCGTTAGCAAACCAGTTTGAATGCCATGACTTAATATAACCTAATCTAAAACCGTATGGATGTACTTTTTGTCCCATAATTTATCCTATGCTTCTTTTAGTTCTACTGTTATGTGACTAGTTCTTTTTCTAATTCTGAACGCACGACCTTGAGCTCTTGGCTGAATACGCTTTAAAGTTGGACCTTCGTCTGCTTTAATCGTACCGATAACTAGGTTATCTAAGTCATACTTTTCAGAATCAGCTGCGATTGCTAATCCACTATTAATTAATTTTGTTAAAACAAGTGCAATTTCTTTCTTCTCTTGGAAGCGTAAGATTCTTAGCGCCTCAGAAGCTTTCTTCTTTCTGATTAGATCGCAAACCTGTCTTACTTTTCTTGGTGCGATACCAACTCTACTGTTTCTAACTGTAATGGCCATCTGACCTTCTCCTTATTCAACTCTAACTTAACTATCTTTTCTTAGCTTTTTTATCTGCACCGTGACCAAAGTATGTTCTAGTTAGTGCAAATTCACCTAATTTATGTCCAATCATATTGTCAGTTACATAAACCGGTATGAATTTCTTACCGTTGTGAACGGCAAAAGTAAGTCCGATGAACTCAGGAACAATTGTTGATCTTCTAGACCATGTCTTGATCACTTTGTTACCTTTGTTACCTTCTTCTTGCATTTGTAGAGCTTTTTTCATTAAGCTAATATCAACAAATGGACCTTTTTTTAATGAACGGGCCATATTAATCTCCTACTACTTTCTTCTCTTAACGATGAACTTATCAGTTCTCTTATTAGTTCTTGTCTTGTAACCCTTAGCTGGTGTTCCCCATGGTGATACTGGATGACGTCCACCTGAAGTTCTACCTTCACCACCACCGTGTGGGTGATCAACTGGGTTCATAGCAACACCACGAACAGTTGGTCTGAAACCAAGCTTTCTCTTACGTCCAGCTTTACCAATGTTACGTTTTTCATGATCAAGATTACCAACCTGACCAATTGTAGCTACACAACTAACTTCAACTTTTCTAAGCTCACCTGATGGCATTCTAAGAAGAGCAAATTTACCTTCTTTCGCCATAATTTGAACGTAAGAACCTGCAGAACGTGCTAGCTGACCACCAGCTCCTGGATACATTTCAACATTGTGTACAAGAGTACCAACTGGAATGTCCTTAAGCTTCTTAGCATTTCCTACTTTAATATCCGCATCTGCAGAAGCGATTACCTTATCTCCAACCTTAAGACCAAGTGGAGCTAAAATGTAGCTCTTTTCACCGTCTAGGTATGCGATAAGTGCAATATTACAAGTTCTGTTTGGATCGTAAGAGATCGCTTGAACAGTTGCAGGGATATCTGTTTTATTTCTTTTGAAATCAATAATTCTGTATCTTCTCTTAACACCGCCACCTCTGTGTCTAACAGTGATGCGACCAGCGTTATTTCTACCTGCAAAATTTTTCTTAACAGCTGTAAGGCCTTTAACTGGCTTTACACCTTTTGTTAACTCATCACTATTTACGACTTGCATCTTTCTTAGTGAAGGAGTTGTTGGTTTAAATCTTTTAATACCCATAATTTCCTCAGCTAACTAGTTAAACACCTTTAAAAAATTCAATCTTTTGACCTTCCGCTAATTGAACGAAAGCCTTCTTGAATTTACTAGTCTTTTTAACACCCTTACCAGCTCTCTTAACTTTACCTGGAGTAATGTTTGTCTTTACATTTAAAACTTTCACATCATATAGAGCTTCAACTGCATTCTTAATTTGATGCTTATTTGCCTTAAGATCTACAACAAAACCAAAACGGTTTTCATTATCTGTAGCAACAGAAGTCTTTTCAGTGATAAGTGGTTTCTTTAATACATTTTCTAACGTCGCCATAATCTACACCAACTTACTTAATAGGGTTTCTAATGCACTCTTTTCGATAACTAGGTTTTCAAATTTTACTGCTTCGTATACAGAGAAACCTTCTACGGCCATCCCTTTACCCCACTGTAAGTTCTTCACTGCTCTAAGAGCTGGTGAGTTTTTATCAGCAGTTACTACTAAAGCAGGAAGTAAACCCTTACCATTTAATAGAGTGTACATATCTTTAGTTTTTCCAGTTGATTCAATTGTATCTACTACTGTCAACTTTCCAGCTTGGAGTTTGTCAGCAAGTACAGATTGAATTGCAACCTTTGCCATTTTCTTATTTACTTTTTGTACGTAGCTTCTTGGGCTTGGACCGTGAACTGTTCCACCGCCTACCATAAGAGACGATCTAATTGAACCTTGTCTAGCTCTACCTGTACCTTTTTGCTTAAAAGGCTTAGCTCCACCACCGCTAACATCTGAACGACCTTTAACACAAGCATTACCTTGTCTTCTTCCCGCTAGAGTAGCCTTAACAACTTGGTGTACAGCCGCTACGTTAATATCTTCAGCAGTAAGACTTACATTTGTAGTAAGCTTTCCTGCTTCTTCTAATTTTGCATTTAATACTGTTACATCACTCATAACTATTACCTCAGTCTACTATTACTTCTTAAGTGCTTTTGCGATTCTTACAAAACCATTTTTTGAACCAGGAACTGATCCCTTAAGTAGCATGTATCCTTTATCTTGATTAACTTCAACAACCTTGATGTTTTGGATTGTTTTTGTGTCACAACCCATGTGACCAGGCATTCTTTTGTTCTTCCAAACTTTACCAGGAGTAGCTCTGTTACCGATCGAACCACCACGTCTGTGGAATTTCGAACCGTGAGTAGCAGGTCCACCTTTGAAGTTGTGACGCTTCATCTGACCTTGGAAACCTTTACCTTTAGAAGTTCCTGTTACATCAACATATGTAGAAGCTTCAAATGACTCTAGAGATAGATCTTTACCTAAGTTAGCAGCATCAACGCCTTCTGTTCTAACTTCTGCAAATTTTACAAAGTTATTTTCAACGTTAGCAGCTTTTAGGTGACCTTGAGTTGGCTTATTAACAAGCTTTTCTCTTTTTTCGTAGTAACCCACTTGGTAAGCTTCGTAACCGTCTCTGTCTAAAGTTTTAACTTGTGTAACTTTGTTAGGGATTAGTTTGATAACTGTTACTGGAACGTGGTTTCCAGCTTCATCAAAGATTCTTGTCATACCAGCTTTCACACCATAGATAGTGTTAAGCGATACAGTAGCAGTAGTCTCAACTGCTTGAGTTTCTTCTGTCATTTTGCCTCCACAGCATCACTCTTCTCCAAGAGATGCATGCATGGTTAATAATAAAAATTTTTTTCGTTTATACTAGTACTTGATCTCTACGTCAACACCAGCTGATAGATCTAACTTCATTAGGCTATCAACAGTTTGTTGAGTTGGATCAACAATATCAATTAGTCTCTTGTGTGTTCTCATTTCGAACTGCTCACGAGATTTTTTATCTTTGTGAGGTCCTCTAAGAACTGTAAACTTGTTAATTTCAGTTGGTAATGGGATTGGACCCGCTACTCTTGCGCCTGTCTCTTTAGCTGTTTGTACGATCTCATCAACTGAGCTATCTAGAAGCTTGTGATCATATGCGCGTAATTTAATTCTTAACTTAGAAGCTTTCATACTCATCCTATTATCAATTTTAAAAGTTGAACCTGACTTTTACTGTTTTTTTGGGCCTGTTGTCAAATTATTTTTACGCTAGGCCATATATTTTTTACGCGTCAATTTAAAGTATTGAGCGCAAAAAAGGGGTGATCAAGAGACCACCCCAAAATTTAAACAAAAATTTAGTCTAAAATTTCAGAGACTGTACCAGCACCGATTGTTCTACCACCCTCACGGATTGCGAACTTAAGACCTTTTTCCATCGCGATTGGAGTAATTAGCTCTACTGCGAAAGAAGTATTGTCACCTGGCATAACCATTTCAACACCGTCTGCAAGTGTGATGTCACCTGTTACGTCTGTTGTTCTGAAGTAGAACTGTGGTCTATAACCTTTGAAGATTGGAGTGTGACGTCCACCTTCATCTTTTGAAAGGATATATACTTCACAGTTAAATTTCGCGTGTGGCTTAACTGAACCTGGCTTAATTAGACAT
>NZ_JBPBLR010000001.1:0-97014 GCF_050955245.1 Halobacteriovorax sp. GFR8 | reverse complement strand
TCGCATCTATTGGCATACGTTTAATAGTGGTGTCCTCCGGTTGCAAGCGCTTGCACGCTGGATATAAGAAAAGGGGTCTAATGACCCCCTCAAGTATAATACCTAGCCAGTGTTTAGACAATCATGGTAATGGGTACGTCTCTACAGTAAATATAAGCTCGTCAACTATTACGCTAGTGTTTGCGTTTTCTTGCGTCCATAGTACTGGGAAAACTTTGTCCCCCTCCTTGGCACCTATAACACCTGTCTTACTAACTGGGTAGTACGGTGTCTGAAAGGTAACCTGTCTGGTATTCCCTTGACCCCTAGTATTATCGTAGAACCTAGACAGATATGTACCGTCTGGTAGCACCGCTGTAGACGTCCCTGCCATACTTGGCATGTTAGCTGGGTCACCTATACCCACCCCTAGGACTACGTTAGAGTTAGACGCAAACCTAGCCGTACACATTGACGTAACCGCAAGTGCCAGTACATCCCTGTTAACTGTTATGGTTCCGTCTCCGTTAGCCGTTAGACTGTCCCCCTTAAACTGGTCTGGTACGTCGGCTATAGTCACGTGCACGGGCGTAATGGCTACTAGTGGGTCTGCTGTTGCCACTAGGGTTATTGTCCTCTCTAGCTCTGTTAAACCAGTCGGCAAACTGATACCAGCTAGTGAGTCTTTGCCCCCGTATTCAACACCCCCATATCGCATAAGCTCTAAAAGCTCCTGCTCTATCTCACCACTATCGCTACCTCTGCGACCGTGTAGGCGCTCTTTAATAGCTGCTACACGGTTTAGGTACTCTGTTAGGTTGCTTGGTACTGCCATACTAACCACCTACACGATAGCGCCACGTCGGATTATCTTACAGTACCAACCGTTAACAACCACTGAACACGGTGCGTCAGACTCAATAATAAACTGAGCTGGATTGTCTAGTGTGTTGCTGTCACCCATGTAAATACCATTAAATCGGTTTACAGGGTGCGCCTTAGCCGTCTTATAGTTGGCACCAGTTAGGAATGGTATGTCATACTCACTACCCGACCCGATAGCCATACGCAAAAATGCGTTAACCTCTTGGTTTGGTTGGGTGGTGGTTACAACTATATCAAAACGAATATCGACCATATCACCTAGCTTTAGCTCTTGCCAGTCGAATTGGTCATTGATATTGTCCCACACTCCTGTCATACCTTGCGGTAAATACCCTGTGTTAGTAAAGGCACCGCCAGCGTCATTAGGTAACACTGTCTCTGTGCTTGCTAGTACGTTTAGTGGCGTTGTAGCCGTCGCTAAATCGTTGTAGTCCACAAAACCGCCATGGAAAATATCCGTTGACGGTACAGCTAGTGCTCCGGTGTTCTGGCGGGTATATTCCATTAGGTCTTTTACTTCCGTAAATATCTCGCCTTGGTCGCTGCCTATCTTGGCTTTTAATCGCCCTTCTAGGACTGCTAGCCTTGCTAAGTACTCGGCTAAGTCTATAGGTACAGCCATAAGTTACCCCTTTCGGTTTATGCCGCGTTTATTTCCTGCTTAGCGCCGTGCCCCATACGATGAGACATAGCGCCAGCAATAAGTGTGCCACCTTGTTTAGGGTCTACCCCGTAATAACGCCACACTTCCCTACGTGATGATACCACATAACCAGACGGTGACACAGCGTCGAAAATATCGTTTTTAGATACCTGCGAGTGGTCTATTTTTCCGGTCTCTGGGTCTCGTTCTAGGCCTTTTATCTCCTCAAATAGCTCTTGGTTGTTCGGTATAGTCCAGCATCCGTCATAGATAAGCTCTTTAAAGAACATAGGTACCCGTGGTGTGGTCACCGTTGATACTGCACCCACTATAAACCCAGCCTTGTAGAAACGCTGCAAGGTTGAGGTAGACTGGTATGTATCGGCGGTTATGAACTTGATATTTATACCACGCGCCTTTAGCTTGAATACCATTGCTTCAATCGCTGCGTAGTCTATCTCCCCGCCCGTCGGTTTCTCTACCCGTACTGCCAGCTCGGTTACTACGTTAGGCAACATTACTAAGTCCCCATCCGGTCGCTTAACCTGCCTAAACCCAGTTACCACACTCATTGCTAGGCCTGTCGCGTCACCTGTTAATGACAAGTCAATATGCACCGCCCTTGGTACATCTTTAGGTGCTGCTAGTTTGGTCATATCAATTGTTAGGCGTTTATCCCCGAAGTTAATAACGTCTGAGTTAACTTGGAAACCACAGTCACGTTCCATTGCTTCGCGTACTAAGTCAGTACGTAGAATGAATGGTGTAGAGCCTCGTGAGTTAACACCCGCTATTTCACGCAATGAGTTGTTTATGTCTCGCTCGAAATCATTTTTAAAATCCTGCGGTACATAGATTATTTCTGACGCTCGTAGTATGCCCTCTTTCGTAAGCAGATACTTTGGAGGATTAAGTAGTTCTGTATCCGTGAGTAACTTAGGTTGGTGCAGTTCATTACCTGTGAATACCGCGAAATATTCCTGTCCAAAAGAGCCTTTAGGTTTGACCTCCCACACTCTAAAATCATACACCCCAATACTACTATCTCGCTTAGCCATTTCCTCAATTTCGTCCGTGAGCTGCCCATCATAACAACGAGACGAAACGATACATAAAATCCCAGCGTAATGCCCAGTACTAAAACGAGACTTGATACGACGAGTAATAGCCTCGTAAATAGCGCGGGCTTGGTCATACTCGCCAGAATCACCACCGATAATTTTCTTAGAGTCCTTGACGCGAGCCATGTAGTTAACCTCATCAAGAATCCCGCCAACCACGTTCTGACCGATTGACGCATGGCTACCACCCCCTACTGGTACCAGTTCTAAACGATGCGGGAACACCATTTTATTTTTAAGGTTTTGGTCAAACATAAAATATTTTTGGAAGTACGGCGACCTCTCTATCATTGCCCGTAAGCGGTCGTAAGATACTTTCTTGGCTAGCTCTACCGTTTTATTGATAAATACTATCTGTATCTCTGAGGACTTATCTAGGTTGTATGTGGCCTGTGGACACTTTAGACAACTGATTAAATATGTTTGGTAAGCCTGTATGTACAGTGCACTAGTTGTCTTTGCCGAACCGATACCACCAGTTAGTACTAGCGTCTGGTACCCGCCCGTGCACATGCGTATGATTTGGTTTAGTACCTCGTCGTACAACTCCGCCCCTGCGTCCATGTATTCTTTTGAGGTTAGGAAAGTGTGTATGTCCACTGGGAACCTTTTAAACTGGGCGCATTGTTTTAAGTCTTTTAAGTTGCCCGTTAACTTGTACTCTCCTAACGCTGCACGTACGAACATCCTAAAGCTAGGATTTTCTATTTTGCGCAGACCGTACTCCAAGTCCTGCACAATTTTATTGCTCATTACGTTAATCATGTTAACCGTTCCTATAAACGACGAAATCCCCAGTTAAGGGGATTCGTTATTGTTGTTTGTATTTTGCGCTTTAAGGTTAGCACTTTCTCGGCATTAAGTCAGCCCCATTTTTATAGGCGTCATATAGCTCTATGTAACACTCTGGGTTTAGTTCTGGGTTAAACCCCTGTGGGTATGTGTCATACGCTATTACAAACTCAATGCGTTTAATTGTAAAATCTACGTCGGGTTCCCAATCGGTACCAAAAAGGAAATCCCATACCACCTCATTACTGCCGTAGTAAATGTCTGCATTTGGGTCTAGCCAGAATACGCGGGCTGTGTAGTCCATCCACCCCTTACTGTTGCTTGGGTCTAGTAACCCTGACCCTTCCATGGCACTAAAGCCAGCTAGACACATGCTAGTACCACATGGGTGCTTGCCGTGGTTACCCCGTACTATCGCTAGGGCATCTGGTAAAGCGTCGCCTAGGTTGTGCCCTTCCGAGTTAGTACTGTTACCGTGGTCGTAGAACAACTCATAGTCTAGGTGCTTCTCTAGTATGTCGCGCTTCTTTTGGATTAGTTCTAGCAAGGCCATTAGCGCGTAGGTGTTCATGCGCTTTTTAACTGGTGTTACTTTCTTGGTTACTTTGCGTTTCATAATTAGTCCCCTAGCCAAGGCTGGTCATTATCGAACATGTCTAGCTGCTTCTCTGGTTTAACTAGTGCTGCTTCCAATGCTTTGCAGCATGCTGGGCACACGTCCGCATACACGTGCGGGTTACTGAAATCCGCAGTTACTCGCCAGCCAGCGGCTACTAGGTCGCGTGAATCATCTTCTTGGCTTTGGTTTGCACTGGTAACTTTGACTGTTTGTGGCTTCTTACAACGGTCGCACGTAATGGTTATCACGTCGTATTCACTTGGTGTGTGTTCTTTATTCCCCATGCTGGTACCTCCCGTAATATGATTCTGGGTAGCATAACTTTATCTCGGCACTCTGGGTCTTACTGTCAGTGTAGAAAAATCCGTAGTCGTCGTCATCTTCCCCTACAGAGAACCCGAGCGCTAGCATAGTATGGGCTGATACGTAGGCAATCCCGCGCCCGTGCTCACCGTCCGGCGGTAGTATCCCCGTAACCACCACCATTTTAGGTAACTTAATTCCACACATGCCAACATAGCCGCCATTTGATACTAGTAGTCCGGTTGACAATCTTTTATGTGACGCCATATTAAAGAACCCCGTTGCAGCCGTGCTCGGATACCCCGAATAGTACCGCTTTTTTAAGTTTCATCTGTAACCACTTAATGTAGTCCCAGCGTCTTTGGGCATATAGTGACCAACCCCACATATAATTAGCCCTAAACTCTCGTTTATCCTTGCCACGGTGTAGATAGTAGGCATCACGTCCCGAGGTTTTACGGTCACCACTTGGCACTGGGTGTAATACCGAGGTCTCGCAATTTGGGTATAGTTCTGCCATTAAGTCTGCGTACATTTCACTATAGGCATCTAGAGTTACGTCCCAAAATATTAGGTTTGGGTTAGTGTTTGACTTGTCTATAACGTAGCAAACACCGCATGTCGCTGACTTAGACGCTATTAAGCCCTTAATGCCCTGTGGCTCAATGTTTAACATAGTAGGTAACACTCGCATAGGGTCGTTTCTAATCTGCGTCTCTTGGCGCAGTAGGCGAGTTACTACGGTCAGTATATGACGCTCTGCTCGGTAGGCTAAAATACTACGGTCGTGGGCGATACCTAATGCGTCTAGCTCGTCCATCTTTGCTGGCTTATTGTTCATCGTTCTTGCCTCCGTTAATTTCCCTGCTTATCTCCTGCACGGATAGGATACATAAGCTAATACTTTCTTTTGCTAGTGCTTCCGTAGAGTGGCTAACGGCGTTTCTAAGATTGTAAGTACACCACTCTAGTTTAGTCCTAGTCTCCTCGTCCACCGCCTCAATACCCACTAGGTCTGCTAGTTCGGTCTCGGCGTCCTGTACATTGTCCTGCACCCACTGGCTCTCGCCGTGAGTACGTAGTACGTTCTGCACCGTTTGTGTTATATACAGTGCAGCCCGTACCCGTTGGTCTAAGGTCATTTATAAGCTCTCCATTGTCCAGCCTTCTACGTCCACGATATTAGCCATGTCTGCTAGCTCGGCTTCTGTTGGGTCGCACTCTACGCAAGTAAAGTCACCGTCAAGAGTAAATAGAACATAAGCAAATGGGTTAGCTTGGTTGATGTATTTGTAGTCGTACATGGCTCGGTTTCCTTCCGGTTTGTTTGAGGTCAGCCCCTTGGCTTGAATAAATTATCGTCTAACTTTGCTAGTTCGTCAACCCATTTCAATAAAAAAGGGCGAAATAATCCGCCCAGTTTTGCAAACGCTTGCACTAGAAAACCATGATGGTACACGTAGGCTTGTAAGCAATAATAATTCTAGCCTGTAGCTTACCCCGCATGGTAACTGGCATGGCTATTGCAAGGTAGTCGCCTTTTTCTTCGTAATGGTCGGTATACAAGATAGCCCCGTAGCGCTCGCAGTGTATCGCGTACTTCTTGTCCTGTCGCTTCATTTCGTAGTCTAGCTGTGGCACTGGTTCCGTGAGTGTTAGTTCTTCGGCCTGTGCATCTTGCATACCCCACATATAAGCTACGGCTAGTGCTACTAGCAATAGTAAATATTTACCCATAGCCGCTCCTTAGTCTTCACCAGACCCTAAATAATCCACGGCATCGTCTTGCGACGGTAGCACGTAGTAGGCAATGAACGGTAACGCGACGTTAGGGTAGTTAGTGTCGTAATTGCCCCCTGTTTCTACGTCAATGTCCACGTTAGTGATACGGAAGTCACACCCATCCCACACTAATAGCTCGCACCCTACTGGGGATTCTTCTAGGCTATCAATAGTGGTGAAATTGTCCATAAAGTCCGAGTCATAAGTTTTAGTCATAGCCCTACTCCTTGTAGTACTGTTTCGCTTGGTAAATGTCGTCTGACAAGCTGGTTAATAGTTCAGCTAGTCGTACGTGGTTCGGCTCGTAAGGTACCGCCTTTAGTTGTAAAGCTTCGCTAGGCTTGTCGCAGCAATCGATAGTTAGGTGGTTGCGCCCGCGCTCGTTAGCCATGCTGTAGACCTTAACGTACTGGTCTGTGCGTGCGTTCTTGAACACGTAGTAAACTTGCTTACTGTCCATGTGCCATACCCTCCATAAAGGTCTCAAATACTCGCGGTACAATCAAACCGTAACGTCTAGCAATACCGTGCACCGCTTCATGTAGCTTTTCAGCGTCTACCCCAGATAGGGCTATCTCGTACTCTACATCATGTACTGCTTGTAAAGAGCCTAGTAATAATTTAGCGTCTTCGTCTAGGCTCCCTACTGTACACTCGATAGCGTCTAGTACGTGCTTGCTATGAGCTGGTTTAGACTCTAGGTCTACTGAGTATTCCGAGTCCGCGATAAAGTAGCCTACAGCACACTTTGTAGCATTATCGCCCCTGTATGAGCACAGGCCTCTAAACATGCTGGCCTCGTTCTGGCGTACTAGGTGTTGAATAGTCATGTTAAATAGTGTTTGCAGTTCCATGGCCTAGGCCTCCGTGATTTTGCTTAGGTGTGCTTCTAGTCGGGCTAACTGCTCCCATCGTTGGTCAGCGTACTTGCCCTCGCCCCACATTTCCTTAGCGTTGGCAGAAAAATACATGTCCCCGTTAACGCTCTCTGTGTTTTCCCCGTACTTAACTGGGAATGTATTAGCCCAACCTAAAGCACCGTGGCGGTCATGTAGTTCCATTTTAGCTGCGTAGAGTTCTTCGTGGGTCTTGAAGCTGAGTAGGTAACTGCACCAGCCTGATAGCAAGTCGAAACTACCTAGCCCGTCAATATCAGCTATGGAATGGTTGGGTATAGCCTCACATGCTGCCTGTCTAATCTCCGACTCTTTAGCTAATAAGTCACGGGTACGATTTAACAGGACGATACGTAGTTCTTTGGTGTTCATATGGCGATTCCTTCTCGCTAAGTGGTGGTTACTGGTTGGTTTAATCTAAATCTACTCTAACTTTGTGCGTTCGTCAAATAGAAATAATAAAAAAGCCTACAAAATAATGTAGGCTAATACTAGGGCACCGATAACGCCGCCCAGTAGGGTTCCGTAACTGAATCCCCACCAGTAGTCTTTATGATTCGCCATTGGTTACCCCCTGTTCTATGGCTAGGTCTTCCTCGGCTTTATCTAGTAGGTCTGCTATTAGGTCGAGCGATTCTCGCGCTTTGTATATAATCTCGGCACGCTTCTTGACGTCTATCTCTAACCAATCTTTCAGTATCCCGATACCAGTTTCAAATAGTACGTCTCGGCTCTCGTCTTGAACTGCCGCCATAGCTACCGCAGCCCCGATACTCTTAACCGTCTGCTTGTTCATGATTCTTCTCCCATGCTTTGGCGCAGTCTGGGCACAAGGTGATATTCCAATGCGCCTCCGGCACCGTGCTCATTTTATTCGGTACATCTACTCGGATTCGTCGCCACCCTAATACTTGAATGACGTGCATAACCTCATCACTATCTAGCGCTCGGTTTAGGTTAACGTAGTTATAGCAGCACGTATTATCGCAGTAGAGCGCTACTGTTCTTAACTTGGTCATCGTAAGTCCTCCAAGCGTGCTGCCCATTTAGTCGGTGGGAATCGGAAGCGGCGTAAGTACCATGTATCCCACATTGCCCAGCCCCATACTAGACCGTCCATACCGTTGTGGGCGTATCTGGCAATAACTGGTTTTACTAGCTTAGTTCTAATGCGGCTGGTCTTCTCGCGCTTGCGGGTAAATGAGTATGGTAGGTCTTTTGACATATTACGCTCCATTCGTACTACGTGGGGGAATGTGGCGTCCGGTATGGGATTTGAACCCATGACCTACGGCTTAGGAAGCCGTCGCTCTATCCTACTGAGCTAACCGGACGTGGTGCGCCCTGAGAGTTTCGAACTCTCGACCAATCGGTTATGAGCCGACTGCTCTACCACTGAGCTAAGGGCACTAATTGGTGGGTAGCCGTCGGCTTCGCGTTAAGACAGGTCGATACTTGGCGTAGGGCTTAATACCTAGCCGTTGTCTCCTCCCCTATGTCTCACTACCCATAATAGGTGCCTAGGTGGGCGGTGGGGTTCTGCGGACGGGGCTATGAATATGTCACAGTCACCCTTGTGTCCCCACCCCCTCCTAGGGCTTGTTCTTGGCTTGTTGCTATTGCCTTGGTGTACTATAAAGTTAAACTAACTTTGCTGGTTCGTCAAACTATTTTTTAAATTATTTTTTCTTTTTACCCGTCTCGTCTGTTAACTGGCCTTCTAGCTTTAATAGTTTACCACGTAGCTTCTTAAACTCTGTAATGTACTTTCGGAAGTCCTTAGCAAATAGCGAAATTATCTCGCTAAACTCCTTGTCGTACTTATTCTGCAAATAGTCACAGGTATTAAGCATTAGGTTGTCCACGCTGATACCCATATCTGTTTTAAGGTCGTCACACTCGCCTAGCAAGTCTTTACGCAACCTCGCAATATCTCGCTTTACTGCTCGAATGTCCGCTTTAAGCTTCTTAACTTTCGGTGAGTCTGCCATACAGTCCTCCTTTTTGCAATCGCTTGCACTGTGGTAACTAGAAAAATAGCCTAGGTCTTAGCATGTCGTGCGCTTCCCCTAGAACCTCTTTGATGCGCGGTGCTCCTGCCACCTCCACATATTTCCTAGCTCGGTAGGCTTTACGCTCGTCCATGGTCATGTTACGAAAGCTCCACGCGTTCTGGTCTACTACGTCCTCAAACTTGCGTTTACCTTTGGCACACTGTTGTACGTCATAGCTCCAATCGGGCTTGGACGAATAGAACCCTATAAGGGCTACGCGCACTCGTAGACGTGACCCGTCCGGTAGCTTAAATGTCTTCTCATGTGCTATGTGCATGGTCTACTCCTTTTTACCGTCTAGCTTATGCTCGGTCTTTTTACAGTCGTCCAATGGGATAAAGCCCGCTGGTGTAAAGATAGCTAGCCATGTGTGGTTACAGTTAGTGCACGTACGTTGGTCTGTACCATCTTCTAGTGGCTCCGTGTTAATCACGTTACCATCACTTTCCCACATTTCGCAGTTAGGGCAGCATGAGTCACACCCGTGCTCATCTAGATAGTCTGGCTTCGATAGTGTGCCTCGGCAATCATACCATGCGAACGCCCCTACCACTAACGCGGCTACAAACCAGATTACCAAATCAATATTATTCATAAGTGTCTCAAACATAGTTAGTCCCTCAATGTGTATCGGTGTGCATTATCGCAAACGAACTTAGTAAAGTCGTCATGGTCTTGGATGTGATGGTATAAGGTGCTACTCACTCCAAAGTATAGGCGCTTCATTTCGTCTATAAAGGCCATGTACTGCCACATCGGGTGCCCCTTACCATGCGCCTTAATAAACGCACTGTATCGAGGTTGTACCCTGTGCTGCTGCTTATAGGTTATAGCCATTTACTATATCCTTATCGAATTTGTCTAAAAGTTCTTCTAGGGTTTGGCCTAGGACTGAGTAGGAGCTACCCTCATGGCGCACTACGGCATGGTACCCCCACACTTGGTAGTTACCACCGCGTCGGCTCGGGTAGTTAGTGTATGTCACGGACACCACATCTACGCCCATGTCCTTGGCTTGCCTTGCTAGCTGCTGCTTGTTCATTAGTCAGCGTCCTGTGCTGTCGGTATCTGGGTGGTGATGTGGTGTACGTCGCGTAGGAAGTCCTGCAACTCTTGGACGTCTAATGCGTCTGGTAGGATGCGGTTAGCGAACCTTACTAAATCCGCCCCGTCTGCTGGCTGTACTGTTCTAGCCGCTAGGATAGCCTGTACGGCACGTGACGCGCCATTAGCGCTATGTGGTACGTAGGCCTTTTTTGTCGCCGCTTCTTGGCACTTGCGAAGCTCTGACAGTACTAGGTACATAGTTTGCATATCCATTGCGTGTCCCCTTACTAGTGGTTATGGCTAGGGATGGGGTCTAAGCCCCAGTCTCCATAATCCAGTTAGCGTGTAGCTCACGTGCGCGAGCGTTGTCCGCTAAGTTAATAGAGCCACCGTGCTGCTTTGACCACACTCGCACCCCATTAACATAAGCGAATGACCCGTATTCACCGTCGTTCACCTCGTAAGATGACCCGTACTTTGTTTGCAACCATTCGTTAAAGTAGTATGAAACTTGCATAGTGATTACCCCTCGTCCTGTCTATTAAAAGTATACGTTACCGAAAGTAGCTAGGCCGTCTTCGTCGTGGCCTTCGTATGTTACGTCCTCGTTTGCTTCTACTACTGGGCGTAGTTCCTCGGCTACCACTTCCGCAGCGTATTTAACCATGTCCTGTACACGCGCCTGTAGGGCTTCATTACTTGGGTACTGCGCTACAAGTGCCTCTACGCTAATACCTGTGTCTTTGCTGATTAGCATTAGAGCGTCTGACGTAGCGATTACTAGAAAGTCAGCGTTAGTTAGTAGAGTGTGTGCGTTCATGGTCATTTCCTTTGTACTGGGTGGTTTGTCTCTTGGTGTAATAAGAGTATCGCCTAACTTTAGTCGTTCGTCAACTAAAAAACGAAAAAAAGGCAACTAAATAGCTGCCTTTCTTCCCCCTACCACCGCCTCTGGTCTTACGTGGGTTCGGGTATATCCTCTAATTTGTTCTGCGCCCGCAAGCGTTACCTTACCTAATCGTTTCTCACTAGGGCGGTTACCCCTACCACAGCCGTGGGTAGGTTCTTTACGGTAACCAGCTCGGTTGGGCTTATTGGTGTGCCAACTTTCAAAACCATGGTGCCCTAGCCCATCGGGGAATCAGCCCTTTGGGTGCCTCTTTCTCAACGCTGTACTGCCAATGTGAGTTAACAGTACCAGAAAATGGGTATAGGCTTGGATTTAACCTCCTTAAAGTAGTTGTGCTTTAACTTCGTCTAGAAGTTCTTGAACTGTGTTAGCTTCTAGGTAGTACTCTGTACCTTGGTAAGCTACTTTCAAGTCCCAACACTTAAACATCGTGTTACGGCAATGTGGGTAATAGATAGCTGATACGAAGTCAAAGCCTAGTTGCTCGATTGCTGTTTTAAGTTGAGCCTTAGAGTTAACTTTGTTTAACATGCTATGTACCTTCTGTCCGTTTAAGTTGTTCCGTCTTGGTATGATTAAAAGATAAACTAACTTTAATCGTTCGTCAACTAAAAAAATAAAAAAAGGGTAAATTATTTTTTACCCCTTCTTCCTGTGCAAGCGTTTGCAATTTACAGCCTATGCTAGCTCCTGACCACGGTCTGTGGTTCTAGGTACTATCCGGTGCTGCTCTGGACTAGGCACCTTCGTTAGATGTACGGACGCAGTTAAGCGTCCAAAGTGCATGGCCTTTCGTGGGTTGAGTGTGTATACGGCCTTGCCCTGTTTCCACCCTTTAAAGCACCATAGGTTATACGCGATTAAATACCATGTCTTCATAGTAAAGCTCCTTCTAGCTATCGATTTATCGTAATGCGTTTAGTATGTCGTTAAATAGCTGCGCCGCCCCATACCCAGACAACACATATAATGTACCATAACATGCCTTGCTAATGGAAATGCTGGTATCCTTCTTTGGGCACCCGTTCTCGGCGTGCCACCTATCCCAATCCTCACCGCAATGGCTGCACGCTGGGTGGTATGGTAATTCCGCTGGGTCTGGTACGTCTGGTCGTTCTTCCCCAACAAGGGTAAACCGCTCCTCGAAGTACTCTACAGGCTTAGCCCATACCCTACCATCCTTGCCCATGTACACTACTGTAGGGTGCCATCCCTCCCTAGTAGCGTCTTTGTTAGCCACGTAAAGAACTAGGTAAACCTCACCGTTTGATTTCTTCGTGTAGTTCATCTTCTCTTTTATATTCATACTGGTTCTCCTACTGGTAACTTTAGGTCGCCCATTATCTCGTCAAAGCTCTTACCCTTCGGCGGCAGCTTCCGTAAGGCGGTCTCGTTCCACAGGTTGTTAAAGTTATGGCTCTCTACCCCCGCGAGCGTGTATGCCCATATGACGGTACGGGTGTTGTCCTCTTGGTTCCACCATTGGGTCATACCATCTATATAGTAAATGCCGTTCTTCTCTGGGTAGTCTTGACTAACTAGGCGCACTCTCTCCCCTAAGCTAAATTTAGGTTTTATGCTCGGGTCAATAATTGCACTGTCCATCCTGTGTCCTCCTAAAGTTTATGGTACTGCGTGGCTAGGTCGTTAAGCGCTTCTAGGTGGCTATCGTCCTCGCCCACTATATCGAATAGGTCTTGCTCTTTGTTCAGCTCATTAGCTACCACACTCATGCGGGCTTTAAATATCGCCTTGTCCGCTTCCTCTAGCAAATGGTGCCTAACCAATAATCGTGCCAAGCATGAGGTAAACGCCTCATATAAAGTAATCTGCCTTTCTCGATTAATCGGCCTCTTGTTCCATTCGTAGCGGTACTTCGATACCTGCCCCTGTGTTAGTGCCTCCTTGGGCGGTAGCTTCATTATCTGGTTAACGCGCGTGCATGCTGCGGTTAAGTTCTTCTCGAAGGCGACCTCACCTCGGATAGCGATAACATAGGACGTACCCTGCATGGCCTCTTGTCGGCGCTCGTGCACCATGATACCGATTATCGCCTTATCGCTGCGTAACTCTTTGCGCGTGCGCTTTAGATACTTGAAGCGGTCACGGCATAAGCCAAGCGACTTTAGACATTTGGTCAATGATGGGTAGACCTCTCCGCCGTACTCGATAACCCTAGCGGTTGGCACACTTCTTGCCTTAGCAGAATCCATGCCAGCTTTTTTTATCTGGGCTGTGGGCGCGGGTTGGGAAACGTTCGACAAGCACGTTATGTTTTCCTCGCTACTTACCCCGTAGTTGTTCTCTATCTCTGATAGGTCATCAAATAGATTATTGATTGGAGCAAATGGAGTAGCACTATCGTGCGGTTGAGTTTCTATTAGTTTATTACCCTGTGTTTCATTATCGGGCGCGAGCCTAACCCCCTGTTTTTTGGGCAGCGCCACCCTTATTGGGGTGTTGTTGGTATAAGTAATGGTCATTACGGGCGTCTCATCTGTTGTATTTATTTTGTCTTGTCTGGTGCAAGCGTTTGCACTCCCGCTCCTTGGGTAATATGCCGTGGTTGCATGCCTTTTATTCTAGTCCGCCTCGGGGTAATTTGTCAATAATACCTATTTTCGGGGTAATTCCCGTACACCAAGGCCTAGCGCCCTATTTTCTCCTCTAATCAATACTCGCGCCGTACTACCTATCTATCGGGGTAACAATTGAAATATAAGGGTTTTCTTTCCTTACACCCCCACGGCATATTTTAGGCATAAAAAAAGGCACTACCCCGAACTGATTACAGGGTAATGCCTACTGCATAAACATTGAATAGCTGACCAATGGGTACCACAAACAAATGAACACCACAAGCTATACAACGCGTGCACAATCTACAGTATGCCAGTACAGAATATCTAGGTTAGTACCACTGGCAAGGTACGCCTTTGGTTAATACTCAAAATGCCAATATAACTTTTTACTACTGTAGTACAGGTTAGGGTTGTCCTTAACGTACTTTAACATGTTCTTGTTGTATGCACGCCAGTTATTAATCATGACCATTAGTGGTAGCTTATAAGGTAAATAACCCTCGTCTACTTGATTTTGTACCAGTTTGTCGGCGTCAAATACTGTCGTTAATAAAGTGCCACACTCGGACAGCTCCACCCTTGTTATCGATGGGTCTTGCTTACGCATGTAGTCTTTGTCCACATGCTCTTGGGTTAAACGCCCTCTGAGTCTAGTAACGCGTGTTAGTAATAATCTAGGCATACTGCCCTCCTATGATTAGTTAGTTATAAGCCATAGCGCAAAGTAGACGCCGAAGCATAACCCAGCACCCCACCCCAAACCTTTAAAAAACTCGTCAAACATATTACCCCCTAGGCGTTTGCCGTGAACTCGTTAACAATTTCAATGGTCACCTTTTCGCCGTCTTTTAGTGCCTTACTAATCATCGGGTATAGGTGGCGGAATGTTGAACGGCTGGACAGGATAAAACCGTTACCCTTACTACGTATAACCTTAGTACCCACTAGAATACAGCCGCTAGTGTCCGTGGCCTTATTACCATGGTGAATGTACACGTACGTGTAGTTAGGTACATCCTTTAGTTCTAGGTGGAAATCAAACATCTTGCCGTAAATACTTCTGTACCTTTCGGTCATGTGACTTACCACCTTACGCTTTTTAATTTCGTAGGTTCCTTCTGGTATGCACGTGGTGTGCATGACCTTTTTATCGCGTGGTAGGTCTTCTAGGGTCGCGCAATACTTCTCCCAGCTACCATGTTCATTGCGAATCATCAGGGTGCCGCAACAAGCATCCCCCATTAGGTGCGTACGGATTAATCGTAATTCCATGCTTTTACTCCTGTGCAATAGAATGAGTCGGATAGCAGTCCACTGGTGCCGTACACCACAATAGTGCTACCTACTGGGTGGTTCTGCCATTCGGTCGATGGGATACGACACTTACCGTCTTTGGTTGCTGCATACCATGCTTCCTCGTAACACGTAGTGCTAGGTATCATAACCTGACCCGACATAATCATAGTGGTCGAGCAATAGGCTGGGGTATGCGAATAGCCTACCAGCTTAGTTGGTCTCGTATCGGTTGAGCCTAGTACACCATCAATTAGCACCACAAAGGTAAGCACTAGTATTAGGTACAACCCAACCAAGAAAACCGCCGCTATCTTACTGGCTCCACCTATGTCCCATAATTCAATCGGTAGCTCATAAAGGTCTCTAAATATTTTCTTAATCATCTTCATACTTCTAGTCCTCCGGCGGGTGCTGCGCCTCGTGGGCTTCTTTCATTGATTTGTAGGCCTCGCTAGGCTCTACGCTTAGGTCAATAGTGTCAGAATTAACCATACCCTCGCCCATACCTGCTTTATCTGGGTCAAAGCGATAATCTACCATGCGTTTGGCCTCGATAGGGTACCCCGCTTTTAAACGGGTTATTTGGTAGTATTGGTCGTGGTAGGTCATTGGGTGGCCTTGCTCTGTTACTGCTGGGACTAGATACGTAACGCCCTGCCACTCATATTCTAATGGCTCATTTTGGCGCTGTACGTAACTTACGAGGTTATCTTTTTGTGCCTGTTCTTCGTCTAGCTGCTCCTGTACCAAGGTGGACATTTTGTCCACCTCTGCTAGTTTGGCACGCTTCTTGCCTATTAGGCGGTCAGCTCTTTTACTCATCTAAATCACCTCCCTGTGCTAGCTGCTCTAGCAACTTCTCAAACTGTGCGCCGTCGTCCTGTAGTACAGTACTGTCACTGTTCTTAAACAGTCCTGACTTATTGGCGGTGTTCATTTCAAAGTAACCAGCCTCTTTACGTAGGGTCATAATGGCGCGTGCTGCCTGTACTGCCCTAGCCAATGCCGTGGACTTTGACTTAGCTGACACTTTGGCACCTTCCGCCCCTAATGCTATCCGCATCTGCTGCTCTACTATGGTACGTAGGCTAGCAAGCTCGCTACCTATGTCGCTGGCTACTGATACATTTAGCACGGCCTCGGCCTTTGACTGCTCTATCTCGCGGCGGTCTGACATTAATACCCACAAAGGAAACCTAGCTTGTAACGCGGTCTCAAGTGGGCTAATGGCTAAGGAGTCCTGTATACCCTGTTCCACCACTCGGTTAACCATAGTGCGTCGTAGGTCTACCTTCTTACGCTGGTTCATACCATCCTCGTAGACGTATCTTAGGTCGGGCAGCTCTACTACTTGTGGGGTCTGTGCTCGTTCGTTAAGTAGCTTTTGTGAGAATAGCCTAGTACCTGTCACACGCAGTTTAGGTGGTGTCTCGTGCTCGCCTTCTGTGTAGCGTAACCACAGTGGCATGTCGTTTGCATAGTCCGGCTTTGGTTCGGGTTCCCACATAGTAGAGGCTGTGGCCTTTAACTTTCCTAAGTCATCCGGTGGTGTATGGTCGCCCATAATAGCGCACCACACCTCAAGGCCTAATGGTGACGTACTATGCTCTAGGCTTAGTGTATTGGCTAGTAACGTACGCGCTTCTGCCATATCACTAATACCAACGCGCATAAGATACCCTGTGGCCTTGTCATAAGTGAACCACCATGAGTCATCGTACGGCTTGATGCCTATTGGAAAATGCCTTTCGTCTTCCGAGGCAAGAACCGTACCACGCACAAATTTATACTCACCAGACCCTAGTACTTTGCCTAGTAGTACATCCATCTGTATTGGGGTACCAGTCAATGCTTGTAGACCTAATTTAATATGGTGCGGTCTTGCTTTAGCAATCGCATCAAATTTTAACGTCCTGTTCTGCCTATTAACTATGGTATCCATTTGGTAAACACATGCCCCATAAAACTGTGCGGCTGATACCGTGGTAGAAAATCGTTTTTGACCTATATAGATAAAAGCAAACTCGATAGCTAAGGCCATGTGCGGTGTACTAGCTATACCGTCTACAAAGTACTCTACTATTTCGTCCACCTCATCGTACCCTGCCCTCTCTAGGTCATCGTATAAGTGCTCTAGGGCTACCCCAATTGGTACCAGCGCCTCTAGCACCGTGCGGGGTACTAAATCTGTTATCTTCACTAGTACACCTTCTCGTCGTTCTTAGCCTCTGCACATGTTCGGCTGTTAAAATACTGGTCGGCTTCTTCTTTGCTACACGGTTCTGCCTCGTACCAAATTTCCATAATACTAACGCCGCTGTCAGTGGCCTTGTTACCTGCGTACGCAATAAACGGGGGCATTTGGTAACCCCTAACGGAAGTATCTAGGCCTCGCACCGTGTAAAGTTCACGGTCACCCGTGTTGCGTGAGCGATGTACTAACCCTAGCTTGTCCGCTGCGGCCTTAACGTCTTTGGGGTGTACGTTCTCGTATACCTCTCGACGTCTTTTATATGGTTGTACATCCGAGCACCCGCCCATAAAAACATAACTAGCTGTAGTAGGTGTTAGTTTCATGGTTATTCCCCTTGATAGTTCTGTTTAACCCAGTCGTATAACTTTCCGTGTTCGTCAACCTCTAGTAGTGTCATACCTGTTATGGATAACGATAGGTCGGCTAACGGGTCGTTTGGGTCTGTTGGTGTTGGTGGTATGAAATTTGAGTCACCCATATGTGTTAGGTACCACTCTTGCTTAATGAGTGTTTCCATTTGTAATATGGTGTCTTGGCTAATAAACCCATGGAACTTACCCACAGTAAAACTAGTGCGTATGGTTCTGTCCGTTAGATTTATTACTGAGAAACTTATGTGATAGTGTCGCTCTAGCACTTTGCTTGCATCTGCCATGGCCTTGCCTTTTGTTCGAGGGTTAACTTTAGTCTGAGTATTACTTAACTTTAGGGCTTTGTCAAACACTAATAAGAAAAAACCCCAGCACCGTAATAGTACTGGGGTTATGATAAGGCGCGCTAGGTTGCGCACAAGCCGTTTGTGGTACGGCTCATCCTCGTAATTCATTAACCTAACTGTAGTGCACCTCTAACTCAATTGCAAATACTACGTTTTATCATCAAATTCTGCCTCTTTGATACCTAGCGCCTTAGCTATAGCGCGTACCACGTCGGCTTGAGACCCGTGTTTCTCCAATTGTTCTGCTTCCCAGCGGTTAAACTCGTCTCTGTGTACGAATAGCTTATATTTACCAACTGATACCCCAACACGTCGGCCTCCTACCACGTGCACCCCTGCTTCTTCTGACAGCTCATCAGCCACTCCGTCTAGGTTAAGCTCACCTATAAGTCCTTTAACTTCATCCGTAGCAAAACCTGTTAGGTTAAGGTCAAAACCAGCATCACTTAATATAGCTAGTTCACCTGCTAACAGGTCTGAGTCCCACGCTGCTAACTCAGCTACCTTGTTGTCAGCCAACCTAAAGGCACGTACTTGTGCATCAGTTAAATGTAGTGCCCTAATGGTTGGTACTATGGTTAGCCCTAGCTTTTTAGCCGCTTTTTTACGGGTATGTCCGGTTATGATAACGTCATCTTTGTCTAGCACGATTGGTACCACAAACCCAAAGGTCTTAATCGATAGTGCAACCGCTGACACCGCTTTATCGTTAATGCGCGGGTTATTTGGGTAGTCCTTACACTCATCCACATTACGCAGCTCTAAACCCTCTGCCACATTTATTTTACTTTTAGCCATAAGGCCTCCTTCTATGCGTCTTTTGATTGGTATACCCTAACGAAAGTCCTAACCTGCGTACCCCAGCCCCAGTCTATTTGGTGGGCACATTGGTAGCACTCGAACTGGTGAACCCGTTGCATGTCATCAGTTAAGAATAGGCATAGGCCTTGGTTATCGTCGTCAGTTAGTACCGTAATCATTGGGTTATGATGTTTCTCAATGTCCCATTTATCACCGAACTTTTCTAGTTTATCTTGGGCTTTTTTTACGTATTGGCATACATCTTGTATATATGCCTCTACTACGTCGTGTCCCACCTTATCGGCGGCGATACCCAGACCTCTAAAGTCTAGCACCATGTGCGGTGTAACCCTGTCCACTGGTAATAATGCCTTGTACGCGTCCATGTCGTGGTTTTGCACTAAATAGCGCTCGGTAAGACCTTCCACGTCGTCGTCTAGGTTCTGTAAAAAGAATTGAGCGTTTAGCGCTTCTTCCGCGTCTGTCGTATTACCTGTGAACCAAAGAGGGAAAAAGTTACAGTTTAATAACCATTCTAACACTACCTGTGGGTGTCTAACAAAACGCACGTAATGGGTATAGTTCATGCTAGGCATTTTTAGGTTTTTAATGTTGATATACTGCTTTAGAGCACTTAGACCCATCATGGCCTCGGAAGTATGTAGCGCAGTAGCTAACCCGCTCCAAGGTTTCTCTTTGTTGATTGTTTCCTTAACGTTATTAATGCTCATTAATTAGCCCCTCTTTCCTTAGCTGCATGCGGTGGTTATATAATGCCTCCACCGCAGCCCTAGCGCTGGTGATTCTTTCAATACCATAGCTCTTTTGGTTAACCGTAAAGCCACAGCATGCCCAATTTTTATGCTCAACCTCAACCACAAATCTAGAGTCACCTACTCGTTTAACCGTGCCCAACTCGGTGCGGTTCGGGTAGTCCTCGTTATGAGCAAATACCCTGTAGTGGTCTCTAAATTCGCTTTTAATTGGTGTAAGCGTAACCCCCTCACGTAACCCCTCTGGGTCTTGCCTAGGGTCATTGTACTTTATCTGTATCGCCATTAGATAAGCCCCATATTTGTGCGTCAAACTTCATTATTTCTGATAGTTCTTTACACTGTAAACTCACCCTAGGGTAGAAGTCATTACCTAATAGGTCTTCTTTCCTAACCCCTGTTATCTGGTAATCTTCACCGATTATTAAAGCTAATTGGTGTTGTTCCCCATGTTTGGTATCGGTAACTAGAAACAATGCGGTACCCTTATTGCCTTCACGGCGCGTAAATGGGATAAACTCCGCCTCGTCCTTTCCTACTGGGTGCCCACGTTTGCCACGCCACACAAGCTCTCTATGGGGGTTATGCTCTGGGCTTTGCTCCCAATAGTCCCAAACCTGTTTACCGCTTTGGGTTGAGTGTCTGGTGATTAGTACTACTTTCATGTGTACTGGGTCTAGCTCCATAACCTTAGCGGATATGATTTTTATCAGTGTCTTAATGCGCTTCTCGCGCTCACTTATTTTTAGGTGTCGCGTCATTACGCCCCCTTAAACAAAAAAAGCCCCATACCGAAAAGATAAGGGGCTTTTAGTCAGCCCTTTATAGGCTGTTGTTACTTTGAGTTTACCGTTACTTCTAGGTCTACGTGCGGGAATTGTTTTTCAAATTCTTCTAGCACTTTTTCAAAACCTACCGCTGCCATGGAGTCGCCTAGGTTGGCTGCTTTACCCGTGCCAGTCTCACCAGCGTTGAAACCATCACAAATATGTGTAATAGCCACTGCTGGGTATTCCGTGCCGATTTGTTCCATACATGACTGTACAGCGGCATCTACTGATAGCTTTTGGTCTTCATGTAGCTTAAAGGTGTACGGTTTTACGTCTGTGACGTTAGGGTTAACACCGTCGCCGTCGTCATTGCCGCCCGAGCCACCTGACTGCATAGCTTTTACGTATTCCATTAGCTGCTTGAGTGACATTTCGCGCGCACGTTGTAGCCACTCCTCGTAGTTGTCCGGTTTAAGCATTTTAGAAATTTCTTTAAGCTTAGACCATCCAATATCCGCCACGGCTTCGAATGGTACGCCAGCCTTGATTAGGTCGTTGTAGATAGCAACCCAGTACATAGTAGTGCGGTAAGACTGTCCGCACTCCTCCTCCACGTAATCACGGAAGGATTCAAAGCCAGCGTCTTTCCACCACGACTCCTCATGCACACGTGCCATGATGCCACCAATAGCAAAGTAGGTGTTATCTACACTGTCTAGTAGCTGTGGTAGTACCTCT
Source organism: Halobacteriovorax sp. GFR8 (assembly GCF_050955245.1). NCBI lineage: Bacteria > Pseudomonadati > Bdellovibrionota > Bacteriovoracia > Bacteriovoracales > Halobacteriovoraceae > Halobacteriovorax > Halobacteriovorax sp. GFR8. The sequence continues at coordinate 76,051 of NZ_JBPBLR010000001.1, read as the reverse complement.
AGGGCTTTTGCTGCTGTCAGATTTTCTACTGACTCTGACACCGTAGCGAACACGTTATCACCACCAATAGCTAGGAGCGCCTTTACTGCTTTAGTTGCTTGTGCAGCGGTTGGCTTTTTGGTCTTTGGTGCGTCGTTAGTTTCGACTACTTCGTTTGTTTCTGTGGTTTTTTCTTTAGTTCCTGCCATTATGATGGTCTCCTTTTACGAGGTCTATTAATCAGGCTTGTTTATTGCATGGTTTAGTCTGGTGCAGTTTTGGTAGTTTGTCAAAACATTTTTGCAAGCGTTTGCACCGACTAATCAAAGTTTATTGTTGCGTTTAGGGCTTGATTGTAATCAGCGTTAAACACCTTGTCTAGTACGTCTTGCTCGTATTTGGTACTGACAAAACAATTAGGGTCTGCAAAACCAAGAGCCATACGGGCTAAAACATAGGCGTCGCACTCGTCGTCCGTCTTAAATTCTTTGCGCCATTTTTTGTATAAGCCTAGACGTATCTCGTCCTTACCCCCGACACCCTTACCTAAGCAAAATTGCTTCAATTGGCTTGGCTTGGCTTCGTACCAACGTATACCCCTACGCCATAGTACGTGCCTAATAGCTTCCCCGAAACGGCACTGTACTATGATTGAGTCAACGGATTGCTTAACTTTACCGTGTAGGTTAAAGCCGTAGCCCTCTAGGCAGCAAACCTCCACCTCATAGCGGTCTAAAACCTCCTCTAACTGCGTTATGGCTGCTTGTAACCTGTCATACGGGTTGCGCTTCTGCTTAACCTTGTTTCGTGTCCTGTCCGTAGCCTGTTTTAAATTCACTGTTTCAAGTTCTTCGCCGGATTCAATATCTAAAACTGATAAGCCGGACTTAGTGCTAGGGTCTATGCCGACCACAGCTCTAATACGTGAGGTTACTATACCATCTGACTTATGCGTTATGGTTATCATGTGTAAAGCTCCCATTTAGGTGCCACTGGGTCTGCATATTTGGGGGGTATTGGTTACCCATGCAGACGTGGTTAAACTTACATTTTTCGCACGCGGGGTCGTCTATACGCGGTGGCATTATCCCGTGTTCTAGGAAATTTTTCATAGGTATAGCACGGTTAACGTAAAAATCTGTCTTGCTATCATTACGTGTAACCCAGTACTCCTTAAACGGGGTCATTTTATCGCTAATAGGCTCTTTATCTAGTTCTGGGTCTTTGTACCCATAGCCCTTAGTCATATAGAAGACCATAGCATTTTTAACGTCTATAAACTGGCGTAAGTTGTTCTCGCTGTTCTCTATTAGGCGCATGTACAGATTAGTCCTTAACCCGTGCTCTGCTAATGGTGCTTTTAGAGTTACAAAGTCGGGTGTACTAGCGGCTTCTGACTTATGAATGATACTTTTAAGCTCACATACCACTAGCTTTGGTTTGTTTGGGAATTTTAAAAGGCAGTCAATAGCACCGGACGCCCCCGTAACTTTACACTTAAACCGTACCTCAACGTAGATAAACTGGAATGGTGTTGTGTGACAGTTATAGCAACTCTTGGGCTGAAAACCTATTGTACTGGTGGTATGTTTACAGTGCGGGCACTTCCAGTAACCCACCACGTAGTCCTTTAAAATCTTACACCGTGCCATTTCGTGCATTTGCTCACCTAACTCAAAGGTATAGGCTAGACACGTATTTACGTATCGGTCTGGTGGTGGTTTATTTTCAAGCAAACATAACGCATTTAGCCTAGGACAATACGGCTTTTCTTCGTAGGTTAAATCCGAGGCGTGAATGTTATGTAGTGGCCTTTCTGATTTGTACCCACCCATGTGCGCGTGCAATAGTTGCCTTAACGAGGGTAGTTGGTGCTCTAGCTCGTTTTTAATATGGCCTACAAAACTAGGTTGCATCGTTGAAAATCTCCCTAAATAGCGACATTGGTATTAATACCCACTCGTCGGAAGGGTACTTAGTGTTACCGTGGTCGTCAGTGAAAGAAACCACTAGCGCTGGGTGCTGCATATAACCTGCGGCTTCCGCGTGTATTTTGCGTAACCACTGTTGCTTTAGAGACATAGACGCGGCTTGGGTAGACTTACACTCAAGCCGGAATTGATAAGAGTTAGGGTCATAGTTCTCCTTGAGGTTCCATGGTTTGGTCTCAAGGTCGCCCTTATCACGCTCACTAGCCCCAGACGCTTTAGTTAGGCGAGCCGCTAAGGACTCCCCTACTCGCTTCTCCGATTGACGCCCCGCATAGCCTATATCGCTACTACCGTCATCGACGTTAACCATAAATGGGTTAACTCTAGTGCGTTTATTTTTCATTAGCCTACTCCATATAGTGCTTTTGAAACATTTATTAAATAAGTTTTTAAATGTGAAAACCACAGGGCATTATCTGGGTCGTACATTTTCTCCTTTAATAAATCTTGTGTTTTGAAAAACTCTAATTTGCTTTCGGCGTTAGGGTTACTTCCTTGGTCTAGTACCCATTGCTTACCGTCTTCTGACTTACGTAATAGGTTAAGAGTTTTTAAGGTAGACATTACTGGTTTTACGTCGTCAACAAAACCTATGTCGCGGATAACCTCTCCGGTACTGGTGTCTATCTCTGGGCGCATACGCATAAAATAATGTAGCTCACGCTGTAGCACAGGCATTTTCCATTTTTTGAGTATGAACGTAGTTTTCTTCCATTCCTCAATAATAGATGAACTACTATCTTTCTCGTTAGACCCATTAAAGCGGACTATTAACGATGACATAAACTGCACCGCTTTACCCGCTGGCATAGTCTCTGGGTTACCCATAACAAAACCGATTTTAAAGCGAATCTGGTTTATACAGATAACGGCTGGCATATGCCCCTCCAACTTACAAAGGGCTAACCTAGCTGTGAACTTACGCAGCATCTTAGTGACTAGATTTGCGTTACCACCCACCTGCACTTTTTCTGCACTAGACTGTACCTCGTTTTCCGGTGACAGCATAGCTACTGAGTCAACCACCATTAGGTTTACTTCCCTAGCCATTAGCAATGCTTCGGCGCGGTCTATGTACTTCTCGGCGGTGTCTTCTGTAACTACAATCACTCGGGATAAATCCGGTATAAAATGCTTAGCCCAGTTAGAGTCCCAAGCTTGCTCAACGTCTACCACTATTTGGTAACTATCAGGCTCTAGTAACTGGGCTTGGCCTATAGCACAGTACGTAATAACCGATTTACCGCTAGATTCCATACCATACACAGTGGATATTTTACCGCGAGGAAACCCACCCCCAGTGGCGTAGTCAAAGGGGAAAATCCCAGACGGTATACGCGCTATTTCTACGAATAGGTCGTCTGCGCTCCTTACGTTCTGGGAATCTTTGTCCTTCTTGCGCATCTGTTCTAGGACGTCGGATAAACTTACGCCTACCCCGTTGTCCTTATTAACTTTTACACCCATACAAGCCTCTGCTTTACATAGGAGGTGGTGGCGGTAAATCGCCCCCTACCTTCGGTGGTTCCATCGGTTCTGGTTTAGGTGGCTCCTGCGCTACTGGTAGCTGCTCGGATACCTGTACATCCGCTTGGTCATAAAGTTCCTGTAGTCTAGTGTCTACTATCTCTACGGCGCGGTTATAAGTCTTGCTTATCTCTGCGTCTTCTGGTAGACACGGTAGCTCTACGGACACCTCCGCCCTAAACGAATTAAACTCGCCAACATTTTTAGTAAACCCGCAAGAATAACGAACTTTAGCCATTTCCTTTATCTGGCCTACTTGTGCTGGTAACGGTACCATTTCGGTTTGGTGTTCACTGGCTATCAGTTTGCCATGTGACGACATACTCTGGTCAGTGGTAACCGCTGCTTTTGCTACCGCTTCACTGTCGTCTACTAGTTCGTCAGTACAAACGCTTTCTACTTCCGACCCCGTTTCTTGGGCTGGCGTTTCAACCTCGCTGGGTTCTTCGCCTTGTCCGTCGCCTTCCGCTTTTGCTGCTTCTGTTTCTGTAGGTTGGCTAGGTGCGTCATTTGCTCCTTGCCCGTCTGGGCTAGTGTCGGTGTCGTCCCATGGCACGTCATCATAGGCGTCAAGTGGTGGCGATTCTGGCAAACCACTAGAGTTACTGCTGTCGCTAGTAGGCGGGGCTTCTGGTAGTCCACATGCCCCACTGTCCCCACATTCACTTGGGGCTTGCTTCTTGGGAACTTCTCCCTTTGGTTCTGCTTCTTGGTGTCCGTCATTTACTGAACCCTCCGCCTTCCATTCTACGTCTTTGCCTACTATAGGTGCGTCCTGCTCTTGGTCTACTACAGGCTCATGCCCCATGTCCTCGGTTTTTGGTAGCTTAACTTTAACAACCATTATCCCACTCCTCGTCAAGGCTCGCGCGCATATCCTCGTCTGACACTTCGGACTGCTCGAACGCCTTTTTAATCAGCTCTAATTGTGGTTGTGTAACATACACGTGTTTACCTTCAAAGCTGTGCTGTGGTAAACGCCCCCTTGCGAAGGCGCTACGTACACGGAATACGGTTACGTCACAGTGCTCTGCAATTTCACCCATTTTATAGACTGGCACCATAGCTCCGTTAAGCTCTTTCATTAGGCGACCCGTCTCGTCGTATTTCTTAGCCCGCTGGTCTGCGGCTCTTTGTTTCTGTTCATCACGGTATGTAGGGTCTTCCGCGTACCGTGTTCTGCGTCGTTTATTGTGGTCTTTGTTGTACTTAGAATCCCAAGCCATAAAATCACCTTAGTTTGCAAGATGACAGCAACCCTAGGTTACCCGTAAATGGTGTACCTTGTTTTTCGTAGTACTTCAAACGCCCACGAAAATACGATTTAAACACTGTGCTGTCGTCGTCCACAATGTCGTAAACCACTGGGACTTTATATTTTAAGTTACCGTGCTCGTCCTTCTCCTTGGCCTCCGGTGCAGTGGCACAAACCTTGCTCTCGTACTCTCGTAGAATACGCCCGCAAATCTGGTTTACATCACTCCTAGGTGTAGCTAATACTGCGGTATCCCACCATGGGCAGTCTACAGCTTTAGCCGTGGCCTTGTATGTCGTTAGCACTACGCGCCTAGTAGACCCGTATTCCCTCTGCTTCTGGGTCATACCACCCGTATACCTACCAATGTCAGCGGAAGGTATACCTATGCTAACTAACGCATCGTGTATCCTATCTAGGTGGTAGTCCTTTAAATCACTAAATATTACGATGTTCCTACCTACCTCGTAGGCTTGCTTGACAAAGTTAGCAATCATCATGTTACGGTCATGGTTGCGCGCTAGAGCCTTGTTAACGTGCATTGTTTTACCAGCCGAATGTGGTAGCTTGACCACCTTTTTAAACCCGTACTCATCGGTACGAACCGTGCTAGGTACCACCCATGGGGACTTAGCTAAAATAACTTTAGGTACTAGCGGTGTTGACTCGGATTTAATCCTAACCTGCCCTAGACACCCGAATATTAATTTATGCTTACCATCCTTGCGCCATGGTGTGGCGGATAGCCCTATACGTATACGTGCCTTTAATAGGTACATAGCGTTTTTAAACTGGTCAGCCGCACATACATGCACCTCGTCAAATATAGCTAACCCGAACTCGTCGTAGATGTGCTCTGGGTATCGCCCTATTTTAGAGATTGAGTGTAGCATGGCTATTACCACTTTACGCCCTTTGGTCTGGCATATATCACCCTGTATAATCCCTATTTCTTCTTGGTGCATGCCTAAAACTTTCTGCAACATGTCTATCCATTGTTGCATTATGTTCTCTTGGTCAACCACTATAATAGTTTTGCGGTTCACCTCCGCCATTATGCGACCTGCAAGTACCGTCTTACCAGTACCAGTACCAGCGCATAGCACGAATGACTCTAGATTCCTAACCATGGGTAAGGCTTGGGAAATAATAACCTTTTGACGCATGTTACGTGGCTTAAACGATAGCTTAGCCGCATAGTCTACGTGCTCACCCATAGACCTAAAGTCCGTTTCTTGTGTAGGCTCTGGGGCTAACATACGTGGTATGCCTATTAGCCCCTTTTCAGTAGGGTGTTGCATCCATGCCTCAACTTTATCCCCAAATGTGGACATAAAGGTATACGCGTCTCGTAGTTGCTGTGAGTCCGCATACCACGCTAAGGAGTCCACTTTTACAGCGGGTTGTGTCATTTGAAGCATGAATTTTTACCCTATAGTTGTCCGGCGTAGTTAGTGTTAGTGTCCGGTGCGTCACAGTCGTTAGGCGAGAAAGGCATATTAGGTGCTGGTGCCTGTTCTGGCGCTTGCTGCATAGGCGCTGGCGCTGACGCTTGTTCTACCCATTGCGCTTTACCCTTAGCTACTAGCATATCATCTTGCCACCCAGCGTCCTTATATTGCTGGTGTGTAAAATCCGTTGCAATCATTTGCAATACCTTTTTAACTTCTGGTGCTGCTTGTTGCATTGGTGCTGGTGCTACTGGCTCCGGCTGCACCCATCGTGCTTTACCTGCCGCCACTAGTTGGTCTTCGTTCCACCCAGATTGTTTGTACTGGTCTAGCGTGTAGTCAGTAGCTAACATTTCAAATTTCTTCTGTGGTGGCACCTCGTGGTTTTGGTTTAGTAGTGGTGGTGCTGCACTGTTTGGCATTTGGCTCTGCTGCATTGCTGGTTGCATCTGCGGCATACCACCTGCCCCATTTTGGTGGCTGTACTGCTGTTGCTGCGGTAGGCCTGTTGGTTGTCCGTTTGGTGCTCCGCCATTCGGTAGTCCGTTACCCATACCTAGCATACCGCGTAGTGTATTAGCGTCAAAATACGTTACTTCCTTGTCGTAGTTTAGAACACCAATTTTACTGTTAGGGTCTTGTTGTTTGTAGTAGTTAATTAGGTCTACCACGTTGTACTGACCGACTGGTACGTAAATGTCGCCTACTGCTGCTGACTTATCGCTAGAGCGGGATACTTTAAAGCTCATACCAGCTAGCGTGCCGCTGTTCTGTGCCATTTTTGTAAGTAACTCGATAGTCTTACGTTTAGCTGCATATAGTCGGATAACGTCGGCATGTTGCACCCCGTTGTTATCTACATAGCCTGTATGGTCAATCACTGTTAGATAACCTATAAACGCCGAAAATCCGTAGTCCTGTGAATTGGATTGCTTAGCCATGTCACATAGTGGGCAAGCCTCGTTAGGCTCGGTACACGCGATATTCTCGTAGCTACCATTAACCTTAACTCGGTGCTCATGGATAAACGGAATATCTAGTAGTCCGTTGGCGTCTAGGTTGCCGTCTAAAAACGTAATGGTGCGCTCCTCGCCATGTTTGACGTAAAAGCGGTAGGTACCATTAGAGCGCATATCTGCCTTAGCTTGTTCCTGCTGCATAGCTTGCTGTGCTGCTGCGCCTTTGATAAATGGTGCTGTCATGCCTATTTTCTCCTGTTTGGCTACAACCACCCGCCAGTTAGCTGCTGTAGCTGTTGGGCTATAAGCTCGTGCGGGGTTTCCCCTGCGTCGTCGTAGCCCTCTTTAGTAAGCGGGTGTAAATGGTATACCTTGGTGTACTTGCTTTTAAGCTCCATGATACGCTGCCGTGCTAGGTCTCCACCTGTACCAACGTCGTAGTAGGATACTAAATACCGTGCGTTCTTAATGCGATTAAACATTGCGGCTGATATTGACGCCGAACGACTAGCAAGCACATTAGGGTGTGCTTTATATATTTGGGTTTGGTCGAATTGACCCTCTGTTAAAACCAATAGCTCATTAACGTCTACTAAGTTTTCGCCCATCCAGACTTGAGGGTTACGCCCCCCATCCTCACCTACAAAAGGATTAGCATAGCTATAGTACCTTAGTGGTGCTTCTGGGTCTGCGCTACCGTCTGGTAACGATGGTGGGTTGTATGTTAATCGCCCATGACACCCTGCCAACTGCCCATCGAACGTCCGGTAGGGTTGTACTAGCCTTTGCTGTTTTTGGTCGTACTTTATCTCGAATAAGTCTATTAACTCGTCCGTTAAACCACGTTCGTACGCATAAAAACTCAAACGACCGTCTAAAAACCTAGTTAGGTAGTTCTCACCCCAAGGTCTAAAAACTTTGTGGTCGTGTGATTGCATGTGCCCAAATTGATTAATTTCGTTAGCGGCTATTTCTAGTGGGTCTGGTTTATGCTCCTCCCACCAAATAGCTATATTTCTCGCTGCCGATAAATCAATAGGCACCGCCTTTGGGTCTGTTGCTTGGTAATTACCTATCCGCATAACCAGCTCTAGCAACCCTATAGACTGTTGACAACACGTAAAACAATTAAATCGTGCATCATTATGGTCTGTTAGTATTGCCGCTGACGGTTTTGAATCGGTACCCTTTGCATGTGTCCACGGTGCTAAGGGGCACTGTAACGCTACCCCATTATGCTTGTTAACCGTTGACTTAGCCCCTAGGGCGGTAGCCAGTGCTAAGGCTGTTTGGTTGTCCATGCCTTACATTTTAAATTTAAGGCCGCGCGTATTTCCGTAACCTTCGCTGTAAATAGTACCCACGTTTCCTTTAACAGGTACATAGTTTTTAGCGTCGGTAACGCCAACCGAGGACAACTCAAAAAATAGGCCTTCTTGGCTTTCTTCCAGCGCGTGGTACAGCGCTTCTTTGTCTTTGATACTGGTTGACTTACGTAGTGCACCGACTTCAAGAGTAGTACCAGTGTCCGACGTAAGGATAAGCTTTTTAGTCGGTGGTAAATCTGCGTCTTTTAGTACGGTTTGGATAGCGTCTTTGATTGGGTTGTAATCCGACTCTAAAGCCTTAACTTTGGCCTTTAGTTCTTCCATTTGGGTAAAAAGCGTAGCCGCCTCATCCAAATTAGCCGAACCGATTAAGGCCACTAATTGGTCTTCTAGGGTCTGTTTTTTGTTGTTCTGTGCCTGTGTTGTTTCTACAGCTTGTTTTTGGGCGTCCTTCGCTCCTAGATTAATCTTTACTGGCATTAGTTCTCCTATTTTGAGAAGTTGGTAGTTATTTTAGATTGGGCACATCCTTTGCATCCGAGGGTTTTTTGTACGCTTCCAGTATCGTCTAACTTTAACGATTCGTCAACCTTTATTTAAAAAAAACCCCAACCTAAAAAGTGGTTGGGGTGTTTGCCATGTCTCGGTTAAATAGGAAGAACAATACATATATTAGTGCAAGCGCTTGCAACCGTCAACTATATTGCACCCATTGTTAAATTAGTCGGGTCTGGTATGTACTCTGAAAAGTTCATACGCCTAAAGTCCCAGTTAACCTCAAAGCCTCCGGTTTCACCGTTACGACCTTTTAGTATGTCCACCCATCGGTGGTACAAGCTAGACACGTCCGCATTTTTCTGGACAGCCAATACTAGTGAGGACAACTGCCCTATCTCGTCCGAAAAACCAATGTCTTCTAGTCCCGCCTTGTTGTCCCCCTTCTTCTGCTTCATCTTCTTAGCAGCGTCACGGTTAAACTGGTAGGTTAGATTTAGTGGTATCTTCAAATTAGTAGATAATTCCGACTTAAACAGACGGGCATTTTCAGCCACCCTAGAAAACCTGTCTAGGCGTTTATTAGAGTTACCAACTAGGTAAGCACCATCTATGTATATCGCGTCTGGTTTTAACATCAAGGCATAGTGCCATATGTCCTCAACTGTCGCCGTCAAGTTACCATCTACCACAAAAAATGGTGCGTGCTCGTTAGCCATTTCTACCACGCCGTCTTTAAATTTCTTTAAACTCGGGCTAGGTAATTCCGCCTTCATTAGGTATTTAAAAGCGGTGCTGGTGTACATTGACGAGACCCGCTGGGCACATATTAACGGTAACATTTCCATTGACACAAACATAACCCGCTTTTTCTGGTTACGCCATGCGTGTAGCGCTTGGTATAACGTCATCCACGATTTACCATCTGCTGGCCTACCCACGAATGAAATAACATCACCGCCTCTACAGCCTCCGGTAAATGAGTCGGGTGTTTCCCATCCAGTCATCACCGCCGCGTCTTCTGGGGTGCTCAACTGCTGCGCATAGGCGGACAATAGTATATCGCCAGATTCGCGCATATCTAGGATAGCCCTAGGGCTTGCGCCCATGCTCATAGCCATTACTCTGTTTTGCACCATTTGTAGTGCTGCCATTGGGTCGTGCTTGTCAGTAACTAGGGTTTTGGCCTCTAGTAAACAGTCGCGTATTTGGTCGGCTATAAAGCGGTCGCGTAGCTTCTGGGCATAATAACTAGGTGGCTCGGTGGTGTCCGGTAGTGTGTCTATTTCCACATGCTGAAAAAACACCTCTTGTGCTGGTACCTTACCATGGGCTTTAGCATGCTTTAAAAGTTGCTCAAATAGTTGAACCTCAAAGCCGTTAAAAAGCTCTGGGGTAACATTGTGCTCCATTAAAGACGCTAGTTTACCCTCTTTTAGTACTGACGCTATATATTGCTCACCTAACATATGTTGGGTGCCTACAGCCTGTACACTCTTTGGTACTTGCACTGGGGACATTTTAGGCATTTGGTCTGGTGTTAGCTTAGGCACGACCCCGCCCGTTTCGTGTGGTTTTGGTGCGTTTGGTGGGTTTATATTAACTGCCATGGTTACACCTCAACTGGGTAAAATTGCTCTTTGAGCAAATCATGCAATAATTGACCGCCGTGACGCTCCGAAAATAACCCAATGTCATGGGTATACACTATAGCCCGTTGCCCTTGTTGGCGCATCTTAATAAGAAACGAATAGGCGTTAGTCTTATGTCGCATAAATGGGTCATGTGTTTTGTTCTCGCACACCTTGGTAAAAAAGTCCGGTACCACTATTACTTGACCCTGTAGGTCACCTTCTAAGAACTGCTCTACCATGTCATTTACAGTGTAAATCCTAGCGTCTATAAAGTTCCTAACTAGTGCCGCCGTCATTGCCTCCATGCGTTTGTACACGTGTGACACCTCCCCGTAGTAAATTAAACCTTTTGGGTTTTGGTGCCAGTGCACTAAGGCTTTTATTTCCTGCTCGCTGCAAACGTCCTTAGCAGACCCACAAAGGGCGTCAATAGACACCCCTGAGTTAGACAACACCATATCAAGATTTAGTAAAATCTGTTCCATATTGGAATTATAGTGCTGACACTGCATAAATTTGGTTTGCATGGCATTACATCGAATATCCGCGAAACCAGCCTCATAGGCTTGCTTCTTTGGTATCTTACCGGACTCCACAGCGTCCTTTATCGCCTGTGGTGCGTCCGGCTTAATGTCAAAGTGCTGCGGTTTATTAACATTAATCATTAATCAGCTCCCAACTTAGCCCCGCTGTATCTTTGGTAAATGCTTTGCCCTCTAGCATCATCCTACCGTTTGAACTTAGTTCCCTAAACCTTGCGGTTTCCTCGAACCATTGAAACTCATTCTTTAAAGTAGCCTCACCTATAGTTAGGTGGTACTTAGCCTTGTCCACTAGCCTACCGTCGTCAAAGCCCTTAGACGGTGCTGGTTTGGTTTTCTTCGGGTCTTTTTCTGTGTCTGGTCTTTCAAGCAGTTCCCAAGTCACATCGGCGCGCTTAGCAGAAATAGCACTAGCCGTAGTGATACGATTACCACTAGAGGTGGTCGGGATAAACATGTTACGACTCTCTTTGAACTGGTAGTTATAAATCATATTAATGTCACCCACCTTCACTGTATACCATGAGCCGTCTACGGGTTCATCTGCTGGTGTGAAGGTAACGCCAGTGGTTAATACTGGCTCTTTCTTTGGCGCTGCCACCTTACGGTATTTATACACTGAATCTGGTGTAACGCGTTCGTCACCACGGGTAAACACGGTACCACTCCAAATATAACCAGTGTCGTATTCATCATCGTCTAAATCTCGGCGTAGGTTATAAGTACTACCAATCTCTAGCTGTGGATACTGGTCTTGGTCTTTGTGTTCTTGTTCTGTACAGCCGTCTCCGGAAACAAATATGTCATCGTCAGCGTCAACCAACGCCGAGGCCATACCAGCTAGGTATTCTAACCCTTCTTCAACACCACTAACCGTACTTGGTTCAACTGGTGTAACGGTGGCCTTAATGTGCCCCACTTTAAAAGCTTCATCGTCAAAGCCTAGCACCGCTTTAGATACCACCTTAGTTGGAACCTCTAGGGCATGGCAAAACATACACAGGTTAGCCAAATCTACAAACATGTTAGAACCACTTTTGTTTAGTACATTTGATATTAGCTCGGCTAGCTCCTGTGGTTGCATCAACTCCCAACCCGTGCGGCCTTCATTGCGCTTCTCGGTTAGTCTGTTACGCATCACCACCATAAACTCGTCAAGTGTCGATACATCTAGCTCACGGCTGAATTTAATAATTCTCTCTAGTATTTTCGCTTTGCTCATGTTGCCCTCCTAGTCGTTCCAAATGTTCTTAATTGCACTGCTGTTAGATTGCTTAACTTCGTCGTCAGTTTGATAAGCCGTCTTGCCTTCGTCTACATCCTTGTCACCGGACTTCATAGAGTAAAATTCGCTCATTTCATCGGCTAGGTGTAGCAAAATTCCCATGTTAGGCACCTTGCAATCCGGTTCCCAGTTACGTTCCTCTTTCACGTACGCTAGAAATTCGTCCCAGTTATCTAGGCACGTTTGCATAGTGCGGTAAACCTTGTTCTCACCCAGTCTGGTTATTAGCTGTTTTAGCTGCCCAAACGCTTTAGGATTTAGGGTAACGGTCTTACCGAAATGCGCCTTTACTCGGGTCTTAAAGTAGGCACCTAGTGCCGAGGTTGACGGCTTGTGTTGTAACTTGTTTTCTTTTACTTGTGCTTGTTGCGCCATACCTTTTTTGGCATTTGCTACGGCCTCGCTTAGGCTGGTAACACCTTTGATATGGTTCTGTGATTGTACTTTCATGTCGTCGCTCTCCCCAACTGGTACATGTTCCTCGTCAATTATTTTCATTTCGTCAATGATACCACCAAGCACCTTACCACTACCTTTAGACACAGACCCGCCTATACTGAGTGCTGCTTTGCTAAACGACTCGGACATAGCGTCCATAGCCGCTTTAGCCGCTTTAGCTTGTGACCCAGTTAATACCATAGAATCTTGCACTTGGTTAATGTCCATGCCCACCGCTTGGGTAAACTCGCCCATAAGCTGGTCACTAGCTATAGCTTGGTTAAGAATCTGGGTTAATGGCATAGAGTTTTTACAATTAACGTGCTCCGGTAAACCACCAAAGTTAGCTGGTTTTGCAAAATTGTGCGGTGTGGCGTTGCCTGTAGCCCATAGCACTTTAGTGGCTTTTATGTCCACCATATCGCATGCTAGCACTTTATGAATATAAGACGCATCATACTCGACATTCTGCAAGGTGGTACACTTTTTGCCACAGTATGACAACCCGTCCAGCATAAAAGAAATTTCTACAGTCTGGTTATGTTTATTAACCTCATAGGCATACCTAATGCGGTGTACATAGTTAGAGACGCCTTTAGTCCCATCTAACAGGTTATTAGTCACCACACACCTAAGTACCATGTTAGTTAGCTGTGTTTCATTTAGGCCTATATTAGCTAGGTCTATGGCCTGTGTTTCCGTACCCATAGAGCCAGTGCAGTCGAATACAGGAATAACTAGACCATTAACGCCTGTTACCGCACCCTTGTACTCACCGTTATGGTCTCCCAATACACCACTATACACTACATTTGGTGATATTTCGGATAAGTCGAATACTACTGTGGCCTCTGGTGCGCTAACCCTATAAACCCTTATCATTACGGGGCTTATTTCACCACTAAGTGGCTTAGGGTGCCTAATAGATACATCCATGCTGTGTACACTACCATCACCTGTGTGGTACGCGTCGTTAAAGGCTACAACACGCATAGTGATAATCTGTTCAAGCGTAGCGTGGTCTGTCTCTACGCATATATTTAGTATCTTGGCGCGTAGCTTTGGGTAGGTTAGAAAATAGTCGTAGTCAGTTTTAGCGACATAAGCACCAATAGCCGTGGCTAACAATCGTGTAAACAAATGCGAATACTGATTTTCTAGGTAGTGTGCGTGCGGTAAGCACTGTAAAAAATAAACCAACTTATCTAAGTCAATTAGCATATCCGGCTCTGTATTTTCGTACACATCGGGTATTACGCCTAGTGCCCCGTCTTCCGGTAATGTAATGGCTGCTTTTGGTTCGGTGCCGTCTACTAGACTCATCGGGAACCATAAGTAATTAACGGCTGCTTGTGTTTTGGTTTTTGTCTGATATGGCATTTACGAGTCTCCTAGTCTTTTTCAGTCCGACTAAATAAAGTGACCTGTTGCAAACGCTTGCACGTCCGCCCCTAAATTATATTCTAACTTTAGTAGTTCGTCTATGTATATTTTCCCCTGCTAACCTAGCGTAGCGGTAGAGTATTTTACAACCGCAATAAGCGTAGCGTTTGCTTATTATTACGTATTTATTATTACGTATTAACAAGTGGACAATTTGTCCGCTTCCAACTGGACAATCTGGCAAGTAGACAAAATGTCCACATGGGGATTTTCAAATACTTAGCAAAGCGTCGTAATACTCACAATATGATACCATTTTGCACGGTCATACGACTGCACCTGCTGGCTAACAATCAAACCCAAGTCTTCAAGAGCCTTTAGTGACCTCCTCAAAGTCTTTTCTTTGCCTAGTGTCCACCCTAGTTGGGATAGTATGAATCCGGTCTGTCCCTTCACCCATATATTCCCGTCAGCGTCCACCATCTTATGTTTGTTGTTAACCCACTTACTTAGGCTGTATAGCATCGAATAGGTTAAAGCCTCATTGCTGTTCAAACCTAGATGACCTTCTAGCCCCGTTAAATAATGTAACTCAAAACCCTCCTTTATCTTAGTTACCGTTATCAAGGTCTCCGGTTCCAGCTTCTTTGGCTCCATTTCCTTGACAGTATTTAACAAAACCATAGTTCCTCCTGTAGAGCTATGTATTAACGTTTACAAAAAAATGGGGTAACGGTATTCTAACGTACCATTTAACCCCACCACGTCGTTATTAGGGCTATTTAAGGCATAACCCTTGGCCTGTTTTCTTTTCGATAGATTCTTTAACGTTCTTAAAGTGCCTATTCGCTAGTGTGTAGTTTAAAACCACATTATTTAGCAAGTCCTGCCCCATAGTCTCTAGTCGTTCCCACGGGATTACACAGACCGGACTAGACCCTAGCACTACCACGCTACATGCTGACTGAGCACATGGGATAATATCAAACGTGCAACTAGCATTACGGGCTACGGTCATCTTACCGAACGCGTCAAAAAATGCCTGTTTTAAGGTCTTCTCTGCCCCCTCTAAGTACTTGTACAGGGCGTTTAACTTCTCTAGGTCATTAAAGTCCGGTACGTACCACATGAGGGGGGTATACGGCGTGATGTGCTTATCACCGTGTAACTCTAAAATCTGTTCCGGTGTGCTCAACGGTAATCCGCCGTCCGTAAGGCTTTTTCGCACTAATGATTGCACGGTAGCTACCCTATCTAGGTACTCTTGCTCATACTCGTCCTTGTTAAGAATACACTTAACTTCGAACGCCTTTTTATACCCGCGTAGTGTGTAAGCTTCGTGAAACGCTAGGGCGCACGTCTTGGTGACGCTAAAACGCCCTTTAAACAACACACGCACCCACGCTTTAAAGGTCTTAAACCCATGCCCGCATAACTCATCATGAGTGTCTGACATACCGTCGCAGACGTGATAGAAAATCTCTACTAGTAGCTCTTTTAACTGGCTTAGTTTATTTAACATTCGTTGTTCTCCTTAAAATACTTCTCGTAGTTAGCTCGCTCTGCTTTGGCCTTCTCGTAGGCCTCTCCCAAAACGGCACCTTTGCGCTTGCCATCCCCGCCATAAAACTGCTCAAACGGGATAATTAACACTGGTTCGGTACTGAACATGCCCTCTAATTGGGTCTGGTCTTGCTCGTAATCTGGGTGCGGTGCAAAGACGCACAAGCACGCCGCCATGCTCCACATTTCTACCGAATACTTGGTCACGCCGTCGTTCTCGCACATCACATCAAAGTACGAACCTAGGGCATGATAGAAGTCTACCACTTCATCGTCCCAACTATACTGCAAGTCCGACATATCATCGCATGATTTAATGAGGTCTTCGTGGTACTGGCTCTGAATAGGGTACACCAGTTTGCGGCTACCATCTGTTAGCGTCTGGTTGTACTGGTTCAAATTGTTCATTAGGTCAAAGATGCGCACGGGTACATACACGGTGCACTCCCCGTCTAGTTCGGTATCTTCGCCACTAAGTGTCTTTCGATAATACATCATTTCATTAAAATGTGACGCTTCCGGTGTGTCTAGGTCTCGGCAATACTCCGCCGAAAAATCTAGTTTACGTGATTCCTTAGCCGCCGAAATAAACGTACACGTCCTAACCTGCTGGCATGCTAACTCCAATAGCTGACCGCTAAACAACCAACGCATAGGCGCGCCCATAATGCTGGTGTAAGTGTTACGTAGCCCTCTGTCTAGCCCGAATACCCAGTCACGCCACGTACCCTGCACAGGCTGATATAGGCTACGGTCTGGCACCTGTGAGTCCACCTTAGCTTGGTACGCGTCCATAGTGCTAAAACCTACTGTGTCCTTATTTGCTTTCTTCATTGGTACCTCCTTTCCTGCTTGCTAGGCGGTGTTTAAAGTCTTGCGAACCCATCACACGCCCCTGTTCAATATCCAACTCTGCCTTAGCTATGTTCTTTTCTAGCTCCAACTGGTCGATATAGTCTGCCGCCACCGTTAGTACTCGTTCAATGACTAGCTCATCGTCACTTAGAATACTTGTTAGCGAGGCCTGTAACGTCATTTCGGTACTGGTTCCACCTCGGTAAAACTCTACAGTACATTCGGCACGGTCTATAATCTCCACCTTTAGGTCATATGCTGGTAACGCGGCGTACTTGCGCAACTTCGCTACCGCTGTGCATAGCTTATCTACCTTCATACCTATAGCCCCATCGTTTTTAGTAATTCATCGTAGTCTAGCTCGCTAACATCGGTTTGCATTGCCACCAGTTCTAGTCGGCACTGTTTGGCAATGTGGTTAACAAACCCCCTACCGAATACGTCAGCCTTGTCCATAAGGTTATCGACATAATGCCCTAGGACTATCACGGCTTGCCCGCTAAGTCCTTTATAGGTGGCATATACGGTCTTGATGGTCGTACCCACAACTTCAAAACTAATCCCGCTAGCGCACGCCACGCTAGACATATCTCGTAGCTCTTGTAGGCGAGCTAAAACCTGTTTGTTAGTGTATGCCATTAAAAATACCCCGCTTCTTCGTTATGGTATTGCGGCTCTATCTTACCTAATAAGTATTGGATACCCTTGTTAGTGTGGGCGCGCAACTCCTCGCCATACTCTGGGTGCCACGTAAAGTCCTCTACACCGTTAAGGGTAATTACTTGGATAGCAAAGCAGTGGCTACCATAACCCCATGGTGCTTGGTGCCTTAACGAGTCTGCCCCTAGGTCTGGGTCGTATACTGGTCGATTATCGCACCCTAATACATAGGCCTGTATGCTACCTGACCAAGCTAGTACAGGATTAAGGCTGCGCCAGTTCCAGTCGTAGACCTTCTCTAGCTGCTCGTAAATCAGTAGCATGTTACGTGCGTGTCGTTCCTCCTGCTCCTGCCTTTTCATTTCCTGCTCGTGGGAAAAGTAACGAAACACTCTATTAACCATGCCTCGTAGGCTGTCACGCTGCTTAATTACTTTTTTAAGCTCTATAATATGCGCTTCCATAAGCGTGCCCAACATAGGGTTATTGTGCCTAACCGCGTCCGCCCTAGTGTGTTCCTCTAGTAGCTTCTCTTTGCGCGCCATTGCGTCGTAAAGCACGCCACCTACCCTGTCATAGTGCTTGTAGTAACTAATCGCTAGTTTGGTGTGAGGCACCTCTATGTCAATATGATGTAACTTACTCATTTCTGTCTCCCTCTTGCCATGCTACCCGAGCGGCGTATAACTGTGCTCCACGCTCGCGCGCCTTCTCGTCTATTACTTGGTGCTTGGTTAAGCATGCGGCGCTCACCACTTCGTACAAGTCTTTACACTGACCGTACCGCTTAACGTAGCGGTTAAACTGCTCTATGCCTACACCTTTAGGGCGTTTAAGCTGCTTCATGTTCTCGCTCCCTGCGTCCGGTTACTTGAATATCGCGCATGTCCGCTAAGTGCTGCATACGCTGCTCCGACAACTTACGGGGTATTTGCTGCTTACTTAGACAGGACGCACTTACTATTTCTTCTAGGCTGGCGCACCCGCTGTATAGCCTCTCCCATCGTCTACGGAAGGCTACACCCACGCCTTTACTACTTTTGATAACCATAACTAGTCCTTAGTCGGTGGTGGATTAACTTTGTCTGGATTGAACTCCGGTACTAACCGTAGGGTGTAGCGTGTTGACTTGCCCTTAGTAGCGTGTAGTAAACATCTAAGGTCATGGTTCTTTAGTTCTTCTAGGGAAAACGCACGTATGTTATTACGGTCGTCCACAAATCCTACACCAGAATCGTGCCAGTAATAGGTCTTACCTTCGAAGGTTTCTTTGATGTAATAGCCCGCTGGCTTAGGTGGCTCGCCCATCATGCTTAGTAGTGTCCCAAAATCCATCGTATTAGCGCCCTCCCAGCGTATTGGCATTTGCTTGCATAGCGTACTTATTCGCCTTAATCCAGCGCTTGTGTGCTTTGCTACCATTGCTTCTACGTACTTTTCGTGGCATAGCCGACACCCGCCAGAATCCCTTATGGAAATACAAGTGCGGTTTTTTATTAGATACAGTCTCGGCCTGTATAAATCGGTCGTATATTCCCATGGTTACTCTCCTTTACCATCAACACGCTTAGGTAACTGCAAGGTCTTGCGCTTCTTGACGATTACCTCTACTTGGTCTTTTTTGTCTGATTGGATAGGGAAGTTTAGGCCTTTACCCGCACGCTCTAGAATCGCCCTCTGACGTATTGTGGCTTCGCTAGGGCTTAGTACCGTACGTTGGTTACGGTTATGGCTTCTTGACGTCCTAGGGGCTTCTTTCTTGCGTTTTAGGCGTAACGCGGACTGGGCGTATAGTCGCTCCTCGTCCGTGATTGGCTCTGCAAAGGTGCCGTCTAGGTTCATGCGACTAGGGCATGCTATGGTAGCTGATAGGTAGCGGTCACGCCTAACCCAAAACATTAGAAATTTATTAATAACGCTATTGGATAGCTCCGGTAACGCTGCTTTGATTTGCTCTTTAATGTTTTTGGTTAGCACACTAGGCTTTCTCTGACTGAATAGCTTAGGGTTAAGTGCCTTAATTTGGTCTGCACGTCGTTGGAAATACGCCTTACTGCGGTCTTTGTTGTGCTTCTTTTTGCTTTCTTGCATTTGGTAATACCTCCGGTTGGGGTACGAAGGGCGACTAGGTGCCGCCCACTAATTTTATTTATCTTGAATCTTTTTGCTGATAGCGCCCATAAGCTGGTCAAAGCTCATGTTAGATAAATCCTCCTCGCTTACTTTCTTCGCGGCGTATTTATCTTTTTTAGGCTTGTTGGCCTTACCAGTGCCAGCGGCCTTACCCGAACTGGTAGCTGTAGGTATGCTTGGTGCCGTCTTGGTACCTGACGTACCCGCAGCTTTACTAGCCTGTTTGTTATTGTATTTCTCGATAACATCCTGCTTGGTTGGTACCGCTGGGTCGTTACAGTACCCTAGGTCGATACCACAAGATTTAAAGTCAGCATGTAGGCCGTC
Source organism: Halobacteriovorax sp. GFR8 (assembly GCF_050955245.1). Lineage (NCBI taxonomy): Bacteria > Pseudomonadati > Bdellovibrionota > Bacteriovoracia > Bacteriovoracales > Halobacteriovoraceae > Halobacteriovorax > Halobacteriovorax sp. GFR8. The sequence continues at coordinate 56,246 of NZ_JBPBLR010000001.1, read as the reverse complement.
AAAAATATGCTCTACCACTTCCATTAGTTTGTAACGCGGTGTACCACCCATCGCAGTAACACCCTTGAGGACGTCTGCCACAAAACCACAGGCGCATGCTTTAGCGGTAGCTAGGTCTAGGTTAAAATCTTTGTCCGGTATGCTAGTGGTTATTTTACGCTCTAGCATGTATGACGCGTAATCGCTCTTAACCTTAGCGTGCTTTGCTTGGGTTGGCTTAGTTGCTGTTAACTTGCTGGTCATCCCTTGGTAGTCCAGTGGTACCCCGTTGTCTACTTGGAAGCGCACGCGGTATCCAATGTACAGCATCATGGAGCCGTCAACGTAACTACCCTGCACATTTGATAGCTGACGAATACCCACTTTGATAGCCGCCCCATTAATGGTCATGTCAGCAACTACTACGAACTCCGGCACACCACTGGTACCGCTCATCATTTCTGGATTAATACTCATGGTTGTCCCTCCTATGAATAATTCAATTTTTTAATGTATTTGATGTACAGGCCTGTTATTTCAGCCTGTGCTAAAAACTTGCCTTTCACGGTGCGTACCTTGATACCGTCTACTACGTTGTAGCGCTTTGCTGTTAGCTCCTGCCACACCAGACCCATATCCGGCAATATTAGGCCTTCTTTGTGAAATGGTTCCGCTAGCCCTTGTACGAACTTGGCTACTTCTTTCTCGTCCGCTGGCATGCCGTTTAACGTAATGTTCTCATCTATGCGCGGCGGGCGGTACATTTCTTGTGGTAAAGCATCTATATTGTTGGTAGTCATAACAACCAGTATTCGTGCTTTGCGCTCTTGCAACCACCATAGTAGTTTAGCTAACATGCGGCTGCTTGCCCCGTCTTCTTCACCTGACCTAATCACTTTCTCCACTTCGTCTAGCAGTAGCACACAAGGTGCCATTTGCTCCACGGTGTTTAGTGCTTTTTCTAGGTTGGTTTCTGCTTCACCTGACCATTTGCTTAACATGTCGCCTATGCCTAGGTGTAGTAATTGGACTCCTAGCTCTTGGGCTAGGTATTTGGCACCCGCTGATTTACCAGTACCCGCCACGCCCTCTAGCAGCACACCACGCGGTGTTAATCTATCAATAACTGCGTGCCTAAATGGCTGCTTATTGGTATCTAACCATTCTACTAGGTCTGCGTCCGGCACATAATATGGTTGGGCTGATTCAATTAGCTTTAACCCGCGTACGTCACCGACAAAGGCCTTGCGTGTTTCACGTATACCGCTTGGGGTAATCTCCCCGTCCCTAGCCTTAGTTAGACGTAGTACCGCGTCAATGTTGGTTAGAGTTAGACCTTGTACAGCCTTTTGGGTCATTGGGATTAGTATTTCATCTACAAAGGGTAATAGCGCGTCATAAACCATATTATCTGGTGGGTTTAGTACACCCGCATGGTAACCTAGGCCGAAGTCCTCCCCGTTGCGTAGTACTACTACCACCGTAGAGCGCTTCTCTACGCAAGTTTCGTATATGTCTTTCCATGCAATGTCTTTGGGGTTGCCGATAAATGCTACCACCTTGTTACCAAATGAATTGGAGTTACTATCCCCTATAATTAATTTGGCTAATGGTTTTTCTTCGGATACAACACCGTTTGATGGAAACATGCGATTCGCGTCTGTTGTCATATGGCGTATGATAGCCGTATCGTAGAATGGGTCGTTAGAGTGTACGACCACTAGTGGTAATTTTGCTGTTATTGCTTGTTGTACTAAACAGGCCATTAGTTGCACTCCGAGGGTAAGTGGGTGCAGCCACTTGCTTGTCATCATCGGGCTAGAATCGGATTTACAAGGGCTGCATAGGTTAATTTCACCAGATTTATTAGCAGTTGGTTTTACCCTGCTGCATTTTGAGTATTAACTAGCTTTGGTCGTTTGTCAATAAACTTTTTAAGTTCACGTTTAACCACTTCCGCATCTAGTTTAGCCTCTATTTTAATCTTGTTAATGTCCTTAGCAATTAGGCTAGGAAACTCCACATCCGGCATTTCACCATATAATAGCTCAAAGTGGGCTTTAACTGCTTCCGGCCTAATTTCTGGTAACTCTATGGTTACGTCGGTGCGCCCTTCTCGTAGCACAGCGCTATCAATCGACGCTATACAGTTGGTGGTCATAATAACCACCTGCTTGTCTAGTGGCACTACCCCATCCAACACGTTTAACACCCCCGATAGGGTCAACCAGTCTAGGCTAGCTTCTTTGGTACCAGTTTTAATGGTTAGCTGCTTGTCCTCGTTATCTGCTTCTAGGTCACCTGTCACGTTATCGCGCTTATGTATGCACTTAGCGGAATCGAAGTCCTCAAGCACTAACATGGTATTTTCTGGCACCTCTGCGAAGGCTTTTTTCAATGACTCGTCACTAAAGCGGGCTAGAGGTACTAACGCTATGTTCATGTCATAGCATGAGGCTAACGCTCTAATTAGGGTTGACTTACCGTTACCTGCCCTTCCGTGTAATAGCATGGATAGCTTATGCGCTAGACCTTTGGCTAGCATGTCTTCCCTGTGCTCTAGGAAAAACTGCATATGCTCTTTTAACTCTTTTACTGTCTCTGGATTTAACGCTAGTCTGTCTAGGTCTAGTTTCGGTGTCCTGCTCTGCACGCGCCAATTATTGTCGCCCCACTCGTACACCTCTAATTTGCTGTTATCCACCTTCGGGGTTAGGTCTTCTACTAATTTGGCAAAGGCCTCATGACTGCGACCAAAGGTGTGTATCATTAGCTGCTCTTTTTGAATATCCGAACCGCTCGAATCCTCTTTGCTCTTTCGTACCCACATTAGGCGTTTTTTGTAAAAGAACAAATGCAGACCGTAGCCCACTGTTAACCGCAGCGTGTGTCCATTACCGTGGCTATCGTAGAACGTGTCTAGCATCAAATTACGGGTGAAATGTTTATTGGAGTTTTCCCTAATATAGGTGGACATTCTGATAAAGGTCTGGTTTTTGTTCCAGTCCGTATTATTCAAAACCATAGAGGTGGTTAACTGCGTCCACAAAAAGTTAAATACCCTATTAGGTAAGTCTTTAAGCACATAAGCAATAGCCGTGCCAACCATACCCGATACTGCAAGCGCTAGCGCCCCCGCTACCATTTCGTTACCACTACTCAACTCTATAATGTAGTCCATGATGTGAGATAACCAATCCATAACACCTCCTAGTGCAATCGCTTGCAATTTATCGTTTAGTTGACTTAATTAATTTTTTAAACTTTTCCCAGTATGCTTGCCTAACCTTCCCTAATAGTACTGTCTCGTCGGTTGTGCTGCCTTTGGTCATCTGTGAGTTTATGTGCCTTTTAACTATTTTGTCGTACTCTACAAGTCTAGTTAGCGGTACGTAGTCGTTACACCTGCGCATAAGGCTAAATAATAGGTCTCTTTCTGCTAGGTAATTAGACTCAAATTCCGAGGACTTAATTTTAAAATATGGTTCCCCCTCCTCCGGTATCCAAATTAGACCCCAACCGTCTGGTAGGTCTTCCGGTTTTATAAGGTGTTCTGGGCACGCATAGTAACGGTATCTACCCATACCTTTTTTAGGGTACTTTCTAAAGTCCTTTTTCTTGTCCCGTAAAAAGTCGGTACGGTCTACCTTGACCTCTATTAAGTCCGTAACCCCGTCGCTTCTAAAAAAGATAACGTCCGGTGATTCTCTGTTACGACCATTGCCCCCCATCACTTCGTAAAATGATAGGTGGGCTGTAAAACCTTTACCGTTAGCGCGTGACTTACCACCCATGGGTAGTACCCTCTGGATTGCTTCATCATGCGTCATAACTACCCCTTAGCTACTAAGTACTCGCAGTCACTTTTAAAGCGTTCGATACCGTGTAGTTGCGTCCCGTCTTCTTCGAATAGCTCGTCACCGATACGCTCTACAGCCCATGCAAAGTTAGTACCGTACTCGGTGCCAACTATGATGAAACGCCCACTTTCCGGCATAGTGTCTACTGCTTCGAAATTTTTCATAATACGTCTCTCTTGTTCATGTGCAATACATCTACATGGGTCTCCCCGAATACTTCCGCCATTGCATCATCATTAGTTACTACGAGATTAACTCGCCCTAGTTCTTCCTGCGGCATACCCATTAGCCAGCGTTCGTACACTTCCTTGTTAGCTAGTTGGTTACCGTCGGGTCTTAAAAATAGCTGTGCATAGGAGTTAGCTAGCACGCCCTGTTTATTTAGCCACTTGCGTACATCTTCTCGGCACGCTTCTACTGAGTTAGCCCACAAATACACGTCGTAATCTGGGTTTGCTAGGTACATTTTCAACAAAGTCATAATAGGCTTAATCGGCTCGTCCTTTATACCTGCTCTATGGAATTTTAACCACTCCGCTGCGCACTTACGCTTTGTACCAATTGGTATCAAATTTAAACGCCATGATGCGTCGCGTAGAGTATTGTCAACTGTGAAAATTACAATGTTCCGTTTGCTACTCATTAGTCAGCCTTAGCCCGCGCTAAAACGGGTCTGATACGTTCTTATTGTACGACCACTCGTGGTCATGATGTGCCGCAGCTTCCACTAAAAAGTCCATACCGTCTGCGTACTCGCCGTCAGTAATATCATGGGTAATTCCCCAATCACCTGTAGCCAGCTTCTCAAAAGTATAGCACTCTACCGACTGGTGACTAGTCTCACACATGATTAAAAGTTTATCATCCCCTAGGTACAGCTCGCGTAGTACCGTTAGGCCTTTGGAGCTAACTACGCCCTTGATTGCCTGTTGTAGCCCCGCGCGTTTGTACTCCACTGGTTTGTGGGTACCTTCAAATACCGAGTCAATAACGAAACAGTCCGCTGTCCAAGGGTCTGGTTCGTTAGTGTTATCGTTTAGCCAGTTTACTAGCTCGTTAGCTAAGGCGTCCTCGTCCGTGACGTCCGTTACCTGCACGTGTGCTACGTAGCGCGTTAACGTGTCAGCACAGTGTAGTGCTACCGTGTATTCTTTTAATTCGGTCTTAGGCATGGCTTTGCCCTCCTTATTGTATGTTACCGTCATCTTTCGGATTCCAGCCCTCAAGGTCGAAGGTGTCCTTACATTCTGGCTTAACTACATGTAGGTCAGCCGTACCACCGTGTAGATTTGGTTTTAATTTAGGGTCTGGTTGTTCACCCTGCGGTAGGAATTGCATAGCTTCCTCAAAATTAGAAAGGAGCTTGGACTGATTCGGTACCCCGAAGCCGTCACATACTTCTTGCATCATATGGGTCATTACGGCTACTAGGGTACCAGACGCGTGGTCTAGTTCTTGCTGTGCTGCCTGTGCTTCTGGCGAGTCGATACCTTGTTGTGCGGCTATAAGTTCCGCTCTTTGGTCTACTTCCATAGTCTGACAAGTTATCTGGTCGAAAATATGCAGTACTGCCGAGGCACCAGAAAAGAAACAACCGCGTAGGGCTTCCGTTTGCTCCTCTGATAAGCTGTCTTTGATATGCGCGATATAGCGTTGAAATATTTCTTCAAGGCTAAACGAATTAAGCGAGATATTAAACTGTACTTTATGGCCTTTCATGCTCATTTTACGGTTCCTTATTTTTCGAGGGTAAGGTAGCAATCCAAGTTACTAACCACGATGGTAGTAAAGAGAGTGGGTTTTACTTGTGATTGCTTAATTGAAAGTATACTTAACTTTACTGCTTTGTCAAAGAAATAAATCTAAAAATAATTGCGCCCCCGCTGTATTAGCTAAGGGGCGCGTTTATCTGATTTTAAGTACTGCTTACGAGATACTAGGAGGCCTTTTAGTCCTACCCCCGAACCACCACAAAATCACTGTGGTAGACACATAACAAACGGTGAAAATCAGATATTGCATTAATGTAAATGCCTCTTTACCGTCGTTAATAGTCTGTAGGGTAACTAAAAATTTATCCAAGTTGTTATAAATAAAGTAGGTCATGTACGCAAGAATCGCCATACTACCGAACGACGCGACTACTCGCACCAATCGTCTACCTACTTCTACCATGCCGAAAAGGAAGGCTATAAAGCGGTTACGGTGGTTTGTATCGTCTGAATCACGGCTAGCAAACTGGTACGAACTCATCATACGGTTGTCTGCTGATATTTCTCGCTCGTGCTCGTTCTTTAGCTTGGCTGTTTCTAATGTGTACTGGTGCGTCTTGTCCATCATTAGCACCTCATGCGCGCGTTTATCTTTGCGCTCGTCGGCTTCAAGCTCGGCTATTTTTAGCTCTTTCTTATTGTTAAGATACGTACCTATTAGTCCGGTTACACCGCCCAGTAGGGTACCCAACCCGCCGCTTAATAGTGCTTCTAACATGCTTAATTACTCCTACTGCACTCCGGTAGTCCCGCCAGTGTGCAAACCCTAACTAGTTCAATTTCCATTTCTTGTAGGTCGTCCTTCAACCCGCGAATCTCCCCAGCTAGCTGCTCCTTTGTGGCATAACCACTCATTTCTACCTTCATATCGTTAACCACTTGCTTTGTTTCTTTAGTGTCTGCGACTAAGGTAGCTATTTGCGGTTGTACTGCCGCTTGAAAGGACAGCGATTGTAAATTACTTAAACCTATCCAACCTAGTAAGGAAACCACTACCGCAGCTAGTATCCCCATACCCCAGTTTTTTAGGTTAACACGTCCGTTATCGTTGGCGTCTTTATCACTCATAACCCTCTCTTTTTCAATATGCAAAGGTGCCAATACCTAAGACTAATTAGATACTAGCACCTGAGTGTTAAAACGGCAACTAACTAAATGTAATTAGAACAAATCTAACGTAAGTTCTATGTCATCAATATATGCGTCTAAGTTGGAACCGCCCACCCTAAGCATACTAATGTCAATTTCTATTTTTTCCGTGGTTGCTGGGAATATTACTACTTCCGTGCGGTGTGTCCATACCCCGCTACTAGTTGCTATTACTATAGGGTTGGTGGTGGCTAGAACCACATCGCTAGCATCTAGTGCTTTTAGGCCTAACCCTCCTTGGTCTTCTCCATTAAAACTACGTTGCCACCAAGAAACCGTAGCCCTAATATCGTAGGTAGCTGCCTCACTAGCCGTGATATAACCCCCCGCTACTAGGTCAATAACTTGGTTTGCCTCTACTGCCGCTGTGGCATCACCAAAAAAGTAATAACTACCTGTATGCGGTGTTGGGCTTGAACTCCTCACAGCTAAAGTACCTAGGGTGTTAGTCCACCCTGTGGTGTCTCCGGTCTCTGCTCCGCCGTTGACTACTGTAACTACTTCTGTCCTAACTGGTGTCTGTGCTTTTACAAACATCACGGCCTCCATGTTAGCTACCGTAGCACCCGCTGGCTCCAAGAATACCACAGATTCCATATTGTTAACGTGTAGGCCTTCCGGTTTCAAGAACGTTATAGCCTCCATGTTTGTTACTGCTGTTGGTAGTATCTGGGTGGCTGCTAGTGTCCAGTCTATAGCATTAGTCGAGTACAGCACCTCGCTAGGGGTATAAAACCCTTGAGCTAGGCCGTAGTCCCCCGCCGATTGTACCGTTTGGAAGTAGTCCGTACCCGACGGTGCAACGTATGATACCAATAGACCTAGGGTTAGTTTCCATCGGTATATGGTATCGTCTAGTGCCCAACACAGATAACCAGCTACGCTTAATTGCTTATGCGGGTAATGCGCATAGTACTGGTTCAATGATATAGCGTTAACTGCATTTAGATTAACACTCCATGCCATAGGGGCATATCTTGCCGTCACTGGGTCAAATTGATTAAACGTTAGGCCTACCCCAGATTCCCATGCGGATACACTTGGGTAGCATAGCGTAAGCCCAGTAACTAGTACGTCTTTAAAATAAACCGCTAAGGTGCTCTTATCTACCACCTCATAAAACGCCGTCCTAGTCACAGTGCCATTAACACCCACCTCTAGGGAAACCCCCGCGAAGTAATAAAACCCGTCAAACTCACACGCTTGACCCTGTACTACGTTCCTAGTTATGCCTACCGTGCCTAGGGACTCTACTCCACTGGTAGTTATGGTGATAAATTTACCCTCATCTGTTACCAGCAAAACCCCCGTAGATATTTTTATCGTGTAAAGAAACTTAAACGACCCTATTAGGCCTATCGAGGCGTAGGTAGCTGTAACCCACGTTGACGTACCCGCGTCTAAGTAGTCGAACTCGTCACCTTCGCGTATATGGTACAAACGGGAACCCACTATATGTAGGCTCCCCTCTGTTTCGGCACTATTAATACCATCCACATACACTAACGGCTCACCTTCTGTAAAAGGTGCCACAGTTAGATTATGCGCCATGTCGTATCCCTATCATTTTACCATCAAAGTACACCATTGCCCCTGTAGGTGCTAATGGGTCTGATTCTACATCACGTTCTACGGTACCTTCTAAACGGCTAAATACTTTTACAGCCGTGTAGGTTGAGTCCTCCGCCGCGCTAACGTCCGTTGAGGTAATTGTAACCCACCCGTATGGGTCAGCCTGTACCCCAGCCCCGTACAAGTCCGCGTACGTGAATGTAGTCGTATTTAGTGCTGTAGCGCCTGTTAGTGCGCTCACGTTGTTAGTTAGTAGTAACCCGTCCGGTGAGTAAACCGATATAGTGTAGTCAGTATCCACCTGTAGAGCTTGGCTGGTGTCGTTACTATCCACGGCTATGCCTAACTCTTTAGGGTTGTTACCCCATGTAACCGTTAGGTCTACATCTGTATCTAGGTTGGTAAAGTCGTACACCCCGTTAACCTTCATGTCCGTTAGAACATAAGGCCTAGCTTTCTCACCATAAAACAAGTGTGATTGCTCGGTAATGTCATCTAGGTCTAACGATGCACCCACACCTAGTGGCTGTAGCTTGTAGTATAGTGTTTCACCTACATTATAGGTAACTGGTGGTATGAAACCCCCACCGTTTAGTAAGGCCACCCTAGAACCTGCTTGTGCGTCCACCATAGTGGTATTTAGCAGACCCCTGTGTAACCCTAAAAATACGTAGTCACCATCAGCGTTTAGGCTGTAGCTATCGTACCCTATAAACTCCCCACCAACGTATATTAGTGCCTCTTGGCTAGCCCCTGCCCCTGCTTCCGGTACCTCTAGTAAACCTCGTACTATTAAGTTACTGGTTGCCGAGTAGCTAGGGTCATTAACCCGTAGGCTCGACACGATTACCGCCGAATCCGTGAACGTCTCCGACTCGGCCTCGTCATCACTTAGTACCCCAGTCACATTACCAAAAAACGCGTTATATTCGGCGTTTATTGGGCTTGTGTTATACACCAGTGTAAGTAACTCCGGTGTGGCGTCCTCTGGGTATAGCGATAGTCCTATCGGTGTCTCTATATTAACTAGGTCGTCTAATTCCACCGCATCAAAGTTAGGTGGTGTCCAGTTATTATCATCCGGTACTGCGAATATGGTCTCTCCTCGGGTAAATACATCTTCCACAGCGTGTAGAATTACCTCACCTGATAGGTAGTCTCCTCGTTCTACCTTATTCACCCGCATTACCATTTCTTCTATACCGTAGCGGGGGTCTGACCACTTAAAGACCCTACCGACCTGCCATGTACTAATATCTCGCGTACATTTTAAGGTAGTTCTAACCAGTGGTATAGACAGCATACGCAAGTCCCTAAACCCTACCCTAATGGCAATCGATTTACTTGTTATGCCATGGTACTGGTTAGTCCGTGGTACTACCTTATTTTGCACGTACACGTTACCAATATCATTAACGGTTACCGTGTTTAACTCGAAGTACCTAGCGGGGTCGGAATAGGCTACGGTTATCTCGTTCATTGACCCATCCCAAGTCGAGCGGGTGAACTCCTCCACCTCTATTACCGTAGGTGATTCTAGTAGGTCTAGAGTCTCGGTATCATAATCCGAACGCATTAGGCCAAACCTTATCTTACCGGATATTTTGTCCTCGTAATAATACCCGCTGATATGTTGCATAATGTCGTCTAGTACATCTTTTATAGTCTTCTCGTTGTCCCACAACATAGATAAACCAAAGCCTTCATCGTACAACGTCTCACCCATGGCGCGTAGGTCGTCCACCTCGAAACTGTCCTCTGACCAACCCATACCCCAATCCGGCTCGGTTAATAACTCATGTATCATACACGCTGGGTTACAGTCTCCCGTTATGTCGTGCATACCCCCTGTTAGGTTAAGTGTGTTCGGTAACCTAGTACCAGTAAACCACATGGTACGTAGATTGGTACTATTGGCTACGTAACCCGTAGGCACTGGTAAAAACAAATTAAAGTTACCTAATTGTACGTCCTCACGCAGTGACGCACCATACCACACTACGTGTGCCACACCTGCTCTATTCGGCTGCTCGGCTCCTATCTGCCTATCTAGGTATGGGTCTGACGTTTGGTCGTCTGAACCGTTATAAAAACGAAAATACCCGTAGATACCCCCGCCTCGTTCATTACCACCATAAAGGTTATTATTGTCTACTAGCTGTAGCTCTTGGTCAGATACTAACCCCTCCCATGCTACCTTATCACCGTACCTTAACCTAGTCAGTGCGGTCATTTGTTGGGTCGCCCTAGTACCCCCTAGGCATAGCACTAGCTGCATACCCATATGGTACCTGTAACCCACGGTTATACTTTTCTTAGTGAAACCTGACCTTACTTTTTTCTTAACTGGTTGCACATAAAAGTCACCAGCCCATGTACAGTTAGGCGCTTTAAATTCCGCGGTACCCCATAAAACTGGTATGGGTCTTGCTTGTGTCGCTGTTGGGAATTTAAAGTCGGCTATACCTGCTGGTTTGGTGTGGCTGTCCACTGGCTTGGAAAATATTAGAGATATAACCAGCGCAATAATAATCTGTATTATTAAGTTAATGATAAACGCCATATTAGCCTATCCCCGTCTCGAAATAATTAATCGTAGGAATTGTAGTCCAACCACCAAACCTACCGAAGTTGTTAAATCTGTTTCGGCATACTGTCTCCGACTTATCGCACCCTGCCGAAATTTCTATCAAGTCCCCAACTTTTAGACCTGCTATCGGTGCTAATAACGTTAGGTTTTGGTTACCCGTATAGTTGGTTATCATCATGTGCGAGTTTCTGAACGTTACCAGACCCCCACGGTAGTACCCGTCTTCCTCTGGGGTCATGTCGGTGCTTATAACTTCGCCCACTATACCAGTTACGGTAACGTACTTGGTAAATGCTACCCTCTGCACGCCACAGGAGTTTTTATAGAGCACGTGTGGGCAGTTACCAGAAAATTTACGGCGTAGACCTACGGTACCCATACTTAACGCTAGGCTCATACACTCTATTTTAGCTTCAACATCGCTGTAAGCTGGTGACGTCATGTTGCCTATAAATAGCTGTGTCGAGTTTTCGTCTAGTAGCTCTAATGAGTCCCCCACTAGGTGCCCGCGCCACACGCGTATAGTGGGCATGTACGTTGGCAACTCTGTTTTAAACAGTGCGCCTATCTCCGTGTCTACCCCAGTCCATAACATCATCTTACTATCTTCTGCATCATAAGAATCTGTTAGCTCACTCCTGCGTATGCTGCTTGGTGTGTATAATTCACCCTTAAAGCTAACCTCTACGTCTATGTTACATACACGTATTGAACTTTCCGCCGTAGTAACTTTAAACAGTTCTACAGGTCGTGCGCCCTCCTTGAGCGCTTCATAATCACTATATGCCATATTAGGTACCAACCGTAGTAATCATACTCAATGAGCACGTTACAACCGCGTCCGTTGAGTATATCAATGTTATGGTGTCTGAATTTAAACGCCACTTTTGCAAAAAAGATATGTTCCTGACGGTATTAGCGTCCATTTCCTCTGCTATCGGGGTATCTAGTGTCAACACCAACTTACTATCGACGTCTAAACTTACGTTAGTTATTTCTCGGTAATAAATGCCTGTATGGGTTTCTACACAAATATGCTTGTATTGTGCTAGCCCCCAAAGCTCGCTAATGTAGTTATTGTTCTCTACTGTTAGAGTACTAAACCCTGCCTCGTACAACTTAGCTATCTTAAAGTCCTTAGTGTACGTTGGTTGCCAAAAACTGCGGTGCCGCCCTTCTATATAGAATAAGAACTCCCTTAAAAGCGAGATATTAGTTTTACCTCCTACTAGGTATGCCCAGTCTATTTGGTGCTGCGCTATTTCCATATCGTCGTAGTACACAGGGCTAGACGCTTGGTAATCCACTTTTTTGGTCATAGGCTTAGAATACTGCTCTGGTATATCCTCTGCCCAGTTAGGCCTAAGTGGCATTATAGGCGAGTTATTGTACAGGCCTATCCTTCCGCTATCCGCTGGTATAAAGGTTGCTATATCTTCCGGTGCAATATCGAACGTTATAGAATCTAGGGCGGCTTTAGTACTGGTCAGCCCTCGTACTAGTACTGGACTCCTAGAGGTTCCTGCTACCACCAAAGTAACCACCGACCCTACCCGCCATGACGATTTTAGGTCTGATTGTAACGTTACTGTGGTGTCAGTAACCGAGTCTACTTGCAGTATTTCGTAGTCATCCCACCCTAGGGTTAGCATTATCTGGTCACCTGCTTTAGCCCCTAGCTCTACATTATCCACTGTTAATACTGGCTGGTTTGCAAGCGCTTGCACTGCTAATATCACTTGCCGCTGCCATAACGGTACTGTGTAGTTTTGGCTATGCCATGTAGCCATACGTGCCCTAAACTGGTTTAGCTGTTCCTCGGCTATAACTGCCACTTGGTTTACTTGCACCCTTGGGTAATACCTTAGTGGCATACGTTGCTCATCACCCGTAACCGCTGTGGTAACTCCGGTTAGCCACGTGTAGGTCTCTACCAAGGTGCTAGCCCAGTTATGCCTATACCCAAATACCGACGACCTTAGACCCGTAACCCTTAAATCATAGGTGTCTCCGTTTAGCATGTTATAGGTAAAGGTTGCGTCTATTTTATCCTGACCCTCTGGGTCTGACAAAATACTCATTGGGTAGTACCCAAAGCTCTGCATATCCGACGGTACGCTTATTTGGGTATCCAGTGTTAAACCTGCGGCATTGGTTGGCGTAACGTTTGTTAACTGCTGTGGTCGTAAGTATGTACACCACACGTTAAAATATGTCGTCTTGAACCCAGTCAATACACCTAGGTCTACCACTTCCGGCAAAAAGTGCAAACGGTTAACAATCCATGTACTAGGACTACTCGCGTCGTCCCCCATGTTAATAGACGAAAGCCCCGAATCTATATTTAGATTTCGGGGTGTTTTTTGTATCGTTACGCTTAAATACGTTTTAGTGTTTTCGAAAGATTCCGTATTGTCCGTAGGCGTATTACCTTGATTCGCATCTAACCTATAGGCGAACGTAATAACGTCCTCTAGCCCATCCACTAGGTTAGGTGCTGGGGTATACCCTACTGCCACATCAGAATCTAGGGGTGATGGTGTAATCACCCCTGAGTATTGGATAACTGCCATTTTTATACCACTTTTCTAATAGCCAACCCTAGCCCAAATAGGTGCGCGTCTGGGTACGGGTTCATGTCAGCAAACACGCTACCACCCGAATAATCTATACCGTCCCTGTGCATGTTGTCCGTACCGTTAGCTTTTAGTGTGCTTAATGGAAATACCATATAGGTCTCACTACCTATCACTATCTCCTCCTTGCCCGCTAGGCTACCCATAGTGGTAACTGCTACGTGTTCCCAAGAACCCAAATACACTGCGCCTGTGGTCTCGTGCTCACACCATGCCGTTAGGGGTACTGGTGCCATTTGGCCTGTTACCTTATCAAATGTTGAGCCTGTCGGGTTGTCACCTATAAAGCTATGCGTCATTGCTGGCAACGTTGGTAACCCTAGTAGCTCCGAGCGCATTACCTGTGAATCATATTCACCGTCCACGGTGCTAATATTAACGTCTACTGCTGACGTCCTAGCAACATGTATACCTGTGGTTTGCCAAACCCTACCCCAGCCTTTCATGCCTAGTATGGTTTCGCCTGTGTAAAACACGCCCCCGTCCCCTTCACAGTATACCCCGCCGAAACATAAACTAGCTGGCACTACTGCTCTAGTGTAACCAGTACATAACGGTAAGTATCCGAAGTAGTCCGCCTGACTGTCTAGGCAGTTGCAAGAGCCTACAATATATTGACCACCCACGTAGGTGTGTGACTTAGCTAGATTACCTATCGTCATGTGCGAGTAGTGTTTTGGCTTGTACTCGGTAACTATATGCACGCAGTCTGGGTTAGTGTTGATGAATATATACACGTTTGGCACGTCGTCACCCGCCACTATTGCCGAGTACATATTAGCGCTAAACCCGTTACCGTCGTTATCGTCATCTAACCAAAATGCCTTAGCATCTGGTTGTTCCCACCAGTCCTTATTAACGTCGTAGGTTAAGTGCCTAATAGCCCCTAACCATGGCCTCTCGTTTAACGTTACGTCTCCGGCATAGTTGGATAGCTGGAATATAAAACGCCCGTCTTTGGCGTTCTTAGACGGCCAATCGGCGTTATGGTTAATACGCCCTTCATTTATAAAAGGTGTATCATAGTAACCACCTGCGGTACCGTCTATCGACGGGTACGGTCTGGCGCTAGTGTTAGTAGAGATAAACGTAACGTACGTGTTATCTGGGCATTGCATCGTAGTAGTTTGCATAGAGACTAGGTTAAGAGTCTCTGTCTGCGTCCTTATATGCGTATACCCGTTAGCCGCCATAAAAGTAGTTATAGCGTTCATTAGGTCGTCAGTATCAGTAGCCGACGTGTTTAGATAAGCCATTACTTAACCTCAATCATACAAAAATCGTTTGCACTCTGGCGGAATACGTTATTAAAAACTATATGGTAGTTGCCGTCTGCCTCCATAACGTTACCAGCCTGTTGCCCATTATCTGAACTAACCGCCGTCAAACCGTCAAACCTACCTAAAACCGCTTTCATTGAGTCCGTGTGCGAACTTAACCACACTGGTACTGGGGTGTACGTGCCGTCAAAGTTAGCCCTTAGCCTAGACATACCAAAGAAACTAAACGGTGCTACACCATAACGCACGTTGTTATAGTCCGTGCTATTCAACCCAGTAGATAACGTGTTAGCCACCTGCTTTCCACCTACTGGCTCATAGGTATCATTAAAGGTGTATACCGCTGCTTGACTAGTTGGGTTAGTACCACCTGTATAAACTACCGGATTCCAGTATGCTGAATGTACCGCTACTTGCTTTTGGTAGTACCCTGTATCGCCTTCTAAGTCATCGTCTAGCGCATAGGGTATATTACTACCTCCTACAAACATAGGGTACGGGTAATGCGTTGGTGCTTGGTGCCCTTGTAGTAACCCTACATAAAAGTGGTTGTACACTTCACCACTACCTACCACACCCATAACACGTCTACCAGTGATACTAATATAAAAGCTTATTAGCTCATGTTTCATAGTTATCGCTGGTTGCTCAATCGCTGGTATATACCCCTGTTGTAGCGTGTGGTCTATCCCATCAGTCCACCCAGTAAACCCAGTAAACGCCCAGTTAACATAGCGGTCAATCAAGCCCCAGTGCCTAAACTGCGCGTAGATATTTTCGTTACCTGTGTTACCTCTCCCGCGCATGGCTATACGTGTTATGCCCTCGTGTCCGGCCTCCTCGCCGTCGAACCGCATCACACCTAGGTCTTTCTCTAGCACCTCCCAGCGTTGTGCTACTGGTAGCTCACTCGCCCTTAGTGGGTAAACTATGTTATCCGATACACTAAAGTCCACACCGTCTAAAATAGTAAATGTATGCCCTGTTAGCTCTGTTCTAGCACCTTGGTATACCACACCTATTAGCCCAGACACTGAACCACTAACGTTAAATATCGCACCAGCCCCAGCCGTACTAGCTCCTGTACAGGTTAGCGTTAAATCTTCCTCTATACTACCTGCGGTGGTTTCTAGGTATACTTCTGCATCCACTGGCACACTACTTGAACCTTGCGCCGCGATAGTGATAGTGTCCCCCACTTGCCACGCAGTAGAGCCAACACCCACCATGAAATTTAAACCGTTATAGTTATATGCTTCATAGGTCTTAGCTGTTGGGGCACCTGCGCCCCCTACCGTAACCGAAAACTCCGCCGAGTTGGCGGTAGTTAATGTACACGTTAAAACAATCGCGGTATTAAATAGACTAATAGGCAATTCCAATCCATGGAGCTGCCCATTACCCGTACCTGCTACCACGTATCGCCCAACGGTAGAGCCGCCAGTCATAGCGGACACTAAGCGCGTGAATAGCTCACGCTCGTTTTTAGCAATACCTGCAATAAACATTTAAGTGCCTCCTTATTGAAGCAAGTTTTTAATCTTGGTTTTGTTCTTGTCCATAAACTGGATTAGCTCGCCTTGACCTCTACGTGACTGGATAAAGGCTTGCGCCTCGTTGTCGTCCTTAACTTGCACTAGGGTTACGTTTAGGTCACTACCCCTAGCCCCACCGTCCGGTGTTGACAATACGTCACCAGATACGAAACCACCCGAACTAAACCTAGGCGTCCTTGGCCTATGTATAGGCATTGAGCGTGTACCGCCTAATAAAGACGCTAGTAGCTCTCTAGGTATCATTTTGCGGCGCAACATTTCCATAAATTGCACGCCGTAATATGCCGTAGCGTCCGCTGGCTGCACGAACTCCTTATCTGATAGCCATGCCCTAATAGAGTCACTTTTAGTAGTACCAGCCCCGCGAACGTAACCCCCATCAGCGAACCCGACACCAGCGCCAAAGCCACCCCCAGCACCGCCAGCCACCGCACCTAAGATTAGGTTAGCGAACTGCTTAGCAACTACCGACTGCACTACCTCTAGCATCGACTGTAGTATGCCCTTCATAACGTCCTTAAAGGCATCACCCAAGCTCTTAGCCTCGGTAGCTATATCCGTTATAGCTTGCGCAAAACCCGAACCCGCCGCCTGTGCCCCAGCTTCTAGCATGTCGTCCACCATGCTTTTAGTGGTGTTATCCACTGTTATCTCTAACTGGGTGAACTGGTTTGCAAGCTCTTGTACTCGCGTTTTCAGTACTTGGCTACCAGACTCATTAGCTAACGTTTGCATTGCTTCCACTACACTGGCTATTTCTGGCCTCATAGACTGGTAAGCGGCCTTAATCTGGTTAATTGCCTCGGCTTCCGTGATTAGGTTTTGTTCTTGGGCTAGGCTGATAGAGGATAAGATAGCGTTAAACGCGTCTACCCTAGTATCAAACAAGTCCTGTAAAACGCCTAACCGCGCGTCTACTGCTGCTACGTCTATAGCGTCCTCTATAGCTAGATTGGCTTCATCCAGCTCTATGCCGGATAACTCGTCTTGTATTTTTTCCTTTAGCTTATTTAGTGGCCTTACCGCGTCTTCCACTGCCGATTCCATAGCCGCATCCAAACCTTCGATAGTTACGCCGTTTAAGTTAAGCTCGTTTTTAATGTCTTGTATCTTTTCCCTTGTATCTACTAGGCTCTCTAACCACTCTGGCCTTATAAAGCCTTCGTTACCTAGGTCTGCTTTGAACTGCTCAACGGTACCGCGTAGCACTTCCACTTGCTGGGCTAGTTCTTGACTGCCCGTCTGTTCGGCTAGCTTCTGCATACGCTCTAACAGTCCATCTAGTGTAGCGCCAGTATCACCGTATATCTTGCGTAGCTCCTCTTGGGCTGTAGCTTCCGTGATAATACCGCTTGCCACCTGCCTACCTAGTTTCTCTGCTCTGAGTTCCACGTCTTCCGATACGCGGTCAAACTCTGCCGATAATATGTCGAACTGCTTACGTGCGGTTTCTTGGTTTATTAAGGCATTAACTAGGTCAGCTTCGCCACCTAACTGCTTAATGCGGGTTATCACAGATTTATAGTTTAAGAAAGTGGCATTAGCCGCCGCCCCTAACCTAGCCTCTAGTGTCTTACCCGTGTCGGTGTAGAACTCTGCTAACTGTGCTTTATACCCGTCTAGTAATTCTTGCAGTACTAAACCGTTAACACCGCCGTTAGGGTCTACTGGCGTTATCTCCGTCTCTTGGCCTTCTTTTAATGACTCGTTATACGCTTTTTGGGCTGCGTCTAAAGCTAACTTAGCCTGTAGCACTTTCTCTACGGCTATACCCTCTTGTGCTGTTAGGTCAATAATAGCTTGCTGTGCCTCTGCTAGGTCGTCCTGTAGCTTCTGCTGCTTAGTCCTACTTAAATTAGACTCGTCTAGGCGTTGTTTTATTAGCTCCTCTGCGGTCTTCATTTGTGCTAGCCTTGACCTAATTTTGTTAACCGCATCCTCGGCTGAGTTATAACCGTCCGTAAGCTTCTTCAAGTTGGTAGCTGCTAAACTCTGGTTAGCATCGTCCACCCCTAGAATAGCGTCCCGCACCTTCTCTGCCGCTATACCGTTAGCGGAAAACGTGCCGAATAGGTCGTTTATTCCAATGATAGCTTTTTTCCAGTCGTCCCAGTCGTCGATACCATCACGAAGTACCTTATTAACAGACCCTATGCTAGCGGAAACGTCCTTAACTAGGTCTACAAAGTCCTCCATTAACGGCAGAATCGCTACACCTATACGACGCCATAGAGTCTCCAATGCCTTACCTAAGTCGGTTATAGCACGGTTAAACCTTAACGCGTCGGCTATCTCCTCGTCCGATAGTATCGCGCCCCGTTCCTCGGCAGCGTCCCCAAACTCTTTTAGGGCTTTACCGTTGTCGCGGATTATAGGCAGTAGTTTAGACGCTTCACCAGATATTGATTCCCATAAAAATATCTGCTGCTCTAGTGGTAGATTAGACTTTTCTAGGTCGTTTTGAACCGCCTGTAACGCCTCTAGGGTTTCCATTTGTTGCAGTTCCCTAGCAGTAAAGCTAACGCTCTCCCCTAGGGCGTCAAAGTAGTCTTGTAACGAACCACCCGCACCTGACAACATATCACCTATACGGTCGTTAAAGTCCTTTAGTACGTCTGCTGATTTTTTAAGGTCGAACCCCACACGCTCGCCACCCGCCGCAAAACGTTGCAAGTCCTGTGTGGACGTGTTAGCTACGGCTGATAGGTTCTTTAGTTCCTTGGCGTAGTTACCTACATCGTTAGCTGCCTTGAAACCAGCAAATGCTACGGTTAGGGCGGTACCTATACCTATTAGCACAGGGTTAACCCTACCCAGCACTACTAACAATTGGGACGCTTGCCCCGTTATACCACCGATATTACCGCCTACGGCGTCCGCAACATCCCCAACGTCGTCTAGGTCATCCTTAAATTTACGCATCCTTTTGCGTGTTTTTTCGGTCTCGTCGTCTAGGTCTTTTAGTTCGTCCTCTACGTCGTTTAGGTTGTCCGCTAGTTCTTCCGAAGACTCCGCCGCGTCATCAAAGTTTTCTTGCACGTTTTCGGCGTTCTCTGCTACGTCCTCTAGTGGTCGTGCTACGCCCTCCATAGCGTCTGCTGCTTCGCTAAAGCCTCTACCCGTTGCGCGTACAGATTGCCCAACGTCACCCATATTTTCATCTAGGCTGTTGGTACCTTTAATCGCTTCTCTGATAGATTTAAGCATTTCGTCGGTTGATTCACCTACGCCCCCAACCGTTTGGGAAAACTCGGTAAAACCATCACCAGCGCCCGCTACGTCCTTAGCCGTGGTTTTGGCAGCTTTGCCAACGTCTGCAAAATTATCCGATATGTCCCCTATTTCTACCCCTAGGTCTTCTAGGGCTTGTTGTACCTCTTTCCACTGGTCTGGGTCTAGTGTTTGTTTTAGTACTTTAGCTAATATTGATACTTGCTTAGTGGCTTCATCCTTGACGCGTACTATCAGCTCGGCTACGCCTGTCGTTTCAGCCATTGTTATTACCCTTTAAGAAATTTAAAAAGCGACTTAACGTCTTTTTCGTCCCCCCGTGCAGATACCATAAGCATGTGTGCCATATTTAGGTCACGGTGGCGTTCTTGCTCCCTACTTAACGCGTACCATACGTGTATTTGGTTTATGGTGTATGTCCTTGCGTTAACGTGACCCTTAGTTATTAGATACGCTATGGCCTCGGCAGTTTGATGCCAGAACCCGTTAAGTGCATCATCACTTTGTGCTGCACCGCTCCGGTCACTACTGTTTTTAGTAGTATCTCTAGCTCTGCCATAAACTTTCCCAACATTTCACCGTCTGGGAATGTTAGCTTGAATATTGTTGCAAGGATTTGTGCTTGGTATTGCGTAGGCATCTTTAGTGCCTTCTCTACGGCCTCTTTCGAGTCATTGCCGCAACCGCAAGCTATTAAATATGCGACCTTACGAGGTTGGTCTTCGAGTAGTTGGGTTACCGCGTTTGCATCACCCTGTAGGGCTAAGTCAAGGTAATGTAGGTTATCCTTGAACGCGGTTAGCAGTTGGTTGTATGGAATCCCCATGACTACCAATGCTTGGTTATTGTTTAGTTTAACAGTTTCCTGCGGTAATTCCAGTGCCGCAAGGTCTACGATATTTAATTTATCGTCCATACGAGGTCTCCACATACAAAAAAAGGTTAGGGGCAAAAAGTCCCTAACCTTAAATTTAGTCTAGTTTTTAGGCTTCGTCAATCTAATTAGTCCGCGATAATCTCACGGAAGAAGGACGAAATACCCGCACCACTTCGGGTGGCGTCTGCTAGTGCGGTAGCTGACACCGACGCTTGCGCTATACCGTCATTGATAAACCCTAGACCTGTAAATGGCTGCGTTTGTAAACGGAATATTTCTAAACGCACTGGCTTGTTACTATCTTGGGTGTTTAGACCATCTAGAATAAAGTAACGTTCCGGTGCTGCCGTTGTTAGCGCTTGTAGGTCGTACTGGGTATCATAGTCATAGGTTACCTTGATAGTGTCACCATCTACGATACCGTCGTCATTACCTGTCTTAATCATTATCGCGCCGCCTTCGGCGTTAATTTCCACGTCTACACCTTCGGTTAAGGTTAACGCTGCGTCTACCGCGTCCTTGAATGACAGGTTTGATACCGATACGTGGTCTAGGTATGTCCACTTATCTAGGTACACCTTAACTTCTAGGTCTGTTTCGGTAGCCGCTGCATTGTTGGTTACTGTACCAAGTAGACCTAACGCTAGCATGTCTGGGTCAAATGACTCAAAAGTAATCGCCACTGTTACCGTAGTTTCAGTAGCTAGAACCACGTCCACCGCACGCTGCCCAGACCACGATTCTTTATGTTCCTCGGTGGTCTGCTCGATAGAAATAGTAAGCTCTGGTACGTTACCAATAGGTACCATGCCCATAGGCTTACCCGTTGCGCCGTCCCTAACGCCCATTAAGCAAATACCTTGACCCGAGTAGTAACGGGAAGTGTTATTAGGTCGTGCCATAATTTTTTACTCTCTATATAGATTGTACTGTAGCTTGCCATACTTGGTGGTAACCTATGCCTTTATCGTCAAAGGTATATGGTCGCTCTGTTCTTAGCTGCCATTTGTGCATTGACGGGGCTGTTTGACCACCTATAGCCTCGCGTAAGTCTTGCAAGAATTGAGTTATACTAACTAAATCCGCCTCTGATACGCCCTCTTGTGTTGTTGGGCAGTTCTTTTTAGAGGTTAGGTTTTTCTTAGTTCCAAGAATGTATATCCCAAACATCATTTTAGCAGACCGTCCCTCTTTGTCTAGTCCATTAGGGTCTAGCCCTAAGTACACTAAACCTACAAAAGGTGGTGCAATGTGCGCCGTAAGCTCTAGCATATCGTCTGGGTCATATACCGTTATGTTTGACGTAACAGACTGGATAAGAGCTTTTATATTGTCTTCCATGGCTACTATTGATGTTGCCATTATTTAACCCTCGATATGATAAAGTCGGTAACGAATTGTAAGTCACCATCGTTAGTGTCTAGGAAAGGTCTAGCTACCATACCGTCTAGGCCTCTGTGGTGCTTAATAGCGTAGTCCTTGTCCGTCTGTATAGCCCTTATGCCTCTCCCGCGTTTAACTGCTTGGATACTCCTAAATAGGTCGCCTGAGTCGTATAAGGTACCCCCACCCCGTCCGGTCTCCTCACGCATGATAGCTGCCTTAGATATAGGCCACCTACTACCATCCGGTGCCGTCTGGTTTAAGAACCTCTTACGAATACGACTTAAAATTATCGCTACCGCATCGTCTGCCACCTTATCCGCGTCCAACTGCTTGTTAACTTTAACTAGTAGTCGTGTTGCGCTTCTAAAGTCTGCCTCAAAATCAAGCATAGGCTATTACTCCGCTTGGAACGCGTCCTGTCTCCCTCGCCTATATGGGGCTAAAAGCTCCTTAGCCTCACATGGCAGACCGTCACATAACTCGTCCGTGTTCTCAATGTTAGGTAATAAATAGTGGTACGCCGCTGTTACTAGGGCTGCTTCTTCTAACCAACTAGGCACGTTTTGTGCTAACTGGTACCCGTTACCGTCATCGGCGGTAGCTAGCCCCTTGTTATAGGTAACCTCTATTACTTGCCCCAACGCTACCCACTCTTGCAGTTTAACTATACCGTTTGTGCTGTCATGGGTATAAGTTAATGGGTCTACCGCCACAATATCACCAGAACTCAAACCATATTTAGAGCGTGCTACGTTGCAAGCGATTGCACCATTTATAAGGTTGTTTCTAAGCTCTAGTCTAATAACATTGGAACGTGACCTAAAGTCGGCACTACGTAGGGTGAATACATCTTTTACCCCTGTTACTTGGGTAAAGTCCGTACGCAAGTAAGCGGCAACATGGATAGTCGCCGCTTGAAGTAACGCACCACACCTAGCGTCAACGGCACCCAGACTAGGGGCGTTAACTCGCTGTTTAAGTTTTGCTAGGGTGGTTAAAATCATCTTTTAGACTTCCTCTATAGTCGGCCTATCTTTAGGCTCTGCCAGTGGCTCACCTAGGCCTAAGTCTAGGGGGTTGCTAACCTCTGTTTTAGTCATGGCCTCGTAGTCCTCCGCGCGCATAAACAGGTTTTCCCCCGTCATACGGTTTTTAGCCAATAGTAGGCGTTTTGCGTGGGATGGGCTTACCCCAAAGTCCTTGCCTCGGTATAGAGTACCCATACCCATGATAAACTGGGTCTTACGGCCTACTAGTACTAAACGTACTTGGTCTTCTGCTGCTGCTAGTTGCTCTGTACCTGCGGTTTTTTTTGTTTGCTGAACTGCCATAGCTAGTCCCTCTTGTGTTGTTGGTATTTTATAAGGAAAAAGGCACCCCTACGCTTATTTCCGCTGGGGTGCCTAGTTAGCCATTAACCCTTAGCTTAGGCTAGTGGGTCAAGGATGTTGTTATAGTGAATAACTGCCTCGGTTTCTTCGATTTGAACGTCAACACGTGCAGTTAGTACTACAACAAATTCACGCGCTCGAATGTCCTTATCAATTTCTAGCGATAGGTTACGCTGGATACCGAATAGCAAGTTTTTAGGGTCACATAGGATACCCTGCGACTCTGGCATAAGTGCCACTGGCACACATAGTACACCGTTACCATATACTGGCGCGGTACCTTGTGTATGCTTCGAGTCACCTAGCTGTGTTTCACGACCTGCTAGAGTGTCTGAGTACTCGGTAACTTGGTTATGCGACAAGAAATGGCGCATAGACTGCATGTTACGTTTGTACTTCGGCTCAAGCATTTGAATACCGATTTTAAACAGTTTACGTGTAATACCTTGGTTACCGTAATCTAGTGAGTTTGCTGTTTGCGCACGCTTCAACCAACCGTCAACTAGTGCTAGGTACGCATCACCCGACGCTGTATCACCTAGTAAACAAAGTTCTTCCATATCGATAGCTGCGCGCTCTGCGATAAGGTCAAGAATAGTGTTTAGGATACCGCCATTAGGTGCACCGCCTGACACTTGAGTAGCACCACCAAAGTTAATGTTACCGCCTTCAATGTTGTCCTCTAGCAGTTCGTATGGTAAACGAATCTCTGCCATGATTTCTTTGGTGTTCAATTCGATTTTCTCGAATTGTGGTTTAGAACGGTCAGCCGCCGCTAGTGCACGGTCGTCCTGTGCCACACCGCCAGTGTACGTACCTTGGTTAGCCGCACGCATGATACGCTCACCAAAACCGATTTTATTAATGCGGCGTGATGGTGCACTCATTGCGATAGTACGACAAACACGTAGCAATGTCGGCGCTTCGATTAGCTTACGGATAAAACGGTTTGACTGTTCAATCGTAAGGCTACCTTGTCCGTTAATCTCTGCTACCGCTAGGTCGGCCTTACGTAGAATAGTTTTGCTTTGTTGTGACATAACTCTGTCTCTCAATATCTAAAAGTAAAATTAAATAACAATGCCTTAAACTGGCATTAAGTCAAAGCTTAATAAAGCTCTATACCTGCTTCGTGTAGGTCGTCGTTATCGGCTAGGCTGCGTTCGTCTAACCCTAGGTCTAGGTCGTCGTCTGCTTCTGCCTCGGCAATAACTGTACCACGTGCATTGTTTAACACCGCTTCTGCTTTGCTAACTAACGCTTGTGATTCCCCCGTAGCTTTTACTGCTTCTTCTGCTTTTTGAGCGGTAATCTGCGCCGTTTCTTCTAGCGCACCCATACGCTCTGTCAAACCGTCAACCTTAGCAACTAGCTGGGTAGCCCATGCTGGTGCCTCGTCTTCTGTTTTAGTAGTTTTTTCCGGTTCTACTTCCGCCGTTACTTCTGGTTCTTCTTTACCTTTGTCCAGCTCGTCGCCTTCTTTGGTAAGTTCATCACCTTCCGTTTTTACTACCGCTTCGTCTTCGGTCTTAGTAGCCGTTTCGACGGTAGCTGCTGGGTCTTCTGTAGTGGTTGCTTCTTCCACCGCGGGGGTAAAGTCAATGCTTGCGATAGACTTAACCACTGTAACTGGTAGTGCCATAACTAGCTCTTTGACATATTCGCCAAACGCTTGTAACTCCGCTTCTGCTTTAGTTACTAGGTCTTGGTCGTCCTCTCCATAGGCGATATTAGCAATAGTATCCACTAGGGTATAGCCAGCCTCACGCAGACTCGGAAAAAACGATGTTTTGCGAATGTTGTCTTTGAACGACGTAGAGTTAGCCCAAAATTCCATCTTACTGGTGCTCTCTTTAACACCCGAAATGATAAACGACACGTTATCATCATGTTTGTAAACTAGGCAGTTTTCATCCATCTGCGGGTTGTCCACGAAGTTGATAACGTCGCAGTTATTAGCCTCGTCTTTAACCACTGATACTACATCTAGACCGTCTACGTCTTTTAGTAGCTCTGAGATTCGCTCGCCCTCGCCCTTGTGTACGATAGCTGCAATAACTACCGAGGTAGTTTGTTGCTCCGCTTTAATAGCACGTGCACCGATTGATGCTAGGTCGAGTGATGTTTGTGCACCTTTACTCATGGTATGGTTCCCATCCTCTGATTTATATATTTTGATTGGTTGTCGATTTGCACCGCGTTTAACTAAGCTAACCCATGTGCACTCAACGTCTGATAACGCAGTAGCGCTAAGTTTCTTGGTTGTCCGGTTGGTCATCGTCGTTCACCAATGCGTCAATAAAATTAAAAGTGTGGTTATGTTGTTCCGCGTCATCGGTCACAGTACCACGTGAAATTAAGTGATAATGCCCGTCCAAAATCTCTCCATTTTCCGCTAGTGGTGCCGACGTCTCACCGCCTAAAAAATCCCCACTCTCGTTAAAGTAGACTTTAAACAAATGTATATGCCCGTCACGCTCTGCGGTCTCACCTGTCATAGTAAACGGTATTTCAACGTCGTATAGGGCTGTGCTTTTATGCACCAAACCCTCAAAGCTAAAACCGTTTATGTCCCCACTTAGGTAAAGTTCCCACATTTCGTCCGGTAGCTTTACACCTATGACCCAAGCGCCAGCAATAAAAATAGGGTCACCTTCGTTAGCTATGTAGGATTCCACTATTCGTGCGCCTGTCTTGACGTTATTATGCTCGCGGTCAACTGCTGTTAGGTCACCGTTAGCCATGAACCCGTGCGCCATTGCGGTAATTTCCCAATGGGTCATCCACTCACCATGCGAGTCTAACACGTTCGGTATATAAACCTCCCCGTATATGACCTGCAAAAGCTTGTTATCTTCCTTAATGGGTACGTTAATTACTTTCATAATTTTTTCAGCTCACCTATAACGGTTTTAAGTGTAATCATTTGGCACAGTTCTTGCAAGTTTTACCACCAAATAAACCCAAACTTTTTACTTAACCGTAGTACTTCTTGTATCGCGGTTACTTCCTCTAGTCTTTTTCGGTGTTGTGCAAGCGTTTGCAATTTTTCCAATGCCGTTAGTTCTTCGTATTTTCTAACCTCCCTTTTTAGCACCCTTAAACGTAGGCGTAGTTTAAGGTAGTATTTTAGATTGTCTCTCATAGGAAACTCTTTACCTTCTCTAATGAATCAAAACTAATTCCAAAAATATCCATTAATTCGAAGTCGTCATATTCCCCAGACCTTATGGCTTTTATTAGTTCTTCGACCTCTACCACAGACAGGTTAGGTATCATTGACCATAGGTTAGTGGCCTCTTGTATGTTAACGTCGTCTAATATCTCCTTACCTAAGTTTGCTAGCCCTAAGTTAGAAAGTGGTATACCGAACTGGTCTAGTAACAAGGTCTCTGCCGTATCCTCCCCTAAAGGTACTATCAGTGGTTCCACTTCTTTTGGTGTTATTATCGATGTTGTTTCTGAAAAATCTACCTCGATAGTCTGCCCAGCCTCGTCTATATATGTCCTACAGTATGGGTGAAACGGTGGTATAGCCCAACCCGCTGCCATAAGCTCCGAGGTGTTCATAGACTTTAATAGCGCTAGGTCACTAGCTTTGGTAGCCCATGGGGCTAGGTACTTTAGCTCGTCTGGGTCTTCCGTTGCTAATAGCTTAATACTCTGCTCGTAGGCGTACTCCACTGGAAACACTTTACCGTGCATATGTTTACAAATGTCGGACGTTCTACCGTCTAACACTGCGTTAATACCATAGAAAGTTATAGCTCGTACTTGGGCTTCTACGGTAAACCCGTACTGCGCCAACCTTGAGCTATGTAACGATGAGATAAGCTTAATATTATTCTCACCTGCTAAACCTGCCGAATCGTCCATGAACGATACGAACTCTCGTATTTTCTCGGCTTTGGTTACCTTGCCCTGCACTGCTAGCGCCTCTATAGCCTTCATAGCGCGCTCCTGTATGATAGTCTCGGTCTTCTCTATCGAGGCTTTCATAAGGTTAACATGCTTTTTTAGGTACTCGTCCTGCGTAGCATCTGCGATAAGGTCTCTAGAATCGGCTAAGCGTGTCTGCCCAAACCTAAAAGAACCCTCGGACAATAAGCGCAATCTTTTGCGGTTTTGCCAAAAAACGCCGTTTAACTTTGTACTAGTTGCTGCCTTCTCTAGGGCACCATCATAGTTATTGTTATCCAGCTCTTTAGCTATAACTGCTACAAAAGAGTTGCGCTTTTTCTGGTAGGTTTTTAATAGTGTGCTTTCTATGGCTTGTTCAACGGCTATAAACGCCTGTGGTTGAACTTTAGCCATTCTCTACCCCTTCCCAGTCTGGGAAAACTAGTGCTAAAGCGTTACCGTCTACGTTGTTGTGTAACAAGTTGTAGTAACTTAACTTGCGCACTGTCATGTAATCGTTAGCCGTAAGTCCTAGTATTTCGTCCCCTACTTCTTTAACTAGCGCCACATCCCCATCAAAACACGCTTTAGTTACTAGGGTTGATAGCTCTATCAGCTCTAGTACTGACCTCTTAGGCGCAAAGTCGCCTTTCTTGGTTGGTGCATTTACAGGGGACTGCTTGCTAGTGTTCTTAGTATTAAGCGGGTCTGGTGTGCCGCCTTGCTTTTCTAGGGCTGCATCTATGCGTTTCTGCTGCTTCTCAAAGTTTTTATTTTCTTCTTCGTCTAGCTTAGTTTCGTCATAGGTCATGTTTAGGTCTGTTTCTTGGTTTAGTAGGTCAATAAAGTGCTCTACTGTAACCCCGCCCTCACGTTTCGCCATTTCGATAGCCTTTAATCGATTCTCCACGTTTTTCAAATTAAGCGGTTTAGACTTCAAACGATAGCCAGCCGTAAAAGTCTTTTCGTCAGCAAACACGGTGCGGTTTATAATGGTGTCAAACTCTAACCGCTCTGGCTCGAATACTTGGGTTTCCGTTACCATGTACATGGTATATGCCGTGGCAAAGTTGATACCGTCTATATCACCCATGAATAGCTTAGGTAACCTAAACGTTTTACGTATTTTAGATTCGCACTTGTCATCATAGTTTTCAAACATGGAATCGTTTTTGTCACCAAATTGGTGCACTTCCATATTAACGTTACCGTCCTTCTCTACCGAACCGCCCGTAGCCTCGGCCTCTATTACAGCTCCTTCTAGCTTCTGCTTGGCTGTCCCTGAGAAAATCATTTGTAACGCGTTACGTGCTGACTCTGTTAACGTACCGCCCGTAATAGCCACTAGTACTGGTGGCACACCCCCAGAATCAAAAAACGCTAGGTTTAATTCCTCGGCCTCCACCTGACCACGTACCGCCCTATGCGACGAAATCCAACGTGGTAAGCCATATGGGGTCTTTGAGTCCCTATCTAGCGTACCATGTATTATTTCGGTAGCGACTCTATCCGGTGGTACCTTGGTTTTACCACTGTCTTCACCTTGCCCTACTGCTTCACCCTCCCAGCGACCTGTAACCTTGTCTAGCTTACGGCTGGCTCCAAACTCCGCAAAGTATACAGGCGTTTTCGATACCACTTGTGCGAATCTACGCTCGCGTACCATCATTTTTACAGTGGTCTCAACCCCTTTTCGCTCTATAGTTAGAGTCTTCTCTGTTGGCTCTGATAGCTTACATAGTCGCATGTCTTCTGGTGCTACACGTCTAACGAATGTTATCTCGCCTAATATGTTCCTAATCACCTCTAGGAAGTAGTTGCCTGTCTCCTCTAGGTCTCTACGTATTAACCTACGTAGGCTTAATAGGTCTGTGTGCGGGTATATGTACTCGGCAAAGTCCCAGTACTGTTTAACGGCTGGGTCGTCATCGTCTACCATTTCCCCGTTTTCGTCCACAAAGTAAAACCCTGTACCGTCTATGTTAACTTCCATAGTCGCAATACAGGGTGCTAATGTTGGGTTTTCTCGGCACGCTTCACGTAGTGACGCAAAGTCGTATGGTGGGGCTATCATGTTAGCCGTCGAGCTACTACCTTCTGCGCTTACATAGAACTGAGAAAACTTGTCCTCACCCTCTTTAGCATTAGATTGTAGCAACCCGTCACCAGCTTTGCGCACTACCATAAACACGTTACTGTCTACGCTAGCGCGTTTTTCGGTTTGTGACATTGGTTTGTCTCCGGTGTATCTAGGTGCTAGATAATTCTAGCCCCTAGACCCTTATTAGTAAACAAAATCTGCTAGTAGCTCATCTTTACAGGCCATGTACTTATCAAAGTTCATAAGCTCTGATAGGTTATCGTGGTGTACTTCTGAATCTACATCAAATTTAACCTGTGGGTACCACCCGAATAGCTCACCTAATGGTAAGTTGCTCATAACCTCGGCAAGTTTAGGTATCCACTCCGCTGCGTGTTCCATAGGCACATACCCTAGTAGGGCATCGTGCACCATCATGCAAAGGCGTAATGGGTTAGACCTAGACCCGAAAACGCCGTACTCCTTCTCGAATAGGGTGGCAGCTAGCTGGGTTAAGTCTGATAGCGTCGCTTGTATAGGGCTGTTTATAGCCTGACGCTCCGCTTTACTTCTAATAAAACCGTCTGAGTGGTTTATTAGTGGCAGGTGGCGTATACGCCCTAGTGGGGTTCGGATAAACCCATTTTGTCTAGCGAAGTTATGGTACTCATTGTGCCATGGTTTTAAACGGTCGAACATATTAAAAAACCCTACGTGCGCTTCCTCTGCTTCTGCTAGGGTCATGTCTACCCCATAACTGTCTCTAGCATAATGGTAAAACCCATTAGCGCTCATACCATAGGATAACCCGAAGTTAGCTGGCTTACCACGCTGTCTAATCTTTTTATAAAGTTTAGGGTCAGTATGCTCTAGCGCTGCCACCTCCTCGTATGTCATCTTACTTATACCCGCCCCACCCAGTACGTGGGGGTCTTTACCCGCTTGAAAGTTGGCAATCATAGTAGGCTCATTGGCTACTACCGCGATTACCCGCAGCTCACCCGCGCAAAAGTCTATTTCGAAAAATAGGTGTCCCTCTGGTGGCCTAAAACACCACCTTAACCTAGGTGCCCATTTGCTGTGCTTAGGTACTGTTTGTATGGCTGGGTCTTTGGCACTTAAACGTCCTGTTACTGTACCTGAGTCGTCCCCACCGTAGTCCCCTCGAAATAGCATGTAACTAGGGTGAAACATACCATCTGCTCGTAAAAACTTGCCAAAACCGTCTATATAGGTTGACATAGTTTTTTTAGCGGTATTGAAGTTGTTATAAGCCTCTACAAACGCGCCCGCATCTGGGTGGTCTTTAAACTTGTTTAGGTGTTGCTTAGTGGTTGCTGGTATCCAGTTTGCCTTATTGGGGTCTTTCATTGACTTTTCGGTAAATTCCAACGGCTTTAGGTTCAAGCCTTGCGGACTAAACATAAAGTCTTGTATCACCGCAGCACGGGTTAAAGCTAAACCTTTACTCTGGTGTTTCGCCTTTAGCCTAGCGGGCATTAAACTCTCCGCTATCTGTTGCATGTTGTTTATTTCGGCCTCTAACTCACTTCGCACTATGGCCTTACGCTCTGGGTCTATCCTTACGCCTTCGTGCTCCATCCTTGTAAAGGTCTTAGAGCTTGGGTGTAGTAAATTAATATAGAACCTAGTTAACTGTGGGTCGCGTAGTAGCTCTTTCTTTTGCTGGTTGTACACCCGTAGGCACGCGTCCGTATCCCCGCCCGCGTATGTAGAAAAGCTGTCCCTATCTTTCGCTAGCTCTAAGTCCATGCGGCTTTTGTCTGCCTTATCATTAAACTCATCATCATAGCCACCTATCGGTGTATATAACTTCGCGTGGGTGTTTAGGCTATTAGACCTATTTTCATCTATCAATGACCCAACTAAGGTGGTATCAAACGTGAAATTATCCACCCAAAGACCCCATTTACGTAGAATCCAGCGCATATCATATTTTAGATTAGCACCAATAGTTTTAACTTTTTTAGTGGTGAATAGCCAAACTAACTGCCTGTACACGTCTTCCCTACTGTTTTTTGGTAATGGTTGGTCACTGTGCCCGTCAAATGACATACCAACTGACCTACCCTCTTTATAGGTAAAGAATATAGAAACTATCCAAGCGTCTGGGTTAACCTCATCCAGCCCTACGGTCTCTAAGTCCATAGCAACTGGCACACCTTCACCTGTTTTAGCGTACTCCGACTCTACGTACTCTAACACCTCGTTAAAGTTTTCAGCCCATGAGTAATCCCCTAATGGCGGTTTGATTGAACCTGTTATAACTCGTCGGCATGCTAGATTAGTGTCTAGTAGCATGTTTATTCTTGTGGAATAGTCCCTACCCGCTGCGTAAGGGTCGAAGGTGAAAATTAAACTAATACCGTTGTAGTTAACTTCCTTGTTTCGCATTGAAGTTACCGAACGGTTTTTAGGTACGGCACCCCAGCCAGCAAATCTATCATAGGTTTTTTTACCCATACAAAGACAAGTATCACCCGACTGAATCATTGATAAATCATCATTAGGTGATACTAGTTTGTAATCGAATTGGCCTTGATAGTTTTGCAGTACTGAGCCTATGGCTTTGCTAACCTCTGCGTGGTAGGAGGTTGTAACAATGTACAGCATAATTATTCCTTACGTTTGGTATATGCCACTATTTAATAGTATTTGGCTTGGTTTAAAACATTCTAGGTCAGCTACTATAGCCCCTAATACCCGCTTAGATGACTTGTAATCCATCCCTTCGAAGTGTAGTGACGCATATAACACTTTCTTACTAGTGGCGTCCATAACCACGTCTAACCCCGCGTCATTTAATTTATTATGATAAGCGCTGCCCTTAGCTATGGTTACGTTTTCCGAAGGCTCCACCCGTACACTAAAGGTTGTATCTTGCAACCTACAGGCTAGCTTATACATCGTTCCTAGTGCCGCCACACGGTACACAGAGTTAACCGCCGTCCCTTTAACCTTTTGACCTAGCGCTACTGCTACGGATAGCTTTACTGGCTCCGCTTTTTCATGGAGTACATCTACAGTAATCACATCTTCCGAGTGTTTTACTATACCGTGCCCTAAATGTATTAGTTCTACGCTCTTGTCCTGTGCCTCTATGTTACTTTCCGCTGCTACTGGGTCTAGTTTGCTAAAGTCTAACTTTAGCCCTTCTGCCTTTTCTTCATCTGGGGCTGTTACGGCTGGTTTATACTTCTTGGGGCATGCGTTTGCTTCCCCCACATCGTCTAAGAACTTAAAGTAGCTCTCTGTGACTGCTATCACAGCACTACAATTTTGTGCGGCTAAGGTCTCGGTGCTGTATGTTAGTTCTTCATAGGTACTTAATAGCGTTATTACGTGTTTGAGGAAATATCCTACACCTTTAGTTAGGTCTAATAATGGCTGTTTACCTAGCATACCGGACATTAAAGAACCTACCACGTGTGACCTAACCCTAAATATCATCATCATGTTTTTACTTTGGTTTGGTAATGGTATTAACACGTCAAAGCAATGGGTTTGGTAGTATATTTCACATTTATTTAGTTGCCCTAGGTGCGGTACCACCGTAGCGGGTAACCCATTTTGGAAAAGCGCACCTAATGATTTTTGAGTAAGTATGTTTAGTGTGACAGCCATAGTAGTAATCCTTCTATAATTCCCCAATCCAGTTTACACGATTCCCGTACACGGGGTTAACTTTACTAATCCCGAAATGGTCGTATAGGTAGTCTATCTGCTGCGCCGATTCTACAGCCCTGTTACAATAGTTGTCCCGTAGCCAGTGTACGGCATTTACGTTACCTGTTAGTTTCTTAACTAATACTGCTAGTACTAACCCTGTCCTACCGTGCCCACCTATACAACCTACGTGCACTACTTCACCCGCTTCTAATGCTGTCACTAGAGTATCTACTAGCTTGTGCAGTTTCTTTAGATTTGGTACCCCCATGTTAGGTATAGGGAAATTAATATACTTCCCCCCGTCCTTAGTGTCATAGGTTCTATGCGCCTGTATACCTTGCCTTGGGTTTAGGTCTACGTACAGGTCTGCTTTATGACAAGGGGCAAACCCGTTACCCCCGTATAGCTCCCCTTTTACGGCAGCGTCTAGTGGTACTTTTGGGTGGGTATGATAACACTTAATCTTACTAGTCATTTTTTAGTCCTTTTAAATGTGGTGTATTTCTCTTTAGGTGCTAACTGGTAATACCCTTTTTCTTTTTTATCTTTGGATATTACGGCGTCCCCTGTCGTGTATATTCCAAACTTGGTATACCAGTGCTTCTTATAGCCTCCTAACTTGGAATACGGTGTAGCATATTTTCCGTCCGTCACTAAGTCCCAGTTAACATGCGTGTCTAACCCATCGAAGTGTTTAGCCATTACTACGAAGACTTGTTTTAAGGATAACCCGTACTCGCCCCAACCTTTAAGATTTTTTAAAAGCAGCCCGTCAAAATCACAGAAAAATAAGTCATAAGCTAAATTTATTATTTGTCCGGCATGTTGTAAGTCAAGTACAGTTACTAGCTGGGACGACTCTTTCTCGTACACGGTTCCCTTGTTGAATATTGCACAGGTATTGTGCTGTAGGCTAAAAGACTGGTCTAAAAGTGTCATTAGTGGTATACGACCTAGTACATAGTTTTCTAGTACCTTGGCAATATCACCCCACTTCTTACCCCCGTAGGCAGTATCCCATTTTAACTGGTAATACCCCGTGGTCATCATTTCACAGTATGCCCCTAGAGTGGCGTCTCCCGTATATTTCGTTAACTTGTCATATGCTCCGGTAGAGCTGTTGCTTTTTATCTGATACCCGAGGGTACTAGCTGGTGTGTCCCCTAGCTTAGAGTGGTACTCAATCTCTGAGCTTCGACAATACCTAAACTCACGGTTACATATTAAAAATAGGTAGGCGTACATGTCCGAACCAAACATAGTGGTTAGCGCGTGGTATAAATCTACCACTTCCCCTAGGTCGTCTGGTATTACTGTACCACTATACCTGCTCTTTATTAAGGCCACACAGTGGTCTAGGTAATAAAATGCAAACGCTTGCACCGTAGGTTGTCTAGCCATGCCTAACGTATCTAGGTAATGTCTTAGGCCTAACCCAGCACTACTTAACGGTACTGGGGCTAGAGACACGAGGTTAAAAGCTGGTCTAGTGTACAGCTCGGGTATATTCATGTACGCCACTCCTATTGGCTTATTGCTAAGGTATTATTAACTAACTTTAGCGCTTTGTCAAACTACGGGTTATAGCTGTCTATAAAATCTAGCTGCTGTTTAGTCTCTATCGCGTGTGGGTGTACCTTGCTACGGATATGATTACGGTAATCCACCGCTGGCCTTACCGTCTGGTGGAAAAGCTTGTCATGTAATTTGCAGATACCTGCTAAGGCTAGCCCAGTCCTGCCTATACCACCCATACATCCTACGAAAATCTCGCCTTTATTGACTAATATCTCTAGCGCTTGCGTTATACCCTTACTAAATGTTTCCATGTCTGGTACGTCAAAGTCACGGGTTGGAATGTCTATAGTACATTCTAGGTTAATCTCTGCTGCCATTTTTACACCTGCTATGTCGTCCGGCTTCGTCGCATATGGTGCTCCGTATACGTACATAACGTCCCCTGCATGGTTACACAATTCTAGATACGGATAACCTTCGCGTGGTTTCTTAGGGTAAGACCACCCCAGCATCACCACTGGTATATTTTGGCAAATATGACGCACCATAGCCGCTACATGCGTCTCCATAAACTTTTGCTGTTTAAAAGCGAAGGCCGTCTCTGCTTCTATTCGCTTATCCATCTTTGCTTTAACCGCTTGTCTATTAGCACGGTGTAAACGTCGTTTTTTAGTTGCACTTAAATTACCCATTTTTTCGCTCCTTCACCTCACGACGTAAAAATGTTACGTCTTCTTTGGTACCATGAAACGCTAGCCGCGTTTGGTTTCTTTGGGCATCCATGAGAGATACCCCCACGTAGGGACTACTGCAAATTTCAGCTACATTGGCCTCATTTTTGCTTAGGTCATGTTCTACTTGGTCGCCGTTTTCATAGTCCACGCGAATAATAGCTACCTTATCCCTACCGTTGTAGCGGTGTGATAATAAGGTTACTACTACCTCGATACCGTCTTTTGTTTCTGCTATAACTGATTCACCGTCGCGGCGTCCTAAAACTAGTGCCATATGTCACTCTCCTTTTAATGTATCGATTATCTCTCGGCGCGTGCTTACCCTACTAACCTCCGTTGGGTATAGTCCGTCGCTCAATGCCTTATCTTTAAGATAATCAAAAACACTATCCCCTAAGACTCGGCGTAACTCCTTCTCATCCACAAAACCCTTGCCCCCAGCTATTAGGTCTAGTGGTTTTTTAAGCTCGGTCACCTGTTTAAAACCCAGTGATTTTACCACTAACTTTACTAGTGGTGGTTGTTCCTCCCAACGTTTAGCAACCACATGTCTATCATCTGGTAACTTATCGGCGTTCACTAGTTGGTTTAGCCAGCCAAACGGGCTACCCTCTAGCCGCTCTTTAAATAATTCGTCCCTGTATTGGTCTGCACTGCTACCTACTAAGGCTAATAATTGGTTATCTAGTTTATTTAGTTTCTGGCCTAATTCTGACAAGTCCAGAATAAACGATTCTGGTTTGTCATTAACCTGTACCTCTTTCGTAACTAATGAGTATAAAGTACCTTCTACGTAGTCCCCATGCTGCACTAGCCCGCTACATTCTGCCATATAAGATATAAGCTCTCTAACGTAGTCCGGCTCCTGCATTGACTCGCAAGGCACAATACCCCCGTAAACTTTACCTGAGTCTGCGTCTACCGTTATTATTTGCTCGCCACCCCAAGGTGTACCAGTACCCACTACACAAGGTAGGTTTAGTGACCTCGCCACTACGGCTGCATGGCAAGTTTGCCCCCCAATCTCGGTAACTATTGCCTTAGCTACTAGCATTGCCTCTAGGTCGTTGGGGGTTGTTTCATACGCCCACAGTACAAAATCTTTACCTGCGGCCTTTAGCTTTAGCCCTTCCTCGGTACTAGTTGCTACTAAACCACTAGCTACACCACCCGTACCTAAACCAGTCGCCAGTACTTTATTCTCGTCAGTTGGGGCTAGCACTGGTTTACTTAGTAGGTCAAATGACAGTGGGTTTATCTTTTCCTGTAGGTCACAAAAATCCCATAACCCGTCTTTTACGAAATCACTAGCTATTTTTATCTCGGCTTGGGCGGTTCTTTTGGCGTTACGAGTTTGTAGTAAATAAAGCTCACCGGACTCTATAGTAAATTCTATGTCCTGCACATCGTTGTAATGTTCTTCTAGCGTCTTAGCCATTGTTAGCAATTTACAGTGTAAATCACTCGAAACTTTAGCTAGCTTACCTAGTGGCTCCGGTGTGCGTATCCCTGCCACCACGTCCTCCCCTTGGGCGTTCATTAAAAATTCGCCTAGGGTGATATTCTCCCCCGTGGTGGTATCTCTGGTGAACATCACACCCGACCCAGATAATCCATGCGCGTTACCAAAAACCATAAACTGTATATTAACTGCTGTGCCCCAGTCCTCGGGTATCCCATGGTGCTTACGGTACACCTTAGCTCGGTGGTTGTCCCAGCTATCAAATACCGCCCTTATAGAGCCTTCTAACTGCTCTTGGTAGTTTAGTTCTAGCGGTTGGTGGTTGTTTACTTTATATGCGGCATCAAAAGCTTTTATTAGCGTCATAAGCCCGTCTTCTGATAGCTCACAGTCTAAGTTTACGCCGCTATGCTCTTTAACCTGCTTTATAGCTGCCGCAAAAAACGCATCTTCGATACCTAATACAGTGGAACCGTACATTTGCTGTAGTCTTCGGTAGCTATCTAGGCATGTCTTAGCACCCAGCACTGGGAATAGCTCTGTAAAACGTCCTGTGTGGTGCCCTACGTTTAGTATGGTGTCCATCATACCAGCCATTGACACTTGAGCACCCGACCTAACTGAAACCAGCGGTAAGTACTCTTTAGTGTTTAGGGCTTTTAGTTGCTTCATTGCTTGGTTAGCAAGGCGTTTTACGAAACTTTCTTTTTCTTCTTGGTTGGATATTGAGCGGTACTTTATACAGGCTTCTGTGGTTATAGTTAGACCTGCTGGCACAGGCAACCCTAGGTTACACATTTCTGCTAGGTTGGCACCCTTACCACCTAGTAACTCTCGCATATCTGCCGAGCCTTCCGCGTCGCCTTGTTTGAATGTGTAAATATACTTTGAGCCTGTCTTTACTTGTACGCCCATTGGTGCACTCCCTATGCTACGAGGTGTATTAATTTATAGAGCCTGACGGTGCGTTATCCCGTCTATTCTAAACCGCGCTCGGTAGCTCTATAAATTTAACGCTGTATTGGTATTCTAGTTAGTTTTTGTAGTTTGTCAATTCTTGCTCAACCCTGTATAGTGATTCTATTAGGGCTTCTACGCCATGGTTACGTAAAATAGTGCGTAACTTTTCTGGGTCTACCGCTCCTGACACTAGTACCTTCGCGTAAACTTTTAGGTCTTGCTCTGGTGGTCTGAAATTGACGGATTTTAACCCCTTGCCAGTAAGTGAGTTATATACTACGAACATGTCCACTCCGCCCACCTCTACGGCATCCCAGTGGGTCTCTAACACTTCGCCCATTTTATCTGGATGTTTACCCAGCCCATAAGCCATTACAGACTCGTGGGCTTCTTCCGGTGTTTTACATACCTTACTCATGTTAGCGTAATTGACAATGGCTAGCACTATATCCGAGTCGAATTTATAGTCGTTAGCTTCTCCGTACAATACCACTAGAGAGTCCCCGTGCGCGTCCATAACTTTGTACAGTTCGTCGGCTTCTCTAGCCTCTAAACGCTCTGTAATCGCTTCCTCTACGATTAAGTCATGTCTTAGCTTTTTTTGTTGTTCCGAGGAAAACCCTACAGGCGCGTTAGGCTCTGCAAGCCCCATGGCTTTGTTAAAGTCAGTCACTAATTGGTAGTTTGTTCTCATCTAAAAGAGTCCTCAAAGTCGGGTCTATCTTACCCGATTCTATCGATTTGTTTACAAGGGTTACTAATTGTCGTATCTGGCGGTTTATGCGTAGCTCTTTAGTGCTGTACCCACTGGCTTTCAATAGCCCGTCAACATAGCCATAGAATCTCCTATGCGCCCGCCTATCGTCTACTCTTATTACCCCTATAGCTCTGGTTAAAAGACTTGCGTAGTAGTCCTCACTGGCTAGGTCTGACCACGCGGTGGTAGATTGTTTTATGACTATTGCCACGTTACCGCCTTAGTAGTTGTGCTGCCCTACTAATTACCGAGTCCTGCACGCTAATTTCATCGTTTAGCAGTGTATCATAGTCCTTTGCCTGTTCTGGCTCCTGCACGTCTTTGTTAACTGCCATTACCTCCGCTATCGGTGTCTCTAGGTCATGAGTAGCATACGCCGCTATGGGTTCACCATGCTGCATAACTGTTACCAGATACGGGTCGTTTACTTCTGTGTCGTCTGTTACGTAGTCTAGTATATCGTCTACTACCCCCGTCAGCCTCTCAACATCTTGGCGTAGCCCGTCCAGACCCCGTACCGTACGCTTGTTAATAGTACTCTGCGATTCCGATAGTTTTAGCATATTTTTATAATGCTCTTTCATACCAGCTAGCGAGCGTTCCCACTCGGATACCGAATCCACGGTCATCTTACGTGTAGCTCTGGTATAGCTGTCCATGGTTTCTAATTTCTTAGCAACCCTTTTAAGACTGGCGATAAAATATGCCGCTGCACCAAACCCCACCAAAAATAATAAGACAAACCCTAAAACAATAGCGTCCACCCTGCTTTGCAGTTCTTCCATACCTAAGTTCCTCACTTAATGTTAACGATAGCCTGAGCCTCTGCTACTGCCACCTCTTTAATACCGTCCGTGATACCACCAAAAAAAGTAATACCTAAAACGATTACTAGTATTGCTAGGGCTACTCGGTTTGCTGTTGAGTTAAACATGTTAAAGTCCTTAGTTACTTTGTTTGCTTAACTAGAGTATCACCTAACTTTGGTCGTTCGTCAAATCATTTCTTACATTTCTTTGTTTTTAGTAGTCTCGCCCTCATATGCTCCATACATGCTCTAGCATGTTTGTCTACTTCGCTGTTATAAAAAGCTGCCACGGTGTCGTCGTTAGTGTGTGCCTTAACGTGTATAAACTTAGCCTTAACCCTAGTATGTACGGTGAGCATCTTAAACACCTCACGGACAGACATACAGCTAGCTGGGAACTTACGCCCCTTCAAAGAGTGGCTACGAAGACCCGTTACGAATGTCTCCACTCCGGTGCAGTCCAAAACACCTACTATAACGCTATTACCGTGAACATAATTTTTTAGGGTAGGGTGCTGCATAATGGCCTGTAAAGCTTTGCCGTATGTCAATACCTCGGCTTCCCATGAGTCCCCTATTCCCCCTAGTTCGAAACGGTCTTTTATCGTCACGTCCTTACACTGCACTACGTAAGAACCACCAGCCGCGCCAGTGTTTGGGCAGTAGCTACCGTCGGCGTATAACTTAATTAATGGCATTTTAGTTACCCTCTACGTAGTCTATTGCATCTTCCGTGGCGTCGTGCCCGTACTTGGTATACATAGTAGATAGGAAAAACTCACAGCCTTTAACTAGGTTATTTTCCGTATCCCACTCCCCTAGCCCTAGATACTTCTTAACGTCTTCTATTAGGCCTAATTGAAAATCAAATTCTTGCTTATGCTTTTGTTTTGGCTTGCCTGTCGCGTCAAGAAAAACCGCACCGTGTGGTGTTTTCTTGTTGGCCTCGTATTCCACTTCGTCTACATAAAATTCGTGTAGGTTTGGCTTAGGGTGACCTGTCATACCCGAGTCACACAGCATTAAATGGAATATCTTAGCCGCCTCGTCCGCGTTGTCCTCGGTCATAGCTTTTATTAAAGCGTCCTCTAGGCACTTGTTATAACCTTCTAGGTCTATTTGAGCATCACCAATGTTTAGAATCATAAGCTTTAACCTTTCAATTTCCGCGCTAATGTTTTTGCCTGTTGCAACTTACCACTGTTAACCAGTTCTACTAGTTTGTTTAGTTCCGTTACTTTCTCATGAGCAAAGTAAACCTCTCTGAGTAGTGCTGCCTGTTCTTGGTGGCATGCCTCTAGAAACGGTAATAGCTCATTATCCCATAGGGTTGCTATATCGGCTACGGCTTCTTTTACTGTCATGTCGCCCTTAACCTGCACAAAATGTTGCTTAATTAGCACGTCAGACATTGTTTTTAATGAACGGTGA
This sequence comes from Halobacteriovorax sp. GFR8, assembly GCF_050955245.1. Lineage (NCBI taxonomy): Bacteria > Pseudomonadati > Bdellovibrionota > Bacteriovoracia > Bacteriovoracales > Halobacteriovoraceae > Halobacteriovorax > Halobacteriovorax sp. GFR8. The sequence continues at coordinate 15,627 of NZ_JBPBLR010000001.1, read as the reverse complement.
TAACCTAGTGGTGTCGGGAATTTATCGTTAGGTTTGTTCTCCCTGCGTAGAGTAAATGAGCGACTGTCTACTAGCACTACATATGGTGTGCCCTCGAATTTAAGTCTAAGCGTCCTTTCTGCCATGGTCTGATTCCTCTTTTATAACTAGATTACTTAGGGCATTTAATCCGGCTAGTATGCCCATCTGATAGGCTTGTGCGGTTTTACCGCTAGCCCTTTTAGAGTTAATGGCGTCGGTTGCCTCGTCCATTAACTGCCCCTTATAAATTTCTTGTGCTTTAACCTTACCTCGTAGTCTTAGGTAGAGGTACCATGCCACACTACTAGATACAATTGACACAATACCGCTAACCCAACTACTTTGGTAGGCCTCTAACACTGTTGTCAGCCAGTCCATACTAAATCCCCTGCTTGTCCTTTAGGTATTCCGCCTGTACTTGATTAAGTAGGTTTAAAAATTTAGCGTCAGCCATTGCCAGCGTGATACAACCGCTCATAACCTCTCCGTAAGTCTGTAGGTTACTATCAAAATCTGAACTGGCTTGCTTTCCCCCGAACACCACGAAATCCTCAAGCAAAGCCAAATTACCTACGTAAAGCTCTCTGGTTCTTGTTACGATATACTCGTGTTTATCGTACTCTGCGGTGGGCATATTAGGTGCTGCCATAGCCATAGCGGTTAAATACGGCCTTGCCTCGGTCATATAGCCCACGCACGCGTCGGTTAGCTGAAATACAATTTCATCGTGCGGGACTGTATTATTTGGGTCGTTAACTAGCTTCATAGCCGCTGACATAGCTAGTTGTATGGAGCCATAAGAACGTACGTCAAATGCTAACTGCGTATCATCCTGCGGCTCCGGTGTTACCGTCTGCTGCTGGCTTGGGGGTGGTGTTTGGTGTGTTACCGTTGTGGTTGATGTACAACCCACTGACATTAAAATACCAATGTGTACACCTAAAATGATTAGGACTTTTTTCATAAGTGCCTCCTAGGGCTTGAGGGTGATTGGCGCGATTTTTAGAGAATCGCATAACTCATATTGGAAAGTTTACCTAGTTTTTGTGGTTTGTCAAATGTAAAATTTAACTTTTACTACCTACCATGACCTAATACGCCCAGAGTCTATATGGATAAACCCATGCTTAGGGTAATACCCTAACCCGCCTACCTGTGACCTTTTCGCTGCCTCCCATACCCTGTAGTTACTCACGCCGACTACACGTATATCTAAGGCTTTACACACCATGTGCTGTGACCTCTTTTTACCCCCGACCTTATTATTAGTTTGTAGAGTCCTATAGCCGGATACTATCTCTACTTGTGCATTATCCATACGTAGGTTACGTAGTATTTGGTGTAACCACCCTATAGTTTTCCTATCTATCCTACACTGCTGTTTAACTCGCCAGTCTCGGGCTATATAGTCCAGCTTCTTTAGGTCGTCTTCTTTGTCTAGGTTTATAGTAGCGTACTCCTCTGTGTGAGGGTTATGCGCCGTTATAGTGTGTGCTTCCGTACTAGGAACCATTAGAAATATAGCCACCACTACGGCTAATATAGCTATTTGTAGTGGTCGCGTATACTCCCACAGTTGCTCGTACTTTTCCTCGATAGACATACTACCACCATTCTGTAATGTACCTTGTGTCTATGTGAGCCTGTAAACCATGGTTTGTCATAGTGAACAAGCCCACCATACCCTCACCGCTATCCGTCCATATTACGCCACGGTCAACCTTACTAGAGGTGTCCCACGTAATCGTCCATTTGTGATTATCTACTAAGTCTAGCAGACTGTGCCATGTCATAATAGACGTTCTCCTAGTATCTGTTTCCCGCTGGGGTACTATTTCCCTAACCGTAAACTCGTCTAAGTCTTCTGCTAAAAAACTAAAAGTCTTGGTTTTTTGGTCTTTGATTTGCACTTCTTCTGGGAACGTTACGAGAATATTACTGATTCCTGTATCTGGTTTTATGGTGGTTATAAACCCCCTAAGCCCTTGTAATGCCCTGTATACATCGTTAGCCCAACGTGATTTACGTTTAATACTTACCTGCACGTACGCGCCTTCTCGTAGATTCATTTGTAGTCCCCTTTTACCTGTTAATACTATTAACCCTAATTTAACTTTTAGGATTTGTCTAATAACAAAAAGGCACCCGTTAAGGTGCCTATATGATTAATTAAACTTAGCCTGTTCCCCCGCTGGGGTGTTTAGTTCGTAGGGGTCTTCTACGTGGTACACCGTGTATCCTAGCGAGCGTATGTGCGCGCATACCTTTGGCTGGTCATCCCAAAAAGCCAATATACGCCCGTACTTCTGCTCTATCTGCTTAATACGCATTTCCTTATATTCTCGGTCTCCCGAGCAATCGTCGTAGTCAGCCATATAAAGCTCGGCGTAGGGTATGTCCCATTTAATACACTGGTCTTCTAGAATCTCTCGCCCAATTTCATTGGCACGTGTTAGTAGTATTACTGGGTGCCCAGCCCTGTGCAGTGCTCTAGCAATTTTGATGGTATCCCAAATAGGTGTATCGTCCACTGCTGCTAGGTTCATGGCGTCGAACGCTCTAGGGTTACTCATCTGGTCTAGCGGTGGTAATAGGTCTAGGCGGTGCTTACCACACCGTAGTGTTCCGTCCACATCAAATACCACAGGTTCTAGTATGGTTTTTGTAATCAAATTTGCTTCCATCCTCTGTCCTCCCTCAAATGCGTTAGAACTGCCTCAATATCGTTATGAAACTGTCGTAACCCATCCATTTTATTATTAAGGATAATGTCACCCTGTGCGAACTCTACCCCATCTTCCGATTTATGGTGGTCTACCACTTCGGACTGTTTTAGGTTCCGCACGTGTATTAATATACCGTTTTGTCGGCAAAGCTCTGCCTCATTCTCAAAACGTACATCACTCATCACGTATAGCTTATCATGCTCTAACCTCTCGGCTTGCAGCCTAACCCATATGTCTGGGTTTATCAGCATACGCCCCCATTCTGTACCTAGCGTCTGCAACATGTGCCTAATAGAGACCCCATATTCTGGTATCACCTGCTCCCTGTCATAGCCTTCACCGTTGACCTGCTCCCAAGTAAAACCAAACATAGTCATTAGTGCCCGCTTAATAGGGTCTGCTAACATCACCTGCTCCGCCCCGTATTTTTCTAGGATGTAACTAGCTGCGGTGTCCTTACCGCAACGTTTTAACCCAGTAAAGCCTAATATCATACTAAACTCGCGTTATATTTTGACGTTTACCTAAGTCCTTAATATGTTCCGCTCCGTCTTCACATTCCTTTAAAATCATATCTCGTACTGCCTGTATGTTTAAGGTTTGCCTACCGACCTCCCCGTACTCTCGGTGCAAATCAACTCGGCTAATACATTGCCCCGAACGCCACCCGCCGTCGTGCGCGTATTTGTCCTTATTGGCTAGAATATTAAAGCTTTCCACCTTAATACCCCTAAACTCGTCTTTAGAGTGGCTATGATGTATGTGCCCCACCCATATGTAATGGTGTGCTGTAGCCCCATAGTCTTCCCTAAAGTCATTTATCAACACGTCTACCAATCGGTCTGGTTTGCACTTATCACTATGATGCGTGAGTACCATAGTGTTACCCATGCGGTAGCCTATAAACACACTCGTGTTATCTAGTATGTTAACCCTAGGCTCGTTAGCGAACATGCGTTTTAGGCAACGCACCGCCCAAAGGTCGTTAGTCCTACTATGGTTACCTTGGTTAATGATAACGTCTACGTACTTGTGCTTCTCTAGACAACGCTCAATAGCAAAAAGCATTATGTCAAGGTAGGCCTCTACCATTTTAACAAAACGCCCGTCACAATCTAACATGTGCCCTGAGTGTTGGGTCACCCCCTCTAAGTTTTCGTAGTGCGTCGCGTCACCTAGGTCATTTATTACGCAGCGCTCCCTAGACGGTGTATCCGATATTACGCGGTCAAGGGCAAACTTTAACTCTCGTACCGCTATCTTAATGTCGAAATTCTCACCTATTTCTAGCTCGTGCCCCATCATACCTATGTGGGCATCCCCAATATTGTACCATGGGATTATGCTACAATCGGTTTCGGTTGGTTTGAATGGTCGAGGCTCGAAAGGCTTATACCCCTCTAGCAGCTCGTCCATAATCTCCCCATACACGTCGCATAGCATTTCGCTGTCTTGTGCGTAACGGTTCCATACTCGCTCTATCTCCCCATCCTTATTTATCTGGACGGTTGATTTAGTGAACATGTAACCCTGTGGTAGCTCTAGAGAAGTGCCTAACTGCGGCGCATACCCTTTCTTAGCAGCTCTTGACTCCACCCTAGCCAGTGTATGGCCTATATTGGACTTAGAGCAACCAAGCGCCTTAGCGGCATTTTCAGCGCTACCGTGTTTTACTACTGCTTCGATTATCTCCTTTTGCCTGTTTGTACAGTATGGCAAAAACTGTAGATAGTCTTTCATGTAAAATACCTATTACGTAATGTGCACTTATTGTCAGTACGCACTAAGTATCCGGTATTAGTTATATTTAGTCAAATTACCCCTTGACTTATTACTTTTTACCACTTCTATTTTGAGGTCTTGGAAATAAAAAACACCAGTAGTTTGTAACGCTGCGTTTGCTGCCGCTGCTGATTCCATACCGCCAACCTTAATTAGCGCCATACGATAAACCGCCCACGTGCTAACATGGACGGTTTCTTTATAGGTTGCCTTGATTGCTGTAGTTCTAGCTAGCATTTAGTTTCGCTAGTTGCTGCTCTACCATATGACGCTGGTTTTTAGCTTTTGACGTTTCTACGTGCATAAGCTCGGCTAGCATTTCTTCTAGTTGGCCTACAGTTGCTTCTTGGATTTGGCGTTTTGTTACTTTCATGGTAAAGCTCCTTGCTTTGATTGAGGGTAAATCGTTTTGTTAATACCAGTATTATCTAACTTTAATAGTTTGTCAACTATCATTATAAAAAAAGGGTAAAATAAATTACCCTTTCTATTGCTGTTACACTTCTAGGCGCGCTACATAGTTGGTAGCTACGTCGGTAAAACCTGCGTCTGTAGCAGTCTCACCGCCCCAAGCTGAGCTAATAACGCCTGTTGCTGGTGTGGTGTCGTAGTCCGCAGTAAACAAGAATTTCAAGTATTCCGCTTCTGCTACATGTAGCACTAGGTCATAGAATACTACGTCTACCGCATTGGCAGTTACGTTGGCTTGTCCAAAGTACTGGAACGCTAGAGCGCCCACAATCTTATCAGTGTTAGCAACACTACCAGAAACCACTAGGTTTTTTGATAAGTTTTCTACTGCCCACGTAATGTTACCTGTACCCACTTCTCGGTCGTCTACACTAACCGTTACGCGTACCACGTCGTCTGCTACTAGGACACCCGCTAAATCTACACCAGTTACGTGTAAAGCTGCTAGGTCATCACCAAATGCTAATTCGAAATGGTCTGTTACGTAGTTAAACTGCACCGCAAGGTCATTAGCTCCACCACCCACTAGATTAATGTGAGCTGTGCCCAGTGTCGGCACCTTAACAGTAGTTACTACATCAAAGCTTTCTGCTGTACCTGCTGCTGGTGCGGCTACTACGTGGCTAGCACCTAATGCAAAGTTGTTACCTGCTTCAAGTAGATAACCACCGCCAAAGCGTACTAGGTCTGCTCGCTCTAGTACTGTGATAGCCTCGTTACCCGCTACGTGTTGTGCTAGCCAATGGATTGCCTGTGCAAAACCACCCATGTCTGAGCCGCGACGGTTATACGCCGTTTTGGCTAGTTGTCCTAGGGAAAAACCCAGATTACGTGTACTCATTATATTAACCCCTGTGTTTTAGGTTCGGCATTATTGCCACTGTAAGGTCGAGGTTAATACTAGGCTATATTGCAAGCGTTTGCAATCTTAAATAACCATCTTGCTAAGGCAGTGCAGCGCGTATAAATGTCGCATCATTTCCTTAGCGTACACGTCCTCGGCACCATTGTTAGCTGCTTTGTTCGCTGACTCTAGGTGCTCTTTAGCTAGTTCGTGAACTGCCTCACGGTAACCCGCTGCTAGTACGTCGTTTTCCTCGGACATAAATTTTCTGTGCAGTTCCCGTGCACGTAGGGCTAATTTCCCGTCCTCGTTGTAGTCTTCTTTTGGCACAAAGGCCAAACCACCTGTATGGTTATTCATGTAACGTACAGTCGGAAAATCTAGGTCTTTATTCTTCGGCATCTTCGTATCCTTTTAATTTGTGGGTAACTGTTACCCCTTCAAAATCAACGTAGGTAAATTCACCGTCTTTAGCAAGTTTACCCTCTTTATCTACTTGGTGTAGAAAACCGCTATCGGGGTCGTCAAAAAGTTTATCTAGATATGTCATTGACACCGAACCGCAGTACAAGTCCCCGTACCATGTGTGCACGTAAAGCTCTTTATTTTCCATGTTATGTACCTTATTAAGTTGCGACCGCCCATCTAACTAAGCGGTCGCGTATGAGTAAAATTTCAAATGAACACCTACTACTTTGTACTACCAAAAAGTTGTTATTTCTCTGTTAGTTTAAGTTAGTTTCCATTCTAGGCTGTACTACCTAATCAACCATAAGGTAAAGATACCCTAATTTTACCCGTTCGTCAAACACAAATCACACTGAAAATGGGTAGCGTATTGGCTCTTTGTGGGGTTTGTAACCTATCACTTCTAGGCTATCCACTAGCTCTTTGTTTAAATCACCCCAATTTCTGGCTTTCTTCAACTTGACTGTAGGTGGCTTGTTTGGCACACGCTCGATATGTTTTTTTGCTAGCTCTAGCTGGTCTTCGTAAATATGGGCATTTACTATTTTATGGAAAGCTAGTTTAGGGTTTTTACCCGTCATGTCCGCCATTACACGCAAAAATAACCATACTTGCTGCATATTAAACGCCAAACCTAGGGGTACGTCGCAGCTTCTTTGTGTTGCGTGTAGGTACAGGTCATCGCCTAGTAGCGAAAACTGGAATTGATACATGCACGGGCGTAAGCAAGCCTTATCAAATTCATCCGGCTTCCAGTATGTGATAATCTCGCCTCGGTCGTCTATCCCGTTCTTTAGGTTGTTATATACCTTCATAAACTGGTTAATATTGCCGAAATCGTGACCTATTACACCATATACACGCCCCATATCGTCTGTGCCACGACGGTGTGGGTTTGCTAGCCATGCTTCATTTAGGTTAGCGTTAGCGTCCCATGTCTTGGTGCCTAGTGTTCTAAAACCTGCGGCGCTATCCAGACCTAGTAGGTACCCTGTAAGCTCTGCAAAAGCTGGCTTAGGGTTACACGGCCTAGTAGTTAGTAATGGATAAACCCCCGAACCAACGTCATAAACTAGGTCTGCATCTATAACAGTCCTAGTAAATTTACCCGTTCTTTCGTTGTATATGTCCGTACCTTGCTCTATTATTCGGCGCATTAACGCTAGGTACTGTCTCTCTGGCTGCTTTAAGTGTCGTGTCATTGCCATTTATTCTGGCTCCTCTTGTGTCATTGATTGATTATCTGGGCGGGTACAAAAATTGGTCTTATCACGTGCGACTCTTACTAGCGCGTCTGGGTCTAGGTGTGGGTTAAAAATAGCTGCCCCTTTGTATCTAAACCACTCTCGCGTCTCGTGTTCTTCCGCTTCTTTGATAATTGCAAAACATGCGCCTATAATCTCCTGTTTACACATATACTGGCTTAGGTACTTTTTACCGCCCTTCCAGTCTGCGGGCTGTTTAGTAACGCTACATACTCCTCCTGTTACTGATAGCTGTAGGTAGGTGCGTGCCCCATCCTCACCCACTATAATATCCCAGCCTTCTTTGTACGTAATGTGAGCCACCATTCGTCTAATCTGTTTAGTAGTAAGTCCCATATATTAACTCCTTTAATACATTCTCTAATACCATAACGTAGGCCTCAACCACCCCCGCTGGTACCGCTACCCTAATAAGTACTAGCACGGCTACCCCTATTAGGAACAACGTGAATCCGTCGCCGCGCTCATTATTGTGTCCCATCCCATACCCCCCACAAATAGTAGATAGAGCACCACGCCTATTAATAGGAACAGTGATATTACCCCGTCCCCAGTAGTGCGGTGTTTTTTGAACCAAATAAGGTGCACCGCAAACCCAATACCCACTAGGATAAACATCCCATACACCGCCCATAGTCCTATTAAGTACCCCATTAGAAGTCCTCCACTCGGTCTATGGAGTCTGGGACATACTCACGTTTAGTACTCGAACCACCGTCATTAAGACGTCTACGCCCAGCCATTACGTCCCACGTATCCAGCTCTCGCAAATCATGGTCTTCACTGCTACAGTCCCCTGCGCTTACGGGGATACCGTAGTTAACGTCGCCCGCTGGCTTACTAGCGTAGTCAACACCATCAATCATTTCATGCTTGTCTAGCACTTCTACTACGTTCTTAATGGCTTCTGCTACCTCTGGGTCTACGTACAGTAGGTCTTCTTGGTCTAACCCTGCACCCTTAGCCACGTCTAGGAAAGCTCTCGTCTTAGGGTCTTTGGCTACGGTGGCTGCTGCAACCATTGGTCGCGGTGGTACTCTTTTTGCTTTGGTCTGCACCTTAGCCTCCGCTTTTAGTAATAGTCTACCCCCCGATGCCACTTGCCCATAATCATGCACACCGTTAACCACATGTTGCTGGTGTACGAACTTAGCTAGTTCTAGCTCGGTCAAAATGCTGGATTCCAAGTCCTTAACGTATTGCTCAGCCCTAGCCTTATTTGGAATCATAGTGACCAATAATCGCCCATCAGTATGTGTGCCTACCGCATAAGTGATAGGTGGTAGGCTGGTTACTGAACTACGCATATTAATAGTTCTGATATAGTATTTCATTGTAAGTTACCCCTATGTATTAGTACTTTACTTAGATAATGCACGTTTACCCCTCCGCGTAGTTCTGGGTTAGTGCACACTATTGTGTGGTTAGCAATCATGCCGTATAACTTTCTAAGCTGTACGGCTTTGACTAGGTTTACCTCTCTAACGGGCACCACCTCATTTAACCACCCTGTCTGGCTACCTGTGTACGTGCACACGTGTGCGTACCCGTCTGGGTGCCCAGCACCACAGGCTATTACTTTTTGGTAACCTTGAGTAATCATGCTAACACCTTTAATAACGCTTCTCTAAGCTCGGATACTTTACGCTCAACGTCTGCCAGTACCTCTAGGTCTTTTGGTTCTGGTTCACCGCCGTCAGCTATAATAAATGCGTGTGCCTCCTGTAGCTGGTTCATCCACGCTACGTGGGCTTTGTACGATTGGTCTAAAACCAGATAAGCGTAATTAGCTGGTTTATTATTTACGAGGTTTTCCATAATGCGCGTCCTGTATCGCTGTGTGTACCTATAACTTATGCTAGTTTTTGTCGTTTGTCAAATCAGCTACCGCGTCTTCTGCCCAAACATGCACGTCTTTCAATACTGATTTAGCCGCTCGGATAGTGTCTGGGTTTATTACTCCGTAGAGCATTGACGCCATTTTTATTTCTTCCGGCGTTGGCAATACGAGGGCTTTTTGTTCTTCTAGTGCTTTACGCAGCTTCTTAGCCTCTGCGGTAATATCGTACTCTGGTGGTGTCCATTTCTGTTTAGGTGCCGTTGACCTAACATTATCCACCGACCCTGCACCGTTGGCTTTTTTAACCTTCCCGTTTTTACGCTTTTTACTTGACTTGGGCATGATGACTCCTTTTTAACCACATTGCGTGCAGCACCCCTAGCATACTACCCAACGAAACTGGTAAAAAACTCTCCCATGGGTTTGTAGCCACTAAGCCAATAGTTAACACGTTACCTAGTGACATTAGTATGCTAGTCGCTGCCGCCTGTCTGTAATTACCATGAATAACGTTAGCAGTCTGCAAACCTCGGACTAACACATTAAAATAGGCCACCGCAAACTGTGTGATAAAAAATATTAAACTGTTTTCTAGCCACACCAATAACATTTAGTGTACCCCTTGTTAACTCTGCGCTTTAGGCATGCTTGACACCAACCAGTAACACCTACTCGTGATTCTTTAACCCCTTCCTTTAGTTTTCGGTTATCGTTATGGCGCTTTGTCTTCTTGTTTAGTGCTGGTTTATGCTTATTAATTAGGTGTATTTCCGCGTCTAGCATTTCATCAGTCGTAGCATAATTATGCTGAACTACAAAGCGTAGCGGCTTGCCGTTGCTCTTGTGCCAGCGAAAACGGTCTTCCGGTCTCTGTATTGTGGTGCCTATATAAACTAGGTTACCTTTTCTTGAATACCCAAAATATACCCAGTGCCCACGCTCATTAGTACCACACTCATTACCGTTAATAACCATTATCCACCCACCTTAGACCCAGCTACGGTGGTCACCAACGTTTTAGTAGCTACTCGGTCTACTCCCCAGTGTTCAGCCCCGTAAAGCTCCACGGCTTTTACTGCTGCCTCTTTGGTGGTGAACTGGTACGCCTTATCCTGCTGTTGGCTACCGTGGATAGCATCAACGTAGTATATTTTCTTGGTCATGCTTTTAGGTTGCACCCATGCACGGTAGTAAACTTTCTGCTTCATAGTCCGTCCCCTTCTAACCATTGCTCGCAAGCACGCTCTGTGCTCGTCATCTTACACATGGCTAACGCATGCTCTTTGGCTGCGGCACAAACGCCTAGAGCTACTGCTAATAGCGCTAAGGCTGCTATCGCATATAGTAGTGCCTGTAACTTAGTCATGTGACCACCTCCCCGCCGCTGCCATTAGTAGCTCGGTGTCTTCTTCGTTCATGTCAAAGTTATTGTAAACATGTCCGCCGATATTGCCTAGTGGTGAGTACTTATGTAGGTGGAACCAGCCCGCCTTACCATCATAGGCAAGTAACATTTTAACGCCGTTTTTAGTCTGCACGTTAATATGTTTACGCTCCTCACAGGTCTTTAATACCTCCAAGCGTAGGGTAGGTTCCGTATTTTTTGGTGTGCCAGCTTTGTAAGCCGTACCTTTGTAGAATTGATTTGCTTTCATTACTGCGCGTCCTATTCGCTGTGTGTACTAAAAATATAATTTAACTTTGGTCGTTCGTCAAATTATTTGAAGTCTTTTTTACCAGAAATTGTTTTGGTTTCCAGCGTCACCACTTCGCGGTCGTTCTCGATATAAACCCGCTCGTTATCTTTCACTATCACGCACACGCGTAGTGCTCTCACTGCGTTCAACTTGGAGTGTTTTATGGTCTTCCCAATACGCACCTCTGTACACCCATCAAATGCCAGTACCACCGTTTTCCCGTGGTCGGTTTTTGTCTTATTCTCGTAACATACTTTCATCTGGTCACCAGTCTAGCTTTGATGCTCGGCGCATCAGTTGTCGGTGTGCGCGCTCATCGTCGGGTAATAACTCGCGCTCCTTTTTCATTATTTCACCACGCAGTAACTTAACCTCTAGTTCTAGGTTTGCCAACTTAGAATACATTGGCGTTAGCACTGCGTCCGCCTTCGGTATGTTCTTGGCCTTGTGGTCTTGTATCTTAACTACTTTACTCATACCTACGTACTCTAAATATTGACCCATGTAAATTCGTCTCGTATGCCCCACCACCCATTATGCAGTTACGCATTAGTACGGCCTTCTCTGGGCATAGCGTTGTTTTAACTATAAAGTTACTTACGGTTTCTAGGTTCATGGTGCTTACGCTCTCTTTACCATTTTTAATAATGGTCACCGTAACGCGCAAGTCCGAGTCCTTTAGCTTTAGGTCTAATTCCACGGGCTTGCCCTCTCAACTATGAAGTCCACTACAGCACCTATAAACGTTAGCGGCTTAACCACTAGGTAGTAAACCACGGCGTACAGAAAGATACAAAACAAGATAATCACGACGCCCATTAAAGCCCAAACCACGGTAGTGGCTACCATAGCGTAAATAAACGCAGCTATTGCTACTAATAAACTAAGCATAAAATACCCCCGATTCATCCTCGGCATATTCGAACTGTAAAGCAACCAGTTTGCAAACTAGTTCCCAACGTAGTGAACCCCAAGTAACTTTGGTCATTAGGCTTAGCCCTTTCAAAGTCATCTGTCGTAATAGTCGTTCCATTATCCTATTCCTTTTTTCCTACGCTGCCACCACCGACGGTGGGGTAACGTCTTATTTTTAGGTGCTGGCTTTTTTGCCACGTTAGCTTACTCGGTTACCCGCGTCTAGGTCTAGCTGTCGGTAGTGTGCCATGTCCATGGTGCAGTTATAGCCTAATGCTAGATTCTGTTTGCGTCGTTCTTCGGTGGTGTAAAACCATGCCCAATAATGTGACTTGTAGGTGCCCGTCGTACCACGTCTACGGGCTAGACCTACCATCTTGCGGCGCATACTCGCCACGTCCGCTACCAGTCGTTCAAAGTCTTCCGGTGGCTTAACATAACCGTAATTTAATCGCTCGGCTAGGTGTTCTAGCTCCGCCTGTAGGCGTTTAATATGGCTATCGTAGTAGTACCTGCTTAGGTATTTACCTGCTACTGAGTGGTGTTGTGGCCTGTTTTTCTTACTCATCTAGCACCCCCTTACCTTCGGCGCGCGCTACATCCCGCATGTGGTTAGCTACTATATAGCACTTATGGCTTAGTCGGTTACACCCTGTGCCTTTTGGTTGTTCTAACCCGTGTTCTTCGATGTACGCGTCAAGGTCGCAGTTAGGCATAAATAGCACTATGCGGTTATAGTACGGGTTAGCATTATTCGATTGACGTACTTTTAGCATCCACTCGCTCATGGTTATAGCTCCAATTCTACGACGTCTGTTTTATGGTCGATAATTTGTACCTTATAGAAACCCCCGTTCTCTGCCATTGCGCACGCGTGGGTGTACGGTACTTCGCGGACTTCTGGGCTTGAGGTTTGATGTTCCCAGACTTTTAAAATTACCATTTCCATTTTGCGTCTCCTTTTCGCTATTTGGTTCGGTCAATAAAAAGATAACCTAACTTTGGGCGTTCGTCAAACACAGATAATAAAAAAGCGGGAAATAATCCCGCTCTTTGCAAACGCTTGCACGTTATATCATGGACACGAATCCCGCTGGCATGTATGCGTACCCGTCTGCTTTAACCTCTGAACCTTCACCGTATAGCATAACCATAGCATAGGCTGTGGCGTTTAATGCCGCACCCGACACGGTTAGGTTTTTGATTAAAACCCCGTTCTTGAAGTAGTGTACTGTGTTGTCATCGTTAACAATACCCACCCCGATTCGGTCGCCCACTTCGAAGACACCGCCCCAGTTACCTAGAGTGCCACCACCGGAAGCGCCTGACGGGTTTACCCCTTCGTCGCCGTTAGACCACACACCCATACCATAAGGTATCTTTGGGTCTGTCCTGTCGCCCGAGTTTGAGTAAATAGAACACCCAATACCAACCGCCCCACCCACGGCTATAGCTACTACCTCTACCTCAAAATAAACACCTGCGCCACTACTGATAAACGAGGAGTTATGCTGTGTTTCTTTGGCGTGCGTATAGTACGTAGGTTCGGTACTGCTGCGACTTATGTTTACTACTGGTGTCTTGACCGCTGGTGCTGCTAGACCGTCATATAATAATCGCTGCTCGTTCTGGGCATAGAACTGGGCTGATTCTGGGTAAAGCGTAACAGGCGGGTGCATACTACCACCCCCTCCCGTATCACCTGTATTAAATACACTTGGGAATACTGCCGACGCCTGAGACGCCACCCCAGCTAGCCCAATTACTGGCAGCTTTTTTAAAGCACTACGCATAGTACTGCACCGCTTTAATCCTATAGTAGGCCATAGCTACGTCTGCGGACGTTATAGTAACGCGTAGTTTATTGGCTGGTGCTTGAAAAGAGCTATCTACTGGTGCGGTCATATCATTATTAGCTTCTATATCCACCCATGCACTAGGATTAGTTTCTGTGGTTACTTCGTACACTACGGTACCGCTAGACACTACCACAGGTTCACCGTTTACGTCACACGCAAAGCAACATACAAACTTATGTGGTGCCTCAAAGTCTAGGTCTAGTTCTTGCACCAGCCCATCTACTGCGACCTCGAATATTTGGTCTGCTTTTGTAGGTTTCATATCATCACCTATTTAGTGGTTACACCACATTCTACTGAGTTTACTTTAGCCACCGTCCATGCTCCCGCGTCTGGTGCGGTATGGAAAGTGCCTATGCGTGGTTTCTTAACTGCGTCCATTAGGATGGTACTAGACTCTACCTCGTTGGCTCCGTCCTTAATCATTACTGCTAAGTCCGGTGATGATGTGCCGCCCGAAGACGCCCTAACGCCTACGCCAACTGCTATAACATCGTACCCAACCGAATAGGCCGTAGGTACATCCTCGATTACAAACGTTGATTTGTCCCCAACTACCTTGGACGCTATTAGCGTGGAGTCTGGTAACCCAACATCGTTAATCATGTCGAAGTCATTACCCTCAAAGTCCGTGTGCGTCCCGTTAGCAGTTATGCCTAATTGAACTGGTATAGCCCCTGCCGTTGATTCGTCCATTTGGAAGAAATTAGAAACGTAACAAATAGTAGTACCGCTGTTAGTGGTATTCGGGCACCCTATTAGAATAGAGCTAGACGTAGCTGGGTATGACCCTGTGGTAGTGTCCCCCGTGTATGAGGCCTGTACGGCACCATCTACTCTGACTTCAATAAGCCCGTTCACTGCGTCCCTTTCGTAAATAACGTCTAGGCGCACCTTAGCGCTACCATTTGTTACCGAACCGTAACTAACCCAAGAACCTTGTTCATTTAGTTGTAGCACTAACTCGTCCTGTGAACTTGATAGTGGGTACAACCTAAACACACCTGCTAGCTCCACTGCTGCTGGGGTGCTGTACCAAGAACCTGACGACAATATACCAAAGGTAAAGCTTAGGTACACGTCTTGCTGTGAAACAAAGTTTATGGTTTTAGCTGATTCTGCATCACCGAAATAAACACCTCTAGCGTCTTTAGCGTTGACGTCCTTATAGGTGTTATCTACTGTGTACTTTTCTGGCGGCGAGCCTATTACGGTGGTTGAGGCACCAGCCGCCCAAAATAGTATATTCATGCTATTAACCTACCGAATTATTTTCGTGCTCGTCTTCTACGTCGTAGCCTTTCGCGTGTAACTCTGGTTGGGCTACTACACGTAGCGCGATAAAGAATAGGCCGATTAGGGCGTTAACCCAACCCATTACCGTCTCTGGTAGTCCTGTTGATACTAGCGTGTTGTACCATGTAATAATGGTATAAACTAACGCTAGTTGTACTGTGTGCATCTTTAATGCTGACTTCCAGTTATCTATAAGTTTCATAATTACCACCTCTCGTCGGTAACGTCTTGCTGTCTGTAGCTGTACACCTCGCTATTATAGCGCAGTGTGACAACCGTATTTTTGTTAGACCAATCTATGCACAACTCGTGCCCTTCAAAGGACTTAACGTCCTCCTGTACTAGCCTCTCGTCCTTGGTAGTCATTCCTTCTCGCCATATAAATAACAAACGGGCAGCATATCTAAAACGCCCTTGCAAGATTGCGTCTGCGATTGCGTCCC